>NZ_FYAS01000033.1 GCF_900185715.1 Allobosea sp. CS1GBMeth4
GGCGCCAGCGCGGGCGAGGCCTGCGGTGCCGGCGCTGCGCTCTGGGCGGCCGGTGCCGCGGCCTGGCCGCTGAAGGCCTGGAGCTGGCGTTCCATCAGGCGCGCCATCACGTCGAGCTGCTCGCGCATCAGCGCATCCAGGCCCGAGCCGCTCGGCCGCCCGGTCGCGATCGCCGGTGCGGCGACGGCGGGAGAAGGAGCGGGGGCCGCCGGCGCAGCCGGTATCGCGGCCTGAGCGGCGGCCGCCGGCTCCGCCGCCTCCTGGGGGCGCAGCGCGGCGATGTGGCGCGTCACCTCCTCGACGCTGGGCAGGTCGTCGAGGAGCTGGCGGAAGCGGATCTGGACGCCGAACGTGGTCTGGAGGCTCTGCGCGGCCTGCGTCAGCAACAGCGAGTCGAAGCCGAGCTCGACGAAGCTCGCCTCCGTTTCGCCCTCGCCGAAAGGACGCCCCGACAGGTTCTCGAAGATCGCCGCGACCCGGCTGCCGAGCTCCGAACGGCCTAGCGGGATATCGGTGTCAGCGTGGCGGTCCATGGCCGGTTCCTGCGCGGGTTGAGTGGGAAGAGGCTGAGCGGGCGCGGCCGCGGGCACGGCCGGGGCGGCGGGGATCGACGACGCGGGAGGTTCGATCCAATGCCGGCTGCGTTCGAACGGATAGGTCGGGAGCGAGACGCGACGCGGCCTGCCGCCGGCCTGGTAGGCCGGCCAGTCCGGCGCGATGCCGACGGTCCACAGGCGCCCGAGCGCTGCGGCGAGCATGCCCTCGGCGTCGCCCTGGGCATCGGGCAAGCAGGAAATGGCGGCCCGGCCCGCGCCGGCGCCCTGCAGTGCGAAACTCGCCAGCGCGGCGCCGGGGCCCACCTCGAGCAGGACGGGTGACAGGCCACGCGCCAGCGTGGCGATGCCGTCGGCGAAGCGCACGGGCTCGCGCGCGTGCCGCGCCCAATAGGCGGGATCGGTGGTCTGCGCCGCCGTGACCCAGTCGCCTGTCACGCCGGAGATGTAGGGCAGCTCGGGCTCGCGGAGATCGATGGCCGATACCGCCTCGGTGAAAGGCGCGATCAGCGGGTCGAGCATGCCGGAATGGAAAGCGTGCGAGGTCTGCAGGCGCCGGTGCGTGATCCCGCGCTGCGCGAGCGCGGCTTCCAGCGCCGCGATCGCCTCGAACGGGCCGGCCAGCACGCTCATGCCGGGCGCGTTGACCGCGGCCACACAGATGCCGCCGCTCGCCAATGCCGCCGCCTCGGCATCGGGCAGGCGCACGGCCAGCATCGCACCGCCCGGCAGGTCCTGCATCATGCGGCCGCGCGTCGCGACGAGCGACAGGGCATCCTCCAGCGAGAAGACGCCGGCGAGGCAGGCCGCGGCGAACTCGCCGACGCTGTGGCCGATCATGGCGGAAGGCTGGAGGCCCCAGCTCATCAGCAACTGGGCCAGCGCGTATTCGACCGTGAAGATCGCCGGCTGGGCGAGCACCGTTGCCGACAGCCGCTCCGGATCGCCGCCATTGCTCGGATAGAGAACGCCGCGCAGGTCGAGCCCGAGGCCGGGCTTCAGCACTTCGCAGCAGAGGTCGACCGTCCGGCGGAAGACCGGCTCGCCCGCATAGAGTTCCCGCGCCATCTGGGGGTATTGGGCGCCCTGTCCGGGGAACATGAAGACGAGGTCGCCGGCGCCAGTCACCGCGGCGGCGCGATCGGCGTTGTGCTTGCGCAGGGCCGCGGCGGCCTCGGCATGGCTGCAGGCGGCGACGGCGAGGCGGTGAGGGAAGGGGCGCCGCCCCGTCTGCGTGGTGAAGGCGATGTCGGAGAGATCCTGCTCGGGATGGGCTTCGAGATGCTCCGCGAGACGGTCCCGTGCCGCAGCGAGCGCGGTCGCGCTGCGGGCCGAGAGCACCAGGATCTGGTTGCGGCGGGCCGGCGCCGCGGCCTCGCTCGCGGGCGCCTGCTCCAGCACGAGATGGACATTGGTCCCGCCGACCCCGAAGGCGCTGACGCCGGCGCGACGCGGGCCGTTCCGGTCCGGCCATTCCTGCCTGTGGTCGGCGATGAAGAACGGGCTCTCCGGCAACTCCAGCGCCGGGCTCGGCCGCGTGACGTGCAGGCTCGCCGGCAGGATGCCGGCCTTGACCGCGAGCGACGCCTTGATCAGGCCGGTGACGCCGGCCGCGGCGTCGAGATGGCCGATGTTGGACTTCACCGAGCCGAGCGCGCAGAAGCCGCGCTCCTCCGTCGTCAGGCGGAAGGCGGCGGTGAGGCCAGCGACCTCGATCGGGTCGCCCATCGGCGTGCCGGTGCCGTGGCATTCGACATAGCCGATCGAGCCCGCATCGATGCCGGCCGCGGCGTGGGCCATCGCGATCGCGGCGGCCTGGCCGTCGACGCTCGGCGCGGCGAAGCCGACCTTGCCGGCGCCGTCATTGTTGACGCCGACGCCGCGGATCACGGCGTAGATCTGGTCGCGGTCGGCGAGCGCGTCCTCGAGCCGCTTCAGCACGACAAGGCCGGCGCCGCTGCCGAAGATCGTGCCGTTGGCACCGCTGTCGAAGGCGCGGCAATGCCCGTCGGTCGAGACCATGCCGCCCTCCTGGGCGAGATAGCCGCGCCGTTGCGGAAAGGTGATCGAGACGCCGCCGGCCAGGGCCATGTCGCAGCCATGGCAGAGCAGGCTCTGCACGGCCTGGGCGACGGCCAGCAGCGAGGTCGAGCAGGCGGACTGGACGGCGACGCAAGGGCCGGTGAGGCCGAGCTTGTAGCCGATGCGCGTCGCGGTGAAATCAGCGGCGGAGCCGACCAGCATCGGCAGGTTGCCGATCTGGAAGTTCGAGGTGTAGTCGGCGACGGCGGACCGGTCCCGGAACAGATTGTGGAGCAGGTAGGTGCTGGAGGTGGCGCCGGCGAAGACGCCGATGCACTGGCCCGGCGCGGCGGGATCGTAGCCGGCGTCCTCGAGCGCCTCCCAGGCGCATTCCAGCAGCAGGCGCTGTTGCGGATCGGTGAGCGCCGCTTCGCGCGGCAGCATGCCGAAGAAGGGCGCGTCGAACAGCTCGACGCCGTCGAGGATCGGCTTCGCCGGGATGAAGTTCGGGAGCGCCCGCGTCGCCGCGTCGAAACCGTCCTCGAGCTCGGCGGGGTCGAAGCTGGTGACGGATTCGACGCCGTCCAGCAGGTTCTGCCAGAACCTGGCGATATCCGGCGCGCCGGGAAAGCGGCCGGCCATGCCGACGATCGCGATCGCACGCTCGGGAACCTGGTCAGTCATGCGAGCCGCCTGTCGTCACGCTTTCGGGAAGGGATGCCGGCAGGCCGCGCGAGCGCAGTCCGCGTTCGCGCGCCGCGGCGAGGCTGCCGAGCGCGCCGGGCTTCCGCGGCGCCAGATGGCCGGCGAGGGCGCGCACGTTCGGATAGCGGTAGAGATCGACCAGGGCGAACCAGGGCAGATCCCGGACGAGGCGCCGGTGCAGTTCGGCGACGAGCAGGGAATTGCCGCCGAGATCGAAGAAATTGTCGTCGATGCCGACGAGGTCGATCTGGAAGATGTCGGCGACGGCATCCGCGAACCGCCGTTCCAGCGCGGTGCGCGGCGCGGCATAGGGGGCGGCGGTTTCCGGCCGTGCCCGGCCGGGGGCCGGCAGCGCGCCGCGGTCGAGCTTGCCGTTCACGGTCAGCGGAATATCCGGCACGAAGACGTAGGCCGCCGGCACCATGTGCTCGGGCAGGGTCTCGCCGAGATGCGCCTTCAGCGCGGCGGAGGAGGGGCGCTCCGCGCCGCCGGCCACGAGATAGCCGACGAGGCGCTCCTGCCCCTCGTCGCAGCGCAGCAGCACGGCGGCCTGCCTGATGTCCGGATGGGACATCAGCGCCGTCTCGATCTCGCCGAGCTCGACGCGGAAGCCCCGGATCTTCACCTGCTGGTCGGCCCGGCCGAGATATTCGTAATCCTGCTCGTCGACCTGGCGCGCGAGGTCGCCCGAGCGGTAGAGCCGCGCGCCGGGCCGGTGCGGGTGCGGCACGAAGCGCGCCGCGGTCAGCTCCGGGCGGTTCAGGTAGCCGCGGGCGAGCCCGGCCCCGGCGACGAAGATTTCGCCGATCTCGCCGCGCGGCACCGGACGCATGCTGTCGGCGTCGAGCAGCAGAAGCTCCAGATCCGGGATCGGCCGTCCGATCAGGCTCGACGGACGGGCCAGGTCGGCGGGAGACAGCGGCCGGTAGGTGACATGGACCGTCGTTTCGGTGATCCCGTACATGTTGACGAGGTGCGCATGCTCGCCGCGGCGGCGGTACCAGTCCGCCAGGCGCCGCGGGTCCAGCGCCTCGCCGCCGAAGACGACGAGCCGCAGCGAGAGCCGGTCGCGCCCGCCGCGGTCCTGATCGGCCCGGTCCAGGGCGGCGAAGGCCGACGGCGTCTGGTTGAGCACCGTGACGCCCTCGTCGGCGAGCAGGCGCAAAAAGGCGGCGGGGTCCCGCGTCGTGCTCTCCGGCACGATCACGAGACGCCCGCCGTGGAGCAGCGCCCCCCAGATCTCCCAGACCGAGAAGTCGAACGAGACGGAATGGAACAAGGTCCAGACATCGGCCGGCCGGAATCCGAACCAGGCCTGCGTCGCACCGAAGAGCCGCGTCACCGCGGCGTGTTCGACGGCGACGCCCTTCGGTCTGCCGGTCGAGCCGGAGGTGTAGATCACATAGGCGAGGTCGCCGGCCGCCGCCCTGCGCCGCGCCGGCTGGCCGGGAGCAGCCTCGGCGCCGCCGGGCTGCCGGGGATCGAGCCGCCGGCGGCCGGGCGGCAGCCAGTCGGCGTGGTCCGATGCGATGATGATCGAGGCGTCGGCGTCCTCGACCATGAAGGCGAGGCGCTCGCCCGGATAGGCCGGATCGAGCGGCAGATAGGCGGCGCCGCTCTTCAGGATCGCGAGCAGCGCGACGATCAGGTCGAGCGAGCGCGGCAGGCAGAGGCCGACGATCGTGCCGGGGCCGGCGCCCATCGCGGCCAGCGCTTCGGCCAGCTGCTCGGCGCGATCGTCGAGTTCGGCATAAGAGAGGCTGGTCGGGCCGAAGGACAGCGCGACAGCGCGCGGCTGGGCGGCGACTTGCGCGGCGAAGAGGTCGACCAGGGTCGCCGCGGGTGGGGCGACGCCTTCCTGGTGCCGGGCGAAGGCTGAGGCGGCGGTCCCTGCGGGAACGGGAGCGGCGAATGCCCCAGGCCGGCGACGACGCGAAGCCTGGCGGGCAGCTTTCCTGTCGGTGGTCTGTGTCATGCCGGAAGGCTATGCGCCCGGGCCGCGCGACGACATTGGAGCAGTTGGAGTAACGCCATCTCGCCAGGGTTGCGGCGTGCGGCGCGCGAACGACGGACGCATGGCGTGCGCAGCCGGACGAGGCACGCCCGAAGGTCCGTGGATCAGGGAAGCGGAGTCAGCGGCCCAATCGGAAGTAGAGCCCGGAATAGGTCTCGACATGGCATTCCGGATGGAACGGCACGTCGAGGCTGCGCGGCTTCTCCCAGGAATCGACGAGCCGGTAGCCGAGCGCGCGCAGCCCGTCGACGAAGCCCGCCCGTGACGCGACGCTGTAGGGGCAGAAGGAGACCTGCCCGGTCCGGGTGATGACGGACTGGATCGTCACGAAGGAGTGGCGCGGGTGGAGCGGCGTGCGCTGGACGATCAGGTGGCGCGGCCGCTCGGCCCAGGCGCTCAGCCGCTCGTGCAGGAAGTTTTCCGGGAGGTATTGCAGCGAACCCGCGGCGAGCAGGATGTCCATGCCGCAGCCGTCGTCGACGGTGGTGGTGAAGCGCAGGCGCTGGTCGGGCTGCCGTGCGGCGAGCGCCTGTCCGGCGCCGATGATGTGCGGCAGGTCGAAGACGGCCCAGCGGAAATCGTCCGGGAAAGCGAGGTACTGATCATATTGACGGAAGGCGTGCCCGACATAGCCGCCGAGATCGAGCAGCGTCCGGGCTCCTTCGTCGAGAGCGCCGCGCAGCCAGAACAGGACGGGATATTCGGTGGCCGGCATCGGCTCGAAGCCGCCGGCCGCCGTGGTGTAGTGGTCGATGTCCGCCATCGCGGCATGATCGAAGCCGGCGAGGCCCGGCGGAAGGGCGCGCTCGGCGGCATCGAAACCGGCATAGCTGCCGCTGTAGCCGCAATGATATCTGCCGGCGCGAAAGCGGGCCTCGTAGAGCTTGCGGCGCAATGCGGCGAGACCCGGCCCGGCGAGCGGGGCCCTGCCGGCGCTCAGGCGCAGGCTCTGTTTCCAGGCGGCGATCACCGACATGGATCAGGCCTCGCCGGCGCGTCTGGCCTCGGGGCGGGGGCCCGCCTTGCCCTGGGGCGAGACCTCGGCCGTGCCAGGGGCTTCCGGCCGCGGCGCGAGCGCGCGCCCCAGCAGCCGCGCCGCCGGCTCGGCGAAGAGCACCGCCAAAGCGAGCAGCAGCAGGACCACCGTCGATCGGAACCGGCTCGGAGCCGGGGCGGGCGGGGCCGGCGGCGCCGGCGGGCGAGGCCGTGACGTTTCGCTCGGGGCGGGCCGCAGCGGCACCCGCGTGGTCGGTCCGAACACCGCCCTGGTCAGCTCCGCGCCTCCCTTGTCGACGGGGAGCCAGTGCCTCGCGAAGGCCGAATGCGGAACCGCCGGAAGCGACGGGGCGGTGCGCGCCTTGCCGCCATCCTCCCGGCTGTGCTTCTCCGAATTCGTCAAGGATCCCTCCGTCTTGGCCAAGGGAGAGCCTTCTCTCCCGATCCGGCCGGGTTCCCGGCGTCGCCTTCAGATCTGTTGCCGCGCCTCGTCGATGCGGATGACGTCGTCCTCGCCGAGATAGCTGCCGTTCTGGACCTCGATGAGCTCGAGCGGCTCGGTGCCGCTGTTCTCCAGCTGATGGGCGGCGCCGAGCGGAATGAAGATGTGCTCGTTCCTGCCGAAGCGACCGATGGTCTCGTCGACCGTGACGGTGGCGGTGCCGCGCACGACCACCCAGTGCTCGGAGCGGAAGCGATGCTTCTGCAGCAGCAGGCGGCCTTTGGGCGCAACCCGGATCCGCTTGACCTGGAAGCCGTCGCCAGCGTCGACGATCTGGTAGGACCCCCACGAGCAATGAACGCTCGCATGCGTCTCGGCCTGGCTGCAGCCCTTGCTGCGCAGCAATTCGACGACCTGCTTGACCTCGGCCGCCCGGTTGCGGTCGGCGACCAGCACCGCGTCGCGATTGGCCACGACGATGAGATCCTCGACGCCGAGGACCGACGTCATCGGCCCGTCGGTCGAGACCAGGCAGTTGTGCGCGTCGACCAGCTCGACATTGCCATGGCGGGCATTGCCGCTGCCGTCATGGTCGCTCAGCGCCCAGAGGGCGTCCCAGCTGCCGATGTCGGACCAGCCGCATGTCATCGCGACGACGGCGGCGCGGTCGGTGCGCTCCATCACCGCGAAGTCGATCGAGCGCCGCTGCGCCGCGGCGAAGCCATCGAGCGCCAGCGCGAAGGCGCCGTCCTCGTCGCTCCCGTTCGCGACCGCCGCTTCGACGGCGTTCACCGTCGCCGGCTCGAAGGTGCGGTACTCCGCGATCAGGTCTCGTGCCCTGAACAGGAAATTGCCGGAGTTCCACAGCCAGCCCCGGCGCAGATACTCCGCCGCATACCGCTCCTTCGGCTTCTCGATGAAGCGGGCGACCCGCCGGGCTTCGCCCTCGAGGATCAGTCCGGGTTCGATCCAGCCATAGTCGGTGCAGGGATGCCGTGCGGCCACGCCGAAGGTGACGAGGCGGCCGGCCCGGGCGGCGGGAACGCCGCCGGCGACGGCCTGGCGGAAGGCCGCCCGGTTGGTCACGATATGGTCGGAGGCGACGACGAGGACGACGCCGTCGGCCTGCCTCGCTTCCGCGACCAGGCAGCCGGCGAGGATGGCCGGGCCCGAATCGCGCCGCTCCGGCTCGAGGACGATCTCGGCCTCGGCCCCGATCTCGGCCAGCTGCCGCTCGGCCAGGACGCGATGAGCGCGGTTTGTCAGGACGATCGGCAGGTCGAACAGCTCGTGCTGCAGGCGCAGGACCGTGTCCTGGAACGTCGAGCGTTCGCCGAGCAGCATGGCGAACTGCTTGGGCAGCGAGTTGCGGGAGGTCGGCCACAGCCGCGTCCCGGCGCCCCCGCACATGATGATCGGACGTATCTTGGCGGGCATCTGGGAGGACCCTCTCGGCGGACGCCGCAATAGCGGTCATTGCTGGCTGGCGAGACCCGTGAGCTTGCGCAGCGGCGTCTGGGCCTCGCCCGGAAGCTGTCCCTCGATCGGCCGCGCCCTCGGTGAGAGCTGGACGATGTCGCCCGGCTGCAGCGGCGTTTCGAACTTCGCCTGGATCGTCACCGGCGTCAGGCCGGCCTGCCGCGTGATCCTGATGTCCCAGTCGGCCGCCACGCCGGAGCCTTCGCTCGCGACCAGCCTGCGGCGCCGGCTCTCGGCGATCTCGCGGGCGACAGGAACGCTGCGTTCGACCTCGAGGATCTTCTGCCTGGTCTCCTGAAGCTCGAGTACGACGCGGCGCATATAGGTGTTGTCGAGCTCGCGCAGGCGCAGCGTCAGCTCCCCGAGCGCCGTTTCGTTCTTGGCGAGCTCGGCCCTGATGCGCGCGGCATCGCTGCGGGCGCGGGCATGTTCGCGCTCGCGCTCGACCTGGACGGTGCGCAGCCCATGGCCGGTCGTCGCCAGCTTGTTGTACTCGGTCGATTGCTCGCGCGTCAGCTCGACCTGGCGCTCGGCCAGCTCGGCCTGCTCGGTCAGCGCCGTCCTTTCCGATCCGAGCCGGGAGATCTGCTGGCTGAGCAGCTCGCGCTCGCCCTCGCGCGCCCGGCGCTGGAAGTCGAGGATCTCCTGCTCGCCGGCGAGGATCTGGGCGCTCGCCGCGGTTCGCGCGTCGGCCACGAGCTGCTTCACGCCGTCGCGCTCGGCTTCCAGCCGCAGGCGCCGTGCGATCAGGGTCTGGAGGGAGGCGTTGAGCAGATGCTCGCGCTCGTCGGCCAGCAGGAGCTCCGATTTCAGCAGGGAGAGCGACTCGTCGCCGACACGGTAGCCGCCGGCCAGCGCGACGGCTCCCAGGACATTGAGGCCGTGCCGGAACGGATAGGTTCCCGGCGAACGCACCTCGCCCATGATGTAGACCGGCTTCAGCTCGGCGACGCGCAGGCTGACGACGGCATCGCGGAGATAGCCGTCCATCAGCGCGCTGCGGATCCGCGCCTCGGCTTCCGGGGCGGTCAGCCCCGCGATCCTGATCCGCCCGGCGAGCGGCATGTTGACCGCGCCCGTCCCGTCGAGGACGAAGTCGCCGGAGAGGTCCGTCTGGCCGAAGACGGAGATCGTGACCTTGTCGCCGATCGCGAGCGTCTCGGCGGCGTCACGCTCCGCCGCCGCGGCCACCGCGATCAGGCCGAGCAGCGCGACGAGCAGCGCCAGGACGGCGGGCCAGAAGCGATGCCTGCCGGAGGGGCCGGAGCGCGGCTGCGTTCCGGCGGCGAGGTGAGCGTTCAGGGAATGGATCGACGTGTCCAAGGCTTGCTCCGACCGTCCTGCCCAAAGCGTGGCGACGAGATGCGGGCAGGATGTCAGCACCCGCGCCGCTTTCCGCATTGGCATTCGGGCCAAGGCGCGTCGCCACGGGATTAATCCCATTGTCGAGCGCGGTGGCATCCTCCCCTCGGCCCGCCATCGCCGCGTCGCGTGGGAAGTAGCCCTTCCTCGTTGCCGCCGGGAGGCTCACCTCCCAAAGCGTCCTTTGAGAACGGGGTGCTTGCGGCAAAGCTTTCGGCTCCTTCCGGTGCACGGTCAGGCGGAGCTCAGACATGCAGAAGCGTATCCTCGTCACTGGCGGCGCCGGGTTCCTCGGCTGCCATCTCTGCGAGCGCCTGGCCGCCCAGGGCCATCAGGTCCTGGCGGTCGACAACTACTATACCGGGCGCCGCGAGAACCTGAGCGCCCTGCTGGGCCAGCCCAATTTCGAGATGCTGCGGCACGACGTGACCTTCCCGCTCTATCTCGAGGTCGACGAGATCTACAATCTCGCCTGCCCGGCCTCGCCAGTGCACTATCAGCGCGACCCCGTGCAGACCACGAAGACCAGCGTGCTCGGGGCGATCAACATGCTCGGCATGGCCAAGCGGCTGGGCATCCCGATCCTGCAGGCCTCGACCAGCGAGATCTACGGCGATCCCGACGTCCACCCGCAGGTCGAGGATTATCGCGGCCTCGTCAGCATCAGCGGGCCGCGCGCCTGCTATGACGAGGGCAAGCGCTGCGCCGAGACGCTGTTCTACGATTACAAGCGGCGGCACGGCGTCGAGATCCGCATCGCCCGGATCTTCAACACCTACGGTCCCCGCATGAGCCTGCAGGATGGCCGGGTCGTCTCCAACTTCATCGTCCAGGCCCTGCGCAACGAGCCGATCACGCTCTATGGCGACGGCCGCCAGACGCGGGCCTTCTGCTTCGTCGACGATCTCGTCGAAGGCCTGATGCGCCTGATGAACGTGACCAAGCCGCTGGACGGCGCGGTCAATCTCGGCAACCCCGTCGAGACGTCCATGGCCGAGATCGCCGAACTGATCGTCTCGCTCACCGGCTCGCGCTCGCAGATCGTCTACCGGCCGCTGCCCCAGGACGATCCGCGCCAGCGCTGCCCGGACATCAGCAAGGCGCGCGAGCTGCTGCACTGGACGCCGAAGGTGTCGCTCCAGGAAGGGCTCGGCCGGACGATCGCCTATTTCGACGCCGTACTGTCGAAGATGCACGACCCGGTGCTGCGGGTCGGTGCGAAGGCGAGCTGACGATGCCCGAAGCTCCCGGAGCGGCTGAAGCCCCCTTGCCGCGGGCGCGGATCATGGGCGTGAACGTCAGCGCCATCACCATGGCCGACGCGCTCCGCACGGTCGAGGACTGGATCGGCCGGAAGGCGCACAATTATGTCTGCATCACCGGCGTCCATGGCGTGATCGAGAGCCAGTCGGACCCCGCGCTCCTGGAGATCCATGAGCGGGCCGGAATGGCCACTCCCGACGGCATGCCCCTGGTCTGGATGGCGCGCAAGCTCGGGCATCGCCAGACCGAGCGCGTCTACGGCCCGGAGCTGATGCTGCGCCTCTCGGCCCTGTCGGCGGAAAAGGGCTACCGCCAATACTATTTCGGCGGCGCCCCCGGCCTGGCCGAGCGCCTGCGCGACCGTCTGGCGGAGCGCTTTCCGGGGCTTGCCGTGGCAGGCACATTCTCGCCGCCCTTCCGGCCCGCCTCGGCCGAGGAGGACGAGGAGATCGTGCGCATGATCAACGCGGCCCGGCCCGATATCGTCTGGGTCGGGCTCAGCACGCCGAAGCAGGAATACTGGATGGCCGGGCATCTCGGCCGCATCGACGCGCCGGTCATGATCGGCGTGGGGGCCGCCTTCGATTTCCTGGCCGGCACCAAGCGCCAGGCGCCGGCCTGGATGCAGAAGCGCGGCCTTGAATGGCTGTTCAGGCTACTGTCGGAGCCGCGGCGGCTCTGGCGCCGCTATGGCAGGATCGTCCCGCACTTCATGGTCGGCGCCGGCCTGCAGCTGCTGCGGCAGAAGGCGGTGTGCGCGGCCGACCCCGAGAGCCGGGCTGCCCCAAAAGGGGTATAGTTCGGTTTAACCACCTGATTTCAAAAGATAAAAACGCTATCGCTGAATTCCGGTTCTCAGTGGAGCGAAGTAATGTCCAGAAAATCTGTACTGGTCACGGGCGCTGGCGGATTCATCGGCTTCCATCTCGTCAATTACCTCAAGGATCGCGGCTACTGGGTCAGGGGCGCCGACCTCAAGGACCCGGAGTACCAGGCCAGCTCGGCGGATGAATTCCGCATTCTGGACCTGCGCGAGATGGAGGATTGCCGCGAAGCCGTCCGCGGCATGGACGAGGTCTACAATCTCGCCGCGGACATGGGCGGCATCGGCTACATTTCCGGTGCGCACGCCTCGATCACCTACAACAACACGATGATCAGCGCGCAGATGCTGAAGGCGGCGCACGACGCCAAGGTCGAGCGCTTCCTGTTCTCGTCCTCGGCCTGCGTCTATCCGCAGCATCTCCAGGACGTCCCGTCGGTGGTGCCCCTGAAGGAGGAGGACGCCTTCCCGGCCGATCCGGAGCCCGGCTATGGGCTGGAGAAGCTCTACACCGAGAAGCTGTGCGAGTATTTCGCCGAGGATTACGGCTTCAAGACCCGCCTCGTCCGCTTCCACAATGTCTACGGGCCGCTCGGGACCTGGGACGGCGGCAAGGAGAAGGCGCCCGCCGCCATCTGCCGCAAGGTCGCGCTGGCGAAGTCCGGCGACGCGATCGAGGTCTGGGGCGACGGCAAGCAGACCCGCTCCTTCATGTACATCGATGACTGCGTCGAAGGCATCTACCGCATCATGCGCTCGGACTACTCCAAGCCGCTCAACCTCGGCACGGACGAGCTGGTCGACGTCAACGGGCTGGTCGACATCGTCGCCGAGATCGCCGGAAAGACGATCCACAAGCGGCACAACACCAACCGCCCGCAGGGCGTCCGCGGCCGCAACAGCGACAACAACCGCCTGCGCGAGGTGCTCGGCTGGGAGCCCTCGATCCACCTGAGACAGGGCCTGGTCCCGACCTATGCCTGGATCTCGGGGGAGGTGAAGGCGAGAGCCGAGCGCGAGGCCGGGGTCGAGGCGATTCCGACGATCGCGGCGCAGTAGCGCGCCGCTCCGCCCGCGCAGCCAGCCAACCTCCCGAGAGCTCGCCATGCCCGACATCGTCACGACCGTCGTTCCCGCTTCGATCGGCATGGCAAAGCCGGGCCGGCGGCTCGGCGCCAATGTCCCTCCGGCGACGCGGCGGCGGCTCGTCGCCGCCGCGCTGCTGGTCGGAGATCTCGTCACATTGACGATCGTCGCCGGCGTCCTCCAGCTCGGCGCGGCCATCGCCGCGTCCGATACGGACACCAACATGGCGGGGCTGATCGTGCTCTGGGCGCCGGCGCTGTGCGGCGCGCTGGCCGGCTTTGGGCTGTACGGCTCGGAGCGGTCCGAGCCCGTCGACCGCCTGCGCAGGCGCACGCTCGGCAACGTCGTGGCCGCCGCATTGATGCTCGTCTGGCTCCTGGTCTCCCAGCCGTCCGGTCATCTCTGGGGCTACGTCGTCGGCGGCGCCGGTCTGACGGTGCTGCTCGGCTATTATGTCGAGGCCCTGATCCGAGGCGCGCTGCTGCGGCGCGAGCTGTGGACCGCCCCCACCGTGCTGTACGGCGCGATGCCGGCCTGCATGGCCCTGGCGCGCGACCTGGCCTCGCGGCCCGAGCTCGGTCTGAAGCCGGTCGCCATCCTCTCTGAGGAGGACACGGACGCGCGCGCCGACGCGGCGGAGATCGCGGACCTGCCCGTGATCACCCCCGGCCAGGCCAATATCCTGTCGCCCGGGATCGAGGTCGCCCTGTGCGCGTCGGGCGATCTCCAGGTCGAGAAGGCGGACTGGCTGGCGCGCCTGCCCCTGCGCCAGATCTTCGTCGTCCACGACGCCTCGGCGCTGCAGGTGCTGAACCCCCGGCTGCGGGCGATGGGCGGGCTGCTCGGCCTCGAACTGCGCAGCGCCATCCACATGCCGCGGAACCTGCGGCTGAAGCGGGCGCTCGATCTCGTCGTCGCCATCCCGCTCGCCCTCCTGGCGCTGCCGGTGGTCGCGGTGCTCGCGCTCGCGGTGAAGGCGGTCGACAACGGGCCCGCCTTCTACGCCCAGCCGCGGGTCGGCCGGAACGGCAACGTCTTCAACGTGTACAAGCTGCGCAGCATGTATGCCGACGCCGAGGACAGGCTCGCCGCGCATCTGGAGGCCGACGGCGCGGCGCGCCACGAATGGGAGCGCTTCTTCAAGCTCTCGAACGACCCCCGGATCCTGCCCGGGATCGGGCCGTTCATTCGCCGCTCCAGCCTCGACGAGCTGCCGCAGCTCTGGAACGTGCTGCGCGGTGAGATGAGCATCGTCGGGCCGCGGCCGTTTCCCGCCTATCACAACCAGTGCTTCGATACCGCCTTCCAGGCGCTGCGGACCAGCGTCCCGCCTGGCCTGACCGGGCTCTGGCAGGTGACGGACCGCAGCGACGGCGACCTCGCCGTCCAGAAGCGGCAGGACAGCTTCTACATCCACAACTGGTCGTTCTGGCTCGACTTCTACGTGCTGCTGCAGACCGTTCCGGCCGTTCTCCACGGACGGGGCGCGAAGTAACGCGTGCGGCTTCTGCCGGAGCCGGCCTCGCGCGGGCCGCCGGCGACGATCGACATCCAAAGGCAAGTCAGCAGGCGAGGCACGGGATCATGGATCTGTTCAGCGACATGCGAGGCCCCCGCGCCCCGGCGCCGCTCGCGAAGCACTACGATGCGATGACCTTCGACTTCCTCGCCATGCTCTGGAGGCGGCGGCTGCTGATCCTGGCCGTCACCGGCGGGACCATGCTGGCGGCGGCGCTCTACCTGATGGTCACGCCCCAGCGCTACACCGCCGATCTGGTGCTGCAGTTCGATTTCACGCGCGAGGACAGCGGCGGGGGCGGCAAGGCCAGCAGCGTCGCGCTCGATGCCTCGACGCTGGTGGAGAGCGAGGCGCGGATCATGCGCTCGCTCGCGACGGCGCGGGCCGTCGCCTCGCGCCTGGGCCTCGACAGGGAGACGAAGACGCAGCCCTCCTCGGTCTCCAGTCTGCTCGCGGGGGCGGGCGAACTGGTCTTTCCCGCGTCGGTGCGCAGGACCTTGCGTCACCTCGCCGGCTTCGGCGACGCGGCGACCGAGCCGACCGCGCGCGACCTCGCCGCCCAGAAGCTGCTCGCAGCGCTCGGCGTGAGCAACGACACCAAGGCCTATCTCGTGACGCTGACCTACCGCGATACCGATCCGGACCGCGCGGCGCTGATCGTCAACGCCTTCGGCAACGAATATCTGCGCCGCAAGATGGAGGCGACCACGAGCGCCTCGCAACGCTCCAGCCAGTGGTATGGCGCGCAGGCCCAGGAGGCACGCGCCAATCTGGCGAGGATCGAGAAGGAGATCGAGGCCTTCCGGGTGAGGACCGGTTTCGTCGAGCTCGGGCAGGACGGCGCCGACATCCAGCAGCAGCAGCTTCGCGACATGCTGACCCAGCTCAATGCGGTGTCTGCCACGCGGCTGGCGGAGGAGACCCGCCTGCAGCGCGCGCAGGTCTCGCTCGCCGCCGGCAATGTCCCGCAGACCAGCGACCTCGGCAGCTCGCCGGTGGTCCAGCAGCTGCTCGACGAGGAAGGCAAGGCGCGCCGGGCGCTCGACGAGATGGTCGCGATGTCCGGCGACCGGCACCCGGCCGTGCAGCGGCTGCGGCTCTCGCTGGCCGCCGTGCAGGAGCGGCTGCAGAAGCAATTGGCGCAGTCCGTCGCCAATATCGAGACGGACGTCCAGGCCGCCCGCGCCGCCGAAGCCGCGCTGCGCGAGCGCGTCGCGGCGTTGCAGACCAAGTCGATCGAGGCGCGGGGGCTGGAAGGGCAGCTGCGCACCCTGCAGGCCGAAGCGACCGCGGCGCGCGACCGGCTGAAGCAGCTCTCCGACGCTCATCAGCAGGCGAGCGCCGTCAGCGAGTTGCGGCCGATCATCGCCCAGATCGTCGCGCCGGCGGATGTCCCGTCGCTGCCGAGCTCGGCCAAGCCGTCGCTGGTGCTCGGCCTCGCCATGCTGGGCGGGCTGGCGGCCGGCGCCGGTGTCTCCTACCTGCTGGAGAAGCGCGATCGCGGCTATCGCAGCGAGAACGAGTTCGTCGCCGAGACGCGGACGAATTGCATCGGTCTCCTCCCCAATCTCGAGCACTATCCCGGCGGGCTGGAGAGCCTCGTCTTCGCCGAGGCGGTGCGCTCGATGGTGGCCGAGCTGTTCCCGTCCAGCAATCCGCCGAAATTCGTGCTGATCACCTCTTCCGCCCCGGGCGAAGGCAAATCCTTCGTCGCCTCGGCCATGGCGCGGGTGCTGGCGATGATGGGCCAGCGGGTCCTGGTCGTGGACGGCTCGCCCCGGCGCCTGCTGTTGGGCCAGAACTTTCCGCACGAGGCGCTGCTCGACCAGTGCCTGCCGCAGGTCGGCGACACGGGCGGCCAGGGCAGCAGCCCGGTCGCCACGGTCCGGCGCGCCTCCGGCCTGCGCGACAGCCAGAACGTCTATTCGAACCCGGCCTTCGAGGCGATGCTGCGCGAAGCGCGGGCGCGATACGACGTCATCCTGTTCGAGGTGGCGCCGGTGCTGCTGTCGGCCGACAGCGCCCTGTTGCGCGAGCATGCCGACACGGTGCTGCACGTGGTCAAATGGAACGACACGCTGAAGAGCACCGTCTCGGCGACGCTCGACCACCTCGCCCGGCTGGGGCTGGACGTGGCGGGCGTCGTGCTCAACGGCGTCGATCTCGAGGAACAGGGCCGCTACGACGTCTCCGATCGCGGGCGGGTCTACCGCAACTACAAATCCTTCTATCAGGCCTCGGCATGAGCAGGCGCTCGCATCGCTACGCCGCGCTGCTGGCTGCCGCGGATCCCGGCGCGCCTTCGCCGCCGCGAAGCGGAGGGTTCGGCTGCCGGGCCTGCGGGTCTCCCGCCGTCCACTTGCCGAGCGACTTGTCGGCCGAGGCGCTGGTGGTCTGCGATGGCTGCCAGCGCCCGGTCGCGACCCTGGCCGACTTCCGGGCCTATGTCAGCCGCCTGGCTGCGAGCGCCCAGTTCTGCGACCATCATCTGACGGTCTGCCATTCGAGTGTCGGAACCGGACCGGACCAGACGGGTTGACCCAGGCGGCGATTTCGCCTTCAGGTTTCGACAATAAGGCCATTTGAGGGCCCCGCCTGCGCGGCGACCCGATGCTTCGGGGCCGATGAGGCCGATCCATCAACAGGGCGGTGGGGCAGCAGCCAAGAAACAATCCATTGATATATTGTGCCAAAAGAGGACGATTAGTTCGAATGAACTAATCCTTCGGAGTAAGAGTTCGTCGGTGCGGGTAGCACCGAATCAGGCCTCAAGGGTATCTAGGCAGCGATCACTTAGAGTGTTCCAGCCAAAAAAGGAGCCCCTTTATGGCCACATTTTACGTCTCGACCACTGGAAACGACAGCAATACAGGACTGGATGAGAGCTCATCTTTCCAGACGCTGGAGCGGGCGGTCGAAGCCATGCACCAGAGCAATGGGGCGGACACGGTCTACGTCGCCGGTGGTACCTATTATGTAGACGACGCCCTCAAGCTCACCTCCGCCGATTCCGGCTCGTCCTTCGTGGCGATGTCCGGCGAGAAGGTGGTGATCAGCGGCGGTACGCAGGTGAGCGGCTGGACGCAAGGCGCCGACGGCATCTGGACGGCGCAGGTCGATGCCGAGGATGTCCAGCAGTTCACCGTCAACGGCGAGAAGCAGACCGAAAGCCGCTACCCCGACGTCGATCCGGACGATCCGGTTCATGGCGGCTGGCTCTGGGGCCAGGATGTGCCGGCAGGCTACGACTCCCAGAAGTCGATGGCGTTCGACCCTTCGGACTATCCCGCCGGCGAGCAGCCGAAGGCCGGCGACAAGGTCACGGTCTTCACCGAGAACGGCTATTCCAGCGAGGTGCTGACCATCGCCTCGGTCGAGGGCAACGTGATGACCTTCACCACGGAGGCCAATTACGACCTGGGCGCCGCGAGCCGCTACTATGTTTCGCAGGACACGCCGGACAATGTCGGCGAATGGTCCTACGACGCCGAGACGCAGACCATTTCGTACAAGGCTCCGGACGGCTTCACCGGGGAGGGCGGAGTCGTATCCAGCGACCACAGCATCCTCGTCGTCGACGGCGCCGACAACGTCTCGATCAAGGGCATGACCTTCACCGACACCGCCTCGAAATCGGGCGACCCGACCACCGCGGCGATCGAGGCGAACGATGCGAGCGGGCTCGTCGTCGAGGGCAACCATTTCGTCAATGTCGGCGTCGGCGTCGCCCTGCACGGCGACAGCAGCGGGAATACCGTCTCGGGCAACAGCTTCGAGCACACCTGGTCGAGCGCCATCGCGATGACCGCCGGAACGAGCGACAACCGCGTCACCAACAATACTGTCGACCATTCGAACGAGGTCTTCGTCCAGTACGGCTCGATCGACATGACGGAGTCGGCGGGCAACCAGATCGACCACAACACGATCACCAACGTACCGCGCTTCGGCATCTCCGAGGTGAATTACGATCCGGACAACCCGTCCGGCGGCAACACCATCGAATACAACGATATCCGCCATTCCGGGCAGCAGACGCCGGACACCGGCGCCATCTACCTGTTCTCGGCCGATGATTCCGGCGCGGACGGCAGCATCATCCGCTACAACACGATCGTCGACACCGGTGGAACCAACACCAAGGACGGCGGCTTCGCCGAGGATTGGAGCTCCGGCATCTATCTCGACAACATGGCGAGCAATGCCCAAATCTACGGCAACTTCGTCCAGGGGACGACGTTCAGCGGCATCCTCATCCATGGCGGCTCGAACAACGAGATCCACGACAACACGCTGCTCGACAACGGCAAGTACGGGATCTCCACGATCGAGGCGGACGGTCATGCGATCGACGGCAACGAGACCTACAACAACTTCATCGAGGTCTCGGGTGACGGCAGCAACACGATCGACACCGACCAGACCGATCCGGGCCTGATCCACGACAACGTCTACTACAACCCCGATGGTCGCGAGCTGACGGTCGCCGACGTCTCGCTCGCGAGCTTCCAGCGCCAGGGCGGCGATATCGGCAGCACGGAGACGAGCCAAGCGGGGTTCACGGACGCGGCCAACGGCGACTACAGCTTCGTTTCCGGATCGGTCGCGCAGGGGCATGGCATCGAGTCGGTGCCGTTCGACTCGGTCGGCTCGACGCTGGCCGGGACGTCGCCCGGGAGCGGCACGCCGTCGAGCGGGGACGGAAGCGGCACGCCGCCGACCACGTCCGAGCCGGTGAACGAGACGCCTCCCGTCACCGCCCAGCCGTCGACGCCGAGCGAGGAGACGTCGACGACGCCGTCGACCGGCGAGGGCGCGACGCCCGGCAGCGAGACGCCTGCGGAGACAGCCCAGCCGTCGACGCCGAGCGAGGAGACATCGACGACGCCCACGACCGGCGAGGGCACGTCGCCCGGCACATCCGAGTCGGGCAGCACGGACCCGGACGTGATCACCATCCCGGATGTCGATACCGGTAGGGGCGGGACGGACACGGAAAACCCGTCGAACCACGGGCATTGGGCGGGCTGGGGCGGCCATTCTGGCTGGGGCGGCCGCGGCGGCCGCGACTGGTCCTGGGATGGCGGCTGGTCGCGCGGCAACGACGACGACCATGGCGGCCGGCACGGGTCGCGCGATACGCAGACGACCAGCGCCGAAACCACCACCCACCTGAACGGTGGCCGCCACGACTGGAGCCAGTGGCGTCATGACGACGGCGACAACGACCACGGCCACGGCCAGCTCTCGCACTGGCACTGGTAGCGCCCAGAGCCCGTTCCGATCAGCTTGAATCAATCTGATCGGATCCGGCGCTAGCCGCTGCCGCGAGGCGACCCGGCCATGGCGGCCGGGTCGCCACTCCCCAGGGGCAACTGCGCTGCCCCTCGGCTCCCATCCTGATCGATGCACTTGGCCGTGGTCCCTTCGCCAGCCACGATCGCATATGGAAACCGACGAATGCTCTCGCACACGGTCCGCAAACTGACGCCCGCATTCGCTTCCCTGTTCGGGCTTTCCTTCGTCCTCAATCTGTTCGTCTTCGTTTCCCCCCTCTACACGATGCAGATCTACGACCGGGTGCTGACCAGCCGGAACGGCACCACCCTGGTCATGCTGTCGGTGATCGTGCTCGCCCTGTTCGCCGCTTACGCCGCGCTCGAGCATTTCCGCAGCCGGGCGCTCGTCCAGCTCGGCCTGTGCGTCGACCGGGCGCTCTCCGAGCCGGCTTTCGAGGCGGCCTTTCACGGCGCGCTCGCCGCGAAGAGCTCGCCGACCCTGCCGATCCGCGATGTCGAGACCCTGCGGGCGACGCTCTCCGGCAGCCTGGTGCCGGCGCTGATGGATGCGCCCTGGATCCCGATCTATCTCGGCCTGTGCTTCATCCTGCACCCGGCGATCGGCGCCGTCGCCACGCTCGGCGCCGTCGCGATCCTCGGCGTCGCCCTGCTGAACGAGCGCATCACCAAGGGCTCGCTGGTCCGCGCTTCCGAGCTCGGCCACGGCGCGAGCGAGCGGCTGGCCGCCTCGCTGCGGAATGCCGAGGTGATCAAGGCGCTCGGAATGGGGCAGCCGATCCGGGGCGAATGGCAACGCCAGCGCGGCCAGGCGCTGGCCTTCCACACGGCCGCCGCCGATTGGGGCGGCACGCTGCTGGCGGCGACGAAGCTGCTGCGCCTCGCTCTGCAATGCGCCGTGCTCGGCGTCGGTGCCTATCTCGCGATCCAGCAGAACATGGCGGCCGGGGCGATCTTCGCCGCCTCGCTGATCATGGGCCGGGCGCTTGCCCCGATCGAGGGCGCGGTCGGCCAGTGGAAGAGCTTCGTCTCGGCCCGCAGCGCCTTCGAGCGGCTCGGCGTGGCGCTGAAGGCGCCGCCGGATGACGCGAAGCCGATGACGCTGCCGCACCCGGCCGGGGCGCTGCGCGTCGAGGGGCTGAGCGTGCGCGCTCCGAACGGCAACGCCCTGCTGCTGCACAACGTCTCGTTCGAGGTGGAACCGGGCGAGATCGCGGCGGTGGTCGGGCTCACCGGCTCCGGCAAATCGTCGCTGGCGCGGGCGCTGGTCGGCGTCTGGCAGCCGGTTCAGGGCGTCGTGCGGCTCGACGGCAACGACATCCGGCATTTCTCCGACGAGCAGCGCGGCCGCATCCTCGGCTATCTGCCGCAGGACGTCGAGCTGTTCGCCGGCAGCGTGCGAGACAACGTGACCCGTTTCGACCCTGCCGCGACCGACGAGGCGGCCGTCGCGGCGGCGACCGCGGCGTCGGCGCACGAGCTGATCCAGAGCTTCCCGGACGGGTATGCGACGCAGATCGGCGAGGGCGGGGCGATCCTCTCCGGCGGGCAGCGGCAGCGGATCGGCCTGGCGCGGGCGCTCTACGGCCAGCCGGCGCTGGTCGTGCTCGACGAGCCCAACGCCAATCTCGACATGGACGGGGATGCGGCGCTGGGCCGTGCCCTGGCCGGCCTGCGCGAGGCGGGAGCGATCGTGGTGGTGATCACCCATCGCCCGCAACTGCTGTCGCAGGTCGACAAGATCATCCTGATGCAGAAGGGGCAGGCGGTCCGTGTCGGCCTGCGCGACGAGATCCTGCCGGTGCTCCTGCAGCCCGCTGGCGCGCGCATCCTGCCGCCGCAACGCGGGCAGACAGGGCAGGTCGAGCCGCTCCAGGCACGGTGGGCGCGCCGATGATACGATTGCCGAGGCCGATGAAATCTCTTCCCGACTGGCCGAGATGGCGCGCGCGCGGCGGTGCCGCGCTGGCGCTCGCCAAAGCATGGCTCCAGCGCATGAGGGGGCCCGTCGAGGCCAGCGGCGATTGGCGCGCCCCGGTCCGGAAGGGCTATGTCGTCGTCGGCGTCGCCCTGGGGGCGGGCGGGCTCTGGTCCGCGACGGCGCGCCTCGACAGCGCCGTCGTGGCGCATGGCAGCGTCGTCGTCGAGAGCGACCGCAAGGCGGTCCAGCATCTCGAAGGCGGCCTGGTCGAGGCGATCACCGTGCGTGACGGCGCCGACGTCAAGGCGGGCGAGATCCTGCTGCGGCTCGACACGACGCAGGCGGCGGCGCAGCGCAGCGTGGCGCGGCTCGGCGTGCTGCAGGCGCTGGGAGAGGAGGCGCGGCTCACGGCGGAGATCGACCGGCTCGACCGCATAACCTTCCCGGCGGAGCTGACCGAGGCCGCCGAGAGCAGGGAGGCGCGCCGGATCATGCTCGACCAGGAACGCCTGTTCAAGGAGAGGCAATCGACCCAGAAGCTGGAAGTCTCGATCCTGAAGGAAAGGCTGACGCAGTCGGAGAAGCAGTACCAGTCGAGCGAGGCGCAGCGCGAGGCGGCCCTGGGGCAGGCGGCCAGCCTCAACGACGAGCTCACCAGCCTGCGGCCGCTCGCCGACCGGGGCTATGTCGCCGCGACCCGGATCAACCCGCTCAAGCGGTCGCTGACCGAGCTGCAGGGCCGGATGGGCTCGCTGGAGGCGGATCTGGCGCGACTCTCGGTCGCCAATGACGAGATCCGGCTCCAGATGAGCCAGATCGGCCTGCGCGCGGTGGAGGAGGCATCGACCAAGCTCGCCGAATGCCGGATGAAGCTCGCCGATGCGCGCGAGAAACTGCGCGTCGCCGAGGATGTGCTGGCGCGCGCGGAAGTCCGTGCGCCGCGGAGCGGGCGGGTCGTGGCGTCGAAGGTCCATACCGTCGGGGCCGTGGTCAAGCCGGGCGAGACCCTGATGGAGATCGTGCCGCAGGACGACGATCTCATCGTGACGGCGAAGATCTCGCCGATGGACGTGAACAATCTGCGCCCGGGCATGGCCGCCGAGGTGCGCCTGCCGTCCTTCAAGGGGCGGACGACCCCCTTCACCGTCGGCGAGGTGAAGTCGGTGGCGGCCGATGCGCTGCGCGACGAGGTCCTGCAGCAGATGGTCTACGAGCTGCGCGTCAGCGTCTCGGCGGCGGGCTTTCCTCCGAAGATCAGGGCCAAGCTCAGGCCGGGCATGCCGGCCGAGGTCTATGTCTCCACGGGAGAGCGGACCGCCATCGCCTATCTGATGCAGCCGCTGACCGATTCGATGCGCGCCAGCTTCAGGGAGGAGTGAGACCGGCTCCGAGGGGGTAGGGCGGTCGGGGGAGCCGCTCGCCGAAAGGAGCGGCCGGCCGCCGGGGATCAGCCGAGATGGCGGGTTGAGCGCGCCGGCGTCTCTTCCAGAATGCGGGCGCGAGCAGCAACCGCTTTCGGGGAGCCGGACCATGTCGCCGAAGATCATTCCCGTCGTGATGTGCACGGGACACGGCGCCGGCCTGTGGCCGACCGCGCGCGCCACGATGCCCAAGCAGTTCATCCCGCTGTTCGGCCGGGACTCGACCTTCCAGCGCACGCTGCGGCTGCTGTCGGACGAGGCGGTCTTCGACACGCCGATCGTGGTGACGGACCCGGAGCAGCGCTTCACCGTCGCCGACCAGTTGCAGGTTCTCGGGCTGCGCGCCGAGATCGTGCCGGAACCCTCCGGGCGCGGCGCGCATTCGGCCGCGGCGATCGCGGCCGAGCTCGGCCTCGCCCGCAGCGAGGCGGCGCTGGTCGGCATCTTCCCCGCCGATCATGTCGTGCAGGACGGCAGGCTCTTCGTCGAGACCTGCGCCAGGGCCGCCGCCGTCGCCGCGCAGGGACGCATCGTCGCGATCGGGGTGCCGCCCTCCTACCCGGCGACCGCCTATGGCTATATCCGTCCCGGGGCGGAGATCGCCGGAGGCGCCCGCGAGGTCGAGGATGTCGCCGAGAGGCCCGACGCGGCCCTGGCGGCGCGCTATCTCGCCGACGGCTATCTGTGGAATTCGGGCAATGTCGTCTTCGCCGCGACGGCGATGCAGGCCAGGCTGCAGGCCGCCGCGATGCCGATCGGCAGCGCCGCCTCGAAGGAGGCCAGTCTCGGAATCCGCATGCTGGAGGCCGATGCCTTCGCCGAGCTGCCGGCGCCCGCGTCCCGGCCGGCGAGCTCCGAGCGGCCGGATGCGGCCGCAGTGATCGCCGGTCATTTCGGCTGGTCGGATATCGGCGACTGGAGCGCGGTCTGGCAGGTCTCCGAGAAGGGGAAGGACGGGAACGTCGTCCAGGGGCGCGGCTATGTGCTGGATGGCGCGAACAATCTGGTGCGCTCGGACGAGGCCGTCGTCGCCGTCGTCGGACTGGACGACGTCGCGGTGATCGCCACGCGCGACGCGGTCCTGGTGACGTCGAGGGCACAGGCCGGCAGGGTCAAGGACGCCGTCGCGCTGGTCGCGGCGAACCATGAGCCCGAGGCCGTCAGCCACCGGGAGATCCACAGGCCCTGGGGCAAGTACCTGTCGGTCGATCTCGACACGCGCCACCAGGTCAAGCGCATCACGGTCAAGCCCAATGGCGTGCTCTCCCTGCAGAAGCATCACCACCGGGCCGAGCACTGGGTGGTGGTGCGTGGCACCGCCGAGGTGACGCGGGACGACGAGACCCTCCTCGTCCACGAGAACGAGTCGATCTATCTGCCGATCGGCTGCGTCCACCGCATGGCCAATCCGGGCAAGATCCCGCTCGAGATCATCGAGGTCCAGGTCGGCTCCTATCTCGGCGAGGACGACATCATCCGCATCGAGGACATCTACCAGCGCTGCTGAGCTTCGGCGGCCGGATGGGCGCGGCCGCTTCGGCGGGGGAACGACCTGCTCGAACGGCACGGCGGCGTGAAAGGCGCCGTCGGCTCCGTCCTCACACCGCGCAGGCGGGCAGAAGCAGGGCGGCCGATGCCGCCCAGGCGATCGAAACCGGCTCTGACGCTCACAATCGGCCTGCCTGCGGCGAGGAGCGCCTCGCGCTCCGGCGACGGCTCGGAAAGGATGAGGTGTGACGTTTTCATTGGAAGAGCGACGATTTCGAGGCGCGCGCTGTTGCTCTCGCGGGTGGAAATTGATAAGGATCGCCAGTTGTCGTCGTCGATTTCTGGATTGCTTGAAGCAATGGCATCAAGTTACTGTGAATATTTGGTATTTGAATGAATCTGGACGTTCTTCCTGAGAGTGTGACTTCTCTGGCGCTGTCTTATAGGTCATCTGATATATTCTATTCCACATCCAATTTGTACGCTAAGAATTATTTAGAATATATGCGAGGAAATTTTTTCCTAAATCATATTACTGCGACGGAAATTCACCATATGATCGCGGCTTATATCTTTTATCTGGATTTCTGCCGCGACCAGAACGATCCGGCGTCCGGTGCCACGTTGACGCGGGTCCAGGACTACTGCGTCAAATACAGGCTGGCTGGACCTCGCAAGGTCGCGGCCCTGCTCGGCGTCATCCAGGCTGCGGGGTATTGCACGAGAGAAGTCGCGCTCGTCGACGCACGGGTCAAGATTTTCGTTCCGACCGCCAAGGCGATTGCGGCCTTGAACGGAATCCTGTCTCCGGCGATCGAGGCAGTACAGACACTGGACGGAACCGACGAATACGGGCGGTTCCTGGATCGAAACCCGAAAGCGATTTGCGCGATTTCGGCCTTCGGATTTCAGCATCTCTATCTGAACGGCCTCAAGATCATCGATGGAATACCGTCGCTCAGGCAATTTTTTGAAATGAGCGGCGGGTTGAAGCTTCTGTTTTCGTTATATGCGCAGCGTAACTCAGAGAATGTGGTCGTCTGCAATGCTAGCAACATAAGCAAATCATTCGGCGTGTCGCGGACCCAGATGCAAAGGGTCATGTCCTTGGCGGAGGGGCTCGGCTATCTGAAGCTGGGCGAGCCTTTGGGCCGCAGGATAGAATTGCTCCCGCCGATCGTCGCACTCATCGAGGCCTATATATCGGTTCATCTTGCCGTATTGGCCATCGGTGCGCGGCGGGCGATCACCGGTGCTTCAGCGACGTAGGTGCTTTCGGCCGCTGAGTCTCCAGCCGCCCGTGCGGCGAATACGTGCCGTTTTGTGCAATTGCCTTCCCTTTTTTGCAGGCGCGGCTGGTTGCCGTTACCGGACCCGAGTGTTGGATGATCCTGATTTCACATTCTCGAATCGGGGTATTCAATGACTGGAGCTTCCCGCGCGGTGCGGCACGAGCGGCTGATCGGTCTCTTTCCTCGCCTGCTCGGCCGCCTGTCGGGGGCAAGCCGTCGCGGCGCGCACCGCGCGGGCGGCAGGCTCTCGATCCAGGCATTGCTTCGGAGTGGGCTGGGCGTCCCGGTCCTGCTCTGCCTGGCGGCCCTGTCGAGCCCGGCCGCGGCCCAGTGCGTGTTGAATGCGGGCACCTGGGATTGCTCCAACACCGTCTTCAACATCCGCCTCAATCAGGCTTCCTCCTTTTTCGTTGGTGGCAACGGGATCACCATCGGCACCGGCGACATCAAGATCCATATCCTCAGCGGCGCGTTGGTGACGAACGCCTTCAGCGGTGGGGTGACGGTCGACGGCATCACGAACAATATTGCCGGGCCCTCGGCGACGAGCCTCGTCATCGTGAACGACGGCACTGTCCAGGCGATCAGTCGCGGCGGTGGGAATTTCGGCGCCGACCTCGCCCTGAACAGCAACATGGGCTCGGTGACGATCGTCAACAACGGCTCCTGGACCGGCTATCAGGTCGGCATGACGATCCGGTCGACCTATGGCTCGGTCAACGTCACCAACAATGCGACCGGGATCGTCAGCGGCACCATTCGCGGCGTCGAGTTCAACGCCGCCCAGGCATCGACGCTAACCAATTGGGGCGAGATCACCGCGACGGATCCCGGCAACGCCAGCGCCTATGCGATCATAACCGCTGCCGAGAACGACAGCATCTACCTCATGGGCGGCTCGGTCAACGGCCGGACCTTCACCGGAGCGGGGGACGACCTGCTCGAATGGCGCGGCGGCACGGTGGCCGGCAACATCTATATGTACACGGGCTCCGACACGATGCTCGTGACGGCCGCAACCTATGACGGCAGCCAGGTGCTCGACGGCGGCGACGATGTCTCTATCGCCGATGGCTGGGTCGACCGGCTGACGTTCCGGGGGCTGACGGTGTCGGCGCCCGGCGCGAACCTCGTCAATTGGGAAGTGGTCACGCTGGACGCGACCCGGCTGACGATCTCGGACGGGGCGCTGACGGTGGGCTCGGATACGGGCTCGGGCCTGTTCCTGAGCAATGGTTCGACGCTCGACGGTCTCAACGCCTTTGCGCTGACGGGCAACATGGCGATCGACGCGACCTCGACCTTCGAGGCGACCGGCGGCGGGACGGGCGTCTACTCGATGAGCGGGCAGCTGGCCAATGCCGGCACGATCAATATGCGGGACGGGGCGGCCGGCGACAGGCTGACGGTCGGCGGCAACTATGTCTCGAATGGCGGGCGGCTGCTGGTCGACACCTTCCTCGGGGCCGACGCCTCGGCCACCGACCGGCTGGTGATCCAGGGCACCAGCGTGCTCGGCTCCGGCGCGACCTCGCTCCTCGTGACGAACACCACGGGCGGCGGCGCGCAGACCACCAGCGACGGCATCAAGGTGGTGCAGGTCGACGGCACTTCGGCGAGCGGAGCCTTCGTGCTCGGCAACCGCGTCGCCGCCGGCGCCTACGAGTACCTGCTCTACCACAACGGCGTCGGCGCCAATGCCGGCGACGGCGACTGGTACCTGCGCTCGACCCTGATCCCGACCACCACGACGACCACGACCACGACGCCGTCGACCACGCCCGCGACGCCGGCGGCGGCGCAGCCGGAGCCGACCCAGCTGCCGAACTATCGCGTCGAGGTGCCGGTCGACATGGCGGTGCCGGCGCTGGCCAACCGCTTCGGCCTGGCGATGCTCGGCACCTATCACGACCGCGCCGGCGAGGATTACACCGACCCGGCCGCCGCGCCGCCGGCGAGGCCGGTCTGGTGCAAGGACCCGGCGAAGGGCTACCGCTGCACGCCGACGGCGCAGCAGAACGGCTATGACGCCGATGCCGCCACAGGCGAGGGCGAGCGGCGCAAGGCGGTCTGGGCCCGGGTCTTCGGCGAGACCGGCGAGGTGGGCTATGGCAGCAAGGGGATGATCTCGCGCTATTCCCGCTTCGAGAAGCACGGGCCGTCCTACGATTTCGGGGTGGCCGGCGCGCAGATCGGCATGGACCTCTACCGCAGGCTCAACGACAACGGCACGCGCGACATCGCCGGCCTCTACGTCGGCGCGGGCCGCGTCGACAGCGAGGTCAAGGCGGTCTATGGCGGCAAGGCCGGCTCGACCACGATGAACGGCTACTCGCTCGGCGCCTACTGGACGCGCAAGGGCGCCTCGGGCTGGTATGTCGACGCCGTGCTGCAGGGCACCTGGTACGACCGCATCCGCGGCAACTCGGTGCTGGGCGAGACGCTGAAGACCAATGGCTGGGGCTTCACCGCCTCGCTCGAGGCCGGCTATCCGGTCGCGCTCGGCCAGGGCTGGGCGCTCGAGCCGCAGGCGCAGCTGATCTACCAGCGCGTCTCGATCGACGACGGCGCCGACAGCTACGGCCTGGTGCGCTATGACGACACCAACGCCGTCTACGGCCGCCTCGGCGCCCGCCTGACCAAGGCGTGGACCCGCGAGGACGGGCGCATCGTCACGGTCTGGGGCCGGGCCAATCTCTGGCACGCCTTCGGCCCCGATGCGAAGACCACCTTCTCCGGCCTCTCCGGCAACAACCCGGTCGCGCTCAACACCGAGCTCGGCGGCACCTGGGCCCAGTTCGGCCTCGGCGTCTCCGGCCAGATCAGCCGGACCACCAGCGTCTTCGCCTCGGGCGACTACAATCTCGCCCTCGGCAACGCCAACGGCCACAGCATCGCAGGACGCCTCGGGCTGAAAGTCGTCTGGTGACCCTCGGACGACTCACGAGCCTGCGCCTTCCTCCTGGAGGGGCGGGCTCGCGGGCCTCCGCCGCGCCGGGACGCGGCGGAGGCCTCCTTGGGCGGCGACGGGCAGTATAGCTGGCTTCAGCGACGCATCCATGATTGTGGAGCTGCGAGATCGCCGCGCTCTCGCCCCCTGACCGGACCGCGCTCTCGATCCGCTCGTCGCGAATCCGTCTCCCGCGCAGCATTGCGCAGCCGCTGACCGGCCCGCTTGACGGGAAAGCCCGCTGGGGTGAGCCGGAGGCCCGGCAGCGCCTGCGCCATTCCTCCCGCCGCAATGAGTTCAGTCTCCAGCCGACAAATCCTCCGGCCACGCCGAAGAGGGCTTCGACGGCGGCGGTGGACAGGAAATTCATCAGCAGTGACCCGTGATGCCCCAGATCATCAGACTGGGTACGATGCCGATGATGAGTATGTTGAGCGCCTTGTTGGCGCCGTTCCGCTCACGCGAGGTCATGACGACGCGTCCAGGCTGGCCAATTTAGGGGTTTCATCATCCGCAACCGAAAAGGTTATAGCCGCGCGCCGGCGATAATGGCTTCGAGCTCGGCGATCGCCTCGGTGGTTTCCCTGTGCCGGTCATGCAGCAGATTGAGCTGCGAGACGATCTGACCACGGGTCAGAAGCAGGCCGTCCAAATCGACCACGACGTCCGCCTCGTGTCCCGCAGGCCTCGGCTCGCCCGCGAGCAGGGCGCGGATCTCCGACAGGGTGAAGCCCAGCTGCTTGCCTTTGAGAATGCGGATCAGGCTGGCCCGATCCCTGGCGGAATAGATGCGCCGTCCCTGCTCCTTGGCCGGCGAGAGGAGTCCGCGGGCTTCATAGAAGCGCAGGGCGCGCCGCGTCAGATGGAATTCGCGCGCCAAGGCTTCGATGGTGAAGCCATCCGTCCGGCCGTCTTCGACCCGAGCTGAAGCGGCGCGCTTCGAAATTTCGCTCGAGCTGAGTGAACCAACGTCTTCGGCGTGTTCTGGCATCGATCCTCTTGCCTCTTTTTCAGGATCTTGGTCCGCGGCTGCGAGGCTGTGAGTTCGGAGCGGGCGACGTCGTCGCGCGTCGCACCGAGCGGGCCGACATGGCATCCAGTGCACAGTCTCTGAGCGGTCTCAGCGAGAGATAGCACCCGGAGGATGTCCGTCACCCCGCGCAGGACCGGCTGCGCCGCACAAAAACAGCATGGATCTGCCAAATTTGCAGCGCTAGAGCCCGTTCCGATCAGCTTGCACCGCAAGCTGATCGGAACGAGCTCTCAGCTAAGAGTGAGAGACGGATCCGGCTCTAAGCCTCGGCCGTGGCCGGAGAGGCCCTCCCCGGCCTCGTGCTCACACCGCGCAGGCGGGCAGAAGCAGGGCGGCGGATATCGTCCAGCCGATCGCAACCAGGCTGAGCCAGTCGAGCGTTGCGCCGGTGCGGGCGAGAAAGCGGCCGGCCGTCTCCTCGCTGCGCCGCGCCGTTCGGCAGAGCCGGGCGGCGATCAGGAGGATGGCGATGCATCCGGCCGCCGCGACGATGGCTCCATGCCAGCCGGGCCGTTCCAGCCGCGTGCAGACGAGCGCTTCCGAGGCATAGGCCGCGAGGAAGACCGCGGCCCAGAGGACGGGGCCGGCGAGCCAGCCGAGCGAGCGCCATGTCCTGGCCGCGGCGGTCATGAGCCGGCCACCCATCGTGGGAAGCCCTGGGTCAGCGCCAGGCCGACGGCGCCCTGGCCGACGGCATAAGCCCAGAGCAGGGCGAGGTTGTCGAAGACGACCCGCCTCGTGCCGTCGACCTGCCCGGTCGCGATGCGCGAGAGCGCGAAGCCGGCCATCACCGCGACCGCCCCGGCGAGCTGCCCCTGCAGAACGGCGTTGGCATAGACCAGGGCGGCGTGTCCGCTGGCCTGCGGCCTGAGGCCGGACGCCCAGTTCGACCAGAGATCGTGTCCGAGCGCCGCGAGCAGGCTCGCCACGCCGGCCGCGACGGTGATCGCGAGCAGGCCGCGGCGCGGCCCTCCCGCGGCGAGCAGGCCGCGCGCCATCAGGAGGGCGCCGGCGCTCACGGCCAGCATGAGCAGGCTGAAGCCGGTCCGGCCGAGCGGCGGCAGGGCCTCGCGCGCCGGCCATTGCTGCGGCGAGACGGTCCAGAGATAGAGATAGCCGAAGAGGTAGGAGGAATAGAGCGCGGCGGCGACCAGCAGCAGCACGACCACCGCCCACCAGGAATGGGAGGCCGGACCCGAGGCGTAGGTCGGCACCGCGACGCCGCCGCCGAGATCGACCATGCCGGCCGGCGGCGGATCGCTCTCGCGCATCCAGACGAGCATCGCGGCGACCGCCGCCACGCCGCAGGCGAGCGCGAGCGCGACCGCCTTGACCGTCAGCAGCAGGAAGAAGCCCGCGGTGAAGACGGCGGCGAAGACGTGCGCCCAGCCGGGGCCGGGCAGACGCAGCAGATGGCCCGGCCTCGCCTCGAGCGAGGAGGTGACGAGGGTCTCGCGACCTCCCGTCGCGGTGCCGGGCAGGTAATGCCGGCCGGCGTCGACGTCGCGGGCCAGGTCCGGCTGATCCCAGAGCGGGTCGCGGCTGTCGATCCGCGGGATGCTGCGCGCGGCGAAGACGTGGTTCGGCAGCCATTCGAGCGTATTGGCCCGCCAGATGTCGCCGGCCGAATCGTGGTTGGTCGGCCGGAGATTGCGCGCGAGGTCTACGAGGAAAACGAGCACGCCGGCCGCGAGGAGGAAGGCTCCCAGCGTCGAGACCAGGTTGAGGCCGTCCCAGCCCATGCCGGCCGGATAGGTATAGACCCGGCGCGGCATGCCGATCAGCCCGGTGACGTGCATGGGCAGGAAGGCGAGGTTGAAGCCGCAGAAGATCAGGCCGAAGGCCCATCTGCCGAGCCGCTCCGACAGCGCCCGGCGGCTCAGCGCCGGCGCCCAGTAGTAGAAGGCGGCGAAGAGCGGGAAGACCATGCCGCCGAACAGCACGTAATGCAGGTGGGCGACGACGAAATAGGTGTCGTGGGCCTGGCGGTCGAACGGCACGAGCGCGACCATCACGCCGGTCAGCCCGCCGAGCGTGAAGATGAACAGGAAGCCGACGACGAAGAGCGAAGCTGCCGTCAGTCTCAGCCGGCCGGCGGCGATGGTCGCGATCCAGGCGAACACCTGGATGCCGCTCGGGATCGCCACGGCCATGCTCGCCGCCGAGAAGAAGCCGAGCGAGCGCGCCGGAATGCCGGTGGCGAACATGTGGTGCACCCACAGGCCGAAGCTGAAGAAGCCGACGGCGATCAGGGCGACCACGATCAGCCGGTAGCCGACCAGCGAGGTGCCGGCCATCGTCGGGACGATCATCGAGACCATGCCGGCCGCGGGGAGGAAGATGATGTAGACCTCGGGATGGCCGAAGAACCAGAACAGATGCTGCCAGAGCAGCGGGTCGCCGCCGCGCGCGGCGATGAAGAACGGCCAGTCGAAGGCGCGCTCCAGCTCGAGCAGGATCGTCGCCAGGATCACCGCCGGAAAGGCGAAGACGACCATGAAGGCGAAGACGAGCATGGTCCAGGCGAAGACCGGCATGCGCGCGAGCGTCATGCCGGGCGCCCGCGTTCGCAGCACGCCGACGATGATCTCGATCGCGCCCGCGATCGCCGAGATCTCGATGAAGCCGATGCCGAGCAGCCACCAGTCGGCGCCGATATCGGGCGAGTAGCGCGTGCCGGTCAGCGGCGGATACATGAACCAGCCGCCCGACGGCGCCGTGCCGAAGAAGAGCGTCGAGAAGAAGACCAGGCCGCCGACCAGATAGGCCCAGAAGGCGAAGGCCCCGAGCCGCGGGAACGGCAGATCGCGCGCGCCCAGCATCTGCGGCAGCAGCAGCACGCCGACCGCCTCGACCGCCGGCACCGCGAACAGGAACATCATCACCGTGCCGTGCATGGTGAAGATCTGGTTGTAGCTCTCCTGGCTGAGGAAGCCGTTGCCGGGCACCGCCAATTGCAGCCTGATCAGCAGGCCGAGGATGCCGGCGAGCAGGAAGAACAGGAACGCGGTGGCGATGTAGAAGCCGCCGATCACGGTGTTGTTGACGGCGCCGAGGATGCGCCAGCCCTTCGGGAGCGCCCAGGCGCGCTTCAGCGCCTCGAGCTCGCCGTCCGGTCGCGGCAGCGGGTTGGGCAGGGGCGCGGCCCGGCCGCCCTCATGGTCGTTCGCGCTCATCTCAGGCTCACCAGATAGGCGGCGAGCGCGTCGAGCTCGGCCGGGGCGAGAAGACGGAAGGGCGGCATCAGATTGCCGGGCTTCAGGTCCTGGCCATGGGCGATGAAGCGGGCGAGATTTTCGCGCCCGGCGGGAATGGTCGCGGCAGCGAGGAAGCGGCGCCCGCCGACACGCGAAAGGTCCGGGCCGATCGCGCCTTCGGCCGCGGTGCCGCGGATCGCATGGCAGCCGCCGCAGCCCGCGGCCAGGAAGAGCTCGGCGCCGCGGCGCTCGGCTTGACCCGCGGGGGCGGGCGCGGGACGTCGCCCCGCCGTGAGCCAGGCCGCGAACTCCGCCTGCGGCATGGCGATGATCTCGAGCGCCATCAGGGCGTGCGGCCCGCCGCAATACTCGGCGCACTGGCCGCGATAGACGCCGGCGCGCTCGGCCCTGAGCCGCAGGCGGTTGGTCCGGCCCGGAATCATGTCGAGCTTGCCGCCGAGGCTCGGCACCCAGAAGCTGTGGATCACGTCGGCCGAGCGCAGCTCGAATTCGACCTCGGCGCCGACGGGGATGCGGATCTCGTTGGCCTCGGCGAAGGCGGCGCCGTCCCCGCCGCGGTAGCGGAGCCGCCACCACCATTGCTCGCCGGTGACCTCGATGCGCAGCGCCGGCGGCGCATCCGCGAGGCTGTCGCGCATCAGCCAGAGGCCGTAGCCGAGCAGAACGCTCAGCGTGATCGCCGGGAAGGCAATGCCGCCGATCCTGATCGCCGTCTCGCCGGCGAGCGCGGCGCGCTGGCTTTCCGAGCCTCTCAGGGCGACCCAGAGCGCGGCCATGACGACGAGCATGATCACGGCCGCGCCGGCAAAGACGATGCCGGCCAGCAGCGCGACGCGCCCAGCCTCGGGCCCGTGCGCGGCCATGACGGATTGCCGGTCCGTGCAGGCGGCGAGCGCGAGCAGCGCGGAGATTGCCACCGGCAGCCTCATCGGCGGGCCTCCTGGGCCGGCGGCAGCGGCAGGCTGGCGAAGTAGGCCGCTGCGTCCGCGGCCTGCTGCCCGGTCAGGCGGCGGGCGATCGCAGCCATCACGGTCCCGCCCGGGGTCCTGGCGTTGAGGCCGGCACGCCAGGCCGCGAGCTGGCCCGAGAGATAGCGCGCCGGCTGGCCGGACAGCCGTGGGTAGGCCGGCAGGCCGGCTCCGCCATGGCAGTTCAGGCAGGCCGGAATCTGCCGGCCCGGATCGCCCTGGGCCGCGAGGACCGCGCCGCGCGCGATCGCCTCCGCGTCCGGCGCGGCCGGCGGCGGCGGGGCCGCCGGGGGCGGCAGCCTCGCATAGAAGGCCGCGAGGTCGCGCACCGCCTTGTCGTCGAGCTCGGCGGCGGCGACCTGCATGATGCCGCTGTCGCGCTCGCGGCGGCGGTAGGCGTGCAGGGCCGTCTCGAGCATCTGCCGTGGCTGACCGTGGAGCACGGGCACGAGCCGGCTGCGCGGCCCTGCTTCCAGGCCATGGCAGCGTGCGCAGGCCTCGATCGTCTCGACCCGGTCCTCGCCGCTGACGATCTGGCGGGCGGTCTCCGGCCTGGGCTCGATCTCGCCCAGCGCGAGCGCGGCATAGGACGCCGCGTCGAGCGACGGCAGGCGGCGCAGGAAGGCGACCAGAGCCCAGACCTCGTCGTCCCGTCCCTGAGCCGGCCAGGCCGGCATGCCGGTGTACTTGATGCCGTGGCGGACGATCCAGAAGAGCTGCTGGTCGGTCCATTCCGAGAGCCTGGCGTCGAGCGCCGGCGGAGGCGGCAGCATCTTCAGCGCCGCCGCGCCGACAGGCGTGCCGGGCGAGCCATGGCAGAAGGCGCAGCCGGCGTGGAAATGTCCGGCGCCGAGCCGGATCAGGCTGTCGTCGCGCAGGTCGGGCGGCGTCAGCGCCGGCGCATGCGTCCTGACCGAACTCTCCATGCCGAAGCGCAGGAAGAGCTCGACGAGCGCCCAATGGCCGCTGCTGGCGGCGACGCTGTAGAGCCCCGACCAGGCGAAGAGGACGATCGCGACACCCCCGGCGGCGGCGAGCGCCAGCAGCGCGGCGCCCAGCCGGCGCCAGCTCCGCAGCAGCCAGTCGGCGGCGGCTCTAGCGTGCGCCAGCGACATGGCGTTCGGGGCCGTCGGAGAGACGGGCCAGCAGGCGCGCCGCGACGGTGACGCCGGCGACGAGGTAGCTGAGCGGACAGGCGGTCACCATCAGCAGGCCGGCGAATTGCTGGTCCGCCAGGGAGGACGGGCCGCTGCTGCAGAAGGCCAAAGCGAGCTCCGGCAGCTGGTAGAGGTCGCGCGGGGCGAAGATCAGCAGCGCGCCGAGCAGGCAGCTGAACTTGCCGGTCGCGAGCAAGCCGGCGACGGCGCGCCAGGCGTTGGCCCGCTCGGCTGCGGCCACCGCGAGCCAGAAGGCCAGAGCGGCGGCGCTCAGCAGCACGAGCAGGCTCGCCTGCAACGGCCCGGATGCGGCGACGGCCTGCTGCAGGGCCGGCAGGTGCCAGGCCCAGAGCAGAAGGAGCTGGGCGAGCGCGACGAGCCACAGGGCCGCGGAGCCGAATTGCGGCGCGCGCGACGCCAGCAGCGCTGCCGTCACCGGCGCGGCGACGTTCATCAGGACGAGGTGCTGGGTCATCTGCAAGGAGAGCGCGCCGAGATCGCTCAGCGGCAGGACGGCGAGGCCGGCGAGCGAAACCGCCGCCGCGCCGAACAGCGGGGCGCCACTCCTGTCTGCGCTCTTGCTGCCCGCCATGCGCTCCCCCGCTGCGACGTCGTGAGGAGCAACGGACTGACCATTCGGAAGTTCCGTCGAGCATGGCCGGAGCAGCGAAAGGGCGCCCGGCGCCCGGCCTGTCCTTCGGTTGCGTATCGATGTCCGTCTATCGCAAAACGGGTGCCGCGCGATTGACAAGCCATGGCGGCTCTGCCCAATTAAGGCTGCCGGTTCGCATATTATATGATTAATCGGCAGGTCGGCCGGAGAGCCGATCGCAGACCGACATGGGAGAGACGCATGAAGGCAATCCGATGGATGATGGCGCTCGCTCTTGGCGCCTTCGCGCTTGCTCCGATGGCGCAGGCCCAGCAGAAGGGCACGATCGGCGTGTCGATGCCGACCAAATCCTCGGCGCGCTGGATCGCCGACGGCGACAACATGGTGAAGTCGCTGAAGGAGAAGGGCTACGCCGTCGACCTGCAATATGCCGAGGACGACATCCCGAACCAGCTCGCCCAGATCGAGAACATGATCACCAAGGGCGTCAAGGTGCTGGTCATCGCCGCCATCGACGGCACTACCCTGTCGGACGCGCTGCAGCAGGCCGCGAACAAGGGCATCAAGGTCATCGCCTATGACCGGCTGATCCGCAATTCCAAGAATGTCGACTACTACGCCACCTTCGACAATTTCCAGGTCGGCGTGCTGCAGGCGAGCTATATCGAGAAGGCGCTCGGGCTGAAGGACGGCAAGGGCCCGTTCAACATCGAGCTGTTCGGCGGCTCGCCCGACGACAACAACGCCTATTTCTTCTACAACGGCGCGATGTCGGTGCTGGAGCCCTACATCAAGAGCGGCAAGCTCGTGGTGCGCAGCGGCCAGCTCGGCATGGACAAGGTCTCGACCCTGCGCTGGGACGGCGCCGTCGCCCAGGCCCGCATGGACAACCTGCTCAGCGCCTATTACGCCGACAAGCGCGTCGACGCCGTGCTCTCGCCCTATGACGGGCTGAGCATCGGCATCATCTCCTCGCTCAAGGGCGTCGGCTACGGCAGCGGCAAGCAGTCCATGCCAGTGATCACCGGCCAGGACGCCGAGGTCCAGTCGGTCAAGTCGATCCTCAACAAGGAGCAGACCTCGACCGTGTTCAAGGACACGCGCGAGCTCGCCAAGGTCGCCGCGAACATGGTCGACGCCATGCTCTCGGGCAAGCAGGTCGAGGTCAACGACACCAAGACCTACGAGAACGGCGTCAAGACCGTGCCGTCCTACCTGCTGAAGCCGGTCAGCGTCGACGCCTCCAACTGGAAGGAGACGCTGATCGCCAGCGGCTACTACACCGAGAACCAGGTGAAGTGAGCCGGGCCCGGCGCGCGCGGCGCGCCGGAATCGGCTGCGTTCTCCGCGCGGGCGCCCTTCGCCCGCGCCTCCTCCGCTGCGGGATGGATCGATGCAGACGATTCTGGAAATGCGCGGGATCACCAAGACGTTCCCGGGGGTCAACGCGCTCGACGACGTCAACCTGACCGTCAGGGCAGGGGAGATCCACGCGCTGGTCGGCGAGAACGGCGCCGGCAAGTCGACCCTGATGAAGGTGCTGAGCGGGGTCTATCCGCACGGCTCCTATTCCGGCGCGATCCATTTCGACGGGCAGGAACGCCAGTTCCGCGGCATCGCCGACAGCGAGAGCCTCGGCATCATCATCATTCATCAGGAGCTCGCTCTGGTGCCGCTGCTCTCGATCGCCGAGAACATCTTCCTCGGCAACGAGCAGGCGCGCCATGGCGTCATCGACTGGTCGGCCGCCTCGGCCCGGGCCAAGGAGCTGCTCGCCAAGGTCGGGCTGAAGGAAAGGCCGGAGACGCTCGTCACCACGCTCGGCGTCGGCAAGCAGCAATTGGTCGAGATCGCCAAGGCGCTGGCGAAGCGGGTCAGGCTGCTCATCCTCGACGAGCCGACGGCGAGCCTGAACGAGCGCGACAGCGACGCGCTGCTCGCGCTGCTGCTCGAGTTCAAGAAGCAGGGCATCTCCTCGATCCTGATCTCGCACAAGCTCAACGAGATCGCCAAGGTCGCCGACGCCATCACCGTGCTGCGCGACGGAGCCACGGTCGAGACCCTCGACTGCCGCGAGCGGGAGATCAGCGAGGACCGCATCATCAAGGGCATGGTCGGGCGCGAGATGGCCGACCGCTACCCGAAGCGCGAGAGCCATCCCGGCGAGGTGCTGTTCTCGGTCGAGAACTGGACCGCCCATCATCCGATCCATGCCGAGCGGCAGGTGGTGAGGAACGTCAACCTCGAGATCCGGCGCGGCGAGATCGTCGGCATCGCCGGGCTGATGGGGGCGGGGCGCACCGAATTCGCGATGAGCCTGTTCGGCCGTGCCTATGGCCAGAAGATCAGCGGCACGGCGAGGCTCGCCGGCAAGGAGATCGACGTCAGCACGGTCGGGCGCGCCATCGCCAGCGGCCTCGCCTACGCCACCGAGGACCGCAAATCGCTCGGCCTCGTCCTCGACGAGGACATCGCCAAGAACATCACCCTCGCCAATCTCGCGGGCGTGGCCGAGGGCGGCGTGATCGACGAGATGCGCGAGCTCGCCGTCGCCAACGACTACCGGACGAAGCTGCGGATCCGCAGCCCCAGCGTCTATCAGCAGACGGTCAATCTCTCGGGCGGCAACCAGCAGAAGGTGGTGCTGAGCAAATGGCTCTTCGCCGATCCGCAGGTGCTGATCCTCGACGAGCCGACGCGCGGCATCGATGTCGGCGCCAAATACGAGATCTACACGATCATCAACCAGCTCGCCGAGGCCGGCAAGGCGGTGCTGATGATCTCCTCGGAAATGCCGGAGCTGCTCGGCATGTGCGACCGCATCTACGTGATGAACGAGGGCGCCCTCGTCGCCGAGCTCGACGGCGCGCAGGCGTCGCAGGAAAAGATCATGCAGGCCATCATGAGATCGGGGAGACGCTGATGGATACGAGCCTGACCGACGATGTGCGCGGCTCGAAGGGCGCGTCCTCGCTGAGCTTCGTCAAGTCGCATTTCCGCGACTACGGCATGCTGCTCTCGCTGCTGGTGATCATGCTGTTCTTCCAGCTGGTCACCGACGGCACGCTGCTGAAGCCGCTCAACCTGACCAACCTGATCCTGCAGAACAGCTACATCGTCATCATGGCGCTCGGCATGCTGCTGGTGATCGTCGCCGGGCATATCGATCTTTCGGTCGGGTCGGTGGTCGGCTTCGTCGGCGGCCTCGCCGCCGTGCTGATGGTGCGGTACGGCTTCCATTTCGTGCCGACCATCATCATCTGCCTGGTCGTCGGCGGGCTGATCGGCGCGGCGCAGGGCTATTGGGTGGCCTATTTCCACGTGCCGTCCTTCATCGTCACGCTCGCCGGCATGCTGGTCTTCAAGGGCCTGACGCTGGCTCTGCTCGGCGGCATGTCGGTCGGCCCCTTCCCGCCGACCTTCCAGAAGCTGTCCTCCGGCTTCATCCCGGACCTGTTCGGCGTCGACGGCTTCAACCTGACCTCGCTCTTCCTCGGGGCGGCCTGCGTCGTCGTGATGGTCTATTTCAGCCTGCGCAGCCGGGCCAACCAGCTGCGTCACGGCGTCGAGACCTCGCCCTTCGCGCTGTTCGCCGCCAAGAACGCGCTGCTCGCGCTGCTGGTCCTCGCCTTCTGCTATCAGCTCGCCACCTATCGCGGCCTGCCGAACGTGCTGGTGATCATGTTCGTGCTGATCGCCCTCTATGCCTTCGTCACCAACCGGACCGTGATCGGCCGGCGCATCTACGCCCTCGGCGGCAACGAGAAGGCGGCGCGGCTCTCCGGCATCAAGACGGAACGCCTGACCTTCCTGACCTTCGTCAACATGGGCGTGCTCGCGGGCCTCGCCGGGCTGATCTTCGCCGCGCGCCTCAACACCGCGACGCCTAAGGCCGGGCTCGGCTTCGAGCTCGACGTCATCGCCGCCTGCTTCATCGGCGGCGCCTCGGCCTCGGGCGGCGTCGGCAAGGTCACCGGCGCAGTGATCGGCGCCATGGTCATGGGGGTCATGAACAACGGCATGTCGATCCTCGGCATCGGCATCGACTATCAGCAGGTGATCAAGGGCCTGGTCCTGCTCGCAGCCGTCTCGATCGATGTCTACAACAAGAAGAAATAGGCCCGGTATGCGCCGCGGCCTCCCGGCGCGACGCTGTGCCCGGCGTGGGGGCACGCCATGAACTCGCCGCAGCCCGGCTTCGCCTCGTCGCTGTCACGCTCGGCGCATGACCTCGTCGTGCACGGCATCGGCCGCCGGATCGTCGCCGGCCAGTACCCGATCGGCAGCACCCTGCCGGGCGACGCCGAGCTGACCGAGCGCTTCTCCGTCTCGCGCTCGGTCCTGCGCGAAGCGCTCAAGACCCTCGCCGCCAAGGGCCTGGTCGAGCCCAAGACCAAGGTCGGCACGCGCATCCTCGAAGAGAAGCGCTGGAACATGTTCGACGCCGACATTCTGAGCTGGCGGTTGCAGCGCGGCGCCGACGCGCCGTTCTTCGAGAATCTCTTCGATATCCGGCAGGCGCTGGAGCCGCTGGCGGCCGCCTCGGCGGCGCTGCGGCGGAGCGAGGAAGACATCTGCCAGATCGAGGCCGCCTGGCATCGCATGGGGCCGCCGGACCAGACGCGGGAAGGGTTCATCGCGGCCGATCTCGCCTTCCACCGCGCCATCCTCGGCGCTTCCGGCAATCCGTTCCTGCATTCGATCGGTTCGGTCATCGAGACGGCGCTCGCCGCCGCCTTCGCCTTGAGCGCGCCGGTCGACGACCCCGAGCGCTTCGCGCTGGCGCTGCGCCAGCACCGCGCCATTCTCGACGCCATCGTCGCCCGCGATGCCGGCGCGGCCAGCGACGCGATGAGCGTCGTCATCTTCGAAGGCACGCGCTGGACCAGCATGGAGTGGCGCGCGGCGCCGAGCATCGCGATCACGCTCAAGCTGTTCGGCCGCTGACGCCCCGCGGCGCCGGCCTTCCTCTCGACCGGGATCGACGGCATGTCGGCCAATAGCGGCATGCCCCCGGACCTTGCCGGGGGCGAGACGCCGATCGGATACCGGCCCCGGGACGACGTCTGGGCCCATCTGCGGCGAGGCCGGACGGCGCTGCCGGCCGCGGCGATCAGCCCTCGGCCCAGCGCTGCTGCAGGGCCGAGACCGACATGTAGTCGTAGGAGAAGTCGGAGATCGCCCAATAGCGCAGGCTGTCCTGCTGGAACGCCCAGAGGTGGTCGTAGATCTTCTTGAAGTTCGGGTTCGCGGCCGACATCTCGGCATAGAGATCCCGGGTGATCTTGTAGCTCGCCTTGAGGATGTCGTTCGGCAGCGGCCGGAGCTTGGCACCGCCGGCCAGCAGCCGCTTCAGCGCCGCCGGGTTGAGCATGTCATATTTCGCCTGCATGTCGTGGCCCGCCGCCATGGCGCAGGTCTTCAGCGCCTTCTGATAGGCCGGCGGCAGGCTGTTCCACTTCTCGAGATTGATGAAGAAGCTCAGCTCGGCCGAGCCGTCCCAGAAGCCCGGATAGTAGTAATAGGGCGCGACCTTGGCGAAGCCGAGCTTCTCGTCGTCATAGGGGCCGACGAACTCGACCGCGTCGAGCACGCCGCGTTCCAGCGCCGGGTAGATGTCGCCGGCGCCGAGCTGCTGCGGGACGACGCCCATCTTCTGCAGCACATTGCCGCCGAGCCCGCCGATGCGCATCTTCAGCCCCTGGAGATCGGCGATCGAGTTGATCTCCTTGCGGAACCAGCCGCCCATCTGCGAGCCGGTGTTGCCGCCCGGAAGATTGTAGAGGTTGAACCTGGCGTAGAACTCGTTGAGCAGTTCGAGGCCGCCGGCCTGGTAGAGCCAGGCCTGCATTTGCCGACTGTTCGGGCCCCAGGGGATCACGGTGCCGAAGGCGAAGGCGGTATCCTTGCCGATGTAGAAATAGGAGCCGGAATAGCCCATCTCGACGGTGCCGTTCGTGACCGCGTCGGCGACCTGAAGCGCGGGCACGATCTCGCCCGCCGCGAAGACCTGGAGCTTGAAGCGGCCGTCGGTGACCGCCGACAGCGCTTCCGACAGGTATGTGCTGGCCCCGTACAGCGTATCCAGCGATTTCGGATAGCTCGATGCCAGGCGCCAGGTGATGGACGGCATGCTCTGCGCGATGGCGGGAGATGCGATGCCCGCGGCGGCGCCGGCGCCGACGCCCCTCAGAAATGATCTGCGCTGCATTGAAGTCGTTTCCTACCTGTTGTTCTGGTTCGCCGGAGCCGGCAGGGGCAGGATGGCATGCGCCGATCGCAGGCCACAATCGGCGCAGCCGGCATCGACGCCCTGCGGGAACGGCGGGGCGGAGGTGGTCCCGCTCAGTCGGAGCCGCGCGCCTCCATCAGCCTGACGACCACCGTGAGCAGGCGATTGGCCGGCGTCGCGACGCCGAGCCGCTCGCCGGTCCGGACGATGTAGCCGTTGAGATGGTCGATCTCGGTCGGCTTGCCCCTGGCGAGGTCCTGGGCGGTCGAGGAGAGCTGATCGGGCATGGTGGCGGCGAGGCCGAGCACCTTGGCGAGAATGCCGTCCTCCACCCGCACACCGCTGGCGCGCGCCACCGCGAGGCACTCCTCGACGATGTCCGTCATGGACGCGGCGATGCCGCTGACGCGCATCATCCGGCCATAGGGCAGCTGGGGGATGGCCGAGAGCGCGTTGTAGGCGCAGTTCACGATCAGCTTGGTCCAGAGGTCGTCGACGACACGCCCGGAGATCTCGGTCCTGACGCCGGCGCGCGCGAACATCTCGGCGAGCGCCGGACTCCTCTCCCCCGCGCCGATGACGAGCTCGCCGCGGCCATGATGCCGGACATGGCCCGGCGCCGGCATCTCGGTCGCGACATAGACGGCGGTCGGGATCACGGGCCGCCCCAGCAGCTGCTGCAGGCGCTCGGCATTGTCGACGCCGTTCTGCAGGCTGAGGATCGTGGCGCCGGGCGCGAGATGGGGCGCCATCTCGCGCCCGGCCGCGACGGTGTCGCCCGACTTGACGCAGAAGAGCACGAGGTCCGCATCGCGCACCCCGGCGGCGTCGGCAGCCGCCGCAATGGCGATGGATTCGGTGAAGGACGCGGTCTCGAGGACGAGGCCGCGATCCAGGATCGCCTTCACATGCTGCGGCCGCGCGACGAGCGTGACGGCATGGCCGGCTCGCGCCAGCATGGCGCCGTAGTAGCAGCCGACCGCGCCGGCTCCCATCACCGCGATCTTCATCGGTCCTCCTCCCGCCCGGCCGGCGCCACCGTCGCATGCGTCCGCGGCGGCCACAGGAAGCCGCCGTCCAGCGCCCCCGGATCCGGGCAACCGAGATGGACGAGCGTGTTCACGAGCTCGTCGCGCAGGATGTCGATGACGGCGCTCGGGCCCTCCGCCGGGCCCAGCGCCGCGACGGCGAAGAGGAAGGGGCGTCCGAGCAGCACGAAATCGGCGCCGCGCGCCAGGCTGCGGGCGATGTCGTCACCGGTCCTGACGCCGCTGTCCAGGATGAGCGTCAGCGCGTCCCCGCAGGCGTCGCGGATGGCCGGCAGGGCCTCGATTGGCGCCGGCGCCGCATCGAGCTGGCGCCCGCCATGGTTGGAGACGACGATGCCGTCCGCGCCCAGCCGCGCGGCCGTTCGTGCGTCCGCGGGGTTGAGGATGCCCTTGATGACCATATGATGTGGCCAGGCCGCGCGAATGCGTTCGATCCGGGGCCAGTCGAGGGCAGCGCAGGAGAGCTGGCGCGAGACGAACTCGGCATGTTTCAGCCCGCTCAGCGCCCCTTTGTTCTCGACGAAATTCGCCATGCCGAGGCGCGGGCCGGACAAGGCTCTCGCCAGCCAGGCCGGATGCCGTGCCACATCGAGGATCGTGCGTAGCGAGGGGCGCAGGGGAATGGCGAGCCCGTTGGCGAGGTCCCTGACGCGCTTGGCCGGAACCGGAATATCCACCGTCACCACCAGCGTGGTGACGCCAGCCCTCAGCGCCCGCACGATCAGCGCGGAGGCCATGGCCTCGTCGGAACCGGGATAGAGCTGGAACCAGAGATTGTCCTGCGCGATATCGCGGATCGCCTCGATCGAGGTCGTCGCCGCCGTCGACAGGACATAGGGGATGTTCCGTTCCTTCGCGGCGCGGGCGAGGGCACGGTCGGTCCCGGGGCGGATCAGATCGGCAAACCCCATCGGCGCGACGCCGAACGGCGCCGCATAGCGCCGGCCGAAGAGCGTCACCTGCGACGTCGCCGCAGCGCAGTCGCGCAGGGCCTGCGGCAGCAGGGCGATCTCCTCGAAGCGTGCGCGATTGCGCGCGAGCGCGATCTCCGATCCCGCGCCGCCCTCGACGAAGTCGAAGATCGCCCGCGGCAGGCGCCTGCGCGCGATCTCAGCCATCTGACCAGTGGTGAAGACGCCCCCGCTCGGCACTGTCCCGTTCCTCCTCCAGCCGGCATCGTGGCTCCGGGCGGATTGCCTGGGAGGGACGGATGCGCGCGAGCCGAAGCCGATCGGACTGAGCAATCCGATCGGCAAACCGGTCTCCAGCCCAGACACATCACGAATACGGGCCAGCCGGAAGATGCCTCGGCGCGAGCGGGACCGGACGCCCGGTCATGCCGCCGCGATCAACGGGCGGGGGTTCGGCCCTGTCCCGGTCGGGCTCGGGGCGCCTCAGTAGACATCGGCCTGATAGCGTCCCGCCTTCTTCAGCGCCGCCACATAGGCGACCGCCTCGTCGACGGAGCGCCTGCCGTGCTCGGCGACGACGTCGACCATGGCGCGCTCGACATCCTTGGCCATGCGCTTGGCGTCACCGCAGACATAGAAATGCGCGCCCTGCTCGAGCCAGGCGAAGAGCTCGGCACCGCGCTCGCGCATGCGGTCCTGCACATAGATCTTGTCCTTGCCGTCGCGCGACCAGGCTAGGGTCAGGCCGGTGAGCAGGCCCTCATCCTTCATCGCGTTGAGCTCGTCCTCGTAGAAGAAGTCTGAAGCCCGGCGCTGATGGCCGAAGAACAGCCAGTTCTTCCCTTTCGCGCCGGTCGCCCGGCGGTCGTGCAGGAAGGCGCGGAAGGGCGCGACGCCGGTGCCGGGACCGACCATGACGATCGGCGTCTCGGAATCGGCCGGCAGGCCGAAGCCATGGGCGCGCTGGACATAGACCGGCACCTTGTCGCCCGGTTGGACGCGCTCGCCGAGAAAGGTCGAGGCGACGCCCCAGCGCGGGCGCGAGCCGACCGTGTAGCGCACCGTGTCGACCGTGAGGGAGATGCGGCCGGGCGTGGCGTTGCAGGAGGACGAGATCGAATAAAGCCGCGGCTGCAGCGGATCGAGCGCCTCGACGAAGGCTTCGGGCGAGAGCCGCGCCGAGGAGAATTTGTGCAGCGTGCCGAGCACGTCGAGCCGGTCGAGATCGCCGTCCGGGTCCTCTCCGGCCGCGAGCCGCTTGGCCTTCTGGCGGGCCTCGCCGCCGGTGACATAGGAAATCAGCTGGAACAGCGCGTCGGGCGCCGGCCCGAGCGCGCGATCGTCCAGCAGCCTCTCGCGCAGGCTCCTGCCGCCGATATCGGCGTCGGGCCGGGCCCCGAGCAGGGCGATGACGGCGTCGACCAGGCGTGGATCGTTCCGGGCGAGGATGCCGAAGGCGTCGCCGACGACATAGTCGAGTCCGCTCTCGGAGAGGTCGAACTCGACATGCCAGGTCTCCTTCTCGGAGCCCTCGCCGTTCAGCCTGCGGCGCGAGAGGAAGGTGGCGAGCGCCGGGTTCTCGCGCGAGCGGCCGGGGGGGCCTGCGGGCGCCGGCTGCTCCGGCGCGGCGGGGGCCGTGGCGGTCGCTCCGCCTCCGCCTTCCTCCATCAGTGCCTTGAGCTGGCGCAGCGTCTCCTTGCCGCCGGGCGCGCAGAGGTTGAGCCGGCCCTCCTTGCCCTCGGCGATGGCGGCGGAATAGGTCTCGCAGACATAGCCGCACTGGCCGCAATCCTGCTGCGCCATCGCAGCGAAGAGCCGGCGCGGCAGCGGCCTGCCTTCGGCGAGCTTCATCCGGTCGGCCAGCGCCATCGCCGGATCGTGCCAGGGCGCGCCGTCATCGGCCTCGCCCATCATCGCGGCGTTCTCGGCCGGCGAGAGCGCGGTGACGCCGGCATTGTCGAGCGAGAGCAGGCCGGCGAAGAAGCCGTTGAGCCAGGAGCGCTGCTCCTCGCTGAAGGGCGCGGTCTCGGGCAGGACCTGGACGAGCGGGTTCGGAGCCTGGACGGTCATGCGGCCTCTCCGGTCGCGGCGACGAGCGCCTGCAGCGCCGCCATGTCATGGCGGCGGGCGAAGGCGACGAAGCTCTCGTCGGGGCCGGCGCGGTGGGTCTGCCAGGTGCGCAGGATCGCCTCGACCAGCGCCGGCGCCTCCTGCGCCTTGACCTTCTCGCGGAAGGGCCGGGCCATGCCGCCGTCGACGCCGTAGCCGCCGCCGACCAGGACGTCGTAGCCGGGCACGGTGTCGCCATCCTCGTTCACCGGCACCTTGGCGCCGATCAGGCCGAGATCGCCGATATAGTGCTGGGCGCAGGAATGGTGGCAGCCGGTGAGGTGGATGTTGACCGGCTGGTCGAGCGTGAGGCGCGGCTCGCAATGGGCGGCGATGGCGAGCGCATCCTCCTTGGTGTGGGCGGCAGCGAACTTGCAGCCGGTCGCGCCGGTGCAGGCGATCAGACCGGCGCGCAGGATCGAGGTTTCGGCCGAGAGGCCGATTGCCTCGAGACTGGCGAGGACGTCGTCTATCTTCGCGTCGGGCACGCCGGAGATCAGCAGGTTCTGCCAGACGGTGAGGCGGATATCGCCGTCGCCGCAGGCTTTCGAGATCGCCGCGATGGTGCGCATCTGTGCGGCGGTGAGCTTGCCGACCGGCAGCGCGACGCCGACCCAGTTGAGGCCTGCCTGGACCTGACGGTGCACGCCGATATGGGCGAGGCGGTCGTAGACCGGGCGCGGCCTGACGCAAGCGCGGTCGACCCGGACCAGCCGGCGGCCGAGCCTGTCCTCGACGGCGGCGAGGAACTTGTCGAAGCCCCAGGCGTCGAGCACGTATTTCAGCCGCGCCTTGCCGCGGTTTGTGCGGTCGCCATGGGCGATGAAGACGCGCACGATCGCATCGGCCACGGCGACGGCATCGGAGGGCGCGACGACGACGCCGGTGTCGCGGGCGAGGTCCCTGTGGCCGGTGATGCCGCCGAGCGCGAGCCGGTACCAGATCCCCGGTTCGACCGGCTGCCCCTCGCAGGAGGCTCCCTCCGCGAGCTCGACCGCCTGGAAGCCGATGTCGTTGGTGTCCTCCAGAGTCGCGATCGAGCCGGCGCCGTCGAAGGCGACGTTGAACTTGCGCGGCAGGCCGTAGAGCGACCGATCGTTGAGGATGTGGTGGTGCCAGGCGCGGGCGTGCGGGCGGGTGTCGAGCAGTTCGCGCGGGTCGATGCCGGCGGTGGCCGAGCCGGTGACGTTGCGGATGTTGTCGGCGCCGGAGCCCTTGGCGGTGAGGCCGAGATCGGCGAGCCCTTCGAGCAGCAGCGGCGCGCCCTGCGCCTCGATCTCGCGGATCTGCAGATTGGCGCGGGTGGTGACGTGGCTGTAGCCGCCGCCGTGACGTTCGGCGAGATCGGCGACGCCCTCGAACTGCCAGGCTTTCAGGATGCCGTTGGGGATGCGCAGGCGGCACATATAGCTGTCCTGCGCCGGGGCGACGTAGAACAGGCCGTGATAGCGCCAGCGGAAATTGTCCTCGGGCTTCGGATAGGCTCCGGACGAGGCCTGCGTCTTGAAGCGGGCATAGGCGTCGAACGGATGCTCGGCCTGCTTCCACTTCTCCTGATCGGCCAGCTTGCCGCCGGCCGCGAGCGTCCTCGCCTGCGCCTCGGCATGCTCCCTGTCCGGACCCGCCGGCGCGGCCGGGCCGGATCGCCGGCAGCGCCGAGCGGGCCGGG
>NZ_FYAS01000017.1 GCF_900185715.1 Allobosea sp. CS1GBMeth4
GGCGGAGACCGCGATGCAGGGCGCCGATGCGGCGGCGGCGACGGCACGCAGCGCCCTCGCCGCCACGCGCGAGGACGAGGCGCGGCTGCGCGGGCCGGTCGCGGAGGCGGACCGCAAGGCACAGCGCCTCGAAACCGAGGTCCGCACCTTGCAGAAGCTGCTCGCCCCGGCGGCGGGCGGACGCTGGCCGGCGATCCTCGACGCGATCGCGGCCGCCAAGGGCTACGAGACCGCGCTGGGCGCGGCGCTCGGCGACGATCTCGACGCCTCCGCCGATCCGGCGGCGCCGGCGCACTGGTCCGACAGCGGCGGCGGCGAGAGCGACCCTGCCCTCCCGGACGGCGTCGAGCCGCTCGCCAGCCATGTGCGCGGGCCGGCGGCACTCGCCCGGCGGCTGCGCCAGATCGGGGTCGTCGCCCGGCCGGACGGAACCGCATTGCGGGCGAAGCTGCTGCCCGGCCAGCGGCTGGTTTCGCGCGAGGGCGACATCTGGCGCTGGGACGGCTTCACCAGCGCCGCCGAGGCGCCCTCGCCCGCCGCCCGCCGGCTCGCGGAGAAGAACCGGCTCGGCGATCTCGAGCGCGAGGCGCAAGGCGCACGCGAGGCTGCCGAGGCGGCCCGCGACGGCCTCGACCAGGCGGGCGAGCGCACCAAGGCGGCTGCGCAGGCCGAAGCCAGGGCCCTGGAGGCGACCCGCGAGGCGCGGCGCAACCTCGATTTGGCGCGCGAGCGCCTCACCCAGGCGGAGCGTCGCGCCGGCGAGACCGCGGCCCGCCGCTCGGCCCTGACCGAAGCGATCGGCCGGCTCGGCCAGAACATCGCCGATGCGCAGGCCCACGCCCAGGCCGCGACTCAGGACCTGGAAGGCCTCGCGCCGGCGCCCGAGCTGGAGAGCGCCCTGCTCGCCGCCCGGGCCGAACTCGGCGAGCGCCGCGCCGCGGCCTCCGAAGCGCGGGCGCAGGTGCAGACGCAGGCGCGAGAAGCCGAGTTGCGCAGCCGCCGGCGTGAGGCGATCGCACAGGACCTGCGCGCCTGGCGCGAGCGGGCGGTGGCGAGCGAACAGGGCGCCGCCGACACCCGTCGGCGAATCGAGACGGCGGCGGCCGAGCACAAGGCGTTGCTGGAGGCCCCGGACACGTTCCTGGTCGAGCGTCGCCGGCTTCTCGCCGAGATCGAGACGGCCGAAGGCGCCCGTCGCAGCGCCGCCGACAGGCTCGCCGCCGGCGAGGTCGCGCAGGCGGATGCCGACCGGCAGGCGCGCGCCGCGCTGGAAGCGCTTTCGGCGGCGCGCGAGGGCCGGGCGAGCGCCGAAGCCAGGCTGGAGGCGGCGCGCCAGCGCCTCGCCGACGTCGCGCGCCAGATCGTCGACGGGCTGGAGACCGAGGTTGCCGGCCTGCATCGGCTCGCCGGCCTGAAGGCGGGAGAGACGCCACCGGACGCGGACGATGTCGAGCGCCGGCTCGGCGGACTCAAGGCCGAGCGCGAGCGGCTGGGCGCGGTCAACCTGCGCGCCGAGGACGAATTGACCGAGGTCCAGGGCAAGCGCAGCGGCCTCGCGACCGAACGGGACGACCTGACCGAGGCGATCAGGCGCCTACGGCAGGCGATCGGCGCCCTCAACCGTGAAGGCCGGGAGCGGCTTCTTGCCGCATTCGAGATCGTCAACGGCCATTTCCAGCATCTGTTCGGCGTCCTGTTCGGCGGCGGCACGGCCGAGCTCTCGCTGGTCGATTCGGACGATCCGCTCGAAGCCGGGCTCGAGATCATCGCGCGCCCCCCGGGCAAAAAGCCGCAGGTGATGACGCTGCTGTCCGGCGGCGAGCAGGCTCTGACCGCGACCGCGCTGATCTTCGCGGTATTCCTGACCAACCCGTCGCCGATCTGCGTGCTCGACGAGGTCGACGCGCCGCTCGACGACGCCAATGTCGAGCGCTACTGCGACCTGCTCGAGGAGATGGCGCGCAACACCTCGACGCGCTTCATCCTGATCACCCACAACCCGATCACCATGGCGCGCATGGACCGGTTGTTCGGCGTCACCATGGCCGAGCGCGGCGTCAGCCAGATGGTCTCGGTCGACCTCGCCACGGCAGAGCGCATCCGCGAGGCGGTCTGACTTCCACCGCAGCGCGCAAAATCGTCGCCGGCGTCCGCCCGAATCGTAGAATCGTTTTTTTTCCAATAGATTAGCTGCAAACAACTCGCCTTGACACCCTGTCGAGCCGTCAATATGGTTCGCCCGATTTTTCCGGGCGGCGGGGCTTTTTCATCGCACGGAGCGATCGGCAATCCGACGAGCACCCGTCCCGAGTCGTCCGCGAGCGGATCGGCCGGTCCGGGCAGCGCAAATCAGCGACAAATCCGGTATCGTCCGGTTCCTTCGCGAACCGAGCACGGAAGGGTCGTGCCATGACGGTGGTCAAGCGGCGATGACGGGCCAGGACGGAAAAGGTTCGGGTCCGGGGCGGCCCGCGGATGAGGATGCGAGCCTGGAGAGCCGGCTCAAATCGCTCGATGCGGGCCTGAAGCGTGCGACCAACCAGACGGAAGCCGAGATCCGGCGGGAAGCCGCTCCGTCCGATTCCAGCGGAATCGGGCAGGCGATGCGGCTTTCCACGGAATTCGTCGCCGGCATCATCGTCGGCGGCGGGCTCGGCTGGGCCGTCGACAAATGGCTCGGGACGGCGCCCTTCGGGATGATCGTCCTGCTGATGCTCGGCTTCGGCGCTGGCGTGATGAACGTCGTGCGCGCAGCGGGCTTGATGAAATCGCGCTCTGACGATAAGTCGGGCGCGCAGAATTGAGGTTCGGCCCCGAAACGGGCCTTCTTGTGGCGGAGACAGGGCGAACGATGGCTGGTCCGATCGAGCAATTCGAGATCAAACCGATCGTGTCTCTCGGCAAGATCGGGGGAAGCGAAATCGCTTTCACCAATTCCGCCCTGTTCATGGTCGCCGCTGTCGCCATCATCGCGCTGCTCTTCGTCTACGGCACGCGCAACCGCTCGCTGGTGCCGGGGCGGCTGCAGTCGCTGGCAGAGATGGGCTACGAGTTCGTCGCCAATACAGTCAGAGACTCGGCCGGCCATGACGGCATGAGGTTCCTGCCGCTGGTGTTCTCGCTCTTCATGTTCGTGCTGGTCAGCAACCTGCTCGGCATGATCCCCGGCGCCTTCACCGTCACCAGCCACCTGATCGTCACCGCGGCACTCGCCGCACTCGTGATCCTCACGGTCATCGTCTACGGCATCTACAAGCACGGCACCCATTTCTTCGGCCTGTTCGTGCCGGGCGGCGTCCACCCGCTGATGCTGATCATCCTGGTGCCGATCGAGGTGATCTCCTTCGTCTCGCGCCCGATCAGCCTGTCGGTCCGTCTCTTCGCCAACATGCTGGCGGGCCACATCGCGCTGAAGATCTTCGCCGGCTTCGTGGCGACGCTGCTTTTCGCCGGCGGCTGGGCGATCCTGTCGCCGCTGCCGCTCGCACTGACCATCGCTCTGATCGCGCTGGAGTTCCTGGTCGCCGCGCTGCAGGCCTATGTCTTCGCGGTGCTGACCTGCATCTACCTGCACGATGCCCTGCATCCGGGCCACTGAGCGGCCCTGATCCTCGAGTTCACCCCTCCTAAGCCACAACCTTCCCCCTAAGGAGCTTTTCAATGGATCCCGTCGCAGCCAAGTACATCGGCGCTGGTCTCGCTTGCCTCGGCATGGCCGGCGCGGGCATCGGCCTCGGCAACCTCTTCGGCCAGTTCCTCTCGGGCGCGCTGCGCAATCCGTCCGCGGCCGACGGCCAGCGCGGCACCCTGCTGCTCGGCTTCGCGCTGACCGAAGCGCTCGGCATCTTCTCGCTGCTGATCGCGCTGCTGCTGCTCTTCGCGGTCTGATCGCGACCACGACCCGAGCCCGCCGCGGGCGACGTCCTCATCGGCGTCTCGCGGCGGGCTCCCGCCTCCCTTCCCGTATCGCCGTGCGAACCATCCGGGCTCGTGCGGCCGGATGAGGTTCAGTGATGGCAGCGCCAGCCACGACCACCGGAACGACCGCCCATGGCGGCGCTGACGCCGCCCACAGCGGCGGCTTCCCGCCCTTCCAGGGCGAAACCTTCGCTTCGCAGCTGCTCTGGCTCGCGATCACCTTCGGCGTTCTCTACTGGCTCGCCGCCAAGGTCATCGTGCCGCGCCTCGGCGGTATCCTCGAGGAGCGCGCCAGCAAGATCGGCAACGATCTCGACGAGGCGGCCGCGATGAAGGCCAAGGCCGAAGAGGCCGGCCAGGCCTATGAGAAGTCCCTCGCCGAGGCCCGCGCCAGGGCGCAGGCGATCGCGCAGGAGACGCGCGAGACGGTCAATGCCGACAGCGCCGAGCGTCGCAAGAGCGTCGAGGCCGACCTCGCCGCCAAGCTCGCCGCCGCCGAGGCCAAGATCGTCGCCACCAAGACCGAGGCGATGAGCCATGTCGAGGCGATCGCCGCCGACGCGGCCGGCGCCATCGTCGGCCGCCTCACCGGGGCCGCTCCGGCCCCGGCCGACGCCGCCAAGGCGGTGAAGACCGCGCTGGGAGGCTGACGAGATGACCCTGCTGAGCAATCCGACCTTCTGGGTCCTGGTCGCGACCATCGTCTTCATCGCCATGGCGGTGAAGATGGGTGCCGTCAAAAGCCTGACCGGCGCACTCGACGCTCGTGGCGAGCTCGTCGCCCGCGAGCTGGCCGAGGCGCGGCGCCTGCGTCACGAGGCCGAGCTGCTGCTCGCCGAGTACGAGGGCAAGCGCAAGGCCGCCGAGGCCGAGGCCGAGGCGATCGTCGCCAATGCCAAGGACGAGGCCCAGCGCCTCGCCAAGGAGGCCGAGGAGAAGCTGGCCGAGTTCGTCACCCGGCGTACCAAGTCGGCCGAGGACAAGATCGCCCAGGCCGAGACCCAGGCCACCGCCGAGGTCCGAGCCGCCGCCGCCGAGGCCGCGACGCGCGCCGCCGAGCTCATCCTGCGCGGCCAGGTCGCCGGCAAGGCCGGCGCCGAGCTGATCGCCGCCGGGCTGAAGGACGTGCGCGCCAAGCTCAACTGAGCCGCCGCTCCCGGACGACCAGACGAACAACGCCGCGGCCTTCAGGCCGCGGCGTTTTCATGTCTGCCATGTAGAACGAGGCTGAGACGCCCGCCCTATTGAATGGCGACGGCCGTTCCCGGCGGCGGGAGCGGCGCGGAGGCGGGAGCCGCTGCGGCCTTCGGCGCGGCGGGCCTCCCGACGGGCTGCGGCAGCTTCGCCATGGCGGGCGCCGCCGGCGCCGCGGCGGGCCTGGGCCTGGGCCGGCGCGGCTGGATCGTCGAGGTGACGATGCCCTGGGGCGTGTCGAGCCCGTAAATGTCGTCGCGGAACTGCACGAGCCCCTCGGCGTCCTGCCAGCCGGTCATGTAGACCCAGGCGACCGGCACCGCCTTCTTCAGCGGGATGTTCCTGCGCTCGCCCTTGGCGATCTCGGCCTCGATCGCCGCCGGCGTCCATTCCGTGCCGTCCAGCAGCCAGGCCGCCAGATCGCGCACGCCCTCGATCCGGGCGCAGCCGGAGGAGTTGAAGCGGACATCGTTGCGGAACAGCGATTTCTTCGGCGTGTCGTGCATGTAGACCGCCTCGCTGTTCGGCATGTCGATCTTGAGCTGGCCGAGCGAATTGCTCGGCCCCGGCTCCTGCCGGACATAGAAATAGGGACTGCTCAGGCTCGCCCAGTTGACGCTCGCCGGGTCGATCTCGCGGTTCTCGGCGCCGAGCAGCTTCATGTTCGACTTGGCGACGAAGCCCGGATCCTTGCGCATGTGCGGGATGATGTCGGCCTTCACGATCGACATCGGCACCGTCCAGTACGGGTTGAGGTTGACCGAGGTGATGCTGGCCTGGAGCACCGGCGAGGGACGGTCGGGCCGGCCGACGACGGCGAGGTGGCGGCGCTGGACGGCACCGTTCTCCACCGCCTCGGCGCTGGCGCCGGGAATGTTCACCACGACATAGCGCTCGGTGAAGCTGAAGCCGTTGCCCTTGAGCCGCTCCAGCGTCGCGGTGAGCTGGTTGAGGCGGACCTCGACCGGCACGTTCAGCGCCTTCAGGGTGAGGCGCCCGACGGTGCCGAGCTCTGACAGGCCGTGACGACGCTGGAAACGCTTCACCGCGGCGATCACGACGTCATCATAGACGTCGCCCGGCAGGGCGGCCGGCGGCAGGTCGCCGCTCAGCATCAGGCGCTGCTTGAGCAGGGCGACATCCGGCCCCTGCGATTCGGGCTTCAGCGCCGTCGCGCTGCCCGGCACCTTCGGCCAGCCGCCGCGGCCGGCGATGTCCTCATGCGCGATCAGCGCCTCGAGCGTGCGGTCATAGGTCCTGGGGCCATAGCCCGGCTCCTCGGCGCGGGACGCCGAGAGCATCGCCGCGAAGGAGACCGCGGCGGCGAGGACATGGCGAAGGCAAACGCGATACATGGGCCAGCTTCCAAGGCGCGAACATACACGCCGTCGGAAGCTTCCCTCGCATATGGTCAAGGAAGCCTTAAGGCAGGCTGACCCGGTGACGAAAGGGCAGCGGCCGCCGGGCCCTGCCCTTTCGTCGCCTCTACTCCGCCGCTTGCTGCACGGGCGCGGGCCTCTCCCATTTCAGCACCGGCTGGCGCGCGGCCCGGGTCTCGTCGAGACGGCGGATCGGAGCATGGTGAGGCGCCGAGGTGAAGCGGCTCTTGTCGTTGCCCCTGGCCGCCATGGCGAGGTCGCGCAGCGTCGCGATGAACAGGTCGAGCGAGGCCTTCGACTCGGATTCGGTCGGCTCGATCAGCATGGCGCCGTGGACCACGAGCGGGAAGTACACCGTCATCGGGTGGTAACCCTCGTCGATCATCGCCTTGGCGAAGTCGAGCGTCGAGACGCCGGTGCCCTTCAGCCAGTCGTCGTCGAACAGCGCCTCGTGCATCGAGGGGTGGTCCGGGAAGGGCAGCGACATCAGGTCGGCGAGGCCGGCGCGGATGTAGTTGGCGTTGAGCACGGCGTCTTCCGAGGCCTGCTTCATGCCGTCGGCGCCGTGGCTGAGCATATAGGCGAGCGCACGGACATACATCCCCATCTGGCCGTGGAAGGCGGTCATGCGGCCGAATGGATCGTTGCCCGCGGGCGCATCGGCCTTGTGCTCGACGAGGCGCGACTTGCCCTTCTCGACGTGGATGAACGGCACCGGCGCGAAAGGGGCCAGCCGCTCCGAGAGCACGACCGGGCCGGCGCCCGGGCCGCCGCCGCCATGCGGCGTCGAGAAGGTCTTGTGCAGGTTGATGTGCATGGCGTCGACGCCGAGATCGCCCGGGCGCGCCTTGCCGACGATCGCGTTGAAATTGGCACCGTCGCAGTAAAAATAGGCGCCGGCCGCGTGCATCGCCGCGGCGATCTCGACGATCTGCGGCTCGAAGATGCCACAGGTGTTCGGGTTGGTGAGCATGATCGCCGCGACCTCGGGGCCGAGCAGCGCCCTGACGTCCTCGACCGCGACGGTGCCATCCGGCCGGGCCGGAACCGGCTTCACCGAGAAGCCGACCAGCGCCGCCGTCGCCGGGTTGGTGCCATGCGCCGATTCGGGAACCAGCACGACGTTGCGGGTCGCGCCCTCGCCCCTGGCGGCGATCGCGGCCTTGATCGCCATCATGCCGCAGGCTTCGCCATGGGCGCCCGCCTTGGGCGACAGCGCCACCGCCGGCATGCCGGTCAGCGTCATCAGATAGCGGGCGAGCTCCAGCATCAATTCGAGCGCGCCCGGCACGGTCGAGACCGGCTGCAGCGGGTGCACGTCGGCGAAGCCCGGCAGCCGCGCCATCTTCTCGTTGAGGCGGGCATTGTGCTTCATCGTGCAGGAGCCGAGCGGAAAGAGGCCGGTATCGATGCCGTAATTCTTCTGGCTGAGACGGACGTAATGGCGCATCGCCTCGGGCTCGGAGAGGCCGGGCAGGCCGATCTCGCCTTGGCGGGCATGCTTGCCGAGGCGGCTCGCGAACGGCGCCGGCTTCTCGATGTCGACGCCGGTGGTCTCGTGATGGCCGATCTCGAAGATCAGCGGCTCGATCTGCTCGAGCGCACGGTTGCCGGTGAAGGTCTCGTGGTGCTGGCTCTCGCCCTCGCCGGCCTGGGTCGGGCGTCCCTGACGGTTCAGCATCACAGCACCTCCTTCAGCGCCGCAACCAGCGCCGCCCGGTCTTCATCCGTGTTCACTTCGGTGTTGGCGACGATCAGGAGATCGTCGAGCCCGGCGCCCGGGATCAGGCGGGAGACCGGGACGCCGGCGAGAATGCCCTTTTCGGCCAGAGCCTCGGCCACCTGCGCCGCCGGCCTCGCCAGCTTCACGGTGAACTCGTTGAAGAAGCTCTCGTTCAGGACCTCGACGCCGTTCACGCCGGCGAGCAGGTCGGCGAGCTTGACCGCGTTGGCGTGGTTGACCTCGGCGAGCCGGGTCAGGCCGGCCTGGCCGAGCAGGGTCATGTGGATGGTGAAGGCCAGCACGCACAGGCCGGAATTGGTGCAGATGTTCGAGGTCGCCTTGTCGCGGCGGATATGCTGCTCGCGCGTCGACAGCGTCAGCACGAAGCCGCGGCGGCCATCCGCATCGACCGTCTCGCCGCAGAGCCGGCCCGGCATCTGGCGGACATATTTCGCCTTGGCGGCGAAGAGGCCGACATAGGGGCCGCCGAAGTTCAGGGCATTGCCGATCGACTGGCCCTCGCCGACGACGATGTCGGCATCCTGTGCGCCGGGCGGCGTCACCGCGCCGAGCGAGACGACCTCGGTGAAGACCGCGATCAGCAGCGCGCCATGGGCATGCGCCTTCTCGGCGATGGGCTTGAGGTCGCGCAGATTGCCGAAGACGTCGGGCGACTGCACGACGACGCAGGAGACGCTGTCGTCGATCTGGCCGAGGATGTCCTCGCCGGCGCGGACATCGGGCGCGAGCGCCACGACCTCGTCATCGGCCATCCCGGACAGGGTCTCGACGACCTGGGCATAGTGTGGATGCAGCCCGCCGGAGAGCACCGCCTTGCGCCGCCTGGTGACGCGATGCGCCATCAGCACCGCCTCGGCCGTGCCGGTCGAGCCGTCATACATCGAGGCGTTGGCGACCTCCATGCCGGTCAGCGCCGCGACCTGCGTCTGGAACTCGAAGAGATATTGCAGCGTGCCCTGGGCGATCTCGGGCTGATAGGGCGTGTAGCTGGTCAGGAATTCCGAGCGCTGGATCAGATGGTCGACCGTCGCCGGAACATGGTGCTTGTAGGCCCCCGCCCCGACGAAGAACGGCACCGAACCCGCCGCCGTGTTCTTCGCCGACATCCGCCCGAGGATGCGCTCGACCTCGAGCTCGCCCTTGGCGCGCGGCAGATCGAGCAGCTGCTCGAGCAGCTTGCCCCTGGGCACGTCGGAGAAGAGCGCATCGACATCGGGGACGCCGATGCGCGCGAGCATGTCCTCGCGGTCGGTCTCTGTGAGGGGGAGATAGCGCATGGGAGTTCCTTGAATGGCGTCATGCTCGGGCTTGACCCGAGCATCTCTTCAACCAGTGCCTGCTCGTCCGGAGATTCTCGGATCTCCGGACGAGAATGACGCGCCAGCGGTCAGTTCACAGCGTCTTGATGTAGTCCTGGTACTCGGCCTCGCTCATCAGCCCGTCGAGCTCGGAGGCATCGGCGAGCCTGAGCTTGACGAACCAGCCCTTGCCGGCCGGGTCCTCGTTGACGGTGCCCGGCGCCGCCTCGAGCTCGCTGTTGACGGCGACCACCTCGCCGGAGACCGGCGCGTAGACCTCGGACGCCGCCTTGACGCTCTCGACCACGGCGGCCTCGCCGCCCTTGCTCAGCGCCTTGCCGAGCGCCGGCAGCTCGACGAAGACGACGTCGCCGAGCTGGCCCTGGGCGTAGTCGGTGATGCCGACCGTGCCGGTATCGCCCTCGATGCGGATGTATTCGTGGTCCTTGGTGTAGCGGGTATCGGCCATGGTGTCCTCCGGCGGAACGATGTGAAGCTCAGCGCTTGTAGCGGTTGGGAACGAAGGGCATCGCGGCGACGGTCGCCGGCAGCGGCTTGCCGCGCACGATCAGGTCGAGCCTGGTGCCGGGCGCGGAATGCTCCCTGGCGACGTAGCCCATGGCGCAGGGGCCGTTCAGCGTCGGGCCGAAGCCGCCCGAGGTGACCTTGCCGACGATCGCACCGTCTGCGGTCGCGATCTCGGCGCCCTCGCGCGCCGGGGCCCGACCTTCCGGCAGGAGGCCGACACGGACGCGCGCGACCCCTTCGGCGAATTCGCGCTGGATGCGGGCCGCGCCCGGGAAGCCGCCCTCCTCGCGCCGGCGCTTCTGGATCGACCAGGTCAGCGCCGCCTCGACCGGCGAGGTGGTGGTGTCGATGTCGTGGCCGTAGAGGCAGAGGCCCGCCTCGAGGCGCAGCGAATCGCGCGCGCCGAGCCCGATCGGCTTCACGCCCGGATCGAGCAGGAGCGTGTCCCAGATCTCGCCGATCCGGTCGGCCGCGGCCGAGATCTCGTAGCCGTCCTCGCCGGTATAGCCGGAGCGGCTGACATTGGCCTTGACGCCGCCGAGCTTCAGCGTGCGCAAGCTCATGAACGGCATCCCCGCGACCTCGGGATTGAGCGCCGCCAGCGCCTGCTCGGCCTTGGGCCCCTGCAGGGCGATCAGGCCGCGATGCTCGGCCTTGACCAGCTTCACATTGGCGGGAAGGCGCGCCTCGATATGGGCGTAGTCGGCAGTCTTGCAGGCGGCGTTGACGACGAGCAGCAGCGCGCCGTCCTCGTCCGGATCGGCCGAGCGCGTCACCATCAGGTCGTCGAGGATGCCGCCCTCCTCGTTCAGCAGCTGCGAATAGCGCTGCTTGCCGGGCGGCAGGTTGACGATGTCGGCCGGGATCAGCGCCTCGAGCGCGCGGGCCGTCGTCTCATGGTCGGGGCCGATGAGGAAGGCCTGGCCCATATGGGAGACGTCGAACAGGCCGGCATTCTCGCGCGTCCAGTTGTGCTCGGTCATGATGCCGGTGGGATACTGCACCGGCATGTCGTAACCCGCGAACGGCACCATGCGCGCGCCCAGCGCGACATGACGGGCGTGGAGCGGCGTCTCGAGCAGCGGCTCGGAGCTTGCAGTGTCGGCTGCGGCAGCCATGGCGTCCCTTCCAGAATCGAGCGCGGACCCCGGACGGATTCGCCCGGAGCGCGCCCCCTCTGTCCCGGGACCTGAGAGATTTCCCTGCGGGCCAGCGGCCGAGGCAGGTTACCCCCGTCGGTGGGCGGAACGTCGCTCCGCCGCTTTCCAGAGTGCCAACTCCCGCGCGGTCCTTAAGGCCTGAGCGTTTCCGGGGCGGTTGCGCCTTCGGCGCCGGCGCCGGACCCGTGCGGTCCTGCGCCGGTCTCTCCCGCGGGGATGATACGGCTGAGCCAGCAATAGACGAGCGAGAGGCCAAGTCAATCGGCCCGCCCGCCTGAATTCACGCCAGCGTGCGGATCACCTGCGCCGGCGCCGGGCGGGTTCGCCGCCGCCCGGGCTCAGGCCGACGATGATCTCGACATCGCCGGAACCGGCCGGAACGCTGATGTTGCTCTCGACATGCGAGAAGTCGACGCCCGTCTGGCCGTGCGGGATCGAGCCGCCGACGCGGGCGCTGCGCCGGGCGACGACCTGGTTGTTGCGCATCACCTGGACGATCAGCGTCGCACCATAGCTGCCGGGGCTGCCGGCGGGACCGATCAGGACGCGGCCTTCGGTGCCGACCTTGAGCGTGAAGCCGCCATCCTTTCCGACCGGCGTGCACTCGCGCGCGACCGTCGTGATCGAGACCTGGCTGCGCAGGCTGCCGCTGTCCGGCCCCGACTGGGCCCGGATCGCGGCACCGCCATCGGCGACGATCACCTGCGGGCAGACGAAATAGACGTCGTCATCGGTCGGCAGCTGGTTGGCCGGCGGCGGCGTGGTCGACTGGAAGACGAGGATATTGCCGAGCTTCTGCGCGGCGCTGGGCTCGCCGGTGCCCGACGAACCCGATGAGCCGCAGCCGGCGAGCACAAGCGCCAGGGCAGCGGGCAGAGCGAACCGGCCGATGCGGCCAGCGAAGCGATCAATCACGGCAAAGCCTCCACGCCGGGGCCGAATCCGTTCAGAGAAACCGGAATGCCGACCCCTTCCTCCGGCGTCTGAAACACGATGAATGTGGCGTTCTTGCCGCCCTTGAGCTGGCCGAGCAAGGTGTCGTCCATCACCACCTCGGCGACGCAGCCGGTGGTCAGGCAGCGCACGAAGCCGGCACGGCCGATGTCCTTGTCGTCGATCTTGAGGCCGAGGCCGGACGGGAGGAGCACGCCGAGCGGCGCGACGACGCGCAGCAGGCGGCTCTTGTGATCGGCCGTCTTCAATACGATCACCAGCAAGGTGAGATTCGGCCGATCCTCGGCTGCGACGTTCTGCACGAGCGCGCACTGCTCGGCCTTGGCTCCGGGCGGGGTCTCGCAGCGCATCTGCCAGTCGCCATGGGTGGCGCGCACGGCGCCCTGGGCAGCGGCGGGCGCAGCCGAGAGCAAGCCGCAGCCGAGGACGGCGAGCGCCGCGGCCACGGGACCGATAGATGAGCGCATCCCTGTCCTCCTCCTGATGGGCGTGGGGATGCGCGCATACCCACGCCGAACGGCGCCCCCGCCAAGCGAGAGTGCGTTCCGACCATGGGTCCCGATTCCTGTCAAGGCGAAGGATCACCTGGGCCCGGATGCCGAACCCGAGGTGGGCGGAAAGCAGACAGCCGCGATCGATCGCCGACATCCAGCAGATGTCGCGTACTTATGCCGCACGGACTATGCCGCAGCGTGCCATTACCCCACTGGCGCAAGCGTGATCTTTGATTTATCGCAATCCCGAAGAACCGGGGCAGCCAGACGTGGCCTTCCCGGCGCGCGCCTGCCTTGAAGCTGACGGAGGCGGATCGCGCGGCATCACAGGAGCTATGTCGGACCGATGCGATTTGTGACCATTCCTCCCAGGAACGCGCTGGCAGCCCTCGCTGCGGCTCTGGTGGCGTTCGCGCCGGCCATCGCATCGGCTCAGAACGGCATGCCCCTGCCCTGGCAGGTGAACCTGCAGCCGGCCGCCACCGAGGTCGCGACCTTCATCCACTGGTTCCACGACTGGGTGAACATCCTGATCACCGTCATCACGCTCTTCGTGCTGGCGCTGCTGGTCTATGTGGTCTTCCGCTTCAACGAGAAGGCCAACCCGGTCCCCTCCAAGACGACGCACCATGCCCTGCTCGAGGTGGCCTGGACCATCATCCCGGTGCTGATCCTGGTCGTCATCGCCATCCCCTCCTTCCGCCTGCTCAAGCTGCAGCTCGAGGTTCCCAAGGCGGACGTGACGGTGAAGGTCACCGGCAAGCAGTGGTACTGGTCCTACGAATACCCGCAGGACGGCGCCGCCTTCGGCTTCGATTCGCTGATGCTCGACGAGAAGCAGCGCGCCGAGGCGATCCAGACCAAGAAGATCGCCGAATCCGAGGCGCCGCGCCTGCTCGCCGTCGACAACGAGGCGGTCGTTCCGGTCGGCAAGGTCGTCCGCCTGCAGGTCACCGGCGCCGACGTCATCCACAAATTCGCGTTGCCGGCCTTCGGCGTGAAGATCGACGCCATCCCCGGCCGCCTGAACGAAACCTGGTTCAGGGCCGATCGCGAGGGCATCTTCTACGGCCAGTGCTCGTTCATCTGCGGCCAGAACCACGCCTTCATGCCGATCGCCATCCGCGTCGTCAGCCAGGAGCGCTACACGGCCTGGCTCGCGGAAGCGAAGCAGAAGTTCGCCAATGCGGCCGACGCCGCCAGCAAGGTCGCCGCAGCGACCCGCTGAACCCGACACTCTTGTAAAGAACTCACGCGAACCGAATTCGCAGGAGGAGACGAAATCCATGGCTACCGCGGCTCCCCACGTCCACGGTCACGGGCATGACGACGCCCACGCCCACGAGCACGCCCATCCGACGGGCTGGCGGCGTTGGCTGCTGTCCACCAACCACAAGGACATCGGCACGCTCTACCTGATCTTCGCGGTCATCTCGGGCCTGATCGGCGGTTTCCTGTCGATCATGATGCGCATCGAGCTCCAGGAGCCGGGCCTGCAGATCTTCGCCAACGGCCAGAGCTACAACGTCTTCGTCACCGGCCACGGCCTGATCATGATCTTCTTCATGGTCATGCCCGCGGTGATCGGCGGCTTCGGCAACTGGTTCGTGCCGCTGATGATCGGCGCGCCGGACATGGCGTTCCCGCGCATGAACAACATCTCGTTCTGGCTGACGGTCGCGGCGCTGATCCTGCTGCTGATCTCGATGTTCGTCGAGGGCGCCCCGGGCGCGCACGGCGTCGGCACCGGCTGGACGGTCTATCCGCCCTTCGCCTCGACCGGGCATCCCGGCCCGTCGGTCGATTTCGGCATCCTGTCGCTGCACCTCGCCGGCGCGGCCTCGATCCTGGGCGCGATCAACTTCATCACGACCATCCTGAACATGCGCGCGCCCGGCATGACCATGCACAAGATGCCGCTGTTCGCCTGGGGCGTGCTGGTCACCGCCTTCCTGCTGCTGCTGGCGCTGCCGGTGCTGGCCGGCGCGATCACCATGCTGCTGACCGACCGCAATTTCGGCACGACCTTCTACGACCCGGCCGGCGGCGGCGACCCGGTGCTCTACCAGCACCTGTTCTGGTTCTTCGGCCACCCCGAAGTCTACATCATGATCCTGCCGGCCTTCGGCATCATCAGCCACATCATCTCGACCTTCTCCAAGAAGCCGATCTTCGGCTATCTCGGCATGGCCTACGCCATGGTCGCGATCGGCGTGGTCGGCTTCATCGTCTGGGCCCACCACATGTACACGGTCGGCCTGTCGCTCAACACGCAGCGCTATTTCGTCTTCGCGACGATGGTGATCGCGGTGCCGACCGGCGTGAAGATCTTCTCCTGGATCGCGACGATGTGGGGCGGCAGCCTGCGCTTCACCGCGCCGATGGTCTGGGCGATCGGCTTCATCTTCCTGTTCACCGTCGGCGGCGTCACCGGCGTGGTGCTGGCCAATGCCGGCCTCGACCGCTCGCTGCATGCGACCTATTACGTGGTGGCCCACTTCCACTACGTGCTGTCGCTCGGCGCCGTGTTCGGCATCTTCGCGGGCTTCTACTACTGGTTCCCGAAGATGAGCGGCTACATCATCCCGGACTGGATCGGCCGCCTGCACTTCTGGGTCGCCTTCATCGGCGCGAACCTGCTGTTCTTCCCGCAGCACTTCCTCGGGCTCGCCGGCATGCCGCGCCACTATGTCGACTATCCGGACGCCTTCGCCGGCTGGCACTTCTGGTCCTCGATCGGCTCGTACATCTTCGCGGCCGGTCTCCTGATCTGGCTCTTCGGCATCGTCGTCGCCTTCTCCAGGAAGGAGCTCGCCGGCAACAACCCCTGGGGCGAAGGCGCGACCACGCTGGAGTGGACCCTGTCCTCGCCGCCGCCCTTCCACCAGTTCGAGACCCTGCCGCGCATCGCCGGCTCGGACCACTGACCTTCAGGCGGCGGGCGTCACCGCCCGCCGCCGCCCTTCCCCCGAGCGCCTGATCCGAGGCGTTCCGGAGACGGGCGGATCCCGTAGACGATGCCCGCGGGCATCCACACCGAGTTGAAGCGAACGAGTATCGATGTCTGCTGCCTTCGATCAGATTTCCCAGGCTGACGACCGCCTCGCGCTGAGTTCCACCGGCGAGGCCCGCGACTTCTTCGCGCTGCTCAAGCCCCGCGTGATGTTCCTGGTCGTGGTGACCGCGCTCGGCGGCATGGTGGCGGCGCCGGGCACGGTCAACCCGGTCATCGGCTTCGCCGCGCTGCTGGCGATCGCGGTCGGTGCCGGCGCCTCCGGCTGCCTCAACATGTGGTGGGATGCCGACATCGACGCGGTGATGGCGCGCACCGCCGGCCGGCCGATCCCCGCCGGCCGCATCCTGCCCTCCGAGGCGCTCGCCTTCGGGCTGACCCTCTCGGTCGGCTCCGTGCTGGTGCTCGGCCTCGTCGCCAATCTGCTCTCGGCGGCGATGCTGGCCTTCACCATCTTCTTCTACGCCGTCGTCTATTCGATGTGGCTGAAGCGGGCGACGCCGCAGAACATCGTCATCGGTGGCGCCGCCGGCGCCTTTCCGCCGATGATCGGCGAGGCGGTGGTCACCGGCGATTTCGGCCTGACCTCGATCGTCCTCTTCGCCATCATCTTCCTGTGGACGCCGCCGCATTTCTGGGCGCTCGCGCTGGTGAAGTCCGGCGATTACGCCCGCGCCGGCATCCCGATGCTGCCCAATGTCGCCGGCCCGGCCGCGACGCGGCGCCAGATCGTCGCCTATACGCTGGTTCTGGCTCCGGTCGCGGTGCTGCCTGCGCTGATGGGCTTCGGCGGGCTGATCTATCTCCTCGTCTCGGCCGTGACCGGGCTCGCCATGATCGGCCTGTCGCTTCGGGTGCTGCGCGTCACCGAGGGCGAGGCGGCGAGCAAGGCGGCCTATGCCCTGTTCGGTTTCTCGATCCTCTATCTCTTCCTGCTCTTCGCCGTACTGCTCGCCGAGAACGGGCTCGGCCTGATGTGGGCGCTGCCCAAGGTGCTGGGATGAGCCAGGACCCGCAGGATCGCAAGCAGCCGCCGGCGCCGTTCTCGCCGGAGGACATGGCGCGGCGCAACCGCCGTTCGGTCGCGCTCGCGCTCGTGCTCGGCGGGCTCGTGCTGTTCTTCTTCATCGTGACGCTGGCCAAGACCGGTCCGGCGATCCTCAACCGCCCGCTGTGACGCCATGAGCGCCGCTTCCAGGAACCGCCGCACCGTCATCGCCTGCAGCGCCGCCGTGCTCGCCATGACCGGGCTCTCCTTCGCCGCGGTGCCGCTCTACAACCTGTTCTGCAAGGTCACCGGCTTCGCCGGCACGCCGATGGTCGGCACCGCCGCCACCGGCAAGACCAGCGAGCGGGTCGTCTCGGTGGCGTTCGACGCCAATGTCGCCCCCGCGCTGGGCTGGCGCTTCGAGGCCGAGAAGACCGAGATCCAGGCGCAGCTCGGCGTGACGCAGACGGTGTTCTACAAGATCACCAACACCTCGTCGCGGCCGATGACCGGGATCGCGACCTACAATGTCCAGCCGAACCAGGCGGGCGCCCATTTCGTCAAGATCCAGTGCTTCTGCTTCACCGAGACGACGCTGCAGCCGGGCGAAAGCATCGAGGCGCCGGTCGTGTTCTACATCGACCCCGAGCTCGAGGCGAACCGCGAGCTCGCAAGCCTGAAATCGATCACCCTGTCCTACACCTACTTCCCGTCGAAGAACGGGCAGCCGGTGGCCGAGAGCAAGGGTGACGGCAACCAATCGAAACTATAAAGCTGCGCGACGAGCGCTGCATTCTGTCGGACGCGGAGATTTGAGGACGATGGCCGAGGCCCATACCAAGCATCACGACTACCACCTCGTCGATCCCAGCCCGTGGCCGCTCGTCGGCGCCGCCAGCGCGACCGTGCTCGCCATCGGCGCGGTGATGTGGATGAAGGCGCTGCCGGTCGCCGGCATGCATATCGGCCCGCTGGTCTTCGGCGTGGGCCTGCTCGGCGTGCTCTACACCATGCTCGCCTGGTGGATGGACGTGATCCGCGAGGCGGAGAGGGAAGGCCACCACACCCGCGTGGTGCAGCTGCATCACCGCTACGGCATGCTGATGTTCATCGCCTCCGAGGTGATGTTCTTCGTCGCCTGGTTCTGGGCCTATTTCGACGCCAGCCTGTTCACCGGCGAGCAGATCCAGTACGCCCGCGCCGAGTTCACCGGCGGGCACTGGCCGCCGAAGGGCATCCAGACCTTCGACCCCTGGCACCTGCCGCTGCTCAACACGCTGATCCTGCTGACCTCCGGCACGACCGTGACCTGGGCGCATTACGCGCTGATCCAGGGCGACCGGAAGGGTCTGAAGCAGGGCCTGTGGCTGACCGTGATCCTCGGCATCCTGTTCACCACCTGCCAGGCCTACGAGTACGCGCACGCCGCTTTCGCCTTCAAGGGCAACATCTACGGCGCGACCTTCTTCATGGCGACCGGCTTCCACGGCTTCCATGTCATCATCGGCACCATCTTCCTGGCGATCTGCCTGTGGCGCGCCTATCTCGGCCACTTCAAGCCGGATCAGCATCTCGGCTTCGAGTTCGCCGCCTGGTACTGGCATTTCGTCGACGTCGTCTGGCTGTTCCTGTTCGCCTCGATCTATGTCTGGGGCGCCGGCACGCCGGCAGCCCACTAGGTCCCGGGCCGGAAGCGGTCGCGAACCTTGACAAGGGGCGGCCGCGAGGCCGCCCTTTTGCGTAACAGGAGGCTGTCATGGCCGAGCCGCAGATCACGCCGCCCTCGCCCTTCTCGACGGGGCTGGCCGGCCGCTGCCCGCGCTGCGGCGAGGGCAAGCTGTTCGACGGCTATCTCAAGCTCAAGCCGCGCTGCACCGCCTGCGGGCTCGATTTCGCCTTCGCCGATTCGGCCGACGGGCCGGCGGTCTTCATCATGCTGATCGCCGGCTTCCTGGTGCTCGGGCTCGCGCTCTATGTCGAGATCGCCTACACGCCGCCGATCTGGCTGCATTTGCTGCTCTGGCTGCCGCTGGCGCTCGTCACATGCCTCGGCCTGCTGCGACCGATGAAGGGGCTCGCCGTCGCGCTGCAATACACCCACCGGGCCGAGGAAGGCAGGCTGGAGAAGTGAGCCGCCCGGCTGCCCCTGCCCGGCCCAGGCTCCTGCTGCCGGCGGTGCTGACCGTCGTCGGCGTCGCCGTGCTCTGCGGCCTCGGCGCCTGGCAATGGCAGCGCATGGGCGAGAAGCGCGCCTTCATCAGCCGGCTGGAGACGCAGGCGCAGGGCCCGGCAGCGCCGCTGCCCCCGGCCGGCGAATGGCCGCGGCTCGACCTTGCGGCGCTGGACCTCACCCGCTCCGCCGCCAGGGGCAGCTATCTCGACGGCATCGCCAGCGTGCGCACCACGATCGCCGCCGGGCCGCCCGGCTCGCGCCAGCTCTCCGGCTTCGGGCGCTGGGTCTTCCAGGGCTTCCGGCTCGAGGACGGCGCGACCATCCTCATCAATCGCGGCTTCGTGCCCGAGGACCGCTTCGCGACGGTCGCGCCGGCGAGCGGCCCGGCGACGGTCACGGGCTTCCTGCGCGCGCCGGAAGAGCGCGGCAGCTTCACGCCGGCCGACCTGCCGGGGAAACGTGAATTCTACACGCGCGATCCGGCCGCCATCGCGGCGGCGCTCGGCATCGGGACGGTCGCGCCCTTCTATCTCGAGGCCGAGCGCCAGGGCGACGGGCTGACGCCGCCTGCCGGCGTCGACGCCAGGGAGCTCATCGCCCGCATCCCGGACAATCATCTCCAGTACGCCCTGACCTGGTGGGGGCTCGCGCTGACGCTGATCGGGGTGTTCGGAGCTTATGCCCGGCAGGCGCGCGCGAAACCGGCGCAGACGGAATGAAGCGCGTGCATACCCTCCAGCCCTCGTCCCGAGGGGCGCTCCGCCGGAGGGTGTCTCGCAGAAGGCTCCCGAAGCAGCCGGAGCCTCCTGCGAGACGCAAGCTGCGCCTGCTCCTCGGGACGAAGGCTGATGACGACCGGCCGGGTTGCGCAGCCGGGCTTTGCCCTCCTTTGCCAACAGGCCTATAGGATCAGCACGACATTCGAGAACAAGAACCGTGCTGCATATTTCGACCCGCGGCGAGGCGCCGTCGCTCTCCTTCGCCGATGCGCTGCTCGCCGGTCTCGCCCGTGACGGCGGCCTCTATCTGCCGCAAGCTCTGCCGCGCTTCGGCGCGCAGGAGATCGCCGGCTTCGCCGGCAAGCCCTATGCCGCGGTCGCGGAGCGCGTCGTCGGCGCGCTCGCCGATGGCGACATCGCGGCCGACGCGCTCAAGACGATGATCGCCCAGGCCTATGCCACGTTCCGCCATCCGGCGGTCTGCCCGCTCGTCCAGCTCGGCGACAACCTGTTCTCGCTCGAGCTGTTCCATGGGCCGACGCTCGCCTTCAAGGATGTGGCGATGCAGCTGCTCGGCCGGCTGATGGACCATGTGCTGGCGCAGCGCGGCGAGCGCGCCACCATCGTCGGCGCGACGTCCGGCGACACGGGCGGCGCCGCGATCGACGCCTTCAAGGGGCTGGAGCGCGTCGACGTCTTCATCCTCTACCCGCATGGCCGCGTCTCCGACGTGCAGCGCCGGCAGATGACGACGACCCGGGCCGACAATGTCCACGCCATCGCGATCGAGGGCACCTTCGACGACTGCCAGAACCTGGTGAAGGCGCTGTTCAACCACCACGCCTTCCGCGACGAGCTTCGCCTGTCCGGCGTCAACTCGATCAACTGGGCGCGGATCGCGGCGCAGGTCGTCTATTACTTCACCGCGGCGGTCGCGCTCGGCGGGCCGCACCGGCCGGTCTCCTTCGCGGTTCCGACCGGCAATTTCGGCGACATCCTCGCCGGCTGGGTCGCCAAGCGGATGGGGCTGCCGATCGGCCGCCTGGTGATCGGCACGAACAGCAACGACATCCTGGCGCGCACGCTCGACACCGGCGTCTACGAGATGCGCGGCGTCGCCGCGACGACCTCGCCTTCGATGGATATCCAGATCTCCTCGAATTTCGAGCGCCTGCTGTTCGAGGCGCATGGCCGCGACGGCGCAGCGGTGCGCCGGCTGATGCAGTCGCTGGCTCAGTCCGGCCGCTTCGAGATCGGACCGGAACCGCTCGCCCGCATCCGCGCCGATTTCGACGCCGTCGCGCAGGACGAGGCCTCGATCGCGGCCGAGATCGGCACGACCTGGCGGGAGGCCGGCTATCTGCTCGATCCGCACAGCGCAGTCGGCGTCGCAGCCGCCCGCAAGGCGCTGCAGGCCGACCCGGCGACGCCGGTGATCGCGCTCGGCACCGCCCACCCGGCCAAGTTCCCGGCCGCCGTCGCCGCCGCGAGCGGCGTCACCCCCGCCCTGCCCGCCCATCTCTCCGACCTGATGGAGCGCGAGGAGCGCTCCAGCCTGCTGCCGAACGATCAGGGCCGGCTGGAACGCTTCATCGCCGAGCGAGCCCGGGCCGTCAGGAGCGTGGCGGCATGAGCCCGGCCAAGACGCTCAAGTCCAAGGCGGAGAAGCTCGCCAGGCCGGGCGAGCCCGGTCACGATCCGGCCGTCAGCCTGACGACGCTGCCGTCGGGGCTGCGCATCGTCTCCGAGCGCATGGCCCATGCCTCGACCGTCTCGCTCGGCATCTGGATCGGCGCTGGGGCGCGCGACGAGCTGCCGCACGAGCACGGCCTTGCCCATCTGCTCGAGCACATGGCCTTCAAGGGCACCACCCGGCGCACGGCGCTCCAGATCGCCGAGGAGATCGAGAGCGTCGGCGGCGATCTCAATGCCGCGACGTCGGTCGAATACACCTGCTACACCGCCCGCGTGCTCGGCCAGGACCTGCCGCTCGCCGTCGACATCCTCGCCGACATCCTGACGCAACCGGCCCTCAGCGAGGAGGAGCTGGCGCGCGAGAAGGGCGTGATCCTGCAGGAGATCGGCGCCGTGCAGGATACGCCGGACGATCTGGTCTATGACCGCTTCCTGCAGGCCGCTTTCCCGGAGCAGCCGCTCGGCCGGCCGATCCTCGGCACGGCGGAGACGGTGAAGAGCTTCACGCCCGAGGCGATCCGCGCCTATCTGAGCCGGCACTACCATGCCGGCAACATGGTGCTGGCGGCCGCGGGGGCGGTCGACCATGACGAACTCGTCGCGCTGGCGCAGGCCGCGCTCGCCGACCTGCCGGCGCAACCTGAGACGGTTCCCGCCGTACGCACGCAGGCGCTCTACCATGGCGGCGAGGCCCGCATCGACGGCGACGAGGAGCAGGTCCACGTCGTACTCGGCTTCCCCGGCAAGCCCTTCACCCATGGCGCGCATTATCCGCTGCAGATCTTCTCGGCCGTGCTCGGCGGCGGCCTGTCCTCGCGCCTGTTCCAGGAGGTGCGCGAGCGCCGCGGCCTCGCCTATGCGATCGACGCCTTCCACTGGCCCTTCTCGGATTGCGGCGTCTTCGGGATCAGCGCCGGCACAGCTCCTGAGGATGTCGGCGAGCTGGTCGGGGTCGCCTTCGACTGCCTGCGGCAGGCGGCGCAGGACGTCAGCGAGACGGAGGTCGCGCGGGCACGGGCCCAGATGAAGGTCGGCCTGCTCGCCTCCCTGGAGAGCCCCGGCGGCAAGCTCGAGCAGATGGCGCGGCAGGTGCTGGTCTTCGGCCGGGCAATTCCGCGCGAAGAGCTGGCGCGGCGGCTCGATGCGGTCAGCCTCGCCGATGTCCGCTCCGCCGGACGGGCCCTGCTCGACGGCGTCGTCACGGTCGCCGCCGTCGGCGCCCTCGACGACCTGGCGCCGGTCACGGCCCTGCGCGCGCAGCTGACGCAGGCAGCCTGACCGCCATGGCGCTCTTCCGCTTCGCCACCGATCCGCCGGCGCGGCCGCTGATCAGGACGCGGAACCTGGTCCTGCGCGCCCCGCTCGCCGGCGACTATGCGGCCTGGGCGAGCCTGCGGATGGAAAGCCGGGATTTCCTCACGCCGTGGGAGCCCGTCTGGAGCGAGGACGACCTGACCCGGACCTCCTTCCGCCTGCGGGTCAAGCGCGCCGCCCGCGAGATCGCGACGGACGAGGCCTATTCACTGTTCGTCCTCGATGCCCGCAGCGAAACCCTGCTCGGAGGGCTGACGCTCGGCCTCGTCCGGCGCGGCGTCGCCCAGGCCTGCACGCTCGGCTACTGGATGGGCCAGCGCCATGCCGGCAAAGGCCACATGACGGAAGCGGTGCGCGGCGCGCTCGACTTCGCCTTCTCCGAACTCGCCTTGCATCGCGTCGAAGCCGCCTGCCTGCCGCACAACGAGCCGTCGCGACGGCTTCTGGAACGCGTCGGCTTCAGGCGCGAAGGCGAGGCGCGCGGCTATCTGCGCATCAACGGCGTCTGGGCCGATCATCTGCTCTACGGCATCCTGGCCTCCGAGCTGCGCCGCGCGCCCGAAGCCGATCGCAAGCCGTGAACGGGGCGGCCCTGCCTTGCCCTCGCCACGTCCCGCCGATACCACTGACCGTCACGCCTGAAGAGCCCTCCGCAGAGCCCGCCTTGCCATCGACATTCCGCTTCTTCCGGTCCGGCATCGCCGTTTTCGGCCTCCTGCTGGCGCTGCTCACGCTGGTGCGGCCGGCACTCGCGGTCGAAGCGCAGCGCGTGCCGCTCGACGTGCCGGTGCTCGACCTGACGGACGTGGTCGAGCGCAACAAATCCGATGGCGACGTCATCCAGATCTCGACCGCGCCCGGCGCCGACGGCATCGTCCGGCGCATCGCCGTCAGGGCGCGCGAATCCGGGGCGCGGCCGGACTGGATCGTGTTCGCGCTGACCAATGATTCCGACGAGCAGATCGACCGGCTGCTGGTCGCGCCCTTCCACCGGCTGATCGGCTCCGGCGTGATCTGGCCCGACCTCGGCGACCGCCGCATCGAGGCGATCACGGCGAGCCAGGGTCTCCGGCCGGAGCGCGAGGACGCGACCGACGCCGATATCTTCCAGATCACGCTCGACCCCGGCACCACCGTAACCTTCGTGGCCGAGCTCAAATCGCCGAACCTGCCGCAGCTCTATCTGTTCGAGCCGGAGGCCTACCGCCAGAAGACGAACGGGCTGACGCTCTACAAGGGCATCATCATCGGCATCGCCGGCCTGCTGGCGCTGTTCCTGACCATCATCTTCGTGGTCAAGGGCGCGGTGATCTTCCCCGCCGCGGCGGCGCTGGCCTGGGCGGTCCTGGCCTATGCCGGGCTGGATTTCGGCTTCTTCCAGCGCATCTTCCCGCTGACGCCGGCGATCGAGCGGATCTACCGCGCCGGCGCCGAGGTGGTGCTGGCGGCGACGCTGCTGGTCTTCCTGTTCGCCTATCTCAACCTGTCGCGCTGGCATGTGCGCTACAGCCACATCACCTTCATCTGGATTCTCGGCCTCGCCGGCCTGGTCGGCCTCGCCGTGTTCGACGCGCCGATGGCTGCCGGTATCGCGCGCATCTCGATCGCGGCCGTCGCGGCCATCGGCTTCGTGCTGATCCTGCACCTCGCCACCCATGGCTACGAGCGGGCGGTGATGCTGATCCCGACCTGGTTCCTGCTGCTGGTCTGGGTGACCGCGGCGGGCTTCACCGTGGTCGGCCAGGTCACGCGCGACCTCGTGCCGCCGGCGCTGATCGGCGGCCTCGTGCTGATCGTGCTGCTGATCGGCTTCACGGTGGTGCAGCACGCCTTCGCCGGCGGCGCGCTGGCGCAGGGGCTGGTCTCCGATACCGAGCGGCGGGCGCTGGCACTGTCCGGCTCCGGCGACCTCGTCTTCGACTGGGACGTCTCGGCCGACAAGATCTTCATCTCGCCGCAGACCGAGACGCTGCTCGGCCTGCCGAAGGGCGCGCTCGAAGGGTCGGCCGCGCGCTGGCTGGAGCACATGCACGTCGCCGACCGCGATCGCTATCGCGTCTCGCTCGATGCGGTGATCGAGCAGCGCCGCGGCAAACTGCAGCTGGATTTCCGCCTGCGCGCCGCCAATGGCGCCTATCACTGGTTCAGCCTGAAGGCGCGGCCGGTGATCGGCTCGGACGGCGAGGTCATCCGCGTCATCGGCACCCTCGCCGACGTCACCGAGCAGCGCACGGCGCAGGAGCGCATGCTGCACGACGCGGTGCACGACAACCTGACCGGGCTGCCCAACCGCGAACTGTTCCAGGACAGGCTCACCGCGGTGTTCGGCTTCAGTCGCGCCGACGACGCCATCCGCCCGACCGTGATCGTCATCGACATCGACCGCTTCAAGCAGGTCAACGAATCCGTCGGCTTCTCGGCCGGCGACTCGATCCTGCTGACGCTGGCGCGGCGCCTCGGCCGGCTTCTGCGCAGCCAGGACACGCTGGCCCGGATCGGCGGCGACATCTTCGCGATGATCCTGGTCTCGGAAAGCGACCCCGAACGCATCCTGGCCCTGGCCGAGCTGATCCGCCGCGCCGTCTCGACCCCCATCACCTTCGCCGAGCGCGAGATCGTGCTGACCCCCTCGATCGGCCTCGCCCTCTTCGACGGCACGCCGACGGCGCGCAAGGACGACGCGCTGAAGAATGCCGAGCTCGCCATGGCGCACGCCAAGAACCAGGGCGGCAACCTGGTCGAGGTCTTCGTCCCGGCGATGCGCAGCGACCGCAACGACCGGCTGGCGCTCGAAAGCGACCTGCGCCGTGCGATCGAGCGCGGCGAAATCCAGGTGATGTACCAGCCGATCGTCAGGCTGGAGGACCGGACGATCGCCGGCTTCGAGGCGCTGATGCGCTGGGACCATCCACGCGAGGGCCGGCTGCTGCCGCAGGATTTCATCGCCATCGCCGAGGAGACCGGGCTGATCGTCGATCTCGGCGTCTATGTGATGGACCGCACCGCGCGCGAGCTCGCGGCCTGGCAGGCCGCGCTCGAGGTCGAGCCGCCGATCTTCGCCAGCGTCAACGTCTCCAGCCGCCAGCTGCTGCGTCACGACCTCCTGCGCGACGTCAAGGCCGTGCTGGCGCGCCGGCGCGTGCTGCCCGGCACGCTCAAGCTCGAGATCACCGAGAGCCTGGTGATGGAGAACCCCGAATATGCGGCGCAGATGCTGGCGCGCATCCGCGACCTCGGCGCGGGCCTGTCGCTCGACGATTTCGGCACCGGCTATTCCTCGCTGTCCTATCTGCAGCGCTTCCCCTTCGACACGATCAAGATCGACCAGAGCTTCGTGCGCCAGATGGGCAACGGCAAGCCGCCGGTGATCCTGCGCTCGATCGTCCAGCTCGCCGCCGATCTGCGGATGGACGTGGTCGCCGAAGGTGCCGAAACCGAATCGGACGCGATCGAGCTCTATCAGCTCGGCTGCCAGTACGCGCAGGGCTATACCTTCGGCCAGCCGATGACGGCCGCGGAAGCGCGGCGCCTGGTCGGCGCGTCGAGCACGTCCTTCGAGCCGGCGTAACCACCTGGCGTCATTCTCGGGCGGAGCGAAGCGCAATCCGAGAATCTCGTGACGAGAGGGCGCCTTTGGGAGTTTCGTCCGGCCTGAGATGCTCGGGTCGAGCCCGAGCATGGCGAGTTTGGAACGCCTCTTCAGGCGTGCCCGGCATCCTTGGACAGGAAGGCGGGATCGATGCCGAGCTTGCTGAGCGCACGGGCATATTTGGTGTCGAGCGCGTCGTCGAAGAGCAGCGCATGGTCGGCGGCGCAGTGCAGCCAGCCATTCGACTGGATCTCCGCCTCGAGCTGCCCTGCCCCCCAGCCGGCATAGCCGAGCGCCAGCACCGCATTCTCCGGCCCGCTGCCGACGGCGATGGCACGCAGGATGTCGAGCGTCGCGGTCAGGCAGATGCCGTCGTCGATCGGCAGCGTCGCCGATTCCAGGAAGAAGTCGGCGCTGTGCAGGACGAAGCCGCGCTTGGTCTCGACCGGGCCGCCGCGCAGCACCTTGACCTTCTCGACCTGGCTGGGCAGGCGGATCGCCTGGTCGGGCGGAATCACGTCGAGCTGCACGAGCAGCTCGGGAAAGCGCGTGTCGGCGGCCGGCTTGTTGACGATGATGCCCATCGCCCCGTCCTCGGAATGCGCGCAGAGATAGACCACGCTGCGGGCGAAGCGCGGATCGCTCATGCCCGGCATGGCGATGAGGCACTGCCCGTCGAGATAGCTGCGGCCGCTGATGCGCTGGTTCGATCCGAGATTCATGAGAGCATGCTAGAGCATGTTCGGCGCAGGTGGGAACCTCTTTGAGCCCGGGCGCCCGCCATGCCCCCTCGCCGGCCTTTGCGCCGGCTCGGAAGGCCTCGCTTTCCCGCCGCAATGCCGGGGCAAGGTCGGTGCCGCCCGCGCTCTCGCAATCCTGAAACCGCCGCCTCGACGCCTTCCTCGCAAATCCAGACAAGATCGCCTACATCAGAACCCGTGAAAACCGTTACGGCTCTTACCCTTCTCGCCGCGCTGGCGCTCGGCTCTCCGGCTTCCGCGCAGGATGCCGCGGTTTCGCCGTGGTCCAAGGCCGCCTATTCGTCGATGCGCCTGATCGCCGGCGCCACCGCCCCGTCGGGCAAGCAGCGCATCGGCGTCGAGATCGCGATGACGCCGGGCTTCAAGACCTATTGGCGCAGCCCAGGCGATGCGGGGGTGCCGCCTGTCTTCGACTGGAGCGGCTCGGAGAATGTCGGCGGGCTGGACGTGCGCTGGCCGACGCCGGAACGCTTCGAGGACGGAGCCGGCTCCGGCATCGGCTATGTCGGCGAGGTGGTGATTCCGGTCTCGGTCCAGCCGGTCGATCCGACGCGGCCGGTCACCGTGGTGCTGAAGCTCGACTATGCCGTCTGCGACAAGATCTGCGTTCCGGCGAAGGGCGAGGCACGGCTCTGGCTCAAGCCCGGCGTGACCTCGGTAAGCTCGCCACGGCTCGAGCAGTTCGAGGCGCTGATCCCGCACCAGGTCAAGCCCGGCGCGGCCAGCGATCGCCTGGCGATCCTCGACGTGACCCATAGCGAGGCCGCGTTGCGGCTGACGCTGAAGGCGCCCGAGGGCGGCGCGATCCACGACCTCTTCGTCGAGGGCGCCGGAATGTGGTCCTTCGGACGGCCGATGCTGGCGGCACAGCCCGATGGCACGGTGGTGGCGAAGCTCAAGATCGTCGAGCGCCCCAAGGGAGCGAGCGGCCCCGCTCCCTTCATCGTGACCGTGCGCGGCAAGCCGCAATCGGTCGAAGCGCGGCTCGAACTCGACATCGGCTCCGCGAAGCCGTAACCCTGCCGGCCGGGCGGCGACGCCGCGAGCAGGAGAGGTTCCATGGCGATCAAGGTCGGTGACAAGCTTCCGCAGGCGACGTTTCGCGTGATGACGGCCGACGGGCCGGTGGCCAAGACCACGGACGAATTGTTCAGGGGCCGCAAGGTCGTGCTCTTCGCCGTGCCGGGCGCCTTCACGCCGACCTGCCACAAGAACCATCTGCCGGGCTATGTAAGCAAGGCGGCCGAGATCAAGGCCAAGGGCGTCGAGGAGATCTTCGTCACCGGCGTCAACGACGTCTTCGTCATGGACGCCTGGTCGAAGGCCACCGGCGGGGCCGGCGTGATCACCTTCCTCTCGGACGGCAACGCCGATTTCGCCAAGGAGATCGGCCTGTCGATGGACGGCTCCGGCTTCGGCCTCGGCACCCGCTCGCAGCGCTATTCGATGGTCGTCGAGGACGGCGTGGTGACCGCCCTCAACGTCGAGGATGCGCCGGGCAAGACCGAAATCTCCGGCGCCGAGGCGATGCTGAACCAGCTCTGAGACGGGAGCCGAAACAGGAGCCCGCGCCGGCCAGGAGCCGCGCGGGCTTTTTCATCGGCGCCCGGCCGCGAGCCTCAGGCGCGCTGCGGGAAGACCCGAAGAGCGCCCCTACCGGCGCGCCTCGATGATCAGATTGAACGGCGTCTCCATCGCCCTGCGCACGGTGCCGAGCCCGGCCGACCTGAGGATGGCCTCGAGCTGGCCCGGACCCGCCTGGGCGCCGAGAACATGGGTTCCGTTCTCGGATATGGCGTGGGCGCAGCACATGGTGGTGGATCCGGCATAGTAGAGCCGGCCGACCGGGTTGATATTGTCCTCGACGCGGTCCCCGGCATAGGGCTCGACCAGCATCAGCGTGCCGTCCTCTGCCATCGCCGACGCAGCGTGGCGGGCCGCCTCGACCGGGCGGCCCATATCGTGCAGGCAGTCGAAGAAGCAGACGAGATCATAGCCGCGCCTGGCATAGGTGTCGGCCTTCTCGACCTCGAAGGTGACGCGGTCCTCGACCCCTGCCGCCCGCGCGACGCGGCGGGCGATCGCGATGGAGTCAGCATGCGTGTCGAAGCCCCAGAACCGGCTCTCGGGAAAGGCCTTCGCCATCAGCACCGTCGAATGGCCGTGGCCGCAGCCGATATCGGCGACCATGGCGCCCCTTCCGAGCTTTTCCGTCACGCCCGAGAGCATGGGCAGCCAGTCATCGACCAGGCTGGCGCTGTAGGCATTCCGGTAGAAGGCGGCGATACCGCAGAAGAGGCGCTCGTCATGCTCGCCCCAGCTCACTCCCCTGCCTGATCTGAACGCGGCGAGCGTTTTGGCCTCGTCGGCCCACATGGACGCGACGATCTGCCAGGCGTGCGGCAGGAAGACCGGGCTCAGCTCATCGGCGAGGACGGCGGCCTGCTCCGCCGTCAGCTCATAGGTCCTCGATGCGGGATGATAGTCGACATAGCCGCCGGCGACCTGCGAATTGAGCCATTCGCGCACATACCGTTCCGCGCAGCCGCTGCGCCTGGCGACCTCCTGCGAGCTCACCGGCCCGGCCCCGGCCATGGCCTTGTAGAGCCCGAGCTTGTCGCCGAGGCCGACCATGACGCCGCCATAGCCGGCCGAGATCTCCCCGATCAGGCGCCCGACGAGCGCATCGAGCTTTTGCTGGTTGACGGTCATGTTTGGCTCCAGTCTTGTCGTGTCGCGCCGATTGCGCCGAGACTTGACGCAGGGTGGCGGCCAGCGACGTCGCCCGGGAGTGCGAAACCGGCCAATGACGGTCCGTTGGTGCCAGGAGAGCGTCGAATGTCAGCGACGGCACGGCCACTGCGCGTCAGCCTCGTCGCCATCCCCGATGCGGTCATCTCGACGCTGAGCGGCATCTACGACGTGCTGGGCGCGTTCCGCATGCTCGGACGCACCGAGCCGACGCTGCCGCAGGAGCCACCGTTCACGGTCGAGATCGTCGCCGCCGAGCGCGGCAGCGTGAGCCTGGCGAGCGGCCTGCCCGTGGAGGCCCGGCTGGCGGTCGCGGAAGTCGCGGCGACCGACATCGTCATCGTCCCGTCCGTCCTGCTCGGGCCCGATGGCTGGCAGGTCGGACGCTACCCCGGCATCGTCGATTGGGCGCGGCGCATGCATGCCCGGGGCGCGCTGCTCTGCTCGGCCTGCTCGGGCGTGTTCCTGCTCGCCGAGACCGGACTGTTCGACGGCCAGGACGCGACCGTGCACTGGGCCTATGCCGACCAGTTCGCACGGACCTTCCCGCGGGTGCCGCTGCGGCCCGACCGTGTCCTGGTCGTCTCCGGGGCGCGCGAGGACCTCGTCACCTCGGGCGCCTCGATGACCTGGCACGACCTCGTACTCTATCTGATCGCCCGCCATGTCGGCGCGACGGCGGCCCAGACGGTGGCGCGGTCCTTCGCCTTGCAATGGCACCATGACGGGCTCGCGCCCTATATCGTGTTTCAGGGCCGGACTGATCATGGCGACGCCGCGATCTCCGAGGCGCAGGCCTGGCTCGCGACGCATTTCTCGCTCGCAGCCCCGGTCGAGGAGATGGTGCGACGCTCGGCGCTCGCCGAGCGCACCTTCAAGCGCCGCTTCACCGAGGCGACGGGCTTCGCGCCGATCGACTATGTGCAGCGCCTGCGGATCGAGGATGCCAAGCGCCGGCTCGAGCGCACCGACGCGCCGGCCGACGAGATCAGCTGGACGGTCGGCTACGAGGACGCCGCCTTCTTCCGCCGGCTGTTCAAGCGCCTGACCGGCATGACGCCGGGCGCGTATCGCCGGCGCTTCCAGGTGCCGGCCTTCGCCCGTTCGAGGCAGTAGATGTCCCGCACACGGGACGGGACGACAGCCGCGCCGCCACAGCAATCCTGATCGATCCGATATCGCCTTGTCATGAGACAGCGCGGCCCGCCGCCGCTAGCCTCCCGTGCAATCGAGGAGAGGCCCGGCCCATGTCAGAGATCAGCATCCGCCCGCTCACGGCCAATGACCGCGCCGCCTGGGAGCCGCTCTGGCAGGGCTATCTCACCTTCTACAAGGCCTCGCTGACGCCGGAGACGACGGAGACCACCTTCACCCGGCTGACGAACGGCCGGGAGCCGATGGGCGGCTTCATCGCCGAGCGCAACGGCAAGGCGGTCGGCATCGTCAACTATGTCCTGCACCGCACGACCTGGAGCCCGAAAGAGATCTGCTATCTGCAGGACCTGTTCACCAGCGAGGCGGCGCGTGGCCACGGCGTCGGCCGCAAGCTGATCGAGGCGGTCCGGCAGATGGCGCAGACGAAAGGCTGCTTCCGCGTCTACTGGCAGACGCATGAGAGCAACCTGCAGGCGCAGGAGCTCTACGACAAGGTGGCGCAGAGATCGGGCTTCATCGTCTATCGGCAGCCGCTGGGGTGAGCGGAGGAGACGGGAAGCCGGCGGCTCCGCTATCGAACCGTGCGGGCATTTGCAGTGTCCGGTTTCGGAGACCCGGCCGCCAAACCGCTCGAGCTGACAGGTGGCGTTTCGCGAGCGACGTGTTCAGCGAAGGAGGTTTGGGGGCAATGGCGGCTCTTCACTGAGCAGAGTGATCCTCACCCGTCGGTTCGGCGAGATGTAGGGGTTGTCGGGAAAGACCGGCTCGGTGTCGGCGCGTCCCACCACGGAAGCGAAGCGGTCGTTGGGGAACCCTGCACTCGACAGAATCTCGCGCACCGCGAGCGCGCGCCCTGTGGTGAGGCTCCAGGGATCGACGCCCGCCACCGAGCCCGGGCGCGCGGAGGCCGTGTGGCCGGTGACAGCCAGGCGGTTGGGCAGGCGGCGCAGCGTGGGCGCGAGCGTCTCCAGCACGCGACGGGTACTCGGGTAGGGCTGGACCGAACCCTCGGGGAACATGGAGCGCCCCGCCTCGTCCATGAGGGCGACATCCAACCCGTCCTTGGTCGGCTCGATCACAATGTTGCGCGACAGATCGGCGATTTCGGGCATGCTCTGGAGCGCCTGCCGGATGCTGGCTATCGCGCTGTGGTTGGCCTGTTGGCTGGCAACCGGGCGGTTGACGTCGCGGTCGCCGGTACGGCCAGAGCTGGTCTGGCGCGCGCTGTCCTCCGCCTTGGTGGTCCCCCTCGCCACCTCGCGTGGCACCAACGGCTTGCCGCCTGATTTGTCGAGGGAGGTACCCCAGAGCATGCCGCCAGCGCCACTGGTGCTGGGGCTCACAGCCCCCGGCGCGAAATACTCCGCCAGGCCTTCCTTCTGCTCCTGCGTCGTCATGCTGATCAGCCACATCAGCAGAAAGAACGCCATCATGGCGGTCACGAAGTCCGCATAGGCGATCTTCCAGGCGCCGCCATGGTGCGCATGAGCGGCCTTTTTGACTTTCTTGACGATGATCTGCTGGGCGGGCTTGGTCATCGAGTCCCTGCTGGAGATGGGGCCGGATCTAGGCAGCCAGTTTGGCGGTTGCCGCTTCCACTTCGCTGAAGGTCGGGCGGACGTCGCTCATCAGAGCCTTGCGCGCGAATTCGACCGCCATCACCGGCGGCTGGCCGCTGATGTGGGCGAGGAGGCCCGCCTTGAGTGACAGGAAATATTTGGCCTCCGCCTCGAAGGTGCTCTTGAGCGACGCCGCCATGGGCGCGAAGAAGCCGTAGGCGACGAAGACGCCGAAGAAGGTGCCGACGAGCGCGCCGCCGATCAGGTGCCCCAGCACCTCCGGCGGCTCCTTGATCGCTCCCATCGTCTTGATCACGCCGAGCACGGCGGCGACGATGCCGAGTGCGGGCGTTCCGTCGGCGATCGACTGCATGGCCGACACGAGACGCTCCTGCTCCTGGTGATGCGTCTCCAGTTCCTCGTCCATGAGAGCGTCGATCTCGTGAACGTTGTTGGCGCCGAGCGTCAACATGCGCATGTAGTCGCAGACGAACTCGACCGCATGATGGTTCGCGGCAAACGTCGGAAAGGCATTGAACAGCGACGAATTGCTCGGATTTTCAATGTGCTCCTCGAGCGCGAGCATGCCCTTCTGCCTCACGAGCTTGTACAGCGAATACTGCATCCCCAGCAGCTCGACGTAGCATTCCTGATTGTACTTGGAGCCCTTCACGATCGTGCCAAGCATGCCGGGCACGGCCTTGAGGACCGGCCCGGGATTGCCGATGATGAAGGCGCCGATCGCTGCACCGAGGATGATAACGAACTCGAACGGCTGCCAAAGGACCTCGAGGTGGCCGCCCATGGCCGCGTAACTGCCGAAGACGCAGACGAAGACGATGATTGCGCCGACGATCAGCCGCATGACCTGCTACCTCACACCACAGCAGCTACAGCCTGCGCGAAGCCACTACTCCTCCGACGAATTGACCGATCGAGGTTAACGGCGAGTTAGAAGTGGCAAATTGGCCAGGGAGAAATCGGAGTGCGATGACGAGGCTGCGGCTCGTTTGGCGACCGGCGACTCTTGCGAATGCCCGCTGAGGCCGATAGCGGCTGGTAGCCAACGGTCGCCAGCTTATGTCTGCTTTCCGGCAGTAGTCGAGCGTTGGTTGCCGGCCCTTTGCGGAGATCTGACGGCGCTGCCCCGGCCCTCACCGCCCCGGCTTGAAGGGCGCCATGCCGGCCCGCGCCAGCGCGTCGGCGCGCTCGTTCATCGCGTCGCCGGCATGGCCCTTGACCCATTTCCACTCGATCTTGTGGCGGCCGAGCGCGGCGTCGAGGCGCTTCCAGAGCTCCTCGTTCTTGACCGGCTTGCGATCGGCGGTCTTCCAGCCGTTCTTCTTCCAGCCATGGATCCAGCCGGTGATGCCCTGGCGCAGATACTGGCTGTCGGTATGGAGCGCGACGGTGCAGGGCCGCGTCAGCGTCTCCAGCGCCGCGATCGCCGCCATCAGCTCCATGCGGTTGTTGGTGGTCAGCGCCTCGCCGCCTGAGAGCTCGCGCTCCTTGCCCTTGTAGGACAGGATCGCGCCCCAGCCACCGGGGCCGGGATTGCCCGAGCAGGCACCATCCGTCCAGACCTCGACCGCCTCGCTCACCGCCTCAACCCGTAGTCGCGCGCGTCCGCGACGCGCTGATGGAAGGCGAGCTTGCGATCGTATTCGAGCGGATCATGCGGCTTGACCAGCGCGCCGGGCGGCACGTTGAGCCAGTCGACCAGCCGGGTCAGCAGGAAGCGCAGCGCCGAGCCGCGGCAGAGCGTCGGCAGCGCCGCGATCTCGGCCGCGCCGAGCGGGCGCACGCTCTCATAGCCGGCCAGCATCGCCTGGCCCTTGGTCAGGTTGAACGAGGCATCGGCCTCGAAGCACCAGGAGTTCAGGCAGATGGCGAGGTCGTAGGCATAGGCGTCGGTGCAGGCGAAGTAGAAATCGATCAGGCCCGACAGCTTGTCGCCTATGAAGAAGACGTTGTTCGGGAAGAGGTCGGCATGGATGACGCCGGCGGGCAGGTCCTTCGGCCAGGCCGCCTCGTGCACCGCGATCTCGGCCATGACCCGCCGCGCCAGCCCGGGCGAGACCTTGTCGGCATCGGCCCCAGCCTGCTCGGCCAGCGGCCGCCAGCCCGGTACCGAGAGCGCGTTGACCCGTCTCATCGCGAAATCCGCGCCCGCCCGGTGCAGCAGGGCGAGCGCCCGCCCGACCTCGGCGCAATGGGCCACGCCGGGGCGGCGCACCGACAGCCCGTCGAGGAAGCTCACGATCGCCGCCGGGCGGCCGCAGAGCGTGCCGAGCGCCTTGCCCGACGGGTCGAGCACCGGCACCGGACAGGTGAGTCCGCGCCGAGCGAGATGCTGCATCAGCTCGATGAAGAACGGCAGGTCGGCCGGATTCACCCGCTTCTCATAGAGGGTGAGGATGTAGAAGCCTCGCGTCGTGTGCACGAGATAATTGGAGTTCTCGACGCCTTCGGCGATGCCCTTGGCGGAGAGCAGCTCGCCGATGCCGTAGCCGGCCACGAACGCGGCCATCTCGTCATCGGGCACTTCGGTATAGACGGCCACGCTAAACTCTCAGCTCACTCGGCTGCGGTCGGGGTGGGCTCGCGCAGTTCGCGCGGCAGCGGAAAGAACACGCTCTCGTCGGCGGTCGAGACCGTCTCGACCGTGACCTCGTAGCGCTCGGCGAAGGCGTCGATGATCTCCTCGACCAGCACCTCGGGCGCGCTGGCGCCGGCGGTGATGCCGAGGCGGCGGATGTCGCCGAAGAGCGACCAGTCGATCTCGTTGGTGCGCAGGACGAGGCGCGCCACCGGGCAGCCGGCCCTCTCGGCGACCTCGCGCAGGCGCTGCGAATTGGAGGAATTGGGCGATCCGACCACGATCAGCCCGTCGACCAGCGGCGCGACGCGCTTGACCGCCTCCTGGCGGTTGGTGGTGGCGTAGCAGATATCTTCCTTGTGCGGAGCGATCAGCGCCGGGAAGCGCGCCTGCAGGGCCTGGACGATCTCGCGGGTGTCGTCGACCGAGAGGGTGGTCTGCGTGACATAGGCCAGCTCCTGCCCCGCCGGCGGGCTCAGCCTGGCGACGTCATCGAGCGTCTCGATCAGCGTGATCGCGCCGTCGGGCAACTGTCCCATCGTGCCGATCACCTCGGGATGGCCGGCATGCCCGACCAGGAGGATATGGCGGCCGCGCTTGTGGTGGACCTCGGCCTCGCGATGCACCTTGGTGACCAGCGGGCAGGTCGCGTCGATGGCGAAGAAATGGCGCGCCTGCGCCTCGGCCGGCACCGATTTCGGCACGCCATGGGCGGAGAAGATCACCGGCCGCGTCGCGTCCGGCACCTCGGACAGCTCGGCGACGAAGACCGCGCCCTTCCGCTTCAGCGATTCGACGACGTATTTGTTGTGCACGATCTCATGGCGCACGAAGACGGGCGCGCCATGCAAGGCGAGCGCCTTCTCGACGGCGTCGATCGCCCTGACCACGCCGGCGCAGAAGCCGCGCGGAGCGCAGAGCAGGATATCGAGCGGCGGCTTGGCGGTCACTGTGCGGGTTCCGAGACGATCGCGTCTTCTTTCGATCTGGCGGCTTCGATGTCAAGGAAGGTGGGCCGCAGCGCATCGCCGCCTGCGCGGCCGCCCTCTCGCAGGATGGGGCCGCAGGCCCTACATTGCTCGCGATCGGCCATCGCCTTCGCGCCGCCCACCCTTCGCTCCAGCACGAGTCCCTTCATGGCCGATGCCTCGCATGCCAGCTATCTGCCGCCGATCCTGACCTTCTGCGCGGGCGCCGTGGTGGCTGTGCCGATCTTCCGACGCTTCGGACTGTCGGCCGTGCTCGGCTACCTCGCCGCCGGCATCGTCATCGGCCCCTCGGCGCTGGCGATCGTCAAGGACCCCGACACGGTGCGCAGCACCGCCGAGATCGGCGTCGTGCTGCTGCTCTTCCTGGTCGGGCTCGAACTGCAGCCGGCCCGGCTCTATTCGATGCGCAAGGACATCCTCGGCGCCGGCCTGGCGCAGATGGCGCTGAGCGCGCTGGCGATCGGCGCCGCCGCCTGGCAGTTCGGCGTCGCCGCCGGCGGCGCGACCGCGATCGGCCTCGCCCTCGCCCTGTCGGCGACCTCGATCGCGCTGCAGCTGCTCGAGGAGCGCGGCGACGGCGCCGAGCCCTACGGGCGGCGCACCTTCTCGATCCTGCTGTTCCAGGACATCTCGATCGCGCCGATGCTGGCCTTCCTGCCGCTGCTGGCCACGACCGGCGCCGCTCATGGCGGCGGCTCCGGCAAGGCGCTGACCGGGCTCGGCCTCGCCCTGCTCGCCATCGCCATGGTGGTGCTCGCCGGCCGCTATGCGCTCAATCCCCTGTTCCGGCTGCTGGCCAAGGCCGGTGCGAAGGAGGTGATGACGGCCGCCGCGCTGCTCGTCGTGCTCGGTGCCGCCCTGCTGATGGAGCAGGTCGGGCTCTCCATGGCGATGGGTGCCTTCCTCGCCGGGGTGCTGCTGGCGGATTCGCATTTCCGGCATGAGCTCGAGGCCGATATCGAACCGTTCCGCGGCGTGCTGCTCGGCCTGTTCTTCATGGCGGTCGGCATGTCGATCGACCTGAGGCTCGTCGTCGAGAACGCGCTGCTGCTGATGGTCGCGGCGCCGCTGCTGGTGCTGTTCAAGATCGCCGTGGCGGCGGCGATCCTGCGCGCCTCCTGCTCGTCGACGACCGAGGCGATCCGCGCCGGCGCGCTGCTCTCGCCCGCCGGCGAATTCGCCTTCGTGCTGCTGCCGCTCGCCGCCTCGCTCGGCCTGCTCGACGACAGGCAGGGCGCGCTGGCGACGGCGATCGCCGCGCTCAGCATGCTGCTCGGCCCGGTCGCGGCCAAGCTGATCGATCTCTGGCTCGCCGCCCACGCGCCGCCGCCGGAGGAGATCGAGGAGACCTTCGACGGGGTGGCGCCCTCGGTCCTCGTCATCGGCTTCGGCCGCTTCGGCCAGGTGGTGACGCAGGCGCTGCTGCTGCAGCACCTCGACGTCACCATCATCGATTCCGACATCGAGCGGATCCGCTCGGCCGCCAAGTTCGGCTTCAAGATCTACTATGGCGACGGCACCCGTCTCGACGTGCTGCGCGCCGCCGGCGCCGGCAAGGCGAAGGTGGTGTGCATCTGCATCGACGACCGGCAGGCGGCGCTGCGGATCGTCGAGATGGCCAAGGCCGAGTTCCCGGCGGCGCGCATCCATGCGCGCGCCTATGACCGCGTCCACGCCATGGATCTGATGCGCGCCGATGTCGACTATCAGCTGCGCGAGACCTTCGAATCGGCGCTCGGCTTCGGCCGCGTGACGCTGGAGGCGCTCGGGCTGAGCTATGAGGAGGCGAGCTTCGTGATCGAGCACGTGCGCGACCGCGACGCGCAGCGCATGGAGATCCAGTTCAGCGAAGGCATCGCCGCCGGCCTCGACAAGGTGCCGCGCGTCACGCCCGAGCCGCTGATCGCGCCCAAGGGCAAGTCGAAGGCGCTCACCAAGGAGACGCAGGACGTGATCGAGGATGGCGGCGCCGAGGTCGCGGTCGGCGGGGTCGGGGAACCGGCCGAGTGAACGCGCCTACGAAATCCGTGCAAGCCGTCTTCGTCAGCGGCTCGACGCTCGGCCATGTCGTGACGATGACGGCGACCGCCTCGGTCGGGCTGATCGCGATCTTCGTCGTCGACTTCCTGTCGCTGCTCTACGTCTCGCGCCTCGGCCGGCCCGAGGCGACGGCGGGTGTCGGCTATGCGACGATCGTGCTCTACGTGATGGTCTCGTTCAATGTCGGGCTGATGATCGCGGTGACCGCGCTGACGGCGAGGGCGCTCGGCGCCGGCGACCGCGAAAGCGCGCGCCGCCTCGCCGGCTCCTCGCTGGCCGTGATGGCGATCTGCGGCCTTGGCCTGAGCCTGGTGATGCTGCCGCTGCTGCCCTGGCTGCTGCCCCAGCTGGGCGCCCATGGGGAATCGCTCGCGGTCGCGACCGCGTTCCTGTGGATCACCCTGCCCTCGAACGCGCTGATGGCGCTCGGCATGGGTCTTTCGGGCGTCCTGCGCGCGGTCGGCGACGCGAGGCGGGCGATGTACGTCACCCTCGCCGGCGGCATCGTCACGGCGGCGCTCGACCCTCTGCTGATCTTCGGCTTCGGCCTCGGGCCGAACGGCGCCGCCTGGGCGACCGTGCTCTCGCGCATCGTCTTCCTCGCCGTCGGCTTCCAGGGAGCGCTCGGCGTGCACCGGATGATCGCGCGCCCGACGCTCGCCGCGCTCCGCCGCGACGTCCGGCCGACCTTCGCGATCGCGGCGCCGGCGATCCTGACCAATCTCGCCAACCCGATCGCCAATGCCTGCTTCTTCGGCATCATCGCCCGCTTCGGCGACCAGGTCATCGCCGCGACCGCGATCATCGACCGGCTGGTGCCGGTCGCCTTCGGCGTGCTGTTCGCGCTGTCCGGCGCGGTCGGGCCGATCCTGGCGCAGAACTGGGGCGCGCAGCGCTATGATCGCATGCGCCGGGCGCTGACCGATTCCGTCGGCTTCGCCGCGGCCTATGTCGCAGTCGCCAGCCTGCTGCTGGTGCTGCTGCGGCACCAGCTCGGCGCCCTGTTCGGCGCCGGCGGCGAGACCGCGGAGCTCGTGGCGTTCTTCTGCCTGATCGCCGGGCCGATGTGGCTCTTCGTCGGCGCGCTCTTCGTCGCCAACGCCGCCTTCAACAATCTCGGCATGCCGTTCTATTCGACGCTGTTCAGCTGGGGCCGCGCCACGCTCGGCACGGTGCCGCTCGCCTGGCTCGGCGCCTATCATGCCGGTCCGAAGGGCGCGCTCGCCGGCGCCGCGCTCGGCGCCGTGCTGTTCGGCATCGCCGCGCTCGTCACCGCCTATCGCGGCATCGCCCGGCTCGAGCGTGCGGCCGAGGCCGCCGCAAGGCCCTCGCTTGCCTGACAGCGGCCGGCTGCTATCGTTCCTCCTCGGAATTGGCGGGGTGATCCCGCCGGAGCCGGATCCGGCCGGGTTACGACAACCCGGTCGGCGAATCCGCCTCCATGCTCTTGGCGGGAGCGCGCCATGATGACCCTGTTCGAGATGATGCAGTCGGCCCAGAACGGCCAGGCGATGCAGAATCTGGCGCGGCAATACGGGCTCTCCCTGCAGCAGACCCAGGCGGCGCTCGACGCGCTCCTGCCCGCCTTCTCGATGGGGCTGCAGCGACAGATCCAGAATCCCTATGCCTTCGGCAATCTCGCCCAGATGATGACGGCGACGCCGTTCGGCCAGATGTACGATTCCGACGGCGACGGCATCCCCGACCGGGCGACGCCGCTCGGCCAGGACGTGATGAGCCAGATCTTCGGGTCCAAGGAGGTCGCCAACGCCATCGCCGCGCAGGCGGCCGCGACGAGCGGGGTCGGCCAGGCGATCCTCAAGCAGATGCTCCCGGTCATCGCCTCGATCCTGATGGGCGGGCTGTTCAAATCGGTGAACAGCCAGGGTCTCGGCGGCATTCTCGGGCAGTTCGCCGAGATGATGCGCGGCCAGATGCCGGGCCAGCAGGCGCCGGCCCCGCAGGCCAATCCGGCCAATCCCTGGGAGCAGATCCTGGGCGGGCTGTTCGGCGGGCAGAGACCGCCCGCCGGCCAGCCGCAGGGGGGCCCGTTCGGCGGGGCCATGCCCGGCATGCCGGCGGAGATGGGCGCCATCTTCGGCCAGATCCTGAACGGCATGTTCGGTGGCGCCCAGGGCCAGGCTCCTCAGGCCAGTCCGGGGCCGGCAGCGCAATCGCGCCGGCCGGCGCCCGAACCGGAGCCGGACGAGCCGCCGCCATCGAGCGAGACCGGGCCGGGTTCGATCGGGCTCGACGCGCTCAACCAGATGTTCGAGCACGGCCGCAAGGTCCAGGCCGACCAGCAGGAGGCGCTGCGCTCGATCTTCGAGACGATGCTCGGCGGCGGCCAGCGCAAGGCCTGAGCGACGCATTGCGGCACGGTCAATTCGGACCGTCATTCCGCGCAGGTGCCGACAGGCGCGCAGATCCGGGACCGGTTGACGGGCGCCGGAGCTCCCCGAAGGCGGCCATCGATCAATTTGCGTGATGCAGCCTGTCGTCAGGCGCTCAGGCGTTCGTCCCATTCATACGCGTCGTCGGCGACGGGTGCGCTCGTCCGCGACGACCCGTCGTCGGTGTGGAAGCGCGCGACGAGCTCGTTGAGCCGCCCGATCTGGCCACTCAGCGTGCTCGCCGAAGCCGCGCTCTCCTCGGCCAGTGCCGCATTGGCCTGGGTCATCTCGTCCATATGGGCGACCGCCTGGCTCATCTCGTCGATGCCGTGCGCCTGCTCGGCAGCGGCGGCGGAAATGTCGGAGACGGTGGCGGACACCTTCTTCGAGGCCTCGACGATGCGGCTCAGCGCCTCGCCGGCGGCGCGCACGAGCCCGACGCCCTGCTCGACCTCGACACCGGACTGATCGATCAGCGCGGTGATGTCCTTGGCGGCCTCTGCCGAGCGCTGAGCCAGCGTCCGGACCTCGGAGGCGACGACGGCGAAGCCCTTGCCGGCGTCGCCGGCGCGGGCCGCCTCGACCGCCGCGTTGAGCGCGAGCAGATTGGTCTGGAAGGCGATCTCGTCGATCACCGAGGTGATGTCGGTGATCCTGCGCGAGGCCTGCTCGATGCGGCTCATCGCGTCGACGGCCCGGCCGGCGACCGCGCCGCCGTCGACCGCGACCTCGGTCGCCTCGTTGGCGAGCGCGACGGCCTGGCGCGAAGCCTGCGCCGAGGCCTTGACCGAGGCGGCGAGCTGTTCCGTGGTCGCGGCCGTCTCCTCGAGCGAAGAGGCCTGCTCCTCGGTGCGCTTGGACAGGTCGTCGGCGCCGGAATTGATCTCGCGCGCGGCGTTGCCGACCTCGACGGCGGTGGCCTGGATCGTCGTGATCGTCTGGGCCAGATGGGCGACGGCGTTGTTGAAGTCCTGCTTCAGCGCGACATAGTCGGCGGCGACCTCCTCCTCGATGCGGACACCGAGATCGCCCTGCGAAAGTCGGGTCAATCCCCCCGCCAGCGCCCTGACCACGACCGCCTGCTCGGTGGCGAGGCGCTGCTGCGCCTCGGCGGCGGCGGCGCGCTCGGCCTCGATCGCCAGACGCTGCCGCTCGGCGGCGGCGCGGCCGGCTTCCGTCTCGCCCTCGAGGCGCTGGACGGCGAGCCCGTTCTCCTTGAACACCTGGACGGCGCGGGCCATCTCGCCGACCTCGTCGCGGCGATCCTGCCCCTCGACCTCGACGGCGTGGTCGCCGCTCGCGATCTGGCCCATGCGGAGCTTGAGGCGCTCCAGCGGGCGCGTGATGGCCCGTGCCGTGAGGAGGGCGCCGCCGAGCAGGCCGAGCAGGGTGCCGGCGACGCTGAGGCCGATCGCGATCAGGTTGACGCGCCGCGCCGCGCCGGCGAGCGCTTCCGATGTCGCTTCGGTGTCCTGCCTGATCTCGTCGTTGACCTTGGCGGCGGCGCCGGCGATCTCGCTGATCGTCCTGTCGAGCTGCGACATGATCGAGAGCGCCGGCAGGTCCTCGTCGCGAGCGGCCTGGGCGATGATCTGGTCGATGTCGGCCTTCGCCGCCTGCAGGCGCCGGCTCAGCTCGTCGAAGCTCTCGGCGCGCTGCGGAAAGCTGATCTTGGCCTCGACCAGCGCCTGCAGCGACGCCGCATAGGCGCTCTTCACCTTCTCGATGCTGGTCGCGTTCTGCTTCATGAACTCGGGATAGGCGATCGCCTGATAGAGATTGCCGACGATCTCGCTCATGGCGCTGGCGGCGCGGGCCGAGTCGAGGATGGCCGCCGCCCGCTGCGAGATCAGATCGGAATAGGTCTTCTCGATGCGGCCGAACTCGACCGCGCCATAGACCGCCGAGCCGATACCGATCGCTCCCATCACCAGCATGGGGATGGCGAGCTTGAACCTGATCCGCAAATCCTGAAAGCGACGCATCGAGGCCCCCGGCATGGATTGGCGAGCGCGCCGCGGCCGGCGCAATGCGGCGCAAATGTGACCGATGTTGCTGAACGAAGCGTTACTGCGCGTGCGACCCGGTTAACGATCTCGGCGAGGTTGCAGTTCGCGCACGAAAAAGGGCGGCAGCCGAAGCCACCGCCCGCAGGAACGCGTCACGCCAAGGGGTCAGGCGTTGCACGCGATCTTGATGTCCTTCGCGCTCGGCCGGGGGGCGGCCTGGATCACCACGGGCCGTCGAAGCCCGGCCTCTCGCCTGCCGGCGGCAGCCGAGCGCTGCTGGGCGGAGCGGGCCTCGAGCACGCTCGACGGGTCGCTCAGCCAGGAGACGGAGAGCGCGCCCTCGATATCGGACCGGACGAGGCCGATATCCTTCAGCCCGCGCTCGTCGAGCTCGCTGAGACGCATCACCTCGCGACGATGCAGCAAGGCTCGGCCCAGATGTTTCGCGCCCGAAACCGTGTGGGCGGCAGCACGCGCCGCGCCGCCGGAAACGGCAGACAAGGTCTTCGTGACGAAGGTCATGACCAGCATGACGGCCTCCTCGGGTTGGACATGGAACGGAGCCTTCCGCCCTGAACCGATGCCGACCGGTCCATGCGGGAGAGTGACCAAACGATAACTCCGCGCTGGTCATCAGCCAAACGAATGGTTATGATGTTTAGCACAACCGATCTTGATGAACCTCTGGCAGGAGGCCGGCATGGCCCATGTGCTCGACGCCGATCAGCTCAAGACCTTCGTCGCCATCGCCGATACCGGCTCGTTCACCCGCGCGGCGGAGATCGTGTTCAAGACGCAATCGGCCGTCTCGATGCAGATGAAGCGGTTGGAGGAGCGGATCGGCCGGCCGCTCTTCGGCCGCGACGGGCGCCATGCCAAGCTGACCGAGGACGGCGAGCGCCTGCTCGATTATGCCCGCCGCATCGTCCGGCTCAACCTGGAATGCGTGGCGAGCTTCACCGAGGCCGATCTCAAGGGCCGCATCCGGCTCGGCGTGCCCGACGATTACGCCGACCGCTACCTGCCCGAGATCCTGGCGCGCTTCGCCCGCTCCAACCCGCGCACGGAGGTCACGGTGGTGTGCGAGCCGACACCGATGCTGGCGGAGCGGATCGGCACCGGCGACATCGACCTCGCCATCATCACCCATGTCGAGGGCCGCGGCCAGGGCGAGATCATCCGGATCGAGCCGCTGCTCTGGGTGACGTCGGCCCGCCATTGCGTGCACGAGGAGGATCCGCTGCCGCTGGCGCTCGGCCGACCGACCTGCAACTGGCGCCAGGCGGCGGTCGAGGCGCTGGAGAGCAAGGGCAGGCGCTTCCGCGTGCTCTACGCCAGCTGGAACTCGACCGCGGTCGGCGCCGCCGTGGTGGCCGGGCTCGCCGTCTCGGTGCTGCCGGAAAGCGCCGTCAGGCCCGGAATGCGCATCCTCGGGCCGGCGGAGGGCTTCTCGACCCTCCCCTCCTGCAAGATCGGCCTGCTGCGCACAAGGCACGACCCCTCGATCCTGTCGAACGCACTGGCCGAGCACATCATCCAGAGCCTGGACAACCTGCAGAGCTTCAAGGTGGCGGCGGAGTAGGGTTCAACCCGGAAGATCAATTGTGCCGCCGTAGCGTCACGACCCACGCACTGAAATTCTTGACGGTGAAGCCCCAATCATCGGCGAAGCCGAGGATGATGGGGCGATGGGTATAGCTGACGCGCACCGCCACGCCATGATCGAGATCGCCGAGCAAGGCCAGGGCACGCGCATTCATATCGGGAGGCAGGAACGTCATCGTGCCACCCATGCTGTTGCCGTCGATCGCGTTGTTCTTCTCCTGGAAATAGGCCATGCCGATTTCGATCGTCGGCAATGCCGGAGCAATGCTCGGACGGCGCGGTCCGATCGACTGGATCGCTTGATTGAGGCAGCTCTCATCCGAACAGGAGGCAAGGGCCAGCGCGATCTCGGCGGCGATCCGATTGAGGTCGCGCTGGATAGTGATCGCATAGGTGAGGTCGACGGCTCCGGACAGCATCGCGAACATGGCCGTGCTGATGAGCGCGAACTCGACGGCGGCGACGCCGCGCTGGTCCCTGACGATGCCGCGCCGCGAACCCCGACGGAAGACGTTGGCCAGCCTCCTCATCACGGCCTCCTGTAAAGCGCGGCACCGCTGACGTAGAGCGTCGGCAGTCCGGGAACGAACGTCGCGACGGGCGCGCGGGCTCTGATCAGCATCAGGGTCCCGGCGGCCCCGGCGACGAAGGCGGCGCCGGTGATCGGCTGCGTCCCCGCCCCGTAATTGGCGAGAGGCTGGTTTTCGAGGAGCAGGTTGGCCGCGCAATTGTCGATCGCGATCATGCGCGCGCAGACCTGCGCCACGACCTGCGCCCGATTTCCGGCGTAAGTTCCAGCAGTTTGCCCAGTGGCCGCGTTGGAAACCGCATCGTGGAGGTACATCTGCGCCATGAAGGCGAGCGCGAACTGGAGGATGCCGAGCATCAGGACGAGAAAGGTCAGGCCAATGAAGGCGAACTCGACCGCGGTCGAGCCCGCCGCGTTCCGGCAGAAGGCCCGCCACCGCGACGCGAGACGCGCGGTGGCGGTCGACAAGGCGTCACGGCAGGACACGTCTGCCCTCCGTCACGGACAAGCGCCGCTGCAGAAGCGGATATAGTCGATCAGGCCGCCATAGGTGTCCTCGCGGCCGGCAGCGCGGAAATAGATGCGATAGGTCGTACCCTTGACGAGGCCGGTGAATTTGATCACCCGCTCGGTCCATTGCGCGCTGTGGACGCAGACATCGACCATGTTCGACAGATTCGAGGCAGGGATTGTCGCAGTATTCTTGTCGAAGAACACCTCGATCCGGTTGGTCTGCTGTTCCCAGGTGGCCCAGTCCACTGCGGTCGCCCAATTGGAGGCCGCAGTCTTCGTCGCGCAGATGACCTGGTTGCCGTAGGCTGGGTTGCGAACGCGCGAAATATACCAGTATCGCAGCTCGTAGGCGCCGTTCACGGGCGCCTTGAAATCGCGATACATGGCCGAATTGGTCCTGCAATTGGACGTGTAGCAATGGGAATCCAGCTCGGCGAAGAAGTTGCCGAAGCGCATGTCGTTGGCAGCGAGCTCGGGAATGCCGTTGATCTCGATGCCACCCTTGCCGCTCAAGGTCGTCCAGCCGTTCCAGTTGTTCAGCACGGTCCAGCTGTTCGAGGCGACGTTATGGTTGTTCTCGAAGGATTCGCTGAAGATGATCTGGCCTGCCTGCGCCGCGGCCAGCGTAATGTTGCAGGTCCGCTGCACGGCGAGATTGATGGTGTCGAAACCGAGTATGCCGCCGAAAGCGTTGGTGCTCGCGGCCGTGGCATTGACGGTGATGACGTTGTTGGAGATCGAGGTGGACGCGGTGACGCCGCTGACGCCGTTCTGGGCGAGACCGCTCACCCAGGAGGAGATCACCTGGTTCGCGGTCGATGTGAAATTCTGGTTCGGGTTGGACTCGGCCAGTTTCGCAATGTCCTTCGCAGCCTGCTGACAGCCGAGCTCGACCGCGCTCGCGATCCGCTGCCGGCGCGCCGCCGCCTGGCTGAGGTCGATGCCGCCGCCGACCGCGAGCGCGAGCGCCGGCGCGGCGAGGCCGAACATCAGAGCGCTGACGCCGCGGACATCCTTCAGGAACGATCGGAACAGGCCGGGCATCGAAGGCCTCGCAAACAGGACTGGCAAGCAAGAGGACGATTGCCGGACGCTAGGCGCGAGGCGATTGAGAAAACCTTTCCGGAACCCGCGAATGTCACTGCTATCGCTGCGAAAACCGGTGGAATCCGGCATTCCCGGGCAACATGGTAAAATGCAGTTAAAACTGAATGGAGAGTCGGGCTCGGCAGGCGGGCTGGCAGCCGAGCGGTTTGGAGGACCGGATTTACTGGAGCCCCGGCAGGACGCTGGCATATTTCGTAGCCAGCAGCGGCCCGATCTCGCGCAGGGCGGCCAGCGCGGCGATCGAGATGAAGAACGCGATGAAGCCGTATTCGAGCGCGGTCGCGCCGCGGCGGTCGCGCAGGAAGTCGAGGACCAGGGCGGGAAGGCGTTCCATGCTCCTCGACTAACGCAAAACTCCGGATAATTGGTTAACCCGAAGCGCGAAACCGGCCCTGACCGGCACTCTTCTTTGCAAGCGCGCCGATTACAGTGCCAGTTCGGGAAACACCGGCTCGACCTTGCCGCCCCAGGCTCCTTGCTCGCGCACGGCCAGGCGCTCGGCGAGCGTGCGCCCGCTCTGGGTGATCGCCACGATCGGATCGAGATAATGCGTCTCGTCGCGGCCCTGTTCGTCGAGGCGGGCGCGACGGGCGAGGCCGGCGCGCGCCAGCTCGACCACCTCGCGCGCCAGATCGCGCAGCGGGCGCGCGCCGATCCGCGCATTGAGCCCGGCCTTCGGCACGGTGTCGCGCAGGCCCTGCCGCTCTTCGGCGCTCCACGCCTTGACCAGGTCCCAGGCGGCGGCGAGCGCGGCGTCGTCATAGAGCAGGCCGACCCAGAAGGCCGGCAGCGCATTGAGCATCTCGACGGGGCCGGCGTCGGCGCCGCGCATCTCGATATAGCGCTTGAGCCGCGCCTCCGGGAACAGGGTCGAGAGGTGGTTGGCCCAGTCCGACATGGTGGCGCGCTCGCCCGGCAATTGCGGCAGCCTGCCGGCGAGCAGGTCGCGGAAGGAGGCCCCGGCGACGTCGTGATAGGTGTCGCCGCGCTTGACGAAATACATCGGCACGTCGAGCGCCCAGTCGACATAGGCCTCATAAGACATGCCCGCGTCGAAGGCGAAGGGCAGGATGCCGGAGCGGGCGTTGTCGGTGTCGCGCCAGATCTCCGAGCGCATCGACTGGAAGCCGTTGAGCCTGCCGTCGCTGAAGGGCGAGGCGGCGAAGAGCGCCGCCGCCAGCGGCTGCAGAGCAAGGGCGACGCGCAGCTTGCGGACCATGTCGGCCTCGCTGGCGAAGTCGAGATTCACCTGGACCGTACAGGTGCGGAACATCATGTCGAGGCCGCGCGTGCCGACCTTCGGCATGTAGTTCCTCATGATCTCGTAGCGCCGCTTCGGCATGATCGGCGTCTCTTCGCGCGTCCAGAGCGGCGAGTGCCCGAGCGCGAGGAAGCCGATGCCGTGCGGTTCGGCCACCGCCTTCAGATCGGCGAGGTGCTGATCGAGCTCGCGCGCGGTCTCGTGCACATTTGCAAGCGGCGCGCCGGAGAGCTCGAACTGGCCGCCGGGCTCCAGCGAGATCGCGCCGCCGCCATCCGGGCCAGCGAGGCCGATGATGTGGCCGGCGTCGAGGATCGGCTCCCAGCCGAGGCGCGCCTGCATGCCTTCGAGCAACTGCCGGATGCCGCCGCTGCGGCCGGCGGCGGCGCCCTCATAGGGAACCGGGCCGAGATCGTCGCGATAGAACGGAAACTTCTCGTGCTCGGTGCCGAGCCTGAACTCGTCCGCCGGTTTTTCGCCCTGCGCGATCCAGCCGACGAGTTCGGCCTTCGAGCTGATCGGTGTCGAATCGGATACGTCGCGGGCCATGACTGCTCCGGCATGCGTGCCCGGCGCGCCGCCTGCCCTCTCGGGCAGCGGAACAGGCCGGATCGAACGGGGCGACATGGCGAGCGCAAGCGGGCGCCCCGCCGCGCCATGCGCTGAGGAGCGCCAGACATAGGCGAGCGGCGATCATCCGACAACGACCGCGGACGCGTGCACGCGCGCATCGACCTTGCATCGATGCATGATCCCGGACGCGTCAGGCCGCACCGCGCAGGAGATCCGCACCTTGCGGCAGGAGCCCGTCGTCGTCCGCCCGGGTCTGCGCCGCGATCCAGTCCGTGACCGCGGCGATCCCGGCAGCCTGGCCACCGGCGCCGGCGCGCGCTTCCTCGAAGATCGCGAGCTGCATGTCCGCGCTGGTGCCGCCGGCGACGATGGTGCGGCAATGAGCCAGGTCGAGGCCGCAGCCGAGCGCGGCCGCATCCTCGTCGAGCAGAGCCAGGACCTCGTCCAGGACCTGCGCGACCGGGATCATGGCGCGGCGCTTCTCGCAGACGAAGCCGCCATGCAGGCCATAGCGCTGGGCCCGCCAGATGTTCTCGCCGGCGAGGGCGCGCGAGGCCGCGGTCAGGTCGGCGTTGAGCCCGGGATTGCGGGCGAGATGACGCACGAGGCAGCGATAGAGCGCGGTGATGGCGAGCGTGTCGTCGAGCCGCGTGCAGCTGTCGGCGACGCGCAACTCGAGCGTCGGATGCTGATGCGAGGGCCGGACCGCCCACCAGATGAAGCTGGAATCGCGCATCGCCCCGGCTGCGACCATGGTGTCGACATAGGTCTGGTAGTCGGCGGCGTCGGCGAACAGCTCCGGCAGGCCGGTCCGCGGCAGCTCCGCATAGGCGCAGAGCCGATAGCCCATCAGCCCCGTCCGGCGCCCCTGCCAGAACGGCGAGGAGGTCGAGAGCGCGAGCAGCAGCGGCAGGTAGGGCAACATCCTGACCATGATCGAGATGCGCTGCTCCTGGTCGGGCACCTCGACATGGATATGCAGGCCGCAGAGCTGGTTGCGGCTGCCGAGCATCTGCAGGTCGCGCATGATGCCGTCATAGCGCTTGGCCTCGGTGGCGCGCTGGCGGGCCCAGACGGCGCTCGGATGCGTGCCGCAGGCGAGCAGCAGCATGTCGTGCTCGCGCGCGATCTTCGCCAGGCCCGAGCGCAGGCGCCGCAGCGAGTGGCGCGCCTGGGTCATGGTCTCGCAGACCGGCGTCGCCACCTCGATCTGCGATTGCAGCATCTCGCGCTGCAACTCGTCCGGAAAGGCGGCCTGCGCCGCCTCGATGAAACGCGGTGCGATCTTGCGCACGGCGCCGCGGCTTTCGGCATCGGACAGGAAATACTCTTCCTCGACGCCGAAGCGGTAGGCGCTGCTCACCATGATGTCTCTCCCCCGTGGCGGCCTGCTCCAGTGCGAAGCAGCGGCGCCAGACTGGCAGTCAATGAGTCAGAACTGCGGCCGGAGGCGCAATTCCTCCGCCTCAACGCGGAAGGTGCCCGCACGTTCCAGCCCGCCGCATGGCGGACGGGCGGCCGCAAGTCCCGGGACTAATTGGCGGACCAGTCGCCGAGCGTCGCCTGGACGAGCGCCAGCGCGGCGACCGCCGCAGTGTCGGCGCGCAGGATGCGCGGACCCAGCGACAGACGCAGCGTGCGCTCGCGCCGGAGAATCAGCGCCCGCTCCGATTCGTCGAACCCGCCCTCCGGGCCGATCAGCACGGCGAGCGGCCTGCGCGGCGATCCTTGCAAGGCCGCCAGCGGACTTTCCGCCTCGAGCGCCTCGTCGCAGAAGATCAGCAGCCGCTCCGGCTCCAGCGCAGCGAGCGCCGCGGCGAGCGGCTGCTCGGGCCGGATCTGCGGCAGGGTCAGGATGCCGCACTGCTCGGCCGCCTCGACCGCGTTGGCGGCGAGCCGCTCGAGATTGATCCGCGACACCTGGGTGAAGCGCGTCAGCACAGGCTGGAGCACGCCCGCCCCCATCTCGACCGCCTTCTGCGCCATATAGTCGAGCCGAGCATGTTTCAGCGGCGCGAACAGATAGACGAGATCCGGCGCGACAGGCTGCGGACGGGCCTGCCGCAGCGCTTCGAGACTCGCCTGCTTGCGCCCCTCCGCCCGGATCGCGCAGAGCCACTCGCCGTCGCGGCCGTTGAAGACCAGGATCGTGTCGCCGCTGCGCAGTCGCAGCACGTTGAGCAGGTAGTTGGCCTGATCGCGGGCGAGATCGAGCACGGCTTCCGGGGCCAGTGCCGCATCGCAATACAGCCGGTGTTTTGAGAAGTCCCGCATGCGATCCGAATCCGATGGCGCCAGAATGGCGCGAAAGTCGCCACAATCCCGCGCTATCGGCAAGCATACGCGGCGAAATGCAAGCCGGCGCTTGTTGGCGCACGGCTGTGGCTGTTATGGAAAGGCCCGCAACGCCGGGACGGGCGGGGTGACGGGACAAGAGCGGAGCGGATGATGCGGCGATACGCGACCCTGAAGCTGGCTACGGCGCTGGCCGGCCTGGGCCTGGCCGGGCCGGCATGGGCGCAAGTGCCCTCGGGCTGCGAGAACCTCCAGAAGCTCGTCCAGGAACGCCAGTCGATCGTGCAGCAGCTCAACGCCTCGTCGAAGGCGAAACGCAAATTGACGCCGCAGCAGGCCTGCAGCACCTTCGGCCGGCTGGTCGGCAACGGCAACGCGCTGATCAAGTTCGCCACCGCCAATCAGGACTGGTGCCAGATTCCGGCGAGCTTCATCGACGGCATGAAGACCGACAACCAGAAGGCCACCAATTTCCAGGGCCAGGCCTGCAACGCGGTGAAGCAGCAGGCGGCGATGCAGCGTCGAGCCCAGCAGCAGGCGCAGCAGCAGGGTGCCAACCCGTTCGGCGGCGCCGATTCCATCACCGGCGGCCCGATGCGCGTGCCGCAGGGCGCGCTCTGAAGCAGCCGCGCGCGATGGCGTCGTCTTCTCCCCACGCCACCGACGCTCCGCTTCCCGACGCTCTCACGGGCCATTGGGTCGACACGCGCGCGCCCAGGCGCCTGCGGCCCTATCTCAAGCTCGCCCGGATCGAGCGCCCGATCGGCTGGCAACTGCTGCTGCTGCCGTGCTGGTGGTCGGCGGGGCTGGCGGCGATCGCGGCCCGCCAGCCTGGTCCGAACCTCTGGCACTGCCTGCTCTTCCTGGTCGGCGCGATCGTGATGCGGGCAGCGGGCTCGACCTTCAACGACATCGTCGACCGCAAGCTCGACGCCCAGGTGGCACGCACGCGCGGCCGCCCCTTGCCCTCCGGGCAGGTCAGCGCCAAGGCCGCCGCGCTCTTCATGGTCGGGCTGTCGCTGGTCGGCCTCGTCGTGCTGCTGCAGTTCAACCGCTTCACGGTGGCTGTCGGCATCGCCTCGCTGGCGATCGTCGCGATTTATCCGTTCATGAAGCGGGTGACCAACATGCCGCAATTCGTGCTCGGCCTCGCCTTCTCCTGGGGCGGGCTCGTCGGCTGGAGCGCGATGTTCGGGCGGCTCGATGCGCCGGCCTATCTGATCTACGCCGCCGCGGTGTTCTGGACGATCGGCTACGACACGATCTACGCGATGCAGGACATCGAGGACGACGTGATCGCCGGCATCAAGTCGAGCGCGCGCTATTTCGGCGCCTTCACCCAGCAGGCGGTCGGGCTCTGCTACGGCGCGACGATCGCCCTCGCCGGCGTCGCGGCCTGGTTTGCCGGCGCCGGCCTCGTCGCCTTCATCGGGCTCGGCTTGTTCGCGCTGCACCTCGCCTGGCAGGTCCACAGCATCGCCGGCGCCGACGGCCGCACGGCGCTGATGCTGTTCCGGTCCAACTGGCATGCCGGCCTGATCCTCGCCGCCGGATTGGCACTCGATGCGCTGGTGAAGTTCGCCTTCTAGATCGCTTTCGTCCGCGCCGGATCGTCGCCATCGGGAGCGTCAGAGCGCTCCGGCCCGCCCGCCCGCTTCGCCGCACGCGCCACGATGACGGGCCCCGCGCCGGCTTGGGCGGAGAGCGTCTCTACGACAGGATTTCGCCTGTGATCACCACCGGGCGATCGGGCAGGCGGCCGGTCTTGCGGCGGGCCAAGAAGCGTGGCCGGCGGCCGGCCAGCAGCGCATGGCGGCGGCGGATGCGGATCGGCCCCAGGGCGAGCCGGCCGAGCTGCGGGTAGGGCTCGGTGATGTCCCCGTCGCTGGTCTCGAGCAGGAGCGGCAGCCCGCTGCTGCGGCCGGCATCGCGCCAGACGGCGATGGCATCGTCCTGATCGAGCACGGCGACGACGACGGAGCGGCCGTCGCCCGCGGTCAGGGCGAGCTGGAAGCGGTCGTCGTCGGCGATGGCGCCTCCGGCGAGGCGCAGCGCGATGCCGCGCCAGCCCGCGCCGCCGCGCAGGATGCGCACGGGGCCGACACGTTCGATGCGGGGGCTGTCGCAGGGCTGCGGCGCATGCGCCGCCTGCGAAGGCTGTCCGTTCTGGTTATGATTATGTGCGGCGCCGGGGAAGGCGGGCACGCGCCCGGCCTCCCCGGCGGCCGGCGTGACGCTGGCCATCGGTTTGAACGCCTCTCTTCAATCCCTGCTGCGCGGAACCCTCTGTCGATGCGGGGTTCTCGTGCTTGCAGGAAGGAGACTGGCGGCAAGGATTGTCCGAGCGCTTAAGAGCTTGGGTTAAACAAAGGTGACGAAGCCGGTTTCGGTCCGATCCCGGCCGGTTTCCCGGATGATGCTTGACGGAATCTTTCGGGTGGCTCCGGTTTTGTCCTTGTTCGGCCGCCATATGCCGCCATAACGAAGCATGATGACATCGATGCCGCTGCCCATCGCCGAGGACCTGCTGCCGGCCGTCGAGGCCTCCTGCCGCGAGGCCGGCCAGCTTGCGCTCGACCTGTTCCGGCCGGGCGCGAAGACGGCGGCGAAGACCTGGTCGAAAGCGGGCGGCTCGCCGGTGACGGAAGCCGATATCGGCGTCGACACCTTCCTGCATGTGCGCCTGTCTACCCTGCTGTCGGAGGCGGCCTGGCTTTCGGAGGAGACCGTCGACGACACGGTGCGGCTGTCACGCCGCTTCGTCTGGGTCGTCGACCCGATCGACGGCACCCGCGCCTTCATGACGGGCTCGCCGGACTGGGCGGTCTGCGTCGCCCTGCTCGACGAGGGCAGACCCATCCTCGGCGTGGTGCACGCGCCCGCAGCGACCGCGACCTATACGGCGCTCCGCGGCGGCGGCGCCCTGCGCAACAAGCAGCCGATCCGCACGAACGCGATCGACACGCTCTCCGGCGCGCGCATCGCCGGTCCCAAGCCGATGCTCGACGCGCTGGCCCGCCATGAAGACTTCGTCGCGGCCGACAAGATCCCCTCGCTCGCATTGCGGCTCGCGCGCATCGCGGATGCCACGATCGACGCCGGGCTGGTCTCGCCCGATGCGCGCGATTGGGATCTCGCCGCCGCCGACCTCGTCCTGCGCGAGGCGGGCGGGCAGGTGACGACGGCCGAGGGCGAAGCGCTGCGCTATAATTGCGAGACGCCGGTCCACGGCATGCTCATGGCGGCGGGCTCCGGCCTCGCCGCTCCGCTCGCGCGGGCCCTGCGCCGCCTGCGTGAAAGCCAGCCGCTGCGCGGCTGAACGCGACGCAACGCCGCGGCCGCAGCGTTAGCAGGAAAACTGCCGGAAATAACCGCATTTTCTTGACGGACGGGCCTCGCGCGCGCGGCGCGGATGGCTTATCTGGTCGCACGGCAAAAGCGCGGGCGGGGCGGGCCGGGTCGGATCCGGCGGCGCCGTCCGCCTGCTTTCGACATATCAGGATGACACGGGCCGGAGACGGACGATGAGCGCGAGCCAGGATACCAAACAGCTGCTGCACCTCGTGATCGGCGGCGAGCTGAGCTCGCTCGACGGGGTCGAGTTCAAGGATCTTTCCAAGGTCGACATCGTCGGTGTCTATCCCAATTACGCCGCGGCCTACGCCGTCTGGAAGGCGAAGGCGCAGGCGACCGTGGACCAGGCCCAGACCCGCTATTTCGTCGTCCATCTGCACCGCCTGCTCGATCCCTCGACCATGCAGCGCTGATTTCAGAGCCGCCGCCAGTCCGGTTCGATGGGATTTTCCCTGCTCAAGACCAGGTTCGCGCAGGAGGCGCTCGGCCGCAGCCTCGCCTCCTATCTGCGCCTGGTGCGCCGCACGAACCGCTTCGTCGTGGAGCCGGCCGACATCTACGAGCGGGTGCGCGGCGAGCTGCCGCTGATCATCGCGATGTGGCATGGCCAGCACATCATGATCCCCTTTGCCCGGCCCGACTGGATGCCGGCCTGCTCGCTGGTCTCGCGCCATGGCGATGGCGGCTTCAACGCCGTGGCGCTGCGCGAGCTCGGCATCGGCGCGATCCGCGGCTCCGGCGCTTCCGGCAAGAAGGTCCGCGAGAAGGGCGGCGCACCGGCCTTCCTCGCCATGGTCCGGCGCCTGGCCGCAGGCGACACCATGGTCCTGACGGCCGACATCCCCAAGCGCGCCCGGATCTGCGGCCCCGGCATCGTGCAGCTGGCCCGCGCCTCGGGCCGCCCCATCCACCCCATCGCCGTGGTGACCAGCCGGCGCATCGACTTCAACAGCTGGGACCGCGCCTCGATCGGCCTGCCCTTCGGACGCGGCGCCATCGTCGTCGGCGAGCCGGTCCATGTCGCGCGCGACGCGGACGAGGCGACCTGCGAGGCGGCGCGGCTCGCCGTCCAGGCCGGGCTGGATGCGGTGCATGAACGGGCCTATGCGCTGATCGGCGCGCGCGATCCCGGCGCCGGCCTGCGCGAGGCTCAGGCAGCCGCCGCGGCGGCGAGGGCGCGCGCCACATGATCGGCCGCAGCTTCATCATCAGCGCCTACCGGACGCTCTCGGCCGTGTTCGAGCCGGCCGCCGCCGGCCTGCTGCTCTGGCGACGCCGGCGCGGCAAGGAGGATCCCGCCAGACTGTCGGAGCGGCGCGGCCATCCGAGCGTCGAGCGGCCGCTGAAGACGCTGGTCTGGCTGCATGGGGCCAGCGTCGGCGAAACGGTGACGCTGCTGCCGCTGATCGAGCGCCTGCAGCGCCGCGGCCTCGCCGTGCTGGTGACATCGGGCACGGTGACCTCGGCGCGCCTGCTGGCGCAGCGGCTGCCTGCCGGAGCGATCCATCAATATCTGCCGCTCGACGTGCCGCGCTATATGCGCCGCTTCCTCGATCATTGGCGCCCCGATCTCGGCCTGATCTGCGAGTCCGAGATCTGGCCCAATCTGATGATCGAGGCCGGCAAGCGCGGCGTGCCGCTCGTCCTGATCAACGCGCGCATGTCGGAGCGCTCCTTCCGGCGCTGGTACAAATTCCCGCAGACTTCGCGCTACCTGCTCTCCGGCTTCGACCGCTGCCTCGCGCAGTCGCAGGAGGACGGGCAGCGGCTCGCGCAGCTCGGAGCGCCGCGCGTCAGCATCGCCGGCAACCTGAAATTCGACGTCCCCGCCCCGCCGGCCGACCCGAACACGCTCGCCCTGCTCGACGGACTGGCCGCCGGCCGGCCGGTCTGGGTCGCCGCCTCGACCCATCCGGGCGAGGAGGAGGACGTGCTCGCCGCCCATCTCGGCGTCAGGGCGCACCTGCCGAAGCTCCTCACCATCGTCGTGCCGCGCCATCCCGACCGCGGTGGCGAGGTCGAGGCGCTGGCCCGCGCCAACGGCGTCGCCAGCGCGCGCCGCTCGCTCGGGCAATTGCCCGAGCGGCACATCGATTTCTACATCGCCGACACGCTCGGCGATCTCGGCCTGTTCTACCGTCTCGCGCCGGTCGCCTTCATCGGCGGCTCGCTCGCGCCGATCGGCGGCCATAATCCGATCGAGCCGGCCAAGCTCGGCTGCGCCTTGCTGCACGGCCCGCTCGTCCACAAATCGGCCGACCTCTTCGCCGCCTTCGACGCCGGCGGCGGCGCGATCCAGGTCGCCGACCGGCAGGAGCTCGCCCAGGCGGTGCATCGCTGGCTCAGCGACCCCGCCGCCGCGCGCCAGGCCGCCCGGGCCGCCGCGCGCACCAGCACGGAGCTCGGCGGCGCGCTCGAGCGCACGGTCCAGGCGATCGAGCCGCTGCTGCTGCGCGCCGCCATCGGCCAGCGCGAGGCCGTCGGCTGATGCGCGCCCCGGGCTTCTGGTGGCGGGCGTCGCCATCCGCCCTCGCCCGCCTGCTGCAACCGCTCGGAGCACTTTACGGGGCGATCACG
>NZ_FYAS01000002.1 GCF_900185715.1 Allobosea sp. CS1GBMeth4
GAGCCAAGCCGCAGCCGGCCGCTCCGGCGCCGGCGCGCCCGGCGCTCGACATGGAGGCCGAGCTCGAAATGGCGCTGGGGCTGAAGCCCGCGCCAGCCCGGCCGGCCGCCGCCGAGGCGCCGCTGGTCGCCCCGCCGGTCTTCGCGCCGCCGAAACCCCCGGCGACCGAGCCCGTCAAGGCGGAAGACAGGAAGCCCGCCCCGGCGAAGGAGCAGGCGCCGCCGGCTCCCGCCGCGGATCAAGCCAGGCCCGCCAAGTTCGCGCCCGTCTTCGACGACATGCTCGACGAGGCGCCGAAGGCGGCCAACACCGATGCGCCGGAGGCGCCGGCAGCCCGGAGCGACGGCAAGCCGGCGGAAGCCAAACCCGTCGAGGCTCGTCGCGCCGAAGCCGAACCTGCCGCCGAAGCCGAGCCCGCCCTCGACGCGAAGCCGGCCGAAACCAAGCCGGCCGAGGCCAAGCCCGCGGAGCCGAAGCCTGCCGCCAAGCCGCCGGAGGACGACCCGTTCTCGGTCGACGCGATCGAGGCGGAGTTCGCGCGCCTGCTCGGGCGCGACCCCAAGCCGAAGGGCTGAGCCGGTCGCCCGGTGAAAAGGCGCCGGGGATAGCGCCGCAAACCCTCTTCGCCCGCCGGCGGGCCTTGCTCTAGCGTTCTGCCAGCCCGCGCCTTGATTCGGGCGGGGACGGATGATGGGCAGGCGGAGACCAACCGGATCGGAATTGCGATTGCGTCGGCTGGCGGGGCTCGCCGCGGGGCTCGGCGTGCTCGGAGCCGCCGCCGCGGTCCAGGCCCAGACGCTCTCGCTCGATCTCGGCCAGGGCGGCGTCACCGAGCGGGCGCTGCAACTCATCGCGGCGATCACGGTGCTGTCGCTGGCGCCGTCGATCCTGATCATGGTGACCTCGTTCACCCGCATCGCGGTGGTGCTGTCGCTGCTGCGCTCGGCGATCGGAACGCAGACCGCGCCACCCAATGCGGTCATCGTCGGGCTCTCGCTGTTCCTGACCGGATTCGTGATGGCGCCGACGCTGAAGGAGGCCTATCGCGTCGCCGGAGCGCCCCTGATCGCCGGGCAGATGCAGCCGCAGGAGGCGTTCGAGCGCGGCATCGTGCCGTTCCGCGACTTCATGCTGAGGCATGTGCGCGAGAAGGATCTCGCCCTGTTCATGGAGATGTCGCGCGAGCCGAGGCCGGAGCGGCCGCAGGACATCCAGATCCAGGTGCTGGTGCCGGCTTTCATGATCTCGGAGCTGAGGCGCGCCTTCGAGATCGGGTTCCTGCTGTTCGTGCCGTTCCTGATCATCGACCTGGTGGTCGCTTCGATCCTGATGTCGGTCGGCATGATGATGCTGCCGCCGGTGACCGTGGCGCTGCCGTTCAAGCTGATCTTCTTCGTCCTGGTCGACGGCTGGGGCCTGGTCGCGGGCTCGCTGGTCAAGAGCTATGGCAGTTGAAGCGTGATTCCCACGTCGTTCCGGGCGCTGCGCGGGGGCAAGCCCGAGGCCGATGCACATTGACGCTGGTCCAGCGCGTCATGCTCGCCCTTGTGGCGAGCCTCAGCCCTGGCCCGGCTTCGGGCCGGCATTGGCCGCATCGGTCGCGCCCGGCTTGCGGCGTTCGCGCACCGTGCTGGAATAGGCCGGGTAGCGCTTGCGGTATTCCTTGAGGAAGTCGGTCATGGTGTCGGATCCGGCGGCCGAGCGCGCGGCCTCGCGGATGTCGGCGGCGCTGGCGCGGCTCGCGCCGGTGACGAAGCCGAACAGCCGGGCATCGGCACCCTGGGCCATCTTGGCGGCGAACTTGGTGCGCAGGCGGTCGAGCGAGAGCGCCTCGTCCGACATGACATAGGCGATCGCGGCGCGCATTACGTCGCCGCGCTCGCCGTCGCCGAGCGGCGTCTGGCCGCGCCAGCTCTCGCCGAGGATGCGTTCGAGCGCCTCGCCCGCCTCGCGCCAGCGCCGGCCGCTCCACAGGATGTCGGCATGGAGCCGGTCGACCTCCGGCCCGCTCTCGCCTTCCAGCAGATCGAGCGCCTGATCGGTGCGCGAGAGATCGGACAGGGCCTTGGCCTCGAGCAGGAGGCGGGCGCGCTTGACGTCGCCGGGCAGTTCGGCGAGGCGGGTCGAGACGATCGCCTGCAGGGCCTCCGCCGGCTGCCCGTTCATCAGCCGGATCATCGCCAGCCGCGCCGCGACGGTGGAGCGCGCGGCGCCGGTCAGGCGCCGGTCCATCTGATATTGCAGGATCTCGCTGGCCTGGTCGAGCAGGTCGAGCTCGACCAGCCGGTCGGCGAGCAGGCGCGTGATCTCGTCGCCGCGCCGGCCGATCGGCAGGAATTCCTTGAAGTCGTAGAACAGGGCCAGGGCGTCGAACCGGGGCAGCTGCTCGAGATTGGGGTCGCTGAACAGAGCCTCGAAGCGCTGGGCGGTCTCGTCGTGCATCAGCCGCGTCGCGGGATGCTCCGGGAAGACCTCGTTGGCGCGCCGCGCGGTCTGGAAGGCGTCACGCCAGCGCTGCTGCTCGACGTAGAGGCGGCCGAGCTCGGCCAGAGCCTCGATCTCGATCTCGCCGCCACGCCAGATCGCTGAGACCGTCTCGAGCCGCGCGATGGCCTCGTCGGCCGGCAGGTCGGCCCGCTTCTCGGCGCGGGCGAGCTTGACGGCGCGCAGCTGCGCCTCGGCCGCGACCGGCCGGCTCTTGGCGTCGAAGAGCGGGCGGTAATCCGCCAGCGCGGCGTCCGGCCGGCCGCTGACGTCGTCGAGCCTGGCGCGCAGCAGCGCGAGCTCCTCGGCATTCACCAGCTCGTCCGGCATCTCGCCGAGGCGGGCGATCTGCTTCTCCGCCACGGTCGGTTCGCCCATGGCGAGCGCCGCCCGCGCCATCGCCGGACGGAACTCGGCCTGGAGGTCGGCCGGGTAGCGGTCGAGGATCGCTTCCGCCCGCCGGAAGCCGGCCAGCGCCTGGGCGTTGCGGCCGAGGCGGTGCTCGGAGAGGGCGCGCCAGAGCCCGATCTCGGCCTCGTCGCGGATCGGGGCGGCATCGAAGGCCTTGAGCGCCTCGGTGCTGCGGTTCATTCGGGTCGCGATCACGCCGCGCAGGAAGAGCGCGTCGCGATTGCCGCGCATGGCGGCGTCGTCGGCCAGCAGCGCGTTGAGCGGCCCGGCGGCCTCCGCCGCCATGCCGTTGACGGTGAGGAAACGCGCCAGCCGCAGCCGGGCCTCGGATTTGCGGGCGCGCGACGCGCTGGCGACGTCGCGCAGCAGGGCCGCGGCCTGGTCGCGAATGTCGCCCACATGCAGGGCGGTCCAGCTCGCGCTGTCGAGCAGCGGGGCCGCCGGGGGAGCCTTCTGCTCCGTCTCACTCGGCGTGCCGGCGTCGAGGCTGACGAGCAGGCCGTTGCCGCGGCTGATCACCACTTGCTCGGTGTCGGCACGGACGGCCAGGTCGTCCGCGACGGCGCTGACGACGACACCATGGGCGCTCTGCGGCAGGCCGAACTCGACGAAGCGATAGGGTTTGGAGACCGCCCGCGTCGGGCCGAGCGCGGTCGCGACCGCGAGCGCGGGGCCACCTTCGCCATTGTCGAGCCAGTGCACGCCGGTCAGGCCCGGCACCGGCACGGCGACGATGGTCTGGCCGCGCTCGTCCGCGTCGCGGCGCGGGCTGAAGGCTCCGGCCGGCTTGCCACCGTTGTCGCCGAAGCTCAGGGACCATTGCGGCCCGTCGTCGGACAACCGCACGATCTGCTGGCGGCGCGTCTTCAGCCTGACGACGGTGACCTTGGCCTCGCGCGTCACGGTCACGTCCTGGATCAGGGCCGGGAGGACGTCCTTCAGCTTGTCGGGCTCGAGCCGGTCGCGCGTATCGAAGACGAGCGTGACGCGCCCGGGTTCGGCGAAGGCGGCGGCGCCCGTCGGGCGCGAGAAGCGGAAATCGATGCGGCCGTCGCCGCCATCGGCGGTGGCGGCGATCTGGATGTCCTGCGGCGGTGCGTCGGCGGCGATCGCCGCGACCGGCTTGGGCTGGGCCTGCGGCGCCTCCGCCTTCGGGGCGGCGGGCGAGGGCTGCGCGACCGGCTTCTGCTCCGCCGGCTTCTGCTCCGCCGGCTTGCCGTCGCCCGGCGGGGCGGCCTGCAGGTCGGCGAGGGAGAGCGGCATGGCGGCGCCCGGGTGCGAGAGGTCGACGATCCAGCCGCCTTCGTCGCGGAAGCTGCGGAGCTGGCGGTCCTTCGGCACGGTGAAGACGAGCTGCGTCGCATCCGGCCGGATCGTCGCCTGCTCGAGCGTGAAGTCGGCCGGCAGCAGGCTGCGGATCTGCGACGGCGTCACCGCCAGAGCCTGGTCGAAGCTCAGTGTCAGCCTGCCGTCGTCGAGCACGGGCGTCAGCATGGCTTCCGGCGGGGCGGAGAACATCAGCCGGTCGAGCGTCGGCAGGCGGGCGCTGCGGAAGCCGAGGGGCTTCGGCACCGGCGCCGGCATGCGGGCGATCTCGCGGGCGCGCGCCTCGGCGAGGCGCAGGCGCTGCGTCAGCTCGGCGAGGACGTCCGGCGGCAGGCCGGGCAGCTGGCCGGTCCAGTTTTCGGGCAGGAGGTCGACGAAGGCGCGGTCGCCCGCCTCGAGCAGGTTGGCGCGATAGGGGCGCGCGAGCGCGAGACGCAGGCCGCGCTGGTCGGGATCGACCCGCACCACCGAGACATAATTGGGAAGCTCGGCGGCGAGCCGGCTCGGATCGAGCTGCACCGGCTGGCTGAAGCCGATCACGACGACGCCGTTGGCGACGCGCACCCGCGTCGTCACCGGCTCGTCGAAGGTGAAGGCGAGGCGCCCGAAGCCGGCGCGCATGGCTTCGCCGCGCAAGGTCGCGGTGGCGGCGGCGGCCGGCGCGGAAAGGCCGGCAGCGAGGCTCAGCGCCGCCAGGCCGATGCCGAAGCTCAGGGACCGCAGGATACGCAAGACCGCAACTCAACCCGACGCGATTGGCGAAAGCGGCGAGGCGCCGCTCCGACTCGCGGGGAGGCTAGCCCGCCAAGGATAACGGGCGGTTAAGGGGCCCTTCGTGCGCGGCGGCTCGCCGCCGCCATGCGCGAGGGGAGCGCCGCGGCGGCAATAACCCGTCTGTCGCCTGCAAGCGCACAGCGCGACCGGCTCGGCCGCCAGAACCCGAGGGCCCGTCATGAGTGACATCATCATCGATGCGAATACGCTGAGGCATATCGGGCGCGGCAATCGCAGCGCGGCCGAGGCCCTGAGGAAGATGCTGGCGTCCGGCCGCAAGGTCTATATCGCGACGGCGGCCTACAACGAGGTCGTCCACGGCATCGATCCGCCGCTGAACCAGCAGTACCGCCAGTTGCTGGAGGATCTGGATATCCGGGTGCCGCCCGCTTCGCGGCGGGCGGATATGATCAAGCCGAGAGGCGACGTCTACGCCGACAATATCCAGATCGCCGCCGACCCGCCCAGGAACGCGCCCGGAGCGATGACCGAATACGGCGGGAGAAGGGATCCGGTGACCGGCCTGAAGAGCCGGCCCGGCGACGTGTTCGTCGCAGCCGAAGCGAAGGCGCTCGATGCCGAGCTCTTCACCCTCGACGACGCGCTGGCGCGGCGGGCCAGGGCCCAGGGCGTCAGGATCGCCCCGGAATCATCGATCCCGGCCTCTCCCGGGCCGGAAGACGTGATGGTCGCCCGCCAGCTGCTGCGCGACGCGGCCCCGGCGGCGCGCCTGCTTTCGCTCAACGGCCTGAAAGCGAGCCTGCTCGCTGCGAAAGCGGCGTTCAAGACCGGGCTGATAGATGCGTTCGCGGCTCCCAGCCTCGCCTCGCTCATTCCCGACGTCGTGCTGGCGATCGCAGACAAGGTCGCCGTGCGGGACGCGATCCGGCGCATCCAGACGAAATTCATCAAGGAAGGCTTCGCGAAGGGTGTGGCCGCCGGCGTGATGGGCTGGACCGAGGAGGAGGTCAAATCGAACCTGCTGAACCGGGTCTCGCATTTCCGCGTCCGCGGGCTGGGCGACGCCGCAGGCACCCTCAAGCTGCCGTACATCCTCCAGGTCGCGGAGGTCTATGAGAACTACGCGGTGAACATCGGCTTCCTGTACAGTTCGTCGAAGTCCCTGGAATGGAAAAAAGCCATCCGGGACAAAGGTTTCGAGACGCTCAGGAAGCGCGGCTACCGGTTCGAGGGCGGGGAGGCCATGCTGTTCGAGTTCGATTTCGTCGACAAGCTCGCCTTCGTCATCCACCACGAGACCGACGCGATGGTGGCGCGTGCGATCCGGTACCGCTGAGATCGGCGTCCCGGAGCGCGCTGTCGCCGCCCGCCCTGTCCGGGCGGAGCGGATGGCGAGGTCGTCGTCAGCGCCGCGGCGCAGGCTCGATCGCCGGCAGCTCGCTGCCCGCCGGTGCCGGAGCCGGGGCGCGCTCGCCCTGGGTGGCGGCCGGCCGGCCGCGCAGGGAGAGGGCGACGGTCAACCGCTCCGCCGCCTCCGGCGACATGACGGCGAGGACCTCCGACATCTTGCGGGGGCTCATCTTCTGGACGACCGGGACCAGGATGTCGAGCGCGAGGCGGTCGAAGACGCGGGCGGCGTCCTTGGGCTTCATCGCCTCGTACATGATGACCAGGTTCTTGACCGCCTGGTTCTCCTCGCCCTCCTGCTTGCGCGGGCCCTCGACCTTCTCTTCCAGCGCCTTGAGGTCGTCGACGCGGCCGCCGAGCTTCTTCTCGGCCGAGTCGAGCAGCTTCTCGCGCATGTCGAGCTCGCGCATGCGCGCCTCGATCTCCTCGCGGCGCTGGCCGAGGCGCTCGAGCAGGGCCTTCTCGGCCGGCGACACCGGCTGCGCGGTGCCGTTCATCAGGCCAGCCTTGTTGTTCGGAGCTGCGTCGCGCTTGGCCTGTTCCTCGGGCGGGAGTTTCTGCGCCGGCGGATCGATTGTCCCGGTGGTCTCCGGGTCCATGAAGACGTCGGGCTGATGGGCCTTGGCGATGATCTTGGCGAGGCCCCAGACCTCCTTCTCCGGCTTCGCGGTGAACACCGGGGGGCTGGCAGGGATCTTGCCCGGAGCGGGTTCCGCCACCCAGCCGAGCAGCTTCAGCGCCAGGAGTCCCATGGCGCCGAGGATGACGGCCGGAATGAGGCGGGGAGACTGGATCACGCGGCCTGACCTTCCAGCCTGCGGGCGGCGCGGGCGCGGATCGCGGCGGCCGCGTCGGCGGCGCCGGCCATGCGCGAGACGGCCGGCTTCTCGGGCGCGGGCTCGGCCTTCGGAGCCACCATGCTGGCGGCGCCGACGATCTGGCCGATGCGCTCCATCACACTCTGGCCGGCCTCGATCTGCTGGGCGAGGTCGGCGGCGTAGCGCTCGGCGGTGCGCAGGCGCTCCGCCAGGGTGCGGTCGCAATCGCCCAGGGTCAGTTTCAGGCCGGCGATGGCGCGCTCGGCCGTGTCGGTGGCCGAGATCAGGGCGCCGATGGTCTGGCGCATCGCGCTTTCGTCCGCCTTCAGCCGCTCGATGCGTTTGGCGAGCACGAAGCTGGTGACGATGGTGGCGACCAGCAGGCAGGCGACCAGCACGTCCGCGATCAGGTTGATGGTCATGCGGAGGTCTCCCTGCTCAGGACGCCGGATTGAGATGGCTGGTGTCGAAGGCCGCCATGGTCGTCTTCGAGCGCCGCAGCGGGCTGACGACCTGGACGGCGATCTTGTCGTCGACGCGTCCGATCCGGCCCTCGCTGACGATGAAGTCGCCGCAGCGCAGCGAGGCGACCGAGTCGGGGCGGGCGTCGAACATCAGCGTGTCGCCGATCTCGAGCTTCATCACCCGCTTCAGCGGCATGGTGCATTCGTGCAGGACGCATCTGACCGGGACGTCCGCCTGCCAGACCTCGGTGGCGAGGTGGTTTTCCCAGATCGGGTCACGCCCGAGCTTCTCGCCCATGAAGCTCTCGAGCAGCAATTCGCGGATCGGCTCGATGGTCGCATAGGGCAGGAGCAGGTGGAGCGAGCCGCCGCGGCCCTCCATGTCGAAGCGCAGCTCGACCCGGATGGCGGCGTTGGCGGGGCGCGAGATCGAGACGAAGCGCGGGTTGGACTCGATCCGGTCGATCTTGAAGTTCACCGGCGAGAGCGGCCGGAAGGCGGCCTCGGCATCGCCGAGCACGACGCCGATGACGCGGCGCAGCAGGCTCATCTCGATCGAGGTGAAGGGGCGACCGTCGACGCGGGACGCCGCCTGGCCGCGCTTGCCGCCGAGCATGGTGTCGAGCACGGAGTAGGTGAGGGCGGACTCGATGGTGACGAGGCCGAAGTTGTCCCATTCCTCTGCCCTGAACACGGCGAGCATCGCCGGCAGCGAGATCGAGTTGATGTAGTCGCCGAAGCGCACCGATCGGATGCCCTCCAGCGTCACCTCGACATTGTCGCTGAACAGGTTGCGCAGGCTGGTCGACAGCAGCCGGACCAGACGCTCGAAGATGATCTCGAGCATCGGCAGGCGTTCATAGGTGACCGAACCCGAATCGACGATCGCCTGGATGCCGTTGCGGCCGCCCCGGCCGTCATCCCCGATGGAGAAGCCGAGCATGGTATCGATCTCGTCCTGAGTCATCAGGCGGTCGATATTGGCCTCGGTCTCGCTGCTCTCGTCGACGATGTCGGGCATGGCCGCCCATTCGGCGGCCATGCCCTCCGGCGTCAGCGGGGCCTTGTCCTTGTCCGGCGCTTCGAGATCGTTGCTGGCCATGGCGGTCTGCTCTGGACGGGGTGGGCGGCCGCTATTGCAGCAGCAGTTCCTTGAAGAGGACGGCGTCGACCTTGGCCGGGTAGACGGTGACGTTCACCCGGCGCAGCAGCTCCTCCTTGAGCCGGTACATGCCGGCGGAGCCCTCGAGATCGGACGGGCGGAGCTCGCGCATGAAGACCTGGAAGGCGTCCTCGACGCGCGGCAGCAGCGGCTTGACCTGATCGGAGGTCTTCGGGTCGGCGATCTCGAGGACGACCTTGATCTTGACGATCGGCTGGCGGTCCTGCTGCGGGCCGGCCGAGATGCCGATCATCATGTCCTTCATCTCGACGAAGGTGATCTGCTTCTTGGCCGCCGCGGCCGCCGCCTCGGCGCTCATCTCCTCGGCGGGCTTCTTCTTGATGAAGAAGAACCAGCCGCCGCCGAGCATGGCGACGAGCGCCACGGCGCCGCCGATCATGACGAGCTTCTTCTTGCCGGACTTCGGCGCCTCCTCGGCGCCGCCCTCGGCGGCTTCGTCGTCCTTGTTCGCCTTCTTGGCCATCTCGACTCGCCCACCCGGAGCGGGCGCCGTCCGGGCCCGCCTCTCTCCGCCGACCCTGCCCAATTACGGTTAACGGCCCGTTAAGCCGGGCAATTCTTGCCCAGTCGTTTCTGCCGGGCGGACGAGTCCGACCCGGCGGCGGACAAGGGGTGATCTGGCGGGATATCGAGCGATATCAAACACATATCGCGATTAACCATGTTGGCATGTCGCTTGCCACCCGATTGTCGTGGCCACCGCGCTGGGGAGCGTCGGGGCGGTCACGGGACAGATCGGGAGCAGGAGCCGTGGAAAACGCGCTTCTCGTCAGCCTGTCGCGCCAGATGGCTCTGGCGCGCGAGCTCGACGTCATCGCCAACAACGTCGCCAATGTCGGCACGAACGGCTTCAAGGCGCGCTCGGCGCGCTTCGCCGAATACATGTCGCCGACGGCGCGCGCCGACACCTTCCCGACGCAGGACCGCCGGCTCTCCTACGTCATCGACAAGGGCACGCCGATCGACCTGTCGCAGGGCATGATCGAGCGCACGGGCAACCCGCTCGACGTCGCGCTGCAGGGCGACAACTACCTCGTCGTCCAGACCCCGCAGGGCGAGCGCTACACCCGCGCCGGTTCCCTCGAGATCAACGGCCGCGGCCAGCTGGCGACGCAGGCGGGCCACGCCGTGCTGGGCGATGGCGGGCCGATCGTCTTCGGCTCGACCGAGAGCAACCTGCGCATCGCCACCGACGGCACGGTGTCCTCCGACCAGGGCCAGCGCGGCAAGCTGCGCATCGTGCGCTTCGACAATCCCGCCGCTCTCGCCAGTGACGGCAGCAACCTGTTCTCCTCGGCCACCGCGGCCCAGCCCGCCGGCCCGCAGGCGCGGCTGGAGACCGGGGCGGTCGAGCGCTCCAACGTCAAGGCCGTGGTCGAGATGACCCGGCTGGTCGAGGTCCAGCGCGCCTATCAGACGCTGTCGGCGATGATGGGCCGGACCGATGAACTGCGCGCCAAGGCGATCTCCCGCCTGGCCGATCAGCAAGCCTGACGCGGCAAGGAGCCCTAAGCCATGCGCGCCCTCTACACCGCCGCCACCGGCATGATGGCCCAGGAACTCAACGTCCAGGTCATCTCCAACAATATCGCGAACGTGCGCACCACCGGCTACAAGCGCCAGCGCATCCATTTCCAGGACCTGCTCTACGAGCATGTCCGCCGGGCCGGCACGCAGACCTCCGACCAGAACACGCAGCTTCCCGCCGGCACCTTCGTCGGCTCGGGCGTCAAGACCTCGTCGACCGGGCGGGTTATGAGCCAGGGCAACCTGACGCCGACCGAGAAGCAGTACGACGTCGCGATCCGTGGCGAGGGCTTCTTCCGCATCCAGCTGCCGGACGGTCGCACCGCCTATTCGCGCGACGGCTCCTTCGACCTCGACAGCCAGGGCCGCCTGGTCACCCGCGACGGCTATGTCGTCCAGCCGGGCATCACCGTCCCGAACAACGCGACCGGCGTCTCGATCAATGCGCAGGGCACGGTCGAGGTGAGCCTGCCGGGCCAGACCGCGCCGCAGCAGCTCGGCCAGATCCAGCTCACCCGCTTCATCAACAAGGTCGGGCTCGAATCGATCGGCGACAACCTGTTCATCGAGACCGCCGGCTCCGGCCCGGCGATCGACGGGCTCGGCGGCGAGGAAGGCTTCGGCACGCTGCAGCAGAACTATCTCGAAGAAGGCAACGTCCAGGCCGTCACCGAGCTCTCCGCCCTGATCGCGGCCCAGCGCGCCTACGAGATGAACTCCAAGGTGATCTCGGCCGCCGACCAGATGATGCAGTCCACCACGCAGATCATGCGCTGACGAAGGATGAGCCAGATGATCCGCTCCGTTCTCCTCATCGCAGCCATCACCGCGCTTCCCGCCATGGCGCCGGCGCAGACGGCGGCTCCGGCCGGCGAGCGCGCCTCCGCGGCGGTGCCGGCCGCCGCCAAGCTCAGGCTGAAATCCGACCTCATCCTGGCGCGCGACATCGTCAGCTTCGGCGACCTGATCGCCGGGCTGTCGCCGCAGGACGGGGCGCTGCCGGCCTTTCGGGCGCCGGCGCTCGGCGAGACCGGCACCATCCAGGTCGGCCGCATCGTCGACGCGGCAGTGAAGCAGGGCATCCTGCGCGACGCACTGGAGCTCGACAGCCAGGGCGTCGCCCAGGTGGTGGTGACCCGGGCGGCGCGCCGGATCACCGGGCTCGACGTCGAGGCGGCGGTGAAGTCGGCCCTGCTCGAGCGCTTCGGCTTCGACGGACGCGCCTTCGCCCTGCTGCTCGACGGCGGCGCGCCCTCAGTCGTGGTCGAGCCGGAGCTGACCGGCGACCTCACCGCGCTCGATCTGAACTATGATGCGCGCAGCCGCCGCGTCACCGGCCGGCTGACCATGCCGGGCAGCGCCGCGACGCGGCTGAAGCCGGTGCGCGTTTCCGGACAGCTGGTCGAGACCGCCGAGGTCGTGGTGCCGCTGCGCACGATCGCCCGCGGCGAGACGCTGAACGCCGGCGACGTCACCCTCGAGCGCCGCCCGCGCGATACGCAGTTCAACGACGCGCTCGGCGAGACGAAGGCGGCGATCGGCAAGGTCGCCAAGCGCATGCTCGTCGCGGGCTCGGTGCTGCGCAGCGGCGACGTCCAGCGCGAGGAGGTCGTCGGACGCGGCGAGATCGTCACCATCGTCTACGAGGCACGCGGCGTCGCGATCAGCATGCGCGGCCGCGCCAACGAGGCCGGCGCGATCGGCGACGTCATCTCGATCACCAACCCCCAGTCGAAGCGCGTGCTGCAGGGAACCGTCACCGGTCCCGGGCGCGTCAATGTCAGCCCGCAGGGCGGCGGCCTGATCGCCGCCGCCCGCTGACCCCACCCGATCGCTCCAGTTGCGGACCGTAGCCATGACCCGGACCAACCCTCTCGCCATCCCCGCGACCCTCGGCCTCTGCCTGCTCCTGGGCGCCTGCGGCGCCGCCGATCGGCTCGCCAATGTCGGCCAGGCGCCGGCGCTGTCGCCGATCGAGGACCCGACCGCGGTCAAGGGCTACAAGCCGGTGCAGATGCCGATGCCGGCGGTGGAGCATGCCTCCTTCGCGCCCAACTCGCTCTGGCGCACCGGCTCGCGCGCCTTCTTCAAGGACCAGCGCGCGCGCCTCGTCGGCGATCTCGTCACCGTCAAGGTCAAGGTCACCGACCGGGCCCAGCTCGACAACACCACCAAGCGCAGCCGCAAGAACGGCGAGGATTTCGGTGCCGAGAACTTCTTCGGAACCGAGAGCAAGTGGAAGAAGAACGCCGATCCCAGCGCGCTGCTGAAGCTGGATTCGGATTCCTCCAGCGAGGGCTCCGGCTCGGTCCGCCGGGCCGAGCAGCTCGCCACCAATGTCGCGGCCGTCGTCACCCAAACCCTGCCGAACGGCAATCTCGTCATCGAGGGCAAGCAGGAGATCAGGGTCAATTTCGAGGTGCGCGAACTGATCGTCGCCGGCGTGATCCGGCCGGAGGACATCGAATCCGACAATACGATCGAGTCGACCAAGATCGCCCAGGCCCGCATCGCCTATGGCGGCCGCGGCCAGATCACCGATGTCCAGCAGCCGCGCTACGGCCAGCAGGTGATGGATATCCTGCTGCCCTTCTGACCGGCCCTTCCCGGACTCCCGGCGCGACGGCGACGCTCCCCACGTTCAACGCCTTCGCGCCGGGCCGGCGGTCTCTCCCGAGCCGCCCTTCCTCCCGGCCGCCCGCCACGCTCCCCAAGCCATCCAAGGCTGGCGGCCAGAAGCCCCGCGCTCTCCCGCGCGGGGCTTTTCGTTCTCACTCCGGGCGCGGGGATCCTTCCGCGGGTTCCCGGGCCGGAGCGGCTGCCGAGGCGTCACCGGCCTGCCGCAGCGCGCCGGCCGACCGGCGGACCATGTCGGAGATCCCGAGCAATTGCTTCGCCAGCGGGCTGGTCTTGCGCCAGACCATGCCGATGGTGCGGGACGGTTCGGGCTCGCCGAAGCGCGCCACCGACACCGAGGCCGAGCGGGTCTCGACCGCGACGGCCATGTCCGGGATCAGGGTGACGCCGAGGCCGGCATCGACCATCTGCACCAGCGTCGACAGCGAGCTCGCGTCGAGCAGGTCGCGCGGCGGCATGGTGCGCGGCTTGGCATTGCAGAACGACAGCGCCTGCTCGCGAAAGCAATGGCCCTCCTCGAGGAGCAGGAGCCGCATCTCGCGAAGCGCCTCGCGATCGGGAACGGGCTTTCCCGCATCCGCTCGCGGCCTGACGAGGACGAAGCCCTCGGTGAACAGGGCGATCTCGTCCAACGACGGCTCCGAGACCGGCAGGGCGACGATCGCCAGGTCGAGCCGGCCGTCGTTCAGCTCCTCGACGAGCTTCGGCGTCAGCGTCTCGCGGACATGCAGGTCGAGGCCGCCATGGAGGCGGGTGAGGTCGCCGATCAGACTCGGCAGCAGATAGGGCGCCACGGTCGGAATCACGCCGATGCGCAGTTTTCCGACGAGGCCGCTGCGCGAGGCGCGCGCATAGCCTTCGAGCTCGTCGAGCCCCAGCAGGATGTCCTTGGAGCGCTGAGCGATCTCCTCGCCGAAGCCGGTCAGGCGAACCCGGCGCCTGTCCCGCTCGAACAGCTCGGCTCCGAGCTCTTCCTCCAGCGCCTTGATCTGCATGGACAAGGCCGGCTGCGAGATGGCGCAGGCGTCGGCCGCGCGGCCGAAATGGCCGTGCCGGGCCAGCGCCTCGAAGTAGCGAAGCTGCTTGAAAGTCAGATTTGTCATAATCCCAACTTATCGTCGCGATCAGAAAATCGGAATTAAAATAATGAAGCCGCTTTGCTAAGACCGCTCCAGCAGCCAGCCTCACCGGAGACAGACATGACCACGAAGACCGAGGACAGCACGGGCAAGTGCCCCGTCGCCCATGGCGGCAGCCCCCGCCAGAACCGCGACTGGTGGCCGAACCAGCTTCGCGTCGACGTGCTGAGCCAGCACTCGGCCAAGTCCGATCCGCTCGGCGAGGGCTTCGACTATCCCGCGGCGTTCGCGAAGCTCGACTATGAGGCGCTGAAGGGCGACCTGCGCAAGCTGATGACCGACTCGCAGGAGTGGTGGCCGGCGGATTTCGGGCATTACGGCCCGCTGTTCATCCGCATGGCCTGGCACAGCGCCGGGACCTATCGGCTCGCCGACGGCCGGGGCGGCGGCGGGCGGGGCCAGCAGCGCTTCGCGCCGCTCAACAGCTGGCCGGACAATGTCAGCCTCGACAAGGCGCGCCGGCTGCTCTGGCCGATCAAGCAGAAATACGGCCAGGCGATCTCCTGGGCCGACCTGATGATCCTGGCCGGCAATGTCGCGCTGGAGACGATGGGCTTCCGCACCTTCGGCTTCGCCGCCGGCCGCGCCGACAGCTGGGAGCCGGACCAGGACGTCTACTGGGGCCGTGAGAGCACCTGGCTCGCCGGCGATCTGCGCTACGCCCACGGCTCGGAGGGCGTGGCGAAGCCCGTCGACGAACCCGTGCTCGTGTCCGAGGACAATGCCGACGGCGACGTGCATTCGCGCAAGCTCGAAAACCCGCTCGCCGCGACGCAGATGGGGCTGATCTACGTCAACCCGGAAGGGCCGGACGGCAACCCCGATCCGCTGCTCGCCGCACGGGACATCCGCGAGACCTTCGCCCGCATGGCGATGAACGATGAGGAGACCGTCGCGCTCATCGCCGGCGGCCACACCTTCGGCAAGACCCATGGCGCCGGGCCGGTCGACAATGTCGGCGCCGATCCGGAGGCCAGCGACCTCGAAGCGCAGGGCCTCGGCTGGCGCAGCAGCTTCGGCTCCGGCAAGGGCGGCGACACCATCACCAGCGGCCTCGAGGTCACCTGGACGCAGACGCCGGCGCAGTGGAGCAACTTCTTCTTCGAGAACCTCTTCGGCTTCGAATGGGAACTGGAGAAGTCGCCGGCCGGCGCGCATCAATGGGTCGCCAGGAATGCCGAGGCGATCATTCCCGACGCGCACGACCGGTCGAAGAAGCGCAGGCCGACGATGCTGACGACCGATCTGTCGCTGCGCTTCGACCCGGTCTACGAGAAGATCTCGCGCCGCTTCCTGCAGAATCCGCAGGCCTTCGCCGAGGCTTTCGCCCGCGCCTGGTTCAAGCTGACCCATCGCGACCTCGGCCCGCGCTCGCGCTATCTCGGCCCGGAAGTGCCGAAGGAAGAGCTGATCTGGCAGGATGTGGTGCCGGCGGTCGACCATCCGCTGGTCGGCGAAGCCGACATCGCCGTGCTGAAGGACAAGATCGGGGCGTCGGGCCTGACCGTCTCCGAGCTGGTCGGCACCGCCTGGGCCTCGGCCGCGACCTTCCGCAGCGGCGACAAGCGCGGCGGCGCCAATGGCGCGCGTGTCCGCCTCGCGCCGCAAAAGGACTGGGACGTCAACCGGCCGGCCCAGCTCGCCAAGGTGATCGAGGTGCTGGACGGCATCCGGCGCCAGTTCAACAAGGAGGCCGACGGCGACCAGAAGATCTCGCTGGCCGACCTGATCGTGCTGGCGGGCAATGTCGGCGTCGAGCAGGCGGCGAAGGCCGCCGGCCAGGCGGTGAAGGTGCCGTTCACGCCGGGGCGCACCGACGCGAGGCAGGAGCAGACCGACGTCCATTCCTTCGCGGTCATGGAGCCGATGCTGGACGGCTTCCGCAACTACCAGAGGCCCGGCACCGGGGTGCCGGCCGAGGTGGCGCTGATCGACCGGGCGCAGCTTCTGAGCCTGACCGCGCCGGAACTGACGGTGCTGATCGGCGGCCTGCGCGCCATCGACATCAACGCGGACGGATCGAAGCACGGCATCCTGACCGACCGGCCGGGCGTGTTGACGAACGATTTCTTCGTCAACCTGCTCGACATGGGCACGCAGTGGAGGGCGGTCTCCGCGGCCAAGGACGTGTTCGAGGGGACCGACCGCAAGACCGGCGCGCCGAAATGGACCGGCACCCGCGCCGACCTCGTCTTCGGCTCGAACTCGGTCCTGCGCGCCCTGGCCGAGGTCTATGCCAGCGAGGACGCCAAGGCGAAGTTCGTGACCGACTTCGTCGCGGCCTGGACCAAGGTGATGAATCTCGACCGCTTCGACATCGCCTGAGCGAGAAGGGCTCGACGGCCGTCGCGTGCAGCGGCCGTCGAGCCGGAGGCCGTCGTCCCGATGCAAAAGGCCCCGCAGCGTCGCTGCGGGGCCTTCTTGCTGGCGAAGGTTTTCGCGATGGCTTCAATCGTCGCGGAAGACCCGCTCGTTGCGCTCGTGACGCTCCTGCGCCTCGAGCGAAAGCGTCGCGATCGGGCGAGCCTCCAGGCGCTTGAGCGAGATCGGCTCGCCGGTCTCCTCGCAATAGCCATAGGAGCCGTCCTCGATCCGGGCGAGCGCGGCGTCGATCTTGGAGATCAGCTTGCGCTGGCGGTCGCGGGCGCGCAGCTCGATGGCGCGGTCGGTCTCGGAGGAGGCGCGGTCGGCGATGTCCGGATGGTTCTCGCTCTCGCTCTGCAGGGTGACCAGGGTCTCCTTGGCCTCCTTGAGGATCTCCTCCTTCCAGGCGAGCAGCTTGCCGCGGAAATATTCGCGCTGCCGCTCGTTCATGAACGGCTCGCTGTCGGAGGGCTTGTAGTCAGGGTCGAGACTGATCTGCTTCGACATGGCAGGCCTTCTGCATGAACGTCCGCTCGAAGGCCCCGACGGCATTGCCGTGTCGAGGCCGCCGATTTGGTGGCCCTTATAGCGATTGGTCACATCGGGAACAATCGCTTTCGCGCGGCTGCGGACGAGCCGGCAAATCGCTGGAAAATCAGCGCAATCCCATGACCGCCGCGGCGATGTCGGCGGCGAGCGGCACGGCGATCTTCCGCCGGTAGTGGGTGTGGTCGAAATAGTTGTCCGGCTCTCGATTCTCCGGCCGGTCGATGCGCCAGTCGACCAGGGCGGTGCGCGGCCGGCTCGCGGCGAGCCGCGCATAGGCGTCGCGGCAGGCGGCGTCGGCAACCGCGCCGGGCGTGCCGGGGACGGGCAGGGCGGAGACGTAGTTCGGCGGCCGCACCAGCACGAGGGGGACGTCCGGCGCCAGCCTGTCGAGCAGTGCGCGCAGCGCGGCGGCCGCCGGGAAGGGGCCGGCGAGATTGCCGCCGCTGGTGTCGAGCGGCTCGAGCAGCCTGGCCCGGCGGGCGGGGTCGCTGTGGAAGCCCTGGACCTCGTAGCCGGCCTCGTAGTCCCAGTAGCCGTCGGGCCTGGCGCGTTCGGGCGCTTTCGCCGTCAGGTAGCGCAGCCGGCGCAGCGTCTCCTCGAGCACGTCGAAGCGCATCAGCCCGGCGAGGTAGCGCGCGGTCGAGCGCTCGAACAGCCAGAAGGGGAAGGGCTTCTCGGTCGCCAGCGTCGGATCGGGCGTGCACCAGCGCACGTCGATGCCGATCACCAGCGCCCCGGCCGGCTCGCGGCGGTGGCGCAGGAACCAGTCGAGCAGGACGAGCGCCTCGCGTGGGCCGGTGGCGGGGGCGATCAGCGAGACGAAGGCAATGCCGGTCTGCCGCGTCAGCTGTTCGGGCGAGACCAGCTGGATATGCGAATTGCCGAAGATCGCGCCGGCGAAATGCGGGTCGCGGCCGCGGCTGGCGGCGGCGGTGCGCGGCCCCTGCGGGCTGACGCCGGCCTTGAGCGCCAGCGGCGAGCGGCCGCTGTCATAGGGGTCGACGAGGAAGGCGAGCGCCAGCAGCGCGGTGGCGAGGAGGATCGCCGCCCCGAGGAAGGTGCGGCCGAAGCCGCGCCAGCGTGCGTCAGAACTGGAAGTAGATGAACTCATAATTGGCGTCGTCGCCGATCTTGAACAGGACCAGCACGAAGAGAATGGCGGTGAGGACGGCGAGCCAGCGCGCCGGCGGCGCCCGGTGCACCGCCGCCCAGGCCGTCGGCCCGAGCATCGCGACCGCGACGGCCGGCAGCAGAGCGCGCCATTTGAAGCCGGTGCCGACCGGCCCGAGGCCGAGCATGGCCTTATAGACCGCCAGCGCCGCGTCGAAGGAGGTGGCGCGGAACAGCACCCATGAGAAGGCGACGAAGAGGAAGGTCAGCGCCCAGCCGAGCAGCTTCGGCATCGGCAGGCCGGCGCGGCGCCAGAGCACGCCGACCGCGAGCGCGGCGCCATGGGCCATGCCCCAGGCGACGAAGTTGAGGCCGGCGCCGTGCCAGAGCCCGCCGAGCGCCATGGTGGCGAACAGCGCCCAGAGCTGCAGTGGCAGGCCGTGGCGCGAGCCGCCGAGCGGGATGTAGAGGTAGTCGCGCAGGAAGCGCGACAGCGTCATGTGCCAGCGCCGCCAGAAATCCTGCAGGCTGACGGCGCGATAGGGCACGTCGAAGTTCTGCGGCAGCACGATGCCGAAGAGCAGAGCGAGGCCCAGCGCCATGTCGGTATAGCCGGAGAAGTCGAAATAGATCTGGAAGGTGAAGGCGAGGGTGCCCTGCCAGGCCTGCGCCATGCTCAGGACCTCGCCGGCGGCGGCCGCCGCGAAGACCGGATTGGCGTATTCGGCCAGGGGATCGCCGAGCAGCACCTTCTTCGCCAGGCCGAGCGTCAGCAGCATGATGCCGCGGGCGATGCGCTCGGCGGCGTCGGGCCGCAGATAGGGCCGTTCGTCGAGCTGGTGCATGATCTCGCGCCAGCGCACAAGCGGCCCGGCCAGCACCTGCGGGAAGAAGGCGATGTAGAGCGCGTAGCGGACGAGATCGTAGCGCGGCGCTTCGCCCCGGCGCAGATCGGTCAGGTACATCACATGGTGGAAGGTGAAGAAGGAGATGCCGAGCGGCAGCGCGAGGTCGAGCTTCGTCGTCGGCAATCCCGGAATCATCGCAGCGAGATCGGCGAAGAAGTTGAAGTATTTGAAGAGCGCCAGGATGGCGAGGTTGATCGCGATGGCGAGCGTGATCAGGCCCCTGCGCTTGGTCTTGAGGAAGGCTTCCGCGATCAGCCAGTTGAGCAGGACCGAGAAGGCGAGCAGCGGCACGAACCGCCAGTCCCACCAGCCGTAGAAGGCGAAGGAGAGCCCGACCAGGAGCGGCAGCCGCCAGGCCGGCACGAAGCGCTCGACCAGCCAGTGCAGGGCGAGCGCCAGCGGCAGGAAGCCGAGCAGGAAGGCGAAGGAGTTGAACAGCATCGGGCGGGCGCGGGCGGCGGGAGAGCGCGCCTTAGACGATTATCGCCGCGCTGTCATGGGCGGCGTGGCACGCCGCCCTCACCATGGCTCCGTCCTCAGATGTTGTCGCCCCGCAGCGCCGTGCAGACGGCCTCCGTCACCCGGGCCGTCGTCGCCTTGCCGCCGAGATCCGGGGTGTGCAGGGCGGGATCGGCGGTGACGCGCTCGACGGCGCGCATCAGCCGGGCGGCGGCAGCGGTCTCGCCGAGATGCTCCAGCATCATCGCACCGGTCCAGAAGGTCGCGACCGGGTTGGCGATACCCTTGCCGGTGATGTCGAAGGCGGAGCCGTGGATCGGCTCGAACATGGACGGGCTCTTGCGCTCGGGATTGAGATTCGCCGTCGGGGCGATGCCGAGCGAGCCGGCCAGCGCCGCGGCGAGGTCGGAGAGGATGTCGGCGTGGAGATTGGTCGCGACGATGGTGTCGAGCGTCTCCGGCTTCAGCGTCATGCGCATGGTCATCGCGTCGACCAGCATCTTGTCCCAGGTCACGTCCGGGAAGCCCGCCGCGACCTCGGCGGCGATCTCGTCCCACATCACCATGCCGTGGCGCTGCGCGTTCGACTTGGTGACGACGGTCAGGAGCTTGCGCGGCCGCGAGCGGGCGATCTCGAAGGCGTAGCGGATGATGCGGGTCACGCCGGCGCGGGTGAACATGGCGACGTCGGTCGCGACCTCCTCGGGCAGGCCCTTGTGCACGCGGCCGCCGACGCCGGAATACTCGCCCTCGGAGTTCTCGCGGACGATGACCCAGTCCAGCTCCGGGCCGGAGACATGGCGCAGCGGGCTGGTGATGCCCGGCAGGATGCGCGTCGGCCGGACATTGGCATACTGGTCGAGCGGCTGGCAGATGGCGAGCCTGAGGCCCCAGAGCGTCAGATGGTCCGGGATGTCGGGCGCGCCGACGGCGCCGAAATAGATCGCGTCGAAGGCGCGCAGCTGGTCGGCCCCGTCGGCCGGCATCATCACGCCGTGCCTGCGATAATAGTCGGAACCCCAGTCGAAGGCCTGGACAGCCAGGCGAAAGCCGCCATCGCGCTCGGCGCAGACCTCCAGGGCCTGGAGCCCGGCGGCGATGACCTCGGGGCCGATCCCGTCCCCGCCGATGGCGGCGATCCTGTGCGTGCGCATGCTCTCGTCCAATGCTGTCGTGCTGTTGCCGTGGGATTACTGCGCCGTCACGCCGGCATTGCGGATGACCGGCACCCATTTGTCGATCTCGGCGCGGACGAGCTCGCCGAGCGCGGCCGGCGTCTGGCCGGCCTCGTCCGGCAGCTCGGCGCCGAGCTCGAGGAAGCGCTTGCGCGTCGGCCCGTCCCTGAGCGCGGCGCGGGCCGCGGCATTCAGCTTGTCGACGATCTCCTTCGGCGTGCCCTTGGGGGCGAACATCGCGTTCCAGCCGGTGGCCTGGAATTGCGGCAGGCCCTGCTCGGCCGAGGTCGGGACGTCGGGGATGACCGAAAGCCGGTCCCTCACCGCGACGACGAGGCCCTTGCCTTCCCTGGCCTGCACGGTCGGCACGATCGCGACGGTCTGGTCGCAGACATAGTCGACCTGGCCGCCGAGCAGTGCATTCAGCGCCGGACCGGAGCCGCGGAAGGGGACGTGCTGCGGCTTGGTGCCGAGCAGCGAGTCGAGGAAGAGGCAGGTCAGATGCGAGGTCGAGCCGACGCCGCCGGAGCCGTAGTTCAGCTTCTCTGCATTGGCCTTGAGATAGGCGACGAACTCGCGGAAATCCTTGACCGGCAGGTCCTTCCTGGCGACCACCAGCATCGGCGTCGAGGCCGAGTTCATCACTGGCTCGAAATCGGTGCGGGGGTCATAGGCGAGCCTGGGATAGAGCCCGACGCTCGCCGCCTGCGTGCCGAGATTGCCCATCAGCAGCGTGTAGCCGTCCGGCGCCGCCTTGGCGACGCGGGCCGCGCCCGTCGTGCCGCCGGCGCCGGCGACGTTCTCGACAACCACCGACTGGCCGAGCGTGCGGCCCATGTGATCGGCCATCAGCCGGGCCACGATATCGGTGGTGCCGCCGGCCGCGAAGGGCACGACGAGAGTGATCGCGCGGACCGGATAGGGCGCCTGCGCCGCCGCCGGGGATGTCGCCGCCAGCCCGAGCGCCAGCGCGAACAGCATTCGCTTCATCGTTCCCTCCCTCGAGCCGGCGCCGTTCGGCGGCGCCTCGGGTCACTCTTCCATTTATCTTCCATGGAAGTTTGCATGGTTTATCCTTGCACGGAGGTCGGCCATGTCAAGCTTCCATTCCTGCTTGCATGGAATAATCTCGCAGCTGTGGTCGAGTGTCGGAGGGAGCCATGGTCGAGCTTGCGCGCGCGGACCCGTCGGAGGCCGGAGCCCGACGCGGCTCGCTGGTCGACGAGGCCTATGCCGCGCTGAAGCGGGCAATCCGCGACACCGTCTTCCCGCCCGGCTATCAGGGCTCGGAGCAGGAGATCGCCGTCAGGCTCGGGATGAGCCGCACGCCGGTGCACGAGGCGATCATCCGGCTGCAGGAGGACGGTCTGGTCCGCGTCCTGTCCAAGCGCGGCGTGCTGATCTGCCCGCTGGCGCCGCAGGATATGCGCGAGATCTACGAGGTCGTGATCGCGGTGGAGTCGATGGCGGCGGAGTTGCTGGCCGCGCTGCCGGAGCCGGTGCGCGCGGCGGCGGCCGACGAGCTGGAAGCCGCGGCGGCCGCGATGGACGAGGCGCTGGCGCACGACGACCTGCCAGGCTGGGCCGAGGCCGACGACCTCTTCCATCGCCTGCTGGTCGAGCGTTGCGGCAATGGCCGCCTGCGCCGCATCGCCCAGACGGTGACGGACCAGGCGCATCGGGCGCGCATGCTGACCCTGAAGCTGCGGGCGCGGCCGGCGGGCTCGGCGCAGGCGCATCGCCTGATCATCGCGGCGGTGCGCGCCGGCGACGCCGGAGAGGCGCATCGCTGTGCCCGCGCCCACCGCGTCGCCGCGCGCGACGAGATCGTCCCCCTGATCGAGCATATCGGCCTGCGCCAGCTTTGAGCGGCCGGCGGCCGCGGTGCCCGCGGTCATGCCGGCTCCGCGCGTCTCGGCCTCGTCACGGCGGCCGCATTGGTGTCGGCGGGCCGGTTCGGCACATTCCGGAGGTCCGGGGCCGAGACCGGCCAATCATCACAAGCGACTCGTATTCCGGCGGCCGGAGCGCTAGCTTAGCCGGCGTGAGTTGCGTAGCGCTGAGGTGGTGTCATGCCGAACGCCGACGCCGTGACGATCTCGTCTTATGAACAGCGGAAGGCTGCTGTGCTGCGAGCCGCAGAGCTCATCTCGTCCTCCAGAGGTTCGGAGGGGGAGCGGGAATTCGAAATGCTGACCGAGGCTATCGCGGATTTCGATATCCGCCAGCACGATATCGGCTTCACCGAGATTCCGCCGGGGTTCATGCGGTTCCTTTCCATCGGGCACCAGCGCCCGGCAGCTAGCGGGCGCCGCTGAGAGGCAGGGGGCGCAGGAAGCTGTCCCGGGCCGCAGCCGGGGCTGCGCCGGGGCGACGAAGACGGCGACGGGCTCCGTGCGGCCCGTGGCGAACCGCGAGCGGGCGCTGGATCTCACGCGCTATTCAATCAATCGATTGATTGAAGCGGGTAGCCGTGCTATTGGCCGTCGCCATGGCACGCACATCCATCCTCAGGGACGCCGAGGGCACGCGGCAGGCGCTGATCCGGGCGGGGCTCGACCTGTTCGGCCGCAACGGCTTCGACGCCACCTCGATCCGCGAGCTCGCCCAGGCGGCGAAGGTCAACAGCGCCGGCATCGCCTATCATTTCGGCGGCAAGGACGGGCTGCGGCAGGCCTGCGCCCAGGCGATCATCGCGCGGATGCAGGCCGTGCTGGCGGGCGGTGCCCCCGCCGTCGCCATCGCGGCCGATGCTTCCGACCGCGACATGGCGACCGAGCAGCTGCTGTCGCTGATCGACCGGATCGTCGTCTTCCTGACGACCGTGCCGGACAGCGAGATGATCGCGCGCTTCGTCGTCCGCGAGATGCTTACGCCGAGCCCGGCCTTCGAGACGATCTATGGCGGGCTGTTCGAGCCGGTGCACCGCCGGGTCTGCCAGGTCTGGGCGGCGGCGACCGGCATGGCGCCCGAGGCGCCGGCGACCAGGCTCGCCGTCTTCGCCGCGATCGGCCAGCTCTTCTATTTCCGCATCGCGCGGCCGGCGATCACGCGGCGCATGGGCTGGGACGGGATCGGCCCGCAGGAGGCGCGCGCCATCGCCGACGCCGTCCGGCGCTCGGTTCGTGCCAGCATCCTCGCCTGCAGGGGAGAGGCGTCATGATCCTCGATTTCGTCTGCTCCTTCGCCGTCGCCGCCTCACTCGGCCTGTGCGCACCGCCGGCGACCCGCGTCGTCGGCTATGTCGAGGGTGAATATGTCCGGCTCGGGCCGATCGACACGGCGCGGATCGAAAGCGTCGCGGTCAGGCGCGGCGAACGGGTCGCGCCGGGGGCCGTCCTCGCCGAGCTGCAGGCCGACGATGCCCGCAACGCCGTCGCCGAGAGCGAGGCGCGGCTGGTGCAGGCGCAGGCGCAGCTCGCCAATCTGCTCAGCGGCAAGCGGCCGGAGGAGATCGCCGTGATCGAAGCGACTGCGGCCTCCGCCAAGGCGCAGGAGCGCGAGGCCGAGCGTGCGCTGGAGCGGCGGCACGACCTCTTCCGTCGCGGTGTCTCGACCCAGGCCGATCTCGACCAGGCGCAGACGGCGCGCGACGTCGCGACGGCGCGGGTGCGCGAGACCACCGCCAATCTGAACGTCGCCCGGCTCGCCGCGCGCGAGGAGGAGATCAGGGCGGCGCGCAACCAGGTGGCGCAGGCGCAGGCCGCGCTCGACCAGGCGAGGTGGCGGCTCGGCCAGCGCAGGCTGACGGCGCCGGCCGCGGGGATCGTGACCGATCTGATCCGCCATCCCGGCGAGCTCGCCGGCCCCTCGGCGCCGGCCCTGACCATCCTGCCCGACGGCGCGGTCAAGCTGATGATCTATGTGCCGGAGGCGCTGCTCTCGGGCACCACCGTCGGGACGCGGCTCGACGTGCGCTGCTCCGGCTGCCCGCAAGGGCTCTCCGCCACCGTCTCCTATGTTTCGCAGGAGCCCGAATTCACGCCGCCGGTGATCTATTCGGCCGAGACCCGGCAGAAGCTGGTCTATCTCGTCGAGGCGCGGCCCGAGGGCGGGCCGGCCGCGCAGCTCCAGCCCGGCCAGATCGTCGATGTCATGTTGCGGGGCCGCAAGTGAGCGAGCGCAACGTCATCGACGTGCGCGGCCTGACCAAGCGCTTCGGCGGGCGTACCGTCGTCGACGAGGTCGATCTGACCGTGCGTGAAGGCGAGATCGTCGGCTTCCTCGGGCCGAACGGCTCCGGCAAGACCACGACGATCCGGCTGATCTGCGGGCTGCTCACGCCCGATGCCGGCGAGGGCACGGTGCTGGGGCTCGATGTCCGGACGCAGAGCGCGCAGATCAAGCTCCAGGTCGGCTACATGACGCAGAGGTTCTCCTTCTACGAGGATCTGACGATCGAGGAGAACCTGACCTTCGTGGCGCGGCTCTATGCGCTGAAGCCGGTCGAAGCGGCCGTGGCGCGCACGCTGGACGGGCTCGGCCTGACCTCGCGCAAGGACCAGCTCGCGGGCACGCTCTCCGGCGGCTGGAAGCAGCGCCTGGCGCTCGCCGCCTGCATCATGCACCAGCCCCGGCTGCTCCTGCTGGACGAGCCGACCGCCGGCGTCGACCCGAAGGCGCGGCGCGAGTTCTGGGACGAGATCCACCGGCTCGCCGGCGAAGGCCTGACCGTGCTGGTCTCGACCCACTACATGGACGAGGCCGAGCGCTGCCACCGCATCGGCTACATCGCCTATGGCAGGATGCTGGCGACCGGCACGGTCGAGGAGGTGGTGAAGGGATCTGGCCTCTCGACCTATGTCGTCCACGGCGACCTGAGACCCGCCGAGATCGCCGCGCTCGCCAACGCCGAAGGCGTCGAGCAGGTCGCGCCGTTCGGGGCGACGCTGCATGTCGTCGGCACCGACAGGGGCAGGCTGGAGCAGGCGCTGGCGCATCTGAGGGGCCGTGCCGACGTCCGCGTCGAGCCCGGCGCGACCAGCCTGGAGGACGTCTTCATCCAGTTCATGGCGCGGGCCCAGGCGGAGGGCCGGGCGGCATGAGCGCGGCGGTCCTGCTGTCTCCCGCCCGGCTCGGCGCCGTGCTGGCCAAGGAGTTCGTGCAGATGCGGCGCGACCGCATCACCTTCGCGATGATGCTGGTGGTGCCGATCATCCAGCTGCTGCTGTTCGGCTATGCGATCAACAACGATCCCAAGGGCTTGCCGGCGGCCGTTCTGGCGCTCGGGCAGGACCGCTACACGCGTTCGGTCGTCGCGGCGCTCGAGGTCTCCGGCTATTACCGCTTCGTGAGGCGGCCGGAGAGCGCGGCCGAGGCCGAGAGCCTGATGGCGCGCGGCGCGATCTCCTTCCTCGTCACCATTCCCAGCGATTTCGGCATGCGGGTCGAGCGCGGCGACGAGCCGCGCATCCTGGTCGAGGCCGATGCGACCGACCCGGCCGCGTCGAGCAATGCGGTGGGCGCGCTGCAGACCATCGCCAACCGGGCGCTGACGCGGGCGCTCGGCACCGAGGAGATCAAGCGCGAGCAGAGCGACAGCGCGCTCTCCTTCGTGGTGCACCGGCGCTACAATCCGGAGGGCATCACCCAGTACAACATCGTGCCCGGCCTGCTCGGCGTCATCCTGCAGATGACCATGGTGATGATGACGGCGATGGCGCTGACCCGCGAGATCGAGCGCGGCACCATGGAGAACCTGCTCGCCATGCCGGCGACGCCGGGCGAGATCATGCTCGGCAAGGTGCTGCCCTATCTCGTCGTCGGCAGCGTCCAGGTCGCGGTGGTGCTGAGCGCGGCGAAGCTGCTCTTCGGCGTGCCGTTTCTCGGCAGCCTCCTGCTGCTGCTGAGCTGCGTCCTGATCTTCGTCCTGGCGCTGGTGCTGCTCGGCTACACGATCTCGACCCTGGCGCGCACGCAGCTCCAGGCGATGCAGCTGACCTTCTTCTTCTTCCTGCCCTCGCTGCTGCTCTCCGGCTTCATGTTCCCCTATGCCGGCATGCCGCTCTGGGCGCAGTGGCTCGGCGAGATCTTCCCGCTGACGCATTTCCTGCGGGTGGTGCGCGCGATCATGCTGAAGGGCGCGGATATCGGCGATATCGGCCTGGAGGTGATCTACCTCGCCGCCTTCGTGCCGCTCTATGCCGGCATCGCGCTGATGCGGTTCAGGAGCACGCTGGATTGACGGGAGCCCGCCCAACGGGAGCGTCGGTCGCATCAATGACGCCCTGAAGCCTCAGTCAAAAGCCGCGATGATGGTCTCGATCGGCAAAAACAGGGTCAGGCCGTTGTCCGGGTAGGGGATGAACTCGGCACAATGCATGTAGAAGCGCTTGGCGGCCTCATCCTTGGCATGCACCAGCGCCGCGCCGATGCCAATGGTCCGAGACGCGACCGCGATACGGCGCAGTGCGTCCGATAGAAGGTCGGCACCGAGGCCCTTGCCCGCATATCGCCGATCCACGGCGAGCCGGCCGATCACCGAGACAGGTATCGTGTCCGGGGGGTTGCGCCGGAGTCTACCGGGCACGGCCTTGCGTTCGATCGCCCCCGCCGAGATGCAAAAGTATGCGACTACGATCTTGCCTTCGCAGACCACATAGGTGCGCGAGAAGCGGCTTTCGTTCTCGACGGCTCGATTGCGCAACCAGTCGTTCAAGGTTTGATCGCCGCAGTCGAAGATTGAAAGATCGTGCGCTGCGGCAAGCGGGGCGGGCGCAGACAGCCGAGACGATGCCGGTTCCGGCTCGTTCTCTACTTCTGCCATGCCGGAACCCGGCGCAGCAGTGATCGCAGTCTCGGGCCCGGCGCCGGCGGATTGTCGAGCGCGCCCGTGAAGGCTTCGTACTGGTCGGCATCCAGGGCGAAGAGCCGCTGGTCCAGCAAGACATCGATCGCCTCGCGGCGAGCGCTCTCGATCATGAACTCGGTGCGCGTCTTGCCGAGAACCGCTGCGGCGTCGTCGATCAGCTGCCGCGTATGGGCCTCTATTCGGACATTGATGCTGCCTTTGCCCCTGGAGACGCGTGGGCGCTCCGCCGTCGCAACGGCGGCCGGCCCTCGAGGCTGCGATGTGCGGGTCTTCGGCATGGCCCTGAAGATGGGGCGCTGTAACTACAACGTCAATGCAGCTCTCTGTCGATGTCCTGGCCCGGCTGCCGGCGCATCGACGAAAGTGCAGCGCGGCCAAAGTTACTTGCAAAACGATAGTTACTGCGCTAGCGAGCCCGGGCCATGCAGCCCAAGCTCGCTCCGCTCGCCGAATGCCCCTGCGCCCGCGCGGTCGAGACCGTCGGCGAGTGGTGGAGCATCCTGATCCTGCGCGACGCGCTGCAGGGCTTCACCCGCTTCGACGAGTTCCAGCGCAGCCTCGGCATCGCGCCGAACATGCTGGCGCGGCGGCTGAAGCACCTGACCGAGAGCGGCCTGTTCGAGCGGCGGCTCTATAGCGAGCGGCCGAAGCGCTACGACTACGTCCTGACCGGGAAGGGAAGGGATTTCTTCCCGGTGGTCGCGGCGCTGGTCGCCTTCGGCAATCGCCATCTCGCTCCCGAGGGGGAGGCGCTGCTGCTGGCCGAGCGCGAGACCGGGGCGCCGCTCATGCCGATCATGGTCGACGCCGCGAGCCTGCGGCCGATCACCTCCGAGAGCGTCGCCGTCGTCGCCGGGCCGCGCGCCAGCGCCGGCATGCACAGGCGCCTCGCCCTCGTCGCGGCGCGGAATGCCGCGGCCTCGACCCATCCCGATTAGGAGCTCGCCATGCGTCGCATCGTCGTCACCGGACTCGGCGTCGTCTCGCCATTGGGCTGCGGAGCCGAACTCGCCTGGCAGCGCCTGCTCGCCGGCCGCTCGGGCCTGCGCCGCCTGCCCGACGCCGTCGCCGGGACCCTGCCGGCCAAGGTCGCGGGCCTCGTGCCGGGCAAGGCCGAGGACAATGAGGGCGGCTTCGACCCCGACGTGGCGATCGCGCCGAAGGACCAGCGCAAGATGGACCGCTTCATCCAGTTCGCGCTGGTCGCCGCCAAGGAGGCGCTGGCCCAGGCCGGCTGGCGGCCGCAGGACGAGGCGCAGCGCGAGCGCACCGCGACGGTGATCGCCTCCGGCATCGGCGGCTTCCCGGCGATCGCCGAGGCGGTGCGGACCACCGACGAGCGCGGCGCGCGCCGGCTTTCGCCCTTCACCGTGCCGTCCTTCCTGGTCAATCTCGCTGCCGGCCATGTCTCGATCGACCATGGTTTCAAGGGGCCGATCGGCGCGCCGGTCACCGCCTGCGCGGCCGGCGTGCAGGCGATCGGCGATGCGGCCCGGATGATCCGGGCGGGCGAGGTCGACATCGCTCTCTGCGGCGGCAGCGAGGCCTGCGTCGATCTCGTCGCGCTCGGCGGCTTCGCCGCGGCGCGGGCGCTGTCGACCGGCTTCAACGACGAGCCGGAAAAGGCCTCCCGCCCGTTCGATCGCGACCGCGACGGCTTCGTCATGGGCGAGGGCGCCGGGATCCTGGTGATCGAGTCGCTGGAGCATGCGCAGGCGCGCGGCGCGACGATTCTCGCCGAACTGACCGGCTATGGCACCAGCGCCGACGCCTACCACATCACCTCCGGGCCCGAGGATGGCTCGGGCGCGCGCCGTGCCATGGAGACGGCGCTGAAGCAGGCGGGCCTGAAACCCGGCGAGGTGACCCATCTCAACGCGCATTCGACCTCGACGCCAGTCGGCGACCGCGGCGAGCTCGCCGCGGTCAAGGCGGTGTTCGGCAGCGATGGCGGCATCGCGATCAGCGCCACGAAGGCCGCGACCGGCCATCTGCTCGGCGCGGCCGGCGGGCTGGAGGCGGTGTTCACGGTCCTCGCCCTGCGCGACCAGATCGCGCCGCCGACGCTCAATCTCGAGAATCCGGACGAGGAGGCGGCCGGGCTCGACCTGGTGGCGAAGGCGGCACGCCCGCTGGCGATGGAATACGCGATCTCGAACGGCTTCGGCTTCGGCGGCGTCAATGCCAGCGTGGTGTTCAAGCGCTGGGCCTGAGCGACCTTTGGAGCCTGTCGGGAAAACGCGGCTCGTCCCAGGCGACCGGAGGGAGCCTCACAGCGTCACCACGACCTTGCCGAACTGCTCGTTCGATTCGAGGTAGCGATGCGCCAAGACGATCTCCTCGAACGGGAAGATGCGGGCGATGACCGGCTTCAGGGAGCCGTCGCCGAGACCGTCGAGGATGAAGGCCTTGGCGGCGGCGAGGCGCGCGGCGTCGCCGGTGATCTCGTGGACGAGAAAGCCGCGTAGCACCAGACTCTTGCGGAGCACGTCGAACAGCGGGAAGGGCGTCGCCTCCCGGCTCTGGCCGCCATAGTTGATCAGCGTGCCGCCGCGCGCCATCGCGGCGGTCAACGGCAGGAAGGCCGGGCCGCCGACCGCGTCGAGCACCACGCGAATGCCGGCCTCACCGGCGATCTCCTTCAGCCGCGCTTCGATATCGTCCTCGCTCGATGCGACGACCTGGGCGGCACCGGCCTCGCGCAGCGCCTGCGCCTTGCGCGAGGTCCGCGTCACCGCGATCGGGATCGCGCCGATCCGGTTGGCGATCTGGATCGCAGCGAGGCCGACGCTGCTCGATGCAGCGGTGATCACGACGTGCTCGCCCTGCTCGAGCCCGGCGATGTCGATCAGCGCGCCATAGGCGGTGAGATACTGCATCCAGCTCGCCGCGGCCGCCTCCCAGCCGAGCGTCGGCGGGTGCTTGACCGCCAATTCGGCGGGAACGGTGACGAGTTCGCCATGCACCGGCCAGCGCCGCATCGAGCGCGGCGGCACCAGGCTGACGGCGTCGCCTGGAGAGACGCAGTCGACCTCGGCGCCGACGCTTTCGACGAGGCCGGCAGTTTCGAGGCCGATGCCGGAGGGAAACTGCGCCTGCTCGATATAGCTCCCTGCGCGGAACAGGGCCTCGGCCCGGTTGAGGCCGAGCGCCCTGGTCCGGATGCGGACCTCGCCGGGGCCGGGCGGCGGGGCGTCGATATCCTCGATCCTCAGGACTTCGGGGCCGCCATGGCGGTGAAAACGGATCGTGCGGGCCATGCTCGAAACTCCAAAACGAAGGGGATGAATGAGCTATGGCTGCGCGCCTCCCTGCGATAAATTGCGCTCCGTCACCGATAATCGGAACCATTGATTTCGAATGATGGACCGCCTCACCAGCATGGCCGTCTTCGTCAGGGCGGTCGATCTCGGCTCCTTCGTGGCGGCCGCGGCCGAACTCGGCCTGTCGGCGCCGATGGTCGGCAAGCATGTCCGCTTCCTGGAGGAGCGCCTCGGCCTGCGCCTGCTCAACCGCACGACGCGGCGCCAAAGCCTGACCGAGTTCGGCCGCGCCTATTACGAGCGCTGCCGGAGCGTGCTCGCCGAGGCCGAGGCGGCGGACGCGCTTGCCGCCGACCAGCTGGGCGAGCCGCGCGGCCGATTGCGGGTGGCGCTGCCGGTGCTGTTCGGGCGGCACTGCGTCTTGCCGATCCTGCTCGATCTGGCGCGCCGCCACCCGCAGCTGGAGCTCGATCTTTCCTTCGCCGACGGATTCGTCGATCTCGCCGAGGGCGGCCACGATCTCGCCGTCCGCACCGGCGACCTGCACGACGCCGCCCACCTCGTGACGCGCCGCCTCGCGCGCCAGCGCATGGTCGTCTGCGCCGCGCCGTCCTATCTCGAGCGCCATGGCCGCCCGGCGGAGCTTGCCGATCTCGCTGATCACGACGCGGTGGTCTATCGCCGCTCCGGCCGCGTGCGGCCCTGGTTGTTCCCCCGCGATAGCGGGCCGCCGGCCGAACTCATGCCGCGCCACCGGCTGCGGCTCGACGATCTCGGGGCGATCGCCGATGCGGCGGCATTCGGGACGGGCCTGGCCTGGCTGCCGTCATGGCTGGTGCGCGGGCGGATTCGATCCGGGGAGTTGGTCGAGCTGCTGCCGGAGGAAGGGCGGCTGCCCTATGACGTGCACGCGCTCTGGCTGCAGACGCCGCATCTGCCGCCGAAGATGCGCGTCGCGATCGACGCGCTGGCGGCGGAGCTGCCGGGGCTGATGTGAGGCACTTGTGCAATAAGAAGAAGAGACTAGTTATCTGACTAGGCTGGTTCGCACGTGGAGAGACGAATGAAAAGCTGGCCGGTGCAGGATGCGAAGGCGCGCTTCAGCGAGTTGCTCGAGACCTGTCTCAAGGAAGGTCCCCAGATTGTCAGCAAGCGAGGAGCCGACGCGGCGGTTCTGGTCCCACTGAAGGAGTGGGAGCGACTTCGGCGCAATGCGAAGCCGACACTGAAGGAATTGCTGCTCGCAGATGAGGCCCGCGTCGATCTGGATTTGCCCAGGCGCGGTCGACTCCGCCGGCGCGAGGCGGGGGAGCTCGGGTGACGCATGTACCTCCTCGATACCAATGTCGTCTCCGAATTGCGACGGCCGCGGCCACATGGCGCCGTGCTGGCTTGGTTGGAAGGCGTGGCGGATGCCGATCTTTATCTCTCTGCTGTCAGCGTGGGAGAGATACAGGCGGGTATCGAGTTGACCCGCGAGCAGGACGCTGCAAAGGCAGCGGAAATCGAGGCTTGGTTAGAGCAGGTCGCGCAAACCTATAATATCCTCGACATGAATGCCGATGTCTTTCGTGCTTGGGCCAAGCTGATGCACCGAAAGTCAGACGAGATCATCGAGGATGCGATGATCGCAGCAACCGCCGCCGTTCACGGCTTGACGGTGGTCACGCGCAATATCCGAGATTTCGAGGGGCTGAACGTTCCTCTCCTCAACCCGTTTTCAGCCGCCTGAGCGATGGGCAGCTTGACATGGAACCGATCGGATTGATCGGGATGCGAAGGGCCGGTCGAAGTGCGCTGCCTCTCGGGTCAGGCTGCGCGCGTCATCAGGAATTGTGCAGTTTCGCCGGCTAAACTGCAGTCCCGCGCGGGGAAAGCCCGCAACTACAGCGGAATATTGTCGTGCTTGCGCCACGGCCGCTCGACCGACTTCGTCCGCAGCATCGCCAGTGCCCGCGCGATGCGGCGGCGGGTCGAGTGCGGCATGATCACCTCGTCGATATAGCCGCGCTCGGCCGCGACGAAGGGGGACATGAAGCGGTCCTCGTACTCCTTGGTCTGGCGCGCGATCGTCTCGGCATCACCGCCGCGGAAGATGATCTCGACCGCGCCCTTGGCGCCCATCACCGCGATCTGCGCCGTCGGCCAGGCATAGTTGACGTCGGCGCCGATATGCTTCGATGCCATGACGTCATAGGCGCCGCCGAAGGCCTTGCGGGTGATGATCGTGACCAGCGGCACGGTGCATTCGCTATAGGCGAAGAGCAGCTTGGCGCCGTGCTTGATCAGACCGCCATATTCCTGCGCCGTTCCGGGCAGGAAGCCGGGAACGTCGACGAAGGTGACGATCGGGATCTCGAAGGCGTCGCAATAGCGCACGAAGCGCGCCGCCTTGCGGCTGGCGTCGGAATCGAGCACGCCGGCCAGCACCATGGGCTGATTGGCGACGACGCCGACGGTGCGGCCCTCGATGCGGGCGAAGCCGGTGACGATGTTCTTCGCGTAGGCTTCCTGGATCTCGAAGAAATCGCCCTCGTCGACGACCTTCAGGATCAGCTCCTTGATGTCGTAGGGCTTGTTCGGATTGTCCGGGACGAGCGTGTCGAGGCTCATGTCGACGCGGTCGGGCACGTCGAAGCTCGGCCATTCCGGCACCCCGACGGTGTTGTTGGCCGGCAGGAAGTCGATCAGCCGGCGCACCTGCAGCAGCGCCTCGACGTCGTTCTCGAAGGAGCCGTCGGCGACCGAGGACTTCGAGGTGTGGACCTTGGCGCCGCCGAGTTCTTCCGACGTCACGGTCTCGTTGGTGACAGTCTTCACCACGTCCGGGCCGGTGACGAACATGTAGGAGGTGTCGCGCACCATGAAGATGAAGTCGGTCATCGCCGGCGAGTAGACGTCGCCGCCGGCGCAGGGGCCCATGATCACCGAGATCTGCGGGATCACGCCCGAGGCCTGGACGTTCCGCTTGAAGACCTCGCCATAGCCGCCGAGCGCCGCGACGCCTTCCTGGATGCGGGCGCCGCCGGCGTCGAACAGGCCGACGATCGGCGCGCGCATCTTCAGCGCCATGTCCTGGATCTTGGTGATCTTCTGGGCGTGGGTCTCGGAGAGCGAGCCGCCGAAGACGGTGAAGTCCTTGGAGAAGACGAAGACGGTGCGGCCATTGACCGTGCCCCAGCCGGTGACGACGCCGTCGCCGGGGATCTTCTCGGCCTTGTCCATGCCGAAATCGACGCAGCGATGCTGCACGAACATGTCGAACTCCTCGAAGGAGTCCTTGTCCAGCAGGAGCTCGATGCGCTCGCGGGCCGTCAGCTTGCCGCGCTTGTGCTGCGCCTCGATCCGGCGCTCACCGCCGCCCTGACGCGCGCCTGCGCGCCGGCCTTCGAGCTGTTCGAGAATGTCCTTCATGGAGCCCCCGCGAGCCGAACGATGTGGCTTTCCGGATTAAGCGCGGAAGGCCGGACTGTCCATCGCGCGCGCCTGCGGCTTTGGTGCAAGGCGGGCTGCGCGGGTCTGCCCGGCGAACGCAGCCGCGACGGGACCGCTTGCACGTCAGATAAGTGTATGCTTATGTTTATTCCGTGATGGAACAGGACATCTTCAGGGCGCTGGCCGACCCGACCCGCCGGACGATCTTCGAGAAGCTGGCGGCCGGCGGCATGAACGCCAGCGCCCTGCGCGAGGGCATGGCGATCAGCCAGCCGGCGATGTCGCAGCACCTCGCCGTGCTGCGCCAGGCCGGGCTGGTGCGGGAGGAGCGGCAGGGGCGCTTCATCAACTACGAGGTCGATCCGGACGGGCTCGCCCTGATCGCGCACTGGCTGGCGAAATACCGCGCCTACTGGCCGGCGCGGATCGACGCCCTCAAGGATCTGCTGCGGGACATGGACCAATGAGCGAGAGCGACACGCAGGATCCGACCAGGCAACTGGTCTTCGAATACCAGCTCGATGCGCCGCCCGAGAAGGTCTGGCGGGCGCTCAGCATTCCGGCCTTCCGCGAGCGCTGGCTGCCGGCGCGGGCCGAGGCGCTCTCCGCCGTGCCGGGCGAGGAGGTGCGCTACCGGCTGAGGGAGGAGGAGCCGCCCTTCCTCGAAAGCGTCGTGACCTTCCGGCTTGCGCCGAGCGAGGGCGGGACGGAATTGCGGATCATCCATGGCCTCACCGATGCGAGGCTCGCCGAGCAGCGGCCGCCGCCTGCGAACAGCAATCAGCCGCTTATGGCACGCGCGGCTTGAAATGATTCGGGGGCTTTCTCGGAAGCGGCGCGGGTCGTCCCGGGCAACCGGAGGGAGATCCGGGGCCATTCCTGAACCTCGTTCGGGAAGGCTCAGGGAGGGACCCCGGATCTCGGCTGCGCACCGTCCGGGATGACACGGTGATTGATGGCGAGGGCTCGGGAGTGTCCTGAGCGGGGGCCCCTCGCACCCGAACTAGGTCTACAAGCCTTCAGAACCGAGGAGGTCGTCGATGCACGGCACGATGCAACTCGTCCCCATGGTCGTCGAACAGTCGACCCGCGGGGAACGCTCCTTCGACATCTATTCGCGCCTGCTGCGCGAGCGGATCGTCTTTCTCAACGGCGAGGTCAACGATGCCAGCGCCGCGCTGGTCTGCGCGCAATTGCTGTTCCTCGAGGCCGAGAACCCGAAAAGGCCGATTCACTTCTACATCAACTCGCCGGGCGGCGTCGTCACCAGCGGCTTCGCGATCTACGATACGATGCAATACATCCGCTCGCCCGTGCACACGCTCTGCATGGGCACGGCCCGCTCGATGGGCTCCTTCCTGCTGATGGCGGGCGAACCGGGCGAACGCGCGGCATTGCCCAATGCCAGCCTGCATGTGCACCAGCCGCTCGGCGGCGCGCAGGGGCAGGCTTCCGACATCCTGATCCATGCCGAGGAGATCCAGAAGACCAAGCGGCGCCTGATCCGGCTCTATGCCGGGCATTGCGGACGCAGCGAGGAGGAGGTCGAGCGCACGCTCGATCGGGACCGCTTCATGACCGCCGAGGAGGGCCGGGAGTGGGGGCTGATCGACCGTGTGCTGAGCGAGCCGACGGCAGCTGGAGCATGATCGGGCAGCCGGCGGCTCTACCCCCGCGTCAGCAGCAGCACGGCGGCGTCGTATTCCGTGCGGCGGATGGCGCGGCGCTCGGCCGCCTCCTCATCCTGGCCCCAGATCTCGCTCTGGTAGTCCTCGTCGAGATGCGCGGCGGCCCAGGCGGCCTCGGCGTCGATCAGCCCCTCCGCGAGGGCGAGCATCAGGATGGTCGAGCCGGTCAGGGTCATGACGTTGTGGGCACCGGCGAGCGCGACCGGGGAGGGGATCGCAGCGACGCGCTCGCCCACCGCATCCAGAACGGTCTGCGGCTGCTGCGCGAAGACGACGCCCTGCGCCATGACGAAGCGGCCGCCGATGCGCTCTTCCAGCGCCGCGATCAGCGGGTTCCAGACCTCATCCTGTCGCTCGACCAGCGCCTCCGGTTCGCCGGCGCGGTAGCAGAGCGCGTCGCTGCCGGCATAGCGGACGATCTCGGCCCGGACGGCTTCGTGCTGGTCGGCGACGCCGTCGAGCGCGGAGTTGACCAGCCGGGTCAGCGGCATGCGGGCGGGGTCGACCTGCTCGGTCTGGGCGTCCCATTCGGCGGCCAGCGCCTCCGCGACGGCCCGGGAGGCGACGGCGAGCGGCTTGCGGGCCGGGGTCCGGGCGGTGCGGCCGTCGAGCGCGACGTGGAACAGCCCGTCGCGCTCGACAAGCTCGGCCTTCTCGTAGAAGCGCCTGGGCAGTGGATTGCGCATCGCCTGCTGGGCGGCGGCGACGGGGTCGGGCTGGCGCTGGCCGGCGGCGCCGAAACGGGAGAGGAAATCATCGGTCGACATGCCGAGCTCCATAGCGCATCCGCATGGCGGAGCGAAGCCGGCGTCGGGCGGCCGCGTGGCATTGACGCGCGCCCGGCGGCGGCCTAAACGCCTGCTCCCCGGATGCGAGGCGTCCGCGCGATCCGCAAGAGGGTTTCATGTTGGAGACTGTGGGAACCCGGTGAGGTTTCGCTACGGCGAGACCTGATCCAGCGCCGTGTGAACGAGCGGAGCCCAGCGCGCATTCCGTTCGACCGGACCGGTCGAACGAGAGGAATTCGCGCAGACTCGACGTAGAGCAAGGTCTCTTCGCAAACGTGGCTCCCACTTTTGCGAAGCATGCTCGGGCCCGCTGTCACTCCTGCGCTTGTCATGGTTCCATGCACAGGCTCTACCAACATGAACATTTCGCGGGGCGAGCAGCGCGTGCTGCACGTGCTGGCCCGTGGCGGGCAGATCCGCCATCTTCGCGGCGAGGACGGCCGCATCCATCACATCGACTGCTTCACCCATGAAGGCTACGTCCTGAGCGATTGCACGCTCGCCATCTTCGCCGGCCTCAGGCGGAAACGGCTGATCGAGTCGCGCCAGGGCGGGCCTTACCGGATCTCGCGACGGGGGCGGCTCGCCGTCCGCTCGCAGGCCGACAACCGCTGACGGATGCGGGAGGGCGCGAGCCCTCCCGTCTCCATCTGGAGCGAGGGGCCGCGAGAGCGCTCAGGCCGGTTCGAACAATTCGATCACATTGCCAGAGGGGTCCTCGCAGAGGATCTGCTTGCCACCCGGCCCGGTCACGATCTCGTTGCGGAAAGGCACGCTCTTGCGGCGCAGCGCCTCCACCAGCCCGGCCAGATCCTCGACCTCGATGACGAAGCGGTTCCAGCCGCCGGGGATCGGCTTGCCGCCGTCCGGCATCGGCCGCGAGGCCGAGGCGCCGGGGCCGGCGAGCCAGAGCGTCAGGTCGCCGCGTTCGAGGATCGCCATGGCCGGGCCGAATTGCTGCTTCAGCGCGAAGCCGAGCCGGTCGACATAGAACCGCACCGCCTCGTCGACCTCGACCACGAAATAACGGACGCTGGCCATCGCTCGCTCCTTCGTATTGCGGCGGCGTCGCCGGCTATGCGCCGAACCTGTCGCGCCAGGCCGGCTTCGCGCCCGGGAAGGGCAGGGCACCGGCGCAGTATACCGCCCGTGCCACGGCGCGGGCCAGAACATCGGCGGCGGTGGCGCAGAGTTCGGTCAGGGCGAAGGCGTCGGACGGGGCGCCGCTGCGGCCGGTGGCAGCGGCGAAGACGACGTCGCCGTCGAGCGGGGCGTGGACGGGCCGCAGCGCGCGGGCGAGCCCGTCATGGGCGCAGAGCGCCATGCGCTTGGCCTGCGCCTTGGTGAGGGCGGCGTCGGTCGCGACCAGGGCGATGGTGGTGTTGGCGCCGGGGCCGCCCTTGAAGCGCAAGGCGAGGTCCTCGGCCGGGATCGCCGCCGGCCAGCCGCGGCCGCCGAATTCGCGATCGTGCTCGTAAGGCGCGGCCCAGAAATGCGGGCCATCGCCGATCGTCGCCGAGCCGACCGCATTGACCGCGACCAGGGCGCCGACGATCTGGCCGGTCGCGGCGATCGCGCTGGCCGAGCCGAGCCCGCCCTTGAGGGTGGCCGTGGTCGCGCCGTAGCCGGCACCGGCGCTGCCGAGCGCGAACTCGGACGCGGCGGCCGAGCAGGCCGCGGCGGCGAGCCGACGATAGGGCGCCTCGCTTTCGCCGCGGGCGAAGGGCTTGTCGCCGCCATTGGCGAGGTCGAACAGGATCGCCTGCGGCACGATCGGCACGTGGTAGCCGGCGATCGGGAAGCCGCGTCCCTCCCGCGCCAGCCAGCTCATCGCGCCGTCGGCGGCGGCGAGCCCCCAGATCGAGCCGCCGGAGAGGACGATCCCGTCGATGTGCTCGACCGTCATGCCCGGCTCGAGCAGGGCGGTGTCGCGCGTGCCCGGCGCGCCGCCGAGCACGGCGACCGAGGCGATGCTCGGCCGCTCGAACAGGGCGACGGTCACCCCGGTCGCGGCGGCCGCGTCGTCGGCATTGCCCACGATAACGCCACGAACATCGGTGATGAGATTGCGCATGGCTGCAGTCATTGCCGATCGTCCGCTTCCGGTCCTGAAGGCATCGTGCGCCGATTCGGCGCAGGGGGGCGACTCGGGGAACTTCCCGCTCGCCGGCGCGTCGTGCCGACATTACGATCTTGTCATCCTCGCGCCACAGCCGGGTCAGGTCGGCTCCCGCACCCTGGCATCATCGCGACCCGGCTTCGAGACCCGCCAGCGACCCGTATTCGACAAGAGCAGACGGAGAGCTTCCATGAAACGCATCGCCCTCATCGCCGCTTCCGGCGCCGCGGCCGTCGCCGCGACGCTGGCGATCGCCCAGCCGCAGCCGATCCCGGCCGCGCCCGGCAGCGCCCCGCCGGCACAGGAGCGCAGCGAACCGCGTGGCGAGCGCGGCGACCGGGCCGACCGCCGCGAGGAATGGCGCCAGCGCCAGGCCGAGCGCGCCACGGCCCGTATGAACGAGCGCCTCGCCCAGCTGCGGACCGATCTGAAGCTGAAGCCGGACCAGGTGTCCGCCTTCGAGAAGGTCGAGGCGCTGATCAAGCGCCATGCCGAGCAGCGCCGCGAGAGCTTCGCCAGGATGCGCGAGCAGCGCGAGAATTTCCGCGACGCCGACATCATGGAGCGCCTCGACATGATGGCGAGCCGCCAGGCCGAGCGGGCCGCCCGCAGCAAGGAGATGGCGGACGCGGTGCGCCCGCTCTGGTCGACACTGTCGGACGAGCAGAAGACCGTGGCCCGCCGGGCCGTGCGCCAGGCCATGTCGGATGGGCGCGGCCGGATGATGCAGATGCGCGAACGCTGGATGGAATGGCACGGCCGCGGCGACGATCGCGACGACGATCGCGGCCCGCGCCGCTGGCGCGACCGCTGGCACGAGGACGACGACCGGACCTGACGGTCCGGACGATCCGGTAAGACGAAGGGCGGTCCGGCAGGGCCGCCCTTTTTTGCGGGCCCTCGGGCTTCGTCCGGTCTCCGGCCGATCCTCAGGTGCCGACCGCGTCCTTCACGCATTTCGTCGTGAAGCTGGTCTTGGCGGCGCCGGAGAGCTTCCTGTCGGCCGCCTGCTTGTCGCAGGCCGCACCTGCGTCCTTCTCGCATTTGGTCAGGAAGCTGGTCTTGGCGGCACCGGCGAGCTTCTTCTCGGTGGCCTGGAGGTTGCAGCTCGGACTCTGGGCGAAGGCCGGAGCCGAGAGGCCGAGGGCGAGAACGGCGAGGATGAGCGTCTTCATGGCGCGATGATCCCAGTGGCGGGAGGATGGAGGCTAGAGCATGTTCCGCAGAAGTGGGAACCACTTTTGCGGAACATGCCCGGCTCCTTGATCGCGGGCGAACGCCTGCAGGGCGTGACGCACGCGGCCTGGGAGGGCAGCGCCAGCGATCGGGGGGCGGCGCCGGTCACATCGCGAAGGCGCGCGTCGCCATCGCGCCGGCCATCACGGCGAGGAGGGCGGCGCTGGTCCTGTAGCCGAGCCGGCTGCCGGCAGGGCTGCGCAGGCGCTCCTGGAAGACGCTGCCGGCGGCCGTCCAGGCGAAGCCGACGAGCATGATCTGGCCGGCGAGCGCCCAGAGCCAGGGCAGGAGCGCGACGGGCCCACCGCCTGCCGGCAGGATGGCGAAGGCGAAGATGATCGCCTTCGGGTTGAGCAGGGTGGTGACGAAGACGCGGCGGACGGTGACGGAGCGGCCGGCCGGCGCGAGGGATGCGCCGCGCCGCCACAGGCAGAGGGCGAGCCAGCCGAGATAGGCGGCGACCAGGCCGTGCAGGAGATGCAGGAAGACCGGCTGCGCGGCGGCGACGGGCCCCAGGGCGAAGCGCAGCAGCAGGATGCCGAGCAGATAGCCGGCCAGCTCCGCCGCCAGCAGCGGCAGCGACCGGCGCAGGCCCGCCTCGGCGCCCGCGGTGGCGAGCAGCGTATTGGTGGGGCCGGGCGTGGCCAGCAGGGAGAGCGTGGCGAGGACGAAGGCGAGGCTGCTCATCGCTCGACCATGGCTGCGAGCCCGTCGAGGCGCCTTGATCTCGATCAGCCCGCCGGCGTTCGCGGGGCCGGCGAAACGAAACGGGCGGCCCTTGCGGGGCCGCCCGTTCCATGAATCCCGCCAGAGGCTTGCGCGCTCCGGCTGATGTTCCGGATCAGCGCGAGTAGAACTCGATGACCAGGTTCGGCTCCATCTGCACCGCATAGGGCACGTCCGACAGGGTCGGGGTGCGGGTGTAGGTGGCCGAGAACTTGGTGTGGTCGGCGTCGATGTAGTCGGGCACGTCGCGCTCGGCGAGCGCGGCCGATTCGATCACGATGGCGAGCTGGCGCGAGCTCTCCTTGACCGCGATCACGTCGCCCGGCTTGACCTGGTAGGAGGCGATGTTGACGCGCTTGCCGTTCACGGTGATGTGGCCGTGGTTGATGAACTGGCGGGCGGCGAAGACGGTCGGGACGAACTTGGCGCGGTAGATCACCGCGTCGAGACGGCGCTCGAGCAGGCCGACCAGATTCTCGCCGGAGTCGCCCTTGAGGCGGATCGCCTCGGCGTAGTAGCGGCGGAACTGCTTCTCGGAGATCGAGCCGTAATAGCCCTTCAGCTTCTGCTTGGCGCGCAGCTGGGTGCCGAAATCGGACGGCTTGCCCTTGCGGCGCTGGCCGTGCTGGCCGGGGCCGTATTCGCGGCGGTTGACCGGGCTCTTCGGGCGGCCCCAGATGTTCTGGCCGAGCCGGCGGTCGATCTTGTACTTCGCCTCATGGCGCTTCGACATGTCGCGTGTCCTCTTGGTTCGCGAGTGTTGAGGACCGCGCCCTCCTGTCCCCGTTTCCGGGGCGACAGATCCGGCCTCCGAAGAGAAGCGGATCACGGGTGCGGAAAACGCCACGCGGCCCCGTGAGGAGCCGCGCGACGGAGGTGCCTATGGGGGAAATGGCCGCGGATGTCAATGAGCCGGCATCAATAGCGCCAATAGGCGCCGCGGCGATGATGCGGGTGCTTGTACCAGCCGAGATGGCGGCCGCGCTGCCAGCCGTAATGCCGGCGTGGGCCGTAGCCGTGTCCGTAATGATGGCCCTTGTGCCCGTGCCAGCCCTTCGGCTTGGCCTGGGCGTCGCCGATGCCGCCCGGTCCCAGCAGCATGGCGCCGCAGCCGAGGATGGCGGCCAGGATCAGCTTCCTCATCGAACTCTCCCTCTCGATGCCGATTGTGGCAGCATCAACGCCTCCGGCCCGGAACGGTTCCGGATCAGGCCGGGAGCGCGGATGGAAGCGGCAGCGTCTCGATCCGCGCCAGGCCGAAGCCTGCGAGCGCGATATACGCAGGGCCCGAGAGACGCGCGCCGCCGGTGAACACGGCGCGGGTCGAGGCCGGCCCGGGGCGCGGCCGCGCCGGCCCGAGCAGTTGCGCCGTCCGCCGCGCGATCGCCGGGGCGGGGTCGATCCACTCGACCGGCCAGGGCGCGAGACGCTGCAGCCGCGGCAGCAGCAGCGGATAATGCGTACAGGCGAGCGTCACCACATCGGTGCGCCGTCCGCCCCGGGCGACGAAGCAGGGCGCGATCTCGGCGGCGATCTCGGCGTCGGCGACCGGCTCGCCCGTCAGCGCCGCTTCCGCCAGGCCGGCGAGGCGGGTCGCGCCGACCAGGGTGACCTCGCAGGCGCCGGCATAATGCTCGATCAGGTCGTGGGTGTAGTCGCGGGCGACGGTGCCGGGCGTCGCCAGCACGGAGATCAGGTGGCTGCGCGTGTGCTCGGCCGCCGGCTTCACCGCCGGCACCGTGCCGACGAAGGGCAGGGCGAAGCGGGCCCGCAGCGCCGGCAGCACCAGGGTCGAGGCGGTGTTGCAGGCGATCACGACGAGATCGGGATGGAAGCGCTCGACCAGGCGCTCCATCACATCGAGCACGCGCGCGATCAGCGCCGGCTCGTCGAGGCGGCCATAGGGAAAGGCGGCGTCGTCGGCGGCGTAGACGATGTCGGCATCGGGGCGCTGGCGCATGACCTCGCGCAGCACGGTCAGGCCGCCGAGGCCGGAGTCGAAGACCAGGACGGTCGGGGTTCGCAAGGAGAGCACCGGCGCGGCATAGCCGGCTCCGGCCAGAAGATCGACCTGCATCGCACTCATGCTCGTGGCGTCCGCGTGTCTGCGATTGGGCGCCCGCCCGGTTAAGGAGCGGTGAATCCGGGGCCAAGCACAAAGCGGGAATTTAGTTGACTTGGTCCATTAACTGGCGTCCTGCTGGCATTGAAAGGAAGCCAGCCATGCCAGCCGCCGACGTGCCCGCGATTGCGACGATCCGTCGATTCGGCCGCTTCCATACGCGCTTCGTCGGCGCGCTCGGTGGCGACCTGCACGGCTCCGGCTTCGGGCTGACCGAGGGGCGCGTGCTCTACGAATTGGCCCAGCGTGACGGCTGGCGCGCCGGCGAGCTGGCGCGCGAGCTCGGGCTCGATCCGGCCTATCTCTCGCGCCTGCTCAAGCGCTTCGCCGCCCTCGGCTGGCTGGAGCGGGCGAAGGCCGGCGGCGATGGCCGGGCCTATGAGCTCCGGCTGACCGAAGCCGGGCACGAGGCCTTCGCGCCGCTCGACGAAGCCTCGCGCCGCCAGGCCGGCGCGATCCTGGCGCGGCTCGGGGCCGGCGAGCGGGCGGCGCTGGTCGGCGCGCTGGAACGGGCGCAGGCGCTGCTGTCGGGCGCGGCGAGCCCGCGGCCCGCGGTGCTGATCCGCGAGCATCGCCCCGGCGACATCGGCTGGGTGATCTCCGCTCATGGCCGGCTCTACGCGGAAGAATATGGCTGGGACATGAGCTTCGAGGCGCTCGTCGCCGAGATCGCGGCGAAGTTCCTGCGCGAGTTCCGGCCGGGCGGCGAACGCTGTTTCATCGCCGAGCTGGACGGCACGCCGGTCGGCTCGGCCTTCGTCGTGCGCGAGAGCGACGAGGTGGCGAAGCTGCGGCTGGTCCTGGTCGAGGCGCGGGCGCGCGGGCTCGGGCTCGGCAAGCGCCTGGTGCGGGAGGCGCTCGCCTTCGCCCGCGCCGCCGGCTATCGCCGCATGGTGCTGTGGACCAACGACATCCTGCACGCCGCCCGCGCCATCTACATCGCCGAGGGCTTCAGGCTGGTGGCGGAGGAGAAGCACCATTCCTTCGGGAAGGATCTGGTCGGACAGAACTGGGAGCGCGAGCTCCATGAGGACGCAGATCTCTCGCCCTGAGCAGGATGTCGGGGCCGCTCACGCCTTGAGGCGCGCCACCGCGGCGGCGGCCGTCCGCCCCGCGAGCGTCGCCCCGCCGGCCGTCATCGCGCCGCCGCCGGCCGTCGCCTCGCCGGCGAACCAGAGCCGCCCGCCGACCGGCTCCGCCAGGATGTCGCGCGCCGCCGCGTGCCCGGGCAGGCAGACCGAATAGGAGCCGAGCGAGAACGGGTCGGTCCACCAGGCCGGGAAGGAGACCGGGCCGGCCGCCTTGCGGAAGGCCCCCCCGACCATGCCGGCGAGCAGATCGACGACCTGTTCGCGCGCCGCGGCCGGGCCGGCGCGCGACAGGTCGCGGGCATAGTCGCCGCCGCAATAGCCGATGACGAGATCGCGGTCGTCGGGGAACAGCTCGAAGCTGATCAGCCGCTCGGCCGCGCCGGCCTCGAAATAGGTGGTGCCCGGCGCCACGCCGAAGCGGTCGCCCTCGACCTTGAGCGCGATCTTGGTCAGCGCGCCCATGCCGATGCCGGCGAGCGCGTCGCGGCTGCGGGCCGGGAGTTCGGGCTTGAAGCGGATCGCGCCGCCCTTCAGGACGCCGACCGGGACGGTGACGATGCAGGCGCGCGCCCGCAATGTGCCCGCGGCGGTGGTGACGGCGACGCCGGGGCCGCTCCAGTCGATCGCCGTGATCGGCTGATTCAGACGGATGTCGAGCCCGGCGCCGTAGCGGGCGACGAGATTGCCGTAGCCGCTCGGCACGACGTAATCCTCGCCGGACCAGAGCCGCTGGTAGTCGCGGGCCGAGATGCGCGCCGATTCCTCGCCGATCGAGAGCAGCAGGCCGGAGGAGGCGACGGGCGCGAGCTCCGGCCCGAGGCCGCTCAGCAAGTCGGCGATCGAGAGATCGCGCTGGCGCAGGTCGGCGCTCTCCAGCCGCCGGTCGATCTCGCCGAAGGCGCCGCGCCGCCGGGCGCGGTCGCCGGCGGGCATCGGGCTGCCGTTCTGGAAGAGCTGGAAGCCGCCGCCCCAGCTCTCGTTCGGCGTCGCCACGCCGAGCTCGCGGGCGATCTCGGTCCAGGGGTTGCGCTCGGCCCAGTGGATGAACATCGCCCCGGCATCATAGGACGGGCCGAGCGAGGAATCGGTGAAGGTGCGGCCGCCGAGCCGGTCTCGCGCCTCCAGCACGATGGTCGGGCGGCCCGCGGCCTGGAGCTGCTTTGCGGCGGCGATGCCGGCTGCGCCGGCCCCGATCACGATGACGTCGGGTTCGGAGGCGCGGGCGGGAGAGCGTGCGCCGGCGGTGCTCGCCAGCAGCGCGCCCGCACCCATCAACAGTCTCCGGCGATCGAGCATGCAGCGTGATCCATGGCGGTGACGGCATGATGCCAGCCGCGCTTCGCGCTGCAATAAGCTGCCGCGATTGGGGCCGCAGCAGGGCCATCACAGCTTTGCGATCGAAGCGTGAGCGATGCGGCGAGGACTGCCGGCGGTTCGCTTTAGAATAAGGATAATCTTTGTTTAGAAATCCAATATCTAAGTAGTTATTCCGTCTTCTCGGAGTCTATTGACAGTCAAATTGCATTTAACTAACCGCTGATGGTGAAACTAAGGCATTCGCTTTAGTTTTCAACGATTGTAGATTGTCTCTCCACTTGGTGGCGGACGCCTTCAGCGACGGGATACGGGCGATGGGGACTGATTGCAGCGGGCTGCGCCATGGCGTGGCGCTTGGCGTGTTGATGCTGGCGGCAGGGCCGGCCATCGCTCAGCAGCAGCGCAGCCCGGCTCCGCCGGCCACGACCGACCAGGTCGTGCTCGACCAGATCACGGTGCAGGGCGAGCACGAGGCGGCGCCGCTGGTCCAGGGGCCGACGACGACCACCACCACCCGCACCGAGCTCGACCGGCAGCAGGTCCAGAGCCTGACGGACCTCTCCAACCGGGTCGAGGCCGGCATCACCTTCAACCGCCAGAACGGCTCGCTCAACATTCGCGGACTCGACGGGGCGCGCGTGCTGACGACGATCGACGGCATCCGCCAGCCCTTCCTGATCGACACCCGGCTCAGCCGCGCCGGCGCCAACGCCTTCGACTTCGATTCATTGTCGTCGCTCGACCTGCTGCGCGGCGGCAGCGGCGGCGCCACACTGGGCGGCGGGGCGCTCGGCGGCGCGCTCGCTGTCCGGACGCTCGACCCCGAGGACATCATCCGCAATGGCCGCTCCTATGGAGCGCTCGCCAAGACCGGCTATGACAGCACCGACCGGGCCTGGTTCGGCAGCGCGGCGGCCGCAGCCCGCATGGGCGGCACTTCGGTGCTGCTGCAGGCCGGCTTCCGCAACGGCCACGAGATCGACAACCGGGGCAGCCTCAACTCGATCGGCGCGACCCGCACGGCGCCGAACCCGGCCGATTTCAATCAGTACAGCTTCCTGGGCAAGCTCTACCAGCAGCTCGGCGAGGCGCATCGCTTCGGCCTGACCGCAGAGCTGTTCAAGCGCGCCGACCGCGTCCAGACCCGCACCAGCACGGTCTCGCTGACCGGCAATTTCCGTCCGGGCTCCTATCGGACCGGCGAGGATGTCGAGCGCAACCGCGTCTCGCTGACCTATGATTACAGGCAGCCCGGCGGCTTCCTCGACGAGGCGCACGCCAACCTCTACTGGCAGCGGCTGAAGCGCAACGACCTCGTCAACGCCTGGCGCTATACCAGCATCGTCGGGCCCTATGCCCGCGACAACGAGAACGAGGAGAACGCCTACGGCTTCAACGCCTATGGCGTGAAGAGCTTCCAGACGGGGCCGGCCTCGCACCGCCTGACCTTCGGCACCGAGCTGCGCATGTCGACGCTGGAGCAGTATTCGTCCGGCGTCGACAATTGCCCGCCGCGGCCGGCGAGCGGCTCCTATACCGGCGCGTTCACCGCCTGCAACAACCTGTTCACCAACCAGGCCGACCAGCCCAAGGTCGACGGCAGGCTCGTCGGCCTCTACGTCCATGACGAGATCGGCCTGCTCGACAACCGCCTGCGCCTCACGCCCGGCGTGCGCTTCGATTGGTACGAGGAGAAGCCGCAGCAGACGCCGGCCTATTCGCTCGGCGGCTCGCGCCCGGCCGGCCTGCCGCCGTCCTCGAGCGAATCCGGCTGGTCGCCGCGCATCCGGCTCGAATACGACGTGCTGAAGAACGCGCCCCTGGTCAAGGACGTCACCCTCTTCGCGCAATGGGCGAAGAGCTTCCGGGCGCCGACCGCGGACGAGCTCTACGGCCGCTTCGGCGGGCCGAGCACCTATCTGCGCACCGGCAATCCGCTGCTGCGCCCGGAGACGGGCAGCGGCGTCGATGCCGGCGTCCGCTTCGGCGACAAGCAGCTCGGCGGCTCGGTCACCTATTTCTACACGAACTACCGCAACTTCATCGAGCAGCTGCAGACCCAGGCCCCGGGCGTCGGCGGCCTCTACCCGCAGGGCGGCATCACCAGCTACCGCAACATCCCGCGCGCCGAGATCTCCGGCGTCGAGGCGACGATGCAGTACGCCTTCGCGCCGAACTGGCTGGTGCGCGGCTCCTTCGCCTATACCCGCGGCAAGAACACCACGGACCACACCTATCTCAACTCGATCCCGCCGATGCAGGGCATCGTCGCGATCGCCTATGGCACGGAGGTCTGGGGCGCCGAGCTCTCGACCAAGCTCGCCGGCCGGCGCGACCACGTCGCGGCGACGGCCGGCACCAATGCCGGCTTCAAGGCGCCGGGCTACGCGATCTTCAACGCGAGCGCCTGGTGGCGGCCGCTGCCGCAGATCGCGGACCTCGAATTGCAGCTCGGCGTCTACAACATCTTCGACCGCAAGTATTTCGACGCGGCCAATGTCCCGACCGGCGTGCTGGCGCAGGCGCGCGACTATTACAGCGAGCCGGGCCGCACGGTGAAGGCGACGCTCAAATACCAGTTCTGAGCGCCATTGTTTCGAGACTCACTTCGGCCGGCCCTGCGGGGCCGGCTTTTTTGTGGAGGGCTGGGGCCGCGGCGAGCGCATGGCTGCCGTGCGGAGACGGACAGACAATTGAACCTCCATCCTGCCGCATGTAAGCCCCGAGCCGAGCGATAGAGGGCTTGGCATGTACGTCGGTCGAATTGTCGGTGTTGGGCGCACTCCCGAAGGACGACAGGCCGTTGCCTATCGCATTTCCAGTCGGTCCTTTCCCAACAGGGCGGCGAGGCAGTCAGGGCGTTCCATCCAGATCGTGCCGCATGCCGGGAGCCTGGATGAGGCTTCCGACAGTCCCTACATCGCGTACGAATGCATCGTCTGGAACGACCGGTTCGCGGTCGTCAGCAACGGCACTCACACCAGGCCTGTCTTCGAAAGGCTGAAGGCGGGCAATACGCCGAGGGACGCGATGCTGGCCGTTCTGGCGGGGCTGGATCGCGAGTTCGACGACAACGACACCCCTCGCATCTGCGGGTTGCTGGACGTCGCGGCAGATCGGCTTTGGCTGGGAAGCGTGACGGCGCAGTCGCTCTGCGTCACGCCCGTGGCGGTGGAGCCGGGTCAGATGGCCTATATCACCACCTATGAGTTTCCGATGCCATCGTCGGAGCAGCTTGATAGGTCTTTTCGCGCAGCCGAAGCTGGCAGGATCTGCGAGCATGTGATGAAGAATTCGGTCTTCGAACAGTTCGAGCAACCAGTCTGTGCGGCGGCTGCCGTCATGCGCGAAAACGGCATCGAGGTCGGGACGCTGAACCCCGGCCGATGAAAGGACTTCCGCTCGGGGAAGCGGGCTGAAGCGCTCTGCCCGCCGGCGCGGGATGCGCAGCTGCCTCAGGCTTTCGGCTCGCCGCCCCGTCCCGCCTTCGGCCCCTCGGCCAGCGACTTGAACACGCCGCGCAGGGTGCGGGCCTCCTGCTCGGTCATGCCGAGCCGGTGCAGGATGTCGCGCAGATTGGCGGTCATGATCGGCTTCTTGCCGGGCGGGAAGAAGCCGCAGCGCGCGAGCTCGCCCTCGAGATAGTCGAACATCGAGAGGATGGTGGCGCGCGTCGCCGGCGGCGAGGGATTGTTCTCGCGGAAGCCGGGCTCGCCGCCGCTGGCCTTCAGCCATTCATAGCCGCAGAGCAGCACCGCCTGCGCCAGGTTGAGCGAGGCGAAGGCCGGGTTGACCGGGAAGGTCAGGATCGCGTCGGCGAAGCTGATCTCCTCATTGGTCAGGCCGATGCGCTCGCGCCCGAACAGGATGCCGACGCGCTCATCCGAGGCGATGCGCTCGCTGAGATTCGGCATCGCCTCGGCCGGGGTGAAAACGCGCTTCATCTGGCCGCGCTCGCGCGCCGTCGTCGCCAGCACATGGTTGAGGTCGGCTATCGCACTGGCGGCATCGGTGAAGAGCCGGGCATTGTCGAGGATGTGGGTGGCGCCCGAGGCGGCGGCGGTCGCGCCCTTCTTGAGGCCGCCGCCACTCGGCCAGCCATCGCGCGGCGCGACGAGGCGCAGTTCGGTCAGGCCGAAATTCGCCATGGCGCGGGCGCACATGCCGATGTTCTCGGCGAGCTGCGGCTCTACGAGGATGATGACGGGGCCGCTGCCGGCGACGGGAGGGCGGGTGCGGTCGGTGCCGGATCCGGTCATGAGAAGGCTGCTTCCTGAACAAGGGCGCAGCCATGCGCCGGCCGTGCGGCTTGCGTCAACCGGTCTGCCTCGATCAGGCGCGGCGGCGCTCGCGGGCGAGGTCGACGACGTTGCCGGCATGGCCGCCGGGCTGCGTCCGGAAGGCCGCGACCAGGCCGTTCAGCCGCGCGATCTGCTGGGCGAGGGCAGCGGCCGAGGCGGCGCTTTCCTCGGCGAGCGCGGCGTTGGCCTGGGTCATCTCGTCCATATGGGCGATGGTCTGGCTCATCTCGTCGATGCCGCTGGCCTGCTCGGCCGCGGCGGCGGAGACCTCGGCGACCGTGGTGGCGACGCGCTGCGAGGCCTCGACGATCTCGCTCAGCACCGCGCCGGCCGAGCGCACCAGCTCGACGCCGCCGCCGATCTGCGCGTTCGAGGCCTGGATCAGGGCCGAAATGCCCTTTGCGGCCTCGCCGGAGCGCTGGGCGAGGGTGCGCACCTCGGAGGCGACGACGGCGAAGCCCTTTCCGGCATCGCCGGCCCGGGCCGCCTCGACCGCGGCGTTGAGCGCCAGCAGATTGGTCTGGAAGGCGATCTCGTCGATCACCGAGGTGATGTCGGAAATCTTCCTGGAGGCGTCCTCGATCCGGCCCATGGCCTGAACGGCGTCGTCGACGATGGCGCCGCCCTTGCGGGCGATGCCGCTCGCCTCCTGCGAAAGCCTGGCGGCCTGGCGCGAGGAGTCGGCCGCGGCCTTGACCGAAGCGGCGAGCTCCTCGGTCGTCGCTGCGCTCTCCTCGAGCGAGGAGGCCTGCTCCTCGGTGCGCTTGGAGAGATCGTCGGCGCCGCTGGTGATCTCGCGGCCGGCGGTCGCGACCTCGACGGAGGTCGCCTTGATCGCATCGACGGTGGCGGCGAGCCGCTCGATCGCGCTGTTGAAATCCTGCTTCAGCGCCTCGTAATCGGCCGCGACCGCGTCCTCGATCCGCACGGTGAGGTCGCCCTGCGAAAGACGGGCCAGGGCCTCGGCCAGCAGCCCGACGACCTGGCGCTGCTCGCCGAGCAGCGCGCCCTGCGCGGCCGCGGCCTCCTCACGCTGCCTGACGATGGCGAGGTTCTGGCGCTCGGCCTCGGCCCGGCCGGCGCTGGTCTCGGCTTCGAGCCGCTGCACGGCGAGCCCGTTCTCCTTGAAGACCTGCACGGCCTGCGCCATCTGGCCGATCTCGTCGCGGCGCGCGAGACCGGCGATGGCGACCTCGTAATCGCCGGCCGCGAGCATCAGCATGGCGTCGCGCAGGCGGCGCAGGGGCAGGGCGGTGGTGCGGCCGACGATGAAGGCGGCGATCAGGCCGAGCACGAGCGCCGCCGCGATCGTCGCCAGGATAACCGCCTGCGTCCAGGACTGCGCCTCGGCGAGGCGGGTGCCGGCCTCCGCCTCCTGCGCCGAGAGCCGGCCCTCGAGCTCCCGCAGCGGCGGGGCGATCAGGTCGAACTGGCCGGAGAGCTTCTCGGCGGCGAGCATGAACTCCTTCTCGGCCTTGCTCCAGTCGGGGACGAGCCCGGCATAGGTCTTGAACGCCGGCTCGATCTCGGCCTTCGCCTCGGCCGGGACGCTCGGGCGGCCGAGCGCGCGCTCGAAGCGCCCCTGCTCGACCTCCCACTGGCCGAGCAGGCTCTCGTCGAGGGTCAGCCGATAGGCGGCATCGATCCGGCGCAGCGCCGCGAGGATGCCGGGAAGCCGGGCGAGGTCGGGCGAGTCGGAGCCGGTGCTGTGCGAGCGCACCGCGGTCTGCAGCGCGTCGCCGGCGGTTTCGAGCCGGGCGGCGAGACCATCCGGCGCGGCGGCACGCAGCGCGCGCTGCATCGTGCCGATCACGGCGAAATCGGCTTCGATCGCCTTCAGCGGCGCGTCGAGCGCGGCGATGCCGTCGCGGACCCGCTCCGCCCCGGCGGCGGCGTCCAGTCGCGCGACCGCCTGCTTCAGCGCTTCCAGGCCGACGCCGAAATCCTCGAGATCGGTGCTCTCCTGGCGGAAGCGGACATCGCGGCTGGCGGCCTTCAGCGCGAAGTTCGCGGCGCGCACCTCGCGCGAGCGCGCAGCCAGAGCGGAATAGGCCTTGTGGTCCTCGAAGGCGGCGGTGAGCCGGCCGCCGCCCGTCCAGGAGGCGATGCCGATCAGCACGAGGCCGAGGACGAAGACGACGCTGACCAGCGCGATCCTGAGCTGGATGGTCAAGCGCGACGTGGCCGCGCGCGAGCTTGCGAACTTCAACGCCATGACCTCTCGCCTGCCGGAAAGCAGGCAGGAGCCTACGAAATCATGCTTAACGTTCCGCTAAACGCGAAGGGCGGGCCCGCCCGAAGCGAGGCCCGCCCTTCCGATCGGTCTCGACGATGTGCGGCTAGAACTCCTCCCAGCCGGCGTCGTCCGAGCGGGCGTTGACGCGTCTGCGGGCCGGAGCGCCCTGCGGCGCCGTCCGGTGCTGGTCGAAGGCGGCTTCGGCGAGCTTGCGCAGGCGCTCCGGCTCGCCGCCGGCGGCGGCCGCGGCGTGCATATGGGAGGCCGGGCGGCGGGACGGCGCATAATGGGCGCTGGCGACGGCGGCCGGCGCGATCTCGTCGCCGGTGCGGAAGGCCGCGACCAGGGCGTTGAGCTCGGCGATCTTGCCGGCGAGGGCGTTCGCCGAGGCGGCGCTCTCTTCGGCGAGCGCCGCGTTGGCCTGGGTCATTTCGTCCATATGGGCGACGGTCTGGCTCATCTCCTCGATGCCGTTGGCCTGCTCGGTCGAGGCGGTCGCGACCTCGGAGATCGTCGTCTGGACGCCCTGCGAGGCGGCGACGATGCGGGTCAGCGCGTCGCCGGCCTGGCGCACCAGCTTGACCCCGGCCTCGACCTCGACGTTCGAGGACGAGATCAGGGCGGAGATGTCCTTGGCCGCCTCGCCCGAGCGCTGGGCCAGGGTGCGAACCTCCGAGGCGACGACGGCGAAGCCCTTGCCGGCATCGCCGGCCCGCGCCGCCTCGACCGCCGCATTCAGCGCCAGCAGGTTGGTCTGGAAGGCGATGTCGTCGATGACGCGGATGATGTCGGAGATCTTCTTCGAGGCGTCCTCGATCCGGGCCATGGCCGAGACCGCCTCGCCGACGATGGCGCCGCCGTCCTGGGCGACCTGCATCGCCTCGCCGGCCTGGCGCACCGCCTGCTGCGAAGCCTGGGCCGAAGCCTTGACCGAGGCGGCGAGCTCCTCGGTGGTCGCTGCGCTCTCCTCGAGCGAGGAGGCCTGCTCCTCGGTGCGCTTCGAGAGGTCGTCGGCGCCGGTCGAGATCTCGCGGGCAGAGAGGCCGACATCGGAGGCATTGGCCTGGATGGTGCGCAGCGTCGTCGAGAGCCGCTCGGCGGTCCGGTTGATCGCCTCCTGCAGCGCGGCGAAGCGGCCGCGATAGCCGGTGGTCACGCGGTGGGTGAGATCGCCGGCGGCGAGCGCCTGCATCGCCTGCGCGAACTCGGTCGTCGCGGCGTCGACCACCGCGTTGATCTCGTTGACGCCCTCGACCAGCTCGCGCAGCGGGCCGTCGACCTCGCCGGCCTCGGCGCGGCCGGAGAAGTCGCCGGCGCGGGCGGCGGCGACGATGCCGGCGACCTCGCCGACCAGCGTGCGCACCTTGGCGGCCTGTTCGGCGTCGGCCAGCATGGCGACCTCGCGGTCACGCCGGTTGGTCTCCAGCGCGAGCGCGTTCTGGCGGTATTCCTCGAGCGCGCCGCTGAGCGCACCGATCTCGTCGGGACAGGGCGGGGCCGGGATCTTCTGGGCGAAGTCGCCGGCCTGCATGCCGTCGAGCGCCGTCTTCAGCGAGACCAGCGGCCGGGTGAGGCGGCGTTGCAGGCCGCGCCAGCTGAACAGGCAGATGGCGAGCAGCGCGAGGAACAGGCCGCCGGTGACGGCGAGCCGGGTCCCGGCCCGCGCCAGCGTCGCCTGCGTCGTCTTCTCCATCTCGTCGAAGGACTGGGCGACGGCGGCGAGGATGATGTTGAACGGGCCGTTGCACTGCCTGGTCCATTCCTCGGCGCCGACGACCGGGCCGCTGCCCTGGCCGACGCGGCCGATCTGCTCGTCCATCAGCCGGTTGGCGGCTTCGACCTCGGCATTCATGGCGCCGACCTTGCCGACCAGCTCGGGGCTAACGCCCGGCCGCGCCGCGAGCTGCTTCAGCTGCGCGACGCCGGCGTCGGAGGCGCCGCGCATCTCGCCGAGCCGGCGCAGCTGCGCCGCATCCATCGGCTTGTTGCTGCCGAAGACCGGGCGCAGCACCGAGCATTGCGTGCCGTAGCTCGAGCGCACGCGCCAGGCGGCGGCCTTGAAGTTCTGCAGGTCGGCCAGCGCCGGATCGGACAGGCGGACCGCCGTCGACGTCGCATCAGAGGCCCGGGTCATCACGGTCTCGATCTCGCCGATGCCGTTGTACCAGGGCATGGTGGCGGCGAGGCTGCGCTGTCCCTTCGGCTTGGCCGCCTCGGCATACATCTCGGGCAGCCTGGCTTCGGCGGCCTTCTCCTGCTGGGCGATCGCCTCGGCCAGGGCCTCCCGCTCGGCGAGATCGGTCGCCCGCAGCCGCGCCCTGGCGCGCGCCAGCTCGTCGCGATTGGCCTGCTCGATCTTGCGCAGGGTCGCGGCCGGATCATCCGCGACCTGGATGGCGGTCTGCGCCTGCCCGCGATTGGAGCGGATCGTGTTGCCCGCGACGAGAAGGGCCTCGTCGGCGGCGACGAGCCCGACGAGGCGGCGGCCGGTCTGGACATCCTCCGCCGCCTGCTCGGCGAGAAAGGCGAGCGCGCCGAGTCCGGGCAGGCACAGGCACGCCATGGTGGCGACGAGATAGTTCCTGATCGAGGCGGGGAAGAGGTTCACGAGGTCTGTCCGGGCTTACTGGGCGCGGGACAGGGGCGCCGCCCTGGCCCCGCGCGCGATGCGGGCCCTGCAGGTTTGGCAGCATACTCTTAAAAATTTGCCTTAATTTTGCCCAGTCGTAAGCCGCCTCGGTCTCTCACATCCACTCCCGGCGCTCATCCTCTCTCAACCCTCATCCTGCGATGCGATCACCGATCGCGTAGGCGGACCATCCTTCGAGGCGGCCGCTCACACGGCTTCCTCGGGGATGAGGGCTGAGAGGGGCAGATCGTCGGGCTGCGTTCAGCGCGCTGCGGCGCTCGCCACCGCGCGCATCAGCCGGAGCATGTTGCCGCCGGCGAGCTTGGCGAGATTCTCCTCCGACCAGCCGCGGCGGATCAGCTCGGCGATCAGGGCCGGGAAGGTCGAGGCGTCCTCGAGCCCGTCCGGCGTGAGGCCGCCGAAGAAGTCGGAGCCGATGCCGAGATGGTCGTGGCCGATCCGCCTGGCGAGATAGTCGAGATGGTCGCAATACTGCGCCAGCGTCGCCTTCGGCCGCGGGCCGGCGGTGCGGACGATCTCGGCCTCGGCCTTCTTGTAGTCGAGCCCTTCCGGCGTCTTGCCGTACTGGTCCTTGGCCGGGCGATGCCAGTCGCGCGAGGCCTGGCTGATGAAGTCGGGAACGAAGGTCGCCATCACGACGCCGCCCTTGCCCGCCACCCGGTCGAGCACGTCGTCGGGCACGTTGCGGGGGTGGTCGCAGAGCGAGAAGGCGTTGGAGTGCGACCAGACCGCCGGCGCCTCGCTGACGTCGAGCACGTCGTGCATCACCTTCGGCGCGACATGAGCGAGGTCGACGATCATGCCGAGCCGGTTCATCCGGCCGATCACCTGCTTGCCGAAGGCGCTGAGGCCGTCATGGCGCGGCGCGTCGGTCGCGGAATCGCACCAGTCGTGCGTGTCGTTGTGGCATAGCGTCATCAGCCGGACGCCGAGATCCCAATAGGCGTCGAGCGTGTCGAGCTCGTTGTCGAGCGCCGAGCCGTTCTCGATCGTCATGAACAGCGCGATTCGCCCTTCCGCCTTCGCGGCCTCGACGTCGTCGGCCGAGAGGCCGGGCCGGAAGACGTCGGCATGGCGCGCGAGGATCCGGCGCATCAGAGCGATCTGCGCCAGCGCGAAACCGGCCGGCTTCGGATGGTTCGGCGGCACATAGGCGGCGAAGAACTGCGCCGCGAGCCGGCCGGCGCGCATGCGCGGGATGTCGGTGTCGGTCTCGGGATGGACCTTGCCGAGATCGTAGGCGGCGAGGTCGCCCTTCGCCGCCGGATCGAGGCGCACGACATAGGGCAGATCGTTGTGACCATCGATCAGGGGGACGCGTGCCAGCAGGGCGAGCGCCCGCTCATGGGCTGCGTCGGCGAGCGGAGGGGCGGCGAGAACCATGGCGGACCTTCGGTGCGGATTCGCGGAAGCGCGATCGTGGCAGCGCTGGCGCCGACAGGCGAGAGCCTTGGCCCGGCTCAGGGCCGGCCCTGGTGCTGCCGCGCGGCGATTTCGCGCCCTGGTTGGTGCGGCATCGGCGCCTCCGCAGCCGGCGGAGACGAATCGTGCGCTGCATGTCGAGCAATCATCTTGCGCGGAATGCGGGCGTGGTCGCAGCATCGGCTGCCTATTGCATATGCAATGTGGCGCAGATTGCTTTTGACAGAAATGTGGCCGGGGGTGATTGTCGAATGGACAGACCGTTGGTAGCTCTGCGTCACAATCGTATCCCGCATGCGTCAGTGTCATGCCGCGCAAAAAAGAACGGGCAACAGGTTCGAGGGGTTAGGCGTCGTTCAATGGAAGTGTTCCTCCAGCAGCTCATCAACGGGCTGACCCTGGGGTCGATCTACGGCCTCATCGCCATCGGCTACACGATGGTCTTCGGCATCATCGGCATGGTGAACTTCGCCCATGGCGACGTCTTCATGCTGTCGGCCTTCATCGCGCTGATCTTCTTCATGCTGATTTCGGCCTGGCTCGGCGCCGGCCTGATCGTGCTCTCGCTGATCTTCGTCCTGATCCTGGCGATGTTCTTCACCTCGCTGTGGAACTGGACGATCGAGCGCGTCGCCTACCGGCCGCTGCGCGGCTCGTTCCGCCTCGCGCCGCTGATCTCGGCGATCGGCATGTCGATCTTCCTGATGAACTTCGTCCAGGTCGTGCAAGGGCCGCGCAACAAGCCGACGCCGCCGATGCTGAACCAGTCGATCCTGCTGATCGACAGCGCGACCTATCCGGTCTCGATCTCCTACAAGCAGGTGGTGATCATCGTCACCACGGTCGTGCTGCTCGCCGCCTTCTGGTATCTGGTGCAGAAGACGCCGCTCGGCCGCGCCCAGCGCGCCTGCGAGCAGGACCGCAAGATGGCCTCGCTGCTCGGCGTCGATGTCGACCGCACGATCTCGATCACCTTCGTGATGGGCGCGGCGCTCGCGGCCGTGGCCGGCGTGATGTACCTCGTGCTCTACGGCGTGGTGAACTTCGCCGACGGCTTCACGCCGGGCGTCAAGGCCTTCACCGCGGCCGTGCTCGGCGGCATCGGCTCGCTGCCGGGCGCCGTGCTCGGCGGGCTGCTGATCGGCCTGATCGAGGTGATGTGGTCGGCCTATTTCACCATCGACTACAAGGACGTCGCCGCCTTCTGCATCCTCGCGGTCGTCCTCGTCTTCATGCCCTCCGGCATCCTCGGCCGGCCCGAAGTCGAGAAGGTCTGACCGATGGCAGGAGAGGCTTCGATTCCCGCCAGGCGCCAGGCCGACATGATGGCGGCGCTGAAGGAGGCGGCCTTCGCCGCGCTGGTCACCTTCGGCCTGTGCATCCCGATCATCGCCTGGGGCACGCGCCAGAACCTCGACAATCAGCTGGTGCTCGACCCGCGCTGGGACGCGGTGGCCTGGGCGGTGGCGATCGTCTTCGTCGGCCGCTTCCTGATGGCGCTGCGCCAGCAGAAGCGCGGCGAGGGCAAGTCGGTCGTGCGGCTCCTGCCGCACGGCACGATCGGCTTCTTCCAGCGCCACTCGCGCATCTTCTCGCTGTTCGGCCTCGGCTTCCTGCTGACCTTCCCGATCATCGCGATCAATCTCGCCGGCTGGGGCGGGGCGCTGAAATGGATCGACAATTTCGGCGTGCAGATCCTGATCTACGTGATGCTCGGCTGGGGGCTGAACATCGTCGTCGGCCTCGCCGGCCTGCTCGACCTCGGCTATGTCGCCTTCTATGCGGTCGGCGCCTATTCCTACGCGCTGCTGGCCAAGAATTTCGGCCTGTCCTTCTGGCTGCTGCTGCCGCTCGCCGGCATCCTCGCCGCCTTCTGGGGCATCATCCTGGGCTTCCCGGTGCTGCGCCTGCGCGGCGACTACCTCGCCATCGTGACGCTGGCCTTCGGCGAGATCATCCGCCTCGTCCTGGTCAACTGGACGGATTTCTCGAACGGCTATGCCGGCATTTCCGGCATCCCGCGGCCAACCTTCTTCGGCATCCCGTTCACGGCGGCCGATGACGGTTTCGCGGCGGTGTTCGGGCTCGAATTCTCGCCGCTCTACCGCACGATCTTCCTCTACTATGTCATCCTGTGCCTGGCGCTGCTGACGGCCTATGTCAGCCTGCGCCTGCGGCGCCTGCCGGTCGGGCGCGCCTGGGAGGCGCTGCGGGAGGATGAGATCGCCTGCCGTTCGCTCGGCATCAACACCACCAACACCAAGCTGACCGCCTTCTCGCTCGGCGCGATGTTCGGCGGCTTCGCCGGCTCGTTCTTCGCGGCGCGGCAGGGTTTCATCAGCCCCGAATCCTTCGTCTTCATGGAATCGGCGGTGATCCTCGCCATCGTCGTGCTCGGCGGCATGGGCTCGCTCTGGGGCTGCGCCATCGCGGCGATCGTGATGATCGGCGGCACCGAGCTGCTGCGCGAGCTCGACTGGCTGAAGCAGATCTTCGGCCCCGATTTCGACCCGACCAAGTACCGCATGCTGATCTTCGGCTTCGCCATGGTGGCGATCATGATCTGGAAGCCGCGCGGGCTGATCTCGACCCGCGAGCCGACCGCGTTCCTCAAGGAGAAGAAGGCCATCTCGGCCGACATGGTCCAGGAGGGGCACGGCTGATGACGAACGTGGTCGAGACCACCTCGGCGGCGACGGCGGCCACGGTCGCCCCGCCCGGAACCCCGCTGCTCAAGGTCGAGCACGTCACCATGCGCTTCGGCGGCCTGACCGCTGTCAACGACCTCTCCTTCGAAGCCCGCAAGGGCGACATCACCGCGCTGATCGGCCCGAACGGCGCCGGCAAGACCACGGTGTTCAACTGCATCACCGGCTTCTACAAGCCGACCGAGGGCATGATCACGCTGACGCAGGAGAGCGGCGACAGCTACCTGCTCGAGCGCATGCCGGATTTCCGCATCGCCTGGAAGGCCAAGGTCGCCCGCACCTTCCAGAACATCCGCCTGTTCGGCGGCATGACGGTGCTGGAGAACCTGCTCGTCGCCCAGCACAACCCGCTGATGATCGCCTCGGGCTTCACCTTCCTCGGCGTGCTCGGCATCGGCGGCTACAAGGCGCGCGAGCGCGAGGCGATCGAGAAGGCCAAGTTCTGGCTCGAGAAGATCAACCTGATCCATCGCGCCGACGATCCCGCCGCCGATCTGCCCTATGGCGACCAGCGCCGCCTCGAGATCGCCCGGGCGATGTGCACCGATCCGGTGCTGCTCTGCCTCGACGAGCCGGCCGCCGGCCTCAACCCGCGCGAAAGCCTCGATCTCAACAACCTGCTGCTGTCGATCCGCAAGGACCATGGCACGGCGCTGCTGCTCATCGAACACGACATGTCGGTGGTGATGGAAATCTCGGACCATGTCGTGGTGCTCGACTATGGCACCAAGATCGCGGACGGCACGCCGGCCGAGGTGCAGGCCGACCAGAAGGTGATCGCCGCCTATCTCGGTGTCGACGACGAAGAGGTCGAGACGGTCGAAGCGGAGGTCGGCCTATGAGCGAGGCTCATCCGCTGCTCTGCGTCCGCGGCGTCAAGACCTATTATGGCAAGATCATCGCGCTGAAGGGCGTCGACGTCGATGTCCGCCCCGGCGAGATCGTGACGATGATCGGCGCCAACGGCGCCGGCAAGTCGACGCTGATGATGACGATCTTCGGGAATCCGCAGGCGCGCGAAGGCACCATCACCTATGAGGGGCGCGACATCACGCGGATGCCGAGCCACGAGATCGCGCGCCTCGGCATCGCGCAGTCGCCGGAAGGCCGGCGCATCTTCCCGCGGATGACGGTGTTCGAGAACCTGCAGATGGGCGCGGCCGTCGCCGGCATGCAGCATTTCGACGAGGATCTCGAGAAGATCTGCGTGCTGTTCCCGCGGGTGAAGGAGCGCCTGCAGCAGCGCGGGGGCACGCTCTCGGGCGGCGAGCAGCAGATGGTGGCGATCGCGCGCGCGCTGATGGCCCGGCCGAAGCTGCTCATGCTCGACGAGCCCTCGCTCGGCCTCGCGCCGCTGATCGTCAAGCAGATCTTCGAAGCGATCCGCGAGCTCAACCGCAGCCAGGGGCTGACCGTGTTCCTGGTCGAGCAGAACGCCTTCCATGCGCTGAAGCTCGCCCATCGCGGCTATGTCATGGTCAACGGCGTCATCACCATGAGCGGCACCGGGCAGGAATTGCTCGCCAACCCGCAGGTGCGGGCGGCCTATCTCGAAGGCGGCCGGCATTGAGCGGCGCGGCCTGAACGGAGCTACGACGATGCAGGGCATTCTCTACGAGGAGCCGACCATCTGGCTCTTCCTGCTGGTGACGGTGGCGATGGGCGGCTGGGCCGCCTGGATGACGGGCCGGGCGGTGGCGATCACCTGGCGCCCGCCGCTCCAGCTGCTCTTCTATACGGCGATCCTCGGGTTGGTGATCCGCTTCATCCACTTCGCCCTGTTCGAGGCGACGCTGCTGTCGCTGCACTATTATCTCGCCGACACCTTGGTGCTCCTGGCCTTCAGTTTCGCGGGCTGGCGCTACAACCGGGCCCGCCAGATGACGACGCAGTATCGCTGGCTCTACGAGCGCACCGGGCCCTTCACCTGGAAGGCGCGCGAGAGCGCCTAACCCGCCGGAAACACCACCAAAGTTCACGGGGCTTGCCGCGTGACAGCACCGCGAAAAAGCGCAAGACTGCGCCTCACGGTGGCACCACGCGCCGAGACGGGACGGCCAAACCGGCCCGTACTATTCTCACAGGGGAGTCACAACGCATGAAGAAGCTGCTCTTGGGCGGAATTGCCCTCGGCGCGGTCCTCGCCTTCTCCGGCGTAGCGAACGCACAGATCAAGCTTGGCGTCGGCGGCCCGATCACGGGTCCGAATGCGGCGTTCGGCGCGCAGCTGAAGAACGGGGCGGAACAGGCCGCCGAGGACATCAACGCGGCCGGCGGCATTCTCGGCCAGAAGATCCAGGTGCTGGTCGGCGACGACGTCTCCGATCCGAAGCAGGGCGTCTCGGTCGCCAACAAGTTCGTCGGCGACGGCGTGAAATGGGTGCTCGGCCACTTCAACTCCGGCGTGACCATGCCGGCCTCGGAAGTCTATGCCGAGAACGGCATCCTGATGATCAGCCCGTCGGCGACCAACCCGAAGATCACCGAGCGCGGCCTCTGGAACGTCTTCCGCACCTGCGGCCGCGACGACCAGCAGGGTTCGGTGGCGGCGGAGTACATCGCCAAGAACCTCAAGGGCAAGAAGATCGCCATCGTCCACGACAAGACGACCTACGGCCAGGGCCTTGCCGACGAGACCCGCAAGGGGCTGACCAAGGCCGGCGTCAAGGACGTGCTCTATGAAGGCGTCAACGCCGGCGAGAAGGACTTCTCGGCGCTGATCTCGAAGCTGAAGTCGACGGGCGCCGACTATCTCTACTGGGGCGGCCTGCACACCGAAGGCGGCCTGATCGTGCGCCAGATGCGCGACCAGGGCCTGAAGACCGTGATGATCTCGGGCGACGGCATCACCACCGACGAGTTCGCCACGATCGGCGGCCCGGGCGTCGAAGGCACGCTGATGACCTTCCCGCCGGATCCGCAGAAGCGTCCGGAAGCCGCTGCGGTGCTGAAGAAGTTCGAGGCCCGCAAGTTCAAGCCGGAAGCCTACACGCTCTACAGCTACGCCGCGGTCCAGATCATGGCCGAGGGCGCCAAGCGCGCGAACTCGCTCGACCCGAAGAAGGTCGCCGCGGCGCTGCATGGCGGCCAGCCGGTCGACACGGTCATCGGCAAGATCGGCTTCGACAAGAAGGGCGACATCACCCGCCCGGACTATACCGTCTACACCTGGAAGAAGGGCGCGGACGGCAAGATCGGCTATGTCGAGAACTGATCGCGGCTGATCGCGCCACGGCGCGAGCGCGGACCCGCCCCGGAGCGATCCGGGGCGGGTTTTTCTTTGGCCGGCCACGCTCGACTGGACCGGCAGCCTGCTCCTGTGATCGCGACATGCCGAGGTCAGTGGAACCGCGCATTGTCGGATGGCGCGCTGGTGGTTCGTCCTCGGGTCGCAAGCGCGAGACAAGCACGGGAGCGCGACCATGACCGCCACCATCACCGCCTTCGAACGCTCGCCCGATCGCGGCAAGGGTCTGGCGCGCGACATGCGCGTGCGCTGGGCGCTCGAGGAGGTCGGCCAGCCCTACGAGGTCAGGCTGCTGTCGTTCGCGGCGATGAAGCAGCCGGGGCATCGCGCGCTGCAGCCCTTCGGACAGATTCCGACCTATGAGGAGGGCGATCTTTCCCTGTTCGAGTCGGGCGCGATCGTGCTCCATATCGCCGAGCGCCATGCCGGCCTGCTGCCGGGCGACGCCAATGCCCGGGCGCGCGCCATCTCCTGGATGTTCGCGGCGCTCACCACGCTGGAGCCGCCGATCTTCGAGCGCGACATGGTCAGGATCCTCGATCGCGAGAAGCCCTGGTACGAGGAGCGCCTGAGCGCGCTCGACGAGACCATCCGCAAGCGGCTGAGTGATCTTGCCCGTCATCTCGGCGCTGCCGCCTGGCTCGACGGCGCCTTCAGCGCCGGCGACCTGCTGATGGTGACGGTGCTGCGCCGGCTGCAAGGCTCGGACCTGCTGGAGGAACGGCCGACCCTCGCCGCCTATGTCGCCCGCGCCGAAGCGCGGCCGGCCTACCGGCGCGCCTTCGCGGCCCAGCTGGCGGACTTCACCGCGTCGTCGGCGGGGTGATGCTGGCCGTCGCGCGCCCGCCGGGGCCGCTCACACCGCCGTCAGGCTTTTCATGAACCCGGCGAAGCGCAACAGCCCGTCGGGCCACGGGCCGTGGCCGGATTCGGTGTTGAGATGGCCGCTGTCGCCTGCCTCGACGAATTCTGAGCCCCAGGCCAGCGCGAGCTCCCTGGCCTCGTCCAGCGTGCAATAGGGGTCGGTCGCGCTGGCAATCAGCACGCTCCGGAAGGGCAGGGGCTCGCGCCGGTGCGTGACGAAATCGGCGGCCATGCCGGGAATGGCGCGCTTGGCCCGCTCGGAGGCCGGAGCGACCAGGAACGCCCCGGTGACCTCGCGCGGTTTCAGATGCTCGGCCGCATGCGCGACCGCGCTGCAGCCGGCGGAATGGGCGACGATGACGACCGGCCTGGTCGCCTGGCGCACGGCCGTGACGATGCGCTCGGCCCAGACATGGCGCGAGGGCTTGTACCAGTCCTCCTGCTCGACGCGGCGGGCGGTGGGCAACTTGGCTTCCCAGCGGCTCTGCCAATGGTCGGGGCCGGAGCCAGACCAGCCGGGGACGATCAGGATATCGGTGTCGGAAGTTCTCATGAGATCAAAGCACCGTCACGCTTTCCGCCGCCGCGGCGCGGATGAGAGCGTTGTCGATCGAGGCCAGAGGCGCAGCAAGACGCAAGGCGAGTTCCAGATAGGCCGCATCGTAGGCAGTCAACCCGTGCTTCCAGCATAGCGGAACCACATTGCGCGCCACTTCGGCCGGGGATAGCTGGTCGAAGGTCAGCGGAATGCGGTAGGCGCTCTGCAGGGCCTGCTCGGCGGCTGCGGAGGAGAGCAGGCCGCGGCGGACTTTCCAATAGAGCGGGTTCGCGACTTCGAACGGCCACAGCGCAGGGGCATGACCACCGCCCAACAAGAACGGTTCGATCGTGCGCATCGCAGACGGCGAGGCTTCGTCCGGAGCCAGCGCGGCGAGGACGATCGAAGCGTCGATGACGGCCTTCATCGGCGGCCCAGATCTCTCAGCTCGATAATCTCGTCGCGCGTGAGGCTGACGCCTTCGCGACGCAGCATCTCCCTCGTCCGGGCAAATTCGGCCTTGATCTCTTCCGCCCTCGCCTCGCGTGCCTTCCGCTCCGCCTCGGCATCGAGCGGACCATCGGGCACGATCCGCGCCACGGTTTTTCCATGCCGCGTCACGACGATCTCCTCGCCCCGTTCCACGCGGTCGAGCAGCTCGGAAAACTTGGTCTTGGCCTCGAAGGCGCCGACGGTGATCATGGCCTGAAAATAAACTGGTCAACCAGTTGCTTCAAGCCTCGCCGAACACCCGGCGGAAGATCGTGTCGACGTGCTTGAAGTGGTAGCCCTCGTCGAACATCGCCTCGAGCTCGGCCGGCGAGAGCCGGGCGGTGACGTCCTTGTCGGCCTTGAGGTTGGTGAGGAAGTCCTCGCCATGCTCCCAGGTGCGCATGGCGTTGCGCTGGACCATGGAATAGCTGTCCTCGCGGCTGGCGCCGGCCTGGGTCAGGGCGAGCAGGACGCGCTGGGAGTTGTGCAGGCCGCCGAGCTTGTCGAGGTTCTTGCGCATGTTCTGCGGATAGATCAGCAGCTTGTCGACGACGCCGGTGAGGCGGGCCAAGGCGAAGTCGAGCGTCACCGTCGCGTCGGGGCCGATCATGCGCTCGACCGAGGAGTGCGAGATGTCGCGCTCGTGCCAGAGGGCGACGTTCTCCAGCGCCGGGGTGACCATGCCGCGCACCAGCCGGGCGAGGCCGGTCAGGTTCTCGGTCAGGACCGGGTTGCGCTTGTGCGGCATCGCCGAGGAGCCCTTCTGGCCCGGCGAGAAATACTCCTCGGCCTCGTACACCTCGGTGCGCTGGAGATGGCGGATCTCGGTGGCGAGCCGCTCGACCGAGGACGCCACGACGCCGAGCGTGGCGAAGAACATGGCGTGGCGGTCGCGCGGGATGACCTGGGTCGAGACCGGCTCGGGTGTCAGGCCCATCTGCGCGGCGACGTAGTCCTCCACCCGCGGGTCGATATTGGCGAAGGTGCCGACGGCGCCGGAGATGGCGCAGGTCGCGATCTCGGCGCGCGCCGCGACGAGCCGGGCGCGGCAGCGGTCGAACTCGGCATAGGCCTGGGCGAGCTTGAGGCCGAACGTCACCGGCTCGGCATGGATGCCGTGAGAGCGGCCGATGGTCGGGGTCAGCTTGTGCTCGAAGGCGCGGCGCCTGATGGCGGCGAGCAGCGCGTCGACATCGGCGATCAGGATGTCGGCAGCGCGCGAGAGCTGCACGGCGAGCGTGGTGTCGAGCACGTCGGAGGAGGTCATGCCCTGGTGGACGAAGCGCGCCTCGGGGCCGACGATCTCGGCGAGATGGGTCAGGAAGGCGATGACGTCGTGCTTGGTGACGCGCTCGATCTCGTCGATGCGGGCGACGTCGAAGGTGGCGTCCTTCGCCTTGGCCCAGATCGTCGCGGCCGCTTCCTTCGGCACGACGCCGAGCTCGGCGAGCTTGTCGGTGGCGTGCGCCTCGATCTCGAACCAGATGCGGAAGCGCGTCTGCGGCTCCCAGATCGCGACCATCTCGGGGCGGGAATAACGGGGGATCATAGCGGGCTCGCGACGTGACGATGAAAGGCTCGCCGGCTCGCTAGCACGGACGGGCCGCCGACGGAATGCCGGAGGGCCGCTGCCGACAGCTTCGGACCCCGGCTTTGCCTAGAGCGCGCCGTCATTCCGGAGCGGGCCGCAAGGCCCGGGCCCGGAACCCATGACCACAGGCCAGGAATTTGAGGCGGGCCGGCGCGGCGGGCTGACCGGCCAGGCCGCGGTTATGGATTCCGGGCTCGCCGCTTGCGCGGCGCCCCGGAAAGACGGGCTCCTGACGCGACTGACCTCAGACCCAGCCGCCGCGCGCCGCTTCCGCCGCCTGGCGGATGGCGGCGATGTTGCCGGCATAGGCGTCCGATCCGCCCTTGAACACAGCCGAGCCGGCAACGAGCGTATCGGCGCCGGCCTTGATGCAGAGCGGGGCGGTCTGCGGCGTGACACCGCCGTCGATCTCGAGCGCGATCGGGCGCTCGCCGATCAGGGCGCGGATCTGGGCGATCTTGTCGACCACCGAATGGATGAAGCTCTGGCCGCCGAAACCGGGGTTCACGGTCATCAGCAGGACGAGGTCGACATCGCCGATCAGCGGCTCGGCCGCGCTCGCCGGCGTGCCGGGGTTGAGGACGATGCCGGCCTTCTTGCCCTGCGCCCTGATCGCCTGCAGCGTCCGGTGCGGGTGCGGGCCGGCCTCGACATGGAAGGAGATCAGGTCGGCGCCGGCGTTGGCAAAGGCTTCGACATAAGGGTCGACCGGCGCGATCATCAGGTGGACGTCGAAGAACTTCGTCGTATGCGGCCGGATCGCCTTCAGCACATCGGGGCCGAAGGTGATGTTGGGCACGAAATGCCCGTCCATCACGTCGCAATGGATCCAGTCGGCGCCGGCCTCGTCGACGGCGCGAACCTCCTCGCCGAGCCTGGCGAAATCGGCGGAGAGGATGGAGGGGGCGATGCGGATCGTGCTCATGCGGCGTGGTCTAACGCCGCGCTGCTGCTCTCGCAATCGCGAAAGGCGGCGATCACGCCCGCTTCAACGGGAACGACAGGCGCCGGTCGGCCTCGGCGATCTCGGCGGCCGCCTGGGTGAAGGCGGGCCGCAGCTTCAGCCGCCCGAACCAGCGCGACAGGCCCTCGAACGGGGCGAGCGATGGGCCGCCGAGGCGCAGGCTGAACAGCACGCTCATGAACAGGGCGATGTCGGCGACGGAGACGGCGTCGCCGAAGAACTCGCGGCCCGCGAGCCGGTCCTCGAGCACGGCATAGTGCTTCTCCAGCGCATGCTCCGCGATCAGCGCGTCGGCCTCCTGGGCGAGGCGCCGGGTCTGATCGGTCGACGGCGGGCTCGTCCGGTGCATCAGCGGCTTCAGCGCCTGCAGCATGATCTCGTCGGCATAGAGCTCGTCGAGGCGGCAGCGGGCGCGGGCGCCGGGGCAGAGCGGAAAGAGCGGCGGCTCGGGATAGGCGTCCTCGAGATATTCGAGGATGACGGTCGAGTCGTAGAGCACCAGCCCGTCATCGTTGAGGACCGGGACCTGCTTCTTCGGATTGAGGGCGACGACTTCGGGATGCTTGGGATCGTAGCCGGTCGTCTGGTTGAACGGCACCATGATGCGCTCGAAGGCGAGGCCCTTCTCGCGCAACGCGATCTCGACCTTGCGCGAGAACAGGCTGAGCGGCCCCGAATAAAGCGTGATCATGGCAGGACCTCCGGCTTTGCTTGCCGGCACCGTGGCAAAGCTTGCGGTCAGCCCGCGTCAGCAGAGGTTTCCTTGCGCCTGATCCGCGCCGCGAGGCCGCGCAGCAGCCAGGGCAGCAGATAGATCGGGAACTGGGCCAGGGCGAAGTAGAGGAAGGTGGTCGGCGGCACGCCGGCGCCGAGCGCGGCGACGAGCAGGCCCATGTTCCGCTGGCCGGTGCCGTAGCCGATCATGAAGCGCTCGGAGGTTGGAAAGCGGCGCAGGACCAGCCAGGCGCTGGCGAGACCGACGGCCGAGACCAGGAAGGCGACGGCGATGAAGAACGCGACCTGGCCCGGCCGCTCCAGCGCCGCTCTGGTGACACCGTCCATCGCCGCGATGGCGAAGACGAAGTACATCAGCACGCCGAAGCCGTCGAGATTGGGCTTGAGCTCGCGGATGCGGTCGGGCCCGAGCCAGCGCCGGATGACGAAGGCGACGACCATGCCGCCGCCGATGAACATGACGAGCCGCAGGGTCAGCGCCAGCCGGTCGAGCGGGACGGCGGCTCCGGCGAGCCAGTCGACCAGGACCGGGGCGACGACCGGGCTCACGACCGTGGTCACGATCACGCCGGCGATGATCAGCGAGGGCTCGAAGCCGTAGAGGATGGCGACGGCGGGCGAGGACATGATCGGCGGCGCGGCCCCCATGATCGCGATGCCGAGCAGCAGGCCAGGGTCGAGCGCGTCGCGGCCGAGCAGCAGCAGAGCGATCGCGATCAGCAATGCCGGGGCGAACAGCAGCCAGAGGCAGGTCAGGACGAGCTTGCCGGGCCGGCGGACCAGGCCGGCGATCACGCCGAGATCGGCGCGCATGAACACCACGGTGGTGAAGCAGAAGATCGTCACCGGCAGGAGCGGGCGCGCCGCCGCCGAGAATTGCGGCAGGGCGAGGCCGAGGAAGATCGAGAGCGCGAAGCCCTGCGTGCCGTAGCGGCCGAGCAGAGCGAGGGCGGAGGCGAGGGCGGCGAGCATCGAGACCGGGACAGCGAAGCGGGGCGCCACACTGGCCGATCCCGGCGTCGTCGTCATCTGGTGCCGGCGCAGGGCGGCACGCTGCCAGTGCTACAGGTGTGGCCGAAGCAGCGGCGCAGGCCCGGCTCCTTCGCCGCACGCCGAAGTCCGGAGATGGATTCCACGCTCCGCTCCGCCGCGGCTGGAATGATCTGGAAATTCGGGCAGCAGAAAATTGCGCAGTGCGGGCCACGGCGGCGGTGCTATCATAGGTAACCCCGGATTCACCTGCACAGGCTGCGAAACTTTGCCGGATATGCCGCAACATTCGACGGAATGGCTGACAGCGCCGGAGCCGGCGCTATTCTTGCTAGTGGGAAGGGCTGGCGGAGACGTATCGGATGCGCACGGACGCGATCGTTCTAGGGGCGGGCATCGTCGGGATTTCGGTGGCGCTGCACCTGCAGAAGGCGGGCCGCTCGGTGCTGCTGGTCGACCGCGGCCAGCCCGGAGGCGAGACCAGCTACGGCAATGCCGGGCTGATCCAGCGCGAGGGTGTCTATCCTTACGGCTTCCCGCATGATTTCGGCGCGCTGATCCGCTACGCGCTGAACAACACCATCGACGCCCATTACCACTGGAACGCGATGCCCAGGCTCGCGCCTTTCCTGTGGTCGTACTGGATGCATTCGCGGGCGTCGCAGCATGAGGCGATCGCCCACAAATACGCGACCCTGATCGAGCATTGCGTCACCGAGCACGATGCGCTGGCGCAGGAGGCGGGCGCGGGTGATCTGCTCCGCCGCAAGGGCTGGATGAAGGTGTTCCGCACCGAGGCCGAGCGCGACACCCGCCTCGCCGAGGCGGCGCGCTGGCAGCGCGATTTCGGGCTGAACCACCGCGCGCTCGACGCCGCTACTTTGCGGGCCGAGGAGCCGCATCTCGATCAGAGCCTGATCGGCGGCCTGCACTGGACCGATCCGGTGACGGTGATCGATCCGCTCGGCCTGTCCAAGGCCTATGTCGCGCTGTTCGAGACGCTCGGCGGGCGCGTCGCCCAGGGCGATGCCGGCACGCTCGCGCAGGACGGCGACCGCTGGAGCGTGACTCTCGCGGACGGGAGCAAGGCGCTCGGCATGGACGCGGTCGTCGCGCTCGGCCCCTGGGCCGACGTGCTGACCCGCCGGCTGGGCTATCATCTGCCGCTCGCGGTCAAGCGCGGCTACCACATGCATTACAAGCCGCTCGGCAACGCCGTGCTGAACCACCCGGTGCTCGACACCGAGCGCGGCTATTTCCTCGCGCCGATGCGCCAGGGCGTCCGGCTGACCACCGGCGCCGAATTCGCCAATCGCGGCGCGCCGAAGACGCCGGTGCAGCTCGCCCGCGCCGAGCCGATCGCCAAGACCCTGTTCCCGCTCGGCGAGCGGCTCGATCCCGAGCCCTGGCTCGGCAACCGGCCGTGCACGCCGGACATGATGCCGATCATCGGCCCGGCGCCGAAGCACAGGAATCTGTGGTTCTCCTTCGGCCACGCCCATCATGGGCTGACGCTGGCGGCCGTGACCGGCCGCATGGTGGCCGAGATGGTGAGCGGCCAGAAGGTCTTCGTCGACCCGACGCCGTTCGCGCCGGCGCGGTTCGTCTGAGACGGGCCTCCTGCCTCAGAACGAGACGCAGGCCGGCTTCAGGATCAGGCCGACCGATTGCTGGCTGAAGCGGCGCTTGTAGGCGTCGATCACGGCGGCGAGCCTGTCGCGGCTCGCCGGCTCGTCGGGGGTCGCGATCAGCACGAGCTTGCTCGGCTCACGGATCAACAGGTCCCTGTCCCGGTCGCGGTATTGCCCGCCGGCGTCGAGAACAGTGAGCCCGTCGGGGAAGCGCGGAGTCACCTCCTCGTCGACGAAACGGCGGAAGGCGTACTCGCCGACGCCGACGCGATCGCCGATCTTGCGGCCGAAGAGCAGCTCGGCGGAGAGCATCGCCTGCTGGCCGGGTCCGCAGACGGGCCGGGCGAGTCCGGCGCAGCCGGCGAGCGAACTCGCCAGGGCCAGCGCAAAGCCGAATCGGATCATGGCGTTGCCTCCGTCGGCTGCGGGATCGATTCAGCCGAGCTGCGGGCTATACCGCCGAAGTCCGGGTTTCAGAAGCGCTGCGCGCTGAAATGGCCGAGCTCGATCGCGGGCGGGCGGCCGGCGATCAGCGCGGCGACGAGGTCGGCCGTCGCGGTCGACTGGGTCATGCCGTAATGGCCGTGGCCGAAGGCGTAGACGACATGCGGGTTGCGGCTCGCCTTGCCGATCACCGGCAGCGAATCCGGCAGCGAGGGGCGAAAGCCCATCCAGAGCGTGCCGCTGTCATAGGGCGGCAGGCCGTTCACCAGCGTCGTCGCCTTGTCGTAGAGCAGTTTCGTGCGGGCGTGGTTGGGCGGCGCCTCGAGCCCGCCGAACTCGACCGCGCCGCCGATGCGCAGGCCGCTGTCGAGCGGGGTCATGACGAAGCCGTGGCCCTCGAAGCCGACGGGACGCGAGGTCAGGCCGGTGACGCCCGGGAAGCTGACATTGTAGCCGCGCTCGGTGTCGAGCGGGACGGCATCGCCCATCGCCGCCGCGAGCGGCTTCGACCAGGCGCCGGCGGCGACGACGACACGGTCGACCAGGCGCTGCCAGCCGTCGCGGCCGACGAGCGCCGGGCGCTCGCCAGTCGAGATGCCGGTGACCTCGGCCTTCTCGAAGACGGCGCCGCGGGCGAGCGCCGCCTCGAAGAGGGCGGTGGTCAGCGCGAGCGGGTCGCTGATATGGGCGGCGTCGGGATGGAAGGCGGCGCCGGCGAAGCGCTCGCTCAGCGCCGGCTCGAGCTGGCGCAGATCCTCGGGGCCGATCATCTCGACCTTGATGCCGAACTCGGCCTGCCTTTTCGCGATCCCGGCGGCGTGCCCGAGCATCGCCGCGTCGGTGAAGGCGTAGAGCCCGCCCTTGCGGTGCAGATGCTGCTTCAGCCCCGCCGCCTCGAGCCGCTTCAGCCAGGCGGGGAGGGCGAGGCCCTGCAGGGCGGCGAGCCCCTGGATCGAGCGCTCATAGGCGGCCGGGCGGGCGGCGAGCACGAAGCGGACCAGCCAAGGCAGCAGGCGCGGCAGATAGGCCGGGCGGATCGCCAGCGGCCCGAGCGGATCGGCCAGGAACTTGGGCACCTGGCGCATGATCTTCGGGCTGGCGATCGGCAGGATGTCGGTATGGGCGACCCAGCCGGCATTGCCGCGCGACGGGCCGAAGGCCGGGCCCTCCTTGTCCAGGATCAGGACCTCGTGGCCCTCGTCGAGCAGAGCATGGGCGGTGGCCGTGCCGACGATGCCGGCGCCGATGATCGCGACCTTCATGTCGTGGGCAGCAGCTTCAGCGCCGAGGGCTGCTTCACCTCGATCTCGACGAAGGCGATCGGATGGGCCGAGCCGTTCATGACGTCGTGCTCGATGCCGGCCTGGCGCATATAGGCCTGGCCCTGCGCCAGCGGGATGTCGGTCGCCTTGCTGCCGTCATGGATGCGCAGGGTGCCGGCGACCAGCATGACGACGAAATAGGGCCAGCCATGGCTGTGCCAGCCGGTCACGGCGCCCGGCTCGAAATCCCAGCGCGTGATGCGGACCGTGTCGTCGTCCTGCTGGACGGTCGGGACCGCGGGAATCGTGCAGGCGAACGCCATCTCGGTCTCCACTCGCGGAACGGGCCGGCCCGGCATGGGCGGCCATCGGGCGGGACCGTTGCGGCCCATGGGCCTGCGGGCCTGCCTTGCAGTCGTCTCGAAACTTCTGATATATCAATGCGATCGAATGCGTCAAGCATCGCCCTCGGAGCCGTTCATGAGCGAGGATGCCAGGGTGCCCGACGGAGCCGGAAGCGGCATGCGCGCCTCGGCCAGCCTGTCGGATCTCGCCTATGCCCGGCTCGAAGAGGCGATCGTGACCCTGTCGCTGCGGCCGGGCGCCGCGCTGACCGAGGCCCAGATGATCGATCTCGTCGGCGTCGGGCGGACTCCGGTGCGCGAGGCGCTGATCCGGCTGGCGCAGCAGGGGCTGGTCGAGATCCTGCCGCGCAAGGGTGTCGTCGTCACCGCAATCGATGCGATCGACGTGATGGCGGCGCTGGACGCGCGGGAGGTGCTGGAGCGCCTGATCGCGAGCGAGGCGGCCCGCCGCGCCGGGCCGGCCGAGCGCAGCGCCATCCTCGCCAAGGCCCGGGCGATGCGGGAGGCGGCGCAGGCGGACGACGTCAACGCCTATATGCGCCTCGACAAGGAGCTGGACGGCCTGATCGCGACCGGTGCGCGCAGCCCCTATGCGAGCCGCGCGGTCGAGCCGCTGCAGGCGCTGATCCGCCGGGCCTGGTATTATTTCGACCGGCAGATCGATCTCGTGCCGGCGGCCAATCATCACGTCGCGCTGGCGCAGGCGCTGGTGGCCGGGGAGCCGGCCGCCGCCGCGGAGGCCAGCGATGCGCTGATGCGCCATCTGCGCGCCGGCCTGATGGCGGCGCTGCGGCGCGACTGAGCGACGCTGCTGCGCCCGCAAGTGATATATCTTAACCTTGTGGCCGGAACGGGCGACATGTCGAGAATTGATGCAACTGGCCTTTTACCCCTCCGCGCTTAGATAAGGCCTGTAGTTTCGCGCAGGGTGGGCGATGAACAGCATGGTCGACGCCGGCTTACGCGCCGCGCTCCCCGAAGCGCAGGCCTTCCGCGAGGCGATGGCGCAGGTCGCGAGCGCGGCCCATATCGTGACGACGCTCGGGCCGCATGGCCGGGCCGGGCTGACGGCGACCGCCGTGACCTCGGTCTCGGTCGCACCGCCGACCGTGCTGGTCTGCGTCGAGGCCGCGAGCCGCACGCTCGCCGCGATCGAGGCGAGCGGCATCTTCTGCGTGAACACGCTGGCGGAGGCCGATCACGAGCTGGCGAGCGTGTTCTCGGGCCGGCGCGGCCTGACCGGGGAGGAGCGCTTCGCGGCGGGCGACTGGGGCGAGCTCGCCACCGGCGCGCCGGCGCTGGCGAGCGCGCTCGCCAGCTTCGACTGCCGCCTCGCCACGGTTCATCGCGTCGCCACCCACCGCATCCTGATCGGCCAGGTGGTCGCGCTCGGCGGCGGCGGCTCGGGACCGGCGCTGGTCTATCGCCACCGCCGCTTCGGCGGGTTCTGAGTCAGCCCTCGCCGGCCTCGGCGTCGATCTCGGCGAAGACCGCCGAGGCCTCCTTGAAGGCGTGGTTGGCGGCAGGCACGCCGGCATAGATCGCCGCCTGCATCAGCACTTCCTTGATGTCGTCGCGCGAGAGGCCGTTGTTGAGCGCGCCGCGGACATGGATGCGGAACTCGCCCCAGGCGCCGAGCGCGGTGGCGATCGAGAGCACGATGATCGAGCGTTCGCGCCGGGGCAGGCCTTCCCGGTTCCAGATGTCGTTCCAGGCGGTGCGGGTGATGAATTCCTGCCAGTCGCGGGTGAAGTCGGTGATTCCGGCGCCGGCCCTGTCGACATAGGCCTCGCCGAGCACGGACCGGCGGGTCTTCATGCCGGCATCGTAGCGGCTCTTCTCGTCCATCGGGTCAGCCCTGGTTCGTGAGGAAGTCGAGCACGGCCCTGGTGAAGGCGGCCGGCTGCTCGAGATTGGAGAGATGGGCGGCGTCGAGCTCGACGCGCCGCGCGCCGGGGATCGCATCGGCGATGAAGTGCCCGGCTTCCGGCGGCGTCGCCGGATCGTGCTTGCCGATGACGACGAGGACGGAATTGGCGATCGTCCGGATCGTCTCGCGCTGGTCCATGTCGCGGATCGCGGCGCAGCAATTGACGTAGCCGAGCGGCGGAGTGGTGGCGAGCATCTCGCTCACCCTTGCGATCGTCGCCGGGTCGCGTTCGCGGAAGCCCGGGGTGAACCAGCGCTCCAGCGTCGGCTGCACCATCACCGCCATGCCGTTGCGGCGGACAGTGTCGATCCGGGCGTCCCAGCTCTCGGGCGGCCCCATGCGTGCGCCGGTATTGGCGAGCACGATCCGGTCGAAACGCTCGCCGTGATGGCTCCCGAGCCATTGCCCGACCATGCCGCCCTTGGAGAGCCCGCACCAATGCGCCTTCGCGATGCCGAGCGCGTCGAGGATGGCGAGCGCGTCCTCGGCCAGCATCGCCATCGAATACGGCCTGTCCGGCGCGGTCGAGAGGCCGTGGCCGCGGCTGTCGTAGCGCACCACGCGGAAGTGCTTCGCCCATTCGGCGACCTGCGGGTCCCACATCGAGAGGTTGGTGCCGAGCGAATTCGAGAGGAGCAGCGCGGGGGCGCCGGTCTCGCCGTCGACCCGGACATGGAACGGCTCGCCCCGGATCGTCATCATCGCCATGGCATCTCTCCCCCCGGCGGCGTCCCGCCGCCTCCGGTCATCGAAGCGCGCTGGCCCAAAGGCCGCGGCAGTGCGGCGGACGGCTCAGCCATTGCCGCTCATATAGTCCCGTTCCTCCTCGTAGAGCACGAGGATCCGGTCGATGATGGCGTCGGTCGCGCCGCGATAGCTCGTCGGATCGAACAGATCGTCGAGCTCCTCGGCCGAGAGCCTGCCGGCGAGCTGCGGATGATCGGCGAGCACGTCCCTGAGATGGCGGCCGCTGGCGAGGCAGTCGCGGCTCGCCTGCTCGAGCAGGTGGTGCGCCTCGCCGCGGCCGAGCGTCGCCGCCAGCGCGAGCGAGACGCGCTCGGCCATGATGAGGCCGTTGGTCAGGTCGAGATTGTACTGCATCTGCTCCGGGAAGACCTGGAGCCCCTCGATCAGCGCGACCGCCTGATTCAAGGCCGAGCCCGCGATGATGAAGAGCTCGCGCAAGGTCGGCCATTCGGCGTGCCAGCCGCCCATGGCGCGCTCGTGCTCCTGCGGCATGGCGGCGAGCATGGTCGCGACCAGGCCCGGGGCACGCTTCGCCGCCGTCAGGATCAGCGTGCAGAGCACCGGGTTGCGCTTGTGCGGCATCGCCGAGGAGCCGCCCTTGCCCGGAGCGTCCGGCTCGGCGAGCTCGCCGATTTCGGTCTGCGCCATCAGGGCGATGTCCTGGGCCATCTTGCCGAGATGGCCGAGCAGCAGGCCGAGCTCGGCCGCGATGCGGGCCGGGCGCCGGCGCTCGGTGTGCCAGGGCACGCGCACCGCACCGACCGACGCCGTCACCCGGGCGAAGGCCTCCGATACCGCCTCGGCCCTGTCGCCGAGCGCGGCGAGGCTGCCGGCCGCGCCGCCGAGCTGATGCGCCGACTGGCCGCAGATCATGAAGTCGTCATGGAAGGAGACGATCGGGCCGAGCCAGTTGGCAGCCTTGAGGCCGAAGGAGATCGGCACCGCATGCTGCAGGAAGGTGCGGCCGATCACCGGCGTGCGCCGGTGCTCCCTGGCGAGCGCGGCGAGCGCATGGGCGAGGCGCTCCGAGCGGGCGAGGATGAGGTCCTGAGCCGCGCGATATTGCTGCGCCTGGCCTGAATCGATCACGTCCTGGCTGGTCGCGCCGTAATGGACCCATCGGGCCGCCTCGACGTCGATGGCGGCGACCCGCTGCGTCAGCGCCTTGACCAGCGGAATCGCCGGATTGCCGGCGAGCGTCGCGGCCCGGCCGATCTCGGCGATGTCGTAGAAGTCCGCCCTGCACTGGGTTGCGATCGCGTCCGCCGCCGCCACCGGGATGACGCCGGCCTCGGCCTCGGCCCGGGCGAGCGCCGCCTCGAAATCGAGCATGCCCTGGAGCGCGGCGCGGTCGGCGAGCAGGGCCGCCATCTCGCGATCGCAGAAGAGCTCGCCATGGAGGCCGCCGTCAGCCATGTCGGGACGTGCCGTCGTGCGGAGCGGTCGGTGCAACCCACATCCCAGCCTCGTCCTCTTGTGCAGGCCGGTGCTTTCCGGCCATGGATAGGCGACTTGGATAGACCCGGGGCGGGGCGGGCTGCAACAGGCGCCGCGGATCTCGGAGTATGAGGAGCAGACCCATGGCGATGACGATGACCGGCGAGGCGACGTTGCCCGCAGCCAAGCAGGTTGTCTGGGAGAAGCTCAACGATCCGGAGGTGCTGAAGGCCTGCATTCCCGGTTGCGAGCAACTCGCCAAGGACGACGATACGCATTTCTCGGCGGTGGTGAAGGTCAAGCTCGGCCCCGTGAAGGCGACCTTCAAGGGCAAGGTCGAGCTGCAGGATCTCGACCCGCCGAACGGCTACCGCATCGTCGGCGAGGGCGAGGGGGGGATCGCCGGCTTCGCCAAGGGCGGTGCCAGGGTCGCGCTGGAGGATGCCGAGGGCGGGCAGACCCTGCTGCGCTACGAGGTCGAGGCGCAGGTCGGCGGCAAGCTGATGCAGCTCGGCTCGCGCCTGATCGATTCGGTCTCGAAGAAGCTGGCCGACGAGTTCTTCGCCAATTTCGCCAAGGCGGTCGGCGAAGGCTGAGGGGGGCGGTCCGCTCGAACTTTTCCGTCTTTCCGGGGAGGCGCGCCGCGAAGAGCCCGGAGCCCATGAATACGGAATTCGCCGGAGCGGGGCCCCGGCCGTCACGCTGCATCCTCTGCCGGCAATGTTCATGGGTTCCGGGCTCGGGCTGCCGGCCTGACCCGGAATGACCGAGGGAGCGGACCGGCCGGCGAGCGGAGGACTCACGAGGCCTTGCGCAAGGCGGCCAGCGCCTCGCCGACGGTGACCTCCGCCGCGCCGACCTGGAGCGCGATGCCGGCGGCGGCGGCATTGGCGCGCTCCAGCGCCTTCTCGGTCTTGCCGAGGCTGTCGTTGACGCGGGTCGCGCTGTCGATCGCCTCGTCCGACCCCAGGGCCACCTCGGCGGCGTGCCGCGCGATGCCGCCGGTGACGCTGCTCTGCTGGGCGACCGCGTCCGAGATCGCTTCCGAATCCGTCTTGATCTCGGCGATTGTCGCGCCGATCGAGGCGGCGCGCTGGCTGCAGGCTTCGGCGCTGACAGACAATTGGGCGATCTGCGCGGCGATCTCCTGGGTCGCGGAGGCCGTCTGGGTGGCGAGCGACTTCACCTCGGCGGCGACCACCGCGAAGCCGCGGCCGGCCTCGCCGGCGCGGGCCGCCTCGATCGTGGCGTTGAGGGCGAGCAGATTGGTCTGCGCGGCGATGTCGGCGATCATGCCGACGACGGTTCCGATGCTGCCGGTGACCTGGCGCAGCCGCGTGATCGCCGCGTCCATCGCCTCGGCGTCGGCCACGGCCCGGTTGGCGATCGCGAGGCTCTGGCGGGCACGCTGACCGATCTCGGCGATGTTGGCCGACATCTCCTCGGTCGCCGCCGCGGTCTGGGTCGACTTCTCGCGCACCTGCATCGAGGTCTGGGCGACGGAGCCGACCTGCTCCTTGATGAAGGCGCTGGCGGCGGAGGTCTCGCCAGCGGTCGCGACGAAGAGCTCGACCGCCTCGCTGATCACGGTGTCGAGCCGGCCGATGCGCGAAGTCAGGGTCGCGGCGACCTTGTCGAGCGCCTCGCCGCGGCGGCGGGCGTCCGCCGCCTCGCTGTCGCGGTCGAGCGACATCGCCGTGTTGACGTCGTAGGTCAGCACCCGCTCGATGACGTAGAGGTCGCGCGGGCCGTTGCGCCGCGAGAAGGAAAGCCATGTCCGTCTCAGCTCGAGAAGGATCCGGAACAGGGTGAAGGCGATCGAGGCGCGGGCGCGGGCGCCGACCTGGCCGTGCCGCTCCAGCCGCGTGAGCCGCTCCAGCGAATCGCAGTAGCGCTGGTCGAAATCGCCTTCGAAGAGCAGGCGGAAATGATCGGCTTCCGCGGCGAAGAGCTCGGCCGCGACCGGCGCGACGGCAGCCTCCAGCGATGGGTGGATGGCGAAGGCGCGGGCGAAGTCCCGTGCGACCACGTCGACGACGACGCGGTCGACGGCGGCACGGTAGCGGCGCAGGCGCCGCCGCTCGGCCTCGCCATAGCCGATCACCTCGAGGCGGCGCCGAACCTGTTCCAGAATCGTAGCCAAGCGCGCCATCCGTCAGGGACGATCGGCGATCGTCATGTCGATCGCGAAGGCTGCACGGCCGCAGTTAAGATTCTCCGAAAGCACGCGCCCGGCAGTCGCCGGGCAGGGCAGGCAGGCGCCGGAAGCCGGGTTGCCCAAAACCACGCCAAAACGCCGCCAAACGGCCCCGCCTCGGAAGGGGACGCCCGCTTGACCGCGGAAAATCCCGGGTCCACAGTAGTTTTGAAGTTGTTCCAAGGAAATTCTCCGCCGGCCCGGGAAGGGCCGGCGAGCGGATCGTGCGCCCTGTCGAGATGTCGTGGGGCTCATCGGAAAAAACAGGCTTTCGGAGGAGTGCCCCATGGCCAATCTGTCCATGACGGTGAACGGCAAGCCCGTCACCGCGAATGTCGATCCGCGCACCCTCCTGGTGCAGTTCCTGCGCGAGCATCTGCGGCTGACCGGCACGCATGTCGGTTGCGACACCAGCCAGTGCGGCGCCTGCGTCGTCCATCTCGACGGCAAGGCGGTGAAGGCCTGCACCACGCTGGCGCTGTCCTGCGAGGGCGCCTCGGTGACGACGATCGAGGGGCTGGCCGACGGCACGGCCCTGCATCCGATGCAGGAAGCCTTCCGCGAGCATCACGGCCTGCAATGCGGCTTCTGCACCCCGGGCATGATCATGTCGGCGGTCGATATCGTGAACCGGCGCGGGCACGATCTCGACGAGAAGACGATCCGAGAGGACCTCGACGGCAATATCTGCCGCTGCACCGGCTACCACAATATCGTCAAGGCGATCGCCGCCGGCGCCGCCGCGATGGCCGGAGGCTCGGTCAAGGACCCGGTTCCGCCGCGCCAGGCAGCCGAGTGAGCGAGCCGTCCGGGCCTGCGCCGACGGCGCGGGCCCGCCTGATGCGATCCCCGCCAGAGATGCCGCCAACGCCCGCCAAGAGGCGTCACGCCAGGAGGAATCCATGTCCGTCACCGGAATCGGCGCGTCAGTCCGCCGCAAGGAAGATCACCGCTTCATCACCGGCCAGGGCCGCTATACCGACGACATCAACCGGCCGGGGCAGGCCCACGCCTATTTCCTGCGCTCGCCGCACGCCCATGCCACGCTGAACAGGATCGACACCCGGGCCGCCGCGGCGATGCCGGGCGTGCTCGGCATCTTCACCGGCGAGGACCTCGCCGCCGACAAGGTCGGCGGGCTGATCTGCGGCTGGATGATCCATTCCAAGGACGGCTCGCCGATGAAGGCCGGCCCGCATCCGGCGCTCGCCCAGGGCAAGGTCCGCTATGTCGGCGATCATGTCGCGGTCGTCGTGGCGGAGACGCTGGCGCAGGCGCGCGACGCGGCGGAGGCGATCGTGGTCGATTACGGCGTGCTGCCGGCGGTGACCGAGACCGCGAGCGCCGCCAAGGCGAAGACGCAGGTCCATGCCGAGGCGCCGGACAACACCGTGTTCAACTGGCATCTCGGCGACAAGGGCGCGACGGATGCCGCGTTCAAGGCGGCCAGGCACGTCACCAGGCTCGACATCGTCAACAACCGGCTGGTGCCGAACCCGATGGAGCCGCGCGCCGCGGTCGGCGACTATGACGCCGGCGAGGGCGCCTTCACGCTCTACACCACCAGCCAGAACCCGCATGTGGCGCGGCTCGTGCTCTCGGCCTTCATCGGCATCGCGCCGGAGAACAAGCTCAGGGTGATCGCGCCGGACGTCGGCGGCGGCTTCGGCTCGAAGATCTTCATCTATGCCGAGGAGACCGTCTGCGTCTGGGCGGCGAAGAAGGTCGGCCGGCCGGTGAAATGGACCTCGGACCGGACCGAGGCCTTCCTCTCCGACGCGCATGGCCGCGACCACGTCACCCATGCCGAACTCGCCATGGATGCGGACGGCAAGATGCTGGCGATGCGGGTCAAGACCACCGCCAATCTCGGCGCCTATCTCTCGACCTTCTCCTCCTCGGTGCCGACCTATCTCTACGCGCCGCTGCTGTCGGGCCAGTACGACATCCCGGCGATCTATTGCGAGGTCGACGCGGTCTATACCAACACCGCCCCGGTCGACGCCTACAGGGGCGCCGGCCGGCCGGAGGCGACCTTCGTGGTCGAGCGCCTGGTCGAGGTCGCGGCGCGCCAGCTCGGCAAGGATCCGGCCAAGTTCCGGACGCAGAACTTCATCCGGAAGTTCCCGCACCAGACGCCGGTGATCATGATGTACGACACCGGCAATTACGCCGCCGCGCTGAAGAAGGCGCTGGAGATCATCGACTACAAGGGCTTCCCGAAGCGCCGGCGCGATTCGGCCCGCAACGGCAAGCTGCGCGGCATCGGCTTCTCGGCCTATATCGAGGCCTGCGGCATCGCCCCGTCGGCGGCGGTCGGCTCGCTCGGCGCCGGCGTCGGCCTGTGGGAATCGGCCGAGGTTCGGGTCAACCCGATCGGCACGGTCGAGATCCTGACCGGCTCGCACAGCCATGGCCAGGGCCATGAGACCACCTTCGCCCAGCTGGTCTCGGACCGGCTCGGCGTGCCGCTGGAGAACGTCTCGATCATCCATGGCGACACCGACAAGGTGCAGATGGGCATGGGCACCTATGGCTCGCGTTCGGGCGCGGTCGGCATGTCCGCCATCGTCAAGGCGCTCGACAAGGTGATCGCCAAGGGCAAGAAGGTCGCCGCCTATGTGCTGGAGGCCGACGAAGCCGATATCGACTTCAAGGACGGCAATTTCACCGTCAAGGGCACCGACCGGAAGCTGGATTTCGGTTCCTGCGCGCTGCAGGCCTATGTCGCCCACAAGTTCAACGGCCAGGATCTCGAGCCGGGGCTGAAGGAGGGGGCGTTCTACGACCCGACGAACTTCACCTTCCCGGCGGGCGTCCATATCTGCGAGCTCGAGATCGATCCCGACACCGGCGTCACCAGGATCCAGCGCTGGGCGGCGGTCGACGATTTCGGCAACGTCATCAACCCGATGATCGTCGAGGGCCAGGTCCATGGCGGCATCGCCCAGGGCGTCGGCCAGGCGCTGCTCGAAGGCGCCCGCTACAATGCCGACGGCCAGCTGGTGACCGCGAGCTTCATGGATTACTGCATGCCGCGCGCCGACGACCTGCCGTCCTTCGAGGTCGGCATGACGGTGACGCCGTGCCCCTCGAACCCGCTCGGGATCAAGGGCTGCGGCGAGGCCGGCGCCATCGCCGCGCCGCCCGCGGTCATCAACGCCATCACCGACGCGCTCGGCCATGAGGACATCGCCATGCCGGCGACGCCGCAGGCCGTCTGGCGCGCCGCGCAGAAAACGCTCAGCCGGATGGCTGCCGAGTGATCTGAAAGGACGAGACGATGTACGCCTTCACCTATCACCGCCCGGCGACCGCGCGTCAGGCCGCCAGCCTCCTCGCCAGGAAGGAGGACGCCAAGCTGCTCGCCGGCGGCCACACGCTGCTGCCGACGATGAAGCAGCGCCTGGCCTCGCCCGGCGCGCTGGTCGATCTCGGCTCCTGCGCCGATCTCAGGGGCATCGCCCGCAAGGGGCGCAACCTCGTGATCGGCGCGATGGCGACGCATGCCGAGGTCGCCGCCTCGCCCGAGGTGCGGGAAGCGATCCCGGCGCTGGCCTATCTCGCCGGCCATATCGGCGATCCGCATGTGCGCAATCGCGGCACGATCGGCGGCTCGGTCGCCAACAACGACCCGGCGGCCGATTACCCCGCGGCGCTGCTGGCGCTCGGCGCGACGGTGGTCACCAACAAGCGCAAGCTCCCGGCGGGCGAGTTCTTCACCGGCCTCTACGAGACGGCGCTGGAGGAGGGGGAGATCATCGTCAAGGTCTCGTTCCCGGTGGCTTCCCGGGCGGGCTATGCCAAGTTCCGCAATCCGGCCTCGCGCTACGCGCTGGTTGGCGTCTTCGTCGCCAAGCGCGGCGGCGAGATCGCGGTCGCGGTGACCGGAGCGGGCGAGGGCGGCGTCTTCCGCTGGCCGGAAGCCGAGGCGGCGCTGAGAGCGCGCTTCGCGCCGAAATCGCTCGACGGCCTGGCGCATACCGCCAAGGGCATCAACAGCGACATCCATGCCGATGCCGAGTACCGCGCCCATCTGATCGGCGTGATGGCGAAGCAGGCGGTGGCGCAGGCGACGGGGAAGGCTTGAGGGCCGTTGCGCGTCATGCTCGGGCTTGACCCGAGCATCTCAAGCCGGAGCCGGCCAGCGCCTGCTCGTCATGAGATTCCCGGGTCTGCGCTTCGCTCCGCCCGGGAATGACGGAAGCGGTTCAACAAAAGAACCGCTCCTCGGCGATTCTGCCGTTCTTCACGGTGGAGAGCCCGATCCCGTGCATCTTGCGGCGCTCGCCTTGCGCCAGCGCGGCTTCCGTCCCCTCCCTCGCCGCGTTAGACCTTGTCCATGCTGACCTCATCGCGCCTGCCGACCTCGATCGACGCCACGCTCTCCCTGCTGCAATCGCAGGGCTATGTCGCCGACCGGGCGCTGGCGACCGTGCTCTTCCTGGCGCTCAGGATGAAGCGACCGCTGCTGCTCGAGGGCGAGGCCGGCACCGGCAAGACGGAGATCGCCAAGGTGCTCTCCGCCGCGCTCGGGCGCCGGCTGATCCGGCTGCAATGCTATGAGGGGCTCGACCTCGCCTCGGCCGTCTACGAGTGGAACTATGCCGGCCAGATGATGGCGATCCGCCTGGCGGAAGCCGGCGGCGTCGCGGGGGATCGCGAGCGGCTGGAGAGCGACCTGTTCTCCGAGCGCTATCTGGTGAAACGCCCGCTGCTGCAGGCGCTGGAGCCGCAGGAGGGCGGTGCGCCGATCCTGCTGATCGACGAGCTCGACCGCACCGACGAGGCTTTCGAGGCCTTCCTGCTCGAAGTGCTGGCCGATGCGCAGGTGACGATCCCCGAGCTCGGCACGGTCAAGGCGGCCGAGCCGCCGATCGTGATCCTGACCTCGAACCGCACCCGCGAGATCCATGACGCGCTGAAGCGCCGCTGCCTCTACCACTGGGTCGGCTATCCCGACGCCGCCCGCGAGCTCGCCATCCTCAAGGCGAAGGCGCCCGGCGCGCCGGCCAAGCTGGCCAAGCAGGTCGTCGCCTTCGTGCAGGCGATCCGCAAGGAGGAATTGTTCAAGGCGCCGGGTGTCGCCGAGACGCTCGACTGGGCGAGCGCGCTGGTCGAGCTCGACGCGGTGGCGCTCGACCCGGGAATCGTCTCCGACACGCTCGGCGCGCTGCTGAAGTACCAGGACGACATCCAGGCGATGCAGGGCTCGAAGGTCGGCGAACTGCTCGACCAGGCCAAGCAGGCGGCGCGGGGATGAGCTTTCGCCGTCATTCTCGGGCGAAGCGAAGCGCAGACCCGAGAATCGTGACGAGAAATGACTGGTTTCCGAGATGCTCGGGTCAAGCCCGAGCATGACGCGCCACGACGGGAGCAAGCGATGAACGACGACATCAAGGCGCTCGAGGCGGCGACGCAGCTCTATCTCGACGGTCTCTACGAGGGCGATGTCGAGAAGCTCGCCTCGGTCTTCCATCCGACGAGCGCGCTGACCCAGTCGCAGGGCGGCGAGCTCAAGGTCGTGCCACGCGAGCAATGGTTCGAGGCGGTGCGGAACCGCACATCGCCGAAGGAGAGCGGGCTGGAGCGCGGCGACCATGTGCTGGCGATCGACCTGGTCGGGCCGTCCATGGCCCTGGTCAAGGTCAAGTGCCAGATGCCGCCGCGCTATTTCACCGACCTGCTCTCCTTCCTGAAGGTCGACGGCAAATGGGTCGTGGCGCAGAAGGTGTTCATGACCGAGACGGGGAAGTGAGGAGGCACTGTCCCATCATGGTCGGGCTTGTCCCGACCATCCACGTCTTCTTTCAGACAAGGCGGTGTTCAAGACGTGGATGCTTGCCACAAGGGCGAGCATGACGGTGGAGAGATGACCGGCAAGCTGCCTGAGAACGTCGCCTATTTCGCCCGCGCCCTGCGCGGCGCCGGCCTGCGCGTCGGGCCGGGCGCCGTGGTCGAGGCGGTCGAGGCGCTGGCGGATGGGGCGCTCGGCGGGCGCGACGACGTCTATTGGACCCTGCATGCGATCTTCGTGAAGAAGCACGAGGACACGGCGGTCTACGATCAGGCTTTCCGGCTGTTCTGGCGCCGGCGCAGGCTGATCGAGAAATTGATGGCGCAGATGTCGCCGGTGACGCCGCGGGTCGACGGCGAGCCGCAGAAGCCGGAAGCCGGCGCGCTGCGCGTCGCCGAGGCGTTCACCCCGCCGCCGCGCGAGGAGGAGCCGCCGGTCGAGTTGACCGAGCTTTCGGCCAGGCTCACCGTCTCCGAGCGCGAGACGCTGAAATCGCGCGACTTCGCCCAGATGAGCGCGGCCGAGATCGCCAAAGCGCGCCAGCTCATCGCCGAGCTCAGGCTGCCTGACGACGCCGTGTCGACGCGGCGCTTCCAGCCGGCCCATGCCGGAGCGCGGATCGATCCGCGCCGCACCTTCCGCCGCTCGCTGCGGGGCGGCGGCGCCTCGATCGACGTCGCCTTCCGCGAGCGGGCCGAGGTGCATCCGCCTATCGTCGCGCTGGTCGACATCTCCGGCTCGATGGCGGAGTATTCGCGCATCTTCCTGCATTTCCTGCACGCCATCACCGAGCAGCGCCGGCGCGTGCATTCCTTCGTCTTCGGCACGCGGCTGACCAATGTCACGCGCATGCTCCGCGCCCGCGATCCCGACGAGGCGCTGGCGCTCGCCGGCAAGGCGGCGCCCGATTGGGAGGGCGGCACGCGCATCGCCTCGGCCCTGCATGCCTTCAACCGGATCTGGTCGCGCCGCGTGCTCGCGGGCGGAGCGGTGGTGCTGCTCTTCACCGACGGGCTGGAGCGGCATCTCGGCCCCGATCTTTCCTTCGAGATGGACCGCCTGCAGCGCTCCTGCCGGCAATTGACCTGGCTCAACCCGCTCCTGCGCTACGACGCCTTCGAGGCGCGGGCGAGCGGCATCCGGGCGATGCTGCCGCATGTCGACCAGTTCCGGCCGATCCACAACCTCGCGGCGATGGCCGATCTCTGCGCCGCGCTGTCCTCCGACGCACGGCAGATCACCGATCCGCGCCAGTGGTTGAAGAAGGCGGGTTGAGGCATGATCTGTTCAGCGCGGGCTTCCCTTCTCCCCTTGCGGGAGAAGGTGGCTCGGCGAAGCCGAGACGGATGAGGGGTCTCGCGACATGTCCCGCCCTTTCTGAAAAGGGATTTATGGACAGGGCGGTGCGACCCCTCACCCCAACCCTCTCCCGCAAGGGGAGAGGGGCAGGTCGGCGCTCTGCAAGACGGTTTCAGATGAGCGGTAGGCGATAGCCATGATCAGCACCGACACCGACATTCTCGCCACCGCCGAGGCCTGGGCCAAGGCGGGCCGCGGCGTCGCGCTGGCCACCGTGGTCGAGACCTGGGGCTCGGCCCCGCGCCCGGTCGGCTCGCATCTCGTCATCGACGGCGAGGGCAATTTCCTCGGCTCGGTCTCGGGCGGTTGCGTCGAGGGCGCGGTCGTGGCCGAGGCCGGCGACGTCATCGCCGAGGGCAAGCCGCGCACGCTGGAATTCGGCGTCGCCGACGAGACCGCCTGGCAGGTCGGCCTCTCCTGCGGCGGCCGCATCAAGGTCTATGTCGAGCCGGTCCGGGCTTAGAGGAACGCGATCATGGCCTCCTGGGAAACCCTTCTCGCCTTCGCGACGCTGACGCTGCTCGTCGCCTATTTCCCCGGCCCGGCGCTGCTTTACACGGCGGCGCAGACCATCGCCCATGGCCGCAGCGCCGGGCTGATGGCGATGCTCGGCATCCATCTCGGCTGCTATGTCCATGTGCTCGCCGCGGCCTTCGGCCTGTCGGCGGTGTTCAAGCACGTGCCCGAGCTCTATCTCGCCGTGAAGATCGCCGGGGCGCTGTATCTGGTCTGGCTCGGCATCGGCATGATCCGCTCGCGGCTCGGGGCCGCCGACGCGCAGCAGCCGGTGGCGCCGCGCAAGACGGTGAAGCGCGCGCTGATCGATTCCTTCGTCGTCGAGATCCTGAACCCGAAGGTCGCGCTGTTCTTCATCGCGCTCTTGCCGCAGTTCGTCGATCCGGCCGGCTCGCTGCCGGTCTGGGCGCAGTTCCTCATCCTCGGCACCATCGTCAATTTCGCTTTCTCCTCGGCCGATCTCGTCACGGTCTTCGGCGCGAGCCTGGTGATGAAGACGATGAAGGCGAGCCGCGCCGGCTTCGCGCTCGGGCGCTGGCTCGGCGGCTCGCTGATGATCGGGCTCGGCCTCAAGCTCGCGACCGACAAGGGCTGACGCCGTGGACCTTCCGCTCCTCTCCGCGCTCAATGCCGAACGCGCCGCCAGGCGCGCCTGCGTGCTGGTGACCGAGCTCGGCTCGGGCGAGCAGCGCCTGGTCAGAGAGGCCGACCTCGGCGGCGACCCGCTGGCCGAGCTGCTCGAGAAGCAGCTGCGCAGCGGCAAGAGCGGCACCGTCGAAACCGACGGCACGGCCTATTTCCTGACCGTTCAGGCGCCGCCGCCGCGCCTCGTCGTCACGGGAGCCGTCCATATCTCGCAGGCGCTGGCGCCGATGGCGAAGCTGCTCGACCTCGACGTCGCGATCATCGATCCGCGCACCGCCTTCGCCACGCAGGAGCGCTTCCCGGAGGTGACCCTGCTGGCGCAATGGCCGGAGGAGGCGTTGCGGCAGCTGCCGTTCGACGCCTACACCGCCTTCGTCGCGCTGACGCATGATCCGAAGATCGACGATCCGGCCCTGCAGGCGGCGCTGCGCTCGGACTGCTTCTATATCGGCGCGCTCGGCAGCCGGAAGACGCATGGCAAGCGGCTGGAGCGGCTCGCCGCGGCCGGCTTCGGCGAGGCCGACGCGAAACGCATCCATGCGCCGATCGGGCTCGACATCGGCGCGGTCTCGCCGGCGGAGATCGCGCTCGCCATCCTCGGCGAGATCGTGCAGGCGCTGCGCGGCCCGCGCCGCAAGCCGGCATGAGGGGCCGCCCGCGATGAAGTTCGGTCCCGTCCCGGTCGCCGACGCCGTCGGTTCCGTCGCGGCCCATACCGTGCGTGCCGGCGAGGCGATCGTGCGCAAGGGCGCGACGGTCAGCGAAGAGGATGCGCGCAGGCTGGCCGCCGCCGGTCTCGCCGAGATCGTCGCCGTGCAGCTCGAAGCCGGCGACATCGACGAGAACGCCGCGGCCGAGCAACTGGCGCGGGCGCTGGCCGGGCGGGCCGTGGTGACCGAGGCGCCGTTCACCGGCCGGGTCAACCTGTTCGCCGCCGCGCCCGGCATCCTGCAGGTCGAGGCGGGCGTGATCGACGCGCTGAACGCCGTCGACGAGGCGATCACGGTCGCGACCCTGCCGGCGCTGAAGGCCGTCGTCGCCGGCGAGATGGTGGGCACGGTCAAGATCATCCCCTATGCCGTGCCGGAGGCGCGCATCGCCGAGGCGCTGGAGCGGCTCGGGGCGGACAAGCCGGTGGCGATCGCCGAATACAGGCTGAGATCGGTCGCGGTCGTCTCGACCCTGCTGCCGGGCCTGAAGACCAGCGTGGTCGACAAGACCTTGCGCACCTTCGCCGAGCGGCTGCGGCCGGCCGGGGCGGCGATCGAGCGCGATGTCCGGGTGGCGCATGAGGACGCGCCGCTGGCGCAGGCGATCCGCGAGGCGGCGGCCGGGCCGGCCGAGCTCGTCGTCGTGTTCGGCGCCTCCGCCATCACCGACCGGCGCGATGTCGTGCCGCAGGCGCTGGTCGAGGCCGGCGGCACGGTCGAGCATCTCGGCATGCCCGTCGATCCGGGCAATCTGCTCATGCTCGGCAGCCTCGGCGGCAAGCCGGTGATCGGCGCGCCGGGCTGCGCGCGCTCCCCCAAGGAGAACGGCTTCGACTGGGTGCTGCAGCGCAGCCTCGCCGGCGTACCGGTGCGGCGCGCCGACATCCAGAAGATGGGGGTGGGCGGGCTCCTGATGGAGATCGTCTCGCGGCCGCAGCCGCGCGCGCCGGGCCATGGCGAGGCGGCGCCTGTCGCCGGCCTGGTGCTGGCGGCCGGGCGCTCGACCCGGATGGGCGCCGGCAACAAGCTGCTGCAGCAGGTGCGCGGCAAGCCGCTGGTCCGGTACGCCGTCGAGGCGCAGCTCGCCTCGCGCGCCGCGCCGGTCGTCGTCGTCACGGGTCACCAGCGGGACGAGATCCGTGCCGCGCTCGCCGGGCTCGATGTGGTCTTCGCGGATAATCCCGCCTTCGCGGAGGGGTTGTCCGGCTCGCTCAAGGCCGGTCTCGCGGCGTTGCCCGGCGAGGTGCCGGGCGTCGTGGTCTCGCTGGGAGACATGCCGAACGTCACGGCCGGCGTGATCGACAGGCTGGCGCAGGCCTTCGCCGATCGCCCGGACGCCTTCGCCGTGGCGCCGACCCTGCTCGGACAGCGCGGCAATCCGGTGCTGCTGTCGCGGGCGCTTTTCGCGGAGGTGGCGACGCTGGAAGGCGACCAGGGCGCGCGGCGGTTGCTCGACGCTGCCGGCGATGCGGTCGAGGAGGTCGCGTTGGACGATCCCGCCATCGCGCTCGACATCGACACGCCGGAAGCGCTCAAGGCGCTGACGGGGCAGGAACCGCGCGGCTGAGGATCAGGCGGGCGTCAGCAGGCCGGCACACCACAGCCGCAGTAATTGCGCGAGCACGGCGACGCAATCCTCGGGTTGGTCGGGGTCGAGCTCGCGGACCTTGACGGCTCCAGGCTTCTCCGGGTCCGGCGATGCTTCCGGGAGGTGCCGCACGACCCGCACCTGATGGATGCCGCTGTCGGGAGCGGCGGCTTCGGCGTGCAGCCTCGCCGCCAGGCGGCGCATCTCGTCGAGTGCGTCCTGCTGCGAGCCGACCAGTTGATCGTCCTTCCGGGCATAGGTCATCAGGATGTTGGGCAGCACCGCGACCAGGTTGGGCGGAGCGTAGACCAGAGCCTGCGCCCGGACGGCCGGCGATTCCGCGGCCTCGACCGTCCGCCCGAGCCGGACAAGGGCGCTCCAGTGCACCATCTCGCTGATCGGCTCCTGGAACGGCTTGAAGGCGTTGACCGCGAAGCGGCGGCGGATCGCGGCCCGGTCACCGCGCGGCCAGGTCTGGCCGATCAGCCGCAGCAGCGGCCAGGGGTAGAGCAGGCGATAGAACATGCTGCGCGATTCGTTCTGCGGCGCGAGATTGTCGTCGGGCGCGCCCGGCGCCTGCACCTCGTCGTCCGGCTCGATCGGCCCCAGCCTGCGGTGCGGAGGCTCCGAAGGCGATGCCGTCGCCGCCCGGACCCGGCTGCGACTGGAGCCGGGCGGCGTCCCGCCTTGGGGCCTGCCGTGGAGATAGACGTGCGGGTCGGACCCGGTGCCGGGGCCGCGCGTCAGCCGCTCGATCATCCAGGTCAGCGCGATGTCGCCGAGGCGGTGCTCCGAATAGCCGCCGCCAATGTCGCTGTGCACGCCGGGAAACCAGACCTGCTCGATCCGCTTGAACTCCTCGTGGCGCGGGCGCTGCCAGACCGCCGCCTGGAAGGGCTCGCGCTTCTCGTCGATGGCGAGCGCATGGAAGGCGTAGTCGACGATACGGCTGACCTCGGTGTCATGGAATTGCAGGAAGAGGCGGTTGATCGTCCGCGCCCAGGTCGAGGGGATGCCGAGCGCGCCGACCGTGTCGAAGATGCCCATGGCACGGACGCGGACATTCTCGTGCACCAGCCCGTCGCGGGCGGCGTTGCTGCCGGGATAGCGCTGCTTGGGCGGAATGCGGTAATAGGCCCAGGCGGCGGCTTCGGCCGCCGGCGTGCAATATCTGCGCTTGAGCAGGCCGGCGGCCGCGATGTAGCCGACGAGGCTGCGTGCCGAATAGGCGCCGCGCGAGAAGCCGAAGACGCAGATCTCGTCGCCTGCTCGATAGACCGCGCTGAGATAGCGATAGGCTTGTCGGATATTGGTGGACAGGCCCGCGCCGAGAGCCCCGCCGACGAAGCGGTCGAGCCGGGAGAGCCCGGTGCCGACGCCGGAATCGTAATAGATCGACTGGAGGCAGAGCACCTTGCCGGAGGTGCCATCCGGGCCGGGCGCGCGGATTTTCGGCATTGCGAGATTGCGCAGGCGCACGATATGGGTCTGCTCCCCCTCGCGATCGTCGCTGTTCCATGTCCCGTCGAGGAAGATCAGATGCCGGCGCAGCGGCTTCTCGCCGTCGGAGGGCGGTGCGGAAGCCCGCGGCTGTGGAGGCGCATTGTCCTGCATCGCCCGTCTCCTCGTGTTCGCGTCAACGCTTCCAGACGAGCCCCAGCGCGAGATAGGCGCCGGCCTTCTCGTCGCTGGTCTTCTGGACGCCGCCGGAGAGGCGCCAGTCGAGGCCGAGCAGAGGCAAGCCGGTCAGATGCAGGCCGAGGCGCAACTTGTGATAGTCCTGCTCACGATAGCCCTCGATCTCGGGGCCGAGATAGAATTCTTCGATCAGGCGCCAGCCCGCCGCCAGGCGCCCGCCATAGCGGCCATGGTCGATCGCGACCGCATAGGCTCCCGCCTGGACGAGCCAGTTCTCGGCCGGCCTCGCCCACAGATCGGCCTGCAGGCGCAGCCCCGCGCGCTGCTGGAAGCTGCGGAGCTGGCGCGTCTCGCGATAGCGCGCCTCGACCTCGGGGCCGGCCGAGAGCGCGAGGAAGGTGTCGCCGAGACGCCACTCATAGCCGAGCCCGGCATGCAGTTCGCTCTTGTAGAGGCGGCCCTGCGTCGGCTTGCGCTGCGCCGGTTCGACGCTCTCGCCCCATTTCAGCCCGAGCCGGAAACCGCTGACCTCGAGATCGCCGCCGCCGAAGGCCCATTTCAGGCCGACGGACCCATAGGTCTTGCTCGCATCGGCATCGAGCGAGCCGAAGATCGCCAGCGAGGGCGGCCTGCGCTCGAGCAGGGCGGGATCGGCCCGCAGTGCCGTGGGAGCGAGCGCGAGCGCCGCGCCGACCCCGCGCGCGAGCACGCCAGACCGTCCCCCAGACCGCCACGCCACGCCAACGCCCCTCCCGCCCTGCAACCCCGGCGGCGTCACCACACGTCATGAGTGTGGCAGCTGGCGGAATTCCTGCAAGCTTTTGTTAACCATGAGGGCGCAGCCTGATTGCAGCCGGCTCATCGTCTTCTCGACAGGAGGACATCGGTCATGGTCTCGCAGGATTTCATCAGGCAGCTCGCGGGCTACGGGCTGACGACGGCCACCATCCTCTACCGCATGCCGGATCATCCCGATTTCTTGCAGAGCTATGTCTGGCAGGAGTACGATCTGGCGCCGCGCTTCCCCGAGCTGCACCGATTCCTCGACTTCTGGCGGCGCGAGCTCGACGGGCCGCTGCACTCGATCACGGTGGCGCATTCGCGGCTGATCCGCCCGGCAGAGATCGTGAATGTGAACGGCGTGCTCACCTTGCATTGACGGGCATGCGCCCGCCGGGGTTGTTGCGCCGCTGGGGGCCGTGCTAGGCCGCAGGCCCTGCTCATCGCCCGGCGAGCCTCTTGTCATCCCCCCTGCGCACCTCCGGATTGCTGATTGCGCTCGCCCATCTGCCGGGCCCGCGCATCGCCGTGAGCGACATCGTCGCGGCGCTGCGGGACCGGGCCTACGCCCTGCTCGTGGTGCTGCTCGGCCTGCCGAACTGCCTGCCGATGCCGCCGCCGATCCCGCTGGTCTGCGGCCTCGTCCTCGCCTTCATCGCGGCGCAGATGCTGATGGCGCGCGCCACGCCCTGGCTGCCGCAGCGCCTGCTTCGGCGCAGCATCGCCCAGGCGGACCTCGCGCGTGCCGTGCAGCGCGCGCTGCCGCCGCTGGTCCGGCTCGAACGTTTCTCGCAGCCGCGCCTGACCATGCTCGGCGGTGCCCTGGCGCTTCCGGTCCTGGGCGCGCTCCTGCTCGTCCTGGCGCTCGGGCTGATCGTGGCGGCGCCGTTCATCGGCCAGATTCCGCTCGGGCTCGCGGTCTGCCTGGTCGGGCTCGGCCTGGTCGAGCGCGACGGCGTCCTGATCATCGCCGGCGCCGTTGTCGGCGCGGTGGGCCTCGCCCTGTCGGCGGGCTTCGCCTACGCGCTGGTGAGCTGGATCGCGAGCTTCTTCTGAGCTTGCCGCCCGCGGGCTCCTGCCGGACCGTCCTTCAGGCGGCGAGGGCTTGCTCGAACGGCCGGTCGAGCGCCAGCAGCCGGTCGATCTCCTCGGGCGGCACGCCCTTCGAGAACAGGAAGCCCTGGAGCTCGTGGCAGCCGATCGCCTGGAGGAAGCGGTGCTGCTCGGTGGTCTCGACGCCCTCGGCGCAGACGCGCAAGCCGAGCGCCCGGCCGAGATGGACGACCGAATGCACGAGGATGGCGGATTCACCCGTCGCTTCCATGTATTCGAGGAAGGACCGGTCGATCTTGATCTTGTCGAAGGCGAAGCGGCGCAGATAGATCAGGCTCGAATAGCCGGTGCCGAAGTCGTCGAGCGCCAGGCTGACGCCATGGGCGCGCAGGTCCATCATCGCGGCTTCGGCGGCGTCGGCATCCTCGACCACGACGCCTTCGGTCAGCTCGAGCTCGAGCCGGTCGGGCGCGAATCCGGTCTCGTCGAGGATGCGGATCACGCTGGCGACGAAATCCTTGTGGCGGAACTGGATCGGGGAGACGTTGACCGCGAGCTTGAGACCCGGCCAGCGCCGGGCCTGCTCGCAGGCGCGGCGCAGCACCCATTCGCTGAGCGGAACCATCAGGCCGCGTTCCTCGGCGATGCCGATGAACTCCGCGGGCGGAATCAGGCCGTGCTCGGGGTGCGGCCAGCGCACCAGCGCCTCGACGCCGACGATGCTGGCCCCGTCGATCGAGACCTGCGGCTGGTAGTGCAGCAGCAGCTGGTCTTTGGCGATGGCGTTGCGCAGGTCCTCCTCGACCATGCGCTTGAGCTGCAGCGCCCGGTTCATCTGGGGCTCGAAGAAGGAATAGCGGTTCCGGCCCTCGTTCTTGGCCTGATAGAGCGCCGTGTCGGCGAGGCGCAGCAGCGTGCTGCGATCGGCGCCGTCCTGCGGGGCGAGCGCGATGCCGATCGAGCAGCCGATCGTGACCGCGACGCCGGCGATCTCGAACGGCTCGGTCAGCGCGTCGAGGATGCGCTGGCCGAGCGCGGCGCTGGCGCTCGGCGCGGCGATATTGGCCTGGATGATGCCGAATTCGTCGCCGCCGAGCCTGGCGACGGTGTCGCCGACGCGCAGGATCATGGTGAGCCGCTGGGCGACCTGGCGGATCAGCTCGTCGCCGGCATTGTGGCCATAGGTGTCGTTCACCGCCTTGAAGCGATCGAGGTCGAGCATCAGCACGGCGAGCGTGCTCTTGGTGCGGCCGAGCTGCGCGAGTTCCTGGTCGAGCCTGAGATCGAAGCTCCGGCGATTGAGCAGGCCGGAGAGTTCGTCCTGGCCGGCGAGGCGCTGGATCTGGCTCTCGCGCGAGGCGATCTGCTGGGCGGCGTTGCGCAGGCGATGGAGCACATAGGCGAACAATGCGACGAAGAGCGCGATCACCGCTCCGAGCGCCCAGGCGAACTGGCTGATCATCGCGTCGCCGGGCCGCTCCGGCACCCAGCTCAGCCAGGCGCGCACCGACCCGTCCGGCGAGGGGATGTCGCGCCGCCGCAGCGGATCGTCCGGCCGTTCGGCGACGATCTCGAGATTCGGAAGATGGTAGCGCAGGCCCAGCTCCGCGAGCCTCGCCGGAACCGTCTTGCGGTAGCCGACGATGAAGGCGGCCGCCGAACCGGGCGTCGGGCGGGCGGCCTGCTCCGGCGTGCGCAGATCGGCCGTGAGGATGCCGACGGTGTCGTCTCCGTCACGGATCAGCGCCGCCTTGATCGGGCCGTTGACGATGCCCTGCCACTCGCCCGTGGAGGTGCCGCCGGGCAGCGCCGGCAGGAGCCGCAGCAGGGCGTCGTAGCCGGCCTGCGTTCCGGTCTCGCCGTGCTCGACCCCGGCCAGCACCTTGCCGTCAGCGGTCACCAGATAGGTACCGTCGAAATCGAGGAAGCGCTTGGTCAGCTGGGCGAAGGCCCATTGCCGGGCGCCATCGGGCAGGGCGGTGATGAGCGCCGGCTGGAGCACCCCGGACAGCTGCAGATTCTCGAAGCGCAGGCGGCGCAGACGGATCTGGGTCGCGAGCGCGGTCTCGACGCGATCGCGCTGGCGGACAGCCTCGAGCCGGTTGGCGTTGTTCACCATCGCGGCCATCACGCCGAGGATCGCGATCAGCACGAGCGCGAATGCGCAGGCGAGGGTTGCCAGCGTGCGGGTCAGCATGCGCGCAGACGATTCGACGTTCGTCATCTTGGCGTGAAACGGCAAAGCCCTGACCTGTTGCGGCGCGCTGACGGCGGACCTTTGCAGGGGAATCTTGCCATCCGGTTTCCGGAGCAGCGGAAAATCGGAAAAGTTGTGCTGACTTGCCCCTGCACGGCGCCGACAGCGAGTCCGGCGAACAGGGCTTTGCTTTCAACGCTCTGTCGCGATGTTTTCATGCGGTTCCGGGCGCGGAGGCGTCTCGCGCGCCCATCGGAAGGTCCTAGGCGCCGTCCGGCCCGTAGGGCGGGCGCGGAATCGCCATGTGAGCGGCGCGGAGCGCCGCCGACCAGCGCTCGCGCAGGTCGTGGAAATAGGGCTCGCCGGCCTCGATGCGGCGGTTGAGCTCGGGGCCGGCGGCGTCGCGCCGGAGCACGATCAGATCGATCGGCAGGCCGACGCCGAGATTGGACCGCATGGTCGAATCCATCGAGATCAGCCCGACCTTGAGCGCGTCGTAGAGATGGGTCTTGAAGGTGACGGCGCGGTCGAGGATCGGCTTGCCGTATTTGTGCTCGCCGATCTGGAGGAAGGGCGCGTCCATGCCGCATTCGATGAAGTTCCCGGCCGAGTAGATCATGAACAGCCGCATCGGCTGGCCCTGGATCTGGCCGCCGAACAGCAGCGACATGTCGTATTTGACGCCGGCGTCGCGCAGCGCCTCGCCATCGGTCTCGCGCACGGTGCGGACGGCGCGGCCGACGAGCTGGGCGGCGCGGAACATCGAGGCGGCGTTCTGCAGGGTCTCGGGCTCGCCCGTCTCCGGGTTGGGGACGCCCTCGTGCAGCAGGCTGACGACCGACTGGGTGATCGAGAGATTGCCGGCGGTGGCGAGCGCCATGGTCCGCTCGCCGGGCCAGGAGAAGATGTGCAGCTTGCGGAAGGTCGAGATGTCGTCGAGCCCGGCATTGGTGCGGGTGTCGGCGATCATCACGAGACCGTCCTGGACGAGGATGCCGGCGCAATAGGTCAAGGTCGATCTCCGCATGGGCGCCGTCGGAAGGCGCGATGCTGGTAACAGGCCGCCATGACAGCGGCAATGCGGCGGTGCCGGAGCGAGCGGTCGATCGCCTCTCGTCACTGCGCCTCGCGTCACTGCCCCTGGAAGCGCGGCTTCGCCGCCTGGGCGCTGACCTCGACCAGCAGGTTCTCGCCCTGGCCGCCGGTGCGGGCGCCGCGCACCGGAGCGGCGTCGGCATAGTCGAGCCCGACGGCGACCCTGACATGAGTGTCGATCGGGCAGAGTCCATTGGCGCCGTCGAAGCCGATCCAACCGTAATCCGGCAGATAGGCCTCGGCCCAGGCATGGGCGCCGTTGGCGTGGGGCAGGGTGTCCGACGCCGCGACATAGCCCGAGACATAGCGTGCGGGCGTGCCGAGCAGGCGGGCGCCGGCGATGAAGACATGGGCGAGGTCCTGCGGGATGCCCTCGCCGCCCTCGGCGCAGGCGGCGGCGCCGATGCCCAGGCGATCGGCGGTCGGGACGCAGCGGATCCCGGCGTGGATCGTCTCCATCAGCGCGTGCAGCCGCGACAGGTCGCTGCCATCCTGGCTCGCCGCCCTGTCGGCCAGCGCCCGCAGCGCCTCGTTCGCCTGGGTCAGGCGGGTGTCGCGCATGAAGACGTCGGGCGGCACCTTCTCGACCGCGCCGCGGACCACGCCGGCGAGGTCGACCGTCTCGACCAGGCCGTCGACGTCGATCGTATAGCTCTCGATCGGCCCTTCGGCCGAGAAGTCGTGGGTGATGTTGCCGAACGGGTCCTGCCCGGCATGCAGGCGTCCGTCGATCGTCGGCGCGATGCGCCAGGACACGACATGCTGGCCGTCATGGTCGCGCGGGGTGAGCCGCAGCACCTGCCGGAGCTGGCGCACCGGCTCGGCATAGGCATAGGCGATGCTGTGGGAGATCCGGATCCGCATGCGGCGAGGACTCCAAATTCGGGAGCGGAGGGGAAGCCCCTACTGCAGATACTGCTCGACGATCACGTTTCCGAGCCGGTTGTTCTCGGAGATGAAGTCCTCGATGAACTCGTGCAGCCCGCGCTGAAGCACCATTTCGATCGGCGTGTTGTCGAAATTGGTCAGCGTCTTGCGGGCCTGGCGCTGGGCAGGGCCGTGGCGATTATAGGCGTCGCCGATGGCGTCGAGGAAACGCGAGATGTTCTCGTAGCAGCTCGCCAGCGAGCGCGGCATGCGCCGGTTGAGGATCAGGAGATCGGCGATCAGCACCGGCTTCACGGCCTGGCGATAGACCCAGTGATAGGCGGTCAGCGCCGAGACCTCGCGCAGCATCGTCGTCCACTGGAAATAGTCGAGCGAGCCGCCGACCTGCTCGGTCTCGGGCAGCAGGACATGGTATTTGACGTCGAGGATGCGGGCGGTGTTGTCGGCCCGCTCGATGTTCACGCCGAGCCGCGAGAACCAGTAGCCGTCGTCGCGCAGCATCGTCCGGTAGGCCGAGCCGTCGAAGGTGAGCGAGACGTGCTTCACCCAGTCGAGGAAGCGGGCGAACTCCTCGCGGTCCATGCGCTTGCGCTCGAAGCGCTGCAATTCGAGCCAGGCGCCGTTGAGCGCGTCCCACATCTCCGAGGTCAGCGCGGTGCGCACCGCGCGGGCGTTGGAGCGGGCGAGCGCCAAGCAGTTGCGGATCGAGGAGGGATTGTCCGGGTTGAAGCTGAGAAAGTCGCAGACATTGCGCTCGTTCGCCTCGCCATAGGCCCTGGCGAAGCTGTCCTCGCAGCCGGCGGTGGCGACGGCGCTCTGCCATTCGGTGCCGGCGCCGCCATAGGCGGAGGGGAGGTTGGTCAGGCGGGTCGTGGCGTCGAGGATGCGGGCGAGGTACTCGGCCCGCTCCACATAGCGCGAGACCCAGTAGAGGCTGTCGGCGGTGCGGGAAAGCATGCTCAGGTCCGGGCTTCCGGGGCATGTTCCGCAAAAGTGGGAACCACTCTTGCGATAAGAACATGCTCCAACATTTTAATTCGGCACGATTTCCTGTCGTTCGACCGTTTCCGGTCGAACGGAAAGCGTGCCGGGGTGATGCGAACTTCGGTGAAGTCGGGTTTCGTCATGCGTCGAGCACCCAGGTGTCCTTGGTGCCGCCGCCCTGGCTGGAATTGACGACCAGCGAGCCTTCCTTGAGCGCGACCCGGGTCAGCCCGCCCGGCACGCAGGAGATGCCGCCGGCGCCGGAGAGCACATAGGGCCGCAGGTCGACATGGCGCGGCGCCACGCCGGAGGCGACGAAGGTCGGGCAGGTCGAGAGCGCCAGCGTCGGCTGGGCGATGAAGCCCTCCGGCTGCGCCTTCAGCTTCCTGCGGAAGGTCTCGATCTGCGCCTTGCTGGCATGCGGGCCGACCAGCATGCCGTAGCCGCCGGAGCCGTTGACCTCCTTGACGACGAGGTCCTCGAGGTTGTCGAGCACATAGGCGTTGGCCTCGCGCTCGCGGCAGCGCCAGGTCGGCACGTTCTTCAGGATCGGCTCCTCGCCGGTGAAGAACTTCACGATCTCCGGCATGTAGCTGTAGACCGCCTTGTCGTCGGCGACGCCGGTGCCGACGGCGTTGGCGAGGGTGACGTTGCCGGCCTTGTAGGCGCCGATGATGCCGGGCACGCCGAGCACGGAATCGCTGCGGAACACCAGCGGGTCGATGAAGTCATCGTCGATGCGGCGATAGATCACGTCGACGCGCTTCGGCCCCTGCGTGGTGCGCATGTAGACGATGTCGTCCTTGACCAGCAGGTCCGAGCCCTCGACCAGCTCGATGCCGAGCTTGTCGGCGAGGAAGGAGTGCTCGTAGAAGGCCGAATTGTACTGGCCGGGGGTGAGCAGGCAGATCGTCGGGTCGGAGGAGGCCGTGCGCGGCGCGACCGAGCGCAGAGTCGCCAGCAACTGGTCGGGATAGTTGTCGACCGGCGCGACGCGATGGGTCGCGAAGAGCTCCGGGAAGAGCCGGAGCATCACCTCGCGGTTCTCCAGCATGTAGGAGACGCCGGAGGGCGTGCGGGCATTGTCCTCGAGCACGTAGAAGGTGTCGGCGTCGACCCGGACGATGTCGATGCCGGCGATATGGCAGTAGATGCCGTGCGGCACCTGGAAGTCGACCATCTGCAGCTGGTAGCAGGCGTTGCGGTAGACCAGCTCGGGCGGGATGATTCCGGCCTTGAGGCACTCCTTCTTCCCGTAGACGTCGGCCAGGAACATGTTGAGGGCGGTGACGCGCTGGCGCAGGCCCTGCTCCAGCTTCGTCCATTCCGGCTTGGTCAGGACCCGCGGGATGATGTCGAAGGGGATCAGGCGCTCGGTCGATTCCTCGTCGCCATAGACGGCGAAGGTGATGCCGATGCGGCGGAAGAACAGCTCGGCCTGCGAGCGCCGCAGCGCCAGCATCTCCGGCGGCGCCTCCTTCAGCCAGCGGTCGAGCTCCGAATAGGCCGGCCGCAGGCCGCCCTCTCCCCCCGTCATCTCGTCGAACGCGACCATGCAGGCTTGTTCCCCGTTTCGGGTAGCCTATGCGCATTCGCTCGCCTTCGGAAAGAGGTCCGTTGCCAAGCACTTTGGCGAGGATTGCCCGTTTCTTGGGCAGCGCGGCGCGGTCAGAGGGGCGCGGCGGAGGCGGGAGCGTCGACCACGGCCCTGACCAGGGCGGCCAGTGTCGCGGAGGCCCGCGGCTCGCCGACATGGCCGCGCAGCAATTCGAGCGAGATCGCCTCGGCCGCGCCGAGCAGGCCGATGCAGCGCAGGTTCAGCTCGTCCGGCGCAAGCCGGGCCGCGTGCGGGGCGAGGGCCTCGCGCCAGATCCCGGCATAGCGCGCGACGAGCTCGCGTTGCACCGCTTCCATCGCCTCGCTGCCCCGCAACGCGGCCGAGAGTGCGTACCATTCGGTTCCAACCGCGAGAGCGCAGCTCATATAGGCCTTGGCGATGGTCGCCGCGACCGCGTCGAGCCGGCCTTCGGTGCTCTTCAGCGCAGCGATGAGCAGGGCCGTCTGCCGGTCGTCGATGCGCCGGAAGAGCTCGACCATCAGCGCCTCGCGCGTGCCGAAATGATCGTAGGCGACAGGCTTGGTGACGCCGGCCCGCTCGGCGACGCGCGCCAGCGTCAGCGCCTCGGTCCCTTCCTCGCGGACCATCTCCTGCGCCCGGGCCAGCAACTGCTCGCGGCGTTCCGGCTTCGGCAGCTTGCGGGCTGAGGCGGGGGCTGTGGTCGGTGGCATGGCGATTCAGGAATCCCGGCAAAGGCTCGCTTGACAAGAGGGAAACTACATTCCTACTTATAGTAAGTTACTATTAGTAGTAATATGGCCGCAAACCGCCGGCCCCGTCAGGAGTGCTCCCACATGCCCAGCATCCCACACCCCGTCCTCGTCATCGGCGGCTCCGGCGTCGTCGGCAGCCAGGCCGCCGCGATGCTGCGCCGCCTGCATCCGGACCTGCCGGTGGCCATCGCCGGCCGCGACCTCGCCAGGGCGCAGGCCGTCGCCGGAAAGCTCGGCGTCGAGGCGCTCGCCGCCGACCTGTCGAAGCCCGATCTCGGCTTGCCGGGCGATGCGCGCTTCAGTGCCGTCATCGTCTTCGTCAAGGACGATTGGAGCCATGCGCTCGCCTATGCCCAGCGCCACGGCATCCCGCATCTCAGCGTCTCCAGCGGCGCCTTCGAGATCGGCATCGAGGCGGCCGGCTTCATCCATGCGCCGCAGGCGGCGCCGGTCGTGCTCGCCAGCCAATGGCTCGCCGGCGCAGCGCTGTTCCCGACGCTGGACTATGCCAGGGCCTTCCGCTCGGTCGACAGGATCCATGTCGGCGTGCTGCTCGACGAGCAGGACATGGGCGGGCAGGCCGCTTGGGCCGATTATGAGCGGATCACTGCGGCCGGCGCGGCGACATTGACGGTGAAGGATGGCCGCTTCGCCTGGATTGTCGGCGAGGACGCCGAGGCGCGCTATCGCAGCGTCGACGGCGTCGAACTGCCGGCCCAGGCCTATGGCCCGCTCGATGTCCTCAGCCTCGCGACCGCCACCGGCGCGAAGACGATCCGCTTCGATCTCGCCTTCGACGTCTCGGCCAGCCGGCGGCGCGGAGAGCCGTTCTCGACCGAGAGCGTGATCGCGATCGAGGGCGTGCTGCAGTCCGGCGAGCCGGGCTCGCGGCGCTACGAGGTCGTGCATCCGCAGGGACAGGCGCCGCTGACGGCGCTCGGGGTGGCGCTCGCGACCGAGCGCGCGCTCGGCCTGTCTGGCGGCGAGGCGCTGGGGCCGGGCCTCTATTTCCCCGACGGCATCATCGATCCCGCCTATTACGTCGCCCGGATGAAGGAGTTCGGCGCGGTCTTCACGGAGGCCGGAGCTCATGGCTGACCCCCGGTTCGGCCAGGTCCTGATCCTGGGCGGCTATGGCAGCGTCGGCTCGCGCACGGCCCGCACCCTGCGCCGGCTCCATCCCGCGCTGCCGCTGGTGATCGCCGGCCGCGACGCGGCGAGGGCGGAGGCGCTCGCCGCCGCGCTCGGCGAAGCCGTCGCCGCGCCGCTCGATCTCGAGCGCGCCGATCTCGGCCTTCCGGCCGATCTGAAGCCGGCCGTGGTGCTGACGGCCCTGCGCGACCTGTCGCTGCGCACGCAGAGCTGGGCGGCGTCGCGGGGCGCGGCCTATGTCGCGCTCTCGGACGGCGTCTTCGAGGTCGGTCCGGCGCTCGCCGGCTTCATCCGCCGGCCGGACGCCGCGCCCGTCGTCCTGCTCGGCCACGGCATGGGCTCGGTGCCGGCGCTCGCGGCCCTGCATGCCGCCGCCGATTTCGAGCGCATCGAAGCGATCGAGATCGGTCTCGTCTTCGATCCGGCCGATCCGCTGGGGGCGGCCTCGCAGCAGGACATGGAGCGCATCGGCGCCATCGGCCCGGCGCCGCTGGTCAAGTCGGAGGGGCTCTGGCGCTGGATCGGGCCGCCGCGAACGCAGCGCCGCTTCATCGGCGTCGGCGGGCACGGACACGCGGGCGCGACGGTCGGCCTGGTCGACGTCTTCAGCCTGGCGGCGAGCCCGGCGGGAAGCCTGCGCGTCGACTTCGCCGAGGGGCTGACGGCGAGCTCCCGGCGCGGCGAAGGCCCTTCGCACGAGGTCGTCATCGAGATCGCCGGCAGGCGCCGCGACGGCCGCGAAGGCCGTTTCCGCTGGGAGCTGGTCGATCCGGACGGCTATGCCGCGCTCAGCGCCAAGGGCATCGCCGTGGTGATCGAGGGCCTGTTCGGCCTCGCCGGCAAGGAGCGGCCGACCTCGGGGCTGCACCTGCCGGAGACGCTGGTGGACACCGGCCATCTGATGCGGCGGCTGGCGGGGTTCGGCATCGCGATGCGCGAGGGGTGACGGGCGCTCGCGCGGGCGGCGCCGGGGCGCGCGAGCGCGTCCCGCCTGCGACGTCGCAGTCGCTTGTCCGGAGGGCGGGATCGGCGCAAGGTCCGGCGCGGCGACAGATTGGAAGGATTCCAGGATGGGACTGAAGCCCTGTCTGCTCCGCGTGCATCGCTGGATCACGCTCGTCTTCGCCCTGCCGCTGCTCGGCGTCATCCTGTCGGGACTCGTCCTCTCGGTCGAGCCGCTGGCCCAGCGCGTGGCGCCGGCCGCGCCGCTGACCGAAGCCCGGCTGCTCGGTTTCCTCGACCGTTTCGATCCAGCCGGCAAGGCGACCGGGCTGTCGGTCCGGACCTATGACCAGGTCGTCCGCCTGTCGGGCGTCGGCGAGGACGAGGTGGTCGATGTCGGAATCGCAACCGGCGAGGAGGTCGAGGCCGACGGCTTCGCCGAATGGTTCGGCTTCGCGCGCGGCCTGCACGAACGGCTCCTGCTCGATCTCGGCTGGCTGGTCACGGCGAGCACCGCCGCGATGCTCGTCCTCGCTGGGCTCGGCGTCGCCATGGGCTTGCCGCGCCTGCGCAACTCGCTCGGAGGATGGCATGCCGGCGCGGCCTGGATCTGCCTGCCGCTGATCGTGCTCAGCCCGCTGACCGGTCTCTTCATCGCCATTGGCGTCGGCACGGGCGGTGTGACGGCTGGGCCGCGCGGCGAGCGCGTGCCGATCCGCGCGGCCGTCACGGCGATCGCGCGCGATCACGATCTCGCCGGGCTGACCTCGCTGCGGACGCGCGGTGGCCGGCTGCTGGCGCGGATCTATGACGGCAACCGGCTGACCAGCTATGTCGTGACGAAGGACGCCCTGCAGCCGGCCGCGGTGAACTGGTCCCGCGCCCTGCACGAGGGCAACTGGCACGCCGTGCTCGGCTCCGCGCTCAACGCGATCCTGTCGATCGTGCTGGTCGGCCTGTGGGGGAGCGGCCTGCTGCTCTGGGCGAAGCGGCGGTTCCGCAAGCGCCGGCCGCGGCTGCCCAACGGCGCCGCGGTGCCGGGCTGAGCGCGCGATCGTCACGGCCGTCTCCTGCAACCGCACCGGCTCGCTGCATCCACCGAGCGATCACAGGGGCGTGGAGCGAAGCCGTCGTTGCAGCCGATCTGCGGCAGAACGGGCTTGTGCGAATTCGGCGATTGCAAGTTCAAGATCCGGGCAGTCGCGGTGAAATTTCACACTTGGTCAGCACGACGCGGCGTGTTTACCTCGGCGCTTCCCGATCGGAGCCTTCGATGTCCAGCCGCATCGCTTTCGGCGGTTTCCTGCATGAGACCAACACCTTCGCACCGAGCAGAGCGGGGATGGCCGCCTTCCAGCAAGCCGACTTCGCCACCGGCGAGGTCTGAAGCGGGCACTCGACGACGCGCTGGAGACGACGTCATGACCCTGGCGATGAGCTGGGAGGGAATGGACCTCCCATGACGCGGTCGGCCTCGCCGAGTGGGTGCGCAGCGGTGAGCCGCGGCGGCGCACCGGGCGAGTTCATGCCCTACTGGACCGCGCCCGAGCCCTATACGCAGCTCATCGAGCGCGATCCGGGCCGTCTGCGCATCGCCCTCTCGCATGAAGGGGGCGACTACCGCGCCACACCAGCGATCGTCGCCGAGCTGGAGAAGGCCGGGCGCTTCCTCGAAGGACTCGGCCACCATGTCGACTGGGTGCTGCCGCAGGCCGGATAATGCACGGCCCGCAGCCGGGGCTGCAGCGCAAGCCATGAGGCGAGCGCGCAGGCCGAATCTCGGACCGTCTTACCGATCCTGATGACGGACCGATCCGCTTGCATCGCCGGTTTCGGAGGGTGCCTTCACGGACTTGGTTCCGGTCGCCGTCTGACGAAATGGCCGGGCGCGACCTCGATCAGCGCCTGAGCCGGGGCGCGCCAGTCGAGCGGGCGGATCGGGCTCGGGATCTCGTCGACCGCCAGCTCGCGGCGTAAGGATCGGCGCGCCGGGTCCGGCACCGGCACTGCCGAGAGCAGCTTTCGCGTATAGGGATGCAGTGGATTGGCGAACACCGCTTCGCGCGGGCCGAGCTCGACGATCTCGCCGAGATACATCACCGCGACACGGTGGCTGACACGCTCGACCACCGCCATGTCATGCGAGATGAAGAGATAGGCGAGGCCGAATTCCGCCTGCAGGTCGAGCATCAGGTTGAGCACCTGCGCCTTGACCGAGACGTCCAGCGCCGAGACGGCCTCGTCTGCCACGACCAGCTTGGGCGACAGCGCCAGGGCCCGGGCGATGGCGAGCCTCTGGCGCTGGCCGCCCGAGAATTCGTGCGGGAAGCGCGTCCCCATGGCTGGCGACAGGCCGACACGACGCATCAGCTCGTCGACACGCTCCTTCGCTTCCGCGCCGCGGGCGAGGCCATGGACGACGATCGGCTCGGCGATGGCGGCGCCGACGCTCTTGCGCGGATTGAGGCTGGCGAACGGATCCTGGAAGATCATCTGCATGTCGCGGCGGGCGCCGAGCAAGTCGCTCTTGCCGAAGGCGGTGACGTCCCGGCCCTCGAAGCGCACCGTGCCGGCGGTGGGCTCGATCAGCCGCAGGATCGAGCGCCCCGTCGTCGACTTGCCGCAGCCGGATTCGCCGACCAGCGCCAGCGTCTCGCCGCGCTGCAGCGTGAAGGAGACGTTCTCGACCGCATGGACCCGGCCGCGCAGCCGCCCGAGCAGCCCGCCGCGAATGCCGAAGCGCGTCGTCAGCCCGGCGACCTCGAGGAGCGGGGCCTCGTCGGCCCTGACCGTATCGGCGGCCTCGACCGGCTTGCCGTGCACCTCGCCATGGTCGGGATCGATATGGGGGAAGCGCAACGGCCTGCCATGCCCCTCCATGTCGCCGAGCCTGGGAACCGCGGCGAGCAGCGCCCTGGTATAGCCGTGCACCGGCTGGTCGAAGACCTGCGCCGCGGGCGCATCCTCGAGCTTGCGGCCCCTCCACATCACCACGACGCGGTCGGCGATCTCGGCGACGACGCCCATGTCGTGGGTGATGAAGAGAACCGACATGCCCTCCTCGTCCTGCAATGTCTTGATCAGTTCGAGGATCTGCGCCTGGATCGTCACGTCGAGCGCGGTGGTGGGCTCGTCCGCGATCAGGAGTTTCGGCTTGCAGGCAAGCGCGGTCGCGATCATCACGCGCTGGCGCATGCCGCCCGAGAGCTGGTGGGGATAATTGGCGAAGCGGGTCCTGGCGGAGGGGATGCGCACCTTCTCCAGCATGCGCAGCGCCTCGGCCTCGGCGGCCGCTCTGTCGAGCCCGCGATGATAGCGCAGCGCCTCGCAGATCTGGTGGCCGACGGTCAGAACCGGGTTCAGGCTCGTCATCGGCTCCTGGAAGATCATCGCGATGTCGTTGCCACGGACCTTGCGCATCTCTTCCTCGGAGAGCGCCAGCAGGTCGCGGCCTTCGAGCGCGATCCTGCCCTGGATTCGGCCATTGGCGGCCGAGACCAGCCGCATGATCGAGAGCGCGGTGACGGATTTGCCCGAGCCGGATTCGCCGACGATCGCGACGGTCTCGCGCGGAGCGATGTCGAAGCTCAGATCCTCGATCGCCCAGCGCCACTGGCCGCCGACGCGGAAGGCCGTCTGCAGGTTCTCGACGGAAAGGACGGGGCGGCCGCTCATCGTTCGCCCTTCAGCCTGGGGTCGATGGCGTCGCGCAGGCCGTCGCCGAGGATGTTGAGCGCGAAGACGATGATCAGGATGGCGATGCTCGGCGCCAGCACCAGCCAGTAGCTGTCGAGGATGTTTTCGAAGCCCTCGCGGATCATGCCGCCCCAGGTCGGGATCGGCGGCTTCACGCCGAGCCCGACAAAGGCGAGCGAGGCCTCGGTGCGGATCGCGTTGGCGAGCCAGAGCGAGCCCATCACCAGGATCTCGGGGAAGATGTTGGGCAGGATGTGGCCTGCCATGATCCGGACGTCGGAGAAGGCCAGCGCCCGACCGGCCTCGATATAGTCGCGCTCCTTGACCGAGATCGTCGGCGCCCGGGCGATGCGGGCAAAGGAGGGAATCGAGGTCAGCGCGATCGCGACGATGATGTTCTCCATCGAGGGGCCGAGCATCGCGACCAGGATCAGGCCGAGGATGAGCGAGGGGAAGGCGAGCAGGATGTCCATCGTCTGCATCACGACGACATCGAACTTGCCGCCGTACCAGCCGGCGAGGATGCCGATCAGCGAGCCGAGCACCAGTGCGATCACCGTCGAGGCGACACCGATGACCAGCGAGATGCGCGCCCCGTAGAGCAGGCGGGAGAGGATGTCGCGGCCGAAATAATCCGTGCCGAGATAGAAATCGTCATGCGGTGGCTGGAGGCGTGACAGGATGTCCTGCTCGAGCGGGTCATGCGGGGCGATGACCGGCGCGAACACCGCGGCCAGGACCACTGCGACGACGATGACGAGCCCGACCCAGGACGTCTTGTTGGCGTTGAAGGCGCCGATCGTGGCCGAAAGCCAGCGCAGGCGCGGCGGCGCAGCCTGGCCGGCATCATGGACCGAGGTGCTCATGACAGCTTCGCCCTCATGACAGCTTCACTCTTGGATCGACGAGGGCATAGGTCAGATCGGTGGCGATGTTCACCAGCACGACGATCAGCGTGTAGATCACCATCATGCCCTGCAGCATGGTGTAGTCGCGCTGGTTCAGCGCGCCGATGATCAGCTTGCCGAGACCGGGGCGGTTGAAGACGATCTCCGTCAGCACCGAATTGCCGATCAGGATGCCGAGATACAGGCCCACGATGGTGATGACCGGGATCAGCGCGTTGCGCAGCGCGTGCTTCCAGACCACGACGCGCCAGGGCACGCCCTTGGCCCGTGCACTGCGGACATAGTCCTCCTGCAGCACCTCGAGCATGGCCGAGCGGGCGACGCGGGTGATGTAGGCGGCCATGATCAGGCCGAGATTGAGCGCCGGCAGCGCCATCGCCTGGAACCAGGCCGAGAGAGAGCCGGAGCCGGCGCTGATCACCGGGAACCAGCGCAGCATGATCGCGAAGGCGATCAGCAGGATGATCGCCGAGACGAAGGGCGGAAAGGACAGGCCGAGCAGCGAGGCGATGCGCGTCACATAGTCCGGCATCCGGTTGCGATTGACCGCGGCCCAGACCCCGAGCGGCACGCCGATCGCGACGCCGATCGCCATCGAGATCAGCGTCAGCTCGATGGTCCAGGGCAGGACGGCGAGGATCTCCTGGATGACCGGCCGGCCGGTGACCAGCGACACGCCCCAGTCGCCCCGCAGGGCCCCGGAGAGGAAGGTCCAGTATTGCTCGATCACCGGGGCATCGAGCCCCAGCCTGGTGCGCATCGCAGCGATCGCGGTCGCATCGGCCTGGTCGCCGAGAATGACCTGCGCCGGGTCGCCCGGCACGATCCGCACCACGACGAAGACGAGCGAGAGCACCGCCCAGAGCGTGACGACGGCGAAGCCGAGCCGTTTGACGAGGAAGGCGCCCATGATGCCGCCGCAAGCGAGAGAAAGGGAGCGGCCGTCTCAGGGCCGCTCCCCGGGGTCACTTGGTGAAGCGCGTGGTCTCGAGCACCGGCGGGCCGAGATTCAGCGAGGCCTTGAGCTCGTAGCCGAGGTCGAGGCTGTCCTTGTAGGCCCAGAGCTGCATCATCTCGTTGACGGGGATCGCGCAGACTTCCCTGATGATCTTCTCCTGCGCCGTCTTCCAGAGCGCGAGTTGCCTGGCCTTGTCGGCCTCCGAACGGGCCGCGTCGATCTCGGCATCGGCGACCTTGCAGTGCGAGAAGTTCGTCACCGCCGTCGGGGTTTTCACGATCGCGCGCGAGTGGAAGAACTGCGAGAGATAGACATCCGCGACGGGGAAGCGCGCCGCCTGGAAATGCACGACCTGCGACAGGTCCTGCCGGATCTGCTGGTGGAAGGTGGCATGCTCCACCGGCTGGATCTCCAGCGTGATGCCCGCCCGCTTCAGCAGCGCCTGCGTCGCCTCGGTGAAGCTGAGCATCGAGGGCAGCGTCGTGTTGATGGTCTTGATCGTGACCCCGTTGGGAAAGCCGGCTTCCGCCAGCAGCGCCTTCGACTTGGCGAGGTCGAAGGGCAGCAGAGCCGCCTTCTCGTCCGTGCCGAGATAGCCCGAAGGCACCACCGAGACGGCTGGGCGCGAGATGTTCTTGCCGCGGAACTGCCAGATCGCGTTGCGGTCGATCGCATGGGCGATCGCCTGGCGAACCTTGAGGTTGTCGAGCGGCGGCTGGCTCATATTGAGGTGCAGCACCGACATTTCGGCCGGGCCCATCGCCACCACCTTGACGCCGGGCAGGGCATTCATGCGGTCGACCCAGGCCTGCTCCTGCCGGCCGAGCATCATGTCGAGCTCGCCGGACTGGAAGGCGAGGTCGCGCGAGGAATCCGACGGGATGAAGCGGTAGAGGATCTCGGTCAGCTTCGGCTTGCCCCGGAAGTAGTCCGGGTTGGCGACGAGCTTGGCGTATTGCTGCGGCACATATTCGGAGAACATGAACGGGCCGGTGCCGACAGGCTTCTTGGCGAAGCCGTCCTTGCCCAGTTCCTCGGCGGCCTTCTTACAGACCATGTTGCCGCCATGGTAGTTCATGACGATGCCGAGCAGGCTCGGAACCGCCTGCTTCAGCGTGATCTTGACGGTGTATTTGTCGGGGGCCTCGACCTTGTCGAAGGCGCCATAATCCGACGAGAAGGCCGAGCTTTCCTTGGTTGCGGCCCGGTTCAGCGAATAGACCGCGTCTGCCGAGGTGAACTCGCCATAGCCGTGATGGCACTGCACGCCCTGGCGCAGCTTGAAGGTCCATTCCTTGCCGTCCGCCGAGGCGGTCCAGCTCTCGGCGAGATCAGGCTCGATGAATTCGGGCGAGAGTTCGCCGGGCTTGATCCGTACCAGCCCGTTGAACATCCAGTTCAGCAGCGCCTTGCCGGGCGTGCCGGAATTCAGATGGGGGTCGAGCACGCCGGCATCGGAGCTCTGCATGCCGACGGTCAGCACCGTCTTCTGCGCCAATGCGGGCGTCGCCAGCAGCGCGCCTGCCAGCATGGCGGCGACGGTCGATCCGGTTCGTTTCATTGCTGTTCCCCTGCGTTCTTGTTGGGTATCGGCGGTCCCGGCCTTGTGCCGGTGATGGCGAGCAGGACGACGATCCGTCCGGAGCGCGAAGCCTGTCCTGTCCTTGTCCCTCGGTCAGCGCGCCTAGAGCATGTCCTCCAGCCTGCAATTGACCAGCAATTCCGCGACCGAGGCATTGTTGGGCAGCGCGAGGAGCGTGGCAACCAGCTGCGCCAGATCGGCCGGCTGGGTCATCGCTTCGGGCGTGAGCGCCGTGCTCGCTGCCGTCATGTCGGTCCGCACGAAGGAGGGGCAGAGCGCGGTCGCGCGGACGCCCTTGTCCCAGGCGACGCGCCGCGCCGCATGGTTCAGCGCGATCATCGCGTGCTTCGCCATGTTGTAGGCGACGTGGTCGTTGCGCACGCGCTTGCCCGACATCGAGGCGACGTTGACGATGCGGCCCGTGCCGCTCGCCTCCAGATGCGGCAGCGCGCAATGGATCAGGTTGAGCGGGCCCTTGCAGTTCACCGCCCAGATCGCATCGAGTTCGGCCTCGTCCGGCTTGTGCAAGGTCATGGCGCTGTGCATGCCGGCATTGTTGACGAGGCCGTCGATCCGGCCGAAGCGCGCGATCGCGGCATCGGTCCAGGCGCGGTGGCTCGTCCAGTCCTGTGCGTCGTAGCGCGCGATATGGACACGGCCTGGATCCCAGCCCGCGCTCATGGTCCGGAGCGAGCCGAGGTCGCGCCCGCCCAGGCTCAGGCTGTAGCCCTGCTCATGCAGCGCCTCGGCGACCGCGCGGCCGATGCCCCGATTGGCGCCCGAGATCAGAATGACGCGTCCAATGGGGGCAAGCATCTGCCATGTCCTCTAGCCGTGCAGCGTCAGCGCGGCGCCCGCCGCCGGTTCACGTGCGAAGCGGTCCAGCCTGAACGGGCTGAGATCGAAGCGCGGCTGCTTCGACAGCGCAAGATCGGCGAGGATTTCGCCGGTGACCGGACCGATGCCGAAGCCATGGCCCGAGAAGCCGGCCGCGACGATCAAGCCGTCGAGGCCGGTATGGGCGTCGATCGCCGGCAGCGCATCCGGCGTGAGGTCGATCAAGCCGCCCCAGAGGCGCGCGATCCCCGCATCGGCGGCAGCCGGAAGCACCTGCGTCACCCGCGCGATCAGAGCGGTGATGTCCGCCGCGCGCGGCGCCAGCGCATCCAATGTCCAGGAGGCCGGCTCAAAGGGCCAGTCGCCGATGCCGGTGGTGACGCGCAGGCGCCCGTCGACCTCCTGCCGGCCGGCGCAATCGGCATTGGCGACGCCGAAGACCTGCTCGAACAGCGGCGGCAGTGGTACGCTCTGCAGGACACAGACGAGCTTGACCCGCAGCGGCAGATCGAGCCCCAGCGGCGTGAGCAGTTCGGGTGCATGGATGCCGGTCGCGACGATCACCTGGTCGGCCGAGACGATCTCGCCGCTGGCGGTTTCGACGCCCGTGACCCTGTCGCCGGTTCGCTGCAGCGCCCTTACGCCGGTGCCGTCACGGATGGTCGCGCCATGACGTGCGGCAGCCGCTGCGAAAGCCCGCACCACCGGAACCGGGTCGGCATGGCCGTCGCCCGGGCAGAACGAGGCGGCGAGGATCGACGAGCCGATGGCCGGTGCGATCGCCCTGATCGCCGCATTGTCCGGCAGATAGTCGATGGCGAGCCCGAGCTTGCGCTGCTCGACGACCAGTTCGCGGATCACCTCGATCTCGGCTTCCGTCCGCGCAAGCCGCAGATTGCCGCGCCGGCGGTAGCCGGTCGCCGCGTCGAGCTCCTCGTCGAGCCCACCCCAGCGTTCGACGGCGGCCTTCGCCAGCGGCAGCTCGGCCGGGTCGCGCCCGGATTGCCTGACGCCTCCCAGGGTCCAGCCGGACGCCATGGCCGCGAGGCTGCGGGCCTCGAACAATGTCACCGAATGACCGGCGCGCGCGATCTCGTAGGCTGCGGCCGTGCCGCTGATCCCGCCTCCGACGATGACGACGTCCGGCATGTCGACAGCCTCAGGAGAGATCGACGCTGATGCGCTTTTCGGCTTCGTCCGACCGGCGGCGATAGGCCGTCACCTCGAACTCGACCTTGAGCTCAGGCTGGCCGAGCGGCGTGCAGGTCGTGGTGTTGGCGGGGTCGATGCCCCGGAACTTGCGTCCGACGACCTCGCCGACCGCCTCCATGTCGGCGATGTCCGGCACGAAAACCCTGATCGCGACGACGTCCGCGAGCGAGGCGTCGACGGCGGCGAGCGCGCCCTCGATATTGCGGAAGGCCTGCTCGGCCTGGCCCCTGGCGTCGCTGGCGATGGCGCGGGTCTTATAGTTCCGCCCGGCCGTGTTGGAGACGAAGATCATGTCGCCGGCGACCACCAGCCGCGAGTAGCTGTTCAGATCCTCGTACTTGCTCCCGGATTTGACTTTGATGATCTCGCTCATGCGGATCTCCATTCAGGCATGGTCGGCGCGGCATGGCGGCTTCCACCATGCGTCGGCGATCGCTTGCCCGCGCGGTGCCGACATGATTGGTGTATACCACTTAAGCCGTTCGACGCTGTCAAGGCACGTCGGCGACAAGGGTGCGTGGAAACCGTAGGGGACCCGATACGGCGCTCGCGCCGAAAATGACGCGCACCACCTCCGAGCGAGGACGCGATTGACGTTTGGTATACACCAATCCATGCTGTTCCCTGGCCGCCAGCAAGGGGATCTCCGATGACGATGATTTCGCGCCGTGCCCTTCTCGCCGCCGGAACCAGCTTTCCCTTGGTTACGGCCTCCGCCTTCGCCCAGACGCCAGCGAGGAAGGTCCTGCGCTTCGGCCTGTCGAGCTTTCCGCCGAGCCTGCAGCCATGGGTCCATACGGGCACCGCCGCGCTGACCGTGAAGCTGCTGATCTTCCGCGGCCTGACCGGTTTCGACGAAAAGGGCGAGGTCCGGCCCGAGCTCGCGGAATCCTGGACGCAGGACGGGCCGACCGGCTGGATCTTCAAGCTGAGGCAGGCGAGCTTCCATAACGGCAAGCCGGTGACGGCCGACGACGTCAAATGGACGCTGGAGCAGATCGCCGCGCCGAATTCCACCGCCTTCCTCAGGGCCGAGTTCGGCGGCATCGAGACGATCGAGACGCCCGATCCCCGCACCGTCCGTATCGTCATGAAGCAGCCGACGGTGACGCTGCCGATCTGGCTGGCCAGCCCGCACGCGCCGATCATCGCCAGGGACTCGATCGAGGGGCGCGGCCTCGGCGTCGGCGCGGGTCCGTTCGTGGTCAAGGACCAGGAGCGCGGCGTGTCGATCGAGGTCGCGGCCTTCGACAAATACTACAAGCCGGGCCTGCCCAGGCTCGCCGGCATCAAGCTCACGGCCTATGCTGATGAGAACCTGCGCGTCGCCGCGCTCCAGGCCGGCGATGTCGATCTGATCGAATATGTGCCCTGGCAGCACATGGCGGCGATCGAGAAGGATCCGCGCCTTCATCTCGCTGCGGCCAACGGCCCCTTCATGGGTCTGAACTTCAACGGCACCAGCGGGCCGTTCAAGGATCCGCGCCTGCGCCAGGCGGTCGGTTTCGCCATCCGGCGCGAGGATATCGTCCAGGCTGCCTTCTTCGGACGCGGCACGCCGCTCCAGGGCATCCCGATCCCCGACACCAGCCCTTATCATGATGCCGGGCGGGCGAAATTCTGGAGCTATGATCCCGACAGGGCCAGGAAGCTGATGGCGGAGGCCGGCGTTCCGAAGGGCTTCTCCTGCACGCTGCTCTCGACGGCGCAATACGGCATGCACAAATCGACGGCCGAGGTGGTGCAGGCCCATCTCGGCGAGATCGGCATCGACGTGAAACTCAACCTGCCGGACTGGGCCTCGCGCGTCGATCTCGGCGGCAAGGGCCGCTACGAATTCTGCGTCCAGGGCACGACGGCCGACAACAACGATCCGGACGGGCTCGCACCGCTGCTCGACGGCGAATTGCCGCCGAACATCTCGCGCAGCTTCGGTCTGCCGACGCCGGAGATCCACGCCCTTTTCGCCAAGGGACGCGCCGAGTTCGATCTCGCCAGGCGAAAGGCCATCTATGCCGAGCTCGAGAAGCTCGCGCTGGAGCAGGCGCCCCTCGTCGGTCTCGCCTGGCGCTCCCAGGGTTATGGCATGGTCAAGGGCGTGACCGGCTTCAAGGCTCTGCCGGGCGGGACGAATTTCTTTTCGGCCTATTCGCTGGAAGAGACCTCGCTGGGCTGACCTGATCGCTCCGGCTTGGCTACGTGATGCGGGCGCGAGGCTTCCACGTGTGGACGCTCGCCACAAGGGCGAGCATGACGGAGATGTCGCGCGACCCGTCATTCGCCCCGGCTTCGCCGAGCCACCGTCTCCCGCAAGGGGAGGGCGCGGCTCCTCGCGATGAGGGCTGAAGGGAAGCCGGCCGCCCTCAGGCGACCCTGGTCGTGCGTTCCAGCCGGGCGAAGCGCTCGAGCCGGAAAGGCCTGGCGTCGATCAGCGGCGTGGCGCCCCTGACGAGATCGGCGATGAGCCGCCCGGCGCCCGGCCCGATGCCGAATCCATGGCCGGAGAAGCCGCTGGCGATGAAGAAGCCGGGCAGGCGCGGCACTTCGCCGATCACCGGCACGGCATCGGGCGTCGCATCGATGAAGCCGCCCCAGGCCTCCACGATCTTCAGGCCCGCGAAAGCCGGAAAGGCCTTGATCAGATTGGCCTGCCCTTCCTTCAGGATCTTGCCTACCGGCGCCGGATCGAGCACGCGCATGCACTCGAAAGGCGTCACCTCGTCGAGAGCCCAGCGCCGCCGAGTCCGCGCCTCTTCCAGGAAGCGCGCCCCGAGACGCAATCTGAGCTCATGCCGCTGCTTCAGCAGCGAAGGCAGGAAATCACCGAACAGGCGGAACGAGTCCGGCACGATCTCGGCGGTGCTCGCGCCGCGATGGGCGATGGTGTAGCCGCCGTCCTGACGCTTGCGGAAGGCGAAGTCCGAGCCGCCGACGGCATGGGTCGGCGGGCCGTCGAGCGGTTCGGTGCGCAGGACCGAGCCGAGGACCTTGAGCTGCGGGAAGTCGATGCCGAGATTGCCGAGGAAGAGGCGCGACCAGGCCCCGCCCGCGAGCACGATCTGGGAGCAGGCGATCGGGCCGCGTTCCGTCACCACGGCGCTGACGCGGCCGGCCGTGGTCTCGATGCCGCGCACGGCGCAGCGCGTCAGCACAGTGCCGCCATGACGGCGCAGCGCGCGCGCCATGGCCGGCACGGCCTTTTGCGGCTCGGCCCGCGCATCGCTCGGTGTAAACAGCGCCCCGGCAAAGGCGCGCCTGCAGCCGGGCAGGGTGCTCTCGATCTCGCGCGAGCTCAGCAGCCGGGAGTCGAGCTGGTATTGCCTGGCATGGTCGAGCCAGGCCTCGTGCTCGGCTAGCTTGGCCGGCGTATCCGCCACATAGACGATGCCGGAGCGGGTGAAGCCGGTGTCGCCGCCGACGAGCCTGTCCATCTCGGTCCAGAGCCGCATGCTTTCGAGACCGAGCGGAATCTCGCCGGGATCGCGTCCCATGATCCGGACCCAGCCCCAGTTGCGGCCCGACTGCTCATGGCCGACCTCGCCTTTCTCGCAGACCGTGACCGAGATTCCGTCTCTCGCCAGGAAGAGCGCGGTCATGATGCCGATGATGCCGCCGCCGATAACGACGACGTCGCTGCTCTTCGGCAGGGTCGCGTCGGCGTCGATCGTCTCGATCGTGATGCCCATCACATGTGCTCCCCGGCCGGAGACGAAAGCCCGGCCCCAGGCCGGGAGCGAAAGGCAGGCAGCGGCATGATCAGTCCTGTGGGGCCGGCGTGGAGTTGCGAAAGACGACGTGGTGGGGGTGGTTGACCGATTTCATGTATTCGATCGGCGTGCCGTCGCCGTCGCGCGCCACCAGCCTCAAGACCAGAGTGGGCGAACCGGGCTGGAGCAGAAGCAAGCGGGCCTCCAGCTCCGTCGCGATACCGACGCCGATCTCGCGGTCGCGCGCGCTGGCCTCGACGCCATAGCGGACCTTCAGCAGTTCGTAGAGCGACTGCCCGCCGACGAGGTCTTCCGCCACGAGGCCGGTGAAGCGCGCCGCCGGCAGGTAGCTGGTCTCGATGCAGAACGGTTCGTCATTCACCGTGCGCAGCCGGCGGAACATGATCAGGTCGGAGCCGGCTGCGATGTCGAGCCGACGTGCGATGCTCTCGGTCGCCTTCTCCTCGCCGAAATGCAGCAGCTTGTTGCCGGGCTCGCCGCCGGCATTGCGGATGAGGCGGGTGATGCCGAGGGTCGAGTGCACCTCGATCGGGCGCGTCACCTGGACCAGCGGGACGCGGGTGCCGCTGGTGCCGTTGCGCTCCAGCACCTTGCGGTCGACGAGCTTGTCGATCGCCTTGCGCACGGTCATGCGGTTGATGCCGAGCGTATCGGCGAGCGCCCGTTCGGACGGGACGCGGTCGCCCGGGCCATAGTCCGGTCCGCTGATGAGATCGAGCAGATAATCCTGCACCTCGACGTAGATCGGCTTGGCCCGCTTCACGGGTTCGCGCATGGCTGGCGTCTCTCGGATGCTTCCCGCTTCCGCATATAGCGGAGATCGTGTCGGCTCCACCTGTCGGACGCATAAACCCGCAGATCCGTCGCGATCGCGCTGATCCACGGACCGGTTGGACTATGGTTGACAGGCATTGGTATAGGTGATTGGTGTATACCAATTCCTCGCCGCCTGGAAGTGACGTTCTCCATGTCCATCGCCTACGATCGTGCCCGCGTGCAGGAGGGGCTCGCGCAGACCCGCGCCGCCGTGCCACGGGCCTTCGCGCTCGGCCGCCGCCTCGCTCCGGAGATCGACCGGATCTATCTCGTCGCCTGCGGCTCGGCGAACCGCGCCATGCTCGGCATCGCATACTGGCTCGAGCATTTTTCCCCGGGCATCGAGGTGCGCCGCTATTTCCCGGCGGAGTTCATGGCGATCGATCCGCCGCGCCTCGACGGCCGCACGCTGGTCCTGCTCGCTTCCAAATCCGGCACCACGCCGGAGACGGTCGCCGCCGCGGCGTTCCTGAAGGACAGGCCCTGCAAGGTCGTGGCGTTCAGCCAGCACGCCGACAAGCCGCTGGGCCAATCCGTTCCCGAACGCTTCATCGTCGGCGAGACCAGCGAATCCTTCGTGGCGATGTTCATGCTGATGCAGGCGCTGGTCGGCGGGGTCATGGCGGAAAAGGAAGGCTGGCCGCTCGGCGACAAGCTCGTCTCCTCGCTCGACGCGCTGCCCGGCGCGATCTGCGATGCCGCGGAGCAGAACGAGGAGCGCGCCGCCGCCGATGCGCGCCTCTATGCGCAGGACCGCAATTTCTATCACGTCGCCTCGGGGCCGGGCTTCACCACGGCCTATGTCTTCGGGGTCTGCATCCTGATGGAGATGCTCTGGCTGCACAGCTACCCGATCGAGGCGGCGGAGTTCTTCCACGGCCCGTTCGAGATCATCGACCGCAGCACGCCGCTCATCCTGATCAGCGGGGAAGATCCGAGCCGCCCGCTGATGGAGCGCGTCTCGGCGTTCTGCGACACCCATGCCGGGCGCGTGATGAAATACGATTCGCGCGATTTCGCGATGAAGGGCATCGCGCCGGAGATCCGCCCGATCGTCGCGCCCTACATTCTCCAATCGGCGCTGAAGCGCATGGCGGCGCATTTGTCGGTGCTCCACGATCAGCCGCTCTCGACCCGCCGCTACATGTGGAAGGTCGCGTACTGAATCTCGGTATGGAGCGGAGGCGCTCATGACCCGCAGGCTGCTCGGGCTCGGCGACAACACGGTCGACACCTATGTCGATCGCGGCCTGCAATTCCCCGGCGGCAATGCGGTCAATGTCGCGGTCCTGGCCCGCAGGCTCGGCGCCGAGACGGGTTATCTCGGCTGTCTCGGCTCCGACGAGGGCGGGATGCTGATCGTCGACGCCCTGCGCCGGGAGGGCGTGGATACCAGCCGCTGCCGCATCCTCGCCGGCGACAATGCCCGCGCCTTCATCGGTCATGACGGCAATGACCGCCGCTTCCTGCGCTCGCAGCACGGGGTGCGTGGGCAATGGGGCCGGTTCTCGCCCGAGGATCTTGCCTATGTCGCGGCCTTCGATCTGGTGCATTCGAGCGTCTACAGCGAACTCGACGGCGAGCTTGCGACGCTCCGTCGTGCCGTGCGCCGTTTCTCCTATGACTTCTCCGAGCGTTGGACGGAGGCCAATCTGGCGGCGACGCTGCCCTCGCTCGACATCGCCTTCCTGTCCTTCCCCTCCGGTTCCGACGCCGAATGCCGCGATCTGGCTCGCTGCTGTGCCGATGCCGGGCCCGGCCTCGTGGTGGTGACGCGCGGCGCGCGCGGCGCATTGGCGATGGCGGGTGGGGTATTCCACCAGAGCGGGATCACCGAGGCCGACATCGTCGATACGCTGGGCGCCGGCGACGGCTTCATCGCCGCGTTTCTTCTGGCCGTGCTGGAGGAGAAAAGCATTCCGGAGGCGCTGGCCGCGGGCGCGGCGAATGCCGCGACGGTCTGCGCCTATCAGGGCGGCTTCGGCCATGGCGTGCCGTGGTCGGCCGCCGCAGAGACGGCGTTCGGTTGAACGGGAGGATTGGGGATCATGGCCTGGCGTATCGGGATCGATTCCGGGGGGACCTTCACCGATGTCTGCCTCTTCGACGATGCCAGCGGCCAGGTCGCGGTCTGGAAGGTGCCCTCGACGCCGGACGATCCGTCCCGCGCCATCGCGCTCGGCACGCAGGAGGGCTGCGAACGCGTCGGCGCCAGGCCGAGCGAGGTCGTCTATTTCGGCCATGGCACGACGGTCGGCACCAACGCCCTGATCCAGCATCGCGGCGTCAGGACGGGTCTCATCACGACCGACGGCTTCCGCGACCTGATCGAGATCGGCCGCCAGAAGCGCCCGGATCTCTACGACCTCCAGGCCGACAAGCCCGCGCCGCTCGTCACCCGCGACCTGCGCTTCGGCGTCGCCGAGCGCGTCCGCCATGACGGCTCGGTCGAAACCCCGCTCGACGAAGACGGCGTGCGCCAGGCGGCGCGCGCCCTCAAGGCGGCCGGCGTCAAGGCGGTCGCGATCGGTTTTCTCTACGGCTTCGTCCGCCCCGAGCATGAGGATATCGCGCGGCGCATCGTGGCCGAGGAATTCCCCGAGGCCTTCATCTGCACCTCGCATGAGGTCGCGCCGGAATTCCGCGAATATGAACGCATCTCGACGGCGGTGGTGAACGCCTATCTCGGCCCGGTCATGCAAGGCTACATCCAGCGCCTCGCCGGGCGGCTGGAGGACCTCGGCGTCACCGCGACGCCGCATCTGACGCAATCCAATGGCGGTGTCATCGGTTTCGACATGGCTGCGCGCCTGCCGGTGCGGACCGTGCTGTCGGGGCCTTCGACCGGCGTCGTTGCGGCGCAGGCGATCGGCGCGATGACCGGGATCGCGAACCTGATCACCTTCGACATGGGCGGCACCTCGTCCGACGTCGCGCTGCTGCGCAAGGGCGAGGCCAAGCTCGCCAGCGACGCGATCGTCCACGGCTATCCGATCAAGGCGCCGATGCTCGACATCCACACGGTCGGCGCCGGCGGTGGCTCGATCGCGGCGATCGATTCGGGCGGCCTGCTCAAGGTCGGGCCGCGCAGCGCCGGCGCCGACCCAGGCCCGGTCTGCTACGGCCGCGGCAGCACTGAACCGGCCGTCACCGACGCCAATGTCGTGCTTCAGACGCTGAACCCGACGCATCTGCTCGGCGGGCGCATGCCGATCGACCAGTCGCTCTCGCGGCAGGCGATCGGCCGCATCGCCGACAAGCTCGGCCTCGACCTGATGGCGACGGCGCAGGGCATCATCTCGGTCGTCACCGCCAACATGGCCAAGGCCATTCGCGTCATCAGCGTCCAGCGCGGCCATGATCCGCGGGATTACGCGCTGGTCGCCTTCGGCGGGGCGGGGCCGCTTCACGCCGCCCGTCTCGCGCGCGAGCTGGAGATGAAGCGCATCATCGTGCCGCGCAATCCCGGGATCGGCTGCGCGCTCGGCCTGCTGCTCACCGATCTGCGCGCCAATTTCGCGACGACGCGCCTGGCGACGCTCGGTGACGGGCTCGTCGGCGACATGGCCGAGGTCTTCGCCGGTCTCGAAGCCCAGGCCGAGCACTGGTTCGCCGAGGAGAAGGTTGCCCCCGCCGATCGCAGGGTCAGGCGCACCGCCGATCTGCGCTATCATGGTCAGAACTACGAACTCGCCATCGACCTGCCGGAAGGGGCGATCACGGCCGGGACGATCGCTGCTCTCGCTGAGGGCTTCGCCGAGGCGCACAGGCGGCTCTACGGCTTCATTGCCGAGGGCGAGGCGGTGCAACTCGTCACCTACCGCGTCGAGGCGATCGGCTTCGTGCCGAAGGCCGAGTTCCGGCCGCAGCCCGATGCCGGGCCGGATGCCTCCGCCGCCCTCGTCGGCCGGCGCGAGGTCTGGTTCCCGGAGGCGGGGGGCTTCGTCGATTGCCCGATCTATGACCGCGACGCGCTGAAATCGGGCAACCTGATCGAAGGGCCGGCGATCATCGAGCAGATGGACGCGACCACGGTGCTGCTGCCCGGCATGACCGCCCGTGTCGAGCCCTATCTCAACCTGATCCTGGAGACGCCGTGATGAACGCGACCGCATCCGTCGCCGTCGATCCGATCACCGTCGAGGTCATCGGCTCCGCCTTCGCCTCGATCACCGAGGAGATGGGCGAGGCGCTGGTCAGGGCGAGCTACTCCACCAACATCAAGGAGCGCCGCGACTGCTCGACGGCGCTCTTCGACGTCGGGGGCGACACCCTCTGCCAGGCCGAGCATATTCCGATGCATCTCGGCTCGTTCATCGGCATCATCCCGCATATCCTGAAACGCCATGCCATCGCCGAGATGAAGCCCGGCGACGTCTTCATCGGCAACGACGCCTATGAGGGCGGCGGCACGCATCTGCCCGACATCGTCCTGGCCGAGCCGATCTTCCATGACGGAGAGATGGTCGCCTGGGCCGTCAACACGGCCCATCATTCCGATTTCGCCGATCGCGGCCACGCCCATATCTATCAGGAGGGTCTCCGCATCCCGCCGATCCGGCTCTATGACGGCGGGGTGCTGATGAAGGACGTGCAGGAACTGATCCTGCTCAACTGCCAGGTCCCGCGCGAGCGTCTTTCGGATCTGCGCGCCCAGATGGCGGCGAACCGGCTCGGCGTCGAGCGCGTTCGCGCGCTCTGCGACAAATACGGCCGCTCGACCGTCCTCGCCGCCGGCAGGGCGCTGCAGGATTATGCCGAGCGCAAGATGCGCGCCGGCATCGCCTCGATTCCCGACGGCGTCTATCGCTTCGAGGATTCCTTCGACAATCCGGAGATCGACGAGCCGCTGAAATTCTCGGTCGAGATCACCGTCGCAGGCGAGCAGATGACGCTCGCTTTCGACTCGCCGCCGCAGATGCGCACCGGCTTCAACATGGTCTACACCGCGCTGCTCTCGACGGTGTACTACGCCGTCAAGACGGTCGCCGACCCGACGATCCCGCCCAATGCAGGCCTGGCGCGGCCGCTCACCGTCGCCGCCACGCAAGGGACGGTGCTCAACTGCGTCCATCCGGCGGCGGTGAACGGACGCATCGCGTCCTGCCAGCGTGTCGTCGACCTCATCCATGGCGCACTCGCCCAGGCCGTCCCCGAGCGCGTCATCGCGGCGTGCTCGGGCGCGGTCGCCGCGGCGACCTTCATGGGGGCGCAGCCCGGCAGCGGCGATCTCTGGGTCTATCTGGAGACGATCGGCGGCGGCAGCGGCGCGCGCGCGACCAAGGACGGTCTCGACGGCGTCCATGTCCATATGACCAACACCTCGAACCTGCCGGTCGAGGCGCTCGAGGTCGAGTATCCGCTCACGCTCCTGCGCTATGAGCTGGTCGACGGCTCGGGCGGGCTGGGCCGCCAGCGCGGAGGCATGGGCTTGCGCCGTGTCTACAGAGCCGAAGCGCCTTGCCGACTCAACCTCGACAATTCACGGCTGACGTCGCAGCCCTGGGGCATTGCCGGTGGCGGGCCGGGGCAGGGCGGCTCCTTCGCCTTCAGCGAGGGCGTCGAGCCCTTCGTCAAGGGCGACGGCGCGCTGGAAGCCGGGCAGATCGTCGAGATCATCACGCCCGGCGCCGGCGGCTATGGCCCGGCCTCCGAACGCAGCCCGGAGGCGCGGGCGCGGGACCTTGCCGAGGGTCGGGTTTGAGCCGGCCGGCGGCGGATCGTCATGGTCGGGCTTGTGTGCCGACCACGACGAGGAACCAGGTGCCCACGGCAGGTGGCAAAGTTCACACTACGAGGTCGAGCGGCGGCACCGGCTCGCCGCGGGAGACGTGCTCGATATTGGCGAACATCCGCTTGACGGTGGGCGCGAAATTGTCGGCGGCCATGGCGGCGAGATGCGGCGTCACGACGAGGTTGTCGAGCGTGAGCAATTCGCTGTCGGCGGGCAGCGGCTCGACGGAGAAGACATCCATCGCCGCGCCTGCGATCTCCTTCGCGCGCAGGGCCACGACCAGGTCGGCCTCGTTGACGACGCCGCCGCGGGCGACATTCACCAGCACGGCCGTCTTCTTCATCGTCCGGAAGGCGGCGGCATCGATCAGATTGGTGGTCTCCGGCGTGAGCGGGCAATGCAGCGAGACGACGTCGGACTGCGCCAGAAGCTCCGCCATCGAAGCGTGCCTGACGCCGAGCGCCGCCTCTTCCGCGGCGTCGAGCGGTTGGCGCTTCGCATAGAGGATGGTGCAGCCGAAGCCCTTGAGCAGCCTGGCGACGTTCTTGCCGATGGCGCCGAAGCCGACAATGCCGACCGTCTTGCCCGAAAGCGTGTAGGTGTCGCCCGGCATGTGCCCGGTGCGCCAATGGCCCTTTTTCAGTTCGGCGTGGCCATAGCCGATGAAGCGCAACGCGGCGAGCGTCAGGCCGAGCGCGAACTCGGCGACCGGCACGGCGTTGCTGCCCGTGGTCCTGGCAACCTTGATGCCGAGCTCTTTCGCCGCCGCGACGTCGATATTGTCGACGCCGACGCCCCATTTATGCAGCAGCTTCAGCTTCCTGGCCGCGCGCAGCACATCGGCCGAAACGCCGACCTGGCCGGAAATCGCGTAGTCGGCCCCGGCAATGATCTCCTTCATGTGTGCGTCGCCGCGCGCCGTGCCGTGGGTCAGCACGAAGCCGGGCGGCAGCAGCGCGCGCAGCTTCTCGGCGCGCTCGGGGGCGGTCATGTCGAGGAGCACGATGGTTTCGGGCATGATCAGGGATCCGGTGGCAAAGGGTCAGATGGTGAAGCGCACGCCTTCGCGCGCGAGCCCGCCGGATATCCCGACGGGGGTGCCGTCGGCGCGCCAGCAGGCCGCTCCTGTCAGCGTGCCGTCCGGGTTGACGGCGATGGCGTTCATGCCGCCAGCGATGCGCGGCATGCGCAGGATCCTGTGGCCGCGCGCCGTGAGTTCGTCCGCGACGCTGTCCGGGATCGCGGACTCGAGCTCGAGCACGCCGCCCTCGGTCCAGACACGCGGCGCCTCGACCGCTTCCTGAAGGCTCATGCCATGGTCGATCAGGTTGACGATCGCCTGCAGGGCGGAGGGAAAGATGCGCAGAGCCCCGGGCAGTCCGAGGGCGAAGGCGAGCTTGCCGTCGCGCAGCACCATCATCGGCGCCATCGAGGTGAAGACGCGCTTGCCGGGCGCGATCGACAGGGCGCGGCCGGGATGCGGGTCGAAATTGAACATGTAGTTGTTGGTCAGCATCCCCGTGCCGGGGATCTGCGTGCAGGCGCCGAAGAGCCCGTTGATCGTCTGGGTCGCGGCGACGACATTGCCATGGGCATCGGCGACCGTGACATGGGTCGTGTCGGCAGATTCGCCGCCGGAGAGCCCGGCGCTCCAGGCTTTGGCTCGGTCCATCGCGATCAGAGCGCGCCGCTCGGCCGCATAGGCCTTGTCGACGAGCCGCTCGACCGGAACCTTGATGAAGGCGGGGTCGGCGGTGGCGACGGCCCTGTCCGCGAAGGCGATCTTGAGCGCTTCCGCCAGAAGATGCACCGCATCCGCCGAGCCGAAGCCGAGGGAGCCGATGTCGTAGCCCTCGAGGATGTTGAGCATCTGGACGATGTGCACGCCCGAGGAGGAGGGCGGCGGCGGGCCGACGATCTCATGGCCGCGATAGCTGCCACGCACGGGCTCGCGCGTCGCGACCTTGTAGGCGGACAGGTCGGCCTGCGCGATCAAGCCCCCGCTCGCCGCCATGAAATCCGTCAGCGCCTTGCCGAGCGGGCCGTCATAGAGCGCGGCTGGACCCTGTCTGGCGATCAGGCGCAGACTTGCGGCATAGTCGGCCTGAACGAGCCGCGTGCCGGGTTCGATCGCCTTGCCTCCCGCCAGCAGCAGCGCCGAGAGCCCGGGATCGCGCCCGAGATCGGCGACATTGTCGGTGATGCAGTTGGAGAGATAGGGCGTGGTGACGAAGCCGCGTTCGGCCAAGGCGATCGCCGGTTGCAGCACCTCCTCCAGCGAGAGCGTGCCGAAGCGCGAAAGCGCCTCGCACCAGCCGGCCAGTGCGCCGGGGACCGCGACCGCCTTCGGCCCGACGACGTTGAGCCGGTCGCGCACGTCCCGCTGCCGGCCGACCTCGTCGGAGAGGCAGTCATACATGTCGGGCGTCGCCTGGAGCGGCGCGGTCGAGAGCCCGTCGAGGACGACATGGCGGCCATCCGCCATGCGGACATGCGCGACGCCGCCGCCGAGGATGCCGACCATCATGGGCTCCACGACGGTCAGCGCAAAGAGCGAGGCGACGGCGGCATCGACTGCGTTGCCGCCCGCAAGCAGCATCTGCGAGCCCGCCGCCGAAGCGAGCGGGTGGTTGGTCACCACCATCCCGCGCGAGCCGGTGGCCGGCCGCTTCTCGCAGGTGAACGGGGCCAGCCGCGGCACAGGGGGGATCGCGTTCACGGGCCTGTTCCTCAGCCGTTCTGCTTGAGCGCGTCGAGCACCATCCTGGTCGCGCCCGAGATGTCGCCGAGCTTCTCGCCGGCCTTCACCCGCTCCTGGTTGCGTTCGCCGCGCTCCTGCCGGGCGATGGCGGCGTCGGCGATCGCCTCCGCCTCGTCGCGCGGCAGCACCAGCACGCCGGACTCATCCGCCAGGATGACGTCGCCGGCTTTGACGGGAACATTGCCGCAGGAGATCGGCAGGTTGAGCGTTCCGCCGAGATTGTAGAGCCGGGTCGTGATCGGCGACATGCCGCGGCACCACATCGGGAAATCCGAGTCTTCGATCTCGGTCAGGTCGGTGCAGGGGCCGTCGACGATGCCGCCGATCGCGCCGGCCGCCTTCGCCGCGACGGTGACGCCGCCGCCCCAGCAGGCATGCTTGTCGTCGCCGAGCCGGTCGACGACGAGGATGTCGCCCGGCCGCAGCAGGCCGAGCGCGTGGTGCAGCAGCGTGGAATCCTGGCCAGGAATGGCGAGCGTCACGGCCGCGGCCGCGATGCGCTTGCCGCGCAGCAAAGGCTGGATGCCACGATCCATGAAGCCCCAGTGCCGGGAATGGCCGATGGTCGCGGTCTCGACCTTCTGCAGTTTCTCGACAAGCGCGGCCGGCAGCTGTTCCGGCATCGGGGCGATGCGGTAATCGGGCATGGGAATCTCCTATTTTCCGACGGCGCGCGCGATGCCGACGAGACGTTCCACGATGATGACGACGATCAGCGTCGCGACGATCAGCACGACCGAGAGCGCCGCGACGAGCGGGTCGGTGCGGCCTTCGACATAGCGCACCATCTCGACCGGCAGGGTCGCGGCGCGCGGGCCCGACAGGAAGAGCGAGATCACCGTCTCGTCGAAGGAGAGCAGGAAGCACAGGCAGGCGCAGGCGATCAGGCCGGGCGTCACCAGCGGCAACGTCACCCGCCGGACCACACGCCACGGCTCGGCACCCAGCGTCGCCGCAGCCGCCTCGATATCGTCGGGCAATGTCGAGAACGCCGTCGTCATCATCCGGATGACGAAGGGCACGGTGACCGTCATGTGCCCCAGCACGAGGCCGGGCAGCGTCGCGGTCAGCCGCAGCGGCGTGAAGAACAGCAGCAGGGCGAGACCCGTGATCAGCGTCGGCAGGAGGAGCGGCGCGAGAAAGAAGTTCGTCAGCGCGTCACGCCCCGAAAAGCGCCCCTTGGCCAGCGCCAGCGCGGCGGGCACGCCGATGACGAGCGAGAGCACCGTGACCACGCTGGCGATCTGGACGCTGAGCCAGAGCGCCGAGAGCAGCGGCCCATGCGCGCCCAGCGCCCTGAACCAGCGCAGCGAATAGCCCGAGGGCGGGAACAGGATGAAATTGTCCGCCGAGAAGGCGAGCGCGACGACGATCGCGATCGGCGCCAGGATCAGCGCATAGACGAGGCCCGCGAGGCTGGAGAGGACGCGTCCGGCTCCGTTCATCGCTTCAGCCCCCGCGCCGCGAGGTTGGAGGCGGCGAGCAGCAGGAGCAGCAGGACGAGCGTGTAGATCGCCAGCACCGAGGCCACCGGCCAGTTGGTGTTGGTCGTCGCCTGCTCGAAGATCTCGGTCGCCAGCACGAAGACGCGGCCGCCGCCGAGCAGTTTCGGCGTGATATAGGCCGACATCGACAGCACGAAGCCGAGCCCAGCGGCGAGCGCCAATGCCGGCAGGCTCAGCGGCAGCGTCACCCGCAGGAAGGTCCGCATCGGGGTGGCGCCGAGCGAGCGCGAGGCTTCTTCGAGCGTCCGGTCGAGCTGACCGAAGCCGGCGAGCAGGGCCAGGATCATGTAGGGCATGATGCTCTCGGCCAGCCCGATGGTGACGCCGGTCCAGTTGAAGACGAGCTTCATCGGCGCGGTGATCAGGCCGAACGACTGCGCCAGCGAATTGACGAGGCCGCGATCGCCGAGGATGGCGAGCCAGCCGAAGACGCGTACCACGCCGGAGATCAGCATCGGCATGATCGCGACCACCGCGAGCAGGCCGCGAAAGCGTGAATTGGTACGGAACAGGAAGAGCGCGACCGGATAGGACAGCGCGAGTGCAAGCAGCGTCGCGCTCAGCGAGAGCCAGAGCGAATTCAGCGTCAGCTCGAAGGTGAAGCTGTCCGCGAGCACCTCGGCCGTGGTCTTGAGCGACCAGGTCTCGACCATGGCGCCGGTCGGGCCGGTCTCGTTGAAGGCGTTGCGGAACAGGCCGAGCGTCGGCCAGGCATAGACGGCCAGGACGAACAGGCCGGCGGGCAGAAGCAGCCATTTGAGACGGGCGTCGCTCATGCGGTCTCGCGCGGGAAAGGCAGCGTGTCGCGCGCCCGCCAGACGAGCGCGACCTCGGCGCCCTCCTGCGGCAGGGCCGTGCCCGATTGCAGCTCGACCTGGATCTGGCCGGCGGCGCCCTCGACGAGAACCTCGACATGGTCGCCGACGAAGACGCTGCGCAGCACCTTGCCGGTCACGCGCGCCATGCCGTCCGCGACAGGTTCCGAGATCGGCAGGATGCGGATGCGCTGGGGGCGCACGAACAGGTCGAACTCGCCACCGGCGGGCGCGGCGACGGGGAGCCTTTCGCCCCAGAGGACGACGCGCCCCTCGGCATCGCGCGTCGCCGGCAGGGCATTGGCGCGGCCGACGAACTCGGCGACGAAACGTGTCGCCGGCCGTTCATAGATGTCCTCGGGAGAGCCGATCTGCGCGATTCGACCGCGATGCATCACCGCGATCCGGTCGCACATCGTCAGCGCCTCGACCTGGTCATGGGTGACGAAGAGCGTGGTGATGCCGAGCGAGCGTTGGATCGAGCGGATCTCGTGACGCATCGTGTCGCGCAGTTTGGCGTCGAGATTGGAGAGCGACTCGTCGAGCAGCAGCACCGAGGGCCGGATCACGAGCGAGCGGGCCAGCGCCACGCGCTGCTGCTGGCCGCCCGAAAGCTCGCGTGGACGGCGCTGATCGAGTCCCGAGAGCCTGACCATTGCCAGCGCCTCCACGACACGCCGGGCGATTTCAGCCTTGGCGACTCGGCGTTCCTCCAGGCCGAAGCCGACATTGCGCGCAACGGAGAGATGCGGGAACAGCGCATAGGACTGAAAGACATAGCCCATGTTGCGCTTGTGCGCCGGCAGCCTGGTGACCTCGGCGCCGTCCAGGCGGATCGCGCCGCGATCGGGATCGACGAGGCCGGCGAGCATGCGCAGCGTCGTCGTCTTGCCGCAGCCGGAGGGGCCGAGCAGCGCGACGGCCTCGCCCTTCTCGACGGACAGCGAAACGTCGTCGACCGCGACGGCGTCACGGTAGCGCTTCTGCAGCCCGGAGAGTTCGAGATAGCTCATCGGTCCGGTTCTGCTCAGCGCGCCGCCACCACCTCGCGGCGCCAGCGATTGTTCCACTGGTCGCGCACCTTGAGCACCTCGTTCCAGTCGAGATCGATCATCCGGGCGCGGCTTTCCGGCGCGGCGGCGGTGCGTGCGATCGCCTTGGGGTCGATCTGCGCCTTGCCGTTGGTCGGCGCGTAGAACATTCGCTCGGTGAAGGCCTTCTGTGCCGGCTGCGACAGCGCATAGTTGACGAAGGCTGCGGCCGCCGCGCGGTTCTTCGAGCCTGCGGTCAGGTTGATCGTGTTGATCTGGAAGACCGAGCCTTCGGGCGGCAGCAGCGCGGCGATCTTGCCGCCGGTCTGGTCGGCATAGAGCTGCGAACGTGCATTCCAGCCGGTCGCGACCTTCACCACGCCATTGAGGATCAGCGAATAGCCGTCCGGGTTCGGCTCGAAGGTGCTCACGGAGGGGGCGAGCGCCTTGAGCTTTCTGATCGCGGCGTCGATCGATTTGCGATGGTCGCCGCCTTCCATCTTTTCGACCATGGCGGTGAGCGCCAGCCCCTGGATGTTCGGGGGGGCGGACACGGCGAGCAGGCCCTTGAGATCAGGCCGCCAGAGATCGGCGAGCTTGGCCAGCGGCGGCTGCAGCGCCGCGTCGTAGACCAGCACGAGATGATCGAAGGTCACGGCCGGGCCATAGTCGCCGCCGGCGGCGCGCGCCTCGGGCAGGAGCTCGTTCAGCACCGGGAACTCGGCGGGGGTGAGCTTCTCGAACAGCCCTTCGCTGTTGCCGATGCTCGACGTCGTCACGTCCATGATCGTGACGTCGACCTGTGGGTCGGCCTTCTGGGCGCGAGCGCTGCCGACCATCTGGGCCGACGTGCCGCCTGGCACGTAGTTGACCTTCACGCCCGGATGCGCCTGCTGGAACGGCTCGACCACTGCCTTGGTGTAGTTGTCCTGGAAGATGCCGGCATAGGACATCAGCGTGATCGTGCCGCTGAGGCTCGATTGCGCGCGCACCAGCGCAGGCGCAGCCACGGTCGCGAGGCCGGCCTGAAGGACGAGACGACGTGTGGGCATGGGGCAGCTCCTGCTGATTGCTGGATCGGCGGCGCGCCGCGCCGCCGGATTGCGATGGGCGAACTGGGCCTCAGGCTTCGACCTTGCCGGCGAAATGCACGATGAAGCGGGCGCAGATCTCGGTCAGCTTCTCGGTCAGCGCCGCCCCGGTCTCGGCCGAGCAGAGCTTCGGATCGCCCTTGGCGACGCCGAGATTGTAGACCTCGTCATATTCGTTCGGCATCGCGACCTCGGCGCCTTCGAAGGAGGCCGTCCCGAGCCCCGTGAAGGGCAGGTCGAGGACCGGATCGCGCTTGAGCGGCTTGCCCTCCGGGATCAGGTCCTTGCGGATCAGTTCCGGGAAGAGATGCAGCCCGATCGAGGTCAGCGGGTCGGCGCCATGGCCGGAGACGGCGGCAGCCTTCTCCGCGCCGACGATCGACGGCAGCAGCCCATAGCCTATGCGCCAGAGGTAGAGGCTCGGCAGCACCATCTGCTCGCGCAGATAAAGCTCGCGTGCCACCTCGGAAATCGGCCCGACATTGCCGCCATGACCGTTGATGACGATGAGCCGGGTCAGACCGTTGCGATGCAGCGAGTCGACCATCTCGGCGATGACGGTGGTCAGCGTCGCCTGCGAGATCGCGATGCCGCCGGTCATCGAGCCGAACCAGTCGGCGCCGCCGAAGGGCAGGACGGGGGCGACGAGCGTGCGCGTGCCGGCCCTTGTGGCGTGAATGGCGGCGAGCTCGGCGATCTTCTCGGCCAGCAGATAGTCGCCCATCGGCGCATGCGGACCCTGGTCCTCATGGCTGCCCATCGGCAGCAGGATGACGGGATTGCCTTTCAGGATCTCGCGGGCTTCGCCCCCGGAGATCGTGCCCATATGGACAAGGGGATCGGTCTTGGCAGCCATGGTGTGGTTCCTGTCAGGCTGGTGGAGGAGGGGAGCGGGTCAGCGCCCCGCCGTGCGTGGATCGACTGCGTCGCGCAGCGCGTCGCAGAGCAGGTTCATGGCGAGGATGGTCAGGGTCAGCGCCGCGCAGGGCCAGATCAGCAGCAGCGGCGCCTGCTCCATGGTGGCGCGCGCCCCACGGATCATCAGCCCCCATGAGGGCGCTGGTGGGACGACGCCGAGCCCGAGGAAGGAGAGCCCGCTCTCCAGCACCACGGCGGCGGCGACTGCGAGCGACAATTGCACCAGCACCGGGCCGGCGATGTTCGGCAGCACGGTGCGCAACAGGATGTACCAGGTCGGGGCGCCGAGCGCCCGCGTCGCCTCGACATAGTCGCGCCCGCGCACGGAGAGAACCTCGGAGTAGGTCACGCGCGCAAAGCCCGGCAGGTAGAGCACCGAGAGCACCAGGATCAGCGTCGCGGCGCCCGGTCCCAGCAGCGTCACGACGAGCAGCGCCAGCAGCACCGGCGGGAAGCACAGGATGATGTCCATGCTGCGCACCGACAGGAGTGAGCCGACGCCGCGCGACCAGCCGCCGATCAACCCGAGCGCGACGCCGATGACGCAGGCCGTCAACGCCGAGGCGAAGGCGACGGAGAGGCTGGTGCGTGCCCCCCATATCAGGCGCGAGAGCACGTCGCGGCCGAATTCGTCGCGACCGAGCCAGGAGCCCGACATCGGTCCGGCGAGGCGGAGCGCGATGTCCTGCCGCACCGGATCGGGCAGGCCGAGCAGCGGAGCGGCGAGCGCCAGCAGGAGGATCAGCGCGACGAAGGCGCCTGGAAACCAGAGCCGGCTCATCGTGCGCCGATCCTCGGGTCGAGCGCCGCCTGGAGCATTTCGACGATCAGGTTGATCAGAAGGAACAGCACGGAAATCGTCAGCACGATGCCGACCACCATCGGATAATCGCGCGCCTCGACCGCGCGCAGCAGCGGCGTCGAGAGGCCGGGCCAGTTGAAGACATATTCGACCAGCACCGTGCCGCCGAGCAGCGTGCCCATGTGCAGGCCGAGCACGGTGATGACGGGGTTGAGCGCGTTCCGCAGCACATGGACGACGAGGATGCGGCCGGGCGCGAGGCCCTTGGCGCGGGCCGTGCGGACATAGTCGTTGGCGAGCGCGTCGAGCATGGCGGCGCGGGTCATGCGGAACAGCACGGCGGCGAGCCCCTTGCCGATCGCGATCGCCGGCAGGGCCAGCAGCTTGAGATGAAGCAGGGGATCCTGCGCGAAGGGCGCAAAGCCGCCGGCCGGCATGATCCGCAGCGTCTGCGCGAAGAGCAGCACGAGCAGAGTGCCGACGACGAAGACCGGGACCGCCAGCAGGAGCGCGGTCACGCCCGAGGCGCAACGGTCGAACGTGCCGCCGCGATGCATCGCAGCGTAGACGCCGGCGGGAACGCCGATGATGATCGCCAGCAGCGTGCCGGCGAAGATCAGCTCGAGCGTGCGCGGCAGGCGCAGCGCGATTTCGTGGAGGACGGGGTAGTCGTCGACCAGCGAGGTGCCGAGATCGCCGCGCAGCAGCCCGGCCAGGAAGGCGCCGTATTGGATCAGGAGCGGCCGTTCGAGCCCGAGCTTCTGGCGAAGCTCGGCGACGGAGGCCGGGTCCGGCGAGATGCCGCCGGTCGACAGCAGGAGTTCGGCCGGATCGCCCGGCACCATGTGCAAAGCGAGGAAGACGATCGTTGCGACGACCCAGGCCAGGACCAGCGAGACCGCGATGCGATGCGCGAGCCAGACGCCGGTCATCCGAAGAAGGTCTCCTCGAGCATGCCGCCCGACGAGGTCGTCAGCGCACCGGGCAGGTTGGTGAAGCCTTTCACGCCCTTGTTCATGCCATAGCCCTGCGAGCGCCAGGCGAGGCCGACGAGCGGCACCTCCTCGAGCGCAGCGCGCTGCATCTCCCTGTAGATCTCGACGCGCTTGGCCTGGTCGAACTCGGCGCGGCCCTTGGCGAGCGCGGCGATGGTCCGCGGCGCCTCGACCTTGAAGGAGCGGCCGTGGCTCGGCGAGAGCGAGGTGTCGAGCACGACGGTGAGCCCGTCCGGGTCGTTGTTGTCGGCCGAGACGCCATGGATGGCCATGTCGTACTGGCCGCGTGAGCCGCGGCTGACGCGCGTCGACCAGTCCGGCAGCTGCAGTTCGCACTGGATGCCGATGGCGGAAAGATGCTGCTGGACGACCTCGGCGGTGTCCTTGTGCATGCCGAACTGCGCGGTCGAAAGCAGCGTCGTCTGGAAGCCGTTGGCGAAGCCGGCCTCGGCGAGCAGCGCCTTGGCGCGGGCGGGGTCATAGGCCCATCCGCGTGCGAGGTCCTTGTCCCACCAGGGCGTGCCCTCGACGATCGGCAGGCCTTCCAGCGGCTTGCCGCGGCCGAAGAAGGCGGCCTTGACGATGTCCTCGCGCTTGACCGCATGGGCCACCGCCCTGCGCACGCGCGGATCGTTGAAGGGCGGCTTGGTGCCGTTGAAGAGGATGTCCATGAAGGGACCCTCGACCGAATCGAGCTTGAGCCGCGGCTCGGCCTCGACTGCGGCCATGGATTGCCAGGGGACGTATTCGATCATGTCGACGTCGCCGGCCATCAGGGCCGCGTTGCGCAGGTTCTCGTCGGCGTAGACGATGAACCTGATGCCCTTCAGCTTGGGGAAGCCGGGCTTGTAGAACTTGTCGAAGGCGACGAGATCGAGCGAGGTGCCGCGCTCCTGCCCGGCGAGCCGGAAGGGCCCGGCGCCGATCGGTTCGTTCGGGGTCGATTTCCGCCAGATCACGAAGGTGTTGTAGTTGCCGAACCAGCTCGGCAGCGTCGCCTGAGGCGTCTTGGTGACCAGGCGGATCGTCTGCGGGTTCGGGATCTCGACGCGCTCGATCTCCTGGAACTGCGTCCGCATATACGCGGTCGACTTCTCGCCGGCGATCTGTTCGATCGACCATTTGACATCGTCGGCCGTCACCGGCTCGCCATTGTGGAAGACGGCGCCCTGGCGCAGCTTGAAGACCCAGGCGCCGTCAGCGTCGATGGCCCAGGATTCCGCCAGCTCCCCGCGCAACTGCCCCTTGTTGTCATAGGAGACGAGGCTGCGATGCGTCAGCAGCTTCACCGTCCCGGCCGAGGCGCCCGTCGAAACCCAGGGCTGGAGATTGGGTGGGAAGGCGGAGAGACCGAAACGCAGGATGCCGCTGGCGCGCTGCGCCGCCGCCGGCCCGCTCAGGAGGGGAGAGGCCAGCAGCGGGGCTGCGAGGCCGGCTCCAACAAGCGTGCGGCGGGAGAGCGTCATGACTTCATCCTCAGTGGCGGGCTGCGAGAGGGCCTGATCGGAGCTGGTCTGCGCCGAGCAAGAATAGCGCCATCATGGAACCGCGTGCCCGCCGATGCGGCGTGGCGGCCGGCGCCGACCGATCGTGGCGCAGGCTTCTGCGGGGTGCTTCTCGGCGATGGTGCAAAATCATGATGCGTCATGTATACGTGGCGGATGTTCGGGTGTCGACGCCTTGGATCGTGATGGAAGGCGGTTGCGATATGCAAATCGCTGATGGAATGAAGGCGCGGGAGTCTGGGCCGTCCGCCGCGAAGCCCGCGCGCGAGCGGGTCTACGCTCATGTCCGCGAGCAGATCTTGCGTGGCAACTTCGCCGGCGGCTCCTTCATCGAGGAGGAGCAGATCTCCTCGGTGCTGGGTATCTCGCGGACGCCGGTGCGCGAGGCTTTCCACCGGCTGGAGGCGGAGCGCTTCATCGACCTGTTGCCGCGTCGCGGGGCGCTCGTGCGCCAGGTCACGGCGCAGGAACTGGTCGATCTCTATGAAACGCGACGGATGATCGAGGGCTATGCGGTCGCGCGCATCTGCCAGCAGAGGATTCCGGTGCCGCAGCAGATGACGGCCATCCTGGACCGGTTGGAGGATACGCCTTTCAGCGATCATTTCGCCCGGGTCGAACTCAACCAGGCCTTCCATTCCGCCATGGTCACGGCGCTCGGCAACGAGGTTCTGTCCGAGCTCTACCAGTCGCTCAGCTCGCGCCAGCAGCGTGTCGCCATGACCGCGCTGCGCATCGACCCGAACCGGATCGAGCGCATTCGCGGTGAGCACTACGCCCTGCTCGATGCCCTTCAGGCCTGGGACGAAGCCCGGGCGCGCGCGGTTCTGGAGCAGCATCTGCGCCCGATCGGCGGCGTCGTCTCGCGCCTGCCGGGCTATTCGCTTGGCGACGCGGATTGAAATGGATGGCGCGAGCGCGGGATCGAGCCGCACATCCTGGTCAACGCCGGAGCATTTCCGCTCCTGAAGCGGCCTTATTCCACCTCACGAGGGGTGTGTCTGGCCGCGTCAGATCAGCCCGAGCCCCTTGAAGCTGGCATGGCCGTCACGGCCGACGATGATGTGGTCGTGGATGGCGATGCCGAGCGGCCTGGCGATGTCGACCAGTTCGCGGGTCATGCGCATGTCGGCGCCGGAGGGCGTCGGGTCGCCGGACGGGTGGTTGTGCACGAGGATGAGCGCCGTCGCCGAGAGCTCGAGCGCCCGGCGCATCACCTCGCGCGGATAGACCGGGGTGTGGTCGACGGTGCCGGTCTGCTGCACCTCGTCGGCGATCAGCGCGTTCTTCTTGTCGAGGAAGAGGATGCGGAACTGCTCGCGCTCGGCGAAGGCCATGGCGAGGCGGCAGTAATCGACCACCGAGGACCAGGAGGAGAGCACCGGCTTGTTGGCGACCTGGCCCTTCATCGCCCGCTTCAGCGCCGCCTCGACGATCTTGAGGTCGAGCGCGACGCTGTCGCCGACGCCCTTGACCTCCCTCAGCCTTGCGATCGGCGCGCCGATCACCTCGGCGAAGGAGCCGAAATGCTGGATCAGCTGCTTGGCGAGCGGCTTGACGTCGCGCTGCGGGATCGAGCGGAAGAGCAGCAGCTCGAGCAGCTCGTAATCGGGCAGGGCGGCCTCGCCGGCGCCGAGGAAGCGCTGGCGCAGCCTTTCGCGATGGCCGAGATGATGCGGCGGCGCGTCGTCGGAGGCGGCGGCAACCAGGGCTGGCTTGCCGTTGCCGCCGGTCTTCATGTGCGCGGTGCGAGCGGGTTGTCGAGGCCGGCGGGGGAGAGCGTGAAGATCTCGCAGCCGGTGTCGGTCACGCCGACCGTGTGCTCGAACTGGGCCGAGAGCGAGCGGTCGCGCGTCACCGCCGTCCAGCCGTCGGAGAGCACCTTCACGCTCGCCTTGCCGAGATTGATCATCGGCTCGATGGTGAAGAGCATGCCGGGCTTGAGCTCGACGCCTTCGCCGGGGCTGCCATAGTGCAGGATGTTCGGCGCGTCGTGGAAGACCTCGCCGAGGCCGTGGCCGCAGAAGTCGCGCACCACCGAGCAGCGCTCGCCCTCGGCATAGCGCTGGATGGCGAAGCCGATATCGCCGGTCGTCGCCCCCGGCCGCACCGCGCGGACGCCGCGCAGCAGGCTCTCATAGGTGATCTCGATCAGCCGCTCCGCCTTGCGCGGGATGTCGCCGACCGCGAACATCCGGCTGGAATCGCCATGCCAGCCATCGACGATCAGCGTGTAGTCGATGTTGACGATGTCGCCTTCGCGCAGCGGCTTGTCGTCGGGGATGCCGTGGCAGACGACATGGTTGATCGAGGTGCAGATCGACTTGGTGTAGCCGCGGTAGAACAGGGTCGCCGGATAGGCGCCGTTGTCCATCGCGAACTGGAAGGCGAGATCGTCGAGGCGCTGGGTGGTCACGCCGGGCCTGACCTCGGCGGCGAGCATGTCGAGGCCGCGCGCCGTGATCTGCCCGGCCTTGCGCATCGCCGCGAAGGCCTCGGGACCATGCAGCTTGATGGCCGGGTCGCGCCGCGCCCGCGAGATCGATTCATTCAAGGTCATGTCGGAAGGCCGCTCCTTGACCCCTTATCTATTGGGTTTGGCCCGGGGCGCAAGGCGGATGCGCCCCGGCCGGCGTCGCCGGAACGGCGCGGAGGTCGAGCGAGGCCGAAAGCGGATGCGGCGAGATTCATCTGTGCCCTGATGCGATAAAGCTATTCTCGATATGAATTCCAGAATTGAGTTTATCTTTTTCTGTAATAATTCAAAACTATAAAGTATTGACTCTGTTGTTCCGAGATTGGTAGGGCGCGGACATTCGATCCTGCCGAGAGTCGCGTGCCGTGAATAGTCGTCTTGCCTTGCTGGGGTCGTCGGCCCTCGCCTTCCTGCCCACCCTGGCGTTCGCACAGGCCGAGCCGGGGCGCCAGATCCAGCTCGACACGATCGTGGTCGAGGGCCAGGGTTCCGGCGAGAAGGGCGTCTTCACCGCCAATGGCTATGTCGCGACCTCGGGTCGCAGCGCGTCCAAGACCGACACGCCGCTGCTCGAGACGCCGATGTCGGTCTCGACGGTGACGCAGGCGCAGCTGGAGGAGCGCAAGCCGCAGAACCTCCTCGAGGCCCTGGCCTACACGCCGGGCGCAAGGATCGGCACCTATGGCTTCGATCCGCGCTACGACGCCTTCACCATCCGCGGCATCGACGTCACCCACAACGCGGTGTTCCGCGACGGGCTGCGCCAGATCGGCAGCCCGAACGGGCTGATGCGGCTCGAACCCTATGGGCTGGAGGCGATCAGCGTGCTGCGGGGGCCGGCTTCGGCGATCTACGGCGCCAGCACCAGCGCCGGCATCGTCGACCTGATCTCGAAACGGCCGACGCAGACGCCCTTCCGCGAGATCGAGGTCCAGGCCGGCTCCTTCGGGCGCAAGCAGTTCAATTTCGACCTGTCCGGCCCGGCCAATCCGGAGGGGACGCTGCTCTACCGACTGACCGGCCTCATCCGCGACGCCAGGAGCGACATCAGCGCGATCAGGGACGACCGGATCTTCATCGCGCCGGCGCTGACCTGGAAGCCGAACGAGGCGACCCAGCTCACCGTGCTCGGCGAGTACATGGATTCGACCACCGGCGGCACGGCGGCCTATCTCAACCAGTACGGCCCTTACGTCGACCGCCAGGGCAATGTGCTGTTCAAGACCATGGGCGCGACCAGGGTCTATGTCGGCGACAGGCGCTATAACGACTTCCGCCAGCAGCAGGCGCGGATCGGCTACGAGTTCGAGCACAGGTTCGACGAGGTCTTCACCTTCCGCCAGCGCGCCCGCTTCTCGAAGCTCGGCAACAACCAGCAATACGTCTATGGCGAGCCGGGGCTGACCCGCGAGAACACCGAGGGCTTCTCGATCGACAGCTCGCTGGAGGCCAAGGTCCGCACCGGCGCGCTCGACCATACGCTGCTCGCCGGCGTCGACTTCAGCCGATTGCACTACAAGAGCAAGGAAGCCTTCGGCGGCGTGCCGCTCGGCTACAATCCTGCTTTCCTGTGGCGGACAGAGCAGAGGCTGACCACGACCGGCGTCTATCTGCAGGACCAGGTCAAATGGGGGAACTGGCGCCTTTCGGCCGGCCTCCGCCAGGATTGGGTCGACAGCGCCTTCGAGGCGGGCTCGGCCGGCGCGGTGCCGACCGAGAGCAGGCGCAGCGACGGCAAGTTCACCGGCCGGGCCGCGCTGTCCTACGTCACCGCGTTCGGGCTCGCGCCCTATGTCAGCTACGGCACCTCCTTCGTGCCCAATCCCGGCACGGTGCTGAATGGCGGCGTCGCGCAGCCGACGAGCGGCAAGCAGGCCGAGCTCGGGGTGAAATACGATCTGCCGGGCTACAACGCCTCGCTGCGCGCCGCGGTGTTCAACATCCGCCAGGAGAACGGGGTGGTCTACGAGGTCGTCGACGGCCTCAACCGCCAGGTCCAGATCGACCTGCGTTCCAGCGGGTTCGAGATCGAGGGCGTCGCCTCGCTCGCGAACGGGCTCAGCCTGCAGGCCTCCTATTCCTACAACGACGCCCGCATCAAGAAACTGACCGAGGAAACCGTCGGCAACCGGCTGACCAGCGTACCCTATCACATGGCCTCGCTCTGGCTCGATTACGCCGTGCAGGACGGGCCGGCGCGCGGGCTCGGGATCGGCGGCGGCGTGCGCTATGTCGGCTCCAGCCTCGGCGACAATCTCGGCCGGCCGGTGATCGACAACAAGGCGCGCACCTTCGTCGACGCCTCGATCCGCTACGATCTGGAGAATCTCAGCCCGCAGCTGAAGGGCATGCGCATTCAGGTCAACGCCACCAACCTGCTTGACGAGGTCGAGCAGACCTGCACCGCCGGCTATTGCTATTTCGACGAGGGACGCAAGGTCATCGCCAGCCTGCGCTATCGCTGGTGAGGGTGTCCCTGCCGCCGCCGGCGGCGGTCGTCCTCGCCATCGGCGGGCTCTATGTCGGCCAGAGCGTGATCGGCGGGCTGACCTTCATCGCCCTGCCGAGCGTGCTGCGCGAGCGCGGCCTGCCGCTCGACCAGATCGGCCTGACCTATCTCGCCGTGCTGCCCTGGGCGCTGAAGTTCCTGTGGGCGCCTGCGGTCGAGCGCTACCGGCTGCCGGCTGCCGGCCGGGCGCGCTCGCGCAGGATCGTGCTGGCGACGACGCTGATCTCGGCCGTCGGGCTCGTCGCGGTCGGCCTGATCGGACCGGTGGCGTTCGTTCCGCTGATCAGCGTCTTCGTGCTGATCGCCTTCGCCGCCTCGACCGGCGACATCGCCTGCGACGGGCACGCGGTCGAGACGCTGTCGCAGGCCCATCACGGCTGGGGCAACGCCGCCCAGGTCGGCGGGGCCTATCTCGGCTCGGCGATCGGCTCCGGCCTGTTCCTCGTCCTGGTGGCGCGGCTCGACTGGCGGCTGGCCAGCTTCGCCATGGCGGGGCTGCTCCTCGTCCTGGCGCTGCCCTTCCTGCTCTCGCCGCCTCCAGCCGCACCGGCACGGCGGACGCACCAGCCGGCGCTGAAACAGGCGCTGAAGCGGCCGGAGATGCGCGCGGGCCTCCTGCTCGCCGCCATCTACGTGCCGGCGCAGAAATGGGGCGTCGCCATGCTCGGTCCCTATCTGGTCGACAGCGGGCTCGATCTCGCCTCGATCGGCCTGGTCAACGGCATCGGCGGCCTGGCGGTCGGCTTCGCCTGCGCGCTGCTCGGCGGCGCGCTGGTGCGGGCGTTCGGTGCGCGCAGCGTGCTCGTGCTGGCGCTGCTGCTGCAGGCCTCGTCGCTCGCGGGGCTCGGTCTCGCCGCCTGGCGCGGCCTGCCGCAGCCGCTCGTGCTCACACTGGCGCTGGCGAGTTCCTCCGGCGTCATGGCGCTCGGCTTCGTCGCGCTCTATGCCCGCTTCATGGCGCTGTCCGACCCGCGCCAGGCCGGCGTCGACTTCACCCTGCTGCAATGCATGGACGGGCTGGTCAGCATGGCCGCGGGGGTCGGCTCCGGCTGGGTCGCGCAGCATCTCGGCTACGGCGCCTGCTTCGCGCTCGCCGCGGCGGCCGCGCTGGTCGCGGCGCCGCTGACGGCGCTGCTCGGCGGGCCGGCCGTCCCGGATCGGCCGGCGGCCCGGCGGCAGGCGGCGCCGGGATGACCGGGCCGCTGCCGTCCTTCGCCGCGTGCTTTCCCGAGGCGCTGGCCCGGTACAGGGACAAGCTCGTGCTGCCGGGCGCAGGGCGCGAGGTCTTGCCGGGCCGGGATCTGCTCGACGGCGGCGCCGACCGGCTGATCGCCCGCTTCGCCGCGCTCTATCCCGGCAGCGACCCGCGGGCGCTGGTCTCGATGTGGACGCAATGGCATTTCGGCGCGCTGGTCGTCCCGGCGACGCTCGCGACCCTGCTGTGCGACCGCGACCTGCCGCTCGAGCTCGACCGGATCGCGATCGTGCCGCAGGAGGCGGGGCTGACGAGCGCGATCGTCATCCCGGACGAGGGGACGGCGCATGCCGGTGGGGCGGAGCGCTTCGGACGGCTGCTCGACGGCCATGTCGCGCCGCTGATCGCCCGGCTCGCCGGACAGTTCCGGGTCTCGCCGCGGCTGCTCTGGGCCAATGCGGCGGCGATCTTCGAATGGACCCTGCACCAGCTGCCGGCCGAACTCGCTGACCCGCGGGCGCTCGCGGCGGCGCGGCTGCGCCTGGAACGCCGACTGGAGCCGGGAGGCCAGCGCAACCCGATGTTCGAGGCGGTGCGCTACCCGGTCGAGAGCGGCGAGCCGGTCCGGCGCCGCAAGCTCTGCTGCCTGCGCTATCTCCTGGCCGGCGTCGCCGATTGCGGCAGCCTCTGCCCGTTGAACGCGGACTGCGCTGCGGCCGCGAGCGATGCCGCCTGACCCGGTTCGCCACGCCGGCGACGATCCGGCTCTGGCGCCGCCGGCGCTTGGGGTGTACAGCGCGCCGATGGCACTCAATGAGATCAGATCGGCCGAGGACAAGCCTTTCGGCACCTTCGCGCCGCAGGGGCTCGTCGCCCGCATCATCGGCTGGACGCGCGGCGCCTCGGATTCCTTCCTCGGGCGCAAGCTCGCCTATGCGCTGCGCCGGCTCGGGCTCAACTCGCTGAAGGGGCGTCCGGTCGACATCGAGGCGCTCGGCGCGCAGATGCGGCTCTATCCCGAGGGCAATGTCTGCGAGAAGCGCGTGCTGTTCACGCCGCAATATTTCGACGCGCAGGAGCGCGAGCTCCTGGCAGCGCGGATCCGCGACGGCTTCTGCTTCATCGACATCGGCGCCAATATCGGGGCCTATTCGCTGTTCGTCGCGGCCCGGGCCGGGCGCGGGGCGCGCATCCTCGCGGTCGAGCCGCAGCCCGAGGTCTTCGCGCGCCTGACCTACAACATCGCCCAGAACCCGTTCGGCACGGTCAAGGCGGTGGCCTGCGCGCTGGCCGACAAGCCGGGCGAGCTGACGCTCTTCCTCGATCCGGCCAACAAGGGCGAATCGAGCGTGCGCATCCTGCGCTCGAGCAGCGCGACCTCCGTGCGCGTGCCGGCGACGACGCTGCTCGCCCTGGTGCAGAGCGAGGGCTATGAGCGGCTCGACGCGGTCAAGCTCGACGTCGAGGGCGCGGAGGACCTGATCCTCGAGCCGTTCCTGCGCGACGCGCCGGAGGCGCTGTGGCCCGGCTTCATCATCGTCGAGGATTCGCGCGGACGCTGGCAGAGCGACCTGCCGGCCCTGCTGGAGAGCAAGGGCTACAGGCTGGTCGCCCAGACCCGGCTCAACCTCGTCTACGAGCGCAAGAGCCCGTGACGCCCACGCCGCGCGCGCATGGCGGCCCCGACTGGCGCGCCGCTTGAGCGACCGCGTGCAAGCAGCTTAACTCATTCGCAGATCGGCGCGCGCAACGGCATTTCAGAGTATCGGGGACAAGCCCATGACGGCAGCGCCATCGCCCGCCTTCCAGCCCGTCGTCACAGCCGCGATCCTGGTGATCGGCGACGAGATTCTGTCCGGGCGGACCAAGGACAAGAACATCGGCTACATCGCCGAGTACCTGACCAAGATCGGCATCGAGCTGCGCGAGGTCCGGATCGTGCCGGACCTGACCGACGAGATCGTCTCGGCGCTGAACGCGCTGCGCTCGCGCTACACCTACGTCTTCACCACCGGCGGCATCGGGCCGACCCATGACGACATCACGGCAGATGCCGTCGCCGCCGCTTTCGGCGTGCCGATCGACCACGACCAGCGCGCGATCGACATGCTGCTCGAGCGCTTTCCCAAGGACCAGCTCAACGAGGCCAGGCTGCGCATGGCCCGGATCCCGGCAGGAGCCGAGCTGATCGCCAATCCGGTCTCGAAGGCGCCGGGCTTCAGGATCGGCAACGTCCATGTCATGGCCGGAGTCCCAGCGATCATGCAGGCCATGCTCGACGCTGTGGGGCCGACGCTCAGGACCGGTGCCAAGATCCTGTCGGAGACGGTGCAGGCGGGCCTGCGCGAGGGCGATATCGGCACGCCGCTCGCCGAGGTCGCCAAGGCCCATCCCGACTGCGCCATCGGATCCTATCCGTTCTGGTCGGAGACCGGGCCGGACACCAACATCGTCATCCGCTCGCGCGACCCCGAGAAGCTGGGGAAGGCGGTGGCCGCCGTCCGGGCGATGGTGGAGGCGGAGCGCGCGCGCCTCCAGCCGTAGCAGGTCCGGCGGATCGGCCGCGCCCCCGCGCCGCTCTGCGCGAAGACGGAGCGATGGACCGTAGGCGCCGGCCCGACCGGGCCGTCCCATGCTCGGCGGAACGGCCCGCACGGGACGAAGACCCGTTTGCCGGCGCTCCTGCCCCCGGGCGCGCCGCCGCGCCCTGATCCGACCGTCCCATCCCTCGCTCGGCATGCCGGCGCCGCCGGCCAGAACTCGACGATGCCGCGGGGCGGGAAGCTTGCCGCGCGGTGCGGCCGCCGGCCGCTGCGGGGCGGGCCTCGGCGCGTCCTCCTGACGCTAGGTTTCCGCCGGCTTGATCTGGATCAAACGTGTATTGTGACGGGTTATGCTGATGCTGCGCCTCTGAGTTGTACAATACGATGTACATCCCCGTAAATTCGTCTGAGAAGAGCAATTTAGCCCGCGCGTTCCTCTGCGTCTTGAGTTTTCGTTAATCAATCTGTCCTTCCCTGCCGTCATCGAACCGTCGTGTCGTCGGAAACCATGAGGCGTGGAATGCAACTGAACCCCTTCGCGCGGAGCGAGCAGTCCCTGGAGATCGCCGCGATCAATCGCTCGATGGCGATGATCAGTTTCGACCTGAAGGGCACGATCCTGCACGCCAACGAGATCTTCCTGACGGCGTTCGGCTACAGCCTCGACCAGGTGAAGGGGCGCCATCACAGCATCTTCGTGCCGAAGGAGGAGGCGGCGGCGCCGGCCTACAAGGCCTTCTGGGAGCGGCTCGGGCGCGGCGAGTTCGTGACGGGCCAGTTCCTGCGCATGGGCGCCGATGGCAGCGATGTCTGGATCGCCGGCAGCTACACCCCGGTGCTCGGGACGGACGGGCGGCCGGTGAAGGTCGTCAAGCTCGCCACCGTGATCACCGAGCAGAAGAACAGCGAGGCCGACCTGCGCGGCCAGGTCGCCGCCATCGGCAAGGCCATGGCGGTGATCTCCTTTTCGCTCGACGGCCGGATACTCGACGCGAACGAGAATTTCCTCGCGGCGATGGGCTACAGTCTGGCCGAGATCAGGGGCCAGCATCATTCGATGTTCTGCGAGCCCGCCTATCGGGACTCGCCGGCCTATCGCGCCTTCTGGGAGAAGCTCGGCCGCGGCGAATACGATGCCGGCCAGTATCTGCGCCTCGGCAAGGGCGGGCGCGAGGTCTGGATCCAGGCGAGCTACAACCCGATCATGGACGCCAAGGGCCGCCCGACCAAGGTCGTGAAATACGCCACCGACATCACGCAGGCGCAGAAGGCCGCCCGGCAGCTCGCGGCCGCGGTCGACGAGGCGCAGGCGATCATCGGCCGGGCGAAGGACAAGGACCTGACGCAGCGCATCCCGCTCGCCGGCAAGGAGGGCGGCATCGCGACGCTCTGCACCGACATCAACGGGCTGCTCGACAACATGGCCGAGGTGATCGGCGCAGTGGGCGTCATCTCTGCCAAGGTCGCGGGCGCTGCCGACCGCATCGCTTCGGAAAGCGTCAAGCTCGCCGAGCGCACCGAGAACCAGGCCTCGAGCCTGCAGGAGACGGCGGCGACGACGGAGGAACTCGCGGCCTCGATCAAGACCAGCGCCGGCAATTCGCGCCAGGCCGCCGCTCTCGGCGAGGAGGCGCGCACGGTCGCCGCCCGCGGCGGCGCCATCGTCACCGACGCCGTCACCGCGATGGAGCGGATCGAGCAGGCCTCGACCTCGATCGCCGACATCATCTCGATGATCGACGAGATCTCCTTCCAGACCAATCTTCTGGCGCTCAACGCCGCGGTCGAGGCCGCGCGGGCCGGCGATGCCGGGCGCGGCTTCGCCGTGGTCGCCTCGGAGGTGCGGGCGCTGGCCGGCCGCTCGAGCGAATCGGCGAACGGCATCAAGGCGCTGATCACCAATTCGAGCGAGCAGGTGCGCTCCGGCGTCAAGCTGGTCAAGGACGCCGGGCGCACGCTCGACGAGATCGTCGAGGCGGCTCATCGCGTCGCCGGCACCATCGCCGAGATCTCGAGCGCCGCGGCCGAGCAGGCCAACGGCGTCGAGGAGATGGCCAAGACAGTCGCCCATATGGACGAGATGACCCAGAAGAACTCGCTGATGGCGGATGCCAGCTCGAAGCTCTCGCGCGATCTGCAGGCCGAGACGCAGGCGCTCGCCGCGCTGGTCGGCGATTTCCGGCTCGGCCCCGGCGACACGGCCGGGGCGATGGCGTCGAGCCTGCGCGCGGTGCTGCCGGCGATGAAGGCAGCGGTCGCGCCGGCGCAGCCGGCGGCCCGGGCGCCGGTGCGGGTCGCCTCGGGCGGGGGCGCTGACGGCTGGGCCGAGTTCTGAGCGGTCAGGCGCTCGCTGTCGCGGCCGCGAGCAGCACGAGCGCCAGTGTCGCGAAGACGGCGCGGATGGCGTGGCCGCGTTCCCACCGGTCGCGCAGCGCGGTCCAACCGGCGGTGTGATCGTCCGCGCCGGTGTTGAAGAAGCGCTCGCTGGCGGCGTCGAGCTCGCTGTCCTTCAGCCAGTGCCGGTTCACCGGGTGCACGACGAGCCAGTACAGGGCCTGGACGGCCAGAGCACTGGCGCAGGCCGCCCAGGCGAGCCGGGAGGCGGCGCTCCCCGGCGGGAGCATCAGGGCGAGCGCGGCGCTGGCGGGGATGGTGCCGATCTCGCCGAGGCCGCCGGCGACAGTGAAGCCGGGATAGTAGATCGTCTGGACCGCGAGATAATGCTCCCGCGCCAGCCGGAGCTTGCCGGGCATTTCGAGCGCATGACCGAGCGCGGCCGTCATCGAGAGGGCGGCGAGCAGGATCGCGAGGATCTGGACGGCGACGAGCATGGTGGCTTCCGGTCCTGTCCTGTTGCCCGAGCAACCATCGGCCGGCGCGATCGTTCCCGCTCCTCGCGGGGGATTTCGGCCTTCGGGCTCTTGCCAGCCTTCGCCGAATGCGCTTTGCGGAAGGGCTCTCTCCTGAAGCCCGCGCAGGACCCGCCATGGCCGACCCCGCCGCCAACAAGGCCTTCCCCGTTTCCTGGGACCAGTTCCATCGCGACGCCCGCGCGCTCGCCTGGCGCCTCGCCGATGCCGGGCCGTTCGAGGCGATGGTCTGCATCACCCGCGGCGGGCTGGTGCCGGCGGCGATCATCTGCCGCGAGCTCGGCCTGCGCCTGATCGAGACGGTCTGCGTCGCGAGCTATCACGACTACAAGAACCAGTCCGAGCTCAAGGTGATGAAGGAGATCGCGCCCTCGATCCGCGCCATCGGCGACGGCAGGGGCAAGGGCGTTCTGGTCGTCGACGACCTCACCGACACCGGCAAGACGGCGCGCGTCGTGCGCGAGATGCTGCCGAACGCGCATTTCGCCACGGTCTACGCCAAGCCGGCCGGCGTGCCGGTGGTCGACACCTTCGTCACCGAGGTCAGCCAGGACACCTGGATCTATTTCCCCTGGGACATGGGGCTCGCCTATGTCGAGCCGATCGCCAAGGACCACAAGGGCTGAGGGCAGCCGTCTTTGCGGGGCGCCGCACAGCGGCGAGCCCGGAACCCACCCCTCTTTTCGTCATGGTGGGGCTTGTCCCGACCATCCACGTCTTCGCGGGTCGAGCGTGCGTTCAAGGTGTGGATGCTCGCCACAAGGGCGAGCATGACGACTGGAGCCGCGTCGCGGTCATGGGCTCCGGGCGCGGTCCTGCCGGCCCGCCCCGGAGTGACGGCGGAGTTCAGGCGCTGCTCGGCGCGCGGAGCGCCACGACCATGCCGGTGACGGCCAGCGCCATGCCGGCGATCTCCAGCGCCGAGGCGCGCTCGCCGAGGAAGGCGGCGCCGGACAGCGCCGTGACCACCGGGACCAGCGGCAGGAACAGCGCGGCGCGGGCGGCGCCGAGGATGGCGACCGCCTCGGTGTAGAGAAAGAGCGCGACCGCCCCGACCAGCACGCCCTGATAGAGCGCCTGCAGCGCGAGCGCCGGCAGCGGCACGGCGAGCAGGTTGACCGGCTGGACCAGCGCGAGCAGCGGCAGCAGCGGCACCGAGAGCAGGCAGGTCGCCATGGTGACCTCGACGGCGTCGGCGCCCCAGCGCCGGGCGAGCAGGCCGAACACCGACCAGAGCAGGGCGATCAGCACGAAGAGCAGGTCGCCGATCCAGGCGCCTTCGCGGGTCGGCGTGTTCGCGATCGCCTCGAAGGAGAACACGAGAACCCCGGCGACGATGATGCCGAGGCCGACGATCCGCAGCGACGCGATGCGCTCGCCGAGGACGAGGCTCGCGAGCAGCGCGGTCGCGACCGGGATCAGCCCGGGCGAGATCACCGAGGAGTGCAGGGCCGGGGCGAAATGCGCGCCGCCGACCAGGATCAGGCTGTAGCTCGGCCCGACGATGGCGGTGAGGAGAAGCGCCTTCGTCCAGCCGAGCCGGCCGACCGGGAACGGCTTCAGGCGCCGGAGCGCGAAGGGCAGCAGCACCAGCGCGGCGGCGAGGAAGCGCAGCATGGTGACGTCGCCGGCCGAGAGGCCGTCCGCCACCGATTGCCGCGAGACCACCGCCTGAACGCCCCAGATCACGGCCGCGAGGATGCCGCAGGCAAAGCCGATGGCGAGGCGGGAGGAGGCGGGATTGGACACTGGGGGAAGGCCTTGCGGAAGCAGGGCGGCTTATGGGCGTAAGGGGAGGTGGCGGCAAGGGTGGGCGCGGCAGGAGGCTCTACCTCGGACGCATGGGCGGGGAACCGCGAGGCCTCCCTATCCTGTGCGGATTCCTCCGCACAAGGCTGATCGCCTTTGTTCCTCCCTTCCCCCTTGTGGGGAAGGGTATGGGGATGGGGGGCGAACGACTGGGTGCAAGGCGATTTGTAGACGCGGACCAGCCAATTCCCGGCGAACGCCGTCCGACTTTTCGCCCCCCACCCCTTCCCCTCCCCCAGGGGGAGGGGTTACCCGCGCCTCTTCGCGTTTCGCGGAGGAATCTGTCAGGAGAGGGGGGCGCGTCGCGGTTCCGGCGTCAATCACTCCACCGCCGCGACCAGCCGCTCCAGGAAGCCGTCGATTGCGGCCTTGTCGATCCAGCGCAGCACGGCGACGAGCTCGTGCTCCGGGTCGATCCAGATCAGGTTGTTGCCGGCTCCCTGCGCGCTGAAGGCGCTCGCCGGCAGCTTCGGATTGGCGGCGGGGCCGCGGTTCAGCCACCAGAGGAAGCCGTAATTCGGCAGGGTCGGCGAGGGGATGACCGATTGCGCCAGCCAGGCGGCCGGAATCAGCTCGCGCCCCTCCCAGACGCCGTTCTGCGCGATCAATTGGCCGAAGCGGGCATGGTCGCGGGCGCTGATGAAGAGGCCGCCGCCCCAATGGCCGCCGCCGGGGACCGACTGCATGCGCTCACCGTCGATCTCGACCCAGGAGGTCTCGTAGCCCTCCCAGCGCCAGCCCTGCGAGGCGCCGATCGGATCCATGATGCGCTCGCGCAGCACCTGCGGCAGCGGCTTCCGGAAGCGGCGCAGCAGCGCGTAGCCGAGCGCGTTCACCCGGACGTCGTTGTATTCGTAGAGGCTGCCGGGCTCGCTGAGCTCGCGGCGCTGGCCCTTGCGGCTGTTGTCGGCGCCGATGCCGATCTGCCTGAAATGGTCGACCTGGTCGGATTTGCCGAAGATCTCGCCCTGCCATTCGCTGTTCATGTTGAGCAGATGGCGCCAGGTGACCTTGGCATTGTGCGGGCTGGAGAAATGCGGGCCGTCGACGCTCCGGCCCACCGGCTCGTCGATATCGGCGATCAAGCCGTCGGCGACGGCGAGGCCGGCCAGCACCGAGAGATAGCTCTTGGCGATCGAGAAGGTCATGTCGGCCCGCTCGACATCGCCCCATTCGGCGACGACCTGACCGCATTTCAAGACCACGCCGGCCGGCCCGCCGCGCGGCTCGACCGGCCCGACGATCTCGGTCCAGGGACCTTTCTCGTCCCATTCGCGGTTCCCGACATAGGCGCCGTCCGGATAGAACATGCTGCGCGGCCAGGGGGAGTCGTGCGCCTGCGCGAAGTCGATGGCGGCCTGGAGACGGGCGGGGGAGAGGGAATGGGGCAAGGCGGGACTCGGGGAGGCGGGGGCTGACGGGGCGGGTTTAGCATTGCTGCTGCGAGGCGTCTTCGTCTCTCGGTGCAGGTCAGGCTGTGCGCAAGGTGCAATGATTACTGGCGGCGGACAGTCGGAACAGGTATGTGAGCGTTTACAACCCTCGGTATATAAAGGCAGCTGCGTGTTCAACGAGCCGGAACGTTGACCATATGCGGAAGAGCAAGATGGCGTTGTGCGCGGCATTCGCCTCGCTGCCCTCGCACCCGGCGATATTGAAGATTCGGTCAGAGCTAGAGAGGGGCATCGAGAATGTTTTTCGCCTTGGCCTGCCCTTTGAGTTCTTTAGGCTCGACACTGCTGATGTAGTTAGATTCGATGATTTATCGTTCTATTTTTCACCGGAGCACGACAAGATTATTTTGGTTTTCGTTTATCCTGGTTCAACGCAGTCAGAAAAACTGATCCTTCCAGGCGTAGATGCGTCATTCAGTTCCATTGAGATTGATGAGTTCGGTTCTTTTTTGGAGCATGGCGGAGTCAAATTCGATAGATCCGATCTGAATTCGGCTGTTTCCACTATTAAATTGAATGGTTCCGTATTTTACTTTGATAAGACGTGCTCAGACCGCAGGATTGATATTACGAACTTCTCTGTGGGGGAGAGCGCCCTCTAACATGCGACGTGATCAATCTGCTCAGCGGCATGGTTAGAACCTCCCAAGATTCAGGTCATCCCGGCCAGAGCGTAGCGCAGAGCACGCCAGGGGCCTTGCCGTGAGTGGGTCCCGGGTCTCCCTCCGGTCGCCCGGTGAGACCAGTGGCTTCGCGAAGGCCGAGCTCCTTCATCCACGGTGGAGCCTCCCGCCGGCTCATCGCCGCGAGGGTTTGAACGCAGGCGCGATCCCGAGGGAGGCGCGGGGCTGGGCGGCGTCGCAGTCGACGGCTGCGTGCCGAATGTCGATGTCGAAATGTCGAGGCAGCGCCACTGGCCGCTGCCCAGCCCCCGCGCGCGGTTTTCTTTCGAGCCTTCGTCGTGTGTTGCGTCCGGCTGGACCGGGGTGCCTGCCCCGAACGACGAAATCCCTCCGTGGTGGAAGGAGCAAGCTCGCGAAAGTGGATCGCACTTCCGCGGAGCCGGGCTCCTCCGGGCTCGCAAGGCCCTGTCGCCACGAAACACCGCTCTCCCGCCCGGCCTCATGATGCCTCGCGAAGCCCCCTCGGTTCGGGCGGGACAGGCGAAGCATAAGCGGGGTTTCGGGAGCGGGGATCGATTGGGGATATATCCCCGCGGGCTTCGCCGTCAGGCCCGCCCTTATGGCGAGCATCCACGTCTCGACCACGGCGCCTGGTCGACCGGGCGAAAACGTGGATGGCCGGGACGAGCCCGACCATGACGGGAAGGGCGCGGGGAACCCCTCCGCCTTGTGGGGAAGGGCAGGGGCGGGGGGCGCAAAGTCGAACCGACTTCGCCGGGAACCGGCTGGTCCGCTTCTACAAATCGCCTCGTACCCGGTCGTTCGTCCGCCATCCCCATGCCCTTCCCCACAAGGGGGACGGACGGAGGCAAGGCGATCAGCCTTTCGCCGAGGCATCCCTGCGGGAGCAGGTCGGGGCGCGGTTCCGGCGGCTCAGGCGGCGGTGCCGTTGAGCAGGCGCTGATAATGCTCGGCGTGCTGATAGCAGCGCTCGGCCTCGATGCGGTCGCCGGCGCGGGCCCTGGCCTCGGCCAGGGTCCGGTAGCGCTCGCAGTTCGCCTGCGCGCTGGCGCCCGGCATCGTCCGCCGGGGCGCGGCGCGCCCTTCCGAGCGGGGGGCGCGGTTCTTCGACGTCATGGGTTGGTGCGTGGTCATAACCAGCTTCCTCATCCCAGCATTTTCCGGACGATCCGGCGCAGTTCCTCGCGGCTGAGGCCGCAGGGCTGCGGCTTCCAGTCGGCGGCGGCTCTCGGCTGCATGGCGGCGATGTCGGCGCCATGGCGGGACTCAGTCGGCTTCAGTCTTGTCGTATCTTGCATGTGTACTCGTTTATCGCGCGGCGGAGGCCACGCGGCGTAATGGGACATCGCCGTCCAGGGACGCCGATGCTGCTGCCGTCTGCAGCAATCAAATTGTCGACGGAGGGGCTGGAGGCTCGCCGCGATCCCCGATGAGAGACCAGCGAATCCATCCTGCGCCGTTCTTATAGCCCGGCATTGTGGCCGAATGAGGTTGACCGGTCCGAGGCTCAGGGAAAATGGTCCGCCGGAGCGGTGGCCGTGCGATGGCGGCATGGCCCATTGAGATTCTTCTCGATGGCTGTCATCGCCGCATTCACCGACAGGAACGGCCCCTTCCGGATATCGCTCAGGCGGGCGACCTGCTCCTCCGACAGGACGATCCAGCAGCTGCCGTGCGCGTCGCGAACGATCGAGCAGATCGGGCGCTCGAGCAGGTCGGAGACGCCCCAATTGCCGGCGCCGTCATGCCACACGGTCGTATCCATGACGTCCTCCGGGCCTGCCACCCATATGGCGACTGGCGCGGCGATTGTAAGGGCCGCAAGCCGGCGGGCACGGAAAAGGCCCGCCCTCGCGGGCGGGCCGAGGCTACGCAACGGGTACGCCACGCGACTTCGGATCGATCACTCGATCACCTGGACGATGCGGCGCGTGCCGGGCTCGACCAGGACGGGCCGGTTGTTGACCACGGTGTAGCGATAGGTGCTGCTGACGCCGTATTCCTGCGGCACCGGATAGTAGGTCACGCCGGTGGCGGGCAGGGTGGCGCCGACGACGACCGGCTGGTCGTAGCTGTAGGAGGTCGGCCGCTGCTCGACGACATAGCGCTGGAAGCGCGGCGCCATCTCGCTGCTGATGCCCGGCGGCTCGGGCAGGCCGTTGGGCTGGCCCTGATTCTGCGCCATCACGGCGCTGGAGCCGAGGACGAGGCCGGCGGCCAAGATGACATGCTTGAGCATGGGTCTGGTCCTTTCTCTGGTTCGGGATGGGTGGACGTCACGTCCGATCCTCCCTAGCCAACGAGGCGGCGGAGCCGATGTTCCCGCATCGCCCGCCGGATTGTCGGCGAGCGCACGCTTCCGGCGCCGCGGGCATCCAGGCGGAACCGGAGCGGCCGCACGTCAGGCCGCCCGGTCGAGCGCGACCACGATGTCGGTGTATTCGGGCTCGTGCGGCGCGAGGTTCCGGTGGGTGTCGTCGCCCCAGCGGGCGAGCTTGACCACGCGGCCCATGCCGTCGGCGCCGCCATCCACCTGCACAGGCTCGATGATCGTCAGCCCGCCGGCGTCGAGGAAGAAGGTGTGCTCGCCGAAGAGCTCGCTGAGCTGGAGGGTGACGGGATGGTTCTCCGGCACGGCCTGGGCCTCGATCTGGTGCAAGGCGCTGTCGATGCGGGCTTCGGTCAGCTTCATGGTCGGTCCTCTCTCGGAAGGGAGACGGATCAGCCGGTCGGCCCCGGAGGATCCGATCGGATCCGGCTCGCATGGCGCTGCGCAGGACGGGGCAGGAGCGCCGGGCTGCCCGTGGCCGGTGCCGGGCCCGGCTTGCGCCGGCGGCCCGGAGTGGCGGAGGCTCAGATCGTCTCCGCGGCGATCAGGGTGAGGTCGCCGTCCTCGTCGAGCGCGGCGGCGATCACCCAGGCCGAATTCATGCCCCTGGCCTGCAGCGCCCTGGCGGCGGCGGGAATGGCGTCGATCGCCTGCCTGAGCCGCTGCAGCTCGTCGGGGCTGGTCTGCGCGACGGCGCTGTCGACCTGCACGCGCAGCTGCGGCGGCAGCGAGCCGCGCTCGACCACGGTCGCATTGCGGATCGCGGCCGGGTCCTGGAGGCCGGGATGATCGGGGAAGGGGGCCTGCGCCAGCGCGCCGCCCGCGAGCAGCGCGAGGGACAGGCAGGCGGCCCCGGCGAGGTTGCGCATCGCGCTCTCCTTTCCATCGCTGGAGGGAGGATGGGCAAAGGCCCGATGCGGAACGAGGCTAGGCGCGAAATCCGGTCAAGCTCTGGCGCCGGTCTGACCGTTCCGCGGAATCAATGCGTTCGAAATGGGATGAACGCGGCGGGGCTGCGCGTCAGTTGATCCGCTCGGGGAGCTTCGCCGTGCTCGCCGCGCCGGGCTCGCCGGCGGGCTTCGCCGGCTGCCAGACGGTGGAATTGTCCTTCGGCGCCGAGACCAGATAGCGGAGCTGGCTCTTGGCCCTGGCCGAGAGCAGCGGGCTCGTCTGGAAGCTGGCGAAGTTGGCGTAGGCGCGCGCGCCGCCGTCGAAGACCACGACACGATCCTTCAGGACGATGACGTCGCCCTTCTTCAGCGTCTCGTCCTTGAGATACCAGAACGGGTCGTCGGCGTATTCCATCGGCTTGGCGAGCAGGGTCTTCGGCCCGTCCTGCCCGGTGCCGACGACCTTCTTGCGCTTCGGCCGCACGGTCATGTGCAGCGGACCGCTCTCCGGACGCGGCGCCACGGCCGGGCGCGGCGGGATGCCGAACAGGGTCTCCCAGAAGCCGGCGGCAGCCGCCGGCGCGGCGAAGGCTGCCGCGCTCAACCCGGCGGCGACGGCGATGAGTTGTCGAAAGGACGGCACGGCTGAAATCCCCAGCTCCGCAACCTGAGATAGCAACGAGTCCATGCAACCTCAATGACGATGACGCGACGTGATGAACGGGTTCTTCGTCAAATTTCTGCGATTGCGCCGAGCCCGTTTCGAGATCGTTGAGCCGTCACCGGGCTCCGGCGCCTGTGCCCGCGCCGACGCCGTGGCGGCCGGTGCATTGCAACCAGGCGTCGGGTCGCTACGTTCCGCTGTGGAGAGGGACGAATCCGGAGCGCAAGGCGAGATGGCTGCGATTGACCTGCCGGCACGGCCCTTCGATGCCGACGGTGCCCGGACGAGCCTGTTCCAGGCCCTGCTGGCGACGATCGCGCGCCATGGAGGGAACCGCGTCGCGCTGGAGGATCCGGAGCGCAAGCCGCTCAGCTACGGCGGGCTGGTGCTGGGGGCACTGGTGCTCGGCCGCAAGCTCGCGGCGCTGACGCGGCCTGGCGAGAGGGTCGGGCTGATGCTGCCCAATGTCCAGGGCCTGGCGGTGACGCTGTTCGGCCTTTCGGCGTTCGGCCGCGTGCCGGCGCTGCTCAACTTCACCGCGGGCCTGAAGAACCTCAATGCCGCCTGCGAGATCGGGCCGATCTCGACCATCGTCACCTCGCGCCGCTTCATCGACCAGGCCAAGCTCGACGACGTCGTCGCGGCGCTGTCGCCGGGGCGGCGGGTGATCTATCTCGAAGATGTCCGCAAGGGCCTGACCAGCCTCGACAAGGCGCTCGGCGCGCTGGCGGCGCTGGCGCCCGGGCTGGTGCATCGCCGCCATGCGGGCCGCCCGGACGACCCGGCCGTGCTGCTGTTCACCTCCGGCACGGAGGGCAAGCCGAAGGGCGTGGTGCTGAGCCATGCCAATCTGGTCTCGAACGCCCGCCAGGTCTTCCGGCACGCCGAAGGCGCGATCTCCGAGCGCGACGTCTTCATGAACCCGCTCCCGGCCTTCCACTCCTTCGGGCTGACCGCCGGCATCCTGGTGCCGCTGCTGCACGGGATGAAGGTCGTGCTCTATCCGAGCCCGCTGCACTACAAGCAGGTGCCGAAGCTGATCGGCGAGACCAAGGCGACCTTCCTGCTCGCGACCGACACGTTCCTGCAGGGCTATGCCCGCGCCGCCGATGCCGGCGATCTCGGCAGCGTGCGCTATGTCGTCGCCGGAGCGGAGCGGGTGAAGCCGGAGACGCGGGCGATGTGGCAGCCCTACGGCACCACCATCCTCGAAGGCTATGGCTGCACCGAGTGCTCGCCCGTGCTGGCCGTGAACACGCCGAAGGCGATGCGCGAGGGCAGCGTCGGCCGGCTCCTGCCGGGCATCGCGGCGAAGCTCGAGCCGGTCGAGGGCATCCACGAAGGCGGGCGGCTCTGCGTCAGGGGCCCCAACGTGATGCTGGGCTATCTCGACGCCGAGCGGCCGGGCAGCATCGTGCCGCCGGAGGGCGGCTGGCACGACACCGGCGACATCGTCGTAATCGAGGACGGCTTCGTCGCGATCAAGGGCCGGGCGCGGCGCTTCGCCAAGCTGGGCGGCGAGATGGTCTCGCTGGCGGCGGTCGAGAGCATGATCGCAGGCTTGTGGCCCGGTCACAGTCACGTGGTCGTGGCGCTGCCGGATTCGCGCAAGGGCGAGCAGCTCGTCCTCGTCACCGAGAAGCCCGACGCCGAGAAGAAGGCGCTGCAGGACGAGGCCAGGCGCCAGGGTTTCCCGGAACTGTGGCTGCCCAGGGCGATCCTGGTCACCGGCTCGATTCCGGTGCTCGGCAACGGCAAGATCGATTATGGTGGCACGCGCGAGCTCGCCATCACGATGAGGCCGCTGCTGTGACGCCACAATCGCATGATCAGGGAGGGCGCATGATCGCGCTCATTCCGCTCGTCCTCGCCCGCGCGGCGGCCTTCGCCGTGGCCGGGTTCGCGCTGGCGCCGGCCGACCTCGCCGCCCAGGCCGCCGGCCAGACCTATGTCCGCCGCGACGAATGCATCGAGGCCGGCAGGCTGTCGGCCGAGCAGTGCGAGAACGCCTATCGCAACGCGCGCGCCGAATTCGAGCAGAAGGCGCCGCGCTATGCCTCGCGTGCGGCCTGCGAGCGCGCCCACAAGCGCTGCGGGGCGCAGGTCTCGACCACGGGCGGCTGGGATGCGCTGGCGCGCGGCGGCGGCGGGGCGAGCTATGTGCCGCGCTTCGTCGGTATCCGCGTCACCGGCGAGGGCGCCGCCGGCAGGACGCTGCCGATCATCGAGGGCTCGGCGAAAGTCGCGTTCTCGCCGCGCCAGGTCGCGGCGCTCGACGACAAGGTCGCGGCCCGCCGCGCGGTGATCGGCGGCGGCGATGGCGGCCGCGGCCAGCACAGCCAGCAGGCGAGCGGCCCCTATATCCGCCGCGGCGACCGCGACGACACGGTGCGCGTGCCGATGGAGCAGAAGAAGATCGGCTCCGACGTCGCGCCAGGGCTCTATGTCGATCCCGACGGCGTCGAATGGTACAAGCCGGCGCGAAGGCGGTGAACGCCGCGCAACCGGCGCTTGTCGCCGGACCTTCGCGCCGCTAACCAGTTCCGCCGCGCGGACGTGGCGAAACTGGTAGACGCAAGGCACTTAAAATGCCTCGCCGGAAACGGCATGCGGGTTCGATCCCCGCCGTCCGCACCATCCTGCATTGCCCCGGGGCGGCTCAGCCCTGCGTCGGCTTCCAGCCCGCCGCGGGGACGGTGTTGATCATCCAGGGCACGCCGAACCTGTCGACCAGCGAGCCGAAGCCGGGCGACCAGAAGGTCTCGCCGAACGGCATCACCGCCTTGCCGCCTTCGCAGAGCCGATCGAACCAGCGCTGCGCCTCGGCCCGGTCGCCGGTGTGCAGCGTGACGTCGAAGCCGTTCTTGGGCTTGTCGATGTTCGGGGCCCAGCCGATGTCCATGTCGGCGCCCATCAGAGCCTGGTCGCCGACCTCGAGCCAGCAATGCATCAGCCAGCTCTTGTACTTCTCGTCGCTGATCGGCATGTCCGGAGGCGCGTCGGCATAGGGCATGGCCGCCGTGATCTTGCCGCCGAGGACCTCGGCGTAGAACTCGAACGCCTCGCGGCACTGGCCGCGAAAGCTCAGGCTGGTCACGATCTTCATGGTCGTCTCCTCTCAGGGTGGCAGCCGGCGCCGCCTCACGTCAGCTCACGGCGCCGCAATTGGGTTGGTATCAACCTTGCGGGCCTCGGCGATGTCAATCGCCGTGGGGTGGGGCGCTGCGCGGTCCTGACAGGACTTGTCAGGCCGGGCGAGATACAAACCGTTCGGTATGTATCTCGCCGGCGGCTCGCTCCCATCCGGGCCGGACGGGGTTCGGCCACCGGCCGGAGGGGCGTGCCAAGCGGCGATCGCAAGGAGGAGACGATGATGAAGCTCTACGGATTCGGACCGACGCGGACCCTGCGGGCGATGTGGGGGCTGAAGGAGCTCGGCGTGCCCTTCGACTACGTCCATGTCGACCTGCTGGGCGGCGGGGCGCAGACGCCCGAGTTCCTGAAGCTCAACCCCGCGGGCAAGCTGCCGGTGCTGGTCGACGGCGCGCATGTCCTGCCCGAATCGGCAGCGATCATCCTGTATCTCGCCGAGAAATTCCCGGAGAAGCGCCTGCTGCCGGACGATGTCGGCGAGCGCGCGCAGGCCTATCGCTGGATCATGTTCGCGATGACCGAGCTGGAGCAGCCGCTCTGGCGCATCGCCAAGCACAGCTTCCTCTATCCCGAGGAGAAGCGGCTGCCGCAGGACATCGCCCTGGCCCGCGGCGAGTTCAGGCGCATGGCGGCCGTCCTCGAAGCCCATATGGAAGGGCGCGCCTTCATCGTCGGCGACCGGATGGGCGCGGCCGACTGCGTCACCGCCTATCTCATGGACTGGGCGAACGAGCAGGACCTGCTCGACGGCTTCCCGCGGCTGAGCGGCTATCTCGAGCGCATGTATGCGCGCCCGACGGCGCCGCCGCGGATCGCGGAAGCCTTCGCCGCCGTGCAGCCGGCGGCGTAGCGACGCCGGTCAGTCCGGGCGTCCGGCGGCGAGAGCGGCGGCGCATTTCGACCAGAGGCGCTCGCCCAGCGCCGCGAGGCCGAGGCCGGTCAGCCCGCCGGTGATCTTGACCAGCGCGTCGAGCGCGCGGGCATGCCGGCTCGCCTCGAAATGCTGGGCGAGCTCGAGCCCGGCGGCGCCGGCGACGATGCAGAGGAGAATCAGCCCCTTGCGTGCCGGGTAGGCGGTGGCGAGCGCGGCGGCGGCGACGAGATAGGCGGCGAAGCGCTCGAGCTGCGGGCCGGCGAGATGGGGACGGGCGCCGATCGGCGACAATGTCGCGAAGACGACGAGGGCGACGGCGCTCCAGCCGATCAGCGCGGCCCAACGGCGTGCCGGCGGCGCGAATCCGGACCGGCGCGGCCCCGTCCTTCCTGCTTCCCGCTGTCCCATGCGATCTCCGGAAAGCAGAAAGGGCCCAAGCGGTCTATCGCTCAAGCCCTTGAAACTGCTGGCTCCCGGAGCAGGATTCGAACCTGCGACCAATCGATTAACAGTCGATTGCTCTACCGCTGAGCTATCCGGGATCGGTGGGCGGCGTATAGCGACGCTGCCGGCCGGGTGCAAGCCTTTTGCTGGCATCGGCCGGAGAAAATCGCGGCTGCGCGACCTGCCCCATCGTCAATCCACATGACGGCGCTTGTTTCGGTTGCGATGCGCGGCGGCATGTGGTTATAGGCGCCGCTGTGGAGCGCGCTTCGGCGGCGCTCCCGGATGGCCTCGTGGCGGAGTGGTTACGCAGAGGACTGCAAATCCTTGCACCCCGGTTCGATTCCGGGCGAGGCCTCCACCTTCTTTCCGATCCGACGATCCCGTCCAGATGCAGCGCATCTAGCGCCGGCGCCTGAAGCGCTCCAGCCAGCCGAGGCACCAGGTCGCGAAGCGCGCCATCGGCCGCTGCAGCGGCGGCACATCGGCCGCCAGCAGCATCAGGCCGAGCGGGAGCATCCAGACGCCGAGCACCGGCAGGAAGGAGAAGACGCCGCCGGCGATGAGGACGAGCCCGGCCGGGACCCTGACCAGGCGCGAACGGCGATGCTGGAGCCAGCGCATCGCCTTGGCGAACCGGGGAGGGAGCTCGGCCTCGATGCGCTTGAAGGCGGCTCTGAGTTCGTGTCTTGCTGGCCGAAGGCGCATTTCACCTCGATGATCGCTGCCCGGTGGAAACGCGCAGCTCGCCCGTTCGTTCGCGTGGGCGCCGAGGGGACAGGTATGCGGTCGCTCCGGTTTTTCCATGGCGGCTCGGACAACGGGCGCCCGAGCCCGCACGGTTCGGCGGGAGCGGCGCGGGCCGCCCGGAGGAGGTGGTCGCGGCGGCGGCTTGCCTTTTGCGGCGGCCTCGCCCAAAAACCGCGGGCAGGCTCGGTGCCCGTCCGGGTGCCTTCCTTCGGAGATCTTGAGCATGAGCAGCTTCGCCGAACTGCGGCGCATGATGGTCGATTGCCAGTTGCGCACCTATGACGTGACCGATCGTGCCGTGCTCGCCGCCGCCGACTCGGTGCCGCGCGAAGCCTTCCTGCCGGCCGCGCTGGCGCAGCTCGCCTATCTCGACCGCCAGGAGCCGCTGCCAGGTACGAGCCGGGCCCTGCCGGCGCCGATGGTGACGGCGCGGATGATCCAGGTGCTGGATCTGCAGCCGGGCGAGGAGGTTCTCGAATATGGTGGCGGCTCGGGCTATGGCGCGGCGCTGATGGCGGCGATGGGCGCGAAGGCGACCCTGCTCGAGCCGGACGAGGCTGCGCTGGGGCTGGCGCGCGCGGCCTTCGACCAGCCGGGCGTGCCGGCTGCCGAACTCGTCGCGAGCCTGCCCGCCGACAGGCAGTTCGACGCCGTGCTGGTCAGCGGTGCCTGCGAGACGCAGCCCGAATCGCTGTTTCGGCATGTCCGCCAGGGCGGCAGGCTGATCGCGATCGAGGGGATCGGGCGTTCGGCGCGGGTGATGCTCTATCGCAAGGCCGGCGAATCGATCTCGGGCCGTCCGGTCTTCGATGCGGCGGCGCCGGCGCTGCGCGAATTCCGGAAAGTCGAGGCGTTCGCGCTCTGAGGGCGGTTGTCCCCAGGAGAGGTAATCCGTCGGAACTAATCCCGGCGGAGGTGTCGCATTTTTGCGGCAGTCGAGGATTGAAAAGCGGCCGGCTCCTCTCGCAACATTGGCGGGGCGAGCTGCGAAGCTTATGATTTTAAATCAAGTGCCGAGGCTGGGGCGATGCCTGGGCGTGACTAGAGTCCGCACAAGAGGCGTCCAGTGATTGTAACGCGACCCGACCGGAAGAAGACCGCGAGCCGTCTGGTGATGGCCGGCATGCTGGGAGCCCTGACCGGCTCGCCGGCGCTGGCACAGACGATGGATGCGGCGCTCGCGCGCGCCTATTCGGCCAATCCGACGCTGAACGCGCAGCGCGCAGCGGTGCGCGCGACCAATGAGAACGTGCCGCAGGCGCTCTCGGGCTACCGGCCGCGCATCACGGCTTCGGCCGATATCGGTGCCAGCATCACCGAGAGCGACATTCCGGCGGGGGCCCAGGGCGCCACCCACAGCCGCAATGTCTCGCGCTTCAACCCACGCGGCGCGGGGCTCCAGGTCGACCAGAACATCTTCGACGGCGGCAAGACCCGCAGCTCCGTCAGCCAGGCCGAATCGCAGGTGCTGGGCGCGCGCGCGACTTTGCGCAACACCGAGCAGAACGTTCTGCTCGACGCCGCCACCTCCTATATGAACGTGCTGCGCGACACCGCGATCCTCAATCTCAACCGGAACAACGTCGAGGTGCTCGAGGAACAGCTGCGCCAGACGCGCGACCGGTTTCAGGTCGGCGAGGTGACGCGCACCGACGTGGCGCAGGCCGAGGCGCGCCTGTCCTCGGCGCAGTCGCAGGCGATCCTGGCGGAATCCAACCTCAAGACCTCGATCGCACGCTATCGCCAGAATGTCGGGGCGGAACCGAAGCAGCTCGCGCCCGGCCGCCCGGTCGAGAACCTGATGCCGAAGTCGCTGCCGCGGGCGCTGAGCCTCGCGCTGCAGGGACACCCGGCGATCATCGCGGCGCTGCATGGCGTCGACGCGGCGGAGCTGCAGGTCAAGGTCACGGAGGCCGATCTCTACCCGACCCTCGGCGTGCGCGGCCTGGTGACGCAGCGCTACGACAACCAGTTCTTCGGCGACAACCGCACCTCGGCCAGCGCGGTCGCGACCCTGACGATCCCGATCTATGAAGGCGGCCAGGTCTATTCGCGCACGCGCCAGGCGAAGGAGACGGCCGGGCAGCGCCGGATCGAGGTTGACACCTCGCGCGACACGGTGCGCGCGGCCGTCGTGTCCGCCTGGGGGGCGCATGAGGCGGCCAAGGCGCAGATCAGCTCCGCGCAAGCTCAGGTTCAGGCCGCCGAGACCGCGCTCGCCGGCGTGCGCGAGGAGGCCAAGGTCGGCCAGCGCACCACGCTCGACGTGCTCAACGCCCAGCAGGAGCTGGTCAGCGCCCGCGCCTCGCTGGTGACGGCGCAGCGCGACCGCGTCGTCGCATCCTACGCCGTCCTGTCCGCGGTCGGACTGCTCTCGGCGGAGACACTGAAGCTCAAGGCCGAGCGTTACGACGCCCGCAGGCATTACGACCAGGTCAAGGGCCTGCTCTGGGGCACGCAGACGCCGGACGGCCGCTGAGCCGGCCTGGCCGCCGGCGCGGCGCAGCGCCGGCGCAACACTCCGGATTTCTCCTGTGGGCCGGCCTCCAGCCGCCTTGCCTGCCGGTTTCCCGGTGAAATACTCATCATGCGGGGCGCGCTGATTCCATGGGCGCTCCATGAGTCGAGTGACCGGAATCAGCATGAGCGCGCAGCCCAAGGCCAATGAACCCTCGATGGAGGAAATCCTCGCCTCCATCCGGCGGATCATCGCCGATGACGAGAAGCCTGCCGCGCCACCGGAGGAGGCCGCTCCGGAGCCCGCCGCGCTCGCGCCTCAGCCGCAGCCCGAGCCGGTCGAGGACGATGTGCTCGATCTCGGCGCCGAGGCCGAGCGCATCGAGGAACCGGCGCCCGAGCCGGCCGCGGAGCCGGCCGACGATATCGATTTCGCCGAGCCGCAGGCCGCGGCCCCCGTCGAGCCCGCACCCGAGCCGGTTCAGCCCGAGGCTTTCGTTCCGCCGCCGCCGGCGCCGCCCCAGCCCGCCCCGGTGGACATGACCGCGCTGATCTCGGACCAGACCGGCGCCGCCGTGCAGAGCGCCTTCGGCGCGCTCGCCAACACCGTGCTCAGCAACAATGCGCGCACGCTGGAGGATCTGGTCAAGGACATGCTGAAGCCGATGCTCAAGACCTGGCTCGACGACAATCTGCCGTCGATGGTCGAGCGCCTGGTCCGCGCCGAGATCGAGCGCGTCGCCCGCGGCGGACGGCGCTGAGTAGCGCATCGCCCCGCCCGCCTGCCGCGGACGGGGCTTCTGATCTTATCCTAACGCAGATCGCAGCCGTCGGCCGCGAAACGGCCGGCTCACCGGCGCGACCTTCGCTCCCGCAGCGGAGAGCGGAAGGCGCCGCCTTCATTCAGGCTCTGGATGGCGTAGCCGGCGAGCGCCATCAGCGCGGTCTGCGGGCCCAGCCGCGCGACCAGAAGCTGCAATCCCAGCGACAGGGGGCGGGGATAGCGGCCGGATGCCGCCTCCGACGCGACCCAGGCGCCGACGAGATGGACGAGAAGCCTCATCGTCTGGTCTCCTCAGAGCAGGACTTTGCGGTTGCTGCCGAGATCGGGCCGCGTCCCGGTGACGGCGGCCGCCGCCATCTTGACCGTGGTGACGATCTTGCCGGGGCTGTCCCAGAACTCGGCCAAGGTGGGCCGCACCTTGAGGATGCGGATGTTCGGGTCGTCCTTGCTCTCCCAGAAGGCGCGCGCCGCCGTCGACCAGAGCTCGGCGACGCGGGCGCGATCGTCGAGCAGGTTGGCGGTGCCGGAGACCGAGACATAGCTCTGCGCGCCGCTGCCGGCGAAGCACAGGCAGACGTTCTCGTTGATCTCGATCTCGTCGTCCTTGTGGGCGCGCAGATCGGTCAGGAAGTAGATCGCATCCTCGTCGCGGCGCGGATGAGCGCTCATCGGGCGGCCGCGCAGGACCTCGCCGCCATCGTCATGGCTGACGAGCATGCACAGGCCGATCTCCTCGATCAGCTCCCAGACGCGGTCCCGATCCCTCTTGCGGGTCATGGTCGGCTCCTCTTGCAGTCTTGTTCCCAACTGCGGAGCAGCGGCCGAGGTTCCACGCGGCGCAGGCGAGGGGCCTCGGGCGCGCCGGCGCATCGAAGTCGTTGACGCGGGGCCGTCGCATGCGCTCTTAAGGCCGCAGACCTTTTGGCTTTCGTTTTTCGCGGCCGGGGCAGGCTCCCCGGCCGTTCGACGTTCGAGCAGAGCGATGATGGACAAGACATTCGAGCCGGCCGCCGTCGAGGCGCGCATCAGCAAGGCCTGGGAGGAGGCGGACGCCTTCAAGGCCGGGCGCGGAGCGGCACCCGGGGCCGAGCCCTATTGCATCGTGATCCCGCCGCCGAACGTCACCGGTTCGCTGCATATGGGCCACGCGCTCAACAACACGCTGCAGGACGTGCTCTGCCGCTTCGAGCGCCTGCGCGGCAAGGACGTGCTCTGGCAGCCGGGCACCGACCATGCCGGCATCGCGACGCAGATGGTGGTCGAGCGCAAGCTCGCCGCCGAGAACAAGACCGACCGGCGGTCGATGGGGCGCGAGGCCTTCCTGGCCGAGGTCTGGAAGTGGAAAGAGGAGTCGGGCGGGACGATCGTCAACCAGCTCAAGCGCCTCGGCGCCTCCTGCGACTGGTCGCGCGAGCGCTTCACCATGGACGAGGGGCTCTCGGCCGCCGTTCTCAAGGTCTTCGTCGGGCTGCACAAGCAGGGGCTGATCTACCGCGCCAAGCGGCTGGTGAACTGGGATCCGAAATTCCAGACGGCGATTTCCGACCTCGAGGTGGTCCAGGTCGAAAAGACCGGCACGTTCAAATGGCAGCGCGGCGGCGAGGAGGCGTTCGACGCCGCCAGGCTGGAGAAGGCGCTGGCGAAGGACCCGAACGGCCATCTCTACTACTTCGACTACCCGATCGAGGGCGCGGCCTACGATCCGGAGAACCCTGCGACCTACATCACCGTCGCGACGACCCGGCCGGAGACGATGCTGGGCGACACCGGCGTCGCGGTGCATCCGGAGAACGAGAGGCTCAAGAGCCTGATCGGCCGGAACGCGGTGCTGCCGCTGGTCGGCCGGGTCATCCCGATCTTCGGCGACGACTATGCCGATCCGGAGAAGGGCACCGGCGCGGTCAAGATCACGCCGGCGCACGATTTCAACGACTTCGATGTCGGCAAGCGCAATTCCCTCCGAGTCGTCAACATCCTGGACGGGGAAGCTCGCATCCTGATTCAGGAGAATGCCGAGTTCCTGGAGGGCGCCGCGCCGGAAGGCGAGACGCTGGCGCTGCATGGCCTCGACCGCTTCGCCGCGCGCAAGGCCGTGGTCGGGCTGATGGCGGCGCGCGGGCTCCTGCGCAAGGTCGAGCCGAACACCCACACCGTGCCGCATGGCGACCGCTCGGACGTGGTGATCGAGCCTTGGCTGACCGACCAATGGTATGTCGACGTCCAGCCGCTGGCGCAGCGCGCGCTCGCGGCGGTCAGGGACGGCAAGACCAGGATCACGCCGGAGAGCTGGACCAGGACCTATAATGACTGGCTCGAGAACATCGAGCCCTGGTGCGTCTCGCGCCAGCTCTGGTGGGGCCACCAGATCCCGGCCTGGTACGGGCCGGACGGCGAGTGCTTCGTCGCCGAATCCGAGGCCGGCGCGCAGGCCCTGGCGCTGGCCCATTACGGCGACCCGGTCGAGCTCAAGCGCGACGAGGACGTGCTCGACACCTGGTTCTCCTCGGCGCTATGGCCGTTCTCGACCCTGGGCTGGCCGGAGGAGACGCCGGAGCTCAAGCGCTATTACCCGACCGCGACCCTGGTCACGGCCTTCGATATCATCTTCTTCTGGGTCGCCCGGATGATGATGATGGGCCTCAACTTCATGGGCGAGGTGCCGTTCCGCGACGTCTACATCCACGCCATCGTTCGCGACGAAAAGGGCGCGAAGATGTCGAAGTCGAAGGGCAACGTCATCGATCCGCTGGTGCTGGTCGACAAATACGGGGCGGATGCGCTGCGCTTCACGCTCTCGGCGATGGCGGCGCAGGGGCGCGACATCAAGCTCGCGACCTCGCGCGTCGAGGGCTATCGCAATTTCGCGACGAAGATCTGGAACGCGGCGCGCTTCGCCGAGATCAATGGCTGCCTGCGGGCGGAGGGGTTCGATCCGGCCACGGCCAGGCTGCCGCTCAATCGCTGGATTCTGTCCGAGGCGGCGCGCACGGCCGAGGCGGTCGCCGCCGGCATCGAAAGCTTCAAGTTCAACGAGGCGGCGGACGCGGCCTATCGCTTCGTCTGGGGCCAGTTCTGCGACTGGTATCTCGAACTGTCGAAGCCGGTTCTGCAGGCCGAGGAGCTCGACGCGGCCGGCACCGCGGCGCGGGCGGAGACGCAGGCGACGGTCGCCCATGTCATCGACCTGATCTGCCAGCTGCTGCACCCGTTCATGCCGTTCCTGACCGAGGAGCTCTGGGCGCAGAAGGCCAATGCCGGGGCGCCCCGCGCCGTGCCGGCCGGCGAGGCGGGCCTGGTCTGCCTGACGCGCTGGCCGGAGCTGTCGGCGCTGGTCGACGAGACGGCGGAGGCCGAGATCGGCTTCGTGGTCGACCTGATCTCCGACATCCGCTCGATCCGTTCCGAGACCAATGTCCCGGGCGGAACGCAGGTGCCGCTGGTGCTGGTCAAGGCGAGCGCGGCGACGAGGGCGGCGGTCGAGGTCTGGGCCCCGATGATCGAGCGGCTGGCGCGGCTCTCCGCGATCGAGTTCGCCGAGGAGGCGCCGGGCCAGTCGGCCCAGATCATCGTGCGCGGCGAGGTGGCGGCGCTGCCGCTCGCCGGCATCATCGACCTCGACGCCGAGCGGGCGCGCCTCACCAGGGAGCTCGGCAAGCTCGACCAGGACATCGCCGCCGTCGATCGCAAGCTCGGCAATCCGGACTTCATGGCGCGGGCGCCGGAGGAGATCGTCGAGGAGAACCGCGAGCGCAAGGCCGCCGCCGAGGCGCGCAAGCTCAAGATCATGGAGGCGCTCGAGCGGCTCCGCTGAGCCGCTCCGCAATCCCGACACGAATCCGTCGCGCATTCGACGCCGGGATGCGCGATGGACTCCGGAGCTGCATCCGGTCGGCCTGCGGTGCAAGCCGATCGGAACGGGCTCTAGCCCAAGAGAATCTCTGGCCTGATCGCGCCAGATGGATTAATGCATGGGACGCAGGGCCGCCCTGCAACCGGCGCGAGAACCCAGGATCGGTTTTTCACTTCATGCTCAAGCGTGCTTATGACTGGTGCGTTTCGTACGCGTCCCACCCGGCTGCGCCCTGGCTGCTCTTCGCCATCACCTTCATCGAAAGCTCGGTGAGCCCGCTGCCGCCGATCCCACTGCTGATCCCGATGTGCATCGCGCGGCCCGACCGGGCCTGGTTCTATGCCGGCGTCTGCTCGCTGGGCGCGGTCACCGGCGGCTATCTCGGCTATGCGATCGGCGCGCTGCTCTATGAGTCGGTCGGCGCCTGGCTGATCGGCATCTACGGCCTGCAGGAGAAGGCGGCGCACCTGATCCACACCTCGCAGGACTACTGGTTCTGGGTGCTGCTGACCAAGGGGCTGACGCCGATCCCGTTCAAGATCGTCACGATCATGTCCGGCTTCCTGCATTTCGACATCTGGAAGTTCACGCTCGGCATGGTGATCTCGCGCGTCACCTTCTTCGCGATGATCGCGGTCGCGCTGCGCTTCTATGGCGACAACATCCGCATCTTCATCGAGAAGCATTTGCCGATGACCGCGCTGGCGCTGGCGGTGGTCGTCATCGGCGGCTTCTTCGTGCTGCCCATGGTGCTCTGAGAGCCTTCGGAGGCACCAGGCAGCCCTCGTTCCGGAAGGCCGCGCGGGCGGCCGCCCGGCGAATGAAGGCCGGGGGGACGCGCCGGGCCCGGGCGAAGACACGTCAGACCGCCACATTCCGTCGAGAGACCGGTCGCACGCCGCTGACCTTTCGGGCGGCGCCGCCTTATGGTCGTGCGGGGACGATGCAGCGGTGGAGGGTTCGATGCGGCTGCGCCAAGGACCGGAGCGCGGAGAATGAGCGTCCGCCGTCCCGATCTCGCCAGGCTCGATTTCGCCCATTTCGCCCGGCAGTTCGACCGCTGCCTGCGCCAGGACCGGGTCATCGCCTTCTCGCAGTGGCGCGACATCGTCGCGGCGGTGCCTCCCGACCTGCAGGATTTCTTCTGGCGCGTCGTCGAGGTGAATCTCAGCCCGGCCGGCGAAGCGCGGCTGCGCAGCCTGCGTGACTGGCGCGGCTTCTACGGCGAGATCCTCGACGCCCGCTTCCGGCGACCCTCGGCCGACCGGCCGCAATTCCGGACGCCGAAGCAGGCATTCGATTCCTATTCGGCGATCTTCTGGCGTTTCGGCTCGGCGCAGGCGCGCTTCGACCTCGCCTTCGGCCGCCTCGTCCTCCTGGCGCTGCGCAAGGAGAGCAGCACCATCGCCAACCATGGCAAGGGTTCCTATGACGACCTCGTCGTGGTGATGCGCCGGACCGGGCGCTTCCGCGAGCTCTCGACCTTTCCGATCTGCACCGAGCCGGGCGCGCAGTATTCGCAGCGTGCGGGCAGCGGCGACAAGCGCTACAAGGGCGTGAAGTTCAGCAAGGCCGACGGCGTCGACGTCAACAATGACCGCATCAAGGATGCCGGCCGGCTGATCGAGGGCACCTACCAGTATTTCGAGAAGAAGGGCGGCTTCCTCGGCGACCGGGCCTTCCAGGTGAAGACGACGCAGGTCGCCGAGCGCGACACCGATGGCGACGGGCGCTTCACGCAGGACGACAAGAGCCGCATCGACACGAAAGGGGCGGGGACCAGCATGTACATCCACCGCGGCGGGGCGGACACGGTCCTCGAGCCAAACACCTGGTCGGCCGGCTGCCAGACCGTGCCGAAGAACCGCTATCCGACCTTCCTCAAGGCGGTCGGCAAGCCCAGCGCCTTCTATTATGTGCTGGTCAATGCAGCGTCGTGACGCCCTCGGCCTGATCGCCGCTCTTCTGCTCGCAGCCCCCGGAGCGCGGGCGCAGCCGGACGGCGTCGCGCCGGCGCCGGCCGGGCAGGTCGCCTGCTCCTTCGGCGCCTTCGTCAGCGAGACCGATCCGCAGGGGCTCAATGTCCGCGCCGGCCCGGGCACGAGCCACAGGGTGGTCGGCACGCTGCCGCCGGTGAAGCTCAGCGGCGACGATCCGCCGGTGCGCGCCATGGTCGAGGTCGAGGTCAGCGCCGGCGCCAATGGCTGGTTCAGGATCGCCAAAGCGCGCGACAACGAGCTTCTGACCGAGGCGGCGCCGCGCCCGATGTTCAAGGGCTCGGGCTGGGTGAGCGGGCGCAAGCTGACGGTGAAGTCGCAGGCGACGGCCGGCCGGCAGAGGCCGGATGCCAGGGCGGCCGCCATCCTCTCCGGCCAGGACGGCATGGGCTTCGACGGCGACGCCTTCGTCCGGAACGGCCGGCTCCTCGGCTGCAGCGGACGATGGGCGCTGGTCGAATACGGGCCGTTCCCGGCGGGCAGCGAGGTTCTGTCAGGCCTCGCGATCGAGCCGGCCGCCAGGGCGGGGGCGGAGGCCGGCCGCTTCCGCGCCTGGGTCGACCGCATCTGCGCGACGCAGGAGACGAGCTGCGACGGCGGCTGAGAGCGCGATCGCCTCCCTCTCCCCTTGCGGGAGAGGGCCGGGGTAGGGGGCGCGCGACGCTGATCATGAGCGTTCCGCGACGCTTTCCGAAGCTTTCAAGAGCTGTGCCCCCCCTCATCCGTCTCGGCTTCGCCGAGCCACCTTCTCCCGCAAGGGGAGAAGGGAGGCGCGCGCTATCGCTTGCGGAACACCACGCTGAGATTGTTCGCCGGCATCGCCGTGACCTGCGGCTCGCCCAAGCCGGCGGCGGCGGCGAGCTCGGCCACGGCCTCGAGCTCGCGCAGGCCCCATTTCGGATTGCGCCGGCGCAGGCTGTCGTCGAAGACGGCGTTGCTGGGGGCGAGCGGCACGCCGCCCTGGCGATAGGGGCCGTAGAGATAGAGCGGGCCGCCGGCCGGCAGGAGCCGCGCCGCCTGCCGGATCAGCCCCTCCGTCGCCGCCCAGGGCGAGATGTGGACCATGTTGATGCAGAGAACCGCCTCGGCCCGGGCGACCGGCCAATCCCGGGCGGTGGCATCGAGGCGGATGGCCGGGCGCAGATTGGGCAGGCCGCTCTCCGCCGCCCAGGCGTCGATGCTGGCGAGCGCCGCGGGGTCGGGGTCGCTCGGCTGGAAGACGAGGCCGGGGAAGGCGGCGGCGAAATGGACGGCGTGCTCGCCGGAGCCGCTCGCGACCTCGAGCACCAGGCCGCTGGCCGGCAGGACCTCGCTCAGCACGGCCAGGATCGGCTCGCGATTGCGCTGCGTCGCCGGAGCGAATTGGCGGGAATCGTCCTGGGGCATCGCCTTCTCCCATCGCGTTCGACCGTCGATGCGTTATAAGCGGCGCAGAAGCAGGCCGATACAGAGTGCGGCGCTGCAGCTCCCGAGCCGGTTTTGTTAACGGAGATCTTGATCGTTGTCGTCCTCACCGTCATCAACGGTGTGCTCGCCATGTCCGAACTCGCGGTGGTCTCGTCCCGCCCGGCACGGCTGAAGGTCCTCAGCGATCAGGGCAGCAAGGGGGCCGCGACGGCGATCCGCCTGGCCGAGAATCCCGGCCGCTTCCTCTCGACGGTCCAGATCGGCATCACGCTGGTCGGCGTGCTCTCCGGCGCCTTTTCGGGCGCGACGCTGGGCGCCCGCCTGTCGGAATGGCTCGGCACGCAGGGCCTCTCGAACACTGTGGCCGACGCGCTCGGCGTCGGCACCGTCGTCGTGCTGATCACCTATCTTTCGCTGATCGTCGGCGAACTGGTGCCGAAGCAGATCGCCCTGCGCGACGCCGAGCGGGTCGCCGCGCGCGTCGCCCCGACCATGGCGCTGATCGCCAAGGTCGCCTCGCCCCTGGTCTGGTTGCTCGACGCCTCGGGCCGGCTGATGCTGGCGCTGCTCGGCCAGAAGGGCGAGCCTGAGGAGACCGTCACCGAGGAGGAGGTCCGCACCATCATCGCGGAGGCCGAGACCGCCGGCGTGCTGGAGCGCGACGAGCGCGAGATGATCTCCGGCGTGATGCGCCTCGCCGACCGTTCGGCGCGGGCGCTGATGACGCCGCGCCGCGAGGTCGAGGTGATCGATCTCGCCGATTCGCTCGAGGAGATCCGCAGCCAGGTGCGCGCGACCAGGCGCAACCGGCTGCCGGCACAGGATGGCGAGGCCGATTCGATCATCGGCATCATCGAGATGAAGGAGCTGTTCGAGGCCCTGGCCGACGACAAGGTCGAGCTGCGCGGCCTGGTCCGCGAGGCTCCGGTCGTGCTCGACACCACCGGCGCGCTCGACGTGCTGCGCGCGATCCGCGCGACGCATGTCCACATGGCGCTGGTCTTCGACGAGTACGGCCATTTCGAGGGGATCATCACCTCGAGCGACGTGCTCGAGGCGATCACCGGCGCCTTCCAGGACGAGGACGAGGAGGAGCCGGCGATCGTGCCGCGGGCCGACGGCTCCTTCCTTGTCGCCGGCTGGATGCAGGTCGACGAGTTCTCGCACGAGCTCGGCATCCATGTGCCGCGCGACGCCGACTACCAGACCGTCGCCGGCTTCGTGCTGGCCGAGATGAACCGGCTGCCCAATGTCGGCGAGAGCTTTCAGAAGGGCCATTGGCGCTTCGAGGTGGTCGATCTCGACGGCAGGCGGATCGACAAGCTGCTGGTCAGCCGGGTGGATTGATCCGGCGAACGCAGCTTTGTCGTCATGGTCGGGCTTGTCCCGACCATCCACGTCTTTCCGGATGCAATGCGGTGTTCGAGACGTGGATGCTCGCCACAAGGGCGAGCATGACGCGAGTGCGATTGACGCCACGAAATCCCGGTGATCTAAACTCTCCGCAGGGGCCAGTCGCGACCGCCCCGTGAGGCGTCAGCCCAAGGATCGCGTCCACTCTCCTTGGTACAAGGATGGACGCTCATGTCTTCCAACATCCAGATCACGCCTGCGCAATTGTCCCGGCTCGTCGGCCTGCCGGACGCGCCGATCCTGATCGATGTCCGCATCGACGAGGATGTCGCCGCCGATCCGCGCCTGCTGCCGGCGAGCGAGCGGCGCAGCCATCGCGACGTTGCTGAATGGGCCGGCGCCTATGCCGGCGGCAAGGTCGTCGTCATCTGCCAGCGCGGGCAGAAGCTCAGCGAAGGCGTCGCCGCCTGGCTGCGCCATGAGGGCGTCGCGGCGGAGAACCTCGCCGGCGGCTTCGAGGCCTGGCGCGAGGCCGGCGGGCTGCTGGTCGAACCCGGCAAGCTGCCGAAGCGCGATGCCGGAGGGCGCACCCTCTGGGTGACACGCGCGCGGCCCAAGGTCGACCGCATCGCCTGTCCCTGGCTGATCCGCCGCTTCGTCGACCGCGAGGCGGTCTTCCTGTTCGTCTCGGCCTCGGAGGTGCCGGCGGTCGCCGATCGCTTCGGGGCGACGCCGTTCGACATTGACGGCGTGTTCTGGAGCCATCGCGGCGAGCGCTGCAGCTTCGACACGATGATCGAGGCGTTCGGATTGTCGTCGCCGGCGCTCGACCAGCTCGCGACGATCGTGCGGGCGGCCGACACGGCCCGGCTCGACCTCGCGCCGCAGGCCGCCGGCTTCCTCGCGGCGTCGCTCGGCCTGTCACGGATGTATCGCGACGATCTGGCACAGCTCGAGGCCGGCATGCTTCTCTATGACGCCTTCTATCGCTGGTGCCGCGATGCGAGCGAAGAAACCCACAACTGGCCGTCCGTGCCGGTGAAGAGCTGAGGACCGGACGATGACGGCCGCGACGAACGAGGGGGCGGCGACGGCCCCCCCCGCCACGCCGAGCCTCGCCGAGGCGACGCGGGTCTGGCTCAGGGTCGGCCTGCTTTCCTTCGGCGGGCCGGCCGGGCAGATCGCCCTGATGCACAAGGAGCTGGTCGAGGACCGGCGCTGGATCGGCGAGCGTCGCTTCCTGCACGCGCTCAACTACTGCATGCTGCTGCCGGGCCCCGAGGCGCAGCAGCTCGCCACCTATATCGGCTGGCTGATGCACCGGACGGCGGGAGGGCTGATCGCCGGCCTGCTCTTCATCCTGCCGGGCGCGCTGGTGATGTGGGGCCTCTCCCTGCTCTATGTGCTCTACCGCCAGATCCCGCTGGTCGACGCGGCCTTCTTCGGCGTCAAGGCGGCGGTGCTCGCGGTGGTGATCGAGGCGGGGCTGAGGATCAGCAGGCGGGCGCTGAAGAACCGGGCGATGATCGCGATCGCCGTGGCCGCCTTCCTCGCGCTCTTCCTGTTCAAGGCGCCGTTCCCGCTCGTCATCCTCGGAGCCGGCCTGATCGGCTGGCTCGGCCAGCGCTGGGCCCCGGCGCTGTTCGGCGGCGGCGGACACGCCGGACAGGACGGCGCGCCGGAGTTCAAGGGCGTCGTCGACCTGATGTTCGAGCGCGGCGAGCTCAGCCATGCGGAGCCCTCCGCGGCGCGGGCACTCAAGGTGCTGGCGCTCTGGCTGCCGCTCTGGCTCGGGCCGGTGGCGCTGCTCTGGTTGAGCGGCGGGGCCGGCAGCGTCTTCGCCCAGATCGGCACCTTCTTCAGCGCCATGGCGGTGGTCACCTTCGGCGGCGCCTATGCCGTGCTCGCCTATGTCGCGCAGGCGGCGGTCGACGGCTATGGCTGGCTCTTCGCCGGCGAGATGGTGGACGGGCTCGGCCTGGCCGAGACCACGCCGGGCCCGCTGATCCTGGTGCTGCAATTCGTCGGCTTCGTCGCCGCCTGGCGGGCGCATGGCGGGCTCGACCCGCTCGTCGCCGGCAGCCTCGGCGGGCTGCTGACGGTCTGGGTCACCTTCGCGCCCTGCTTCCTCTGGATCTTCCTCGGGGCGCCCTATATCGAGGCGCTGCGCGGCAACCGCGCCCTCTCGGCCGGGCTCACCGCGATCACGGCGGCGGTGGTCGGCGTCATCGCCAATCTCGCGCTCTGGTTCGGCCTGCACGTCCTGTTCCGGGTCGTGCAGCCGGTCGTCATCGGCCCGCTGGCGCCCGATCTGCCGGTGCTGGCCTCGCTCGACTGGCGAGCGGCCGTGCTCGCCGTCGCGGCGATGATCGCGCTGCTGCGCCTCAAGCTCGGGATGATCCCGGTGCTGGCGGGCTGCGCCGCTGCCGGGATCGTGCTGGCGCGACTGCCGGCATGACGGTGGTTGTTGCGCCGGGCGGAATTCTGAACTGCCTCCAGCGGCGATTGTGATCCGATCATGGAATGGTCATCTCGACGGCGGAGGCCAGCGAGATGACACACCGTTTCCTCGAGATCGCGACCACGCCCGCCGTCAGGGCGGCGCAGGAGGCGCAGGGCAGCCGGCGCACCTACGCCAGGCAGGAGCAGGGCGAGCCGCATAACGACCGGCTCGGCGAGGCCGAGGCCGACTTCATCGCGGCGCGCGATTCCTTCTATCTGGCGAGCGTGTCGGAAACCGGCTGGCCCTATCTGCAGCATCGCGGCGGGCCCGCCGGCTTCCTGCGCGTGCTCGACGAGGCGACGCTCGGCTTCGCCGATCTGCGCGGCAACCGGCAATATCTCAGCCTCGGCAATCTCACGGCCGATGACCGGCTCTGCCTGTTCCTGATGGATTACGGCCACCGGGCCCGGCTCAAGATCTTCGGCCGAGCGCGCTTCCACGATCTCGCGGCCGAGCCGGAGCTGGCACGGCGGCTGATCCTGCCGGATTATCGCGCCGTGCCCGAGCGCGGCGTCACCATCGCGGTCGAGGCCTTCGACTGGAACTGCCCGCAGCACATCACGCCGCGCTTCAGCGAGGCCGAGCTGGCGCCGGCGCTCGCGCCGATACGGCAGAGGCTCGAGGAACTCGAAGCGGAGAATGCCAGGCTGCGGGCGGAGCTTGCGGCGCGTGGCTGAGGCGGACGATCCCGACTGTTCCCGTCAGCGCCGCTCGCCGGGCTCGATCACCCGATACTCCGCGTCGACGATCTCGACGCGGGCGGCTCCGGGCGGCTCGCGGCCGAACGGGTTCTGCGGGTCGATGCCGGCGGCGCGCATGCGGCGGCGCATCTGCCAGGCGGCGAAGGCGCCGCCGGCGATCACGACCGGCACCAGGATCAGCGCCAGGCTCGCCGCGACCAGGAAGAGCAGCACCCCGACGACGAAGGCCCCGGCCATGACGAGCCAGCTCGCCCAGCGCGGCAAGCGGACCAGCCTGGCGCTGGCGGCGTTGTTGAGGTCGATACGGATCATGGCTCGTTTCGTTTCGCGTCACCCGCCGACAATCTAGGAAGCGAATGCGGCGCTGACGAGATCAGGGACGCCCGGGCGATGACGATTTCGTCAACGAGATCCGGGTTTGCGGTGGAACGACATCCGTCTTTCCGGGGCCGGCCAAAGGCCCGAGCCGGGAAGCCATGAACACTGATGCTTGTCGACGAGACGCGTCGAACTGCGCCCTGGTGACGATGCCGTGTTCATGGCTTCCGGGCTCGCCGCTTCGCGGCGCCCCGGAATGACGGCGACAGCTCAGCCCGGTGCGCGCCAGTCATAGATCCAGGCATGGCGCCGGCGCATGCCGTCGGGTCCGAGGCGGCGCATGGCGAAGTCGCGCGCATAGCTCCAGGGCCGGCCGAGATGATAGGCCTCGCCGTTCTTGCGGCTGGCCTGCTGGACGCGCATGGCGCGCTCGCCGCGGGCCCGGGCGTAATCCGCCAGCGCCGCCGGCACCGCGCCCGTTCCCTCGCGCGCCAGCCGCGTGGCGAGCTCATGCGACAGCACCGCGGCGTCCTCGATCGCGAGGGCCGCGCCCTGGGCGAGGAAGGGCAGGATCGGGTGGGCGGCGTCGCCGAGCAGGGCGATGCGGCCTTTCGCCATAAGCGCGGGCGGCCGGTCGTAGAGCGACCAGATCCGCCAGTTCGGCGCGCGCCCGATCAGCTCGCGCAGGCCGGCGCCGGCGCTGGCCGCGAGCTCGTTCAACTGCGAGGCATCGCCCTCGCGCGACCAGCCGGGACGAGCCTCGGCCGCGGCACGCACGAGGACGAGGTTGATCTCGCTGCCGCTGGCGACGGGATAGTGCACGGCATGGCGGGCGCGGCCGAGATGCAGCGCGACGACCGGGCGGCGCAGCGCCTCCGGCAACCCTTCGGCGGGGATCAGCGAGCGCCAGGCCTCCCAGCCGGTGAAGCCGGGTTCGCGGACGTCGCCGATCAGGGAGCGGGCGCGCGACCAAAGCCCGTCGGCGCCGATCAGGGCCATCGCGTCGACCGTCTCGGTCTGGCCGCTCTCGCCTGCGAGGACGGCCGCGATGCCCGCCTCGGTCTCGTGCGCGTCGACGAGGCCGCGGCCGATCAGCCAGCGGATATTGGGCAGGGTCCTGGCCGAATCGAGCAGCAGCTGGTGGAGGTCGGCCCGCCTCAGCGAGCGCGAGGGCGTCGCGCCCTCAACCGGCGGGGCGAAGGGCATGGCGAGCAGGGGGGCGCCGCCGCGCCAATGGCCGATCTCCAGAGCCTCCGGCCGGATCGCGGTGCGGCGCAGGGCGAGGCCGAGATCGAGCGATTCGAGCACGCGCCCGGCATTGGGCGAGACCTGGATGCCGGCCCCGGCCTCGTCGAAGCGGGTGCGCTTCTCGGCGAGGATGACGGGGATGCCGCGGCGGGCGAGCGCGATCGCGGCGGTCAAGCCGCCGATGCCGGCGCCGGCGATCAGGATCGGGAGAGTGGTCACGATATCATGCCCCGCCGAGCCCAGCGCGCATTCCGTTCAGCCAATATCGGCTCAACGAAAGAGTTCGCGCAGGATCAATAAGTTGAGCATGCTCTCCTCGCAAAAGTGGTTCCGACTTTTGCGGAACATGCTCGCGGGATGTCCTCACGCCGCCTTGGCGGCAGCGTCGTGGTATTCGCACTCGGCCGGCTTGCAGTGGCCGTGGCCGAGCGAGGGCTCGTATTTGAACAGCGTCGAGCAATAGGGGCAGACGATCTCGTCGTCCGAGCCCATGTCGAGGAAGACATGCGGATGGTCGAAGGGCGGCTTGGCGCCGATGCACATGAACTCGCGCGCGCCGACATGGATGACGGCGACGCCGGGCTCGTTGTGGAAATGCGGGGTGCCGTGATCGGCTGCCATGAGTCTCGTCCTTGCGAATTCGGCGGCACCATAATGCCTCGCCGCGGGTCGCGCCAGCGCGCGCGAGGCGGATTTGGCGCTCTGCGGCGTCGCCGCCGCGGAACGACGGGAAGATCAGGGGCGGCGGGCGCAAGCGAGGCCGATCTCGCGGGCCCGCTCGGTCTCGGCGGGGCTCAGGGCATCGGCCAGCGCCTTGACCCAGAGATCGGCCTGCTTGAGCCCGTCCATCGAGCAGGAGCAGACCCGCTCGCAGATCTCCTTCGGCGTGCCGGTCCCGGTGCAGGAGCGCTGACAGGCGGCCAGGAACGGCGCGGCCTCGGCGTCGGGCAGCTTAGGGCCGGCCATCTGCCCGGTCGCCTGCATGAACAGGAACAGCGCGCCGATGAAGAGCGGCTGGTGGACGAGATAGACGAACAGGCTGTTGCGGCCGCCGAGGACGATGAGCCTGGCCGGGGCCGAGCCCGCCCGCCACCGTGCCCAGCCGCTCTCCCGCGCTGTCGGGAGAACGAGCCGGGCCAGCACCATGCCGGCGAGCACGCAGCCGAACCAGGGGAAGAGCGGGACGAAATCGGCGGTGAGCGGCCAGGGGCCGAAGCCGAGGAAGGCGAGCCAGTCCTGGGTGAACAGGTCGTGCCCCAGGATGAAGGGCAAAGCGAAGACGACCGCCGCGGCGATCGCGATCACGGCTGTCGGCAGGAACAGGAAGGGCAGGGCCAGCACGCTCGCCAGCGCGATATGGTGCAGGATGCCGAAGAAGATGAAGATGTCCGGCAGGGCGAACCAGGTCGCCGAGGTGACCAGGATCGCCGCGCAGGCGACCAGGGCGAGCCGGCGCAGATAGGCGCCGCGGTCGAAGCCCTTGCGCGTCGCCAGCACCAGGCTGAAGCCGACGATCACCAGGAAGGAGCCGGCGATCAGCCGGGCGAAGGCGCGCCAGGCGGGATCGGAGACGACATCGACCCGGATCAGCCGGAAATAGGAAAGATCATAGGCGAAATGGTAGACGAACATCGCGAGCAGCGCGATGCCGCGGCCGAGGTCGACCAGTTCGATACGGCCGCCGGCCGAAGGGTGCGCTTGCTCGCTCATGCGGTTCGTCATAAGCGGCGCGCGGCGCGGCGGAAAGGGGGCGCGGGCTTCTCCTGGGCCCTCATCCTTCGAGACGCGCCTGCGGGGCTCCCCAGAGTGAGGCCTCGATGGATTCGAGCCGCCTCTCTGCGCCGGCTGCGGCTACCCAAAGCCGCGCCGCCATGGCAGAGCTGCCGCGACACAACAGCCTGGCGGCAGGGCCGATGCAGACATTCGATTCCGACGGCGTGACCATCGCCTATCTCGACCTCGCCCCGACCGGCGCGGGCGGGGGCGATCCGATCCTGCTGATTCACGGCTTCGCCTCGAGCCATGCGGTGAACTGGGTCAACACGCAGTGGACGAAGACGCTGACCCATGCCGGGCGGCGCGTCGTGCTGTTCGACAATCGCGGCCATGGCCGCAGCCAGAAGCTCTACGACCCGCAGGCCTATCGCTCCACCGTCATGGCCGAGGATGCGCGCCGGCTGCTGGACCATCTCGGCATCGAGCGCGCCGACATCATGGGCTATTCGATGGGCGCGCGCATCTCGGCGCATCTGGCGCTCGCCCATCCCGGGCGCGTGCGCTCGCTCCTGCTCGGAGGCCTGGGCATCCATCTGGTCGAGGGCGTCGGCCTGCCGCTCGGCATCGCCGACGCGATGGAGGCGCCCTCGCTCGCCGACCTGACCGACCCGATGCAGCGCATGTTCCGCGCCTTCGCCGAGAGCACCGGCAGCGACCTCAGGGCCCTGGCCGCCTGCATCCGCGGCTCGCGCCAGACGCTGACGGCAGAGGAGGTCGGCCGCATCGCGGCGCCGACCCTGGTCAGCGTCGGGACCAGGGACGATGTCGCCGGCTCCGGCCCGGAGCTGGCGGCGCTGATCCCCGGCGCGGAGAGCTTCGCGATCGAGGGACGCGACCATAATCTCGCCGTCGGCGACCGCACGCACAAGCAGGCCGTGGTCGCGTTCCTGGAGCACCGGCCGTAGAACATCCTTCTCCATCTGGAGAATATTATTCTACAGCAATGGCTTGGGCGGATGCGCTCGCAGATTGATTCTTGTTCTTCGCGGCTTGATTCCGCTAGAAGGCGGGACCATGTGCTCCGGCACGATGCTTTCGTGGCAGGAATTGCCCGAGCGCCAACCGCAGCGGAGACCGCCATGCCACCCGGGCGCCCGATCATCGACATCCGCGACCCTGCGACCGGGCTCGACCGGCTCGACCCCGTATGGTCGCGCCTGCGCAACGAGGCGGAGCAGGCGATCGCGAGCGAGCCGGCGCTGGCGAGCTTCATCCTGGCGACGATCTCGAACCAGCCGAGCTTCGAGGCGGCGGTCGGTCACCGGATCGCGGCGCGCCTCGGCCATGGCGCCGTGCCGGCCGAATTGATCGCCCAGGCCTTCGACGAGGCGATCGCGGCCGATCCCGAGATCGGGCAGGGCATCCGCGCCGACGTCCTCGCCGTGCTCGACCGCGACCCCGCCTGCTACCGGCTGATCGAGCCGGTGCTCTATTTCAAGGGCTTCCACGCGCTGCAGACGCACCGCCTGGCGAACTGGCTGTGGCGGCAGGACCGGCGCGATTTCGCGCTCTATCTGCAGAGCCGCTCCTCCGAGGTGTTCCAGACCGACATCAACCCGGCGGCGACGATCGGCAAGGGCGTCTTCCTCGACCATGCCACGGGCCTCGTCGTCGGCGAGACCACGGTGATCGAGGACAATGTCTCGATGCTGCAGGACGTGACCCTGGGCGGCACGGGCAAGCAGGGCGGTGACCGCCATCCCAAGATCCGCAAGGGCGTGCTGATCGGCGCCGGCGCCAAGATCCTCGGCAATATCGAAGTGGGGCAATGCGCCCGCGTCGCGGCCGGCTCGGTCGTGCTCGCGGCGGTGCCGCGCAACACCACGGTTGCCGGCGTGCCGGCCAAGGTGGTGGGCGAGGCCGGCTGCGCCGAGCCCTCGCGCTCGATGGACCAGATCCTGGCGCGCGACTGCGGCGGCGGGATCTGAGGCCGTCCCGAAACTCTACTCCAGCGGACGTCTGACGGCGTTTTCTGCGCTTCCGGTGCTCACGGACCGATGTCCGCTGCGCTCCGGTTCTCGAAAACATCGCCAGCCGACTCGCTGGAGCGACTTTCGAGAAGGCCTCGGGAGCGCTTTCACGATGACGTCGGGCGCGCGGCCCCTCAGCTCTCGACGAGCTTCTTCTTGTGGTCGTCGAGATGGCCGAGATCGCGCTCGGGATCGAGCCGGTCGCGCACGCGCTGCTTGAGCTGCTTCACATCCGGGAAGCCGCCATCGGCGGTGCGGTCCCAGAGCAGCTCGCCATCATAGTGGATCTGGAAGATGCCGCCGGTGCGCGGGATCAGCACGACCTCGCCGAGATCCTGGCCGAAGGTCTGCAGCAGCTCCTGCGCCATCCAGGCGGAGCGGAGCAGCCAGTTGCACATGCTGCAATAGGTGATGGCGATGCGCGGGCCGGGCTTGGGTTGGCTCATGGGACATGTCCGTGACGTCGGAGGGAAGGCCGCTTCTAGATCACGCTGCATTTGGGCGGAATCGTCCAAATGCAGATACGTGATCGATGCTGAGAGTTTAGAGCATTCCTCGCTCGAGTTGGAGCGCGCGAACCGCCATCGCGAGGAGCGCAGTGCCGACGCCATCCGGCGGCAGCAGGGCTCTTTCCTCCCGGATTGCTTCGCTGCGCCCGCAATGACGGTGCAGCCCGGCCGAAAGCGCTCCGGGACCCAGTCGCCCGGTCGTGCCAGCCGGTCGCCGAGACGGCGGCAGGGGCTTGCGCTCGCACTGGTTGTGTCGTAGCGTAAATAATATCTTAATGCGTGTGGCGAGGGGGCGTCATGGGCAGCTTTTTTCGGGCAATGGGTTTGGCACTGGCTTGTCTGATCGGCTTCACGGCCGCCGCGGCGGCGCTGGACCGCAGGCGGCTGAACGAGGCGCGGCCGATCAGCGAGGCCGAGCTCGCCGAGATGCTGCAGGCGGCGAGCCGCGGCCGGCCCGGCATCGGCGCCTCGCGCCGGGATGCCGGCGACCTCGTCGTGATCGCCGGCGGCCGGGAGATGCGGTTCGGGCTGGCGTCCCTGTCGGCCCAGCTCAACGCCGAGCCCGACGCGCGGCACCGGCAGAAGGCCTTCGACAGCCTGCTGCAGAAGCTCGACCGACTCGCGGACGGCGGCGACCCGAACCGGCCCGGCCCGGCCGAGATCGCCCGCTTCCGCGATGCGCTGCTGCCGGTCCTCAAGAATCGTTCCTATGTCGAGGAGTTCTCGGCGCTGGCCCGCAAGCAGGGCGTGCCGGACGGCAAGCTGCTGCACCTGCCGCTCGCGGGCGACGTCATCGTCGTGCCGGCGCTCGACCTGCCGCGGATCACCCGTTTCGTCTCGGTCGGCGAGGGGCGGCGCTACGGCATGGACGACGCCGCGGTGTTCAAGGCGGCGCTGGCCAATCTCGAGCGACGCGCCAAGACCATCGCAATCCATGATTACGGCCTGATCCGCACCTTCAATTTCGAGCCGCCGGACTACAATGTCTCGTTGCTGCTGCTGCCGAACCCCTGGAAGGATGTTCCCGATCTGCCCAAGACCGTGGTGATCGCGATGCCGGGGCGCAGCGTGCTCGCCTTCGGCGACGGCGACGACCCCAAGGCCGTCGCCGCGCTGCGGGAGCTCGCCGCGACGAAAGACGATTATCCGGTCACCCGGTCGCTGTTCCGGCTCGGGCCCGGCGGGCTGCAGCCGTTTCGCTAGAGCATTCCTGGATCGAAGGGGCGCCGGCACGCGCGCCGACTGCACGGTCGAGCACGGGGCCGGAGCGCCTCGGCGGCCGGGAGATGGGCGGAGCCGCCCCGGAGGCGGGGCGCGCCGACGCAGGCGAGGCTGCCCGGCCGTCTCCGGCGCCGGCGCCCTCCAGCTTGCGCTTCGCGGCAAAACCCCCTAATGCGACCGCGTTTTTCCGGCCCCGCGCGGGCGTCGTCAGGAACAAGGTGTCATGGCCAAAGAGAAGTTTTCGCGGACGAAGCCGCACTGCAACATCGGTACGATTGGTCACGTTGACCATGGCAAGACGTCTTTGACGGCTGCGATCACGAAGGTTCTGGCTGAGTCTGGCGGCGCGTCGTTCACGGCGTATGACCAGATCGACAAGGCGCCGGAGGAGAAGGCGCGCGGGATCACGATCTCGACGGCGCATGTGGAGTACGAGACGCCGAAGCGTCACTATGCGCATGTCGACTGCCCCGGGCACGCGGACTATGTGAAGAACATGATCACGGGCGCGGCGCAGATGGACGGCGCGATCCTGGTCGTGTCGGCGGCGGACGGGCCGATGCCGCAGACGCGCGAGCACATCCTGCTGGCGCGCCAGGTCGGCGTTCCGGCGCTGGTGGTGTTCATGAACAAGGTCGACCTGGTCGACGATGCGGAGCTGCTCGAGCTGGTCGAGATGGAGATCCGCGAGCTTCTGTCGAAGTACGATTTCCCGGGCGACGACATCCCGATCACGAAGGGCTCGGCGAAGGCCGCGCTGGACGGCGTGACGCCGGAGATCGGGCATGACGCGGTGATCGCGCTGATGAAGACGGTCGACGACTACATTCCGCAGCCGGAGCGTCCGATCGACCAGCCGTTCCTGATGCCGGTCGAGGACGTGTTCTCGATTTCGGGCCGCGGCACGGTGGTGACGGGGCGCGTCGAGCGCGGGATCGTGAAGGTCGGCGAGGAGATCGAGATCGTCGGCATCCGCGACACGCAGAAGACGACGGTGACGGGCGTCGAGATGTTCCGCAAGCTGCTGGACCAGGGCCAGGCTGGCGACAACATCGGTGCGCTGCTGCGCGGCACGAAGCGCGAGGACGTGGAGCGCGGCCAGGTGCTGTGCAAGCCGGGCTCGGTGAAGCCGCACAAGAAGTTCAAGGCCGAGGCGTACATCCTGACGAAGGAGGAGGGCGGGCGCCACACGCCGTTCTTCACCAACTATCGTCCGCAGTTCTACTTCCGCACGACGGACGTGACCGGCGTGGTGCACCTGCCCGAGGGCACGGAGATGGTGATGCCGGGCGACAACATCGCCATGACGGTCGAGCTGATCACCCCGATCGCGATGGAAGAGAAGCTGCGCTTCGCCATCCGCGAAGGCGGCCGCACGGTTGGAGCAGGGGTTGTTGCTTCGATCATCGAGTGATCGAAGCGGCAACGACGTTCGCGGAAACCGCGAACTTTGCGGCGCCGGCGTCGTCGCGTCGATCATCGAGTAAGCTCCGGCTCTGCGACGAATACGGAAAGGGCGGCGGCAACGCCGCCCTTTTTCGTTTCCGAGACCCACAGGGTCGTGATTCCGGACAAACGGCGAAGCCGCGCAGCTCCGGAATCCATCGCAGAGCGCCGAGTCCTACGACGGATGCCGGCGCTTCGCTGCGCTCCGGCCGGAATGACGACGGAAGAGGGACTGGCGTCTCCGTGGCCGCCATGCGAGGCTCCTGTATCTTGCATACGGCCTGGAGACCCCCGATGAGCCCGCGCCATTCGCTCGCCGACAGGCTTCGCCGGCCCGGCCTCGTCGTCGCGCCCGGCTGCCATGACGCCATCGGCGCGCGGGCGATCGAGCAGGCCGGGTTCGAGGCGGTCTACATGACCGGCAACGGCCTCTCCGCCAGCCTGATCGGCGCGCCCGATATCGGACTCCTGACCATGACGGAGATGGTGGCGCGCGGCCGGGCGCTGGCCGCGGCGGTGACCGTGCCGCTGATCGCCGACGCCGACACCGGCTATGGCAATCTCAACAACGTCGCCCGCACCGTCGCCGAATACGAGGCCGCCGGCGTCGCCGCGATCCATCTCGAGGATCAGGTCACGCCCAAGCGCTGCGGCGCGATGAAGGGCCTGGCGCTGGTCACGCGCGAGGAGCACGCCGAGAAGATCCGGATCGCCGTTGCGAGCCGGCGCGACCCCGATTTCCTGATCATCGGCCGCTCGGATGCAAGGCTGCCGCTCGGCCTCGACGAGGCGATCGCGCGCGGCAGGGCCTATGCGCAGGCCGGCGCCGATCTCGTGCTGCTCGAGATGCTGCAATCCGAGGACGAGATGAAGCGGGCGCTGCGCGAGATCGAGGCGCCGCTGATGTTCAACTATGTCGAGGGCAGGGTGCCGCCGCTGACCGCCGAAGAGTTCGAGCGGTTCGGCTTCCGGGTGCTGAGCTACCCGGTCTCGTCGACGCTGGCCTATGCCCATATGATGACGGCCTTCGCGCGCGAGCTGAAGCGCTCGGGCACGACGCGGGCGCTGGAACCGGCGATGCTCGACCTGCCGAGCTACGAGGCCTTCCTGGGGCGGGAGCGCTATGCCTGATCTTCGGGTCGAGCAGCCGAAATCGCTGGTCGCGATCGTCGAGGACCGGCTGCGCGCGGCGATCGTCGACGCCGAGATGCGCTTCGGCGAGAGCCTGTCCGAGGAGGCGCTGAGCGAGGCGCTCGGGGTCAGCCGCACGCCGGTGCGCGAGGCGCTGGCGCGCCTGCAGCTGCAGGGGCTGGTGACGATCGTGCCGAAGAAGGGCACCTTCGTCTTCGCGCCGACCGAGGAGGATGTCGCCGAGCTCTGCGTCTTCCGCTTCATGCTGGAGACGCAGGCGCTGCGCGAATGCCTCGCCAGGGCGCGCGAGCCGGCGCTCGCCGCGATGAGGGAGGCGCTCGCCGCGATGGAGGCGGCGCAGGCCGGCGGCTCCCGCCGCGACTATGCCCGGGCTGATACCGGCTTCCACGAGGTCTTCTTCCGGCATTGCGGCAACCGCTATCTCGGCAATGCCTATCGCGGCGTCTCCGGCCGCGTCGCGGCGCTGCGCACGCATCTGTCGGTGCCGCTGGAGGGCGAGCAGGAGCGGTCCATGGCCGAGCACCGCCAGATGGTCGAGGCCTTCGCCGCCGGCCGCCTGGCCGATCTCGACGCGATCCTGCACCGGCACATCATGCGGGCAAGGGACGTCTATGCCGACGTGCTGCGGAGCGGCGCGGCACCGGGCTGAAGATAGCGATGCTGCCGGTTGAGGCTCATTCCCTTCCCCCCGCTTGCGGTGGGGAAGGGCTAGGGATGGGGGGCCGGAAAGCAGGGCTCGGGACTTCTTTCAGCGAAGCGCCGAGCGGCACTGCCCCCCACCCAACCCTCCCCACCGCAAGCGGGGGGAGGGCCGGCGCCCGGCACGAGCCATCGAACGTCCCTTCACGCGATTGCCCGCACCTGCCAAATCATCTTGCATACAGTGTCCCAGTGCTTATGCTCGCGTAAGGAGAGCCGATAACGGCCCATCGAACCTCGGGAGGAGGCGCATGAATATCGCCCTGAAGGCTGCCGCCCTGGCGCTCGCACTGGCCGCCGCGCCGGCCGCGGCGCAGGACAAGGTCAAGCTCGTCACCATCGCCGAGCTCTCGGGCCCCGGCGCCACTGCCGGCACCAACTGGAAGAGCGGCATCGAGCTCGCGGTCGAGGAGATCAACGCCAAGGGCGGCATCCTCGGGCGCAAGATCGACTTCGTCGCCTATGACACGCAGACGAACCCGGCCAATGCCCGCGCCGCCGTGCAGCGCGCGGTCGACGAGGGGACCCATGCGGTGCTCGGCCCGGTCTATACCGGCTCGATCATGGCCTCGATGCAGATCGCCCAGCGCGCGGGGATCGCCCAGCTCGCCGCCGGCGACGGCACGGCCTACACCGCCCAGGGCAACCCCTTCATCTTCCGGACCTCGCTCAGCCAGTCGGCGGCGATGCCGAAGATCGCCGCCTATCTCAAGGACGAGGTCAAGGCGAAGTCCGTCGCAGTGGTCTGGGTCAACAACGATTTCGGCAAGGGCGGGCACGAGGCGATCCTGAAGGAGCTGAAGAGCCGCGGCATCGCGGTGCCGGTCGACCTCTCGACCGAGCAGGGCCAGGCGGATTTCGCCGGCGAGGCGATCAAGGTGAAGAATGCCGAGGTCGACGCGGTCTTCGTCTATCTCAACGAGGAGGAGAGCGCCCGGCTGCTGGTGGCGATGCGCGACCAGAATGTCGGCAAGCCGGTGATCGGCGAGACCACGATCCTGAGCCAGAAGGTGATCGAGCTCGCCGGCAAGGCGGCCGAGGGCGTGCGCGGCCATGTCGGCCAGACCGTCGATGCGCCGATCCCCGCCCTTCAGGACTTCGGCAAGCGCTTCCAGGCCCGCTTCAAATTCGTGCCCGATCATAACGGCATCAAGGGCTACATGGCCGTCCATGCGGTGAAATGGGCGACGGAGAAGCTCGGCAGGTTCGAGCCGACCAAGATCGCCGCGACCCTGCACGGCGCGACGATCACGCCGGAGCAGGAGCCGGGCATCCTGATGGAGACGAGCTTCGACGAGAAGGGCGACGTCCAGCGCGAGAGCTTCCTGGCCGAGGTGGTCGACGGCAAGCAGAAGATCATCGGCCGCCTGCCGAAGTGAACGATAGACCGCCCCTGCGGCAGGGCGTGAACGGGCGGTGGCGACACCGCCCGTTTCGTTGCCCGCCTCATGCAGGCCGGCAGAGAGATCGGGTGCCTGCCCATGGCCGGATTCCTATGCTGAACTGACGGCAGGCGGCGCCGACGCGTCGGTGCCGCATCAGGGAGGACATGATGGGCTTCACGCCGCCATTCACCGGCATCCATGCGATCGCGTTCGCCCTGTTCGATGCGCAGGAGCGGCTCGACCGCGCGGCGATGCGGCGCCAGACGCAGATCTGCCTCGGCCTCGGCGTGCATGGGATCGCCGCGCTCGGCCTCGCCACCGAGGTTTCGAAGCTCAGCCTCGCCGAGCGCCTCACCGTGATGGAATGGGTGGCGGAGGACGTCGCCGGCAAGGCGCCGCTCGCCTTCACCATCTTCGGCGGCTCGGTCGCCGAGCAGGTCGAGCAGGTCAGGGCGGCCGAAGCCGCCCGGGCCGATTGGGTGATCCTGCAGCCGCCGATGGTCGGCGCCTTCGGCGCGGCCGAATACATCCGCTTCTTCGGCCGCATCGCCGAGGCGACCACGCTGCCGGTCGCGATCCAGAACGCGCCGGCCTATATGGGGCGCGGCCTCTCCGCCGGCGACATCGCCGAACTCGTCCGCCAGCATCCGAACATCTGCCTGATCAAGGGCGAAGGGCCGGCGACCGAGATCCGTCAGCTGCTCGAGGTCACGGAAGGCCGCCTGCCGGTGATGAACGGCCGCGGCGGGCTGGAGCTCGCCGACAATCTGCGCGCCGGCTGCGTCGGCTTCATCCTGGCGCCGGACACGATCGACTGGGCGCTGCGGGTCCATGAGCGCTTCCTCGCCGGCGACGAGGCCGGGGCGGAGGAGGCCTATCGCGCCGTGCTGCCGGCGATCGTCTTCATCATGCAGTCGATCGAGAGCCTGATCTGCTACGGCAAGCGCATCTTCGGCGCGCGGGCGGGACTCACGATCCACGATCGCGGGCCGGCACTGCGGCCGAGCACCTTCGGGCTCGACCTCGTCGCGAAATATGCCGAGACGCTCGGGCCTTATCGCGATCGGCTGACGAGTTGAGTCAACTTCGTGCGACGCCGTTGCGATTTCGACTTGAAAAGCCGGCGGGGTTCGGGCTAAGCAACCGGCGCTACAGGGGTGTAGCTCAGTTGGTAGAGTACCGGTCTCCAAAACCGGGTGTCGCAGGTTCGAGCCCTGCCGCCCCTGCCAGCCGTCCGTCCGATCCGCGATGACCCAGAACATCTACGACGACGCCGGCTTCTTCCAGAACTACAGCCAGTTGCCGCGCTCGCAGCGCGGGCTCGACGGCGCGCCGGAATGGCCGGCGCTGCGCGCGCTGCTGCCACCTCTCGCCGGCGCGGCGGTGCTCGATCTCGGCTGCGGCTTCGGCTGGTTCTGCCGCTTCGCCGCGGGCAAGGGCGCAGCCGACATCGTCGGCGTCGACGTCTCCGAGCGGATGCTGGCGCGGGCGACGGCGCAGACGGATGCGGCGGCAGTCCGCTACGAGCGCGCCGATCTCGAACGCTACGAACCGCCGTCCGGGCGCTTCGACCTGGTCTATTCCTCGCTCGCCTTCCACTATCTCGTCGATCTGCCGGCCGTGTTCGGCCGCGTCGCCCGGGCGCTGAAGCCGGGCGGGCGCTTCGTCTTTTCGGTCGAGCATCCGATCATGACGGCGCCGCGCCACCAGACCTGGTCCGAGGATGCCTCCGGCCTGCCGGTCTGGCCGGTCGGGGCCTATCTCGACGAGGGGCCGCGCGTCACCGACTGGCTGGCCGAGGGCGTGGTCAAGCAGCACCGGACGCTGGCGAGCTATCTCAATCTGCTGATCGGACTCGGCCTTCGCCTGCGGCATGTCGAGGAATGGGGGCCGACGCCCGGGCAGATCGCGGCCGAGCCGGACTGGGCGAGGGAGCGCGAGCGCCCGGCCTTCCTGCTGATCGCCGCCGAGCGGCCCTGAGGCGGCGAGTCGAAACCCCTTGGCGAGCGGGCATTCGCGTTGTAAGAAGCGCCCTAACGACGGCGCGCGGCTCCCTGGGCCCCGCGCCGCGAATCTTTCAGGACCGCCGAATCGCCGCGCTGCCGCGGCAATCCGGAACCGAGGTGACAAGCCCGATGGCGAAGACGAATCCCTTCCAGTTCCTGCAGGAGGTGCGCAGCGAAGCCGCCAAGGTGACCTGGCCCTCGCGCCGCGAGACGCTGATCACCACCGGGCTGGTGCTGCTGATGGTTCTGGTGTCGAGCCTGTTCTTCCTCTTCACCGACACGGTCATCCGCTGGGGTCTCGGCCTCATCCTCGGCGCACGTTGAACGAAGGCATCATCCGTGAGCACCCGCTGGTACATCGTCCACGCCTACTCCAACTTCGAGAACAAGGTCGCCCAGTCGATCAAGGACCAGGCGGCGCAGCGCCACCTCTCCGACAAGTTCGAGGAGGTGCTGGTGCCGACCGAGAAGGTCGTCGAGGTCCGCCGCGGCCGCAAGGTCGATACCGAGCGCAAGTTCTTTCCGGGCTATGTGCTGGTGAAGTGCGAGATGACCGACGAGGTCTACCACCTCATCAAGAACACGCCCAAGGTCACCGGCTTCCTCGGCGCCGACAAGGCGAAGCCCATGCCGATTCCCGAGCATGAGGCGATGCGGATCAAGGGCCAGGTCGCCGAGGGCATCGAGCGGCCGAAGCCGACGGTGGTGTTCGAGGTCGGCGAGCAGGTGAAGGTCGCCGACGGCCCCTTCGCCTCGTTCAACGGCGTCGTCGAGGACGTCGACCATGCCCGCGCCCGCCTCAAGGTCGCGGTCTCGATCTTCGGCCGCGCCACGCCGGTCGAGCTGGAATACGGCCAGGTCGAGAAGCTCTGAGGCCAGGACGGCGCAGGACCTTGCCGAGGGTGCCGGAGACGGCACCCTTTTTGCGCGATTCTCGTAGTTAACGCCTCCTTCAGGCGTGTATGGCACCATCCGCTCCGGCTATCGGCGCGGGTGGGCATGTTCCCCAGGACATTCAAGGCGACGGTCGGACAGCGCCTGGCGCTGTGGGGCGTGCTCCTCGGCGCGCTGTCCTGTCTTTATGTCGCGATCGAGCTGGTCGGCTGGCGCAAGCTTCACGGCTTCACGCAGGCGCTCGCGGTGCAGAGCGACCTCGCGAGCCGTCTCGAGGCGACGTCGCTCGCCTTCGAGCGCGTCAGCGACGCCATCTTTTCCGGCGGCAGGGCGGAGCCGTCCGACCTCGAGGTGATCGCGATCGCGGCCGAAGACATCGCCACGCAGCTGGACGAGCGGCTGCAGGCCGACGCGCTGGCGATCGCGGCGCGCGCCACGGCGATCCGGCTGACGCCGGATACGGCGACGGCGAGGGCCGAGCTCAGGGTGATCTTCGACAAGCGCTCGGCGCTGCGGCGCGGGCTGGGCCGGGAGATCGACCGGTTGAGCGCCCGGCTGGCGCAGCATGTCGAGAGCGCCCACCGGAACCGGCTGCTCCTGTCGCTGCTCGGCCTGTTCAGCCTGGTGGTCATCGTCACGCTCGAGCATCGCTGGCTGGTCCGCCCGATCACGGCCATGGCGCGAGCCCTGGCGGGCAGCAGCCCGGAGGAGCAGCGGCTGCTGAGCCTCGCGATGCGGCGCGACGAGATCGGCATGCTCGGCCGGGCGCTGCTCGCGCATCTGCACGGCCAGCAGGCCGAGCACGAGGCCGCCCGGACCCGGCTGGCCGCCCTCTCCGACGAGGTCGCGCGCCAGGAGGCGGCCCAGGCCAGGAACGCTACCTTCCAGGAGCGGATCGCCGCGATCGCCCAGGCGCTCGAGCAGCATGCGGCGCGGCTGTCGCAGGCCGCGGCGGCGTTCACGCAGCTCTCGGGGCTCGTCGACGAGCGGGCCGGTGCGGCGGCGCAGTCGACGCAGCGCGTCTCCGGGCATGTCGACCATGTCGCCAACGCCATCACCGAGGTTTCGGCGCTGCTCGCGACCGCGGCGAGCGAGGCGCAACGCACCTCCGAGATCGCCGACGCGGCCAAGGCGCTGGTCGACGAGGCGACGGCGGACACGGTCGTCCTGAGCGAGGCCGTCGGCAAGATCGTCCAGGTCATCGACATCATCGGGACAGTGGCCAGCCAGACCAATCTGCTCGCACTCAACGCCACGATCGAGGCGGCGCGGGCCGGCGAGGCGGGCAGGGGCTTCGCGGTGGTCGCGGGCGAGGTCAAGCAGCTGGCGCATCGCACGGCGGAGGCGACCGACGATGTCCGCCGCGGGCTCGACCAGATCACCGTCGCCGCCCAGCGCATCACCTTGCGGGTCGGCGCCCTGGTGGCCTCGGTCGAGAAGGTCGACAGCTCGGCGCTCTCCATCGCCGAATTGACCAAGCGCCAGGACATCGGCTCGCGCTCGATCAGCGAGACGACGACGCGGACGGCCGGCGACGACAGGCTGGTGGCGGAGCAGGTCGAGCAACTCGCCGGCACGCTGGAGAACTGGCGCCAGACGGCGGGCTCTGTCACGGCGGCCTCGGCCGATCTCGATCGCCAGGCGGCCGAGCTGCGCCAGGCCGTCGACGGCTTCATCGCACGCAGGGAGCCCGTGAGCGCATGAGCCTGGCGATCCCGGAGGCGAGGGGAGGCGCAGCGGTTCCGGCGGCGCTGCCCGTCCTGGCGCAAGTGCTGCACTGGCTGACCGCGGCGCTCGTGCTCGGCCTGTTCGTCAGCGGCGTGGTGATGACCCAGATCGGCGAGGGGCCGACCGCCGATCTCCTCTATCTCTGCCACAGGACGGCCGGCATCCTGCTGCTCGGCACCGTGCTGATCCGGATCGGCTATCGCCTGTCCGCGCATCTCGCCGGGCGCTGGCACAGGCAGGTGGCGAGCCGGGCGGTGCATGCGCTGCTCTATCTGGCATTGCTGGCGGTACCGCTGCTCGGCTGGGCCGGCTCCTCCGGCTTCGGAGCGCGGCGGCTGCTCCTGGGCCTGTCGTTGCCGCAGATCGGGCCGGAGGAGGCGGGGCTGGGCGACGCGCTGCTGACGGGCCATGCCTGGCTCGCCTTCGCGCTGGTGGCGCTCGTCGTCCTCCATATCGGCGTGGCGATCGGGGACTATCTGGCGCGCGACGCCAATGCGGAGGCCGGCCAGCCCTGACCGCGCCCTCCGGTCCGGCAATCGCGCCCGGGGCTTCCCTTTCGCATCGGCCTGTGCCATAGGGCGGCCCTCACATGCGTGGGAGGCGTGCCGGTCAGCCAGCCGGAGCTTCGCGCCGCACCACGCCCTGCAACACCCCGATCCGGAGCGAGAGTGGCTCACGGGCGGGGCGTCGTCGTTCCGGTCGGCACCGGGGCGGACGACAGGAGCAGCCATCATGGCGAAGAAGATCACGGGCTACGTGAAGCTTCAGGTTCCGGCGGGCGCGGCCAATCCGTCGCCGCCGATCGGTCCCGCGCTCGGTCAGCGCGGCCTCAACATCATGGAATTCTGCAAGGCCTTCAACGCGAAGACCGCGCAGATGGAGAAGGGCATGCCGATCCCGGTGATCATCACCGCGTATCAGGACCGCTCCTTCACCTTCGAGATGAAGCAGCCGCCGGTGTCGTACTTCCTGAAGAAGGCGGCCGGCCTGACCTCCGGCTCGAAGACCCCGGGCAAGGGCGGCAATGTCGGCAAGGTCACGACCGCCCAGCTCCAGGAGATCGCCGAGAAGAAGATGGCCGATCTCAACTGCGACAGCGTCGACTCGGCGGTGGCGATGATCCGTGGCTCGGCCCGCTCGATGGGCCTGGAAGTCGTGGGCTGAGGGGGAAACGACAATGGCACATGTCGGAAAGCGCGTCGTCAAGGCCCGTGAGGGCATCGAGCGCACCAAGCTCTACCCGCTCGCCGAGGCCGTCGCGCTGGTCAAGGCCCGCGCCAACGCCAAGTTCGACGAGACCGTCGAGATCGCGATGAATCTCGGCGTCGATCCGCGTCACGCCGACCAGATGGTCCGCGGCGTCTGCAACCTGCCGAACGGCTCGGGCCGCACGCTGCGCGTCGCCGTCTTCGCCCGCGGCGCCAAGGCCGAGGAGGCCAAGAAGGCCGGGGCCGACATCGTCGGCGCCGAGGACCTGGTCGAGACCGTGCAGAAGGGCGAGATCAATTTCGACCGCTGCATCGCGACGCCGGACATGATGGGCCTGGTCGGCCGCCTCGGTAAGGTGCTGGGCCCGCGCGGCCTGATGCCGAACCCGCGCGTCGGCACGGTCACCATGGACCTCACCGCCGCCGTCGCCGCCTCGAAGGGCGGCTCGGTCGAGTTCCGCGTCGAGAAGGCGGGCATCGTCCACGCCGCCGTCGGCAAGGCCTCGTTCGACGCCGACAAGCTCGGCGAGAACATCAAGGCCTTCGTCGATTCGGTCTCGAAGGCGAAGCCGGCGGGGGCCAAGGGCACCTATATCCAGCGCGTCGCGATCTCCTCGACCATGGGTCCGGGCGTCAAGATCGAGCCGAACACGGTCCTCGGCGGCTGACGGAGCCGGGCGGCCGCCTGATCGCGGCCGCAGCCCCGCCTTGCGCTTCGGCGCGAGGATTACCACTTGGCAGAAGCCGGGGGAGGGTTTATGAGCCTCCTCCGAGTTTCCATGAGTGACGGGGCTTCCGCGTGCTCGGCACGAGGAGGTCCCATTTCGCGTTTTTCGATGGCTCGCCATCGAAGAATGGGTGTCGCGGGCGAGGGGAGCGATCCCCGAAGGCCGGGCATCCAGTCCTGTCTGAGACTGCAGGTGCGCCTTCGGCTCCGGTCGGAGGGCATAATTTCGCCAAGAGGCCTGCATAGACGGTGCAAGAACTCTTCCGGTGCCGGAAGGCGCCGAACGAGGTTCGAACCATCTCGCCCGATCACGGCTTCGGCCATGGCAGGGGACAGGGCACTGAGCGTCGCTCCGGCGAGGGGTCGGTGTCAACCGGTCACTTCCGAGAGCGGCACGTGCAACCGGCGGCGGGTCTCACAACCTGTCGCCTACCGGAGAGAGCCCAGTGGATAGAGCGGCAAAATCTGATGCCGTCGCGACGCTGAACGACGTCTTCTCGAAGACGTCGGTCGTCGTCGTGGCCCACTATGCGGGCTTGACGGTGGCCCAGTTCCAGAAGCTTCGTCGCGAGATGAAGGCCAATGGCGCCACCGTGAAGGTCGCAAAGAACCGGCTGGCCAAGATCGCTCTTGAAGGCACCGACGTCGCGTCCATCAGCAAGCTGCTGACGGGTCCCACCCTGATCGCCTATTCCAGCGATCCGGTCGCGGCGCCGAAGGTCGCCACCGCCTTCGCCAAGGAGAACGACAAGCTCGTCATCCTCGGCGGCGCGATGGGCAAGACCGCCCTGAACCCCGATGGCGTCAAGGCCCTGGCCACGATGCCCTCGCTCGACGAACTGCGCGCCAAGCTGGTCGGCCTCATCCAGGCCCCGGCGACGAAGCTCGCGCAGCTCACGAACGCCCCGGCCGGAAAGCTGGCGCGCGTGGTCCAGGCCTACGCCGACAAGAGCGCTGCCTGAGCAGCCGTCACACCTCAATCGTTCGAACCTCTCATATCAGGAAGCTGAAAAATGGCCGATCTCGCCAAGCTCGTCGACGAACTCTCGTCGCTCACCGTTCTCGAGGCCGCTGACCTCGCCAAGATGCTCGAAGAGAAGTGGGGCGTCTCGGCGGCCGCCGCCGTCGCCGTGGCCGCCGGCCCGGCCGCTGGTGGCGCTGCCGCCGGCGCCGCCGCCGCCGAGGAGCAGACCGAGTTCACCGTTGTCCTGGCCTCGGCCGGCGACAAGAAGATCGAGGTGATCAAGGAAGTCCGCGCCATCACCGGCCTCGGCCTCAAGGAGGCCAAGGACCTGGTCGAGGCCGCTCCGAAGCCGGTCAAGGAAGCCGTCGCCAAGGACGAGGCCGAGAAGCTCAAGAAGCAGCTCGAGGCCGTCGGCGCGAAGGTCGAGCTCAAGTGAGCCGGGCCGGCTGATGCCGGTCCGTATCTAGTCGACAAGGACAGTCCCGGGGCGGCACGCCGCCTCCGGGGCTGTTGCGTCGTTTCCGGAATGCGGAGCGACGCATTGCAGGACCTGCTGCCGGTGCGGCGCAGGTCGATCCAGTTCGAACGTCGGCGCGCATGAGGCGCCGAGCGGCTCACCCGGCGGCCCGCCCGCCAGTCCCCGGACCGCCGGGTGAGCCGTCCGAGATCGCGAGGAACATGATGGTAACTTCCCTCCAGGGTCGCAGGCGCGTCCGCAAGTTCTTCGGCAAGCTCAAGGAAGTGGCGGAGATGCCGAACCTCATCGAGGTTCAGAAGGCGTCCTACGACCAGTTCCTGATGGTCGAGGAACCGAAGGGCGGCCGCGGCGACGAAGGCCTGCAATCGGTCTTCAAGTCGGTGTTCCCGATCGGCGACTTCTCGGGCGCGTCGCTGCTGGAGTTCGTCAAGTACACGTTCGAGCCGCCGAAATACGATGTCGACGAGTGCCGCCAGCGCGGCATGACCTTCTCGGCGCCGCTCAAGGTGACGCTGCGCCTGATCGTGTTCGATATCGACCCGGACACCCAGGCCAAGTCGGTCAAGGACATCAAGGAGCAGGACGTCTACATGGGCGAGATGCCGCTCATGACGGACAACGGCACCTTCATCGTCAACGGCACCGAGCGCGTCATCGTCTCGCAGATGCACCGCTCGCCGGGCGTGTTCTTCGACCACGACAAGGGCAAGACCCATTCCTCGGGCAAGCTGCTCTTCGCCGCCCGCATCATCCCCTATCGCGGCTCCTGGCTCGACATCGAGTTCGACGCCAAGGACATCGTCTACGCCCGTATCGACCGCAAGCGTAAGATCCCGGTCACCTCGCTGCTGTTCGCCCTCGGCATGGACGGCGAGGAGATTCTCGCGCGCTTCTACAACCACCTGACCTATGCCCGCGACAAGGACGGCTGGCGCGTTCCCTACGACGCCGAGCGCATGAAGGGCTTCAAGGCGACCGTCGACATGATCGACGCCGACACCGGCGAGGTGGTGATCGAGGCCGGCAAGAAGCTGGTCGCGCGCACCGCCCGCCAGCTCGCCGAGAAGGGCCTGAAGTTCCTGCGCGCCACGGACGAGGACCTCTACGGCCAGTACATCGCCGAGGACCTGGTCAACCCGGCCACCGGCGAGGTCTTCTCCGAGGCCGGCGACGAGATCGACGAGAAGAGCCTGAAGGCGCTGCTCGAGGCCGGGTTCGACGAGATCCCGGTGCTCGACATCGACCACATCACGGTCGGCCCCTATATCCGCAACACCCTCAAGGTCGACAAGAACTCGCGCCGCGAGGAGGCGCTGTTCGACATCTACCGCGTGATGCGCCCCGGCGAGCCGCCGACGCTCGAGACCGCCGAGAACATGTTCCAGTCGCTGTTCTTCGACGCGGAGCGCTACGACCTCTCGGCCGTCGGCCGGGTCAAGATGAACATGCGGCTCGACCTCGACGCCGAGGACACCGTGCGCATCCTGCGCAAGGAGGACATCTTCGCGGTCGTCAAGGCGCTGGTCGACCTGCGCGACGGCAAGGGCGAGATCGACGACATCGACCATCTCGGCAACCGGCGCGTGCGCTCGGTCGGCGAGCTGATGGAGAACCAGTATCGCCTCGGCCTGCTGCGCATGGAGCGCGCCATCAAGGAGCGCATGAGCTCGGTCGACATCGACACGGTGATGCCGCAGGACCTGATCAATGCGAAGCCCGCGGCCGCCGCGGTGCGCGAGTTCTTCGGCTCCTCGCAGCTCTCGCAGTTCATGGACCAGACCAATCCGCTCTCGGAGGTCACCCACAAGCGCCGCCTGTCGGCGCTCGGCCCGGGCGGCCTGACGCGCGAGCGCGCCGGCTTCGAGGTGCGCGACGTGCACACCACGCATTACGGCCGCATCTGCCCGATCGAGACGCCGGAAGGCCCGAACATCGGCCTGATCAACTCGCTCGCCACCTTCGCGCGCGTCAACAAGTACGGCTTCATCGAGAGCCCGTACCGGCGCGTGCGCGACGGCCGCCAGACCGACGAGATCATCTATCTCTCGGCGATGGAGGAGGCGAAGTACAACGTCGCCCAGGCGAACGCCGCCGTCGACGGGGAAGGCCGGCTGACCGACGACCTCGTCGTCTGCCGCCGCGCCGGCGAGGTCATCGTCGTGCCGGTCGACAAGGTCGACTTCATGGACGTCTCGCCCAAGCAGGTCGTCTCGGTGGCCGCGGCGCTGATCCCGTTCCTCGAGAACGACGACGCGAACCGCGCGCTGATGGGCTCGAACATGCAGCGCCAGGCGGTGCCGCTGGTGCGCGCCGACGCGCCCTTCGTCGGCACCGGCATGGAGGCCGCGGTCGCCCGCGACTCCGGCGCCGCCATCGCGGCCCGCCGCGCCGGCATCGTCGACCAGGTCGACGCGACCCGTATCGTCATCCGCGCCTCCGACGAGATGGACCCGACCAAGCCGGGCGTCGACATCTACCGTCTGCAGAAGTTCCAGCGCTCCAACCAGTCGACCTGCATCACGCAGCGTCCGCTGGTGCGCGTCGGCGACATCGTCAAGAAGGGCGACATCGTCGCCGACGGCCCGTCGACCGAGTTCGGCGAGCTCGCGCTCGGCCGCAACGTGCTGGTCGCGTTCATGCCGTGGAACGGCTACAACTTCGAGGACTCCATCCTGCTCTCGGAGAAGATCGTCTCTGAAGACATCTTCACCTCGATCCATATCGAGGAATTCGAGGTCATGGCCCGCGACACCAAGCTCGGGCCCGAGGAGATCACGCGCGACATTCCGAACGTCTCGGAAGAGGCCCTGAAGAACCTCGACGAGGCCGGCATCGTCTATATCGGCGCCGAAGTGGCGGCTGGCGACATCCTCGTCGGCAAGATCACGCCGAAGGGCGAAAGCCCGATGACGCCGGAAGAGAAGCTGCTGCGCGCGATCTTCGGCGAGAAGGCCTCGGACGTGCGCGACACCTCGCTGCGCGTGCCGCCGGGCGTCCAGGGCACGATCGTCGAGGTCCGCGTCTTCAACCGCCATGGCGTCGACAAGGACGAGCGCGCCCAGGCGATCGAGCGCGAGGAGATCGAGCGTCTCGCCAAGGACCGCGACGACGAGCAGGCGATCCTCGACCGCAACACCTTCGCGCGCCTGGCCGAGATCCTGACCGGCAAGACCGGCCTCGCCGGTCCCAAGGGCTTCAAGAAGGACACGGTCATCACCCGCGAGGTGATGAGCGAGTTCCCGCGTTCGCAATGGTGGCTGTTCGCCACGGCGGACGACGCCCTGATGACCGAAATCGAGGCGATGCGGAAGCAGTACGACGAGTCGAAGAAGCGCCTCGAGCAGCGCTTCCTCGACAAGGTCGAGAAGCTGCAGCGCGGCGACGAGTTGCCTCCGGGCGTGATGAAGATGGTCAAGGTCTTCGTCGCGGTGAAGCGCAAGATCCAGCCCGGCGACAAGATGGCCGGCCGCCACGGCAACAAGGGCGTGGTCTCGCGCATCGTTCCGGCCGAGGACATGCCGTTCCTCGAGGACGGCACCCATGCCGACATCGTGCTGAACCCGCTGGGCGTGCCCTCGCGCATGAATGTCGGGCAGATCCTCGAGACCCATCTGGGCTGGGCCGCCGCCGGCCTCGGCAAGCAGATCGGCAAGGCGATCGACGCCTATCGCAAGGCGCACGACTCCAAGGCCCTGCGTTCGGCCTTCGACGCGGTCTACGAGGACAACGAGATCGTGGCCTCGATGGGCGACGAGGAGCTGGTCGAGATGGGCCAGAACCTGCGCCGTGGCGTGCCGATCGCGACCCCGGTCTTCAACGGCGCCAAGGAGTCCGACATCGAGCGGCTGCTGGAGCAGGCGGGGCTTCACTCGTCGGGCCAGTCGACACTCTATGACGGGCGCACCGGCGAGCCGTTCGACCGCAAGGTCACGATGGGCTACATCTACATGCTGAAGCTGCACCATCTGGTGGACGACAAGATCCACGCCCGCTCGATCGGCCCGTACTCGCTGGTCACCCAGCAGCCGCTCGGCGGCAAGGCGCAGTTCGGCGGCCAGCGCTTCGGCGAGATGGAGGTCTGGGCGCTCGAGGCCTATGGCGCCGCCTACACGCTGCAGGAAATGCTGACGGTGAAGTCGGACGACGTGGCGGGCCGCACCAAGGTCTACGAGTCGATCGTGCGCGGCGAGGACAATTTCGAAGCGGGCATTCCCGAGAGCTTCAACGTGCTCGTCAAGGAGATGCGCTCGCTCGGCCTCAACGTCGAGCTGGTCAACAACAAGCAGAAGCCGGGCGAACTGCCGCCGGCCGAGGCGGCCGAATAAGGCTGCGGGCCCGCAAGGGGCCGCACGCGTTCGTCACTCATGCCGGCGGCAGTGCCGCCGCCGGCGAACGGATCAAGGGCCGGGCAGGGCGGTTTCCCCCAGAACCCCGCCGGCCACAGGAGACAGGCTATGAAGCAAGAGGTCATGAACCTTTTCGGCCAGCAGCCGGTGCAGCAGGCGTTCGACGCGATCAAGATCTCGATCGCCAGCCCCGAGAAAATCGCATCCTGGTCGTTCGGCGAGATCAAGAAGCCGGAGACGATCAACTACCGCACGTTCAAGCCGGAGCGCGACGGCCTGTTCTGCGCCCGCATCTTCGGGCCGATCAAGGACTACGAGTGCCTGTGCGGCAAGTACAAGCGCATGAAGTTCAAGGGCGTGATCTGCGAGAAGTGCGGCGTCGAGGTGACGCTCGCCCGGGTCCGGCGCGAGCGCATGGGCCATATCGAGCTCGCCGCCCCGGTCGCGCATATCTGGTTCCTGAAGTCGCTGCCCTCGCGCATCGGCCTGCTGATGGACATGCCGCTCAAGGACCTCGAGCGCATCCTCTACTTCGAATCGTATGTGGTGCTGGAGCCGGGCCTGACCCCGCTCAAGGACCGGCAGCTGCTGACCGAGGAGGAGTATGTCCGCGCCCAGGAGGAATACGGCGCCGACACCTTCACGGCGATGATCGGCGCCGAGGCGATCCGCGAGATGCTGCGCGCGCTCGACCTCGACCAGATCAATGCCGACCTGAAGCATGAGATCGCGACCACGACGTCGGAACTCAAGCCGAAGAAGCTGATGAAGCGCCTCAAGATCATCGAGGCCTTCCAGGAGTCGGGCAACAAGCCGGAATGGATGGTGATGACCGTGATCCCGGTCATCCCGCCGGATCTGCGCCCGCTCGTGCCGCTCGACGGCGGCCGCTTCGCGACCTCGGACCTGAACGACCTCTATCGTCGCGTCATCAACCGCAACAACCGCCTGAAGCGGCTGATCGAGCTGCGCGCGCCGGACATCATCATCCGCAACGAGAAGCGGATGCTGCAGGAATCGGTCGACGCGCTGTTCGACAACGGCCGCCGCGGCCGCGTCATCACCGGCGCCAACAAGCGTCCGCTGAAGTCGCTCGCCGACATGCTCAAGGGCAAGCAGGGCCGCTTCCGCCAGAACCTGCTCGGCAAGCGCGTCGACTATTCCGGCCGCTCGGTCATCGTGGTCGGCCCGGAGATGAAGCTGCACCAGTGCGGGCTGCCCAAGAAGATGGCGCTCGAGCTGTTCAAGCCGTTCATCTATGCGCGCCTCGACGCCAAGGGCTACTCGACCACGGTCAAGCAGGCCAAGAAGCTGGTCGAGAAGGAGAAGCCCGAGGTCTGGGACATCCTGGACGAGGTCATCCGCGAGCATCCGGTGCTGCTGAACCGCGCCCCGACGCTGCACCGCCTCGGCATCCAGGCCTTCGAGCCGGTGCTGATCGAGGGCAAGGCGATCCAGCTGCACCCGCTGGTCTGCGCCGCCTTCAACGCCGACTTCGACGGCGACCAGATGGCCGTGCACGTCCCGCTGTCGCTCGAGGCGCAGCTGGAAGCGCGCGTGCTGATGATGTCGACCAACAACATCCTGCACCCGGCGAACGGCATGCCGATCATCGTGCCGTCGCAGGACATCGTGCTCGGCCTCTACTACCTCTCGATCATCTCGGATGGCGAGCCGGGCCAGGGCAAGGTGTTCGGCGATTTCGGCGAGCTCGAATACGCGCTGCACGAGAAGATCGTCACGCTGCATTCGAAGATCAGATATCGCTGGACCGGCGTCGGCCATGACGGCAAGCCGTACACGAAGATCTACGACACCACGCCCGGCCGGGTGATCCTCTCGACCGCGCTGCCGGAGCACCCGGCGGTGTCCTTCGACGTCGTCAACAAGCTGATGACCAAGAAGGAGATCTCCAACATGATCGACGCCGTCTATCGCGGCTGCGGTCAGAAGGAGTCGGTGATCTTCTGCGACCGCGTCATGGGGCTGGGCTTCAAGCACGCCTTCAAGGCCGGCATCTCCTTCGGCAAGGACGACATGGTCGTGCCGGAGAACAAGTGGGAGATCGTCGACGCGACGCGGACCCTCGCCAAGGATTACGAGCAGCAGTACCAGGACGGCCTGATCACCCAGGGCGAGAAGTACAACAAGGTCGTCGATGCCTGGGCGAAGTGCTCCGACAAGCTCGCCCAGGAGATGATGGCCCGCATCTCGACCGTGAAGAAGGACGAGAGCGGCCGCGACAAGCCGATCAACTCGATCTACATGATGAGCCATTCGGGCGCCCGCGGCTCGCCGGCGCAGATGCGCCAGCTCGCCGCCATGCGCGGCCTGATGGCGAAGCCGTCGGGCGAGATCATCGAGTCGCCGATCATCTCGAACTTCAAGGAAGGCCTCGACGTTCTCGAGTACTTCAACTCGACGCACGGCGCCCGCAAGGGCCTGGCCGACACGGCGCTCAAGACGGCGAATTCGGGTTACCTGACCCGCCGCCTCGTCGACGTGGCGCAGGACGCGATCATCTCCGAGACGGATTGCGGCTCGGACAACGGCATCAAGATGCGCGCCATCGTCGATGCCGGCCAGGTCGTGGCCTCGCTCGGCATGCGCATCCTGGGCCGTTCGGCGGCCGAGGACGTCACCGACATCGACGGCAACGTCCTGGTCGCCAAGGGCGCCGTGATCGAGGAGAGCCACATCTCCAGGATCAACGCCGCCGGCATCCAGGAGGTGAAGATCCGCTCGGTGCTGACCTGCGAGACCAAGAACGGTGTCTGCGCGACCTGCTACGGGCGCGACCTCGCCCGCGGCACGCCCGTCAACATGGGCGAGGCCGTCGGCGTCATCGCGGCGCAGTCGATCGGCGAGCCGGGCACGCAGCTCACCATGCGCACCTTCCACATCGGCGGCGCGGCCACGATCGCCGACCAGTCCTTCGTCGAGTCGAACTTCGAGGGCACGGTCAAGATCCGCAACCGCAACGTCGCGCGGAACTCGGACGGCGACCTGATCGCGATGGCGCGCAACCTCGCCATCGTCATCACCGGCCCGGACGGCGCCGAGCGTGCGGTGCACCGCGTCCAGTTCGGCTCGAAGCTGCGCGTCGACGACGGCGACAAGGTCAAGCGCGGCCAGCGCCTGATCGAGTGGGATCCCTATTCCCGCCCGATCCTGGCGGAGGTCGACGGCAAGGTCGGCTACGAGGACCTGGTCGACGGCATGTCGATGACGGAGACGACCGACGAGGCGACCGGCATCAGCAAGCGCGTCGTCATCGACTGGCGCGGCTCGGCCCGGACCTCGGACCTGCGCCCGGCCATCACGGTGCAGGGCCCGGACGGCAAGATCGCCAAGCTCGCGCGCGGCGGCGATGCCCGCTACATCCTGCCCGTCGACGGCATCCTGTCGGTGGAGCCGGGCTCGTCGGTGAAGGCCGGCGACGTGCTGGCGCGTGTCTCGACCGACTCGGCCAAGACCCGCGACATCACCGGCGGTCTGCCGCGGGTCGCCGAGCTGTTCGAGGCGCGCCGGCCGAAGGATGCCGCGATCATCGCCGAGAAGGCCGGCGTCATCGGCTTCGGTCGCGACTACAAGAACAAGCGTCGCGTCACGCTGACCCCGCATGACGGCTCCGAGCCGGTCGAGTACCTGATCCCGAAGGGCAAGCACATCCACCTGCAGGATGGCGACGTCGTCGAGATCGGGGACTACATCCTCGACGGCAACCCGGCGCCGCACGACATCCTGGCGATCAAGGGCGTCGAGGAGCTTGCCGCTTACCTGGTCAACGAGATCCAGGAGGTCTACCGCCTCCAGGGCGTGACCATCAACGACAAGCATATCGAGGTCATCGTCCGGCAGATGCTGCAGAAGGTCGAGATCACGGATTCGGGTGACACCGACATCCTGACCGGCGACCAGGTCGACCGCATCGAGCTGGAGGAGGTCAACGCCAGGATGCGCGAGGAGGGCAAGAAGCCGGCTTCCGGCGTGCCCGTCCTGCTCGGCATCACCAAGGCCTCGCTGCAGACCCGCTCGTTCATCTCGGCCGCCTCCTTCCAGGAGACGACCCGCGTCCTCACCGAGGCGGCGGTCAACGGCAAGATGGACATGCTGGAAGGCCTCAAGGAGAACGTCATCGTCGGCTCGCTGATCCCGGCCGGCACCGGCGCGCAGGTCGCCCGCATCAAGCAGGTGGCGACGCGCCGCGACGATCTCATCGTCGGCCAGAAGGCGGATGCCGCGGCCAAGGCGGCGGCTGCCGCCGCGGCGGCCCTGCCGGCGGCCGAATAACAAGATCGACGGGGCCCTCCCCGCGTCGCGAGATGGCCGCCCCCGGGCGGCCGTTTTCGTTTCAGGCTCTTGACCTTTTCCGCCGCCGCCGGCCTAAGTTGACGTTGCGAGACCTGTCGGGGGGCAGCGATGCGCCGGCACGCCTTGCGCTGATCGGCCGGATGCGGCCGGGCGGCGAGGGGCGGGCTGACACACCATACGGGGCGTGGTCCGCGGAGGAATGCCTTCGTCTGCGGACCGGCCGGCGCGGCCGGGATCATGGACGAGCGATTTCTCGACAGTCTCTACGAGGCGGCGGTGGTGCCGGAGCTGTGGCCGGAGGTTCTGCGCCGCTTCAACGAGATCGCCCGCGGCGCGGGCGCGGTCCTGGTCGCGGTGACGCCGAGCTCCAATCGCTGGATCTCCTCCTCGCCGGAGTTCGACGAGATCGTCACGACGCATTTCAACCGCTTTCCCGGCAATGAACGGACGCGCCGCCTGCTCGAGCGCCGCCATGCCGGCTTCCTGCGCGACATCGACATCTTCACGGACGGCGAGATGGCGAACGAGCCGGTCTATCGCGATTTCCTGCTGCCGCAGGGGTTCGGCATCGGGGTCGCCACCTCGATCGCCTCGCCGAGCGGCGAGGCCTTCATCCTGCACGCCGAGCGAGAACGCCGGGAAGGGCCGGTGGACGACGGGCTGATCGCGCATTTCGACCGGATGCGGCCACATCTCGCCCGCGCCATGCTGCTCTCCGCCCGGCTCGAGTTCGAGCGGGCGCGCGGCGCCGCACAGGCGCTGGAGGCGATCGGCCTGCCGGCCGCGGTGCTCGACCGGAACGGCCGGGCACTGGCGCTCAATCCCCGGTTCGCGGCGCTGATCCCGGCCGTGGCGCTCGACCGCCCGTCGCGGCTGGGCCTGGCCGATCCAGCCGCTGACGGGCTGCTCGCCGCGGCGGTGCAGACCGTCGGACAGGCGGCGGGCGCGACGGTGCGCTCGATCCCGGTGGCGCGGCGCGAGGATCTGCCGCCGCTGATCCTGCATCTGACGCCGATCCGCGGCGCGGCCCACGACATCTTCTCGCGGGCGGCGAGCATCCTGGTGGTGACGCCGGTGGTGGTGAAGGAGGTGCCGACCGCCGACATCGTGCAGGGGCTGTTCGACCTGACGCCGGCGGAGGCGCGGCTCGCCGCGCTGATCGCGGCAGGCTACCGCCCGCGCGAGGCGGCGGCCGCGCTCGGCGTGATGGAGGCGACCGCGCGCTCGACGCTGAAGCGCGTCATGGCCAAGACCGGGCTGCACCGCCAGGCCGAACTGGTCGGCCTCCTGCGCGGAACCGGCATGGCGGCGGGCACGGCCGATTGAGCCGGCCGGAGCACGCGGCGGCGAGATCGCGCTCGGCCTGCGATTTCCGGGGTTGACGCGAATCTTCAGCTGAGTCATAAGCGCGCCACTGTCGACGGCTGTCGGACACGTTTGTCGCTTGCCATGTTGCAAGCGAGGTTCGCGACCGAAACTCCGTCGGAATTCCAGCGTCGAACGACGACATGGCAGGACGCATGAACGCGGTCGCTATCCGTGTTCCTCTGCATGGCGAGCGCGCCTGAGGCCCCAGATCTGGGCGCCGATGGCGCGGCTTCGTTTGGTCATGGCCTCGCGCGGCGCCGGAATGGACACCGAATTCATCTAGCGCTCAAGGGAGCGAGAGGCCTTAAATGCCGACAATCAGCCAGCTGATCCGCAAGCCGCGCTCGCCGGTCAAGGCGCGCAACACCGCTCCGGCGCTCGAGAGCTGCCCGCAGAAGCGCGGCGTCTGCACGCGCGTCTACACGACGACCCCGAAGAAGCCGAACTCGGCGCTGCGCAAGGTCGCCAAGGTGCGCCTGACCAACGGCTTCGAGGTCATCGGCTACATTCCGGGCGAGGGTCACAACCTCCAGGAGCACTCGGTCGTCATGATCCGTGGCGGCCGCGTGAAGGACCTTCCCGGCGTGCGCTACCACATCCTGCGCGGCGTGCTCGACACGCAGGGCGTCAAGAACCGCAAGCAGCGCCGTTCGAAATACGGCGCCAAGCGTCCGAAGTAATCAGTGCCGGACCGGCCGGGCAGGGGCCCAGCCGGTTCGCCGTTTTAAGAGAATTGACCGGAGACTAGACGATGTCCCGCCGCCACAGTGCAGAGAAGCGCGAGATCATTCCCGACGCCAAGTTCGGCGACGTGGTCGTGACCAAGTTCATGAACTCGGTCATGTACGAGGGCAAGAAGTCGACCGCCGAAGGCATCGTCTACGGCGCCTTCGACATCATCGAAGGCAAGCTGAAGACCGATCCGCTCGCCGTCTTCAAGACCGCGCTCGAGAACGTCGCCCCGGCGATCGAGGTCCGCTCCCGCCGCGTCGGCGGCGCGACCTACCAGGTCCCGGTCGAGGTGCGCTCGGAGCGCCGCCAGGCTCTCGCCATCCGCTGGCTGATCGCCGCCGCCCGCGGCCGCAACGACCGCACCATGGTCGAGCGCCTCTCGGCCGAGCTGATGGACGCGGCGAACAACCGCGGCAACGCCGTCAAGAAGCGCGAAGACACGCACCGGATGGCGGAAGCCAACCGCGCCTTCTCGCACTACCGCTGGTAATTCGTCCGTTCGGACCCGGAAAGACAGAGCATTCCCATGCCCCGTTCTCATCCCATCGATCGCTATCGCAACTTCGGCATCATGGCCCACATCGATGCCGGCAAGACGACGACGACCGAGCGCATCCTGTTCTACACCGGCAAGAGCCATAAGATCGGCGAAGTCCATGACGGCGCCGCGACCATGGACTGGATGACGCAGGAGCAGGAGCGTGGCATCACGATCACCTCCGCCGCGACGACCTGCTTCTGGCGCGACATGCGCCTGAACATCATCGACACCCCCGGCCACGTCGACTTCACCATCGAGGTCGAGCGCTCGCTGCGCGTGCTCGACGGCGCCGTGTGCGTGCTCGACGGCAACCAGGGCGTCGAGCCGCAGACCGAGACCGTCTGGCGCCAGGCCGACAAGTACGACGTTCCGCGCGTCGTCTTCGTCAACAAGATGGACAAGATCGGCGCCGATTTCTATCGCTGCGTCCAGGACATCATCGACCGCGTCGCCGGCAAGCCGGTCTGCCTGCAGATTCCGATCGGTTCCGAGTCGAACTTCGCCGGCGTGATCGACCTGGTGAAGATGAAGGCGATCGTCTGGAACGGCGAGGCGCTCGGCGCCTCCTTCGAGGAGAAGGAGATCCCCGCCGATCTCGCCGACAAGGCCGCCGAGTATCGTTCGAAGCTGGTCGAAGCCGCCGTCGAGATGGACGATGCGGCGATGGAGGCCTATCTCGAAGGCACCGAGCCGGACGCGGACACGCTGCGCAGGCTGGTCCGCACCGCGGTGCAGCGCCGTGCCTTCCACCCGGTCCTGTGCGGCTCGGCCTTCAAGAACAAGGGCGTGCAGCCGCTGCTCGACGCCGTCGTCGACTATCTGCCGTCGCCGGTGGATCGCGGCGCGGTCGAGGGCATCGACTTCAAGACCGAAGAGCCGACCACCCGCAATCCGAGCGACGAAGATCCCTTCGCCATGCTCGCCTTCAAGATCATGGACGACCCGTTCGTCGGCACGATCACCTTCTGCCGCGTCTATTCCGGCAAGGTCGAGGCGGGCCAGGGCGTCGTCAACTCGACGCGCGACAAGAAGGAGCGCGTCGGCCGCATGCTCCTGATGCACGCGAACAACCGCGAGGACATCAAGGAGGCCTATGCCGGCGACATCGTCGCCCTGGCCGGCCTCAAGGACGTCCGCACCGGCGACACGCTGTGCGATCCGAACAATGCGGTGATCCTGGAGCGCATGGAGTTCCCCGAGCCGGTCATCACGATCGCGATCGAGCCGAAGTCGAAGGCGGACCAGGAGAAGCTGGGTCTCGCCCTGTCGAAGCTCGCGAACGAGGACCCGTCCTTCCGCGTCTCGACCGACCAGGAGAGCGGCCAGACCATCCTCAAGGGCATGGGCGAGCTGCACCTCGACATCAAGGTCGACATCCTGAAGCGCACCTACAAGGTCGACGCCAATATCGGCGCGCCGCAGGTCGCCTATCGCGAGACGATGACCAAGAAGGCCGAGGTCGACTACACCCACAAGAAGCAGACCGGCGGCACCGGCCAGTTCGCCCGCGTCAAGCTGGTGGTCGAGCCGAACGAGGTCGGCAAGGGCTTCGAGTTCGAGTCGAAGATCGTCGGCGGCGCGGTGCCGAAGGAGTACATCCCGGGCGTCGAGAAGGGCCTGCAGTCGGTGATCGGCTCGGGCGTCCTCGCCGGCTTCCCGGTGGTGGACATCAAGGTCTCGCTGATCGACGGCGCCTTCCACGAGGTCGACTCGTCGGCGCTGGCCTTCGAAATCGCGTCGCGCGCCGCTCTGCGCGAAGCGCTGCAGAAGGGCGGCTCGGTGCTGCTCGAGCCGATCATGAAGGTCGAGGTGGTGACCCCCGAGGACTATACCGGCTCGGTCATCGGCGACCTGAACTCCCGGCGCGGCCAGATCCAGGGCCAGGACATGCGCGGCAACGCCGTCGTGATCAACGCGATGGTGCCGCTGGCGAACATGTTCGGCTACGTGAACCAGCTGCGCTCGTTCAGCCAGGGCCGCGCCAACTACACGATGCAGTTCGACCACTACGAGCAGGTGCCGTCCGCGGTCGCTGCCGAGGTCCAGGCCAAGTACGCCTGATCGAACAAGGCATTAGACGGAACATTTGAAGAAATCTGACGGAGGCTGAGATGGCCAAAGAGAAGTTTTCGCGGACGAAGCCGCACTGCAACATCGGTACGATTGGTCACGTTGACCATGGCAAGACGTCTTTGACGGCTGCGATCACGAAGGTTCTGGCTGAGTCTGGCGGCGCGTCGTTCACGGCGTATGACCAGATCGACAAGGCGCCGGAGGAGAAGGCGCGCGGGATCACGATCTCGACGGCGCATGTGGAGTACGAGACGCCGAAGCGTCACTATGCGCATGTCGACTGCCCCGGGCACGCGGACTATGTGAAGAACATGATCACGGGCGCGGCGCAGATGGACGGCGCGATCCTGGTCGTGTCGGCGGCGGACGGTCCGATGCCGCAGACGCGCGAGCACATCCTGCTGGCGCGCCAGGTCGGCGTTCCGGCGCTGGTGGTGTTCATGAACAAGGTCGACCTGGTCGACGATGCGGAGCTGCTCGAGCTGGTCGAGATGGAGATCCGCGAGCTTCTGTCGAAGTACGATTTCCCGGGCGACGACATCCCGATCACGAAGGGCTCGGCGAAGGCCGCGCTGGACGGCGTGACGCCGGAGATCGGGCATGACGCGGTGATCGCGCTGATGAAGACGGTCGACGACTACATTCCGCAGCCGGAGCGTCCGATCGACCAGCCGTTCCTGATGCCGGTCGAGGACGTGTTCTCGATTTCGGGCCGCGGCACGGTGGTGACGGGGCGCGTCGAGCGCGGGATCGTGAAGGTCGGCGAGGAGATCGAGATCGTCGGCATCCGCGACACGCAGAAGACGACGGTGACGGGCGTCGAGATGTTCCGCAAGCTGCTGGACCAGGGCCAGGCTGGCGACAACATCGGTGCGCTGCTGCGCGGCACGAAGCGCGAGGACGTGGAGCGCGGCCAGGTGCTGTGCAAGCCGGGCTCGGTGAAGCCGCACAAGAAGTTCAAGGCCGAGGCGTACATCCTGACGAAGGAGGAGGGCGGGCGCCACACGCCGTTCTTCACCAACTACCGTCCGCAGTTCTACTTCCGCACGACGGACGTGACCGGCGTGGTGCACCTGCCCGAGGGCACGGAGATGGTGATGCCGGGCGACAACATCGCCATGACGGTCGAGCTGATCACCCCGATCGCGATGGAAGAGAAGCTGCGCTTCGCCATCCGCGAAGGCGGCCGCACCGTCGGCGCCGGCGTCGTCGCGTCGATCATCGAGTAAGCAGGCTGATCTGAGGGCGAGAGCCCTTCGGGGCTTTCGCCTTTTCACGTCACGGAGACAACAGGACCATGAACGGTCAGAATATCCGGATCCGCCTCAAGGCGTTCGACCATCGTATCCTCGATGCGTCGACGCGCGAGATCGTCTCGACGGCGAAGCGCACCGGCGCCCAGGTCCGCGGCCCGATTCCGCTGCCGACCCTGATCGAGAAGTTCACCGTCAACCGCTCGCCCCACATCGACAAGAAGTCGCGGGAGCAGTTCGAGATGCGGACCCACAAGCGGGTTCTCGACATCGTCGATCCGACCCCGCAGACGGTCGACGCCCTCATGAAGCTCGATCTCGCCGCCGGCGTCGACGTCGAAATCAAGCTTTGAATTGTCGATGGTCCGCGTGACGAACCGGTATCCACTTCGTCTGACCATCGACTGATCCATCATCGGGTCCTCTGTTTCCGGCCGCTCCGGATGGACATGACCCCAAGGGAAGGTATGCACCGATGCGTTCCGGTGTGATTGCACAGAAAGTCGGGATGACCCGCATCTTCACCGATGCCGGCGAGCACATCCCGGTCACCGTGCTGAAGCTCGACAACTGCCAGGTCGTCGCGCACCGCACGAAGGAGAAGAACGGCTATGTCGCCGTGCAGCTCGGGACGGGCCGTGCCAAGGTCAAGAACGTCTCGAAGGCGCAGCGCGGCCATTTCGCCGTGGCCAAGGTCGAGCCGAAGCAGAAGCTGGTCGAGTTCCGCGTCAGCGACGACGCGTTGATTCCGGTCGGCGCCGAGCTGACCGCCGACCACTTCGTCGTCGGCCAGTTCGTCGACGTCTCGGGCACGACCACCGGCAAGGGCTTCGCCGGCGGCATGAAGCGCTGGAACTTCGGCGGCCTGCGCGCCACGCACGGCGTCTCGATCTCGCATCGTTCGATCGGTTCGACCGGTGGCCGCCAGGACCCGGGCAAGACCTTCAAGAACAAGAAGATGCCGGGCCATCTCGGTGTCGAGCGCGTCACCACGCAGAACCTGCGCGTCGTCCAGACGGATGCCGAGCGCGGCCTGATCCTGGTCGAGGGCGCCGTCCCCGGCGTCGCCGGCGGCTGGATCCATGTCCGCGACGCCGTCAAGCGCGCGCTGCCGAAGGACGCTCCGCTGCCGGGCAAGTTCAAGGTCGCCGGCGAGGGCAAGGCCGAAACGAACGAGGCTCCTGCGGCCCAGGCTGAGGAGAACGCGTGATGAAACTCGATATCGTCACTCTTGACGGCGGCAAGGCCGGCTCGCTCGAGCTGTCCGACGCGATCTTCGGCCTCGAGCCGCGCGCCGACCTGCTCGCCCGCATGGTGCGCTACCAGCTCGCCAAGCGCCGCGCCGGCACGCACAAGTCCAAGGGCCGTTCGGAAGTCGACCGCACCCGCAAGAAGATCTACAAGCAGAAGGGCACCGGCGGCGCTCGCCACGGCGCGGCTTCGGCGCCGCAGTTCCGCGGCGGCGGCAAGGCCTTCGGCCCGGTCGTGCGCGACCATGCGCACGAGCTGCCGAAGAAGGTGCGGGCGCTCGCCCTGCGCCATGCGCTCTCGGCCAAGGCCAAGGACGCCGGCCTGATCATCCTCGACGACGCGAAGCTCGCGGAGCCGAAGACCAAGATCCTGCTCGGCCATTTCGGCAAGCTGGACCTGTCCAGCGCGCTGGTGATCGGCGGCGCCGAGATCGATGTGAACTTCGGCCTGGCGGCGCGTTCGATCCCGAATGTCGACGTCCTGCCGGTCCAGGGCATCAACGTCTATGACATCCTGCGTCGCGACAAGCTCGTGCTGACGCGCTCGGCTGTCGATGCGCTGGAGGCGCGCTTCAAATGAGCCAGTCCAAGAACCTCGATCCGCGGCACTACGACGTCATCGTCGGGCCGGTGATCACCGAGAAGGCGACCATGCTCTCCGAGCACAACAAGGTCGTGTTCAAGGTCGCCAAGACCGCGACCAAGCCGCAGATCAAGGCGGCGGTCGAGAAGCTGTTCGACGTCAAGGTGGTGAGCGTCAACACGCTGGTCACCGAAGGCAAGGTCAAGGTCTTCCGCGGCCGGCTCGGCCAGCGGTCCGACGTCAAGAAGGCGGTCGTGACCCTCGAAGAGGGCCACTCCATCGACGTCACCACGGGCCTCTGAGAGGGATCGTCATCATGGCTTTGAAAAGCTTCAAGCCGATCACGCCGAGCCTTCGCCAGCTCGTGATCGTCGACCGCAGCGAGCTCTACAAGGGCAAGCCGGTCAAGGCGCTGACCGAGGGCAAGTCGTCCTCGGGCGGCCGCAACAATCTCGGCCGGATCACCGTCCGCTTCCGCGGCGGCGGCCACAAGCGCACCCTGCGCCTGGTCGACTTCAAGCGCCGCGGCAAGCCCGGCGTGCCGGCGACCGTGGAGCGGATCGAGTATGATCCGAACCGCACCGCCTTCATCGCCCTGATCAAGTATCAGGACGGCGAGCTCTCCTACATCCTGGCGCCGCAGCGCCTGGCGGTGGGCGATACCGTCGTGGCCGGCGACAGCGTCGACGTGAAGCCCGGCAACGCCGCCCCGATGGGCTCGCTGCCGATCGGCACGATCGTCCACAATGTCGAGCTCAAGATCGGCAAGGGCGGGGCGCTGGCGCGCTCGGCGGGCAACTACGCCCAGATCGTCGGCCGTGACCAGGGCTACGTCATCGTCCGCCTGAACTCGGGCGAGCAGCGCCTGATCAGCGGCCTGTGCTACGCCACCGTGGGCGCGGTCTCGAACCCCGACCACATGAACATCAACGTCGGCAAGGCCGGCCGCAATCGCTGGCTGGGCAAGCGTCCGCACAATCGCGGCGTGTCGATGAACCCGGTCGACCATCCGCACGGCGGTGGTGAAGGCCGCACCTCGGGCGGCCGCCACCCGGTCACCCCGTGGGGCCTGCCGACCAAGGGCAAGAAGACTCGCTCGAACAAGCGGACCGACACGTTCATCGTGTCGAGCCGTCACGCCCGCAAGAAGAAGAACTGAGGTCCGTCATGGCGCGTTCGCTTTGGAAAGGTCCGTTCGTCGACGGATACCTCCTGAAGAAGGCCGAGGTCGCCCGTACCTCGAGCCGGTCTGAAGTCATCAAGATCTGGAGCCGTCGCTCCACGATCCTGCCGCAGTTCGTCGGTCTGACGTTCGGCGTCTACAACGGCCACAAGCATGTGCCGGTGAGCGTCTCCGAGGAGATGGTGGGCCACAAGTTCGGCGAGTTCTCGCCGACGCGCACCTTCCCCGGCCACGCGGCCGACAAGAAGGCGAAGAGGAAGTAAGCCATGGGTAAGCCCTCCGCCCCCCGTGCGCTGCCCGAGAACGAGGCCAAGGCGGTGGCGCGCAATCTGCGCGTCTCCCCGCAGAAGCTGAACCTTCTCGCCCAGCTCATCCGCGGCAAGAAGGTCTCGACCGCGCTCGCCGACCTCGAGTTCTCGCGCAAGCGGATCTCGACCGATGTGCGCAAGTGCCTGCAGAGCGCGATCGCCAACGCCGAGAACAACCACGATCTCGACGTCGACGATCTGGTCGTCTCCGAGGCCTTCGTCGGCAAGGCGCTCGTCATGAAGCGCTTCCATGCCCGCGCCCGCGGCCGTGGCGCCCGCATCATGAAGCCCTTCGCCAACATCACGATCGTGGTGCGCGAAGTTCAGGCGGCCAAGGCCTGAGGAGAGAACGATGGGTCAGAAAATCAATCCGATCGGCCTTCGTCTCGGCATCAACCGGACCTGGGATTCGCGCTGGTTCGCCAGCAAGGGCGAGTACGGCAAGCTGCTGCATGAGGACATGGCGATCCGCGCCGCCCTGATGAAGCTGCTGAAGCAGGCCGCCGTCTCGAAGATCATCATCGAGCGTCCGCACAAGAAGTGCCGCGTCACCATCCACTCGGCCCGCCCGGGCGTGGTGATCGGCAAGAAGGGCGCCGACATCGAGAAGCTGCGCAAGACGGTCTCGAAGCTGACGAACGCCGACGTGACGATCAACATCGTCGAGGTGCGCAAGCCCGAGATCGACGCGACCCTGGTCGCCGACTCGATCGCCCAGCAGCTCGAGCGTCGCGTCGCCTTCCGCCGCGCCATGAAGCGCGCCGTGCAGTCGGCGATGCGTCTCGGCGCCGAGGGCATCCGCATCAACTGCTCGGGTCGCCTCGGCGGCGCCGAGATCGCGCGCCTCGAATGGTATCGCGAGGGCCGGGTGCCGCTGCACACGCTGCGTGCCGATGTCGACTACGGCGTCGCCACCGCCTTCACGACCTACGGCACGTGCGGGATCAAGGTCTGGATCTTCAAGGGCGAGATCCTCGAACACGACCCGATGGCCCAGGACAAGCGCCTCTCGGACGAGGGCGGCCGCTCCGGTGGTGAGCGCCGCGAACGTCGCGAGCAGGCTGCGTAAGGCTGATCGAGAAGAGCCATGCTGCAACCAAAGCGCACCAAGTTCCGTAAGCAGTTCAAGGGACGCATTTCCGGCGTCGCCAAGGGCGGCACGGATCTCAACTTCGGCCAGTTCGGCCTGAAGGCCCAGGAGCCGGAACGCGTCACCGCCCGCCAGATCGAGGCGGCCCGTCGCGCCATCACCCGCGCGATGAAGCGCGCGGGCCGGGTCTGGATCCGCGTCTTCCCGGACGTGCCGGTCTCGAAGAAGCCGACCGAAGTCCGCATGGGCAAGGGCAAGGGTTCGCCCGAGTTCTGGGCGGCCAAGGTCAAGCCGGGGCGGATCATGTTCGAGCTCGACGGCGTGCCGGAGGAGATCGCCCGCGAGGCGCTCCGTCTCGGCGCCGCCAAGCTGCCGATCAAGACCCGCTTCATCCAGCGCATCGCCGAGTAAGGAGGGCGAGATGAAATCGGCTCAACGCCTGTCCGACCTCAAGGTCATGAGCGCGGACCAGCTCCAGGACGAGCTCCTCAAGCTCAAGAAGGAGCAGTTCAACCTGCGTTTCCAGCGCGCCACCGGCCAGCTCGAGAACACCGCTCGGGTCACCGAGGTTCGCAAGGACATCGCCCGCATCAAGACGCTGCAGCGGTCGAAGACCGCGGCAGTGAGCGCCTGAGGAGTAGGGGACCATGCCGAAGCGCGTGCTGCAGGGCGTCGTCGTCAGCGACAAGCAAAACAAAACTGTTGTGGTCAAGGTCGAGCGGCGTTATACGCACCCGCTCCTCAAGAAGACGGTGCGCCGTTCGAAGAACTATCACGCCCATGACGAGGCGGGGTCGTTCAAGGTGGGCGACACGGTCTGGATCGAGGAGTCCAAGCCGATCTCCAAGCTGAAAAGCTGGGTTGTGCTCGACAACGCTCCCAAGGCGTAAGTCACATCTTTGAGGCCAGGGGGCGATCGACCCCCGTCAGTCGTAGTCCGGGCAGGGCAGTCACGCCTTCGCCCGGAAACCGCGCTGATACACAGATGGAAGGATCAAGGCCATGATCCAGGTGCAGACCAATCTCGAGGTCGCCGACAATTCCGGCGCCCGCCGTGTGATGTGCATCAAGGTTCTCGGCGGGTCGAAGCGGCGCTATGCCCGTATCGGCGACATCATCGTGGTTTCGATCAAGGAAGCCATTCCGCGCGGCCGCGTGAAGAAGGGCGACGTCATGAAGGCGATCGTCGTGCGCACCGCCAAGGACATCAAGCGCCCCGACGGTTCGGTGATCCGCTTCGACCGCAACGCGGCCGTGCTGATCAACAACCAGAAGGAGCCGGTGGGCACCCGTATCTTCGGACCGGTTCCGCGCGAGCTGCGCGCCAAGAACCACATGAAGATCATTTCGCTCGCTCCCGAGGTGCTGTGATGGCTGCGAAGATCAAGAAGGGCGACAAGGTCGTCGTGCTCGCCGGCCGCGACAAGGGCAAGAACGGCGAAGTGCTCCAGGTCCTGCCGAAGGACAACCGCGCGCTCGTGCGCGGCGTGAACGTGGTCAAGCGCCACACCCGCGCCAGCGGCCAGTCCGAGGGCGGCATCATCAGCAAGGAGGCCACGATCGAGCTGTCGAACCTGGCCGTCGCCGATCCCAAGGACGGCAAGCCGACCCGCGTCGGTTTCAAGGTGCTCGATGACGGCCGCAAGGTCCGTTTCGCCAAGCGTTCGGGGGATCTGATCGATGGCTGAGGTTCAGCAGGCGGCTCTTTCGCCGCGTTTGAAGAAGCATTACGAGGACGTCGTCCGTCCCGCGATGATCAAGGAATTCGGCTACAAGAACGCCATGGAAGTGCCGGCCATCGAGAAGGTCGTCATCAACATGGGCGTGGGCGAAGCCACGGCCGACCGCAAGAAGGTCGACAACGCCGCCGGCGACCTCGCGCTGATCGCGGGCCAGAAGCCGGTCATCACCAAGTCCCGCCTCGCCATCGCCGGCTTCAAGCTGCGCGAGAACATGCCGGTGGGCGCCAAGGTCACGCTGCGCAAGACCAAGATGTACGAGTTCGTCGACCGGCTCGTCACCATCGCTCTTCCGCGGGTGCGCGACTTCCGCGGTCTCAACCCGAAGTCGTTCGACGGGCGCGGCAATTTCGCGCTCGGGATCAAGGAGCACATCGTGTTCCCCGAGATCAACTACGACAAGGTCGACCAGGTCTGGGGCATGGACGTGATCGTCTGCACGACCGCCAAGTCGGATGACGAGGCGCGCGCCCTGCTCAAGCACTTCAACTTCCCGTTCCGGCAGTGAGCCCTCGGGCTCATACGCGGAAACCAGGAGATATCGATGGCTAAGAAGAGCTCCGTCGAGAAGAACAACCGCCGCAAGGCGCTCGTGAAGAAGTTCGCGGGCCGCCGCGCCCGCCTTCTCGCGATCGCCAATGACGAGAACCAGTCGATGGACGAGCGTTTCCTCGCCCGCCTGAAGCTGGCCGAACTGCCGCGCAATTCCGCCGGCATCCGCGTGCGCAACCGTTGCGAAGTCACCGGCCGCCCGCGCGCTTTCTATCGCAAGCTGAAGATGTCGCGCGTTGCTTTGCGCGAGCTCGGCAACAAGGGGCTGGTTCCCGGCCTCGTCAAGTCGAGCTGGTGAGGAGGTAAGCACATGGCGATCATCGATCCGCTCGGCGATATGCTGACCCGCATCCGCAATGCGCAGATGCGGCGCAAGTCGCGCGTCACGACCCCGGGCTCGAAGCTGCGCGCCCGCGTGCTCGACGTGCTGCAGTCGGAAGGCTACATCCGCGGCTATTCGACCACCGAGTTCGGCAATGGCCGTACCGAGTTCGACATCGAGCTGAAGTACCACGAGGGACAGCCGGTCATCCGGTCGATCTCGCGCGTGTCGAAGCCCGGCCGTCGCGTCTACTCCTCGGTCGAGACCATGCCGCGCGTGGCCGACGGCCTCGGCGTCACCATCGTCTCCACGCCCAAGGGCGTGATGTCCGATCATCTTGCCCGCGAGCAGAACGTGGGCGGCGAAGTGCTCTGCAAGGTCTTCTGACCTTCAGGCCGCTGCTCAGGAGAAATCCAATGTCTCGTATCGGTAAGAAGCCCGTCACGGTTCCCGCCGGCGTCACCGCCAACGTCACGGGCCAGCTCGTCAAGGTCAAGGGCTCGAAGGGCGAACTGTCCTTCGAGGTTCCCGAGGAGGTCTCGGTCGCTCTGGAGAACGGCGCCATCGCCGTCCAGCCGCGCTTCGAGACCAAGCGCGCCCGCGCGCTCTGGGGCACCTCGCGCGCCCGCATCAACAACCTGGTGGTCGGCACCTCCGCTGGTTTCGAGAAGAAGCTCGAGATCAACGGCGTCGGCTACAAGGCCGCGGTCGCCGGCAAGGTGCTGAAGCTCTCGCTCGGCTACAGCCACGACATCGACTACGACATCCCGGCCGGGGTGACGATCACGACGCCGAAGCCGACGGAAATCGTCGTCGCCGGCATCGACAAGCAGGTCGTCGGCCAGACCGCCGCCGAGATCCGCGAGTATCGCGGTCCCGAGCCCTACAAGGGCAAGGGCGTCAAGTACGCCGGCGAGTTCATCTTCCGCAAGGAAGGCAAGAAGAAGTAAGGACGGCAGGGATGAGCAAGCAGACAGTTGCGACTGCGCGCCGCAAGGCCCGCGTCCGCCGCGCGATCAAGGCGGTGGCCAATGGCCGCGCCCGCCTGTCGGTGCACCGCACCGGCAAGCAGATCTATGCGCAGGTCATCGACGACACGAAGGGGCTGACGCTCGCTTCGGCCTCGTCGCTCGACAAGGACATCCGCGCCGACATCAAGTCGGGCGCGAATGTCGAGGCCGCGGCGCGGATCGGCAAGATCATTGCCGAGCGCGCCATCAAGGCCGGCGTCAAGGAGGTCGTGTTCGACCGTGGCGCCTATATGTACCATGGCCGCGTCAAGGCGCTGGCCGAGGCCGCTCGCGAAGGCGGGCTGAGCTTCTGATCGGTTGATACCGCGGGATGCGGGAGGCCTCACCGGCTTCCCGCATGTCGCATTTGGAAAGCCGCTCCATTCCGGGGCGCTCGAGCGAGCGGCGGGTCGTGATCGGCACCGTCCGCGCAAGTAAGAGGAAGACATGGCGAGAGAACCTCGTGACCGTCAGGATCGCGAAGAGCGCGATTCCGAATTCGTGGACCGCCTGGTCCACATCAACCGCGTCGCCAAGGTGGTGAAGGGCGGCCGTCGCTTCGGCTTCGCGGCGCTCGTCGTCGTCGGCGACCAGAAGGGCCGCGTCGGCTTCGGCCACGGCAAGGCCCGCGAGGTGCCCGAGGCGATCCGCAAGGCGACGGAAGCCGCCAAGCGCGGCCTGGTCCGCATCCCGCTGCGCGAAGGCCGCACGCTGCATCACGACGTCCAGGGCCGTCACGGCGCCGGCAGGGTCGTGCTGCGCGCAGCCCCGGCCGGTACCGGCATCATCGCCGGCGGCCCGATGCGCGCCGTCTTCGAGGCGGTCGGCATGCAGGACGTGGTCTCGAAGTCGCTCGGCTCGTCGAACCCGTACAACCTCGTGCGCGCCACCTTCGACGCGCTGAAGAACGAGGATTCGCCGCGCAGCGTCGCCGCGCGCCGCTCGCTCAAGGTTTCGGCCCTGCAGACCCGCCGCCGCGATGCCGGCGCGGATGCCGGCGCGGACGCGTGAGGAGGGCTCGATGGCCAAGGCTGAGAAGACCCTCACCGTCGAGCAGATCGGTTCGCCGATCCGCCGCGACGCCGCCCAGCGCCAGACCCTGATCGGTCTCGGCCTGAACAAGATCCGCCGCCGCTCGACCCTGCAGGACACGCCCGCCGTGCGTGGCATGGTCGAGAAGGTCAAGCACCTCGTCCGCGTCGTCGACGCGAAGTGAGGAGGGGCGAACCATGAAACTCACTGACATTCGTGACAACGAAGGCGCCGCCAAGTCGCGCATCCGCGTCGGCCGCGGCATCGGCTCCGGCAAGGGCAAGACCGGCGGGCGCGGCGTCAAGGGCCAGAAGGCCCGCGCCGGCGTGGCGGTCAAGGGCTTCGAGGGCGGCCAGATGCCGCTCTATCGGCGCCTGCCGAAGCGCGGCTTCCACAACCTGTTCGCCCGCGAGCTGAACGAGGTCAATCTCGGCCGCATCCAGCAGGCCGTCGAGGCCGGCAAGCTCGAGGGCACCGTGACCATCGAGTCGCTGGTCGCTGCCGGCGTGATCTCGAAGGCGGCGCGCGACGGCGTCAAGATCCTCGGCAATGGCGAGCTCAAGGTGAAGCTCGCCTTCGAGGTGGCCGGCGCGTCGAAGGCCGCCGTCGAGGCGATCGAAAAGGCGGGCGGCACGGTCAAGATCCTGGCGGCCGACGCTTCACAGGCGTGACTTCCACGCCTACATGACTCATGCGAGCGGCGGCCGGGCCCGAAGCCTTGGCCGCCGTTCGCCTGTCTGGCGCTTCCGTTCGCACGATCGGATCTCGCGCTGCGACAGAATCGCCGAGCATGTTCGCATCGCGAAAGTGGTACGGACGTGTGCGGAACATGTTCTAGACCAGACTTCACCCAAGGACCGGACGCATGGCATCGGCGGCTGAACAGCTTGCGGCAAACCTGAACTTCGGCGCGCTGGCGAAGGCGGACGAGCTGAAGAAGCGGATCTGGTTCACGCTCGGGGCGCTGATCGTCTACCGGCTCGGCACCTATGTCCCGCTGCCCGGCATGAATCCGGATGCGGTGGCCGATCTGTTCAAGCAGACCCAGTCCGGCGTGCTCGGCCTGTTCAACATGTTCTCGGGCGGCGCGGTCGGCCGGCTCGCGATCTTCGCGCTCAACATCATGCCGTACATCTCGGCCTCGATCATCATCCAGCTGCTCTCCAGCGTGGTGCCGACCTTCGAGGCGCTGAAGAAGGAAGGCGAGCAGGGCCGCAAGATCCTCAACCAGTATACGCGCTATCTCACCCTCGTGCTGGCGCTGTTCCAGGCCTGGGGCATCGGCGTGGGCCTTCAAGGCTCGGGCAATCTCGTGCTCGAACCGGGGCCGTTCTTCCTGGTCTCGACCACGATCACCCTGGTCGGCGGCACCATGTTCCTGCTCTGGCTCGGCGAGCAGATCACCAGCCGCGGCATCGGCAACGGCACGTCGATGATCATCTTCGCCGGCATCATCGCCGAGTTCCCGGCCCAGCTGGCGCAGACGCTGGAGCTCGGCCGCCAGGGCGCGATCTCGACCGGCCTGCTGCTGCTCGTGATGGTGATGGCGGTCTGCGTCATCGCCTTCGTGGTCTTCGTCGAACGCGCCCAGCGGCGCCTGCTGATCAACTATCCGAAGCGCCAGGTCGGCAACCGCATGTATGAGGGCCAGACCTCGTTCCTGCCGCTGAAGCTCAACACCGCCGGCGTGATCCCGCCGATCTTCGCCTCGTCGCTGCTCCTGCTGCCGACGACGATCGCCAGCTTCAGCCAGGCCTCGGGCGGCACCGGCTTCCTGGCGACGCTGGCGACCTATCTGGCGCATGGCCGGCCGCTGTTCATGCTCCTCTATGCGGCGCTGATCATCTTCTTCTGCTTCTTCTACACCGCGATCGTGTTCAACCCGGTCGAGACCGCGGACAACCTCAAGAAGCATGGCGGCTTCATGCCCGGCATCCGTCCGGGCGAGCGCACCGCCGAGCATATCGACCGGGTGCTGACCCGCATCACCGTGCTCGGCGCCGCCTATTTGACTATCGTCTGCTTGATCCCCGAGTTCATGATCACCTATGCCCAGATTCCGATCATCCTGCTCGGCGGCACCTCGCTGCTGATCGTGGTGACGACGACGATGGACACGGTGGCTCAGGTCCATGGTCATCTGCTGGCCCATCAGTACGAGGGCCTGGTCAAGAAGGCGAAGCTGAGGGGGGCGAGGCGCTGATGAGGCTGATTTTCCTGGGACCGCCCGGGGCGGGGAAGGGTACTCAGGCGACGCGGATCGTCGCGAAGCACGGCATTCCGCAGCTTTCGACCGGCGACATGCTTCGCGCCGCCGTGGCGGCGGGCACGCCGGTCGGCCTCAAGGCGAAGGCGGTGATGGATGCGGGCGGGCTGGTCTCGGACGAGATCGTCATCGGCATCGTCGCCGACCGCATCGAGGAGCCCGACGCGAAGAAGGGCTTCATCCTCGACGGTTTCCCGCGCACCCTGGCGCAGGCCGAGGCGCTCGACGCCATGCTGGCGCAGAAGGGGCTGAAGCTCGACAAGGTGCTGGAGCTCAGGGTCGACCAGGACAAGCTCGTCGACCGCATCGTGCGCCGCGCCGAGGACGCCCGGGCGGCCGGGCAGCCGGTGCGCAAGGACGACGACCCGGAGGTGTTCAAGACCCGGCTCGCGGCCTACAACCGCGACACGGCGATCGTCGCTCCCTATTACGAGAAGCGCGGCCAGCTGACCCCGATCGACGGCATGCAGCCGATCGACCAGGTCGCGGCGGCGATCGAGCAGGCGCTGGCGGGCTGAACCGGTCAGCGATGACAGCCGGATGCCGCGCGGGCTCTGCCGCGCGGCTTTTTTCATGATGGAGCAGGCCCATGGCCAATGGCGACGACGATTACGTCTATGACGAGGCGACCGGCGAATGGCGCCCGGCCGCCGAGATGGCTGCGGCCGCGGCGCAGAAGCCCGAGGTCCGCGACGCCTCCGGCAACATCCTCGCCGACGGCGATGCGGTGACGCTGATCAAGGACCTCAAGGTCAAGGGCGCCAACCAGACCCTGAAGCAGGGCACGGTGATCCGCTCCATCCGGCTGACGGACAATCCCGAGGAGATCGACTGCCGTCACGAGAGCATCAAGGGGCTGGTGCTGCGCACCGAGTTCGTGCGCAAGCGCTGAGTCGCGGCTGCCGGCGCAGTGCGGATTTTCGCCGCCGCGGGGGCGATTTCGCGCTCCGCTGCCGCGATTGACACATCTTCTCCCACCGACTGAACTCGCCCCAGGCCATGACGGCCGAGACAGGGAGCGGCGGCGGCCTCGGGCCGGTGGCGTGCGCCATCGCCGGCCGGCCGACTCCCGAGACCGGGAGGAGAGCATGAAACGGGTTGCTTGCCTTGTGGCGGCCGCGCTGCTGGCGGCTGCGCCGAGCGCGCGGGCGCAGGATGCGGCCAAGATCGGCATCCTCAACGACCAGTCGGGCACCTATGCCGAGTTCGGCGGCCTCGGCTCGGTCGAGGCGGCGAAGCTGGCGATCGAGGATTTCGGCGGCTCCGTGCTGGGCAGGCCGATCGAGCTCGTCGCCGCCGACCACCAGAACAAGCCCGACGTCGCCGCCGGGCTGGCGCGGCGCTGGTATGACGTCGACGGCGTCACCGCCATCGCCGACCTGACCAATTCGGCGGTCGCGCTCGCGGTCGCCGGGATAGCCAGGGAGAAGCAGAAGGTCGCGCTCTACAACGGGCCGGCGACGACGCGGCTGTTCAACGAGGACTGCTCCGCGACCGGTTTCATGTGGACCTTCGACACCGCGACATCGGCCAAGGGCACGGCGCTGTCGATCCTGCGCGAGGGCGGCGACAGCTGGTACATCATCGCGGCCGACTACGCCTTCGGGCACCAGCTGACGGCCGATATCGAGGCGATCGTCGCGGCCAATGGCGGCAAGACGCTCGGCACCGTGCGGGCGCCGCTCTCGACCCCGGACTTCTCCTCCTTCCTGCTGCAGGCGCAGGCCTCCAAGGCCAAGATCGTCGCCTTCGCCAACGCCGGCACCGACACGATCAACTCGATCAAGCAGGCCGGCGAGTTCGGCCTCGTCGATAGCGGCCAGAAGCTCGCCGCCATGGTCGTGGTGCTGAGCGACGTGCACGGGCTCGGCCTCGACAAGGCCAAGGGCCTGATCACCACCAGCGCCTATTATCACGACGCCGACAAGCCGAGCCGCGCCTTCGCCGATCGCTACATGGCGCGCACCGGGAAGATGCCCGGCATGATCCAGGCCAGCGTCTATTCCTCGGTGTCGCATTATCTCAGGGCGGTGAAGGCGGCCGGGACGGCGGCGGGCCCGGCGGTGGCGGCCAAGATGAAGGAGCTGCCGGTCGAGGACTTCTTCGCTCCCGGCGCCAGGATCCGCGAGGACGGCCGGCTGATGAACGACATGCTGCTGGTCGAGGCGAAGGCGCCCTCGGAGTCGAAGGCGGCCTGGGACTACTTCAAGGTGGTCCGCAAGATCCCGGCGGCGGAGATCATCGCGCCGCTGTCGCAGAGCAAGTGCCCGCTGGTGAAGAAATAGGGGATCGCCTTCTCCCGCAAGGGGAGAAGGGAAGGGCAGCCTTGCCGGTCTTGGCATGTTTCTTGGGTGCGATGGGTTGACTCGTTGCACCCGACCCTTTAACGAGCCGCCATCCGGTTTCATATGAGCGATGCCGTTGCCTTCGCGAGAAGGGACGACGTCGCATTCTCGCATGGATCGGGTTCAGTGCTCCGCAAGGGCCGGCCTCCACCGGACGCGGAGTTATCGTCATTGCTGCGGCGCCCGGCGTCGCGGCCGACATGGAGAGGTGAAGACCATGGCTCGTATCGCGGGCGTCAACATTCCGACCGGCAAGCGCGTCGTCATCGGCCTGCAGTACATTCACGGCATCGGCGCCCACAAGGCCAAGGAGATCTGCGAGAAGGTCGGCATCGCCGCCGAGCGCCGGGTCAACCAGCTGACCGACGCCGAGGTGCTGCAGATCCGCGAGACGATCGACCGCGACTATCTCGTCGAGGGCGATCTGCGCCGCGAGGTCTCGATGAACATCAAGCGCCTGATGGATCTCGGCTGCTATCGCGGCCTGCGCCATCGCCGCTCGCTGCCGGTGCGCGGCCAGCGCACCCACACCAACGCCCGCACCCGCAAGGGCAAGGCGAAGCCGATCGCCGGCAAGAAGAAGTGAGGATTGCCTGAGGCGATCCTCATCCTCGGGCCTGACCCGGGGATTCCGTCGTGGAGGGCGCGTTCCCGCGCCTTCTTTTGAAAGAGATGCTCGGGTCAAGCCCGGGCATGACGTTCTCTCCCCAGCGCCTGGCATCACGGGCGCGCCTGAAGGATGAAAGAAAGAGATATGGCCAAGGAAGCCCAGCGCGTCCGTCGTCGCGAACGCAAGAACATCGTCTCCGGCGTCGCGCATGTGAACGCCTCGTTCAACAACACCATGATCACCATCACCGACGCGCAGGGCAACACGATCTCGTGGTCGTCCGCCGGCACGATGGGCTTCAAGGGCTCGCGCAAGTCGACCCCCTACGCCGCCCAGGTCGCGGCCGAGGACGCCGCCCGCAAGGCCGCCGAGCACGGCATGCGCACCCTCGAGGTCGAGGTCACCGGTCCGGGTTCGGGCCGCGAGTCGGCGCTGCGCGCGCTGCAGGCCGCCGGCTTCACCGTCACCTCGATCCGCGACGTGACCCCGATCCCGCACAATGGCTGCCGGCCGCGCAAGCGCCGCCGCGTCTAAAGCCACGCCGGATCGAAGCGGCGCCCGCAGGGGCGGGCGCCGGTACGGGGCGGCCCGCCGCCGCCATTATTGAAGCACCAGGAGTGCGGTCGTGATCAGCAAGAACTGGCAGGATCTGTCCAAGCCGAACAAGCTCGAAGTCAAGGTCGGAGACGACCCGAAGCGTCAGGCCACCGTGATCGCGCGCCCGCTCGAGCGCGGCTTCGGCATGACGCTCGGCAACGCGCTGCGTCGCGTGCTGCTCTCCTCGCTGCAGGGCGCGGCCGTGACCGCCGTCCAGATCGACGGCGTGCTGCATGAGTTCTCCTCGATCCCGGGCGTGCGCGAGGACGTCACCGACATCGTCCTCAACATCAAGGCGGTCGCGCTCAAGATGCAGGGCGAGGGCCCCAAGCGCATGACCCTGCGCAAGACCGGCCCCGGCGTCGTGACCGCCGGCGACATCAACACCATCGGCGACGTCTCGATCCTCAACCCCGAGCTCGTGCTCTGCACGCTCGACGAGGGCGCCGAGATCCGCATGGAGTTCACGGTCAACACCGGCAAGGGCTATGTCCCGTCCGAGCAGAACCGTCCGGAGGACGCGCCGATCGGCCTGATCCCGGTCGACAGCCTCTACTCGCCGGTCAAGAAGGTGTCCTACCGCGTCGAGAACACCCGCGAGGGCCAGAATCTCGACCGCGACATGCTGACCATGCAGATCGAGACCAACGGTTCGGTCTCGCCCGAGGACGCGCTGGCGCTCGCCGCCCGCATCCTGCAGGACCAGCTCGCCGTCTTCATCACCTTCGAGGAGCCGCGCAAGGAAGAGGCCGTCTCGACCGCGCCGCAACTGCCGTTCAACCCGGCCCTGCTCAAGAAGGTCGACGAGCTCGAACTCTCCGTGCGCTCGGCGAACTGCCTGAAGAACGACAACATCGTCTATATCGGCGACCTGATCCAGAAGTCGGAGGGCGAGATGCTGCGCACCCCGAACTTCGGCCGCAAGTCGCTGAACGAGATCAAGGAAGTGCTCGCCACCATGGGCCTCCATCTCGGCATGGACGTGCAGGGCTGGCCCCCGGAGAACATCGAAGAGCTGGCGAAGCGCTTCGAAGAGCACTACTGAGGCAAGACGGCGCAGGCGTCCGCCTGCGCCTTCCGGCCCGGCGTGAGGTCACGCCGGAGCATAAAGAACGGCCGTTCCGTGGCACGGCGGCCGTAAGCAACGAAGGAGCCAACCATGCGTCACGGTTTCCGCGGTCGTCGTTTCAACCGCACCGCCGAGCATCGCCAGGCGATGTTCGCCAATCTCGCTCAGGCGCTGATCAAGCACGAGCAGATCACCACCACTTTGCCCAAGGCCAAGGACCTGCGCCCGGTCGTCGAGAAGCTGATCACGCTCGGCAAGCGCGGCGACCTGCACGCCCGCCGCCAGGCGATCGCGCAGATCAAGGACGTCGCGCTGGTCGGCAAGCTCTTCGCGGTGCTCGGCCCGCGCTACAAGGAGCGCAATGGCGGCTACACCCGGATCATGAAGGCGGGCTTCCGCTTCGGCGACAACGCCCCGCTCGCGGTGATCGAGTTCGTCGATCGCGACGTCGATGCCAAGGGCCAGGATTCGGGTCCGGTCCAGGTGGCGGACGAGCAGGCGGCCTGAGCGTCTCGAGGCATCCAGCTTATGAAAGGGCGGTCTTCGGGCCGCCCTTTTTTGTTGCCCGGGCCTGACATGCGGAGCTTCGGTGGGTATACTAATACGAGTGGACTCGATTCTGGATATACAGATGCGGGAAAGCCGTTTTGCCACCTATGTCGATCTGGCCCGCAATGGGAAGAACGCGCCGTGGCGCATCATTCTCGCGGTCGCGATCATTGCCCTCGTCTGGGCCGCGGCGTCCATCGCCTCGCTTGTCGCGGGCGTCGCCGTTATCCTGGCTCGAGGAGGGGAGTGGCCGTTCGGCCTCGACGAGGTCCTCGAAGCCTTCGACTACAGGGCGCTGCTCGCCGATCCGGTCGGAATAGCCGCCTTTCTGCTGTCGGTCGCCTCGCTCTGGGCTGGCGTGTGGCTGGTGATACGGCTCGTCCACAAGCGACGCATTCGCGACCTGCTCGGCGTCGAGCGCCGGTTGTACTGGCCCGATTTCACAAGAAGCACCATCGTGACCCTGGCCGTCGGAATTGCCACGGCTCCGCTCGCCCTGCTCATCGATCCGACGGTCACGCGCGGGAGTCTCAGCCTGTCCGACTGGCTTGCGGCGATGCCGTTTCTGCTCGTCGCCCTGTTTCTCCAGACCTCCGCAGAGGAGATCGCCTTTCGCGGCTATCTCCAGCAGACTCTGGCAGCGCGCTTCGCAACGCCGCTCGCCTGGCTCCTCATGCCGGCAACGCTCTTCACGCTCCTGCACTGGCAAGGCGGAGCTTCGACCGCCATGAACCTGGCAGGGCTGTTCATCATCCTCGGGTTCTCGTTGAGCATGAGCTGGCTTCTGATCGCGACCGGAAACCTGGCGGCGGCCATGGGAGCGCATTTCGGAAACAACATCGGCGCGCTCATGATCATGTCCTACTATCCCGAGCTCGGGGCTGCGGCGCTGTTCACGGGGCGCTCTGTCAGCGACCCGGGCTGGACGTCGGGCCAGGCGGTCATGTTCGCTCTGTACGGCGTTCTGATCGTGGCGGTGACGCAGTTCCTGCTCTTGCACCGAGCCTCGCCGGTGCGGCTGCGCTCATTGCCATAGCGACAACGGCCGCGGCCGCGATTGCTGCCGGAGATTGTTGCGCCCGCTCGCGCTTTTGGCGGCGCCGGGCCGGTGCTAGCCTGCTGCTCCGCCCAGGCAGGGCGGCACGGCGCCGCCATCGAACAGGCCCGGCAATGGGGGAAAGACATGAAGCGCGTCGTCCTGGCCCTCCTGGCCGCCATCTCCGTCCTGCCGGCCGAGGCGCAGGACAAGTATCCGTCGAAGCCGATCAACATGCTGGTGCCGTTCGCGGCCGGCGGCTCCTCGGACGTGATCGCCCGGCTCGTCGGCGAGGAGATGAGCCAGGTGCTCGGCCAGCGCATCGTGATGGAGAATATGGGCGGGGCGGGGGGCGCGACCGCGCTGACGCGGGCGGCGAGGGCCGAGCCCGACGGCTACACCATCGTGATCGGCAACAGCGGCACCAACGCCGCTTCCTACACGATCTACAACGACCTGAAATACACGCCGGCCGACTTCGTGCCGATCGGCCTCGTCGCCAAGACTTCGCCGATGATCGCGCTGAAGCTCGACTTCCCGGCCAAGGACCTCAAGGAGTTCCTCGCCTATGCCAGGGCGAACCCCGGCAAGATCAGCCTCGGCCATGCCGGCGTCGGCTCGTCCAACTACCTGATCTGCCGCAACTTCCTGAAGGCGTCCGGCCTGGACGTGGCGCTGGTGAGCTATCGCGGCGCCGGTCCGGCGCTGAACGACCTGATGGGCGGGCAGATCGACGGCGTCTGCGACGCCGCGACCTCGCTCTCCGGGGCGATCCAGGGCAACAAGGTCAAGGCGCTGGTGGTGGCGACGCCGCAGCGGCTGCCGAGCCTGCCCGATGTGCCGACCTCGACCGAGGCCGGGCTGCCGGCCTTCCAGGCGCAGGGCTGGAACGCGCTGTTCGCGCCGAAAGGCACGCCGCAGCCGGTGATCGACCGGCTGAACCAGGCATTGCGCACGGCGCTCGCCAGCGAGAAGCTGCATGCGCGCTTCAAGGAGCTGTCCTCGGTGCTGCCCTCGAGCGACGAGATGTCGCCGGAATTCGTCGCGAAGATGGTCCCGTCCGAGATCGAGCGGTACAAGGTGCTGCTCAGCGACGGCAAGTGAGCCCCAGCTCACGCATCCGGAGCAAACCGTTCAGGCGCAGAGGCTGCCGCCATGTCATCGCGGCAGGCTAAGCGCGGGGAGCGTAGAGCTCGCCCGCGAGATCGAGCAGCACGTCGAGCGGCTGCTCGAAGATCTCGGTCTCCGGCGAGACGCCGTAGAGCCCGAAGATGAACTGGGTCGTCTCGTCGCGCTCGGCGAAGGCCATCGCCCAGCCGGCAAAGCGCCGCTCGTCGATGATGTCCTGCGCCAGCAGGCGCAGGTCGGCATGGCGCGGATCGGCCATGATCCGGCCATAGGTTTCCGCGACATGCTCGGCTTCGCCCTCGAGAATCTGGGCGAAGCCGCCGGGAGTCGCCATCAGGAAACCCGTGACGTGCCTCTCGGCATTGAGCTGCCGCGCCGTTTCGAGAATGCGCGCGAGCTCGACCCGTCGATCCGCCTCGACGAGTCGGCTGCGGCTGGCATAAACAAGGCGCACAAGGCTCACATCATTGCTCCCGTCGAAGGGCAGGGCGGGGTGTTCGCCGCCCGGAACAGGACCACGCAATGCGTGTTTCCGTGATGATCCGGGACGCTGCCGCGGGGAAAAGGTTCAGGAACTCAACCGCCAAGGCAGCAATTTTGTTTCAAGGAGGAGATCGGCATGCGCCGTTCCATCATGCCGAACCGCAGCCGTCTCGTCGCCCTGGCCCTCGGCCTCGGGCTTTCGGCGGGCCTGCACGCGCCGGCGCCGGCCCAGCCCAGACAGGTGCCCGAGACACGCCAGCAGATCACGCTGTCCTTCGCCCCCGTCGTGCAGAAGACGGCGCCCTCTGTCGTCAACGTCTACGGCGCCCGCGTCGAGCGGCGGCCGCAGAACCCGTTCATGGACGATCCGTTCTTCCGCCGCTTCTTCGGCGACGGCGGCTTCGGCCTGCCGCGCGAGCAGGTGCAGCGCTCGCTCGGCTCGGGCGTGATCGTCGATGCAGCCGGGCTGGTCGTCACCAACAACCACGTCATCCAGAACATGACCGAGGTGAAGGTGGCGCTCGCCGACAAGCGCGAATACGAGGCCGAGATCGTGCTGCGCGACCCGCGCACCGACCTCGCCGTGCTCAGGGTCAAGGGCGCCAGGGACCTCGCGGCGATCGAGCTCGGCGATTCCGACGCGCTGCAGATCGGCGACCTCGTGCTCGCGATCGGCAACCCGTTCGGCGTCGGCCAGACGGTGACGCAGGGCATCGTCTCGGCGCTGGCCCGCACCCAGGTCGGGGTCGGCGACGCCCAATCGTTCATCCAGACCGACGCGGCGATCAACCCCGGCAATTCCGGCGGCGCGCTGGTCGACATGCAGGGCCGGCTCACCGGCATCAACACCGCGATCTTCTCGCGCTCGGGCGGCAGCCACGGCATCGGCTTCGCGATTCCCTCGGCGATGGTGCGCGTCGTCGTCGAGAGCGCCAAGTCCGGCGCGGTGCTGGTCCGCCGGCCCTGGTTCGGGGCGCGGCTGCAGGCGCTCACCCAGGAGGTCGCCGACGGGCTCGGGCTCGACCGCCCGGCGGGATCGGTCGTCGCCAGCGTGGTCGAGAAGGGGCCGGCGGCGGAGGGCGGGCTGAAGCGCTCGGACGTGATCCTCGCGATCGACGGCGTCGCGGTCGACGATCCCGAGGGCTTCGGCTATCGCTTCGCCACGCGCCCGCTCGGGGGCACGACACAGCTCACCGTGCTGCGCGGCGGCAAGCGCATCACCATCCCCGTCAAGCTGACGCCGGCGCCGGAGACGCGTCCGCGCGAGCCGGTCAAGGTCGGCGGACGCTCGCCCTTCACCGGGCTGACGGTGATGAACCTGTCGCCGGCCGTGGCCGAGGAATTGTCGATCGACCCGTCGACCGAGGGCGTGGTGGTGGCGATGATCGAGGAGAACAGCGCCGCCGCCCGCGTCGGCTTCCAGAAGGGCGACCTCGTCCTCGCCATCAACGGCGAGCGCATCAACGCCTCGCGCGACATCGAGCTGGCGACGCGCGAGCGCAAGCGCGCCTGGGAGGTGACGATCTCGCGCAACGGCCAGACCGTGACCTCGGTCTTCGGCGGTTGAGGTGACCGACCTCTTCTCCGCTTCCGGCCTCGACAGATCCGGCCCGCGCCCGCTGGCCGACCGGGTGCGGCCGACGACGCTCGGGGAGGTCGCCGGTCAGGACCATCTGACCGGCGAGGACGGCGTGCTGACGCGGCTGATCGCCTCGGGCTCGCTCGGCAGCCTGATCTTCTGGGGCCCGCCCGGAACCGGCAAGACGACCGTGGCGCGCCTGCTCGCCGGCGCGACCGATCTCGGCTTCGAGCAGATCAGCGCGATCTTCTCCGGCGTCGCCGATCTGAAGAAGGCCTTCGACGCCGCCCGCGGCCGCCGTCTCGGCGGCAAAGGCACCTTGCTGTTCGTCGACGAGATCCACCGCTTCAACCGGGCCCAGCAGGACGCCTTCCTGCCGGTGATGGAGGACGGCACCATCACCCTGGTCGGCGCCACCACCGAGAATCCATCCTTCGCGCTCAACGCGGCGCTGCTCTCGCGCGCCCGCGTGCTGACCTTCAAGGCGCTCGACGAAGGCGCGCTGCTGTTCCTGCTCGGCCGGGCCGAGACGCTGGAGAACCGCGAGCTGCCGCTGACGCCGGAGGCGCGCCTCGCGCTGGCGCGCTTCGCCGACGGCGACGGACGGGCGGTGCTGACCCTGGCCGAGGAGATCTGGCGCGCCGCCAAGCCGGGCGAGATCTTCGACGAAGCGGGCCTCGGCGAGGTGATCCAGCGCCGCGCGCCGATCTACGACAAGGCGCAGGACGGCCACTACAACCTGATCTCGGCGCTGCACAAGACGATCCGCGGCTCCGATCCCGACGCCGCGCTCTACTATTTCGCCCGCATGCTCGACGCCGGCGAGGATCCGCGCTTCCTGGCGCGGCGGCTGGTGCGCATGGCGGTCGAGGATATCGGCCTCGCCGATCCGCAGGCTTTGGTGCATGCGCGCGCCGCCGCCGAGACCTATGAGCAACTCGGCTCGCCCGAGGGCGAGCTCGCCCTGGCCAATTCGGTGATCTATCTCGCCACCGCGCCGAAATCGAACGCGGCCTATGTCGCCTTCAAGGCGGCGACGAGCGTCGCCAAGCAGGCCGGCTCGCTGATGCCGCCCAAGACCATCCTGAACGCGCCGACCAAGCTGATGAAGAGCGAGGGCTACGGCGCCGACTACGCCTATGACCACGACGCCCCCGACGCCTTCTCCGGCCAGGACTACTGGCCGGAGGCGCTCGGCCGCCAGCACTTCTACGACCCGCCGGAGCGCGGCTTCGAGCGCGAGATCCGCAAGCGGCTGGAGTGGTGGGAGAAGCTGCGGCAGGAGCGATCTTAGTTTTGTGGCGCTAATTTATATCTATTGATCTAGGGAATTTCTATGAATATTCAAGATAGAAAGCCAACTTATAGCGAATATCAAGATTCTACTTTAAAAGTATTGATGCGATATCCCGGTGGAGCGCATATTCGAATTATTGAACGGGAAGTGGCTGCGGATTTGAAGCTGAGCAGCCACCAGCTCAGTTTAAGGCACTATAACGATCCTCGGTCTGATTTTCAGTATCGTCTAGCTTGGGCTAGAACTCGCCTAAAGCAAGATGGGCTCGTTAAGATCGTTTCTCGTGGTATTTGGGCGCTTACCGAGGCGGGTCTTCGTTCGCTTGATTTAAGTAACAGCGTACAGCACGGCATTTTTGATGAGTTTGAAGTTCCTGCTGTCGCTGCCCCGCTTCCGGGAATGGACTGGACGGCCGAGGTTGTAACTGGGCTTCTTACGCCGGCCCCGCCTGTCACCTCGCTATCCTCACGCGAGGAGAACGAGTTAAGGTCACTATTGCCGCCGCTGGTTGATGCTGCGCGCGACTTGGTTGGAATGCTCCAGGGGGCTAGGTCGAATTCTGCTCAGCGTATTGCGCCTGTAGCTGAGAGATACTTTGCTGCTGTTTCTCAGCCACCCGAGACATTCTCGATTGACGGTATGTTTGCAGCTGGTGTCAGGCTCCGAAACGCCCAGCATCGACTTGCGCTGGAGGTCGCGGAAGAAGGATTTCCGGATCTAAGTGCGGAGATCGGGGAGGCTTTTGACAGCACCCTTGGACTTCATGGTCCGTGTTTGCTTGGAACTACCCGAGGTAATGAGCTGGTTCGGCGCGCGCGCGAAGATGTACGTAGCCGGTCGGATGAAATTGAGTTCAAAGCACAGGCTGAAGAGTTCGCCGCAAAACTGCGGGTTGCGCGCAATTTGGTCACGCCAGCGGGCAAAGAGCTCATGGAACAGGTTTCCGCCGAAGTTGGGTCTGGCCCCCAGCCTGAGCGGTCTACGGCGGTGGCTGAGGCAACCACGCAGACGCTGCTCGTCAAAATGGCCAAGGTGACTATAGCAGAAATAACCAAAGAGTCCTTTAAGTCGAGTGTTATAGGGGGAGCTAGCGTTGCCTTCGGGTCGGCGCTGTTTAATGCTTCAACTCAATTTTTCACAGGAAATGCTGATCAGTTAAAATTGTTGGCGGCTGCAACTGGAGAGAGTCTTTCTTGGCTTCCTCATTTTCTGAATTGGGTCAAATTGAAACTGAGTGCGCGATAGTTTTCATTTATTTTTAGAGTGTTACATTGCGTTTCTTCTAAAAACTGCGCTCCACGAAGATCTGCGTCGAGATCTGCCGTCCCGCCAGCCCGACCGGGATCTCGCGGCCGCTGAGCGCGATCTTCGCCCAGGCGAGCGAGCTCTCGATGCCGGCCTTGAAGCCCTCGACCGGGGTCCAGACCAGATTGGCGGCGAAGCGGTCGATCCTGATGTCGCCGCGGATCTGACCGGGCAGCGGCACCTCGAGCCAGTAGCGGCTGAGATAGGCGTTGCTGGCGAGCTCGTCGGTCCATTCGTAGCGGGCGGAGACGAGCGCCGAGAAGCCGCGCGTGGCATCGCTGGGCAGGAGCACGCGGCTGACGGTGCGCGCGTCGAGCTGCGAGCCGATATAGGGCGCGCCATCGATCGCGCCGGCCATCTGGGCCGTCAGGCTGCCGGTGCGCCCGAGCAGCGTGGTCTCGTAGGTCGCGCCGAGAATGCCGGCCCGGCCGAAGCGGGCGGGCGTCCCCGGGATCTCGCGTAGCGCGAGCGCGCCATGCACGGTCCAGCCGCCCTGCTCATAGACCAGCCGGCCGACCGCGTCCGGAATCCGCCGGCCGGACGGGACCGGCGCGGTCGAGGCCGTGTTGCCGAGCGCCGGGTCCTCCAGGGCGAGCGTCGCGGTCCAGCTCTCGGTCAGCGGCACTTCCAGCGCGATGAGGCCGACGGTGCGCGAGGGCACGCGCGTCGAGAAGATGAACTCGTCGCCGGTCCAGAACGAGAATCGCGAGCTGTCGAGCCCGAAGGTCCAGGGGCCGACCAGGATCGTCGCCTCGTCGATCGTGGTCTCGCTGCTGCCGTCGACCGGGCCGTAGATCGTGAAGCCGAAGGCGGTGCCGATGCGCAGGCCCGAGGCGAGCTCGTGCGAGGTCGCGATGCGGAAGGCGGCGCTGACCGGGAAGGAGGTCGCGTCGGGCGGCGCCGGCGGGCCGAGGCGCGAGCCGCGGATGGAATCGCGCTGGAGGCCGGCGCTGACCGTGCCCGAGATCGCAAGGCAGGTGGCCGAGCCGGGCAGGACGAGGCCACGCTCGGGCGGGTCCTCGTCGTCGTCCTCGTCCTCGTCCGCGTCGTCGCTGTCCTCCTCCGCCTCGTCCTCGCCCGATGCCGCCGGTTCGGCGGGGGCGGCGGCGAAGAGCGGGGCGGGCTCGGGAAGCGCGATGGTGCAGGCCCGCGCGAAGCTCGCGGCGGGGGGCGCGCGGGAGGGCAGGGGCTCCGGCGCGGCGAGCGCGGCCTGCGCGAGGAGAGCGAGGCAGAATCCGGACGGCAGCGCATGCCACCGGAGCGCCGCGCCGATCCGTTCGCCTCCGGAATCTGAATCACATGCCATCGGCGCGGCGCCCCCCTGCCGGTCGCTGTTTCTGCCGTTCACGCGGGCGGCAAGTCAATCAGGCGCGGCGCGGGCGGGACGGCGGCGATTTCGTTTGTGCCGGCAGGGCGCGCTGGCTATTGCAGGCGGATGATCGCGACCTTCCTCGTCTTCCTCGGCGCCGGCATCGGCGGCGTGCTCCGGCACGGCGTCAACCTCGCCGCGCTGAAATGGCTCGGCGCCTCGTTCCCCTACGGCACGATGGCGATCAACATCGTCGGCTCCGGCGCGATGGGGCTTATCGCCGGCTGGTTCGCCTTCAGGATCGGCGAGGGCTGGAGCCAGCACCTCAGGCTGTTCCTCACCACGGGCATCCTCGGCGGCTTCACCACCTTCTCGGCCTTCTCGCTCGACGCGATGCTGCTCTGGGAGCGCGGCGAGATGGTGCCGGCGGCGTGCTACGTGCTCGGCTCGGTCCTGCTGTCGCTGCTGGCGCTGGCCGCGGGATTATCCATCGTGCGGGGGCTGACATGAGAACCGGCGGCAAGGGAACCGGCGGCCCCCCGCGCGGCAACGGCCCCAAGCGCGGCGGCAGACCGCCTGCCTCCGGCGCGCCGAAGGGCCGGCGCCCGAGCCATGATGCGCGCCGCTCGGCCCGCGCCGCGGCGAGGCCGCGCCCGGCGGAGGAAGGGGTCGTTCACACCGAGCCGACGCGCGACCCGAAGCCCCATCATCCTGCGCCGAGGTCGGCGGGACCGCGCAAGCCCGCGACGCGCAAGCCGCCGATCGCGGATGCGCCGACGCGCGCCGAGGTCAAGGCCGCGACCGCGCAGGTGCTCTCCACCGGCGTGCAGCAGCTGGTGGTGACGCCGGACGAGAACGAGATGCGCATCGACCGCTTCCTGGAGGCGCGCTTCCCGCAGCTTTCCTTCAGCCATATCCAGCGCATCGTCCGGAAGGGCGAATTGCGCGTCGACGGCAAGCGCGCCGACAGCAAGGACAGGCTGGCGGCCGGCCAGACCGTGCGCATCCCGCCGCTGAAGCTCGAGCAGCAGGCGGAGCGCCCGCGCTCGGCCAGGCTCGACGCCGACACGATCGGCTTCCTGCGCTCGATCACGCTCTACGAGGACGAGGACGTGATGGTCCTCAACAAGCCGGCGGGGCTGGCCGTGCAGGGCGGCTCCGGCACCACGAAGCATGTCGACGGCATGCTGGCGGCGCTGACCGGCAAGGACGGGCAGAAGCCGCGCCTCGTCCACCGGCTCGACAAGGACACGGCCGGCTGCCTTGTCATCGCCAAGTCGCGCTTCGCGGCCGCGACGCTGGCCAAGACCTTCCGCTCGCGCTCGGCCCGCAAGGTCTACTGGGCGCTGGTCGCCGGCGTGCCGCGCGTGCGCCAGGGAAGGATCTCGACCTATCTCGCCCGCGAGGAAGCCTATGACGGCGACCAGCGCATGGCCGTGGCCCAGCATGGCGAGGAGGGCGCCATGCACGCGGTGACCTATTACGCCGTGGTCGAGACCGCGGCGCAGAAGCTGGCCTGGCTCTCGCTGAAGCCGGTCACCGGCCGCACCCACCAATTGCGCGCCCACACCACCCATATCGGGCACCCGATCGTCGGCGACCCCAAATATTTCAACATCCTGAACTGGGAATTGCCGGGCGGCATCCAGAACAAGCTGCACCTGCTCGCCCGGCGGATTGTGCTGCCGCATCCGCGCGGCAAGGGCACGATCGACGTCAGCGCGCCGCTGCCGCCGCATATGCGCCAGAGCTGGAACCTGCTCGGCTTCGACGACGCGCCCTATGATCCGATCGTCGAGGCGCCTGACGAGTGAGACCGGGTGCAACGGAAAGTTGCGTGACCTCAGGTCAGAACACTTGCGGAACAAAGCGCGTTATGTTCTAAGTTTGTTCCTGTGAATTCCAGCACGGGAGGCTTTCCATGATGCGCATTGCCTTACTTGCCGCCGGCCTCGCTCTCTCCTGTTCCTCCGCGGCCCTCGCTCAGGCGCAACCGGCATCGGCCGCGCCGCCGCCCGCCGCCACCGACGAGCCGGTGCCGCGCGCCGCCCGCGCCGAGGCCCGGCGCGACTGCTATGCCGAGAACGTCGCGCTTTCGGGCGAGGATCTGCGCCGCGCCATGCGCAGCTGCATGCAGGAACGCTTTCCGGGCGTGAAGCTCTATGCCAGCGACGGGCTGACCCGCGACGGCAAGCCGACCGCGGCGACGGCGCGGGCCGTCTGCAAGCAGGAGGCCGATGCGCGCGGGCTGGCCGGCGCGGAGCGTACCTCGGCGCTGGTCGCCTGCTTCAACGGCAAGCGTCCGGACCTCGCCCAGCGCGCCGAGTGCCGCAAGGAGGCCCGAGCCAGGGGGCTCGACGGCGAGGCGCTGCGTGCCGCGCTCGCCGGCTGCGCCCGCAGCCGTGAAGGCTGAGGCGCTGCATGAGGCCCCTGCGCCGCTGGCGATGGCGGCGGCCCGCCATCTCCTGTAGAGCGCCGGCATGGACCTCGTCATCTTCGACCTCGACGGCACGCTGATCGATTCCGAAGCGATCATCCTCGGCGCCCAGTACGAGACCTTCGCGCGCTGCGGGCGCAGCCACCCCGGCCGCGAGGCGGGTCTCGGCGTCATCGGCCTGACGCTCGACATCGCGCTGATGCGGCTGGCAGGGCTGGCCGAGCCGGACGATGTGCTGACCGAGACCTACAGGCAGGTGTTCAACGGCATGCGCCAGCAGGCGGAGAGCGACCCGGCCCTGGCCGAACCGCTGTTTCCCGGCGTCGTCGACCTGCTCGCGGGGCTGTCGCGGCGGCCGCGGACGCTGCTCGGCATCGCCACCGGCAAGTCGCGGCGCGGCGCCGACTACATCGTCGAGCGCCATGGCTGGGGGAAGCTGTTCACGACGGTCCAGACCGCGGACGACGCGTTCTCGAAGCCGCATCCGGAGATGATCCTGCGGGCGATGGCCGAGACGGGCGCCGCGCCGGAGCGCACGCTGATGGTGGGCGACAGCACATTCGACATGGAGATGGCCGTGGCGGCCGGCGTGACGCCGGTCGCGGTCTCCTGGGGCTTCCAGCCGGTGGCGGCTCTGCGCGCGGCCGGGGCGCGGCATGTGATCGAGGATTGCGCCGAGCTCGTCCCGCTGATCGGCGCCGCGCAGCTGGTGGCGTAGCCCGCTTTTCCGGTCGGATTCGAGCGGGCGGAAGCCCTCGCGCGCCGCCGGGAGGCGGAGCATGGTCTCGTCGCGAGGGCGGGTCCCGCTCTCGCGGACCAGTCTCCAGAGACGGAGCCGGGCCTTCGGCGGCGGCATCGGCCGAGCCGTTCGGGCATGGCGCATGCGCTCGCCCTGCGGCCACCCGCCACCGCAGCCGCCGGCCGGCGCCCCGGAGCCGGATAACCGCCGCGGCGGGATGGCGGCATCGTTCCGGTCGTCGGGAACCGCGACGGAGCACTGGCCGGCCGCTCGTGCCATGACCGCACGGCGCGTCTCGGTAATCTCCGCGCAACCACGTCGACTCAGCACCGTTTAACCTGAACGGACGTTCAGATTTGCGTGTTAACCACCTGATGACCGGCCCGGCCGCATCGTCTTCACACGACAGGGACGAACCGACACACAACAACGTCGGACAGGGGTTGAACGATGATTGGCCACGAACTTCGCGAATTCGTCGATCACGTGATGGACAGGCGCGTGATCGACGATGAAGACGTCCGAATTCTTCAGCGCGAGATCTTGCAGGAGGTCGTGATGACCCGCGAGATCATCGATGTGCTGGTGGCGCTCGACCGCGCCGTCGCCGACAAGTCGCCGCTCTTCGCCGATGTGCTGCTGGCGTTCAGCGTCGACTTCGCCGTCTGGGAGAGCCGCCCGACCGGCCGGATCGACCGCGACAAGGCGCATTGGCTGGTGACGACGCTCGCCGCCGGCGAGGGCCCGACGCCGCTGGCACAGAAGATCGCCTTCGAGATCGTGCGCGAGGCGGAGAGCTGCGACGAGGCTCTGGTCAGCTTCGCCCTGCGCAAGGCCGACGCCCGGGTCGCCGCCGGCGCGAGCGCCCGGCGCGTCCTGCTGGCGAGCTGAGGCACGGGCCCGGATCTCCGCTTCGCTGCGCCCGCTGCCCGGGCGACCGAATCTCCCCCGCGGCGCCAGGCCCGGCGATCCGCGCACAGCGCCTTGCGGGCTTCGCGCACGTTACAGAACTTTCGCATCAGTGGACGGATGCGCTCGCCTCCCGTAAATCCCGCACTGCACAGTAAAGGCAGGGGGGACGCCACGCATGTTCTCGAAGATCCTGATCGCGAACCGTGGCGAGATCGCCTGCCGGGTCATCAAGACGGCGAGGCGCATGGGCATCAAGACGGTGGCGGTCTATTCCGACGCCGACCGCGACGCCCTGCATGTCGAGATGGCGGACGAGGCCGTGCATATCGGCGCCGCGCCGGCCGCCGAGTCCTATCTCCAGATCGACAGGATCATCGCCGCCTGCAGGCAGACGGGCGCCGAGGCGGTGCATCCCGGCTATGGCTTCCTCTCGGAGCGCGAGGCCTTCGCGACGGCGCTGAAGGAGAACGGCATCGTCTTCATCGGCCCCAACCCCGGCGCCATCGCCGCGATGGGCGACAAGATCGAGTCGAAGAAGGCGGCGGCGGCCGCCAAGGTCTCGACCGTTCCCGGCTTCCTCGGCGTGATCGAGAGCCCCGAGCACGCGGTGAAGATCGCCGACGAGATCGGCTATCCCGTGATGATCAAGGCCTCGGCCGGCGGCGGCGGCAAGGGCATGCGCATCGCCCATTCGGCCGGCGAAGTCGCCGAGGGCTTCGCCCGGGCGAAATCCGAGGCGGCCTCGTCCTTTGGCGACGACCGCGTCTTCGTCGAGAAGTTCATCGTCGATCCGCGCCATATCGAGATCCAGGTGCTCGGCGACAAGCACGGCAACGTCATCTATCTCGGCGAGCGCGAATGCTCGATCCAGCGCCGCAACCAGAAGGTGCTCGAGGAGGCGCCGTCGCCGCTGCTCGACGAAGCCACGCGGCGCAGGATGGGCGAGCAGGCCGTCGCCCTGGCCAAGGCCGTGAACTACGACAGCGCCGGCACGGTCGAATTCGTCGCCGGCCAGGACAGGTCGTTCTATTTCCTCGAGATGAACACGCGGCTGCAGGTCGAGCACCCGGTCACCGAGATGGTCACCGGCATCGACCTGGTCGAGCAGATGATCCGCGTCGCCGCCGGCGAAAAGCTCGCGATCAGCCAGGACGATGTGAAGCTCCACGGCTGGGCGGTCGAGTCGCGCGTCTATGCCGAGGACCCGACCCGCAACTTCCTGCCCTCGACCGGGCGGCTCGTCACCTATCGCCCGCCGAGCGAGGGGCCGGACGGCGACGCCACCGTGCGCAACGACACCGGCGTGTTCGAGGGCGGCGAGATCTCGATCTATTACGACCCGATGATCGCGAAGCTGGTCACGCATGCGCCGACGCGGGCAGCGGCGATCGAGGCGCAGGCGCGCGCGCTCGACGCCTTCGCCATCGACGGCATCCGCCACAACATTCCGTTCGTCGCCGCGGTGATGCAGCATCCGCGCTGGATCTCGGGCAATCTCTCGACCGGATTCATCGCCGAGGAGTTCCCGGAGGGCTTCTCCCTGCCGCAGCCGGAGGGCGAGACGGCGCTGCGCATGGCGGCGATCGCGATCGCCTGCGACCATCGGCTCAACGCCCGCAAGCGCCAGGTCTCGGCGCAGATGGAAGGCTGGCGCAAGGTCGAGTTCGAGCGCACCCGGATCGTCACCCTCGGCGGCGAGCGCTTCGAGGGCGCGGTCTCGGAACAGGGCGGCGCCGTCGTCATCGCCTTCGCCGATCGCGAGCTCAGCGTCGCCAGCGACTGGCGCCCGGGCGAGCCGGTCTGGCGCGGAACGCTCGACGGCGTGGTGATCGCGGCGCAGGTCCGGCCGATCCTCAACGGCGTCGCGCTCGGCCATGCGGGCGCCTATGCCGACGCCCATGTCTACACGCCGCGCGAGGCGGAACTGGCGGCGCTGATGCCGGAAAAGGCCGCGGCCGACACCGGCAAGGTGCTGCTCTGCCCGATGCCTGGCCTGGTCAAGGCGCTGCTCGTCACGGTCGGCCAGGAGGTCAAGGCGGGCGAGCCGCTCGCCATGGTCGAGGCGATGAAGATGGAGAACGTGCTGCGCGCCGAGAAGGACGTCACCGTCGCCAAGATCCTGGCGAAGGAGGGCGATTCGCTGGCGGTCGACGCGGTGATCATGGAGTTTGCGTGAGCGGGCGCGTTAGCCGCCCTCACGCTCGGTCATTCCGGACAGGCGCCGAAGGCGCGCAGCTCCGGAATCCATCGTGGAGCTCGGCAGTTTAGGATGGATTGCGGCGCTCCGCGTCGCTGCGGCCGGAATGACGGGCGTATCCGGGCAGCCGCAGGCGCTTGCCTTCGCGCGCCGGCAAGCCGATTGTCGCCGCCCTATCACGCGAAGGTGGCGACCATGCTGACGATCTGGGGGCGGATCAGCTCGATCAATGTCCAGAAGGTGGTCTGGGCCGCCGGCGAGGTCGGCCAGCCCTTCGAGCGGATCGATATCGGCGGCAAGTTCGGCGGCAATCGCGAGCCCGCCTATCTCGCCAAGAATCCGAACGGGCAGATTCCGACCCTGGAGGACGGCGAGACGATCGTCTGGGAATCGAACAGCATCGTGCGCTACCTCGCGGCCCGCTACGGCGCCGGCTGGATCTGGGAGGAGGAGCCGGCCCGGCGCGCCGAGGCGGATCGCTGGATGGACTGGATGATCTCCGAGCTGCAGCCGGCGATGACGCCGGCGTTCTGGGGGCTGATCCGCAAATCGGCCGGCTATACCGACCAGGCGGTGATCGACGCCTCGGTCGCCCGGGCCGAAGCCAAGCTCGACATCCTCGAGGCCCATCTGGCGGGACGCAGCTATCTCGCCGGCGAGCGCTTCGGCATGGCCGACATCACGGTGGCGCCCGGCGCGCATCGCTGGCTCAACATGCCGGTGCCGCTGAAGCCATGGCCCGGTATCCGGCGCTGGTACGGGCTGGTCTCGGCGCGGCCCGCGGCCGCTCCGGCGCTGCCATTGCCGATTTCGTGAAGCGGGCCGTCGCCGGCTTGACCGGCCGGCCGGAGCAGTCATGATCGCCGCCATGCGCGGATTTCTCGTCGTTCCCATCGGGCTGGCGCAGGTGCTGGGCGCGGCGGCGCTCGCGCAGGTACCGGCCAATCCCGTGCAATCCGCCGACCGCATACAGGTGGCGAATTGCGTGCGGCAGGGCCTCAGCGCCAGCCCCGCCTGCATCGGGCTCGTCGCCGTGCCTTGCGTCCGCGCCGCGGCCAGCACCGATCGGGCCCAGGCCGAGATCTCCTGCGCCCGGCGCGAGGAGGCGGTCTGGCGCGAGCGGCTGACGCTGGCGACGCAGGCGCTGGGGCGCACGCTCGATGCCGGCGCCCGCAGCCAGTTCGCCGCGCTGCAGCTCGCCTGGCAGAGTTACGCCGTGCAGAAATGCGCCTTCTACGGTGCGGCGCAGCCGCCGGCGCGCGCGGCCGGGCTGCAGGCCGGCTGCGAATTGCGCGAGGTGGCGGAGCGGGCGCTGGAAGTCGAACGTTTCGCGGAAGGGCGCAGCCGGCGGCCGCCCGCGGCGCCGCCGCGGATCATCCGGTAATCCTTTCACCCCTGCGCCGTCATTCCGGCCGCAGCGACGCGGAGCGCCGGAATCCCTCGTAGAGCGCGCCGCCCTTCGATGGATTCCGGAACTGCGCCGCTGCGCGGCCTGTCCGGAACGACGGTGGTGGCTGGCACTCATCCGAACCCGATCCGCGCCCTTTGCGCCCCGTTTCCGAGAGCCCGTTCCGATCAGCTTGCACTGCAAGCTGATCGGTAAAACGATCTCAAACCTAAAAGTGAGAGACGGATTCACCGATCAGATTGAGTCAATCTGATCGGATCCGGCTCTAACGGGCTGTCAGCATTCTGCGCGTATGAAGGCCGGGTCGTTCAGGAAAGCCATGTTCTTCGTCCTCTCCAAGATCCTCTGGTTCGCCGCCTCGCCGGTGAACCTCGCCATCGGCGGCCTCGCTCTGGCCAGCCTGCTCGCCTTCACGCGCTTCGCCCGGCCGGGTCGCTGGCTCGGGCTCGTCTGCGTGGTCGTTCTCGGCCTGCTCGCCTTCAGCCCGCTGCCGCGCATCGTGGTCAGGCCGCTGGAGGACCGGTTCCCGCAGCAGGCGGTGAACTCCGGCAAGGTCGACGGCATCATCGTGCTCGGCGGCGCGATCGGCGTGGCGCGCGAGGACATCGTTCTCAACAACGCCGCGGCGCGGATGACCAAGGCGGTCGAGCTCGCCCGGGCCCATCCGGAGGCGAAACTGGTCTTCACCGGCGGCGGCGCCAACCTGCTCTCGCCGGTGGTGCGCACCGAAGCCGACGGAGCGCGCCTGCTCTTCCTCGGGCTCGGCCTGCCGGAGAGCCGCCTCGTCCTCGAGGACAAGTCGCGCAACACGGTCGAGAACGCGGTGTTCACCCGCCGGCTGGTCGACCCGAAGCCGGGCGAGCGCTGGCTGCTGGTGACCTCGGCCTGGCACATGCCGCGGGCGATGGGCGTGTTCCGCAAGGCCGGCTTCGATGTCGAGGCCTTCCCGGTCGACTTCCTGTCGGGCGGCGATAGGGCCGATTACATCCGGCCCTATCGCAAGGCGGCGCGCGGGCTCGACATCGCCGACGACGCCTTCAAGGAGTGGGCCGGGCTGCTGGCCTATTACCTCGCCGGCTATTCGGATTCGCTGTTTCCCGGCCCGGCGCAGGCGGCGACCCGGCGCTAGGACGGCGGCCTTTCCCGGCTGATCCCCTCGAGCAGGAGCCGTGCAGCGACCTCCGCTCCATCGGGGCGGATCGTGCGGGCCACAGCCGCTGCCCGTGTCCTGGTCTCGGGTGCCAGCGCCGTGGCGAGCGCCGCCGAGAATGATTCGAAACTCGGCGTCGGACCCTCATGCGCCGCGCCGATGCCCAGTTCCGCCACCCTGCCGGCCCAATAGGGCTGGTCGACGATCTGCGGGATGATGACCTGCGGAGCGCCGGCGCGGGCCGCCGCGGTCGTCGTGCCGGCGCCACCATGGTGCACGACGGCAGCCATCAGCGGGAACAGCGCCTGCTGATTGACGTCGCCGACGACGAGGCAATCATGGCCGTCGTCCTCCGCCGACAGGCCGGCCCAGCCCCGCAACACGACCGCGCGGCGGCCCTGCGCCCGGAGCGCCTCGATCGCGACGCGCGCGGCGTCCCCTGCCGACGGCATGAACATGCTGCCGAAGCCGATGTAGATCGGCGGTTCGCCTGCTTCGAGGAATGCCGTCAGCCGGTCCGGGAGGGGGCGGGTATCAGGCAGGATCCAGGCACCCGTCTGCACGGCGTCGCAGAGCTTCGTCTCGCGCCAGGGCCACAGGGTCGGATCCGACGCCAGGAACGGCTGCTCCGTGAAGATGTGATCGCGGGCATTGTCGACGGGCGGCAGGCCGACCGCCGACCGATGGGCCCTGAGGGCTTCGCCGAACAGGGCATCCATGGTCCGGGCGTTGAAATCCCACAGTTCACGATTGTCGCTCACCTCCGGCGGCAGAGGATGGCCCGGATAGGGGAAGGGCCGGTGGTGATGCGACGGCAGGAAGAGCGGGCAGAAGGTGACGTGCCGATAGGCGAGGCCCCTCAGCTCCGCGACCGAGCGCGCGGCACTCGCCGACGGGAACAGGCCGGTCGCGACGATCGCATCGCAACCCCCGGCGACTGCGGAGATGGCCTCGAACTGCGCCGCCATCATGTCGGAGGCGAGCTTGTGGAAATCCGCGGTCGAAGAGGGCTTGGCCCTTTCGCCGACCCATTGCCGGATCGGCATGAAGGCCGGCGCGAGCGGCATGCCGGCCCGGGCCAGCAGGCCGATGAATTCCTGATCCGGAGGGGCGGACATGATGGCTTCGGCGCCGAGCTTCTGCAATTCGACCGCGAGCGCCACCATGGGCTCGACATCGCCGCGCGAGCCGTAAGTCGATAACAAGACACGCATTTTGCTACTCCCTTGGACCTGAGGTTCAGGTCGAGGGCAGCGTTCCTAGGCCATGGAGGGGGGCTTGCCGCAAGCCCCCGGGCAGGTTAGACGATGATAGTGGCAAGAGGCGGGGTGTTCCCCGGCCTCTTTTTTGTTGCAGCGGAAGGCGCTCCTTGCGGGCTGGCAGCGCAGCCGCCGCGACATCCTCGACCATTCCAGGCAGCGTGAAGCGGGCGGGCGCCGTCGCTGCCGGCAGACTGTCACTGCGGTTCCGAGCGAGCTGATCGCTCCGGGCGGCCTAGCCCTGGCTGGCCTCGTCCCGTCCGGGCAGCCGCAGGCGGTAGACGCCGCGGAAATCGTCGGGATCGACCGGACGCCCCTTCCGCGTGATGACCAGGCGGCCGTCCTTCATGAGCTGCACGGCGACGCGGCGGATCGGCTGCATCAGCGGCCCCCAGCCGTCGGGATGGTCGCCGCCGAGGGCGCGGGCGACGTCCATCGGTCCGAGCGTGCGGTCGCCGCGCGCGGCCGCGAGACGCAGGATCATATCGGCGAGCTCGTCGTCGGTCGGTCTGGTCATGCCGCTTGCTGGGCTCGCGGCCCGCGTTCGTCAAGCGCTGTGGCGCCCTGCGCCGACCGCGGCGGCCGAATCCGAGACGTATTGCCGGCGCCACATCACGGTCAGCACCGCGGCCGTGGCGATCAGGAAGAGCCAGGGCGAGATGAACCAGCCGAGATAGGCGAGCGCGAAGAAGAAGGCACGCTGGCCGCGATTGAAGTGCAGGCCGGCGACGATGTTCATTCTCACCGCCTCGCGCGCCGCAGCGATCGTTTCGGGCTTGTCGGCCTCGGTATGGGACGGGATCGCGCCGATCAGGATGGCGCAGTAATTGAACAGGCGATAGCTCCAGCCGAACTTGAAGAAGGCGTAGGCGAAGATCACCGCGAGGCCGATCACCTTGATCTCCCAGGCGGTGCGCGTCGTCTGCGTGGCGAAGGGCAGGTCGGCGAAGATCTGGACGACGCGGTCGGCCGATTGCAGCAGCGTCAGCGAGCCGCCGATGGCGATCAGCGAGGTCGAGGCGAAGAAGGCGGTGCCGTTCTGAAGGCCGTTCATCACCTGCGTGTCGATGATCCGGTTCTCGCGCTTCACCGCCTCCATGATCCAGCGTTCGCGGCGCGTATTCATCAGCGCATTCAGGCTGCGCCGCGAGTGCGGGCCGACCTCGACTGCCAGCAGGTAGCCGATCCAGGCTGCGGCGAAGAATGCGATGGCGATCGCGTCGAGTGGTCCGAATCCGGCCATGAGCCCTCCGGCCGGCAATCTGACGGGCGTCGCGGACCTGGGCAACCGGATTCGCCGCGCCGAGCGGAACTGGCCCCACCCCGCCCCTCCCGCCGCTAGCGGGGAGAGGGATGGCGCGATTGACGACAGCCGCAGCAGCCGCCACCTTGCCGGCCTCGCAGGGGAGGGCCGGCCATGCCGCAGACGATCACCAAGGGCTACAAGACGCTGCTGGCGGAGGCGGAGGCCGCGGTGACCACGCTCTCGGTCGAGGAGGCGAAGGAACTGGTCGGGCGCGAGGACACCGTCTTCGTCGACCTGCGCGATCCGCGCGAGCTCGAGCGGGAAGGGCGCATGCCGGGGGCCTTCCACTGCCCGCGCGGCATGCTGGAGTTCTGGATCGATCCGGAGAGCCCCTACGCCAAGCCGGTCTTCCAGGAGGACAAGCGCTTCGTCTTCTTCTGCGCCGGCGGCTGGCGCTCGGCGCTCGCCGCGAAGGCGGCGCAGGAGATGGGGCTGAAGCCCGTCGCCCATGTCGCCGGCGGCTTCGGCGCCTGGAAGAAGGCCGGCGCGCCCGTCGATGCGCCCGAGCCGAAGCAAGGCTGAGCCCGCGGCTTGTCCCATTTCGTCATCGTCTTCCTCGTCGTCTGCTTCGTCTTCCGCAAGCCGCTCGGCCGCCTGCTGGCGAAGCGCTTTCCCGATCGGGAGAAGCGCCAGCGCGTGCTCGGCACGATCATCGCGGCCTTCCTGCTGGTGATCGGGGCGCGGCTGCTCGCGCTTTTCCTGTAGCGCGCCATGGCCGGCCGGCGGGCGCGGCGCTATCATCGCCCCGGAGCAGCCGGAGATGGTGCCATGCCCGGGGTCTTTCGGCGGCGGATGCGCGCCCTTGCAATGTCGCTGATGCTCGCCGGAGCGGCCTCGGTCGCGGCCGAAGCCTGCACGCGGGCGGTCTATCTCGGCCGCGACGGCATGGTGATCACCGCGCGCTCGATGGATTGGCGGCGCGACGTCGCGACCAATCTCTGGATCTTCCCGCGGGGCATGGAGCGCAGCGGCGAGGCTGGCCCGAACTCGCTGCGCTGGCGGTCACGCTATGGCAGCGTGATCGCCTCCGGCTACGACGTCTCCACGACCGACGGCGTCAACGAGGCCGGGCTGGCGGCGAACGTGCTGTGGCTGGTCGAGTCGCAATATCCCGTCCATGACGGGGTCGCGGCCGGGGCTCACCATCGCCGCCTGGGCCCAGTATGCGCTCGACAATTTCGCGACGGTCGACGAGGCCGTCGCGGCATTGCGGGCCGAGCCGTTCGTCCTGGTGACCGACAGGGTTCCGGGCGAGGACCGGCTCACCACCCTGCATCTGTCGCTCTCGGATGCGAGCGGCAACAGCGCCATCTTCGAATACATCGCCGGCAAGCTCGTGATCCATCACGGCCCCGCCTATCAGGTGATGACCAATTCTCCGATCTTCGACGAGCAATTGGCGCTGAACAGCTACTGGAAGCAGATCGGCGGCACGGTGATGCTGCCGGGGACCAACCGCGCCGCGGACCGGTTCGCGCGCGCCTCGTTCTACATCAGCGCCATTCCGAAGTTCGACGACCCCGACATCGCCGTCGCGAGCGTCTTCAGCGTGATCCGCAACGCCTCGGTGCCGTTCGGGATCACGACGCCGGAGGAGCCGAACATCTCCTCGACACGCTGGCGCACGGTGATCGACCATAAGCGCAGGCTGTATTTCTTCGAATCGGCGCTGACCCCGAACACCTTCTGGGTCGATCTGCGCAAGGTCGACCTGTCGGCCGAGACCGGCAAGGTGCTGAAGCTCGACCTCGGCGAGAACCAGACCAACATCTTCGCAGGGGAAGCGAATGCGAGCTTCCGGCCGGCCGCCCCGTTCCGCTTCCTCGGGCTGCCATAGGGCATGCCGCGGAAGGGGGCGGTTTCGCATCGCGCCTGCTCCGACTCATCAGAGCTCGGCGGCCCGCGCCAGCGTGACCGCAATGTGAAGCCCGCCCGGTTGCGGATGCAACCACCCCATGCATCGGGCGCGGCTTGCACAGCCAGCGCGCATGCGGCATGTTGTCCGCCTTGGCTCCAACTCAGGACAGGGAGGGCTGAATGAGATTCATCGTCGTAGCCGCTCCCACCATGCGGGCGTCCCACCACTAGGTCGGATCCGCACGAGGCCCGCCCCGCCGGCGGCCCGAGCCAGCATTTTCCAGCGTGTTTTCTGAAGCGGCGGCCGCTGTCCCGCTTCGCCTGAATTTGGAGCCGGTCTCGCCGAGACCGGATGCTTTCATGTCCCTTTCTTCGCAGACGGAGCGGCAGGAGCCGTTCCGCGCCGTTCTCGGCTTCACCTTTTCGCATTGGGGCCGCCAGCGCTGGCGCGTCGCCGGCGTCGTCTTCACCGTGATGGCGGCGACCGCGGCCGACCTGTTCATGCCGCTCTATGCCGGCCGGCTGGTCGACGCCGTCGCCGGCGAACGGTCGCGCGGGCTGGACGCCGCGCTCGCGGCGCTCGCGATGATGATCGCGCTCGGCGCCGGCACGGTCTTCTTCCGGCATCTCACCTTCATCGGGCTGACCGAGATGACGCTGCGCACCATGAGCGACGTGGCGCGCGAGGCCTTCGCGCGCCTGCAGCGCTTCTCGACCGACTGGCACGCCAACAATTTCGCCGGCTCGACCGTGCGCAAGATCACGCGCGGCATGTGCGCGCTCGACCTGCTCACCGACACGATCCTGATCGCGCTCCTGCCCTCGCTGGTGGTGCTCGCCGGCACCACGGCGCTGCTGGCCTGGCACTGGCCGGCGATGGGCGCGGTCGTGCTCGCCGGGGCGGTGATCTACTGCGCCGTCACGGTGGCGCTCTCGCTCGGCTATGTCGCGCCGGCGGCGCGGCTCGCCAACAGCTGGGACACCAGGCTCGGCGGCGCGCTGGCCGACGCGATCTCGTGCAATCCGGTGGTCAAGGCCTATGGCGCCGAGACGCGCGAGGACGCCCGGCTTTCCGGCGTGCTGGTGAAATGGGCGGAACGGACGCGGCGCACCTGGGTCCGCGGCACCTTCTCCGGCACGGCGCAGCAGCTCGTGCTGCTTGGCTTGCGCGCCTCGGTGATCGGCCTGGTGATCTGGCTCTGGGCCCATGGCCAGGCCTCGCCCGGCGACGTCGCCTTCGTTCTGACCAGCTATGCCGTGGTGCATGGCTATCTGCGGGATGTCGGCCAGCACGTCCACAATCTCCAGCGTTCGGTGAACGACATGGAGGAGATGGTCGCGATGCACGCGCTGCCCTTCGGCGTGCCGGATCGCGCGGGTGCCTCGCCGATGGAGGTGACCGCCGGCGAGATCGCCTTCGAGCGGGTGACCTTCCATTACGGAGGCCATGTCGAGCCGCTCTATCGCGACTTCTCGCTGACGATCGGCGCGGGCGAGAAGGTCGGCCTGGTCGGGCGCTCCGGCTCCGGCAAGACCACCTTCGTCAAGCTGGTGCAGCGCCTCTACGACGTCACCGGCGGGCGCATCGCCATCGACGGGCGCGACATCGCCGCGGCGACGCAGGCCTCGCTGCGGGCGCAGATCGCGATCGTGCAGCAGGAGCCGGTGCTGTTCCACCGTTCGCTGGCGGAGAACATCGCCTATGGAAGGCCCGGCGCCAGCCAGGCGCAGATCGAGCAGGCGGCGCAGCTCGCCAACGCGCATGACTTCATCATGCGCCTGCCCAAGGGCTACGCCACGCTGGTCGGCGAGCGCGGCGTCAAGCTCTCGGGCGGCGAGCGGCAGAGGGTGGCGCTGGCGCGCGCCTTCCTCGCCGACGCGCCGATCCTGATCCTGGACGAGGCGACCTCGAGCCTCGATTCGGAATCGGAGGCGCTGATCCAGCAGGCGGTCGAACGCCTGATGGAGGGCCGCACCACCATCGTCATCGCCCACCGGCTCTCGACGGTGAGGGCGATGGACCGGATCCTGGTCTTCGACCGGGGCAAGGTGGTCGAGCAGGGCACGCATGAGGCGCTGCTCGGCCATGACGGCGGCATCTACCGGGCGCTGTTCGAGAAGCAGGTCAGCGAGCTGGCCAAGGGGCTGGCGGCGTAAAGCCGCCAACCTTGATGCCGCCCGCGCGGCCTTCCTTCTCCCGGATGGGAGAAGGTGGCGCGGAGCGCCGGATGAGGGCCTGCCGTTTCCGCAGAGAGCGCAACGGGGCTGTTGACGCTTGCTGCGGAGAGGGCGGTCCCTCACCCCTGCCCCTCTCCCATCCGGGAGAGGGGTTCCCCGCGGCTCTTCCGATGCGGGTCGATTCCGAGCATAACGGCTGACCGCGTCACTTCGGCGCGGCCGCGCGCGGGCGGACACCGGCGACTGGTCCGGGCAGCAGCGGTGCGTCCGCGCTCGGCGGCGACTTCAGATCCGGAACCGGCTTGCTCAGAAAACGAGTCATCCCGGCGATGTAAGCCTCTGGCAGGCCTCGCTCCTTGGCTGCCGCGACGACCTGCTCGATATAGCCGGGGCGCGGCCGGCCGATCTGCGCGCTGCGCCCGACATAGATCAGGGCGCGCCTGGCGCCACCCTCGACCACGACCGGCTGGCTGATTTTGACGTAGAGGCCACTCGCCAGCTCCTCGAACTTGTCGAGCGTGCGGATGTCGCCGAGGGCGCAGTCCCAGAGCACCCCATGGACGCTCTCGCGCGGATCGCGGATCAGCGAGGCGTAGCCGTCGCTGGTGACGATGAAGCGGTGGCGCGGCAGGCGGGCGAGGCCGAGCGGCACCGAGCGCGGGCAGCGCTCGCGCATGCCGGCGACATCCATGTTGAGGCCGTAGGCGAAGTAGAGGGGCATTGAGCTCGTCCGCTCGGTCGTAGAGCGCGGGAACCCCTCTCCCGGATGGGAGAGGGGCAGGGGTGAGGGACCGCCGCTGATCATCCGGATGCAACGGCGCCGACGCGCCTTCTGCGGAGAGGGCAGGCCCTCATCCGGCGCTCCGCGCCACCTTCTCCCATCCGGGAGAAGGAAGAAAGCGGCGCGCCGTCACCTCGTCTTGTTGAACAATTCCCGCCCGATCAGCATGCGCCGGATCTCGCTGGTGCCGGCGCCGATCTCGTAGAGCTTGGCGTCGCGCAGCAGGCGCCCGGTCGGGTAGTCGTTGATGTAGCCGTTGCCGCCGAGCAGCTGGATCGCGTCGAGGGCGAGCTGCGTCGCCTTCTCGGCGGCGATCAGGATGGCGCCGGCGGCGTCCTCGCGGGTGGTCTCGCCGCGGTCGCAGGCCTTGGCGACGGCGTAGACATAGGATTTGCACGAGTTCATCGCGACATACATGTCGGCGACCTTGCCCTGGACGAGCTGGAACTCGCCGATCGGCTGGCCGAACTGCTTGCGCTCGTGGACATAGGGCAGGACGATATCGAGCGCCGCCTGCATGATGCCGAGCGGGCCGGCCGAGAGCACGACGCGCTCATAGTCGAGCCCGCTCATCAGCACGTTGACGCCGCGGCCGACGGAGCCGAGCACGTTCTCCTCGGGCACCTCGCAGTCCTCGAAGACGAGCTCGCAGGTGTCGGAGCCGCGCATGCCGAGCTTGTCGAGCTTCTGATGGGTCGAGAAACCCGTCATGCCCTTCTCGATCAGGAAGGCGGTGATGCCGCGCGGTCCGGCCTCGGGATCGGTCTTGGCGTAGACCACCAGGGTCTCGGCGATCGGGCCGTTGGTGATCCACATCTTGTTGCCGGTCAGGACGTAGCGGTCGCCCTTCTTCACCGCCTTGGTCTTCATCGAGACGACGTCGGAGCCCGAGCCCGGTTCCGACATGGCGAGCGCGCCGACATGCTCGCCGGAGATCAGCTTCGGCAGGTATTTGCGCTTCTGCGCCTCGTTGCCGTTGCGGGCGATCTGGTTGACGCAGAGATTGGAATGGGCGCCGTAGGAGAGGCCGACCGAGGCCGAGGCGCGCGAGACCTCCTCGATCGCGACGCAATGCTCGAGATAGCCGAGGCCGGCGCCGCCATACTCCTCCGGGACGGTGATGCCGTGCAGGCCGAGCGCGCCCATCTGCGGCCAGAGATCGCGCGGGAACTGGTTGGTGCGGTCGATCTCCTCGGCGCGCGGGGCGATCTTCTCCTGCGCGAAGGCGTGGACGGTGTCGCGGATCGCGTCGGCGGTCTCGCCGAGATCGAAATTGAAGGGGCGGGGCGCGTTGGCGAGCATGATGTCCTCCCGGCTCGGATGAGGCCTTTGCCCGGTTATAGCGCGGCCGGCGGCGGAGTCAGCGGGCGGGAGGCGGCAGACGGTTCTGCGCCGATGCGCAGGCTTGCGCAGGAGCAGCCGAGAAGTCACCGGAGGTCCCTGCACCGGAGCGGGTGAGGCACAGCTCTCTTCCGATGGCTGACAATCAGACCGGCGCGCGCCATCGGTCCTGAAAGACGGTCGCGAGATCGAAGAGATCCCAGTTTCCGCCCGTCAGGATTGTCGCAACCTTCTCGTCGGGCCTGAGCTTTATCGAACCAGCCAACAAAGCTCCGACGCCGATGGATGCCGCGGGTTCGGCGACGAGCTTTGCTTCCCTTGCGAGCGTCTGCATCGCCGCGATGATGTGCTCGTCACTCACCAGCACGATCTCGTCGACATATTTCTCGATGATCGGATACGGATTTCGAGCGGGGACGCTGAGCCGCAGCCCGTCTGCGATCGTATTGCCGAGCGGCAGCGGCGTCGGCTGCCCATTCAGGCGGCTATGGTAGTATTTCGGCGTCAAGGCGGGCTCCGCCCCGATGACCCGGACATCCGGTTTGGTCTCCTTGATGGCGGTTGCGATTCCGCCGATCAGGCCGCCGCCGCCAAGCGGCACGATGATCGTGTCGATCTCAGGCAGGTCTTCGAGGATTTCGCAGGCCACGGTGCCCTGACCGGCCATTACCATCGGGTCCTCGAAGCCGTGCACGACGGCATATCCGTTCTTTTCGGCCAGCGCATAGACTTCGCGCCAGCGGGCCGCGTTATCGCCATCGAACAGAATGACCTCGGCACCCAGATCCCTCGTGTTCCGTATCTTGATCTCGGGTGTCGTAACGGGCAGGACGAGGGTGACCCCGATGCCAAGCATTCTGGCGACGTAAGATAGTCCCTGAGCGTGATTGCCCGAAGACGATGAGATCAAGCCCTTGGCGATCCGGTCGCGCGGCAGCGAAAGAGTGCAATTGAGCGCGCCGCGAAGCTTGAACGCTCCGGTGATCTGCAGGGTTTCGAGCTTCAAGTAGAGCTCGCATCCGACCTTGGGCTCGATCCTCTCGGCGCGCAGCAGTGGCGTTCGACGGATGAACGGCTGGATCCTCTCTCGCGCCTCGTGAATGTCTTGAATGGTGGGGAAGGTCTTCATGATTTCCGTTGAGGGCATGATGAGCTGCCGTCACGATTCGAAGAATGCGAACTTGGATCCGACGCCGCCGGCCAGAGCCTTGCGATAGATCGCGTAAGCCGTCGTGTTGTCCTGTATCGCCATGCCGGTCGAATCGAAGATCGTGATCTCGTCGTCGTTCGATCGTCCGGCTTTGAGACCGAGGAGAACCTCGCCGATCTCGGCATGGATTTGATCGCGACGGATGACGTCGGCCGCAAGCGCATTGGCGGTTTCACCCTTCTCCACGCACTGGCCCTTCGAATCGACGACGAGCTTGGCGCCGGCAAAAAGCTGCGGATCGAGTTCGCGCTTGCCCTTCTGATCGGTGCCGATTGCGATGACGTGCGTGCCGGGTCTGACCCAGGATGCTTCGACGACCGGGCCCTTGCCGCGCGTGGTGGTGACGAGGATGTCCGCCTGTTCCACGGCCGCTCGGGCAGATGTGGCCAGGACGACGGGAATGCCGAAAGCGCCTTCGATGTCGGCTTTGTATGCCTGAGCCTTTTCTCCGTCGGGGTGCCAGGCATGGATGGACTGGATATCCAGGACCTCCCTGATGGCGCGGATCTGCATCCGCGCCTGATTGCCCAGCCCGATCGCAGCAATTGTCCGGGCGTCGCGGCGCGCCAGCGCCTTGACGGAAACCGCGCCTGAGGCGCCCGTCCTCAACCCGGTCAGGAGGCTCCCGTCCATGACGCAAAGCAGTGCGCCGTTTCGCGAGTCGAACAGCAGAACCGTGCCCATCCCGCTCGGCAGCTGATAGTTGACCCGATTGTCCCTGAAGCCACCCGACGAGGCCTTCGCGGAGATGATCGAACAAGGCTTGTGATGGCCGATCTTGAAATCGATCTCCCCGCCCGTACCGCAATGGAATCCGATATAATCGGGCTGTTCGATCTGCCGCTCGCTATAGGCGCGATAGGCATCCTCGACGGCGGAAATGACGTCGGACTGCACGGCGAGACTCGCGACGTTCTCCTTGCTGAGCAGCAATGTCTCCATGGCGCGCGCCCGTCCCGTTTTGCTCCGCCGAGCCATTCTAGACCATGGGGACAGCATATTATCCTGCGGCACCGGGCCTATCGCGGCAGCCGCCGCCGATCTCCGCCCACTCGACGCGGCATTCCAACTGTCTGCTCCCGCCCCCGGCGCTGATGCCGAGCCGCTGCTGAAGCGGTGACGACTTGCGCCCTACCGCCCGATCACTCCGCGCCGGCGCAGCAGGAACAGCGTCGCCATCGAGGCGGCGAGGCAGGCCAGCGCCACCATCTCGGCGCCGAGATCCGATTCGACCCAGGGCAGGCCCTTCACATTGATGCCGAACAGGCCGGTGATGAAGGTCGCCGGCAGGAACAGCGCCGTCAGGATCGAGAGCGTGTAGAGCTGCCGGTTGGTCTGGTTGGCCGAGCGCACGGCGATCTCGTCCTGGAGCAGGCGGGCGCGGTCCTGCACCGACTGGATGTCCTGGCGCAAGGTATCGACCCGCAGCAGCAGCCTGAGCGCGACGGCCCGCACCGCTTCCGGCGCCGAGCGGCCGGAGGGCGTTTCGGCGAAGCGCCGGAACAGCAGGTGCAGGCCGGCGAGCTGGCGGTGCAGCTGCACGGCGGAACGGCGCACGGCGCCGACGCGCTGCGGCCCATCCTCGAGCTTGTCGAGGAGAATCTGGTCCTCGATGCTGTCGGTCTCGTCCGAGAGCCGCACGACCGCGTCGGTGACGTCGTCGATCAGGTATTCGATGAGGTGCTCGAACAGTTCGGCCGGCGAGGCGATCTGCTCACCGGCGTCGAGGGCCTCGACCGCCTTGCGGACCGATTGCAGCGCCTCGCGCCGTCCGGTGAGCAGGAAGCGCTCGCCCACCGCCCAGGCGAGCGTGCCGACATTGTCGGTGCGGTCGACGATGTCGCGGGTCAGGTCATGGGCGATGCCCCAGACCAGGCTGGCGGAATGGTCGAGGCGCTGATGCGTCTCACGCGAGAGCAGGAGCTCACGCGCCGCCGGCGGCAGCTCCCGGCGCTCGTCGATCCAGGCCTGCGCCCTGGTGTGGACGAGGTCGAGATGCAGCCAGACGAAACCCTCGTCCGGCGCCAGCGTCGGCAGCTCGTCACGCGGCATCAGCGCGGGCCTTCCGTCCGCGGCGAAGCGGTAGGCCCAGACGATGCCCGTCTGCGATTGGAGATCAAGCCGCATCGAGATGTCGCGCTTCCATGTCCCGCCGGTGCTGGCGCGCATCAGCACCCGTCAGATGACAGTTTTGCGACGGCGCCTCAGTCGCGCGCGATCGAGCCGGTCGTCGCGCTGTCGCGGAGCTGCGCCGAGCGCGGTATCCGGCCGGGGGGCAGGACTTTCGGCGGGGCGGCCCCGGCCGCCCTGGGCGTGCGGAGCCCGGCCGGGCTGGCGGGCGGCTTGGGCATGGTCGCGACCCTGGGCTCGCCGCCGCGCCATTTGCGGGCGCCGATGTCGTAGCGCCCCTCGCGCCAGGCGGCGAATTCCTGCTCGGTGCCGAAGAAGGCGTTGCGGTCGACGTCACCGCCGATGCCGGGTACGCGGCCTGTGGTGGTGAACTGCCAGAACTCCCATTGCTTGCGCTCATAGCGATGGTGCAGCGGGGCGGCGGTGGAGCGCAGCCAGTAGGGATGGTCGTTGAACTCGCCTTCCAGCACGTCCTCGTGGAAGGTGATGTCGGTATAGATGATCGGCTTCTTGCCGGTGTGCTCCTGCAGGCCCCTCAGCATCTCGCGGATCTTGGCGAGCGCCTTGTCGCGCGGGATCTTCTTGCCGCATCTGGCGGATTCGCCGTTCCACTCGACGTCGAGCACCGGCGGCAGGGCGTCGGGATCGCGCGGGATGTGGCGCTTGAACCAGCGGATCTGGTCCTTCGCCGGCCGGCACCAGTAGACGAAATGGTAGGCGCCGCGCGGCACGCCGGCGGCCTTCGCCTCGGCCCAGTTCTTCCTGAACATCGGGTCGAGATGGTCGCCGCCCTCGGTCGCCTTGATGAAGGCGAAGCGCGTGCCGGCGTCCTTGACCTTGCGCCAGTCGATGTCGTCCTGCCAGCGCGAGACGTCGATGCCCTGGATGACGCGGCGGCGCGCGTCGCGCACGCCGGCATGGGGGTCGGAATCGCCCTTCTTCGGATAGAGCGCCAGCGCCGGCTGGGCCCCGAGCAGGCCGAGCAGGACGCAGATCGCGAGCCGCCCGGTCGCTCCCGTCATGCGCCGCGCCTCTGGTCTGGTCTCAGCGCGGGGCGCCATGCTCGTCTCCTGTTCGCGAGAAAAGCATAGGCGAGGGGCGGGTTAAGAGGTGGTTAGCATTCGAGCGGCCGGCTTCAGCCTTGGTTAACCGGCGGGGCCGCGCGGCGGCGCTATTCGGAATCCGGGCCGGCCTCGTCGTCGACCGCCTGGCCGAGCTGCGCGGGCTCGAAGGAGGCGGCGGCCACGGGCCTGCTGGCGCCCGGCAGCGTCGCGACAGGCGTATGCTCGGGGCCCGGGCTGGGATTGGGCGCCGCCGGGCGCTCGCGCGTCCAGGTGCGGGTGCCGATGTCGAAGCGACCCTCGCGCCAGCCGGTGAACTCGCCCTCGTTGCCGAAGAAGGCGTTGCGGTCGACATCGCCCCTGATGCCGGGGACGCGGCCGGTGGTGGTGAACTGCCAGAAGGCCCAGGGCCGGTTGTGGTAGCGGACCTCGGGCTTCGCCGCGGTGGAGCGGATCCAGTAGGGGTAGTCGTTGAACTCGCCTTCCAGCACGTCCTTGTGGAAGGTGATGTCGGTGTAGATCACCGGCTTCTTGCCGGTGAGCTGCTCGAGCTCGGTCAGCATCAGCCGGATCTTCTCGAGCGCCAGCGAACGCTCGACCTTCTTCGGGCAGGTCTTGGAGTGGCCGTTCCATTCGAGGTCGAGCACCGGCGGCAGCGCGTCGGGATCGTTCGGGATGTGCTGCTTGAACCAGACCGCCTGCTCATGCGCCGGGCGGCACCAGTAGACGAAGTGATAGGCGCCGCGCGGGACGCCGGCGCGGCGCGCGCCCTCCCAGTTCTTCAGGAAGGCCGGGTCGATATGGTCGCCGCCCTCGGTCGCCTTGATGTAGACGAAGCGGGTGCCGGCGGCCTTGACCGCGGCCCAGTCGATCTCGCCCTGCCAGCGCGAGATGTCGATGCCCTGGATCGGATAGCGCCGCGCCGCCTCGACGCCCGGATGCGGGCGTGCATCGCCCTTCGCCGGATAATTATCCAGCGCGACGCAGCCGCCCAGGGCCGTCAGGGCGGCGAGCAGCGCGAAAGGGGCGAGGGAGAAGGATTTCATGCGGCGGGCGGTCATTTCCCGGACAATTGCGGAGAAAGCTTGACGCCCGGTTTACGTTACCGGTTTTTCGATGGCCGTCGCTTCGAGATTTGGAACATTGTTCGCCCAATCTCCGTCATTCCGGACAAGCGGCGAAGCCGCGCAGCCCCGGAATCCATCGTCGGGAACAGCGCTCTACGATGGCGCCGGCGCTCCGCTTCGCTACGGCCGGAATGACGCTTCCATGTGATCGGAGCGCCTCTAGCCCAGGCGCAGCAGCAAGGTCGCGATGCCGAGGAAGGAGAAGAAGCCGACGACGTCGGTGATGGTGGTGACGAAGGTGCCGGACGAGATCGCGGGGTCGATGCCGGCCCTGTCGAGGGCGAGCGGCACGGCGACCCCGGCGAGCGCGGCGATGATCAGCGTCGCGACCATGGCGAGGCCGATCACGGCGCCGAGCATGGGATTGCCGAACCAGAACCCGGCGACCAGCGCGGTGATCAGCGCGAAGGCGACGCCGTTCAGCAGGCCGACGACCATTTCGCGCCGGAAGAAGCGGCCCATGTTCCAGCCGCCGAGCTCGCCGGTGCCGAGCGCGCGCACCGCCACCGTCATCGTCTGCGTTGCCGCGTTGCCGCCCTGGCTGGCGACGATCGGCGCCAGCACGGCGAGCGCGACGAGCTTGCCGAGCTGTTCCTCGAACAGGGCCATGACGGACGCGCTGACGAAGGCGGCGATCAGGCTGATGAAGCGCCAGCGGAAGCGGCCGAGCGCGACCTGGCGCACCGAATCGGAGATCTCTTCCTCCGCGTCGACGCCGCCGAGCTGCTTGACGTCGTCATCGGCGGCTTCCTCGATCACGTCGACGATGTCGTCGACGGTCATGACGCCGACGAGCCGGCCCGCGGCGTCGAGCACCGGCGCCGCGACGAGATTGTAGCGCTGGAACTGGCGCGCCACGTCCTCGATGTCGTCGGTGGCCTGCACGACACGGCGATCGTCCTCGACGAGGTCGGCGACGCTGACCGGGCGCTTGGTGCGCAGCAACCGGTCGAGCCTGACGGTGCCGACGAAATGATGGGCGGGGTCGGCGACGAAGATCTCGAAGAAGCGCTCGGGCAGGTCGGCCGTCTCGCGCAGGAAATCGATGGTTTGGCCCACGGTCCAGAAGGGCGGGACCGCGATGACCTCGGGCTGCATGCGCCGCCCGGCGGAGCCCTCGGGATAGTCGAGGCCCTGCTGCAGCACCGTGCGCTCGGCCGGCGTCAGCTTGTCGAGGATCTCGCGCTTGTCGGCCTCGTCGAGGTCCTCGAGGATGTAGACCGCGTCGTCGGTGTCGAGCTCGCGCACGCCTTCGGCGACGGTCTCCGGCGAGAGTTCCTCGAGAATCTCCTCGCGGACGGCGTCGTCGACCTCGGTCAGCGCGGCGAAGTCGAAATCGCCGCCGAGCAGCGAGATCAGCTTCGGCCGCTCCTCGGTGTCGAGCGCCTCGATCAGATCGCCGAGATCGGCCTCGTGCAGTTCGGCGACGAGCTCGCGCAGCGCGGTGATGTCGGAGAGCAGGACGGCCTGCGAGACCTGTTCGACGAAGCCGGCGTCGATCGCGCCGTCCTCGTCGCGGACCTTGCGCTTCTGCATCTCGTCCGGAGCGTGCTCGGCGTCCGCCATGGGTCGCTCCGCGATTCGAGGGCAGGGGGGTCGGGGCTGGAGATTCGCGCCGGGGACGCGCCAGCGCCCTTGTGTCAGCGCTGCCGCTCCAAGGCAACGCGCCGGGCGCGGATTCGATGCGCCCGGAACGAAAAACGGCGATCCTCGCGGATCGCCGTTTCACGAGCTTCGCTCCAAACTGGTGCGGTCAAGAGGACTCGAACCTCCACGGGTCTCCCCGCTACCACCTCAAGGTAGTGCGTCTACCAATTCCGCCATGACCGCAGCGGCTCCCAAAGGGCACCGCGCTGTGGCGGTGAACTCCGGAGCGGCGCGGGTCTAGCAAATCGGGTTCCCGGCTACAAGTACCGGCTGCGAGGAAAATCGAGGGAAGTGCGCGCAGCCGGCCCGAAGCCGTCGCATCCCTCGAAAATCCTCGGGGCGAGCGCTGGAGTTGCGAAGGGGCGGGGGGCTCAGGCCGCGTCGGCGACGGTTTCGAGCGAGTAGACCGTCGGCCGTTTCAGCATCTCGGTGATCTCGACCGAGATTCGCGAGCCGGCGACGACGACATGCCCCTTGGCGAAGGGGTGGTTGTTGGCGAGGATCTGGACCTCGTCGTTCTCGGTCGCGTTGAGCTCGATGATGGCGCCGCGGCCCATGCGCAGCAGCTTGTAGATCGGCATCTGCGCCGAGCCGAGCACCACCGTCAGCTCCACCGAGACGAGATCGAGATCAGCCTTCAAAATCCGCCTCCGCAGATCTACCTGAATACAATTCCAAGACCTTGCCAGCGACGTGGAAAACGGCGCATGAGCAGCGGCGAAGCGAATGGGCGCAGCACCGGTTTCCAAGAGTTGAACGGACAGGGTTAAGGCAAGGTGAAGACGCGCGAGGCGCTTTCGGTGTCGTTCCTGCCGGCGGCGGGCTCCGAGCCGGTCGAATGGCTGATCGCCGAGGAGCCGGTCGGCTATGAGGCCGCCGTCGCCGAGATGGAAGCGCGCGCCGCGCTGATCGCGGACGGTGCCGCCCGCGAGCGTGTCTGGCTTGTCGAGCATCCGGCGCTCTATACCGCCGGCACCTCGGCGAAGGACGCGGACCTGCTGACGCCGGAGCGCTTTCCGGTGCACCGCACCGGGCGAGGGGGCCAGTTCACCTATCACGGCCCCGGCCAGCGCGTGGCCTATGTCATGCTCGACCTGAAGCGGCGCGAGCCCGATCTGCGCCGCTTCGTCTCGGCGCTGGAGGCCTGGCTGATCGGCACGCTCGCCGCTTTCAACATCCGCGGCGAGCGGCGCGAGGAGCGCGTCGGCGTCTGGGTGCGCCGGCCGGAGAAGGGGGCGAATGCCGAGGACAAGATCGCCGCGCTCGGCATCCGCGTCCGGCGCTGGGTGTCCTTCCACGGCATCGCCCTCAATGTCGAGCCCGATCTCGGCCATTTCGACGGAATCGTGCCCTGCGGCGTCTCAGACCAGGGCGTCACCTCCCTGGTCGATCTCGGCCTGCCGGTGACCATGCCCGAGGTCGACAGCGCGCTCAGGGCGGAGTTCGAGCGGGTCTTCGGCCCGACCGTCGCGGTTTCCTGACGTTTACCTTGCGTTGACCATCCGCCCGGATGCTCTGCCCCGTGACGAGCCAACCACGGGGACGACGATGAGGATCATCTTCGCGGGCTGCCTGGCGGCCCTGCTTTCGGCCTGCACCACGACCGAGGAGCGGATCGCGGGCGCAGCCGCCGGCGCTGGAACGGGCGCGATCATCGGCGGGCCGATCGGCGCGGTCGCAGGCGGAGCGGTCGGCGCCATCGCCGCCCCGACCGTGACCGGCTCGGTCCGGCGCATGCGCGAATAGCGGCGCGACCTCCGCTCAGGCGGCCGGTCGCCCCGGCCGCGGGAAACCCGCCCTCGCGCGCTCGGCCTCCGTCCGGATGACGCAGCCTTCGACATGGTCGTTGATCAGCCCCATCGCCTGCATGAAGGCATGGACGGTGGTGGGGCCGACGAAGCGCCAGCCGCGCCGCTTCAGCTCTCTGGACAGAGCGATCGACGCGGCCGATGTCGAGGCGCTCTGCGGTGCCGCGATCTGGTCGGCGGCCGGCTCGTAGCGCCAGATGAACGCCGCCAGCGAGCCGAATTCGGCGATGATCGCCTGCGCCCGCCGGGCATTGTCGACGACGGCTTCGATCTTGTCGCGATGGCGCACGATGCCCTCGTCCCCGAGGAGACGGGCGACATCCTGCTCGCCGAAGCCGGCGATGCGATCGACGTCGAAGCCGGCGAAGGCCCGGCGGAAGTTGTCGCGTTTGGCGAGGATGGTTCGCCAGCTCAGCCCGGACTGGAACGCCTCGAGCGACAGCTTCTCGAACAGGCGATGGTCGTCGCCGACCGGATATCCCCACTCCGTGTCGTGGTAGGCCAGGAACTCCGGCGCCGCCGCGCACCAGCGGCAACGCGGCCTGCCGTCCGGTCCGGAAATGGTCGCGCTCACCTTTCGGCCCCCGGAGCGCCGTCGAGCAGGAAAGCGAGGCGCTCGTCGGCCTTGCCGGGCGCGACCGGGAGGATTTCGGCCTCGACGACGCGCTCGGCGACGAACGGGTCCTCGTCGACGCGGGCCCGGAGCTCCGGCAGCGTGGCGGCATGCGCCAGGATGGCGCCGCCGAGCTTGGGCTGGAGGCTGCCGGCGAGCAGGAAGACGCCCTCGGCGAAGCCGCGCCTCAGCCAGGCATTATGGCCGGCCATCAATTCGCCGGCCCGGCCGACATTCCGCGAGAATCTGAGCAGGACGATGAACATGCTGTACCTCTTCGTGAGCGCGGCGGGTAGGGCGGGCAGGATCAGCCGGGCTGCGGCGAGGGGCGCTGCGCTTCCAGCCAGGCGTGCATCTGCGCGACTTCGCGGCGGATGAAAGCCTCGTCGCGAAAGGCGCTGGCGAGCGTGGCGACGCCCTGGCTGCGGACCAGCAGCTCCATGGCGAGCGCGTCGGCATCGGCCGAACGGCCGAACCGGGCGAATTCGCGGCCGAGCCAGTCCCGGAACAGCGTGAAGATCGCGCCGGCCCGGGAACGGGCGCCATGGTCGAGCTTCGCCAGCTCGTTGCAGAGCGTGCCGACCGGGCAGCCATGGGCCATGATCTTCGTCCGGTTGGCGACCAGCATGTCGATGAAGCTGCGGATGCGGCCGGCCGGTTCGTCCGAGCCTTGCGCCCAGGCGGCGAGCATGGCGGCGGTCCGTTCCAGGCGCAGTGCGATGACCGCGTCGAGAATCTCGTCCTTGCTCTTGAAATGATAGTAGAAATTGCCGCGGGAGATGCCGAGCTGGCCGGCGATGTCGGCGAAGGAGGTATGGTCGAAGCCGGCCTCGTAGAACAGCCGGTCGGCCGTCTCGACGATGAGCCCGCGCGTATCCTTACCGGTCACCACATCCCCTCCGGCCGACGCTTCGTCCTGGTCGAATGCCTAGGTCGATTGTCCTAATCGGCTTCTAGGACGACTGTCCGACATGGTCAAGCCCGCGGCGACCGCCGCTTCGGCTTTGCGCACGGCGCATCTGTGCGCCGCCGCCGGTTTGCCTTTTGCGTCGAGCGCGCCATAACCGGGGCAAGACTATCGCAAGGGAGCGCGCCGTGGCGGTCATCGAGAGCAAGGTCGACCTCAATTCGGCCGAGGCGCGCGCCAATACCCAGGCCTGGACCGTGCTGCGCGAGCAGTTGCTCGAGCGGCGCGCCGTCGCTGCGCTCGGCGGCAACGCCCGTTCGCGCGAGCGCCATACGGCGCGCGGCAAGCTGCTGCCGAGGGAGCGGGTGCTGCGCCTGCTCGATCCCGGCTCCGCCTTTCTCGAGATCGGCTCGCTCGCCGCCTTCGACATGTACGACAAGGACGTGCACGGCGCTGGCATGATCGCCGGCGTCGGCCGCGTTTCAGGGCGAGAGGTGATGGTCGTCTGCAACGACGCCACCATCAAGGGCGGCACCTATTACCCGATGACGGTGAAGAAGCATCTGCGGGCGCAGGAGATCGCGCGCGAGAACAGGCTGCCCTGCATCTATCTGGTCGATTCGGGCGGCGCCAACCTGCCGCACCAGACCGAGGTCTTCCCCGATCGCGAGCATTTCGGCCGGATCTTCTACAACCAGGCGACCCTGTCGGGCCTCGGCATCCCGCAGATCGCGGTGGTGATGGGCTCCTGCACCGCCGGCGGCGCCTATGTGCCGGCGATGTCGGACGAGACTGTGATCGTCAGGAACCAGGGCACCATCTTCCTCGGCGGTCCGCCTCTGGTGAAGGCCGCGACCGGCGAGGTGGTCTCGGCCGAGGACCTCGGCGGCGCCGACGTCCATGCCAGGCTCTCGGGCGTCGCCGATCACTATGCCGGCGACGACACCCACGCGCTCGCGATCGCGCGGCGGATCGCCAGCAATTTCAACAGCGTCAAGCGGCCCGACATCGACATCGCCGAGGCGGCCGAGCCGCTCTACGGGGCGGACGAGCTCGACGCCGTGGTGCCGACCGACCTCAAGAAGCAGTACGACATCCGCGAGGTCATCGCCCGGCTGGTCGACGGCTCGCAGCTCGACGAGTTCAAGCCGCTCTACGGCTCGACGCTGGTCACGGGCTTCGCCCGGATCCACGGCATCCCGGTCGGCATCATCGGCAATAACGGCATCCTGTTCTCGGAGAGCGCGCTCAAGGGCGCGCATTTCATCGAGCTCTGCTGCCAGCGCCGCATCCCGCTGCTGTTCCTGCAGAACATCACGGGCTTCATGGTCGGGCGCGAGGCCGAGACGCGCGGCATCGCCAAGGACGGCGCCAAGCTGGTGACCGCGGTCGCCTCGGCGCGGGTGCCGAAGATCACCGTGCTGGTCGGCGGCTCGTTCGGCGCCGGCAATTACGGCATGTGCGGGCGCGCCTACTCGCCGCGCTTCCTGTTCGCCTGGCCGAACTCGAAGGTCTCGGTGATGGGCGCCGAACAGGCGGCGAGCGTGCTCGCGACCGTCCGCGGCGACAATCTCGAGGCCGAAGGCAGGCCCTGGTCGGCCGAGGAGGCGGAGGCCTTCAAGGCACCGATCCGCGACAAGATCGAGGCGGAGGGCTCGCCCTATTACGCCACCGCCCGGCTCTGGGACGACGGCATCATCCTGCCCTCGGAGACGCGCCGCGTCCTGGCGCTGGCCTTCTCCGCCTGCCTCAACGCCGAGATCCCGGAGACGCGCTTCGGCGTGTTCAGGATGTAGGGCGCCCCACAGCCGTCATGCCCGGGCATGACCCGGGCATCTCAGGCCGGAGAAGGCGCCGACGGGTGCCTTCTCGTCGTGAGATTCTCGGGTCTGCGCTTCGCTTCGCCCGAGAATGACGGCCAAGCCGTCAGTTCTTCGCCAGGCCGAGATCCTTCAGCACGCCGTTGCCGCGCTCGCCGAAGCTCTTCACATAGGCCTGCAACTCGGCGGGCGTGTCCCAGACAGGGGTGATGCCGCGATCGGCCATGCCCTTGCGGACATCCTCGCGCTTCATCGTGCGCGCGGCCGCCTCATAGAGGATCTTGCGGCGATCGTCCGGGACGCCCTTGGGCGCGGCGATGGCGAACCAGTTCTGATAGGTCCAGTCGAGACCCGCCTCCTTGGCACTGGGGACGTCCGGGAAGTTCGGGTGGCGCTCCTCGGTCATCATCAGGATGGTGCGCACGCGCCCGCCCTCCAGCATCGCCTTGGCCTCGATCGGCGAGCCGGTGAAGGCGCTGATGCCGCCCGCGGCGAGGTCCTGCAGCGCCGGGGCGCCGCCATTGCTCGGCACCCAGCGGATCTGGTCGGCCGGGAGGCCGGCCGCCTTCATCAGCCCGCCAGAGGCGATGTGCCAGGAGCCGCCGGTGCCGGTGCCGGAGGAGGTGAAGGTGCCCTTCGGGCTCTCCTTCACCGCCTTGAGGAAGTCGGCGACGCTCTTGTAGGGCGAATCCGCCTTGACGGTGACGCCGGCCGGGATGAGCGAGACGCGCGAGAACATGTCGACGCTCTCGGGCGTCAGATCGCCGAGGCCGAGCGTCTTGAAGAAGGATATCTCCGGGCTGACGCCGCCGATGGAATAGCCGTCCGGTGCGGCCGTCGCGATCGCGGTATGGCCGGTGACGCCGCCGCCGCCGGTGCGGTTGACCACGTTGACCGGCTGCTTCAGCTCGGCCTCGAGCCCGGCGGCGAAGATGCGCATCACCGAATCCATGCCGCCGCCGGCCGCCCAGGGCACGATCAGCTGCACCGGCCGATCCGGAAAGGCGAAGGCCGGCGCCGCGCCGATGGCGAGCGCGGCGACGCCCAAAGCGAGCTTGCGGAAACCCTTCATCATGCTCCTCCCATGCTTGTCGTCATTTCTTGCATGCAAGGAGTAGAGCGCCCGTGCCGACGCGGCAAGTGTGTATGCGGAATTTTGTATGCAGGGCTACGCCGTGCCCGTCGCGCCGTGGCGTCGGTTTCGATCAGCGCGCGGCTGACGATCTCCCTCTCCGGCTCTCTCCACGAGGCGGGAGGGAGGGCGCCGCGCCTTCCGTCATTGCGAGCCTAGGCGAAGCAATCCAGTGGCGGCAGCGCTCGGCGGCCCCTGGATTGCTTCGTCGCTCACGCTCCTCGCGGATGGGCCGGCGTGGCCGCCTCAGAACCTGACCGCCAGCACGCCCTTGAAGGCGTGGTCCTGAGCGTCTTCGGCGAGCTGGCCGGTATAGGACGCTCCGAGCGTGGCGTCTCGGCCGATGGCGAGGTCCACCCCCGCTTCCACCAGCGCGGCATCATTGGCGATCGGGACGCCGGCGACGGTGAACGGGCTCGAGCCCGAGAAGGCGAGCATCGCCTCCGGCTTCACCTCGCCGAAGGCATGGCGCCAGGCGAGGGCCCCGCGCAAGGTCAGGTCCATGCCTTGCAGGCGGAGGCTGGCCGAGGCGCGCAGCCCCAAAGCCGAGTAGCCGACCCGCGTGTCGCCGTAACGCGCGCCGAGGGCGGCTGCTCCGCCTGTCTCGCCGAAGCTATCGCTGCGCAGGTCGACATAGGTCAGGCTCGCAAAGGGCTCGAGCGCGACCTGGCCGAGCGCGATCCGGTAGCCCATCTCGCCGAAGAGCTGCGCCGTGCCGGCATCGTAATCGGCGCGCAGCCTGTCGCCGAAGCCGGCGAAGGCGACGGTGCGGCGGGTCGAGAGGTCGTGCCAGGTGTAGCTCGCCCCGAAGCGCAGGCCGAGCGCGCCCCATTGGCCGCCGCCATAGAGGCCGAGATGGTAGTTGTCGCTCTCGCCCGAGGAGAGCCTCGCATTCACGTCGAACACGCTGCGGCTATATCCGGCGACAATGCCGAAGCGCATGCTGTCGGCCACCGCGACGTCCGCGCCGATGAGAAAGCCGCCCGTCGAGCGCGTCAGCTTGGCGGCATTGCCGTCGCTATCGGTCCGGCCAAAGGCGCCATAGCCCTGGCCCCAGAGCGAGAAGCGCTCCGGCGCAGGCAGTCTCGGCATCGTCCCGTGGATGCGCGGCGCGAGACCGGCCGTGAAACCATAGGCCAGCGTCCCCATGGGCGCGGCGCCGACGGCGCCGAAGGCAGAGCGCAGCCGGTCGTTCATCGCATTGCGCAGGAGCCAGCTCTCCTCGACCAGCGCCGTCCGGGCCGAGGCGTGGATCTCACCCGAGAGCTGGTCGAAGGCCCGGCGGGCGGAGGCGGCGTCGAGCACTAAGAGGCTGTTGTAGAGCGCCAGCGTGCCCCCCGCCTGCGGCAGCGTGTTGAGCGCAAGCGCGGTCGTGAGCTGGTTCGGAGTCTCGACGACGCCCTGGAACACGCGCGGCGGCGTGGACGGGTCCGTATCGGGATCCGGCGAGGTGCCGCTGCCCTTGACCTGGATGACGAGGTCGAGCTGGTTGGATTGCTGGTCGAGCGTGAGATCGAGGAAGGCCGAGTTCGAGACGGTGGCGGCGGCAGTGCCGCTGATCCCGCCGGAGGCGGTGAGGATCGTATAGCGCTGGCCGCTGGCATAGCTGGTCTGCGGGTCGAGGGCGGTAACGCTGACCTGGCTGCCGGTGATCGTCGCGGCACCGGTCACCGCGATGCGATCGGAGTCACCATTTCCCGTGATCTCGACCTCGTAGGTCGAGCCCGGCGACAGCAGAAGATCGCCGTTGACGGTGAGCGTGCCGATCGAGTTGCCGGGGGCGATCGTCGCGCCTGACTGGATCGTGGTGGCGCCGACCGTGCCTGAGCCGCCGAGCTCCGCCCCGCTCATCACGGTGACCGCCGAGGCGGCGAGCGAGCCGTTGACCGAGAGCTTGCCGGCCTCGACAGTGGTCGAGCCGACGAGCGCGCTCGTGCCGGTCAGGTCGAGATCGCCCGCGCCGCGCTTGGTGAAGGAGCCGGTTCCGTCGATCGCATTGGCGAAGCCTGCGTCGCTCGGCTGGTCGATCACCAGCGCGCCGGTGATCTCGATCGCGCCGCTGCCGAAGCTCGTCGCCGATCCGATCAGCGTGCCCTGCGCGATCGTCGTCCCGCCGGAATAGGTGTTGGTTCCGGTCAGGGTGAGCGCTCCGGCGCCCTGTTTCTGCACGTCTCCCGTGCCCGAGATCGCGCCGGCGAAGGCGATATCGTCCGAGCGGTTGAAGACGAGCGTGCCGTTGTCGACGACAGCGCCGGTGATCGAACCCGAGGTACCGCCGTCGCCGATCTGCAAGACGCCGCCGGCGATCGTCGTGCCGCCGGAATAGGTGTTGGTTCCGGTCAGCACCAGGGTGCCGTTCCCGGTCTTCGTCAGGGCGCCGCTGCCGCTGATGTCGCCCGACCAGGACAGGTCGGCATCGGTCTGGACAATGCCGCCGGCCG
>NZ_FYAS01000042.1 GCF_900185715.1 Allobosea sp. CS1GBMeth4
GCCGGGCTCCCAGGGGAGTGGCCTGCGGGCCAGCACCCGTCAGCCACTTCATCTACTATCCACGCTATTCCAACGTCTATTATTGGGCGACGCTCGTTCCGTACCCGGGCGCCTATCCCTACATGGCGCGCGGCTATTACGACCGCTACTACCGTCCTTATGGCCAATATGCCCGCCGCTTCTGGCAACCGCGCCGGAGCAGCGTTGCGCCGGCCGCGGTCGACGCCGAGCTCGGCTTCGAGGTCGCCGAGACGGCCGATGATGGTTTCCAGCGTCCGGTGCACCGCGCCGATCGCGTCCTGGGTATCGCGCCCGGCCGAGACATGGGTCTCGCGCAGGCCGGTCATCAGGTCGCTGAGCTCGGACAGGCTCGTCCCGCGCGACGGCGCGAGATCCGCCATGGCGGCGCGCGCCGCCCGCTCCGCCGCGGCGGCGGTGTCCTCGCGCATGCTCTGGAGGTGGACGACGAGGTCCTGCAGGGTCCGCTCGATGCCATGCTCGGCGGTGCGCATCGCCGCCTGTTCGTCGAGCCGCTGCGTCAGCCCGGCGATCTGCCGCTCGAGCGCGTCGAAGGAATCGGCTCCTGCGCCCGGCAGGCCGGCTTCGTCGATCTTGGCTGCGAGATTGCGCAGCATCTCCTCGACCGGCCGCATGTCGACCCGGGCGAGCGGAGTTCCGCCTTCGTCGGCGATCTGCGCGAGCGCGCTCGAGGCGGTGAGCTGCTCGATTCGGTCGGTCAGGGCGTCGATCCGCTCTTCCAGCCGGCTGGGCGGCCGGTCGGCGAGATGTTCGAGCTTGATCACCAGCGCCTCGACCCGCTCGGCGAGCTCGTTCGAGACGGGACGGCCCGCGGCATCGAGCTCACCGAGGCGGGCGATCAGCTGGTCGACCTGCCCGTCGATGACGGTGCTCTTCATCGCCGGCAGGGAATCGATCTTCCTGGCGAGCGATTCGACCTGGCGCGACAGCGCGGCGAGCGGCTCGCTCTCGTCCCCACGCCCGCGCGAACGATCGGCGAGCAGCGTCTCACGCACGTCCTCGATCGCCCGCGACAGGCCATGCAGGTCGCGGGTATCATCACGCAGGCGGCCGATGTCAGAGGTCAGAGCATTGAGCTGCAGCGACAGGTCGTCGATCCGGCGGCCGTCGGTCGCCGAGATCAGTTCCCGCATCTCCGCGATCTCGCGCAGGATCGGAGCGAGCGTCTGGCGGTCGTCCCCGCGCGCGACGAGCGCGTCGACCTTTGCAGCGAGATGCGCGATCTCGAGCTCGAAGCGGCCGTACCCCTCGCGCGACTGCGCCTCGGCGAAGCGACCGATCTCGGCCTCTATCCGGGCCAGCGGCTTCAGGACCGGGTCGAGCCGGTCGCGCGCGTCGAGGCGGTCGAGCCGTGCGCCGAGATCGCCGATCGCCTGTTCCAGCGGCCGGTAGGCGGCGCGGGTCTCTTCGGCGCGCATCGCCGGCTGCGCCGGAGCGATCCGTTCGCCGAGCTGGCGCAGGTCGTCACGCAGGCCCGCCAGTGACGGCGCCCTGGCGCCGCTGTCGAGCGCGCGCTGGCGCTGGCGGATATCGGAGATCGCGGCGGAGAGGCCGTCGCGGCTGAGCACAGAGCGCGCCGGCGGCGGCGAGGGCCGGTGTCCCGTCTCCTCCGTCCGGCGTTCGATGTCGCTGAGGCGCGTGCCCATCGCCTTGATCGCGTCGGCGATGACCGCGGTCGCGCGCTCCTGGCGCTCCACGGTGGCGCGCTCGCCCTGCGACAGGCGGCTTTCGGTGCGCTCCATCCATTTGGCGATCGAATCGAGCGCGCTCGCGGTGCGGGCGTTGCTGTCGCGCGTCAGGCGCTCGGCGAGGGCCGCCTGGGTGATGAAGGCGTCCATGCGCTCGCGCGCGACATCCGGTTTTGGTGAGGCCGGCTGCGGAGCGGCGGCGGTCTGCATGGTTCCCTGGGAAAGACGGGCGAGGCGGTCCGACAAGGCGGCGAGGTCGTGATCCTCGGTGTCGTTCGCGGCGGCGTTGGGTTCGCCGGCTTCTTCGCGGATCTTGCTGTCGAGCCATTCGCCAAGCGTCATGCCGGCCCGGCGAGCCGCGGCCTTCGCCGCGTCCCGCGTGCGCGGATCGACGCCTTTGACGCTCCAGGGCAGGCTGGTCGCCATGTCACGCTCGCCTCGAGGGGCCGGTCTTGGCCAAGGACGCTCGCTCCCCCTCACACGGGCGCCCGGCGATCCCGGCAATCATGAACATCGGGTTGATGCGGCTGAGGCTGCAGATCGCAGCGTCGACTTTTCGCTGTCACGGTAAACAGAGGGTTAAGATCCCCGCCTCCAGCGTTAATTTTCCGGAAACCTCCTCGCGATCGGGCGATCAAACAGGGCCATAACGGTAACTTACCCCCGGCCGCACGGGAATTACGTGACGTAAGGGAGTCGTGTGCCTACAGTAGCATCAACCGCGGGATCCGCCTCCGACGCTGCAGGCCGTCCCCTTTCGAACCCTCAAGGATCAGATCATGTCGCGCCAAAGCTCAGCTCTGGCGGCCGTATCGAATTTCGACGGCCGCGCCGCCTCCCAAACCCTCGACGACGCCGAAGCCGGTGGCTTCACCATCAGCGATCTCGCCCGCGAGTTCGGCGTCACCCTGCGCACCCTGCGGTTCTACGAGTCGCGCGGCCTGCTCGCGCCGGCCCGCTCGGGCATGACCCGCATCTACTCGGGCCGCGACCGCGCACGCCTCGCCCTGATCCTGAAGGGCAAGCAGCTCGGCTTCACCCTCGTCGAGATCCGCGCCATGCTCGCCAACGAGGAAGGCAAGGAGGCCAAGGGCAAGGAACCGTCCGCCTCGGTCGGCGGCCTGCAGCTCAGCCGTGGGCAGATCGCCGAGCAGCTCGAGCTGTTGCGCAGCCAGCGCACCGAGATCGAGGCTGCCATCGCCGAGCTCGAGGGGACGCTCGCGCGCCTGTCGCCCTGACGCCGGGCCGGTCGACCGCCCTGGCGGAGAATGCCTGCGACGCCCCGGGTCGATTGGCCCGGGGCTTCTTTTATGTACAGGCCGCGAGCCGCCAGGCTCCTCGCCGGATTCATTCCGCGCCGCCGGCCGCCGTGCGTGCCGCGGTCTCCTCCTTGCCGCGCCTGAGCAGGTTCCAGCCGCCCGCCGCCATGGCGGCGCCCCAGATCAGGAAGGCGACGTCCCAGTAGATCCACTGCGTGCGCGGCACCGTTTCGTTGACGTGGTGGAGGCCGAGGATCTGGTGATTGATCAGGCCTTCCGCGATGTTGAAGATGCCGAAGCCCATCAGCATCGCACCGGGCAGTAATCTGCCTGACCAGCGGATGTGCTCCCTGCGCGAATAGCGCCACAGGACATAGAGGGCCACGCCGGTGAAGATGTATGTGCTCGCGTGAAACAGGCCGTCCCAGAAGGTGTTGATCTTCAGGTTCTCGACCGTGTCGGCGGGATATCCGGCGCTCGTCACCATGTGGTGCCATTGCAGGATCTGGTGGAGCACGATCCCGTCGAAGAACCCGCCCAGTCCGAGACCGAAGAGGATACCGGCCGAAACGGGAAAGCCGCCAGGCGATTGGTGATCCGGCATTCTGCATGTCCTGTTGAATGACAGGAACGCCCCGCCCGCCGGAAGGTTCGGCGCCCTTCGCCGTGACGGAACGGCCAAAAAAGATCGACTGCCCCCTTGGCAAGTCGCGTCCAGATAGTTTATATGTGAACTATCTCGAAGCGCCGCTGTCGTGCCGGCAGGCAGGCTTCGTCAGAACCGTTGCCGAAAAGCCAGGGAGGGATGCGATGCCGATCTACAAGGCACCCGTCGAGGACACGCTGTTCCTGCTCAACGACGTCTTCCAGCTCGAGCGCTACAACAATCTCCCGGGCTTCGCCGAGGCGACGCCGGACCTGGTCGAGGCTGTGCTCGGCGAGGGCGCCAAGCTCTGCGAGGAGGTGCTGCAGCCGCTCAACCATTCGGGCGATCAGGAAGGCTGCAGGCGCAATGCCGACGGCTCGGTGACCACGCCGAAGGGCTTCAAGGAGGCCTACCGCGCCTATGCCGAGGGCGGCTGGATCGGGCTCGCCCTCGATCCCGACTATGGCGGGCAGGGCCTGCCCTACACGCTGGGCGCCATCATGAACGAGTTCTCCTCCTCGGCGAACATGGCCTTCGCCATGTATCCGGGCCTGACCATGGGCGCGATGGCCGCGCTCTACGTCCACGGCTCGGACGAGCAGAAGCGCACCTATCTGCCGAAGATGGCGGAAGGCGTGTGGTCGGGCACGATGAACCTGACCGAGCCGCATTGCGGCACCGATCTCGGCCTGATCAAGACCAGGGCCGTGCCGAACGGCGACGGCTCCTATGCCATCACCGGCACCAAGATCTTCATCTCCGCCGGCGAGCAGGACATCACCGAGAACATCATCCACCTCGTGCTCGCCCGCATCGAGGGGGCGCCGGCCGGCGTGAAGGGCATCTCGCTCTTCGTCGTGCCGCGCAACGAGGTCGGTCCCGACGGCTCTGTCGGCGCCAACAACAAGGTGTCCTGCGGCTCGATCGAGCACAAGATGGGCATCCACGGCAATTCGACCTGCGTCATGAACTATGACGGGGCCAAGGGCTGGCTGGTCGGCGAGGAGAACCGCGGCCTCAACGCCATGTTCGTGATGATGAACGAGGCTCGCCTCGGCGTCGCGATCCAGGGCCTGGCCCAGTCCGAGGTCGCCTACCAGAACGCCGTCGCCTACGCCAAGGACCGCCTTCAGGGCCGGGCCCTCACCGGCGCCAAGAACCCGGACAAGCCGGCCGACCCGCTCTTCGTCCATCCGGACGTGCGCCGCACGCTGATGTCGATCAAGGCCTTCAACGAGGCCGCCCGCGCCTTCGTGCTCTGGAACGCGATCAAGTCCGACGTGGCTCACCGCTCGGGCGACGCCGCCGAGCGCCAGGCCGCCGACGACCAGCTCGGCCTGATGACGCCGGTGCTCAAGGGCATGCTCACCGATATCGGTTTCGAGAACGCGGTGAAGGCCCAGCAGATCTATGGCGGCCACGGTTATATCGCCGAGCACGGCATGGAGCAGTTCGTCCGCGACGCCCGCATCGCCATGATCTACGAAGGCGCCAACGGCGTGCAGGCGATGGACCTGATCGGCCGCAAGCTCGGCCGCGACGGCGGGCGCGCCATCATGGCCTTCTTCAACGAGGTCGGCGCCTTCGTGAAGGAGAACGAGACCGACGAGGCGCTGAAGCCGCTGCTGGTCTCGCTCGCCGCCTCGCTCGGCCATCTCCAGCAGGCGACGATGTGGTTCATGCAGAACGCGCTCGCGCGGCCGGACAATGCCGGTGCAGGCGCGCATGACTACCTGCACCTGCTCGGCCTGGTCTGCCTCGGCTATATGTGGGCCAAGATGGCCAAGGTGGCGCAGGAGCAGCTGAAGGCCGGCGCCGACGGCCGAACCGAGCGCATGAACGCCAAGCTCGTCACCGCCCGCTTCTTCATGGAGCGGACCTTGCCCGAGACCGCGGCGCATCTGGCGCGCATCACCGCCGGCGCCGACACCACCATGGCGCTCAGCGCCGAGCAGTTCTGACCGGCCGCCCCAGGGCTGGCTCGTCATCCCGGACATGCCGCGCGGCGGCGCCGGTCCGGGATCCATCATAGAGCTCCGGCACCCTTCGACGGATCCCGGAGCTCCGCTACGCTCCGTCCGGGATGACGGCGCGGTTCTTTCGATTACTCTCGGCTCGATCCGGCGCAGTCTGACGCGGCGGCGACGAGCCGAAAACGACCGGCCACTCCGGGAGGAGCAACATGGCAGACGCCTTCATCTACGATCACGTCCGGACGCCGCGCGGCAAGGGCAAGGCCGACGGTTCGCTCCACGAGGTCACCGCGATCGAACTCGGGACGCAGACCTTGCGCGCCATCAAGGAGCGCAACGGGCTCGACCCGCATCTCGTCGAGGACGTGGTCTATGGCTGCGTCGACCCGGTCGGCGAGGCCGGGGCCGACATCGCCCGCACGGTCGCGCTCAAGGCCGGCTACGGCAAGCAGGTGCCGGGCGTTCAGATCAACCGCTTCTGCGCCTCGGGCCTCGACGCGGTCAACCTCGCCGCGGCGCAGGTCATGTCCGGCCAGAAGGAGATGGTGATCGGCGGCGGCGTCGAGAGCATGTCGCGGATCGGCATGGGCGCCTCGGGCTTCGGCATCGCCGTCGACCCCTCCGTCGCCATCGACACCTATTTCATGCCTCAGGGCGTCTCGGCCGATCTGATCGCGACCAAATACGGCTTCTCGCGCGACGATGTCGATGCCTATGCCGTGCGCTCGCACAAGCGCGCCGCCAAGGCCTGGGAAGAGGGCCGCTTCGGCCGGTCGGTGATCCCGGTCACCGACGTCAACGGGCTGATCATCCTCGACCGTGACGAGACCATCCGCCCGAACACCGACATGCAGGCGCTCGCCTCGCTTAAGGCCTCCTTCGTCCAGATGGGCGAGATGGGCGGCTTCGACGCGGTCGCGACCGCGGCGCATCCTGATGTCGAGTTCGTCAATCACGTCCACCACGCCGGCAATTCCTCCGGCATCGTCGACGGCGCCGCCGCCGTGCTGGTCGGCTCGAAGAAGGCCGGCAAGGCGGCGGGGCTCAAGCCACGCGCCCGCATCAGGGCCTTCGCCACCACCGGCTCCGATCTCGCGTTGATGCTGACCGGCCCGGTCGACGTCACCGAGCTCGTCCTGAGGAAGGCCGGGATGAGCGTGAAGGACATCGACCTGTTCGAATTGAACGAGGCCTTCTCATCGGTCGTCCTGCGCTATCAGCAGGCGTTCGACATCGACGACGCGGTGCTCAACGTCAATGGCGGCGCCATCGCCATGGGCCATCCGCTCGGCGCCACCGGCGCGATGATCCTCGGCACCGTGCTCGACGAGTTGGAGCGGACGAACAAGCAGACCGCTTTGGTCACGCTCTGCGTCGCCGTCGGCATGGGCGTCGCTACCATCATCGAACGGGTTTGAGGAGAGAGCCGATGAACCTCACCAATTTCCGCTTCGAGACCGACGCCGACGGCATCGCCACCCTGGCCTGGGACATGCCCGGGCGCTCGATGAACGTCATTACGCCCGAGGTGATGGGCGAGCTCGACAAGATCGTCGACAAGGTCGCGGGCGACGAAGCCATCAAGGGCTGCGTCGTCGTCTCCGGCAAGGAGAGCTTCTCCGGCGGCGCCGACCTCACCATGCTCCAGGGCCTGCGCGACCTCTACGTCAATCTGGCGAAGGAGAAGGGCGAGCAGGTCGCGATGCAGAGCTTCTTCGACGAGAGCCGCAAGCTCAGCCAACTCTACCGCAAGCTCGAGACCTGCGGGAAGCCGTTCGCGGCGGCGATCCACGGCGTCTGCCTCGGCGGCGCCTTCGAGCTCGCGCTGTCCTGCCAGCTCCGCGTCGTCTCGGACGATGCCTCGACCCGCGTCGGCCTGCCCGAGATCAAGGTCGGCCTGTTCCCCGGCGCCGGCGGCACCCAGCGCGTGGCCCGCCTGATGCAGACCGGCGACGCGCTGCAGATGATGTTCAAGGGCGAGCAGATCAAGGCGCTGCCGGCCCGCAATTCCGGCCTCGTCCATGCGGTCGTGCCGCGCGACCAGATCGTCGCCGCCGCCAAGGAATGGCTCCGGGCCAACCCGCAGGCGAAGCAGCCTTGGGACGATCCGAAGTTCAAGCTGCCCTCGAACAAGGTGCATTCGCCGGCCGGCATGCAGATCTGGCCGCCGGCCAATGCGATCTACCGCCGCGAGACCAACGACAACTACCCGGCGGCCCGCGCAATCCTCTGCGCGGTCTATGAAGGCCTGCAGCTGCCGATCGATCTCGGTCTCAAGGTCGAGAGCCGCTATTTCGCGAAGATCCTGCGGACGAAGGAGGCGGCCTCGATGATCCGCTCGCTCTTCGTCTCGATGCAGGAGCTCAACAAGGGCGCCCGTCGCCCGGCCGACGTGCCGGCGTCGAAGCTCAGGAGGGTCGGCGTCATCGGCGCCGGCTTCATGGGCGCCGGCATCGCCTATGTCACCGCCAATGCGGGCATCGAGGTGGTGCTGGTCGACAGGGACGTCGAGGCGGCCGAGAAGGGCAAGGCCTATTCGCACAAGCTGGTCTCCGACCAGATCATGAAGGGCAGAGCCAAGACGGCCGATCGCGACGCGCTCCTCGCCCGCATCAAGGCCAGCGCCGACTATGCCGATCTCAAGGGCTGCGACCTGATCGTCGAGGCGGTGTTCGAGGATCCCAAGGTCAAGGCCGAGGTCATCGCCAAGGTCGAGGCCGTGGTCGGGCCCAAGACCATCTTCGGCTCCAACACCTCCACCTTGCCCATCACCGGCCTCGCCGCGCATAGCGAGCGCCCGAAGAACTTCATCGGCATCCATTTCTTCTCGCCGGTCGAGAAGATGCTGCTGGTCGAGATCATCATGGCGAAGAAGACCGGCAAGAAGGCGCTCGCCATGGCGCTCGACTATGTCCGCGCCATCAGGAAGACGCCGATCGTCGTCAACGACACGCGCGGCTTCTACGCCAATCGCTGCGTCGGCAACTACATCCGCGAGGGTCACCTCATGCTGATGGAGGGCGTGCCGCCGGCGATGATCGAGGCCGCCGGCAAGCAGGCCGGCATGCCGGTCGGCCCGCTTTCGCTGAATGACGAGGTCGCGGTCGATCTCGCCTGGAAGGTGCTGAAGGCAACCAAGGCCCAGCTCGGCGAGGGGGCTGTCGACCCGGCGCAGGAAAAGCTGCTGACCGAGATGGTCGAGAAGCACGGCCGCCTCGGCCGCAAGAACCGGAAGGGCTTCTACGACTATCCGGAAGCCGGCCCGAAGCGGCTCTGGCCGGGCCTTGCCGATCTCACCGGGAACCGGCTCGAGCCCGAGCTGATCGACATGGACGAGCTGAAGCACCGGCTGCTGGTGACGCAGGCGCTCGAAGCGGCCAGGACCTATGAGGAAGGTGTGGTCACCGATCCGCGCGAGGCCGATGTCGGCTCGATCATCGGCTTCGGTTTCGCGCCCTATTCGGGTGGCACGCTCTCCTATATCGACAATATGGGCGCCGCCGCCTTCGTGAAGCTCTGCGAAAGCCTGGCGAGGAAGCATGGCGAGCGTTTCAAGCCGAACCGGCTGCTGAAGCGCATGGCAAGGACCGGCGAGAGCTTCTACGGCAGCGCCGGGAAGAAGGCGGCGGCCTGAGGACGGAGCCGGCCTTGGCTGTCCGGCCGATCGTCGCCTTTCCCGATCCCCGGCTGCGCCTGCCCGCGCAGCCGGTCATGCGTTTCGACGCCGATCTGCGCGCGCTCGCCGGGGATCTGCTCGACACCATGCGGGCAGCGCCGGGCATCGGCATCACCGCGCCGCATATCGGCGTGCCGTCGCGGCTCGTCGTGCTGGAGCTGACGCCGGGCGAGGTCAGGACCTATGTCAACCCGGTGCTGGACTGGGCTTCGCCGGAGATGATCCGCCACGCCGAGGGCAGCGTCTCGATGCCGGGCGTCGGCGACGAGCTCGAGCGCCATGCCCAGGTCCGCGTCAGCTATCGCGATCTGGAGGGCCGCGAGCACAGCGAGGAGGCAGACGGCCTGCTCGCCATCTGCCACCAGCACGAGATCGACCAGCTCGACGGCATCTTCTGGATCGACCGCCTGTCCCGCCTCAAGCGCGAGCGGCTGGTGGCGCGGTACAACAAGCTGAGAAGGGGGTGAGCAGACTTACTGAAGGAGAGCGCCGAAGACGAATTCGTTGGCCAGCTTGACCGGCATCTGCCAGTTGCCCGGCTTGTTGTAGTTGCCGGCGGTGACGGCGATGACCATCTGCTGTTTCGGCGCGACGATCAGCCTTTGGCCGCCATTGCCAAAGGCGCCGTACCAGGGGGCGCCCGATTGGTCGCGGCCGAGATACCATTGATAGCCATAGCCAAGCCCGTCATTGGTCTGCGTGCGGGGCGTCAAGCTCTGCTCGAGCCATGCCGCCGGCACGACCTGCCGGCCGGCATGATGTCCCTTGTCGAGCAGCAACTGCCCGATCGCGGCGAGATCGCGCGGTGGCAGGCGCAGGCCAGATGCCGCTGCTTCCCGGCCGTCGCGGCCATTGGTCCAGGCGAAGCGGTCGATGCCGAGCGGCGCGAACAGGTGTTCGCGCGCGAATTCGCCGAGCCGCTTGCCGCTGCCCTTGGCGATCAGGTGGCCGAGCAGTGCAGTCGCACCACCGCTATAGGTCCAGGCCTCGCCGGGCGCGCGCAGGATCGGCCGGTCGAGGATGAAGCGGTAGCGATCGGGCGCATTCTCCATCGCGATCTCGCTGTTGCGCGGATCGGTATAGGGCAGTGACTCGTCCCATTCCGTGCCCATCGTCATGGTGAGCACATGGGCGATGGTCAGACGCCGGCGGGCCGGATCGGCCGCGAGGTCCGGATAGTCCGGAAAGCTCGCCAGGAGTGGCGCGTCGGGCTTCGGAACCAGTCCGCCGGTCAGGGCGATGCCGTAGACGAGGCCGACGATGCTTTTCGAGACCGAGCGCAGATCGTGAAGCTCATCGGCGTCGAAGGTGACGACGCCGCGACTATCGCCCCAGATCTCGTCTGCGCCGGAGAAGTAGTGCTCCAGCGCGATCCTGCCGTGCCGGAGCACGACGAGACCGTGCAGTCCGCTGAGCTCGCCGGCCGCGAAGGCCTTGTCGATCCGCTCGCCGGCATCGGGTCGGAACCCTGCTTCGGCGAGCGACGATATTTGCCAGGAGCGCGCCTGGGTCTGCGCGGCTGGTGCGGTCGCCGTCAACGCCGCGCCGATGCCTGCGAGGAAGACGCGCCGGTCCATGGCATGTGGCGCATCAGTTCGCCACGGCCCGGATCGTCCGGCGCAGCTTGCCGATCAGCTCCTCGACCTGGGTCTCCGTGATGATCAGCGGCGGCGAGAAGGCGATGGTGTCGGCGGCGGTGCGGATCATCAGCCCTTCCTCGTGGAAGGCGCGCTCGATCACCTCGTAGCCGCGCTTGCCCGCGCCCTCGGCTCGCGGTGCGAGGTCGACCGCGCCGACCAGGCCGAGCGTGCGGATGTCGACGACGTTCGGCTCGCCCTTCAGGCTCATCACCGCATCGGCCCACATCGACTCCATGGCGCGGGCGCGCTCGAACAGCCCCTCCTCGCGATAGATGTCGAGCGAGGCGAGCGCCGCCGCCGCCGCCAGCGGATGGCCCGAATAAGTATAGCCGTGGAACAGCTCGATGACGTTGTCCGGCCCCTTCATGAAGGTGTCGTAGATGTGCTTGCGCACGATCACGCCGCCCATCGGCACCGTGCCGGAGGTCACCCCCTTGGCGAAGGTGATCATGTCCGGGATGACGCCGTAGCGCTCGGCCGCGAAGGCGAAGCCGAGGCGGCCGAAGCCGGTGATCACCTCGTCGAAGATCAGCAGGATGCCGTGCTTGTCGCAGAGCTCGCGCAGCCGCTTGAGATAGCCCTTCGGCGGCGGCAGGGCGCCGGTCGAGCCCGCCATCGGCTCCACGATCACCGCGGCGATGGTCGAGGCGTCGTGCAGGGCGACGACGCGCTCGAGATCGTCGGCGAAATGCGCGCCGTACTCGGGCTCGCCCTTGCTGAAGGCCTGCTTCTCCCGGTCATAGGTGTGGGCGATGTGATCGGTGCCGGTCAGGAGCCCGCCGAAGAACTTGCGGTTGTTGACCATGCCGCCGACCGAGATGCCGCCGAAGCCGACGCCGTGATAGCCGCGCTCGCGGCCGATCAGCCGGGTCTTCGAGCCCTTGCCCGAGACGTTCCAGTAGGCGAGGGCGATCTTCAGCGCCGAATCCGCCGCTTCCGACCCCGAGCCGGCGAAGAAGACGTGGTCGAGATCGCCGGGCGCCAGCGCGGCGATCCGCGCCGCCGCCGCGAAGACCTTGGGATGGCCGTACTGGAAGGACGGGGCGTAGTCGAGCTCGCGCGCCTGCGCCTGGATCGCCTGGATGATCGGCTCGCGCGCATGGCCGGCATTGCAGCACCACAGCCCCGCCGTGCCGTCCATCACCGGCTTGCCCTCCGGCGTATAGTAGAACATGCCTTCGGCGCGGGCCACCATGCGCGGGTTCTGCTTGAACGAGCGGTTCGCCGTGAACGGCATCCAGTAGGCTTCGAGGTCGTTCGGCGAGCTGATGGCGCGCGGCGCAGAGGTCATGGTCCGGTCCCGTCTGGGTTTTAAGGCTTCTTCAACCTAGCAGCGCGGTCGGGGCTGTAAATCCACGCCGGCTCGGGGCATGCCTGCGTCCGGTGGGCGACGGCTCGTCCATCGGCGCAGGTGACGTTACGTCGTTTCGGGCGTAGGCTGAACAGGGGGTAACACTGGACTACGCCCCGATGGCCGAGGACGTCGCCGGTCCTGACGAGAACGCGCCCATCGCGCCGGAGGAGATCCGCGCGGAGCTCGGTCGTGTCCTCGCATCCGACATCTTCCGCAGCGCGCCGCAATTGACCGCCTTCCTGAGCTATGTCGTCGAGCAATGGCTCGCAGGCCGCTCCGGAGAGCTCAAGGGCTACACCATCGCCGTCGAGGCGTTCGGGCGCCCGGCCGATTTCGATCCGCAGTCCGATCCGATCGTCCGCGTCGAGGCCGGCCGTCTGCGCAAGGCGCTCAATCTCTACTTCGCCGCCGAAGGCGCGCGCGATCCGATCCGGATCGCGATACCGGTCGGCGCCTATGTGCCGAGCTTCACGCGCCTCGCCGCCACCGAGCCGGAGCCGGCGGCCGCGTCCGCCGAGCCGGTGCAGCCGCTCCCGTCCGATCCGGGGCGGCCGCGCATCATGGCCTTGGCCGTCGCCTCTCTGGCGATGTCGGCGCTGCTGGCGCTCGCGATCTGGCTTCTCGTCGCCTCCGGGCCGGGGCCCGGGCCGCAGGAGGATGCGGATGTGCAGGCCCAGCGGCCCGCCGCCCCCGCCGCGTCCGATCAGGTGGCCATGGCGCAGCGCTCGGAGCCGCAATCGGCGCCCGCCAGCCTGCCCGTTCTCGCCGTCATGGTCGCCGGAGATCTCGTCGATCCTGCGGTCGAGGACGCGGCTCGGCTGTTCATCCGCCATCTCGTCGACACCATGGCCCGCTTCGACGACCTCCTGGTGGTGAAGGCGCCGGCAGGGCCGCTGCGGCTGGAGGACGGCGCCGATTACGTGCTGACGCTCAACACGGCCCGTGCCGGCGACAAGGTCGAAGGTTTCGTGCGGCTGAGCACCGCCAGGGAAGGGCGCATCGTCTGGACGACGTCCGGCGAGCGCAGCCTTGCCGGCGTGAGCGAAGGGCCGGAACTGCGCGATCTCGCGCAGGATCTGGCGATCCGGCTGGTCCAGCCCTTCGGCATCCTCCACGCCGATCTCAGGCTGGCGACGCTGCCACCGGCGATCGGCTGCATCTACCAGGCGCTCAATTTCCGCCGCCACATGAAGCCGGAGGACCACCTCGCCGCGCGGAGCTGCCTCGATGCGCTGCTCGCGCGCGACCCGGATTTTCATCCCGCCTGGTCGCATCTCGCGCTTCTCACCGCGGACGAACATGCCTCCGGCCTCAACGTCCGGTCCGGCGCGCCGCTCGACCGCGCCCTCGCCGCCGCAGTCAATGCGGTGAGGCTGGCGCCCGCCAGCGCAAGGGCGCATCAGGCTCTGATGGAGGCGCAATTCCTGCGCGGCATGACCGAGGAGGCGCTCAAATCCGGCCGCGAGGCCCTGGCGCGCAATCCTTACGACCCGGACATCATGGCCGATCTCGGCGCGCGCTATGTCCAGCTCGACCGGGCGGCGGAAGGGCTGCCTCTGCTCGAGCGCGCCGTGGCTCTGAGCAATGGGCGCCCCTCCTGGTACGATGCCTTTCTCTATTTCGCGGCCTATCTGACCGGCGCGAGCAAGCTCGCCGAGAACCAGGCCGCCTTGATCGAGGCGGACGAGACGCCGCTCGCCTTGATCGCGCGCGCCATGATGAACGCCACCGCGAACGACAGGGCCGGGCTCGACGAGGTTCTGCGGAGGCTGGGCCAGATCGAGCCGCTGTTTGCGCTCGACGCGCGGCTCTATCTGGCCCGCAAGGGCTTCTCCCCTGCGGTCAGCGACCGCATCCTCGCCGCGATCGGCCCGGTGGGTTTGCAGCCGCGATAGCGGCGGATCCGCTCCCTCCTTCGCGATGAGGAGCGCCGCGCCTGTGGGCTTCGGCCGCTGCCGCTGCGAGATTCGCTGATAGGCCTCGCAGTCGTTGAATCAGGCCGCTATCCTGCGCGGGTCGCAGCTGATTCGTAGCGTTGCGTTGCCCCTCAACCCCTTGCGCGATTTCGGCCCTTGGCTCGCATCCGCCTCAGCGCTCTGTCTCCGGCCGCCAGCGGCGTCGCCGGCTTTTCGCTGGGCGCGGCCTGCATGCTGCTGTTGCCCGGGCCGCTCGCCAATGCGTTCGGGCTGCTGAGCGCCGGGCTCGGCCTGGCCGGAGCGGCGGCTCTGGCGCGGCGGAGCCGGGCGCGCGAGCGCGAGCAGCTGCTCGCGGCGGTCGGCGAGGTCAAGGTCCGGCTCGCGACCAATGCCATCCGCGTCGACACGGTGATGCAGCGCTTCGATCAGCTGCCAATGGGCGAGGCGGATGCCGCGCCCGCCAAGGCGATGCTGCATGAGCTGACGGCCGAGGTCGGCCTGCTCGGCGACCTGCTGCAGCAGGTCGCGACGACGCTGGGCGAGCATGACGACCAGCTCAGCCGGATCGAGAGCCGGCTCGCGGCTCCGCCGCCGCAGCCGGCGCGAGTCTCGGCCACCCCGGCACGCCGGGCTCCGGAGCCGCTGAGCGCGACCCGCCACGATCCCGCCGATGCCGCGCAGCTTCGCGCCGCCGAGGAGCGCGCCGCCCTGATCAGCGAGGCGCTGGCGAAGGGGCAGGTCGAGGTCCATCTGCAGCCGATCGTCAACCTGCCGCAGCGGCGGACCCGCGGCTACGAGGCCCTCGTCAGGCTCCGGCTCGACGAGAAGACGCTGCTGCTGCCGTCGGAATTCCTGACCACCGTGGAGGAGCGCGGTTTCGGCCCGACGCTCGACGCTTTGGTCCTGACGCGCGCGCTCGCCATCGCGCGCCATCTCGGCAGCAAGCCCGGCGAGCTCTTCGTCTCCTGCAATTTCAGCGCAGCGACCTGGAATTCGTCGCGCGCGCTGGCGGCGCTGTCGCGCATCCTCGAAAAATACCACGAGCATATCGGCAATCTCGTCATCGAGATCCCGCAGCGCGTCTTCCGGACCCTGGAGCCGGCCAGCCTCGGCCTCCTCGGCGCCATGTCGGCCAATGGCGTCCGCTTCGCGCTCGACCATGTCTCCGATCTGCGCTTCGATCCGGTTTCGCTGCACGATCGTGGCGTACGCTTCGTCAAGGTCGCGGCGGCGCTGCTCCTGGCCGAGGCGCGCGGCGGCGCGCGCGCCGACATCGCGGCGGGGGACCTCGCGGCCCAGCTCGCCCGCGGCTCGATCCAGCTCGTGGCAGAGGAGGTCGAGGACGACCCGATGGTCGCCGACATGCTCGATCTCGACATCGGCTATGCTCAGGGCATCGTCTTCTCGCCGCCGCGCCCGGTCAGGCCGGAGGTCTTCGCCGAGCCACAACCCGCCGCTCCGGCCGCATCAGCGCCGGCCGCGGCCGTGCCGCCGTCCTCGGCTGATGTGATCGAGCATCCGGCGATGGCGCCCGCCCCGGCGCCGAAGCGCGTGCCTTTCCGCGACATCCTGCGCCGCGCCAGCGCCTGATCCGTCTCTGGCCCGCGCCTGCGAAGCGGCGTACACAGGCCGCGCCAGCGAGAGTCGTTTTCCCGGAGCCGCATACGCTCCGCCTGCGGTAAATGCGATGAATCGACATTGAAGCACCCCGCGTTCAGCGGAGGCGGGGAGCTTCCAGACCGGAGTCCGTTCGTGCCGTCATCGACCCGTCTTCTGTCCGGTGTTGCGCCCGTCATCGGCCAGTACGAGCTCTGCCTCTGCGACATCTGGGGCGTCGTCCATAACGGCGTCGCGCCCTTCGTGGCGGCGTGCGACGCGCTGGAGCGGATGCGGGCCGGCGGCGTCACGGTCGTGCTGGTCTCGAATGCTCCGCGCCCGCGTTCGGAGATCGCGGTCCAACTCGGCCGTATCGGCGTGCCCGGCGATGCCTTCGACGCGATCGTCACCTCCGGCGACGTCGCCCGCGACCTGATCGCCCATCGTGCGGGCGAACCGCTCTATCATCTCGGTCCGGCCCGCGACCTGCCGCTCCTGGCCGGACTCGACGCGCCGCGCGTCGGCCCGGCCGAAGCGCATTACGTCGTCTGCACCGGCCTGTTCGACGACGAGACCGAGACGGCCGAGAGCTATGCCGATCAGCTCGCCGATTTCGCCCGTCGCGGCTTGACGCTGATCTGCGCCAATCCGGACCTGGTCGTCGATCGCGGCGGGCGCATCGTGCCCTGCGCCGGCTCGCTCGCCGTGGCCTATGAAAAGCTCGGCGGCCGGGCGCTCTATGCCGGCAAGCCGCATGCGCCGATCTACGACCTCGCCATCCGCCTCGGGCAGGAACTGCGCGGCGAGACGGTGGAGAAGGGCCGCATCCTCGCGATCGGCGACGCGATCCGCACCGACATCGCCGGCGCCGTGCAGTATGGCCTCGATTCCCTGATGTGCGTCGCCGGCATTCATGCCGGCGAGATGGCCGGCCTGTCGGATCAGGCGCTGCAGGGCTGGTTCGCCCGGCAGAGCCATCGGCCCAGCTACGCCATGCCGCATCTGGCCTGGTAGGCGGCCGCTGTCGTTCCGGGCGCTGCGATCGCGGCGCTCCGCGCGACGGCGCGCTCGTTCTGGGGCGGGCTCGCTGCGCGAGCTCCCGGCGGAACGGGAGAGCCGGCCGGAGCCGTGCCGTCCGCGCTTCAGGCGGCGCAGGCCGCCTCGATCTTCGATTTCAGCGTCTGCGCGTTGAACGGCTTGACGATGTAGTTGTTCACGCCGGCCTTCTTGGCGGCGATGACGTTCTCGGTCTTCGATTCCGCCGTCACCATGATGAACGGGGTCTCGGCGATGGTCTCCTCGCTGCGCACCTGGCGCAGCAGTTCGTAGCCGGTCATCGGCTCCATGTTCCAGTCGGAGATCACCAGCCCGTACTTCTTGTCGCGCATCTTGGCGATCGCGGCATTGCCGTCCGAGGCGTCGTCGACGTTCTCGAAACCCAGCTGCTTCAGCAGGTTGCGGATGATCCGGACCATGGTCTGATAGTCGTCCACCACCAGGATCGGCATTGACGGGTCGACAGCCATGACGGTGCTCCAAGCAAGTGATCCGCGGCGCCGGGCGCGGCCGGCGCGGGCCGCTCTCGCAGAGCGGCGACCTTGGGTCAACTGTGATAGGCGGGTGATGTTTCAAAGCCGTTAACCCGGTCGCCGAGTGACCCAGCGGCATGCGCGGCGGGAACTTCGCATCAGGCACCAAAGTTCAATGGTGCGGTGCAGCGAATTATGGGACGCTCCCCGCCCGATCCCGAATGCAGGCGGTCTGCGGCTGCCCTGCGGATGCGAAATCGACCGATGATGGCCAGTTCACTCTACCAAGTTCACGCCTTCGAGGATCTGGCCGTCGGGCAGCGCGAGAGCCTGATGCGGACGGTGATGGAGCGCGACGTCTCGCTCTTCGCCGACCTGTCGGGAGACGCCAACCCGATCCATCTTTGCGATCGGTATGCCGCCAGCACCAGGTTCGGCCAGCGCATCGCGCATGGCATGCTCACGGCGAGCCTGGTCTCGGCCCTGCTCGGCACGCGCCTGCCGGGGCCCGGCGCCGTCTACCTCTCCCAGACGCTCAACTTCCTCGCGCCGGTGAAGATCGGCGATGTCGTCACGGCCCGTGTCGAGGTGGTCGAGCTCGTGCCGGAGCGCCGCCGTGCCCGGCTGTTCTGCGAATGCCTGGTCGACGGCAAGGCGGTGCTGGAGGGCGAGGCCTGGGTGGCGCTGCCGCGCCCCACGGCCCGGAGCTGACGCGCGGCCTTGACGCTTCCGGCCGCTTGGGGCCAAACACGGCGCTGGCCGGGGCTTCCCGGCGCCGAACCAGCGTTCCATGACCTCATCCCCCGAGGCGGCGCGACCCGACGCGCGGCCCGTCTTCGTCCTCGAACCCGGCGAGCCGGTGCCGGCCGATCTGCGCGGCCTGGTGCTGGCGCTCGGCAATTTCGACGGCGTCCATCGCGGTCATGCCGAGCTCGCCCGCGTCGCCGGGGCGATGGCGGCGGAGCGGGGGACGCAGGCGGCGGCGCTGACCTTCGAACCGCATCCGCGCTCCCTCTTCCGGCCCGAGCAGCCGGTGTTTCGGCTGACGCCGGAGCCGGTCAAGGTCGAGCTCCTGGCCGGCCTCGGCCTGTCGCCCAGCTTCGTCGTGCCTTTCGACCGCGCGGTCGCCGGCATCCCCGCGGAGGCCTTCGTCGACGAATTGCTGCTCGGCCGGCTCGGCGCGGCCGGGCTCGTCTGCGGCTATGATTTTCATTTCGGCAAGGCGCGCACCGGCTCGCCCGAGATGCTGCAGGCCCGCGCCGGCCATGCCGGCGTGCCCGTCGCGGTCGTGCCGCCCTTCGCCTTCCGGGGCGAGCCCGTCTCCTCGACGCTGGTGCGCGCCGCGCTCGAAGCCGGCGATGTCGGCCATGCCGCCGCGCTGCTCGGCCGGCCCTGGTTCGTCCGCGGCGAGGTCGCCCATGGCGACAAGCGCGGCCGCGAGCTCGGCTATCCCACCGCGAACATGCACCTAGCCCGCGATTGCCGCCTGCGCTTCGGCATCTATGCGGTGAGAATGAAGATCGACGGCGCCTGGCGCGACGGTGTCGCCAGCTTCGGCAGCCGCCCGACCTTCGACGACGGCGCGCCCCGGCTCGAAACCTTCGTCTTCGATTTCTCCGGCGATCTCTATGGCAGGACCGTCGATGTCGCCTTCGTCGCCTTCCTGCGCGGCGAGGCGAAGTTCGATACGCTCGAAGCGCTGATCGCGCAGATGGATGCCGACACCGTGAGCGCGCGCGGCATCCTCGCGGCGACGCCGGCCTTCCTTGTCTGAACGCCGTTTGCTAGAAGCCGCTCATGTCCGTTTCGAACCTCGTTCCGCCCCGGCGAATTACCGGCCCGGCTGCCGCCCTGCGCTGACCGCGCGGGCGCTTGCGCAGGCCGGGACGACGATCGCTTCCCCGTGACATTCCAGGATGGGCGCCGCGCCGGATGCAGGCCCGCCCTCCGCACCGCCGAGCCGGACACATGACCGATCAGACTGCCGACAACACCGCCGAGACGATCGACTATTCGCAGACGCTGTTCCTGCCGCAGACGGAGTTTCCGATGCGCGCCGGCCTGCCCCAGCGCGAGCCCGAGCTGCTCGCCCGCTGGGCCAGGATGGGCCTCTACCGCAAGCTGCGCGAGGCCGGCAAAGGGCGCGACCGCTTCGTCCTGCATGACGGCCCGCCCTATGCCAACGGCAACATCCATATCGGCCACGCGCTCAACAAGGTGCTGAAGGACCTGGTGACGCGCTCGCAGCAGATGCTGGGCTACGATTCCAACTACGTGCCGGGCTGGGACTGCCACGGCCTGCCGATCGAGTGGAAGATCGAGGAGCAGTACCGCGCCAAGGGGCTGAACAAGGACGACGTGCCGGTCGTCGAGTTCCGCAAGGAATGCCGCGCCTTCGCCGAGCACTGGGTCGACGTCCAGCGCGCCGAGTTCAAGCGCCTCGGCGTCGAGGGCGACTGGGACGATCCCTATCTCACCATGGCCTATGGCGCCGAGGCGCAGATCGCCCGCGAGATCATGAAGTTCGCGCAGAACGGCATGCTCTATCGCGGCTCCAAGCCGGTGATGTGGTCGGTGGTCGAGAAGACCGCCCTGGCCGAGGCCGAGGTCGAATACGAGGAGCACACCAGCGACACGGTGTTCGTGGCGTTTCCGATTGATCGCGACCGCACGGCGTACGGACCGCTTGTAGACGGCTTGAAGGCGAAACAAGTCTTCGACGCGATCTTGGGTGCTTCGGTCGTAATCTGGACCACGACGCCATGGACGATCCCCGGCAACCGCGCGATCTCCTTCCATAACAAGATCGCCTATGGCCTCTATCGCGTCACAGCGGCCCCAGAGGGAAATTGGGCGAAGGTTGGGGCTAGCTACATTCTGGCTAAGAAGCTGGTCGCTGACGTCTTTAAGGCCGCCAAGGTCGAAGCATTTGAGCCCGTCTGCGATGTTCCAGCAGATTGGCTCGTCGAGGTTACCTGCGCCCACCCCCTCCGCGGCCAGGGCTACGATTTCGACGTGCCGCTGCTCGACGGTGACCATGTCACGGACGATGCCGGTACCGGCTTCGTCCACACCGCGCCGGGCCATGGCCGCGAGGACTTCGACGTCTGGATGGCCAATGGCCGCATGCTGGCGGAGCGCGGCATCGAGACCAGGATCCCCTACACCGTCGACGCTGATGGCCGCTTCACCAGCGAGGCGCCCGGCTTCGAGGGCGCGCAGGTCATCACCGACAAGGGCGAGAAGGGCAACGCCAACGAGGTCGTGATCAAGGCGCTCGCCGCCTCCGGCAACCTCGTCGCGCGCGGGCGGCTCAAGCACCAGTATCCGCATAGCTGGCGCTCGAAGAAGCCGGTGATCTTCCGCAACACGCCGCAATGGTTCATCGCCATGGACAAGCCTTATGGCGAGGCTGGCGCGCCCGATCCGGCGGCGCCTGCGCCGACCGCCGGCGGCAATGCCGACACGCTGCGCAACCGGGCGCTCAAGGCGATCAGGGAGACCGAATGGGTGCCCGCCGCCGGCGAGAACCGCATCAACGGCATGATCGCCAACCGGCCCGACTGGGTGGTCTCGCGCCAGCGTGCCTGGGGCGTGCCGATCACCGTCTTCGTCGAGAAGGAGAGCAAGGCGATCCTGGTCGACGCCAGGGTCAACGCCGCGATCGCCGAGGCCTTCGAGCAGGAGGGCGCCGATGCCTGGTTCACCGACACGGACGGGGCGCGCTTCCTCACACCCTTCGGCTACGACCCGGCGAAATACGAGCGTGTCGTCGACGTGCTCGACGTCTGGTTCGATTCGGGCTCGACCCACGCCTTCACGCTGGAGAAGCGCGCCGATCTCAGGACCCATCGCGTCGTCGACGGCGGCCGCGACAAGGTGATGTATCTGGAAGGCTCGGACCAGCATCGCGGCTGGTTCCATTCCAGCTTGCTCGAAAGCTGCGGCACGCGCGGCCGGGCGCCCTATGACGTGGTGCTGACCCACGGCTTCTGTCTCGACGAGAAGGGCGAGAAGATGTCGAAATCGAAGGGCAACGTCACCGCCCCGCAGGATGTGATCAAGGATTCCGGCGCCGACATCCTGCGCCTCTGGGTCGCCGCCGCCGACTATTCCGACGATCTGCGCATCGGCAAGGAGATCCTGAAGACCTTCGTCGAGACCTATCGCAAGCTGCGCAACACCATGCGCTGGATGCTCGGCACGCTCGCGCATTTCAACGAGGAGATCCGCGTCGCCGATCCGGCCTCGATGCCGGAGCTGGAGCGGTTGATGCTGCACCGCCTCGCCGAGCTCGGCCCGCAGGTCGCGGAGGCCTACCGCAGCTACGACTACAAGAAGGTCGTGACCCTGCTCTCGCAGTTCATGAACACCGAGCTCTCGGCCTTCTATTTCGACGTCCGCAAGGACGCGCTCTACTGCGATCCGCGCTCCAGCCATGTCCGCAGGAGTGCGCTGACGGTGGTGGACCACCTCTTCCGCTGCCTGACGACCTGGCTCGCGCCGATCCTGGTCTTCACCGCCGAGGAGGCCTGGCTCGAGCGCTATCCGCAGGTCAAGGCCGGCGACGGCTCCGTGCATCTCGAGCTCTTCGCCGAGGCGGACCAGGCCTGGCTCGCGCCCGAGCTGGCCGAACGCTGGGCCAAGGTCCGCCGCGTGCGCCGCGTCGTCACCGGTGCGCTCGAGCTGGAGCGCGCCGCCAAGCGCATCGGCTCCTCGCTCGAGGCCGCGCCGACCGTCCATATCGCCGATCCGGATCTGCGCGCGGCGCTGAGCGGGCTCGATCTCGCCGAGATCTGCATCACCTCCGGTGCCGGGATCACGGACGGGGAGGGGCCGGCCGAGGCCTTCCGCCTGCCGGACGTGCCAGGCGTCGCGGTGGAGCCGGCGCGCGCCCCCGGCATCAAATGCGCCCGCTCCTGGAAGTATTTCGATCCGGCGAGCGCCGAGCCCGGCTTCCCCGAGGTGACGCCGCGTGACGCCAGGGCGCTGCGCGAGCTCGGATACGTCGCATGACACCGCTGCGCCGCCTCGGCCTCTGGATCGTCGCGCTCACCTTCGTGCTCGACCAGGCGCTGAAGCTCTGGCTGCTCTTCGGCGCGCGCCTCGCCGAAGAGGGGCCGTTCCGGCTCGCCTCCTTCCTGGAGATCGTGCTCGCCTGGAATCGTGGCATTTCCTACGGGCTGTTCCAGCAGTCGAGCGATATCGGCCGCTGGGCCCTGGTGGTGATCTCCGTCGTCGCGGCGGTCTGGCTCTGGCGCTGGATGTGGCGGGCCGGCGACCGGCTGACGGTGGCGAGTCTGGCGCTGATCATCGGCGGGGCGCTCGGCAACGGGCTCGACCGCATCGTCTACGGCGCGGTCGTCGACTTCGTGCATTTTCACGTCGGCGATTTCAGCTGGTACATCTTCAACATCGCCGATGCGGCCATCGTCTTCGGCGTGCTCGGGCTGCTCTACGAGTCGCTGCGGCCGGCGACGGATCGTTCCAGGGCCGCCTGAAGCCGGCTGGCCACAGGCCATTGACGTCGCTCTGGCGAAAGGGCTCCCGATTTCGCCGGAAATGGGTTAAAAGGCCCGCCATGCTTTTGCCGCGTCGATCGCGCATGACGCTGGCCGGTATCTGGATGGAGAGGTGAGATGGCTTATCGGAACCGCGCGTCACGCATGCTGCTCGCCAGCGGCCTGCTGCTGGCGGCGTCCCCTGCTTTCGCCCAGGAGGGCATGCTCTTCCAGAATCTGGTGAAGGGCATGGGCCTGTTCGGCACGGACAAGGAAGATATCGAGTACAAGCAGCGCGCCCCGCTCGTCGTGCCGCCGTCCTCGACCCTGCCGAAGCCGCAGGAGGCGGGCGCCAACCGCAGCGCCGCCTGGCCGGACGATCCGGACGTCGCCCGCCGCAGGGCCGAGCGCGACAGCGCCAACGTCCTGTTCTCCAATACCGAGGCCTACCGCGCCAACACCAAGCCGCTGATGTCGCAGGAAGAGCTGCGCCGCGGCCGCGTCACCGGGCGCAGCAACGGGCCGGAGGGCATCGTCCCGGACCACAACAACTACAACAACCAGATCGAGCCGATCCGCATCGGCCGCGAGATGGCGGCCCGCCAGGCCCAGACCGACATGTCGAACCTCGCCTATGGCAGCGAGCCCGCTCGCCGCTATCTGCACGAGCCGCCGACCGGCTATCGCCGTCCGGCCGGCACGGCCCCGCTCGGTCCGGGCCAGTCCGGACCGCGCGAGGACAAGCAGGCGGTCGGCCAGCGCGAATTCCTCACCGGCCAGAAGGTCTACGAATAGAGCCTCTCGCCGGTCGTCGCGACGCGTTGGTTTTCCGGCGCGGCCGCCCTATCTATGGCGAGCCTTCCCCCGGCTCGGGTCCATGCGGGCCCGGGCCGGTTCGTTTCTGAACCTCGCGGATCGCAGGAGCTCTTCAAGGTCATGACGGTTCACGCCGCTCCCGCCGACGCAGCCGGCCACCAGGTCGAATCCTATCGGCTCGCGAACGGGCTCCAGATCGTGGTCGCGCCGGACCATCGCGCGCCGGTGGTCACCCATATGGTCTGGTATCGCAACGGCTCCGGCGACGACCCGGCGGGCAAGTCGGGCATCGCCCACTTCCTCGAGCACCTGATGTTCAAGGGCACGGCGAAATGGCCGGCCGGCGAGTTCTCGAAGATCGTGGCCGGCTATGGCGGCCAGGAGAACGCCTTCACCTCCTACGATTACACCGCCTATTTCCAGCGGGTGCCGAAGGAGCATCTGCGGGCGATGATGGACTACGAGGCGGACCGGATGACCGGCCTCGCCTTCGACGAGAGCGTGGTCGGGCCCGAGCGCGACGTCGTGCTGGAGGAACGGCGCATGCGCGTCGACGCCGACCCGGCCGCCCAGCTCGCCGAGGAATTCTCCAGCGCGCTCTATGTCCACCATCCCTATGGCACGCCGATCATCGGCTGGGAGCACGAGATCGAGGGGCTGACGCGGGACGACGCCTTCGCCTACTACCAGCGCTTCTACACGCCGGAGAACGCCATCCTGGTCGTCGCCGGCGACGTCGAGCCGGGCGAGGTGCTGCGCCTGGCCCAGGAGACCTATGGCGTGATTCCCGCCCGCGGCGAGGCGCCGCGGCGCAAGCGCCCGGCCGAGCCCGAGCCGCGCGCGGCGCGCCGCGTCGCGCTCTCCGATCCGCGCGTGCAGCAGCCCTCGCTGCGCCGGGCCTGGCTCGCGCCGACCTATGTCTCGGCGCAGCGCGACGAGGCCTTCGCGCTCGAACTGGCCGCCGAGATTCTCGGCGGCGGCACGACCTCGCGGCTCTATCGCAAGCTCTGCGTCGAACAGGAGCTCGCCGCCGGAGCCGGCGCCTATTTCATGGGCTCGATGGTCGACCGCTCCGCCTTCCAGCTCTCGGTCAGCCCGCGACCCGGCGTCGAGATGGCGGCCCTCGAGGCCGGTCTCGACACTGCGCTCGCCGACTTCATCGCCGATGGTCCGAGCGAGCTCGAGCTCGCCCGCGCCCGCACCCGCCTCGTCGCCGAGACAGTCTTCGCCCGCGACAGCCAGTCCTCGCTCGCCCGCATCTTCGGCTCGGGCCTCGCCGTCGGCGAGACCGTCGAGGACGTGCTGCTCTGGCCGCAGCGCATCGAAGCGGTGACGCGCGACCAGGTCGTCGAGGCGGTCCGGCGCCATCTCAGGCCCGACCGCTCGGTCACCGGCCTGCTGCTGCCGGCCGCCGCCTGACACTGCGCTTCAAGCCATTGCGGGCGGGCTCCGCCCGCGCCGCCGAGGATTGCCGATGAACCGTCCGCTCGCTCCCGTCGCCGCCGCTCCCGGGCCCTCGCTCGCGGTCCAGCGCGTCACCGCCGCCTGCGGCGTCGAGGCCTGGCTGGTCGAGGAGCACAGCCTGCCGCTTCTGGCGCTGGAATTCGCCTTCGACGGCGGCGCCAATCGCGACCCGGCGGACGGCGCCGGCAGCGCCAATCTGGTCTCCGGACTCCTCGACGAGGGGGCCGGCGACCTCGATGCCGAGGCCTTCCAGGGGCGCCTCGCCGACCACGCGATCAACCTCTCCTTCGACGCCCGTCGCGACGATTTCCATGGCCAGCTCCAGACCCTGTCGCAGCATCGCGAGATCGCCTTCGAGTTGCTCGGCCTCGCCCTCAACGCGCCGCGCTTCGACGCCGACGCGGTGGCGCGAGTCAAGGCGCAGGTGATCGCCGGCCTGCAGCGCCAGGCACAGAACCCGGATGTGATCTGCCGCAACGCGCTCTTCGCCGCGGCCTTTCCGGGCCACGCCTATGGCCGGCCGGAGCGGGGCGACGTCGCCAGCGTCCGCCGGCTCGAACCGGAGGGGCTGAAAGCCCTGACGCGCGATCTCTTCACCCGCGGTGGGCTGAAGGTGGTCGCGGTCGGCGCCATCACCGCGGGCGAGTTGGCCGCCCGGCTCGATGCGCTCTTCGGCGCGCTGCCGGCCGGCGCCCCGCGCGCCAGGCCCGCCGCGCCGTTGCCGGTCGCCGGGCTCGGCGAGACTCATATCGTCGATCTCGACGTGCCGCAGACCGTGCTGCGCTTCATCGGTCCCGGGCTGATGTGGGACGATCCCGACTTCATCGCCGCGACCGTGCTGAACCATATCCTCGGCGGCTCGGCCTTCACCTCGCGTCTGTTCATGGAAGTACGCGAGAAGCGCGGCCTCGCCTATGGCGTCTCTTCCAGCCTGGTGCCCCTGCGCCAGAGCGGCCTGCTCGTCGGCGGCACCTCGACGCGCAACGATCGCGTCGCCGAATCCATGTCTGTGATCCGCGAGGAGATCGCCAAGCTCGTCAGCGAGGGCCCGAGCGGGCACGAGGTCGAGGAGGCCAAGCGCTATCTGATCGGCTCCTATTCCCTGCGCTTCGACACCTCGCCGAAGATCGCCGGCGAACTGCTCGGCCTCGCCATTCGCGGCGAGCAGCCGGAGTTCGTCGAAACCCGCAACCAGCGCTTCGCCGCGGTGACGCTGGCCGATGTCCGGCGCGTCGCGCAGCGCCTGTTCGGCGAGGGTCGGCTGCTGGTCCAGGCCGTCGGCCGGCCGGCCGGGCTGGTGTGAGTGTTGGGCTTGCCGGTTGTCGCCGGATGGAACCTCTCCGTCATTCCGGGCTCGGTGCTGACGCGCCGCCCCGGAAAGACGGCATTGCCCTCGCGCTGGCCTTGCCTGCTGCATAACCGATGACCATTCGCCGCCTCGATCCCGTCCTGGTCGATCGCATCGCCGCCGGCGAGGTGATCGAGCGGCCAGCCGCAGCGGTGAAGGAACTGGTCGAGAACGCGATCGATGCCGGCGCTGCCAGCATCGCCGTCACCATCCGCGGCGGCGGGCGCGAGCTGATCCGCGTCGTCGACGACGGCATCGGCATGAGTCCCGACGATCTCGCCCTCTGCGTCGAGCGCCACGCCACCTCCAAGCTCCCGGACGGCGACCTCTTCGCCATCCGCTCCCTCGGCTTCCGCGGCGAGGCGCTGCCCTCGATCGGCTCGGTGGCGCGCCTCTCGATCACCACGCGCCGGCGCGATGCGGCGCAGGGCTGCGCCCTCGTCGTCGAGGCCGGCGCCAAGGGGCCGGTCAGGCCGGCGGCGGCGGGGCCCGGCACCCGCATCGAGGTCAGCGACCTCTTCATCTTCACACCGGCCCGCCTCAAATTCCTCAAGAGCGACCGGGCCGAGGCGCAGGCCGTCTCCGACATGCTGCGGCGCCTCGCGATCGCCCATCCCGAGGTCCGCTTCTCGCTCGAAGGCGAGCATGCCGGCGCCTTCGACTGGCCGGCCGAGCCGATCGGCGCCGAAGGGCGGCTGCGCCGCCTCGGCCGCGCGCTCGGGCGCGACTTTCCCGAGAACGCATTTCCGGTCGAGACTGAGCGCGAGGGCGTCCGGCTCTCGGGCTTCGCCGGCCTGCCGACCTTCCATCGCGGCACCTCGGCCGGCGTCCACATGGCGGTCAATGGCCGCCCGGTGCGCGACAAGCTGCTGCTCTCGGCGGTGCGCGGCGCCTATGCCGACGTCGTGCCCTCGGACCGGCACCCGGTGCTCTATCTCGACCTGCTCTGCGACCCTGCCGCCGTCGACGTCAACGTCCACCCGGCCAAGAGCGAGGTCCGCTTCCGCGACCCGGCGCTGGTGCGCGGCCTCGTCGTGTCGAGCCTCAAGGCGGCTTTGGCAGGCGCCGGCCATCGCGCCACCACCACCGGCGGCGCCCGCACGCTCGACGCCTTCCGGGCGGTCTTCTCAGGCGGCGGCTTCGGCGATGGCGGCCCGGCGACGATCCAGCGCCCGAATTTCGGCGGCGGCGCTGACTGGCGCATGCCCGAGGCCCCCGCCCAGCCGCTGCAGGCCGGCTTCGCCGATCTCGCCATGCCCTCGGCGGATGCCCGTGCGCATCTCGCCGAGCCGCCGCAGGATGCGCTCGACCGGCCGCTCGGCGCCGCCCGCGCCCAGGTCCACGGCACCTATATCGTCGCCCAGACCCGCGACGGCATGGTCATCGTCGACCAGCACGCCGCCCATGAGCGCCTGGTCTATGAGCGGCTCAAGGCCGAGCGGGCGAAGAGCGGCATCGTCAGCCAGCCCTTGCTTCTGCCCGAGGTGGTCGAGCTCGACCCGGTCGACGCCGACCGGCTCAACGCGGCGGCCTCGGACCTCGCCTCGCTCGGCCTCGTCATCGAGAGCTTCGGCCCCGGCGCCGTGCTGGTGCGCGAGGCGCCCGCCGCCATCGCCGGCGGCGACCTCCGGGGCATTGTCCGCGATGTCGCCGACGCGCTCGCCGAGCATGGCCAGATCAGCGGAACTCCGGGTTCGCTGGAGCGCCGGCTCGACCATGTGCTCGCGACCATGGCCTGCCACAACTCCGTCCGCGCCGGCCGCCGCCTTCGGCCGGAGGAGATGGACGCGCTCCTGCGCGAGATGGAGGCGACGCCGAACTCCGGCCAGTGCAATCACGGCCGCCCGACCTATGTCGAACTGAAGCTCAACGATATCGAGAAGCTGTTCGGGAGACGGTGAGAGCTATCCGTCATTGCGAGGAGTATAGCGACGAAGCAATCCAGCGGCGGCAGGGCTCTGCGGCAAGTCCACCTTGATTGCTTCGTCGCTACGCTTCTCGCAATGACGGGTAGGTTCATACGATCCGCAAGAACCGCACCTGCGTCTCGCCATAATCGCGCCGCTCGAGCTCCTCGAAGCCCTCCGGTAACGTGATCTCGGCATCCGCCGCTTCCTCCAGCACGACCAGCGCGTCCTGCGCCAGCCAGCCGCCTGCGCGCGCCGAGGCGAGCGCCTTCTCGCCCAGGCCCTTGCGATAGGGCGGGTCGCAGAAGACGAGGTCGAACGGCGCCATGCCGGTGATCGGGCCGAGCTTCGTCGCGTCGCGGCGGAAGATGCGCGAGAGGCCCGCGAGCCCGAGCGCCATCTGGTTCTCGCGGATCAGCCCGCGCGCCTCGGCGCCGTCGTCGACCAGCAGCGCGAAGGCGGCGCCGCGCGAGAGCGCCTCGAAGGCCATCGCGCCGGTGCCGGCGAAGAGGTCGAGCACGCGCGCCCCCTCCGCCGCATCGCCATGGCCATGCGCCAGCACGTTGAACAACGATTCCCGCAGGCGATCCGAGGTCGGCCGAATCGCGCCGATGCCCGGCTTCGGGCTGGCGAGCGTGCGGCCGCCGAAGCGTCCCCCGACGATGCGCATGGCGCAGACCTCAGCCGCGGCGCCCGCCGCCCGAACGTGGCGGGCCGGAGCGCGGCGGCCTGTCGCCGCCGGAACCCGGGCCACGCCCGCCGGGCCGATCGCCACCGGGCCTGTCGCCGCCTGGCCTGGAACCCGCCGGCTTGCCGCGGAAGGGGCGGGCCGG
>NZ_FYAS01000052.1 GCF_900185715.1 Allobosea sp. CS1GBMeth4
GGACCGCCGCGCTCGCGCCGCAGCGGCCGCAGCCGGCGGCCGCCGCTCCGCGCTCCGATCCGAACGGCGGCTTCGCGGTGCAGCTCGGCGCCCCCGGCAGCGAGGCGGAGGCGCGGGCCACCTTCGCGGCGCTGCAGCGCAAATATCCCGACCAGCTGTCCGGCCAGAGCCCGATCGTGCGCAAGACCGAGCTCGCCGGCGGCAAGACCGTCTACCGGCTGCGCGTCGGCCCGTATTCCCGCGAGGATGCGAGCGCGATGTGCTCGGCGCTGCAGGCGGCCGGTGGCCAGTGCTTCATCGCCAAGAACTGAGCCGATCCGTCAGCCATTGACAGGGCCCGCCGCTTCCGAGCGGCGGGCTTTGTCGTCGCTACCCCGCCGCCGGCGCATGCCGCGGCGCAGCGAACGCAGTTCCGCCCGGCCGGCGCTGTCGCTAGCCTGCGCGCAACGTCGCCGGGCCGATCCGGCGAATGACCTGTGAGGAATCGCCATGGACCGCCGCACGCTGATCAAGACGACCGCCGCCGGGGCCGCAGCCGCGACCATCGCCGCGCCGGCGATCGCCCAGTCCAACCCGAAGATCAGCTGGCGGCTCGCCTCGAGCTATCCCAAGAGCCTCGACACGCTGTTCGGCATCTCGACCCATGTCGCCAGGCGCGTCGCCGAGGCGACCGACGGCCAGTTCCAGATCCAGGCCTTCGCCGCGGGCGAGATCGTGCCGGCCTTGCAGGCGCTCGACGCGGTGCAGAACGGCACGGTCGAGTGCAGCCACACGCTGGCGAGCTTCTATATCGGCAAGGATACCGCCTTCGCCTTCGAGACCTCGCTGCCCTTCGGGCTCAACACCCGCCAGCAGAACGCCTGGCTCTACCAGGGCGGCGGGCTCGAGCTCTGCCGCGAGCTGATGAAGAAGTTCGGCGTGCACACCATCCCCTCGGGCAATACCGGCGCCCAGATGGGCGGCTGGTTCCGCAAGGAGATCAAGAGCGTCGCGGACCTGCAGGGGCTGAAGTTCCGCATCGCCGGCCTGGGCGGGCAGATCATGGCCAAGCTCGGCGTGGTGCCGCAGACGCTCGGCGGCGGCGACATCTATCCGGCGCTGGAGCGCGGCACCATCGACGCGGCCGAGTTCTCCGGCCCCTATGACGACGAGAAGCTCGGCTTCGTGAAGGTCGCCAAATACTACTACTATCCCGGTTTCTGGGAGGGCTGCGCCAATGTCAGCTTCATCGCCAACCAGGAGAAGTGGAACGGGCTGCCGGCGCATTACCGCGCCGTGGTCGAGGCCGCCTGCGCCGAGGCGAACGCGCTGTGCATGGCGAAATACGACCATGGCAATCCGGATGCGCTGCTGCGCCTGATCGCCTCCGGCGCGGAGCTGCGCGCCTTCCCGCAGGACGTGATGCAGGCCGCCTTCAAGGAGGCGTTCGCGCTCTATGCCGACCAGGCGGCGAAGAATCCGAACTTCAAGACGCTGTGGGATTCCTTCCTGCCGTACTGGAAGAAGGAGCAGCTCTGGTTCCGCGTCGCCGAGCTGCCCTTCGACGCCTTCAACGCCCAGGCCTCGCAGTCGCTGCGGTAGGCACCGTCATACGCGACCTGCTCCCACTCCCCTTGCGGGAGAGGGTTGGGGTGAGGGGTCTCGCGACACCAATCGTTGGCGTCGTGCAGCGCGTTCCGGACCTTTAGGGACCAGTGCGACCCCTCATCCGGCCCTTCGGGCCACCCTCTCCCGCAAGGGGAGAAGGAAAGGGGGAGCCCGCACTGACGGGTAGGCAATGCCCATCGCGGCCGAATCGGCGATAACGACGGCATGACCTCGCGCGCCTTCATCGCCGGCTGCCTCGGCACGAGCCTTTCCGCCGACGAGCGCGCCTTCTTCCGCGACGCCCGGCCCTGGGGCTTCATCCTGTTCAAGCGCAACACGCAGGATCCGGCGCAAGTGGCTGCGCTGACCGCGCAGATGCGCGATTGCGTCGGCTGGCAGGCGCCGATCCTGATCGACCAGGAGGGCGGCCGGGTGCAGCGCATGGGCCCGCCGCACTGGCCGCCCTATCCGCCGGCGCTCGCCTTCCTCGCCATCAACGACCCGGTGCAGCAGCGCGAGATCGTGCGGCTCTCGGCGCGGCTGATGGCGCACGACCTCAGAAGCGTCGGCATCGACGTCGACTGCCTGCCGGTGCTCGACGTGCCGGTCGTCGGCAGCCATGACGTGATCGGCAACCGCGCCTATGCCCGCGATCCGGCGGTGGTGGCGACGCTCGGCCGGGCCGCGGCCGAGGGGCTCCTCGCCGGCGGCGTGCTGCCGGTGATCAAGCACATGCCGGGCCATGGCCGGGCCAGGGCCGACAGCCATCACGACCTTCCGGTGGTCGAGGCCAGCCTCGACGAGTTGCGCGCCCATGACTTCCGGCCGTTCCGGCATCTCGCCGACATGCCGCTGGCGATGACGGCGCATGTCGTCTTCACCGCGCTCGACAAGCGGCGTCCGGCGACGGTCTCGCGCAGGATCGTGCGCGGGATCATGCGCGGCGAACTCGGCTATGACGGGCTGATCATGACCGACGACATCTCGATGAAGGCGCTGTCCGGCACCTTCGCCGAGAAGGCGCGGGCGGCGATCCGGGCCGGGGTCGACGTGGTGCTGCACTGCCATGGCGTCATGGACGAGATGATCGCGATCGCCGGCGCCGTTCCGGAGATGAGCGGCCAGCGCGCCCGGCGCGCCGCGACGGCGCTGGCACGCATTCGGCACGAGCCCGAACCGCTCGATGTGGACAGCACCCGCGCGCGCCTTGCCGGCGCCCTTGCTTTGAGCGGCAGTTAGGCCGATTCTCTCCCCGGGGTTGTGGCTCCGCCACAGGGCGGGGCAGGACATGGGGACCAGGCCACCGATGGCCGCTGAGCTGCCATTCCAAGAGGACGGCACGCCGGAACGCGCGACCGGCGAACCCGCGCTCGTGATCGACGTCGACGGCTATGAAGGGCCGCTCGACCTGCTGCTCGATCTCGCCCGCCGGCAGAAGGTCGACCTCGCCCGCATCTCGATCCTGGCGCTGGCCGAGCAGTACCTGTCCTTCATCGAGACGGCGCGGGCGCTCCGGCTCGAGCTGGCCGCCGACTATCTCGTGATGGCGGCCTGGCTGGCCTATCTGAAATCGCGCCTGCTGCTGCCGGAGCCGCCCAGGGGCGAGGAGCCGAGCGCGGCCGACCTGGCGACCGCTCTCGCCCTGCGCCTCAAGCGGCTGGAGACGATCCGGGCCGCGGCCCAGCGTCTGGCGACCCGCGAACGGCTCGGGCGCGACGTCTTCGCCCGCGGTGCGCCGGAGGTGATCGCCTCGTCCGGCCGGCCGGCCTGGGAGGCGGAGCTCTACGACCTGCTCGCGGCCTATGCGCAGCAGCGCCAGAAGCGCATGCGCCAGCCGATGAGCGTCGGCCATCGCCAGGTTCTCTCGCTGGTCGAGGCGCGCGAGGCGCTGGCCCGGCTGGTCGGCGAGGCCGGCGAATGGACGGCGATCGACGGCTATCTCACCCGCTATATGCGCAGCCACGGCCTGCCGGCCGAGACGATGACCGCGACCGTGCGGGCCTCCTCGCTCTCGGCCATGCTGGAGATGGTGCGCGAAGGCCTGCTCGACCTGCGCCAGGACGGCGCCTTCGCGCCGCTCTATGTCCGGCGCCGCTCGGCGCGGCCGCCGACGCTCGGCCTGTGAGGCGCCATGGCCGTGGCTGAAGCCGACGATGACGACGAGGGCGCCTGGGACGCCGGCGAGGCCCTGGCCCGTGCCTGCCGGATCGTCGAGGCGCTGCTGTTCGCCTCGGTGCAGCCGCTCTCGGCCGAGGAGCTGGCGAAATCGGTGCCGGCGAGCGTGCCGGTCGAACGGGTGGTCGCCGAGCTGCAGCAGACCTACGCCATGCGCGGCGTGACGCTGCAGCGCGTCGCCGGCGGCTTCGCCTTTCGCACCGCGCCCGACCTCGCCTATCTGCTGGCGCCCGAGGCCGAGCCGCCGCGCAAGCTCTCGCGCGCGGCGCTGGAGACGCTGGCGATCATCGCCTATCACCAGCCGGTGACCCGGGCCGAGATCGAGGAGATCCGCGGCATCGCCACCGCCAAGGGCACGCTCGACATCCTGCTCGAGGCGGGCTGGGTGCGCCTGCGCGGCCGGCGCCGCTCGCCGGGGCGGCCGGTGACCTTCGGCACGACGCCGGCCTTCCTCGACCATTTCGGGCTCGACCGCATCGACGACCTGCCCGGGCTGGAGGAGCTGAAGGGCGCCGGCTTCATCGAAGGACGCCTCGCCAAGGACCTCACGGTGCCCGTGCCGGACGACGATCCGTCCCTGCGCGACGACGAGGACCCGCTCGGCGACCTGTTCACGCCGCTTGACGACGGCGACGCCAGCTAGCACAGCGCGGGGAACTGAATTGCGGAACCGCGTCGTCATTCCGGAGCTTCGCGGAGCGAAGAGCCCGGAACCCATGAACACCGCCTCCACCGGGTAAGCGGCAGCCGGGCGGCCTTTCGGCCGTCGGGTGTTGATGGGGCCGGCTCGGCCCGGGGGCTGCCCCGGAATGACGGTGTCTGTCCCAGGAGAACGACTTGGCTCGAACCGACGGCAAGATGCGCTGGCTGGGGTGGGGACGACGCGGCACGGCCGGCGCCGCCATTCCGATGGCGCTCGGCTTCGAGGGCGTGACCCAGAGGTTCGGCGAGGTGACGGCGCTGGACCAGGTCTCGCTCGGCGTCGCGCCCGGGGAGATCGTCGCGCTGCTCGGCCATTCCGGCTGCGGCAAGACGACGCTGCTGCGGCTGGCCGCCGGCCTCGAGCGGCCGAGCGCCGGCCGCGTCCTGCTCGAGGGGCGCGACGTGTCCTCCTCCGGCGGCTTCGTCGAGCCGGAGGCGAGGGGGGTCGGGCTGGTCTTCCAGGACTATGCGCTGTTTCCGCATCTCTCGGTGCGCGAGAACGTCCGCTTCGGCCTGCGCGGCTACGGCAATGCCGAGGCCGACGCCACCGCGCTGCGCGCCATCGCCCGCGTCGGCCTCGCCGACCTCGCCGAGGCCTATCCGCACATGCTCTCCGGCGGCGAGCAGCAGCGCGTCGCCCTGGCGCGCGCCGTCGCGCCGCGCCCGGGCGTCCTCCTGATGGACGAGCCCTTCTCCAATCTCGACCGCCGGCTGCGCGATACGGTGCGCGACGAGACCATGGCGCTGCTCAAGGAGATCGGCGCGACCTCGATCATCGTGACGCACGATCCTGAGGACGCGATGCGCGTCGCCGACCGGATCGTGCTGATGCAGCAGGGGCGGATCGTCCAGACCGGCACCGGCGAGGAGCTCTACCGGCGGCCGATCAGCCTCTTTGCCGCCCGATTTTTCTGCGATCTTACCGAGATCGAGGCGGTGGTGCATGGCGGGGTGGTCGACACCCCGCTCGGTCGCTTCCCGGCGCCGGGCCTGCCCGATGGGGCACCGGCCGTGCTGGGCGTGCGCCCCCAGGCGATCAGGCTGGTGCCGAAGGGCTTCTGCCTGCCGGCGCGCGTGATCACGCGGCGCTTCCTCGGCGAGGTCGATCATCTCGAGCTGGTGCTCGATGGTCTCGACAAGCCCGTGGTGGCGCGGCTGCCGCTGCGCGGTTCTGTCGCCGAGGGAGAGGATGTCGGCATCGACATTGCGATGGACGAAGTCCTTGTGTTCCCTGTAGGGGACACCTAGTTTCCGGCACAAGCATCTGGCCCCTCGGGACAAGTCGGGCCGCGCGTTCAATTTCGGAGGAGTACCGCCATGGGTGGCGTCAGCATCTGGCACTGGATCGTCGTCGGCGTCATCGTCATGCTGCTGTTCGGCCGCGGCAAGGTGTCCGAACTGATGGGCGACGTCGCGAAGGGCATCAAGTCGTTCAAGAAGGGCATGGCGGAGGACGAGACGCCGCCGGCCGCGCAGCAGCCGGCCGATCCCAAGGTGATCGACCATACGGCCCAGACCGCGAACCCGCAGCCGGCCAAGGCCGAGACCAAGGCCTGATCTCACCGTCGGAGACGGGCTGGCCGGTCGGGTTCCGATCCGGCCGGGCCCGCTCCGGTGCCGCCTTCGGCGGCATGCAAGGCTTCCAGAGGACCGGCCGTCGATGTTCGACATCGCCTGGAGCGAAATGCTGCTGATCGGGGGCGTCGCGCTCATCGTCATCGGCCCCAAGGATCTGCCCGGCGCGCTGCGCTCGGCCGGACAGGCGATCGGCAAGATCCGGCGCATGGCCGCCGAGTTCCAGGGCCAGTTCAACGACGCCATGCGCGAGGCCGAGCTGCACGACCTCAAGAAGCAGGTCGACGATATCGGCAACTCGATCCAGGCCTCGACCCATTTCGACCCGATCGAGCCGATGAAGGATTTCGGCGCCGCCGACGTCTCGAAGCCGGCTGAGGACATGGCGATGAAGGAGGCCGAGGCGACGCTCGCCGCGCTGCCGGCGCCCGACCTGCCGGCCCCTGTCGAGATCGCTCCGGCTCCAGTGGCCGAGCCGGCCGAGAAGCCGAAGCGCCGCCGCAAGACCGTCGCGACCGAGGAGCCGGCCGTATCGCCGGAGGCCGTCGAGCCGCCGGCCAGGCCCGCGCGCAAGCGCAAGACCAAGGCGGCAGTGGCCGAGGGCGGAGAGACGGCATGAGCGTCGTCGAGACGAGCGCCGACGCGAAGCGCGCCGGCGAGGACGAGATCGAGGCCTCGCGCGCGCCGCTGATCGACCATCTGATCGAACTGCGCTCGCGGCTGATCAAGTCGCTGATCGCCTTCCTGATCATGTTCTTCATCTGCTTCGCCTTCGCGACGCAGATCTACAACCTCCTGGTCCAGCCCTATATCTGGGCGGCGGGGCCGGGCGCCAACGTGCAGCTGATCTACACAGCGCCGCTCGAATATCTCTTCACCCAGATCAAGATCGCCGCCTTCGGCGCCGGCTTCTTCGCCTTCCCGGTGATCGCGACGCAGATCTACAGATTCGTCGCGCCCGGCCTCTACAAGAACGAGCGCCAGGCCTTCGCGCCCTATCTGGCGGCGACGCCGGTCTTCTTCCTGCTCGGCGCGGCGATGGTGTTCTTCTTCGCCATGCCGGTGCTGATGAAGTTCTCGATCGGCATGCAGCAGGCGGCGACCGACGGGCAGGCCGGCATCGCGCTCCTGCCGAAGGTCAGCGAGTACCTCTCGCTGATCATGACGCTGATCTTCGCCTTCGGCATCTCCTTCCAGCTGCCGGTGATCCTGACCCTGCTCGGCCAGGCGGGGATCATCGATGCGCAGTTCCTGAAGGACAAGCGCCGCTACGCCATCGTCTTCGTCTTCGTCGTCGCGGCGGTGCTGACCCCGCCCGACGTGATCTCGCAGCTCATGCTCGCGGTGCCGATGCTCGCCCTCTACGAGCTCTCGGTGTTCTCCGTCCGCCGGGTCGAGAAGAAGCGCGAGGCGGCGAAGGCGGCAGAGGACGAGTGAGTTTGAGGCCCTGCCAGTTGAAACTGCACCGTCATTCCGGCCGTAGCGAAGCGAAGCGCCGGAATCCATCGTAGGGTTCAGGCGTTCTACGATGGATTCCGGAGCTGCGCTGCTCCGCAGCTTGTCCGGAATGACGGTGGAGACGCTTGATGTGGATCTACGTCATGGCCAGCGGCTGGAATGGGATGCTGTATGTCGGCGTGACCAACAGCCTGTCCCGTCGTACCGCCGAGCACCGCGAGGGGCGGGGTTCCGAATTCGCACGAAAGTACGGGGTAAGACACCTCGTCTATGCAGAACGCTTCGATCGTGCGGATGAAGCCATCCTGCAGGAGAAACGCATGAAGAAGTGGGCTCGTGCGCGGAAGATCGCCCTGATCGAGGCGGCCAATCCGACGTGGCGAGACCTCTACGATACGATCCATTTGGATTGAGCCGCTCCCACATATTCCGTCATTCCGGCGCTGCGGCCGGAATGACGGGGGATCACACAGTACGAGCTTCGCGCACAGGGTTGTGATCGAGCCGCCGCAATCCCGCCCGCAACCGAATGTTAAGATGAACGCCAGATGAACGACTGTGCGGCCACCTCACGGGCCGTGCCTGACGGAGCGGTGGCGAAGTGAGCGGGTTCTGGCGCCTGATGCTGTTCGGAAAGGGCCCGCGCCAGGCGGCCTCGCCGGGCCGCGACCTGCGCATCGACGTGATACGCGGCCTGATCCTGCTGGTGATCTTCGTCAACCACATGCCGGGCAACATCGTCTCGGCGGCGATGCCGCACAATTACGGCTTCTCCGACGCGGCCGATGTCTTCGTGCTGCTCGCCGGCATCTCCGCCGTCTTCGCCTATGGCCGTCTGATCGACCAGCGCGGGCTGCTCGTCGGCTCGCTCAAGGTCGGCGCGCGGATCTGGACGCTCTACATCGCGCATCTGGCGCTGTTCGTGCTGGTCTGCGGGATCGTCGCGACGGCGGTGGTGCGCACCCAGAACGCGCTCTATGTCGAGGCGATCAACATCCAGCCCTTCTTCAGCGACACCGCCGCAGCGATCGTCAACGCGCTGAGCCTGGTCTACCAGCCCTATTATCTCGACATCCTGCCGCTCTACATCGTGCTGCTGGCGGCGTTCCCGCTGATCTACGTCACGGCACGGACCAGCCCGCTCGCGGCGCTGGCGCTCTCGGTCGCGCTCTGGCAGGGCGCAGCCCATGCCGGGCTCAACCTGCCGAACCATCCGGGCGAGGGCGGCTGGTTCTTCAACCCCTTCGCCTGGCAGATGGTGTTCACGCTCGGCGTCGTCGTCGGCCGCCTCGGCCTCGTCGGCGCGCGCCTGCCGAAGCTGCGCCTGCTCGATGCGGCCGCCACGCTGGTCCTGCTGTTCGCCGCGACCGTGAAGCTGTCCCCGGGCAACCCGTTCGGGCTCGCCGTGCTCAACGAGTGGATCGAGAGCCTGCAGATCGGTATCGACAAGACCAATCTCGCCTGGCCGCGCCTCGTCCATCTGGTGGCGCTGATCTGGCTCGTGCTGCGCCTGCTCAGGCCGGATGCGGCCGTGCTGACCGGGCTGGCGGGGCGGCGGCTGGCCGCGCTCGGGCGGCATTCGCTCGAGGTCTTCTGCGCCGGGATCGTGCTGGCGATCGCCGGACAGATCATCCTGGCGGAGACCTCCTTCACCCTTTGGGTCCAGTTGCTCGTGACCCTGGGCGGGATTACCATCCTGCTCGGGCTAGGAACGTTTCTCTCGTGGTACAAGACGCTCACGGCACGCGCCGCCGGCGCCGCTCGCGAGCAGGCCGCCACGGCCTGAGCTGCGCCCTTCTGATCCTGGCGTCCGCCTGGCCGGCGCTCGCCGGGCCGAAGCCTCTCGCCCAGATGATGGACGGGCGCTGCCGGGCCGGCGCGGCGCAGCATCCGTTCAAGCCGGCGCTGCCCGCCTCCAGGCAGGCGCTGACCGAGACCAACCGCCTCAGCATCGTCGCGCTGGGCTCGTCCAGCACCGCCGGAACGGGCGCGAGCGACGTCGACCGCAGCTACCCCGCCGTGCTCGAGGCCGAGCTGCGCCGCCGCCTGCCCGGGCGCGAGATCAAGGTGCTCAATCTCGGGGTCGGCGGCCAGTCGGCCTATGAGATGTATCTGCGGCTCGAGGGCGAGGTCATTCCCGAGAAGCCGTCGCTGGTGATCTGGCAGACCGCCGTGAACGACGCCATCCGGGATATCGGCGAGGAGAAGCTGGCGAAGATCCTGCGCAAGGGCATCCACAAGCTCCAGGAGGCCCATATCGATCTCGTGCTGGTCGACCTGCCCTGGCTGCCCCGCGAAGGGCGCTATCCGAAATATGACGATTATCGCGCCGTGCTGGCCAAGACCGCGGGCGAGAACGGGGTTCCGGTGTTTCCGCGCTACGGCATGATGAAGAGCTGGTCGGGCTCGCGCCAGTTCAGCGAGGAGGAGATCGTCGGCATGGACGGGCTGCATGTGGTCGAGGCCGGCTATCGCTGCCTCGGCATCCGCCTCGCGGACGGGATCCTCGCCGGGCTCGGCGAGGGGCGCGAGCCGGGCAAGCCGACGAATTGAGCGCTCTCGTCATTGCGAGGAGGCTTCAGCCGACGAAGCAATCCAGGGCAACGTGAGCTCTGCCGCTCTGGATTGCTTCGCTTACGCTCGCAATGACGACGCCGCTCAGCGCGCGATGACCTCGATGTCGCGGTCGCGCCCGGCCTCGACCTTGAAGTCGCGCGAGAAGACCTGGCCCTCCTGCCGCGCGATCAGCACATAGTCGCCCTCGGCCAGGATCACCTGCGGGAAGGCGCCGATCGCCTCGCGGATGACGTCGCCGCCGGGGGTCAGCACGCTGAAGGCGGTGCCGGCGAAGGCCTCGCCGCCGGGGCCGGCGACGAGCTTCAGGGTCACCTGCGCGGCGCGGTGATGCAGGGTCGCCTGCGTCACCTGGCCGGATTCGACCCGGACGTCGGCGCGCTGGATGGCGTTCGAATCGCCATAGGTCGACACCACGTGATAGGTGCCTTCCGGCAGGCGGACGAGGTCTCCGGCCTTGGCGTCGGAGACCACCAGGCGGCCTTCGGAATTGCCCTGCAGCGGCACGAAGACGGAGAAGCTCAGCAGGTTCGGCGGGATCGGCGTCTCGCCGATCGAGCCGGCCAGCGAGAGTGCCCCTGCGCTGATGCTGAGCCGGTCGCTCAGGCCCTGCGGGCCGAGGGTGACGCGCTTGGTGGCGCTGGCGAAGCCATAGGCGGCATGCAGCAGGTAGACGCCGGGCTCGAGCGCGAAGCTCGGCTCGGCGTCGTTGGAGCGCGCCACAATTCGTGGCGGCGAGCCGTCGGAGGATTCGATCAGCACGCGCCAGACCAGGCCGGAGCGGACCGGCTTGCGGCTGCCCGAGAACTGGGCGCCGAGAGCGAGCACCGCCTGGCCCGCGCGCGAGCCGATGGCCGCGTTCGAGGGCGAGCCGGGCGTCGTGGCGCCGGGCGTGGCGCCGGGCGTCTGGGCGAGAAGTGGGGTGGCGGCCATAGCCAGCAGGCTGAGCGCGGCGAAGACGAGACCGGAGATATTGGTTTGTCGGTGCACGGTCGTGGTCGGCACTGGCGAAACAGCATGCACGGCACGAAAGATCGTTTCGACGACGCCATCGAGATTCTCGGTGATTTCGCGATTCCAGAAGCGCAGAACACGATAACCGCGTGCAGCCAGATAGCGGGTGCGCTCGGCATCATGGATTTGCGCTTCGGCGAGTCCGTGCTGGTCGCCATCGAGCTCAATCACGAGCTTGGAATGAAAATGTGCAAAATCCGCGAAATAGGGACCCATGGGTGCCTGTCTTCGGAAATGGCCGCCAGGCAATTCCAGCAGGCGCAACTGAGCCCATAACCGTTTCTCGGCCGGTGTCGTTTCGCGCCTGAGACGCCTTGCATTCGCGGCGCGTGGGTCCTTCCGTGCCGTGCTCTGCATCACGCCCCCCCATCCCAGCCTTCCCCACCGCAAGCGGGGGGAAGGAGTTCTGTCGTGGCAAACGCGGTCTGGTCGGCGGCGGAGCGCGCCCTGTTCCCTTCCCCCCGCTTGCGGTGGGGAAGGGTTAGGGATGGGGGGGCGTGCAGAAAGAGGCGGTTCGGCATCAGCAAGCCGCACCGTGCATCCGCGCCAACGGCGCTGCCCTCTGGAACTCGTCGCGTTGAAACATGCGCTGCGCCGTCATCGTCCTTGCACCGGGGAAGGAGCAGGTTCGCTTGTCCTCATCATGGCGAAACCTTAACTGGGGGCCATCGTCCGCCGCCGCCATCTCCCGGATCGTTCATGACCGACACGCTCTCCCTGCTCAAGCTCCGCCGCTCGGTGCCCCCGCAATTTCTCACCGGCCCCGGGCCGGACGAGGACCAGCTGCGCGAGATCCTGACGGTGGCGGCCCGCGTGCCGGACCATGGCAAGCTGGCGCCCTGGCGCTTCGTCATCTTCTCCGGCGCCGGCAAGGAGAAGGCTGCCGAAATCGTCGCGGAGGTCTTCAGGGAGCGCAACCCGCAGGCCGATGACGGCAAGGTCGACTTCGAGCGCAAGCGCCTGATCCATGCCCCGGTGGTGATCGCCGTGGTCTCGCGCGCCCGCAAGCACGAGAAGATCCCGGAATGGGAGCAGGAGCTCTCGGCCGGCGCCGTCTGCATGAACATGCTGATCGCCGCCGAGGCGCTCGGCTTCCACGGCTCCTGGCTGACCAACTGGTTCGCCTTCGACCGCAAGGTGCTCGACGCCTTCGGACTCGAACCGGACGAGCGCATCGCCGGCTTCGTCCATCTCGGCAAGGCGGAGAGCCGTCCGGCCGACCGCGAGCGGCCGGATCTCGCCGCGATCGTCAGCCGGTTCGAGGGGTAAGCGCCGTGTACTACACCAATCAAGGGCGCGAGCTCGACTTCGGCCACGACCCGTTCAAGGCGATCGTGGCGCCGCGGCCGATCGGCTGGATCAGCGCGGTGAACGCGAAGGGGGAGGTCAATCTCTCGCCCTACAGCTTCTTCAACGCGATCTCGTCGCGGCCGAACATCGTGATGTTCTCCTCCGAGAACAAGAAGGACGCGGTCGCCTTCGTCGAGGAGACCGGCGAGTTCACCTGCAGCCTGGTCACCCGCGCCCTCGCCCGGCAGATGAACCTGACCTCGGCGCCGCTGCCGCGCGGCGAGAGCGAGTATGCCCATGCCGGGCTCGAGATGGCGCCGTCGCGCATCGTCAGGCCGCCGCGGGTCGCGGCAAGCCCGGCGGCGCTCGAATGCAAGCTCCTGTCGATCCAGCAGCTCAGGGACGTCGACGGCAACGATCTGCCGCGCTGGATGGTGCTCGGCCAGGTCGTCGCGGCCTATCTCGACGAGGCCTTCGTGCATGACGGGCGCTTCGACACCGCCAAGGCCAATCCGATCGCGCGCTGCGGCTACAGCGACTATGCCGAGGTCGGCGAGCTCTTCTCGATCACCCGTCCCGCCGGCGGCTGAGCGCCATGGTCCGGCGCCGGGACGAGGAGCCGGACGAGCAATGGCGCATGACCGTCAACCTGCTCGCGGTCATCGCCGTGCTGGTCATGGTCGGGCTCGGCTTCTGGCTGCTGCGCGAGCTGGACGCCGCGAAGAAGGCGCAGGACTGTCTGGCGAGCGCGGCGCGGCATCAGTGCCGGCAGATCGGGGCGCCGTAGACGGTACGCCGTCATTCCGGGCTCGCTGCTGCGCAGCGCCCGGAATGACGGCCGGAGAACACGAATCGCCCGAATCGTTTGGGCGGAATCATTGACGCGATCTGTCAGCCCGCGCCTTGAGGCGGCGGGCGCGCATCAGATGCGGCCGATCGAGCATCTCGCCGTCGAGTCCGACAACGCCGAGACCGGGATTCTCGTCGAAGAGCGCGATGATCGCCTCGGCCCGCGCCAGCGCTTCGGGCGAGGGCGAGAAGACGTCGTTGATCACCGGCACCTGCGCCGGGTGGATCGCCATCTTGCCGGTGAAGCCGTCGCGCCGTCCGGCGATGCATTCGGCGCGCAGGGCCGCCTCGTCGCGAAAGGCGGTGAAGACGGTGTCGATGGCGTCGACCTGCGCGGCGGCGGCGGCGAAGAGCAGGAGCGAACGGGCCATCCGGTAGGGGTCGGCATAGGAGCCGTCCGCCAGCCGGTTGGTCTCGGCGCCGAGATCGGCCGAGAGGTCCTCCGCCCCCCAGGTCAGCCCGGAGAGCCGGTGGCTGGCGCCGGCATAGCTGCCGAGGCCGAAGATGCCCTTGCCGGTCTCGGTGGCGATGGCGATGATCCGCGTTGCGCCGTCGGGCAGGTCGTATTCGGCCTCGCGCACGGCGATATGCGCGGCGAGATGGGTGAGGTCGGCGCCGCCCTCGGCCTTGGGCAGCATGATCGCGTCGGGCCCGCCCTGCATGACCGCATCGAGATCGGCCTCGGTCAGCCCCGTCGTCAGCGCGTTGACGCGCACGATCAGCCGCGGACGCTCCGCCCGGGCGCGGGCCTCCTCGAGAAAATCGCGGGCGAGGGCGCGCGCCGCCGGCTTGGCGTCGAGCGCGACCGAATCCTCGAGGTCGAGGATCAGCGCGTCGGCACCGCTCTCCAGGCCCTTCTGCAGCTTCTTGCGGTTGTCACCGGGGACGAAGAGGAGCGAGCGCATCAGGCCTGCCCTCCGGCCGGGCGCTTCTTCATGAAGGCCTGCCGGCGGCACTGCGCCACCAGGGTGCCGTCCTGCTTGTAGGCGCGATGCTGGAACTCGACGATGCCGGCGTCCGGGCGCGACCGCGATTCGCGCTTGGCGACGATCTCGGTGACGCAGTTGACCGTGTCGCCCTCGAAGAGCGGGGCGGGAAAGGTCACGTCGGTCATGCCGAGATTGCCGATCGTCGTGCCGACGGTGGTGTCGTTGACCGAGATGCCGATCATCAGGCCGAGCGTGAACAGCGAGTTCATCAGGGGCCGGCCCCATTCGGTCTCGGTCGCGCAGAAGTGCGCGTCGATGTGCAAAGGCTGCGGATTCAGCGTCATGTTGGAGAACAGCATGTTGTCCATCTGCGTGACCGTGCGGGTCAGCCGATGCTCGATCGAGGCGCCGATCTCGAAATCCTCGAAGTAGAGCCCGCCCCGCCTATGCCGCGTCGCTTCCGCCATCGTCTTGCTCCTGTGGCACTTTTCCGTTCGGGCCCGCGTCCGGAAACGCCCGTTTTAACGGTTCGCTTACCATAATCGGTCCAGTCTCTGCGGGTGCTCCGGTCCGTCTGGAACGGCAGCGGCCCGAGTGACCTCATGTTCCTTTTCAGCACGCCGAGCGCCCGCGAGACAACGCCTGCCAATCCGGTCGTCAGCGCGATCAAGGAAGGCGCCGACAGGACCGGTGTCGGCTTCGACTATCTGCTCAAGACCGCGCAACGGGAATCGGCGCTCGAGCCGGATGCGAAGGCGCGCACCTCGAGCGCGACCGGGCTGTTCCAGTTCATCGAGCAGACCTGGCTGTCGATCATGCGCCAGGAGGGGCCGAAGCAGGGGCTCGCCAGCTATGCCGGCGCGATCAGCGAGGATGGCGGCGGGCGCCTGACCGTGGCCGATCCCGCGCTGCGCGAGAAGATCCTGCAATTGCGCTCCGATCCGCAGGTGGCGGCGGTGATGGCCGGCGCGCTGACCCAGAAGAACGCCGAGCAGCTCGGCCAGGCGCTCGGCCGCCAGCCGCAGGCCGGCGAGCTCTACATGGCGCATGTGCTCGGCGCCCGCGGCGCCGTCGATCTCATCCGCACCGCCGGGAGCGATCCGACGCGGGCCGCAGCGCGCGACTTTCCGGAGGCCGCCGCCGCGAATCGCGCGATCTTCTTCGACAAGGGCGGCCGCGCCCGCAGCGCCCAGGAGGTCTACGGCCTGCTCGCCGCCAGCCATGCCAACACCCAGGTCGCGGCCACGACCGGCGCGATGCTGGCGCAGGCCCGGCCGACCGGGGCGGCCACGACCGCGGCAGCCTATGCCGCCGAGCCGCCGGTCGCGCCGATCGCCGCCGCACTGGCGCCGGGTCGGGCGAAGGGGCTGATCGGCCTGTTCTCGACCGAGGGGCCGCGCGCGCCGGTCTCGAAAGCGGTCGCGAATCTCTGGACGACGCCGCGCGTCGGCGGCCCATCCCGCGCCGCCGACGACGACCCGGCGACCCGCTATTTCCCGCGCCTGGGTTCCGCGACGAGCGAAAGCGAGGGCTCGTCCGCGAGCAGGGCCGCCAGGACCGAGAGCGCGGGCGGCACGGGCGCCGCGAGCGCCGTCAGCGCCCCGCTGCCGCCGGCGCGGCCACGTGACCTCGCCCCGGCGGATACGCAGGCCGCGGCGACGAGCGAGGCCGCCGCGACCGGCCGCCGGCAGCGGCGCGGGCCGCTCGATCTCAGCCAGTTCATGACCCATGGGAGGCGCGGATGATCGTGCGCCGCTTCCTGCTCTGGGCCCGCACCGCCCCAGCCGAGGCGCGGGCGCGCGGCGCCGCCGCGCTGGCGGGAGCCTATCTGCGCTCGGCGATGTCGCCCGAGGACCGGCGCGAGGCCGAGACGGCGCTGATCGCGCTGGTCGACGATCCCTCGCCGCTGGTGCGCCGCGCGCTCGCCGAGGAGCTCGCGGCCGCGCCGCAGGCGCCGCGCAATCTGGTGCTCGGGCTGATCGCCGAGCAGAGCGACGTCGCCGCCCTCCTGCTGGCGCAGTCGCCGGTGCTGACGGAGGCCGATCTCGTCGATGCCGCCGCAGTCGGCGACGGGCTGGCGCAGCGCGCCATCGCGCTACGGCCCTGGCTCTCGCCCGGCATCTGCGCCGCTCTCGCCGAGGTCGCGGTCGAGGAGGCCCTGGTCGCGCTGCTCGGCAACCCGACCGCCGACATCCCCGATTTTTCGCTGGAGCGGATCTTCGAGCGCGCGGGCGAGGCAGGGGCGGTGCGCGAGGCCATGCTGGCGCGCGAGGACCTGCCGGCGGGGCTGCGCCAGGCGATCGCCGCCAAGGTCTCGGACGCGCTCGCCGCCTTCGTCTCCGGCTGCGGCTGGCTCACCGAGGAGCGCAGCGCCCGGCTCGCCCGCGAATCGACCGAGCGGGTCGCGGTCGCGCTCGCCGCCGGGGGCGAGGCGAGCGATGCCCCGGCGATCGTCGACTGCCTGCGCGAGAACGGCCGCCTGACCGCGGGCGTCATTCTGCGCTCGCTGCTCAGCGGCGAGCCGGCGCTGGCGGAGGCCGCCTTCGCCGCCTTGTCCGATCTGCCGCCCAGGCGCGTACGCGCCCTGCTCTGGGACCGGCGCGGCGCCGGCCTGAAGGCACTCTACCGCAAGGCCGCGATGCCGGAGACCCTGCTGCCGGCCTTCGCGGCGGCCGTCGCGGCCCTGAAGCAGGCCGGGCCCGGGCAGCGGCGGCGCGCCGGCATCGACCGCGACTTGCTGGGACAGGTCCTGATCGCCTGCGAGGCGCTGGAGGGGCCCGGGGCCAATGCGCTGATGGCGCTGCTGCGCCGGCTCGACGCGGAAGCGGCCCGCGACGAGGCGCGGCTGCTGGCCGATTCGCTCGCCGACGATGCGGCGCTGGCGCTGCTGGTCGAGGCCGACCCCGCTTTCCTGGTCGAGCTCGAGCTCGACGATCTGCGCGACGCCGCCTGAGCGAGACGCGGCGTTGCCGCCCCGGCTTGACCGGCCGCTGGCATGCTGATTGCCTGACAGGCCGTATCGCCAGGGCCTCCATCCCCGGATCGACGCCCTGCCGCCAGAGCCGGATCCGATCAGGTTGTTCCAAGCTGGTCGGCGAATCCGTCTCTTCCTTTTGGTTTGGAGACCGTTTGCCGATCGGCTTGCGGTGCGAGCCGATCGGAACGGGCTCCGGGGAGCCTGACATGCCGACACGTCGCGCTTTCATTGCAGGCACGGCTGCCGCCATCGCGGTCAGCAGACCCAATATCGGCCGTGGCGCCGACAGGAACGTGATCAAGTTCGTGCCGCAGGGCGATCTCGCCGTCGTCGACCCGATCTGGACGACGGCGACCGTCACCCGCAACCACGCCTTCCTCGTCTATGACACGCTGTTCGGCCAGGATGAGAACTACAAGGCCCAGCCGCAAATGGCCGAGGGCGCGCTGGCCGAGGCCGACGGCAAGAGCTGGACGATCAAGCTGCGCGAGGGCCTGAGGTTCCATGACGGCACGCCGGTGCTGGCGAAGGACTGCGTCGCCAGCCTGAACCGCTGGGGCAAGCGCGATTCCTTCGGCCAGACGCTGATGGCGCAGACCGAGGAACTCGCCGCGGTCGACGACCGGAGCCTGCGCTTCCGGCTGAGGAAGCCGTTCCCGCTGCTGCCGGACGCTCTCGCCAAGATGACGGCTTCGGTGCCGGTGATCATGCCGGAGCGGCTGGCGGCGACCGAGGCGACGACGCAGGTCACCGAGGTGATCGGCAGCGGGCCGTTCCGCTTCGTCGCGAGCGAGCGCCAGTCGGGCAACCGGGCGGTCTACGAGAAATTCGCAGGCTACGTGCCGCGCGGCGACGGCAGGCCGGGTCGCACCGCCGGGCCGAAGATCGCCCATGTCGAGCGGATCGAATGGCATACCCTGCCGGACCCTGCGACCGCGGCTGCGGCTTTGCAGAGCGGCGAGGTCGACTGGGTCGAGCAGCCCCTGCCGGACATCCTGCCGCTGCTGGCGAAGGACCCGAAGCTCGAGGTCGCGATCAAGGAGACGACCGGCGCGATCGCGATCATGCGGATGAACCACCTGCATCCGCCCTTCGACAATCCGGCGATCCGCCGCGCCGTGCTGATGGCGATCGACCAGGCCGAGTTCATGGAGGCGGTCGGCGGTCCCGACAAGACATTATGGCGGACCGGCGTCGGCCTGTTCCCGCCGGGAACGCCCATGGCGAACGAGGCCGGGATGGAGGTGCTGAACGGGCCGCGCGACATCGCCAAGGTCAGGCAGGCGCTGGCGGCGGCGGGCTACAAGGGCGAGAAGGTCGTGCTGCTGGGGGTCACCGACCTCGCGAATCTCAAGGCCGAATGCGAGGTCGGCGCCGAGATGCTGAAGCGCATCGGCATGGAGGTCGACTACCAGGTGATGGACTGGGGGGCGGTGGTGACGCGCCGGGCCAACAAGGAGCCGCCAGGCAATGGCGGCTGGAACTGCTTCTTCACCGGCTGGAACGGCATCGACATCCTCGACCCGGTCGGCCACATCTCGCTACGCGGCAACGGCGCTGCGGCCTGGCCGGGCTGGCCGACGGCGCCGAAGATCGAGACGCTGCGCGAGGCCTGGATGGAGGCCACCGATCTCACGGCGAAGCAGAGGATCGCCGCCGAGCTGCAGAAGCAGGCCTTCGAGGATGTGCCCTATGCGCCGCTCGGCCAGTATTTCCAGCCGACGGCCTTCAGCCGCAAGCTCACGGGCGTGCTGCCGAGCTTCCCGACCTTCTGGAACGTCAGGCGCGTCTAGCGCCGGCAGTCCTCGCGACGAGCCCGGCAAGCAGCAGGCATCCCGCCCGCAGCCAGGCCGCCAGCGCCTGGCGGCCGAGTTCCGGCATGGGCTGGGCCGCCGGCGGCGGCAGGCCGAGCGCGCGCAGGGTCTGGTCGGCGAGGAGGGCGATTGCGAGGACCGCGAGGAAGCCGGCGAGGGCCGCCAGGACGCTGCGCAGCCGGGGCAGGGCAGGCAGTATGGCTGTGGCGGGAGCAACGGGCGGGTGCATCATCCGGTCCTCGGCGGGGTCGCTTCGAGGACGGACGAGGCGCGGCGCTGCCGACATCGCGTCTAAATTTTCTCGAACGCGGCGTCCGCAGGGCGGCTAGGCGCGTTTCGACATGGACAAAGCCGGCGAATTGGCCAATGTCCCGTTATCGCCACGCTTTCCCGCGAAACTCTCCCGACAATGACCATTCACGATCCCGCCGTCCCCGCGCTCTCCGTCTGGGTTGCGCTGGAGAGCCCCACCCATCACGTGCCCGGCGTCAACGGGATGATGGACCTCGTCGCCAAGGAGGTCGAAGGCCTGCCGATCGCCGTCGAGCGCATTCCCGGCCGCGACGGCCTCGGCGACAATCTGATCCTGCGCGCCGGCGTCCGGAACGGCGAGAAGGCCATCGCGCTGATGTCGCATCTCGACACAGTCCACCCGGTCGGCACCAGTGCGAAGGACCTGCCGGTGCGGGTCGAGGGCGACCGGCTCTACGGACCCGGCGTCTACGACATGAAGGGTGGCGCCTGGCTGGCGCTGCAGGCCTTCAAGGATGCGGCCAGGTCCGGCACCGTGCGGCGGCCGCTGGTCTTCCTGTTCACGCCGGACGAGGAGATCGGCTCGCCGACCTCGCGGGCGCTGATCGAGGATGTCGGCCGCGAGGCGATGGCGGTGCTGGTGACGGAGCCGGCGCGCGAGGGCGGCAAGATCGTCACGGCGCGCAAGGGCGTCGGCCGCTTCGAGGTCAGGCTGGAGGGCCGTCCGGCGCATTCCGGTTCGCGCCACCAGGATGGACGCAACGCCATCCGCGAGGCGGCGCACCAGATCCTCGCCGTCGAGGGCATGACCGATTACGCGCGCGGCATCACCACCACGGTCGCGCTGGTCGGCGGCGGCACGGCGGCGAACGTCATCCCGCAGCATGCCTGGTTCAGCGTCGATTGCCGCGTCACCACGGTGGCGGACGGCATCGCGATGGAAGAGCGCATCCTCGGCCTGAAGCCGCATGATCCGGATGTGAAGGTCGTGGTCAGCGGCGGCATGAACCGGCCGCCCTATGAGAAGTCGCCCGAGGTCGCGGCGCTCTACGAGCAGGCGCGGGCGGTGGCGGCCGGGATCGGCTTCGATCTGCAGGACTGCCCGATGACCGGCGGCGGCTCGGACGGCAACTTCACCGCAGCGCTCGGCGTGCCGACCCTCGACGGGCTCGGCATCGACGGCGATGGCGCCCACACCTTGCAGGAATATGCGCTGATCTCCTCGATCGCGCCGCGCCGGGCGCTGATCAAGGGCCTGCTGGAGACGCTGTGAGTTCCTCGTCATGGTCGGGCTTGTCCCGACCATCGACGTCTTCGTCCGTCGAGGACGGTGTTCAAGACGTGGATGCTCGCCACGAGGGCGAGCATGACGGAGTGCAACCCTCTTCCGTTAGCCGGACAAATCCGCTCTGATCCCTCTCCGGGCCGGAATGCCGGCCGGAGCGGGAGGAGCGCGGCATGAAGGGCTGGATCGCGGGGGTGCTCGGTATCGTCGGAGCGGTGGTGGCGGGGATGGCGCAGGCTCAGGAACTGATCGCCGAGAAGAAGGTCTTCGAGCTGCCGAGCTTCACCACCCAGGGCGGGCGCACGCTGAAGAACGTCAAGGTCGGCTGGGAGAGCTACGGCACGCTCAACGCCGACAAGTCGAACGCGATCCTGATCTGCCATTTCTTCTCGGGCAATTCGCATGCTGCCGGGAAGTATGCCGCCGCCGACGCGGCGCCCGGCTATTGGGACGCGATCATCGGCCCGGGCAAGGCGATCGACACCAGCAAATATTTCGTCATCGCCTCCGACACGCTGGTCAATCTCAACACCGGCGATCCGAAGACCACGACCACCGGCCCCGCCTCGATCGATCCCGATACCGGCAAGCCCTACGCGCTCGACTTCCCGGTGGTGACCATCGGCGATTTCGTCAATGTCCAGAAGGCTCTGGTCGAGAGCCTCGGGATCAGGAAGCTCGCCCTGGTCGCCGGCCCGTCCATGGGCGCGCTGCAGACCTATGAATGGGCGGCGAGCCATCCCGACATGGTCGGCAAGGCGATGGCGGTGATCGGCGCGGCCGAGGCCGACGCCCAGCTCATCGCCTGGCTCGACGTCTGGGCGGCGCCGATCCTGGTCGATCCGAACTGGAACAAGGGCGACTATTACGGCAAGACGCCGCCCAATGCCGGCCTCGCCAAGGCGCTGGCGGTGGTGACGCTGCAGGCCAACCATGGCGACTGGACCAACGGCACGTTCGGCCGCCGCCCGGCCAAGGAGGGCGAGGACCCGGCCAAGGCGCTCGGCAACAAGTTCCAGGTCCAGAGCATCCTCGACAATGCCGGCGAGGCCCGCGCCAAGGTCTCGGACGCCAATCATTTCCTCTATCTGGTCAAGGCCAACCAGCTCTACGCCGCCGGCGGCAAGTCGCTCGCCGACGCGATGAGCCGGATCAAGGCGCCGCTCCTGATCGTCAGCCAGCCCAAGGACCTGGTTTTTCCGGACGAGACGATCCAGCGCACCGTCGCCGAGGCGAAGAAGGCCGGGCGCGACGTCACCCATGTCACCATCCAGGGCACGCGCGGCCACCTCGACGGGGTGATCTCGATGAAGCAGGCGGAAGGGGCGGTGAAGGCCTTCCTGGAGAAGTGAGGAGCATCGCGTGAGCGCGCCGGCTGTCTCGCTGCGGGAGATCACCGCCGAGACCGTGCGCGCGATCTGCGAACTCGAGCCGCAGGAGGCGCAGAGCGGCTTCGTCGCACCCAATGCGGTCTCGATCGCGCAAGCCTATTTCAATCGCGCGGCCGTGTTCCGGGCGGTCTATGCCGACGAAGAACCGGTCGGCTTCATCATGTGGCGCCCTGGCGACGACGGCGCGAGCTGTTTCCTCTGGCGCTTCATGATCGATGCTCGCCATCAGGGCAAAGGCTATGGGCGCGAGGCGATCGCGCTTTGGCTGAGCAGCTTGGAGCCGCAGGGCTACGGGCTCGCGCGGACGAGCTATGTGCCCGGCGATCGCGGGCCGCACGGCTTCTATCTGGCGCAAGGGTTCAAGGATACGGGCGAGACGCGCGCGAACGGCGAAAGGCTGATGGAGCTGACGCTGTAGAAGGTCGATCGATGCTATCCGGCGAAGCGCTCGCGATAGGCCTGCGGGCTGGTGCCGAGCCGGCGCAGGAAGGCGCGGCGCAAGGTCTCCTCGGAGCCGAAGCCGCAGCGGCGGCCGGCCTGCGCGACGGAGAGCCCCTGTTCGAGCAGGCGGCGCGCGGTCTCGATCCTGATCTCCTCGACGGCGCGGGCGGGGGTGCGGCCCGTCGCCTGGCGATAGTGCCGGGCGAAGCTGCGCAGGCTCATGCCGGCCTCTCCGGCCAGCCGTTCCAGCGAGAGATCGCCGCGCAGGTTCTCGACGATCCAGCCATGCAAGCGATCGAAGCGGCCGTCCTGCTCCTGCAGGCCGAGAGCGGCGCTGAACTGGGCCTGCCCGCCGGGGCGCTTGAGGAAGACGACGAGCTGGCGGGCGACGGCGAGCGCCGGCTCGCGGCCGAGATCGGCCTCGACCAGCGCGAGCGCGAGGTCGATCCCGGCGGTGACGCCGGCCGAGCTCCAGAGATCGCCGTCGCGGACATAGATCGGGTCGGGCTCCAGCCGCACCTGCGGGAACATCGCCCGGAACTCGGCGCAGCGGCCCCAATGGGTGGCGGCACGCCGGCCGTCGAGCAGCCCGGCGGCCGCGAGCAGGAAGGCGCCGCTGCAGACCGAGGCGACGCGCTGCGCCGTCGCGGCGCGCTGCCGGACCCAGGTGACCAGCGCCGCGTCGCGGCAGGCCGCGTTGACGCCGCGGCCGCCGGCGACGACCAGCGTGTGCAGCGGCCGGTCGGCGGGCGGCAGCGGACTGGCGGCGAGCGCGAGGCCTGAGGTGGTGACGATGCTGCCTTCGGCGGCGACCACGGCGGCTTCGTAGGGGAGGGGGCGGCCGGCGAGGTGGGCGAGATCGTTGGCGGTGGCGAAGACCTGCAAGGGGCCGGCGACGTCGAGCAACTGCCCGCCGGGGAAGGTCAGGATCTCGATGCGGCGTCGGTTTGGCATGAAGCGAGGGCTGCTTGGCAGTTCGGCCACAGCTTCGCCCGCTAGGCTGGAGGCGTCAATCAGGAGCTCCACCCCATGTCCCTCAGCTTCGGCATCCTCGTCTTCCCGCAGGTCCAGCAGCTCGACCTCACCGGCCCCTATGAGGTCTTCGCCTCGGCGCGCGATGCGCAGGTGCACCTGATCTGGAAGGACACGGCGCCGGTCCGGGCCGCGACCGGGCTCATGCTGACGCCGACCACGACCTTCGCCGATTGTCCGCCGCTCGACGTGCTCTGCGTGCCGGGCGGGGCCGGGGTCAATCCGCTGCTGAGCGACGAGGTCGTCCTCGCCTTCCTGCGCGAGCGGGCCGGGCAGCTGCGCTATCTCACCTCGGTCTGCACCGGCTCGCTGGTGCTCGGCATGGCCGGGCTGCTGCAGGGCAAGCGCGCGACGACGCATTGGAACGCGCATGATTTCCTCGCCCGGCTCGGTGCGGTCCCGACGGAAGGCCGCGTCGTGCGTGACGGCAAGCTGATCACCGCCGGCGGCGTCACCTCCGGCATCGATTTCGGCCTCGCCGTGATCGCCGAGCTGCTCGGCGAGGAGGAGGCGCAGGTGATCCAGCTCGCGCTCGAATATGCGCCGGCGCCGCCCTTCCGCTCCGGCACGCCGCAGGAGGCGCCGGCCGCCATCCTGGCTGCGGCGCGGCAGCGGCTTGCCGGCTCGCGCGCGGCGCGCGAAAAGCTGCTGGCCGCGCTCTAGAATCGCGGTGGTCGGGAGCCGCGAGCATGGCGGACGAGCGCAGCATCCTTCTGTTCTCCTACGGCACCTTGCAGCAGGAGAACGTCCAGCTCGCCTCGTTCGGGCGCCTGCTCGACGGTCATGACGACGCCATGCCCGGCTACCGCCGGACCATGCTGGAGATCACCGATCCCGAGGTGATCCGCACCAGCGGCAAGCGTTTCCACCCGGTGGTGGCGCCGAGCGCCGACCCGGCCGACAGCGTGCCCGGCAAGGTCTTCGCCATCACCGCCGCGGAACTCGCGGCGGCCGACCGGTATGAGGTGGCGGACTACAAGCGCATCAGCGTCCGGCTCGCTTCGGGCAGGGAGGCGTTCGTCTACGTCAAGGCGTAGAGACTTCCGGGCCGCCGACGGCTCAGCCGCCGCGCACCACCGCGCGGACGCCGTCGATGACGAACTGCACCGCGAGCGCAGCGAGGATGACGCCGAGCAGGCGGGTCAGCACGACATTGCCGGTGACGCCGAGCAGGCGGGCGATCGGCAGCGCCAGCAGGAAGACGGCGAGGCAGGCGAGGATCACCAGCCCGCAGATCGCGGCGAGCGCCGAGAGCATGGCGATGTCGCCGTCGGCGCGGCCGGCGAGCAGCATCATCGCGGTCAGCGCGCCGGGCCCGGCCATCAGCGGGATCGCCAGCGGGAAGGCGGCGACGTTGCGGATATGGTCCTGGGTGATGGCGGTGTCGGCCGTCTGCTGCTTGCGCTCGTTGCGGCGCTCGAAGACCATCTCGAACGAGATCCAGAACAGCAGGAAGCCGCCGGCGATGCGGAAGGCCGGCAGCGAGACGCCGAGCGCCTTCAGCACAACGTCGCCGGCGAGGCCGAAGAAGGCCATGATGCCGAAGGCGATGATGCAGGCGCGCACCGCGACCTGGCGCCGCTCGCCCTCCGACATGCCACGCGTGAGCGACAGGAAGATCGGCGCCAGCCCCGGCGGATCGAGCGTGACCAGCAGCGTCACCAGCGCGGAGGAGAGGTATTCGGCGAACATGGTCTGCCTCGGAGCTGGCGGGGCCGCTCGGCTGGCCGACGCCAGGTCGCGGGCCTGCATCCCACTCTAGAGCAAGTTTCGCTGCAATGGACACAGGCTTCGTGGCCGCTGCGAGGGCGAGCTGCCACCAGCGAGGCTGCAGCGATATCGAGGAGCATCCGGCATTGCGCAACGCAACGGGCGCGGCGATCGCCGCGCCCGAGCCATGTGTCGTGAGCGAATGCTCCGTCCGGTCGGATCACTCAGCCCCTGCCGCCTCCACCAAGACCGCCGCCGCCATGGCCGCCCCCGCCGCCGTGGCCGCCGCCACCGCCGCCACCGCCATGGCCGCCGCCGCCGGAACCACCTCCACCACCATGACCGCCGCCACCGCCACCGTGGCCTCCGCCACCGGAGCCGCCGCCGCCATGGCCACCGCCGCCGCCCCCATGGCCGCCG
>NZ_FYAS01000021.1 GCF_900185715.1 Allobosea sp. CS1GBMeth4
CCGCGACGCGGCCACCGCGCTGGGCCAGCGTCTCGCCGGCGTCGAGGCCGCTGCCAGGAGCGCCGCCCAGCCGAGCAGGCAGGCGCTCGCCGCGGCGCGCGTCGTCCTCGCCGAACGGATCCGCGACGCGATCGGCTCCGGCCGCCCCTTCCAGTCCGACCTCGCCGCGCTCGGCGACATCCCGGCCGAGCAGCGGGCTGCGCTCGCCGCCGTCGCCGGCGCCGGGGCGCCGACGCGCGACAGGCTGCTGGCGCAGTTCAAGAGCCATCACGCCCTGTTCGTGCGCGAGACCGCGCCGGCCGCCAACAGCTGGGAAGACAAGCTGCTCGGCCTGGCGAGCCGCATCGTCACCATCCGCCCGGTCGGCGAATCCGGCTCCAGCGATCCTGCGACCCTGCCGATCCGGCTGGAGGCAGCGCTCGCCCAGGGCGACGTCGTCAGGGCGGCCGAGCTCTGGACGCAGCTGCCCGAGCCGGCGCGGCGCGGCAGCGAAGCCTTCGGCACGGCGCTGAAGCAGCGAGCGGCTGCGGAATCGACGATAGACCGCATCGCGCAGGACGCGGTCGCGGCGCTGGGCACGGCAGGCTGAGGGGATAGATCCGATGGTTCGCGTACTGGTCTATCTCTTTGTCATCGCCCTGCTCGCCGCCGGTGCCGTCTGGCTCGCCGACCGCCCGGGCGAGGTCTCGATTCTCTGGCAGGGCTACCGGATCGAGACCAGCGTCGCGATCGCCGCGATCGGCGTCGTCATGCTCGCCTTCCTCGCGCTCGTCGCCTGGGCCGTGCTGCGCTTCGTCTTCGGCCTGCCCTCCGCCTTCGGCTTCGCCTCGCGGGCGCGGCGCCGGGCGCGCGGCTTCGAGGCGATCTCGCGCGGCATGGTCGCGATCGGCGCGGGCGACCCCGTCGCCGCCGGGCGCTACGCCACCGATGCCCGCAAATTCGCCGCCGGCGAACCGCTGACTCTGCTGCTCGAAGCGCAGTCGGCCCAGCTCTCCGGCGATCGCGGTCAGGCGGAGGCGGCCTTCAAGGCGATGCTCGACAAGCCCGAGACCCGCGTGCTCGGCCTGCGCGGTCTCTTCGTCGAGGCGCGCCGGCGCGGCGACATGGCCGCCGCCCGCGCCTTCGCCGACGACGCGGTGCGCCGCTCGCCCTCGCTCGCCTGGGCCAACGACGCCCTGCTCGACTTCCACACCGCCGCCGGCGACTGGCAGGCCGCCCGCACCGCCGTCGAGCGCCGTGCCGCCCTGCGCCTCGCCGACAAGGGCGAGGCCAAGCGCCAGCGCGCCGTCCTGCTCGCGGCCGAAGCCCTCGAGGCCAAGGATCGCGAGCCCGAGAAGGCGCTCGCCGCCGCCCTCGAAGCGGTCAAGCTCGCGCCGGGCCTCACCCCCGCGGCGGCCCTGGCCGGCCGGATGCTCTCGGAGCGCGGCGACATCAAGAAGGCGGCGCGGCTGCTGGAAGCGGCCTGGAAGCAGGTCTCGCATCCCGACATCGCCAGCGCCTATCTCGATGTCCGCCCCGGCGACAGCGCCCGCGACCGGCTCGCCCGCGCCGAGACGCTGGCGAAGCTCCGGCCCGCCGATCCCGAGGGCGTGCTCGCCCTCGCCGGAGCCGCCATCCACGCGCAGGACTTCGCCCGCGCCCGCGCCACCCTGAAGCCGCTGCTCGCCGGCGGCGCCTCGGTGCGCGCCTGCCTGCTGATGGCCGAGCTCGAGGAGGCCGAGCACGGCGCCACGGGCCGCGTGCGCGAATGGCTGGCCCGCGCCACCCGCGCGCCGCGCGACGCCGCCTGGGTCGCCGACGGCCTCGTCTCCGACCAATGGCTGCCGGTCTCGCCGATCTCGGGCCGGCTCGACGCCTTCGTCTGGACCGTGCCGCCGGCGACGCTCGGCAGCCAGGGCGCGCATCTCGACGACGACGTCCTCGCCGATCTCGACCAGCCCTCGGCCCCGCTGCTCGAAGGCAAGGCCGAGATCGTCGAGGCCCAGGCGGCGCCCGCCGCGGCCGGACTCGCTCCGTCCGCGCCGAGCGAACCCGCGCAGCCGGAAGCCGCAGCCGAGGCCAAACCGGAGACCAGACCAGAGCCGGCCGTCGCGCCCGCTCCTGCGCCATCCGAGGCCGTCGCCGAGATCGCGCCGGTGACGACGAAGCCGGCTTCGCAGCAGGCCAAGCCGGCGCCGGTCGTCTTTCCGGTCGCGCACGCCCCCGACGACCCCGGCCCGGAGCAGCAGGCGCCGGGGGAGACGAAGGGGCGGTTTCGGATCTTCAGCTGACGCGACAGCGCGCGTCATTCTCGGCCGAGGCGCAGCGAGGAGCCGGCAATCTCATGCCGAGAAGGCGCGCGCTTGTGCCTTCCGGGCTGCCATGTTCGGGGCGAGCCCGAGCATGACGCGTGATCTTTGCCTTCCGGCCGCCTATAGACGGCGCATGACCACGCCCGAAACGTCCACCGCGCAGCCCGCCACCGAACTCGTCATCACGCCCGAGCAGGCCGGCCTTCGCCTCGACAAGGCGCTCGCCCTGCTCGGCGGCGAGGTCTCGCGCGCCCGCCTGCAGCAGGTGATCAAGGAGGGCGGCGTCAGCATCGACGGGGCGATGGTCGCCGATCCGAGCCGCAAGGTCGCGGCCGGCCAGCGGCTCTGCCTCGTCATGCCCGAGGCCAGGCCCGCGGCGCCTGTCGGCCAGGACATCCCGCTCGCCGTGGTCTTCGAGGATGAGCACCTGATCGTGATCGACAAGCCCGCCGGGCTCGTCGTCCACCCCGCCGGCGGCCATGAGGACGGGACGCTGGTCAACGCGCTGATCGCCCATTGCGGGGCGAGCCTCTCCGGCATCGGCGGCGTGCGCCGGCCCGGCATCGTCCACAGGCTCGACAAGGACACCAGCGGGCTGCTCGTCGTCGCCAAGAACGACAGGGCCCATCGCGGCCTCGCCAAGCAGTTCGCCGACCATGGCCGCACCGGGCCTCTCGAACGCGCTTATCTCGCCCTGGTCTGGGGCGCACCGCGCCGGCAGACCGGCACGATCGACGCCCCGATCGAGCGCTCGAATCGCAATCGCGAGAAGATGATGGTGGTCGGCGAGGGGCGCGGCCGCGAGGCCATCACCCATATCGAGCTGATCGAGCGCTACCCGCCTCTGCTGCGCGGCCATGAGGAGGCCGAGGCCCTGGCGAGCCTGGTCGAGTGCCGGCTCGAAACCGGCCGCACCCACCAGATCCGCGTCCATATGAGCCATATCGGCCACCCGCTGCTCGGCGACCAGCTCTACGGCTCCGGATTCATGACCAAGGCGAGCCGTCTGCCCGACAAGGCCCGCGCCGCGCTCGCCGCTCTCGGCCGTCAGGCGCTGCATGCGCGCCTGCTCGGCTTCGAGCATCCGCTCACCGGCGAGGAATTGCGCTTCGAGTCGGAACCGCCTGCCGACTTTGCACGTTTGCAAGCAGAGCTCTCGATCCTGTGACGGACTTTTGCTGCGCGGCCCACTTTCCGCCACCCTCGCATCGTCTATACTGCGCTGCGAAAGCGGATGGCTAAAGGGGCGCCGCTAGGGTGCTCGCAGCGGGCGACAGGGCGAAGGTCGTCGTCAGCGCACAGCACCGGACGATCCTGCCCGATGGAACATCGGGTGGTTGGCTCGCCGCAAAGCGGGAGCTGGAAAGGAGTACGAGCATGGCGACTGCGTCGTTGCCCGTCATGTCCGCGGAGGGCGGACTTTCACGTTATCTGGACGAGATCCGTCGGTTCCCGATGCTGGAGCCGAACGAGGAATTCATGCTGGCGAAACGCTGGCGCGAGCATGGCGACCGCGATGCGGCCCATAAGCTCGTGACCTCGCATCTGCGCCTCGTCGCCAAGATCGCCATGGGCTATCGCGGCTACGGCCTGCCGATGGGCGAGGTCGTGTCGGAAGGCAATGTCGGCCTGATGCAGGCGGTCAAGCGCTTCGAGCCCGACAAGGGCTTCAGGCTCGCGACCTATGCGATGTGGTGGATCAAGGCCTCGATCCAAGAATACATCCTGCGCTCCTGGTCGCTGGTGAAGATGGGCACCACCGCCAACCAGAAGAAGCTGTTCTTCAACCTGCGCAAGGCGAAGAGCCGCATCTCGGCGCTCGGCGAGGGCGATCTCAAGCCCGACCAGGTCAAGAGCATCGCGACCAAGCTCGGCGTCGCCGAGCAGGACGTGATCGACATGAACCGCCGCCTCGGCGGCGACGCCTCGCTGAACACCCCGCTGCGCGAGGATGGCGAGGGCGAATGGCAGGACTGGCTGGTCGACGACAGCGACAGCCAGGAGAACCGTCTCGCCGCCTCCGAGGAGAGCGACAACCGCCACCAGGCGCTGCGCGAGGCGCTGGGCGTGCTCAACGAGCGCGAGCGCCGCATTTTCGAGGCGCGCCGCCTCGCCGAGGACCCGATCACCCTGGAGGAGCTCTCCGAGGAGTTCGGCGTCTCGCGCGAGCGCGTCCGCCAGATCGAGGTCCGGGCCTTCGAGAAGGTTCAGGACGCGGTCAAGAAGGCGCTGGTGAAGATCGAGGCGCCGCGGGCGGCCCTGCCCGCAGCCTGAGCCACTCCTGCCTTTCCGGGGCGCCGCCAAGCGGCGAGCCCGGGTTCCAGGCTTAGGCCGCGGCCTGTCCGGAACGACCGAGGCGCTTGGATGTTCAATACAGCGGCAGCAGCGGCTGCAGGGGAAGCCTGAGCGGCCCGAGGAATACCCTGCCCTCGCGCAGGACGATCGGCGGCAGCGGCGCGAGCCCTGCCGCCGCATTGCCTTGGGCGCCGTCCCCGGCGCGACCGCCGAACAGGGCGCCGAGGCCCGCCGTCAGCCCACCGACCTTGACGCCGGCGATGCGGTCGATCCCGGCGACCGCCGCATCGATCCGCCCGCTCGGCCGGTGCGTCTCGTCGAGCGCGATCCGGCCGGTCGCCTCCAGCCGCGTCGGCCCCTTGACGACGGCGAGCCTGGCCACCTCCAGCCCGCCCCCGGCCGTGCGCCAGGCTTCGAGCGCATCGGGATTGAAACCGCGCCGAAAGGCGGGCGCACCCGACAGGCTCGCCTGCAGGTCGAGATCGGCCGCCTGGCCGTTGCCGATCAGCGCTTCCAGGGCCGGCAATACGCCGCCCCTGGCGTTGACGGCGAGGTCCACCGTCCCGTCGCTGGCGAAGCGCTGCGGATTGGGCCGCAGATGCGCTTCGGCCGCAGAAGCTCGCCAGGTCTCGGCAGCTGCCTGTCCGGGTTCTGTCACGGTCAGCACCGGCTCGTCCAGCACGAGCGAGAAGCGTTCGAAGGCGAGTCCGCTCAGACGCAGGCTGGCCGCGAATTCCTTCCAGTCGAGCGCCGCCTTGCGCCCCTGCGGCAGGTTCGCCAGCATCGGCCCGGTCATCTGCAGGATGATATGGCCCGGCGTCCAGACCTGCGCGACCGCGACCGCCGGGCCCGCATCGACCTTGACCTCGTCACCCCAGCGGGAGGAGGTCAGCGTCAGGCTGGCGCAGCGCACCTCGATCCGGAACGGGTAGCCGCCGACGCTGCGCTCCCGGCAGGTCCAGTTGCGCCCGGCCCGCGCCTCGCGGGCGATGCCGGCGTCGAGCTCCTGGTCGACCTTGCTGCGCGCGAAGCCCCAGATGCCGGACCAGCCGGCCGCGAGCAGCGCCAGCAAGGCGAAGGGCGCGTAGAGCCAGACGCGGCCGTGCCGGCGCGTGGGGGTGGCGTCGGGCATGCGCGGGCGCTCCATTGCGAAAATCTCGATGGGTTGATAGCGACCGGGGCCGCAACGCGCCAGCACCGGCGGAGATGGTCCGCCTGCGGATGGCGAGAGCCTCTCTGGCGAGGCAAGCGGGCTAAATTGTGAGGATCGGATGACGGCGTCGCTTCCGCCGGAAGATCTCTGGGTGTTCGGCTACGGTTCGCTGATCTGGCGTCCCGGCTTTGCCTTCGTCGAGCGCGTCGGCGCGCGCCTGCACGGCTTCCACCGCGCGCTCTGCATCTATTCGCATGTCCATCGCGGCACGCCGGAGGTGCCGGGCCTTGTGCTCGGCCTCGATCGCGGCGGCATCTGCCGCGGCGTCGCCTTCCGCGTCGCCGCCGGGCAGGCCGAGGAAACCATCGACTATCTGCGCGCCCGCGAGCAGGCGACGGCCGTCTATCTCGAGCGCCGGCTCGCCTTGCGGCTCGACGACGGCCGGCGCCTCAGCGCGCTGACCTATGTCGCCGATCGCAGCCACGGCCAGTATGCCGGCCGCCTTCCGGAAGCCGCCGTGCTCGCTCTGGTGCGCCAGGGCAAGGGCGTCTCCGGCGAGAATCCGGACTATGTCCGGCGCACCCACGAGCATCTGCACGAGATGGGCATCCACGACCCTCTGCTGGCGCATCTCGTCGCCGAGCTCGACAGGGCCGACCGCCTGGCGGCGCTTTGAACGCTCACATCGGAGCCACCCGTCATTCCGGGTCAGGCCGAAGGCCTGAGCCCGGAACCTATGAACACGACGGCGCCGGACGAAACGCCGTCATTGCGAGCGCAGCGAAGCAATCCAAGAGCCGCAGAGCTCGACGCCCCTCTGGATTGCCTCGTCGCTTGCGCTCTTCGCAACGACGAAGAGTGTCGTGTTCATGGGTTCCGGACCCTTCGCTCCGCGAAGTCCCGGAATGACGGCCCGATTCCGGTGACCTCACGCCTCCGGCATCAGATCGAGCAGGGCGCTACGCCGTCCCGCCCCGTCCTCGGCGAGGAGGTGGACGTGGATCTCGCAGGCGCCGGCCATGGCGACCGCGTCGCGCCAGCGGGTCAGCGCCGCGTCGATGCCGAAGGGACCGCTGTCGCGCGCCGCCACGATCCTGCGCTCGGGCGAGACCGCGAGCAGCACGGCATCGCTGAAACCGAGGGCATGACCGTCCTGGACGGCGAAGACTGAGGCGACATAGCGGCGCCCGGAACGACCGCGCCAGGCGGTGAAACGGCGCTCCGCGAGACGGGCGGTGGCCCGCAGCGGCATCTCGCGCACCTGCCCCCGTTCCGCCTCTTCGGCGGCCGATGCAGCGGGATGCTCTGCCGCGGCGGGCTGGATCGCCTCCAGCAGATTGAGTTGGCGCGGCATCGCATCGGCGGTCCTGGTGCGATCGAACGGGACGCGGGCTCGGGCGAGAGCAGCCATGTCGTTCCTCCTTTGTTCCAGAACAAAATCGGAACAGTGCCCGCCCTTGTCAAGGGCGATCAGGCGCTGGGCTGCGCCTCCTGCCGTATGCTGACAGGAGGCGACACACCGAGCCGGGCGAGTTCGGCGAGGCCTTCCGCCAGCAGCCGGTTGCTCGCCGTCTCGATCTGGTCCTGCAGCAGCGCGTGGAACGCCATCTTGTCCATGCCCGGCGCGATCGGCGGCAGGATCTCGACGCGGATCGTGCCCGGCCGCTTGATCAGGCTACGGCGCGGCCAGTACAGCCCGGCATTGAGCGCGACGGGGACGCAGGGCACGCCGAGCTCGGCATAGAGGTGGGCGACGCCGTATTTGTAGGCCGGCTCGGCGCCAGCCGGGCGGCGCGTGCCCTCGGGGAAGATCATCAGCTGCCGGCCGTTCTGGCCGAGCTCGACCCTGGCGCGCCGCGTCACCGCCTGCAGCGCCCGGCTGCGCGCGCCGCGATCGACCGGGATCATCCTCAGCTTGAGCAGGCACCAGCCGAAGAAGGGCAGCCAGGTCAGCTCGCGCTTGAGGATGTAGACGGGGTTGCGGAACACCGTCACCAGCGCGAAGGTCTCCCAGGCCGATTGGTGCTTGGCCGCCATGATGATGCCGCCGGGCGGGATGTTCTCGACGCCCTCGATCTCGTAGCGCGTGCCGACGATCACCTTCATCAGCCAGAGCGAGCTCCACGCCCAGCCCTGCGCGACCATCAGCAGGAATCGGTGCGGCAGGACGAGCGTCACCATCGCCGCGACCAGCCACAGCGCGAGATTGAGATAGAAGGCGACGTTGAACAGGAGCGAGCGGATCAGCAACATGGCCCGCAAGAACCCCGGCGGCCGGGGCGCGTCAAGAGCCCGCCGGAAAGTCAGGCACCGCGCCCCTGGGCCGCGGCCCGCGAGCGCTTGTCGTGCTCGGGTCCGATCAGGTCGCCCGGCTTCGGCGAGACCGGCTTGCGGCCGCCGATGATCACCGACAGCCGTGAGGTCTCGGGATCGGTCTCGAATGTGCTGCGGACGGCCGCGACCAGGTATTTGAGGTATTCCGGCGTCAGCAGCCGGATCGTGTGCCAGTCCCGCCACCAGCCGGCGACGTCGACCTGGTCGGTCACGACCGGATGCGGCACGAAGCGCACGCCCGGCATCGCATGGCCGAATTCGAGCAGCGTGCGCGGCATGTGATAGTTCGACGTCACCACCAGCAGCGAGCGGAAGCCGTGCCGCTGCACCCAGCGCCGGGCCTCGATGGCGTTTCCGATGGTGTTGCGGGCGCGATAGTCGAGGTCGACGCAACAGGCCAGCGCCTCGCGCGCCGTCGGGTTGAGCTTGGCCAGCTCCTCGCGGCTCGTCCTTTCATTGACGCCGCTGATCAGGAGACGCCTTCCGCGATCGGCGTTGAGCAGGCTGACCGCGTCGCCGATCCGTTGCGCGCCGCCGGTGACCACGACGATCGCATCCGTCGCCGGGGGCGCGCCGACCTCGGTCACCGACAGGCCGGTGGCGAAACGGACATATCCGGCGGCGAGCAGGAGCGCGCCGGCGCAGCCCGACCAGAGCAGGAAGCGGCGCAGCAAGCGGCGCCGCGGGGAGGCGTCCACCGTCATCGGTCGCAGGTCAGCCGGGCTGTCCTCAACGCAGGGAAGATGACCTTGCCGGGTTCCAAGCAGCACCATGAGGTTGGGTCACTAACCGCCCAATCGGGCACAATGACGGCACGCCCACAACTTCGCCGTGAAGCGATTCAGCCCATTGCCCGCAGATAATGCCGTACCGTCAGGCGCGAGACGAGTCCTGCGATCGCCGCGACCACCGCCGCCACCAGGATCACCACCGCATAGCCCGACCAGCCGATCTCGAAGGCGCCGAACAGCGCCTGCAGCTGGTCGGCTTCCGGCGTCGCGCTCCAGGCCGAGGACAGGAAGCCGAGCAGGGCGATCGCCATGATCGCCGCGAGCCCGCCCGCCGCACCGCCACGCAGGCCGAGCGCGACGAAGCGCGTCTGGAACTCGCGCGCGATGAACTCGTCGGTCGCGCCGACGAAATGCAGCACCTCGACAGAATCGCGGCTGCCGGCCATGGCGCCGCGCGTCGCGAAAGCGACAGCGAGCCCGGCCGCGACCAGCACGAGCAGCACGACCGCGACGCCGGCCAGGATGATCGTGCTCGCCATGGTCGAGAGCCGGCGCACCCAGAGCCGGTGATCGTCGAGCGTCGCGCTCGGCACCTCGCGCCGCAGCGTCTGGCCGAAGGCGACGAGATCGGTGGCGACGGTCGAGGACAGCCGCAGCACGATCAGCCGCGGCACCGGCAATTCGACGAGGTCGAGCCCGGCGCCGAGCCAGGGCTCGAGCAGCTTGTCCGATTCGGCACGCGGCATCGGCCGCACGTCGGAAACGCTCGGCACGGCCCGGGCGAGTTCGACCGCGCGGGCGATGTCCTGCTCGATATTTCGGCGCGGATCCGGCCTGATCTGGATCGTCATCTCGTTGGCGACCGCGCCGCGCCATTGCTCCGAGGCGCGGGCGGCGAGCAGCGCCGCCCCGGCGCTCAGCGCCGCCAGGAAGGTCAGGATGGCGATGACCACGACGAGGGCACGCCCGGCGACCGAATCGACCGGGACCAGAGGCTGGTCGCGGCGCAGGCTCGCGGGCAGGCGCGGCCCGCCGCGCGCCCGCTCCTCCTCGGCCTCTTCCGATTCGACGAGATCAGGCATCGACATGCAGATGTCCGTCCGCCAGCACGAGGCGCGGCGCGTCGTAGAGCTCCATCAGGGCGATGTCGTGGGTCGCGATCACCACCGCCGTCCCCAGCGACTGCAATTCCATGAACAGCCGCAGCAGGCGCCGCCCGAGGCCCGGATCGACATTGCCGGTCGGCTCGTCGGCGAGCAGCAATTGCGGCCGGCTGATCAGGGCACGCGCGATCGCGGCGCGCTGCTTCTCGCCGCCGGACAGCACCGCCGGCACGGCATGCATGCGCTCGCCCAGCCCCACCCAGCGCAGCAGCTCGACCACCTCGGCCCGATAGCTCGCCTCCTCCTTGCCGATCACCCGCAAGGGAAGCGCGACGTTCTCGTAGACGGTGAGATGGTCGAGCAGCCGGAAGTCCTGGAAGACGACGCCCATGCGCCGACGAAAATCGGTGAGCGTGGCGGCATCGAGGCGCGAGACGTCCTGCCCGAACAGGTTGACCAGGCCGCGCGTCGGCTTCAGCGCCATCAGGATCAGCCGGATCAGCGTGGTCTTGCCGGCGCCGGACGGCCCGGTCAGGTATTGGAACGAGCGCGGCGCGATGCCGAAGTTGATGTCCTTCAGCACCTCCGGCCCCATCCCGTACCGCAACCCGACATTCTCGAACCGAACCAACGCCGCTCCTCTCGCTCGCCTTGCGAATCGTGCCGGACAGGCGCCGATCCGGCGCGATCCTACACCGAGACCAGGCCCCCGCGGGAGGCGTCGAGGCGTTTTCCTCAGCCGGGCCGCCTCGGCTTTACGCGACATTAACCATAAATCCACCCTATGGGAGCCGGAGCCGTGCGCCGCCCCCGCTTCGGCTTGCCGGAGACGGCGAGAGGATCAGGCTCCGCACCGAAATCGCGCCGATGCCGCGCGGAGCGACCGCTGTCAGGCCATGCTGATCGTCTGCCCCAACTGCGCCAGCCGATACGAGATCGCCGAAGCCAAGATCGGGACCGGCGGCCGCAAGGTGCGCTGCGCCAGTTGCCAGACGACCTGGCAGATCGAGGCGCCGCCGCCCGGCGACATCCTGGAATCCGACCTCGCTGCCGCGGGCCCGGAGCTTCCCTCCGCACCCAGCCCGGAGCAGACCGCCGCCGAGCTGGAAGAGGAATTGCGCCGGGCGGCAGAGATCGACGCCGACATCTCGGCGCTCGCAGCCGAGCGGGCCGGCCCCGCGCAGCCGGAGGCGCCACCGGCCGCGCCGGCCCGGCGCCGGCGGAGCTGGACCGATGTCGGCAATCCGGTCGCGGGGCTGCCCTCGGCGGCGGCCGGCCTGCTCGTCGTCGCCGGTTTCGCCGCGCTCGGGCTCGGCCTCTGGCAGCGCGAGCGCGTCGTCAGGGTGATACCCCAGTTCGCCGATCTCTATGCCAGGATCGGCCTGCCCGTGAATGTCCGCGGCCTCGCCTTCAGCGCCGTGGAGAGCGACCTCGTCCAGGACCCGCAGGGACGCTTCCTGGTGGTCTCGGGCGACGTCACCAACATCACCAGGGGCGTCGCCAAGGTGCCGCCGATCACCGTGACGGTGCGGAGCGAGGACGGCAAGGTGCTCTACAGCTGGACGACGGAGCCGCCGCGCCCGACGCTCCAGCCGGCCGAGCTCATGCATTTCCGCGCCCGCCTCGCCTCGCCGCCCGAGAACGGGCGCTCGATCCAGCTGCGCTTCGGCGCGGGCACCCCCGGCGGCCTCGCCAGCCTCGACTGATTTCCCACACCTGATTTCCTGCACGCGTCAGCCCGCCCGCTTCAATTGTCCGCATATGGACGCTATGACTGGCCCTGAATGGTTTAGCCCGCGATCACGGGGCTGCGCGGGCCCTGGCCCGCGCCGAAAGGAACGGTCGTCGATGCCCCAGCCCCAGCGTATCCGCGTTCTCTACGACGAGGCGGCGATCGCCGCGCGCAACGCCGAAATGGCCGCCGAGATTGCCGCAGGCGCGGGTGAGGACCTGCTCGTCGTCGCGGTGCTGAAGGGCAGCTTCATGTTCGTCGCCGATCTGATCCGGGCCATGCACCGCGCCGGCATGGCCCCGCAGGTCGAGTTCGTCCATCTGTCGAGCTACCGCGCCGCCACCGTGTCCTCGGGCCAGGTCGAGATCCTGCGGGACGTCCAGAGCGATGTCCGAGGCCGGCATGTGCTCCTGGTCGACGACATCCTCGAATCCGGCCGCACGCTCGCCTTCGCCAAGGACCTGCTCGCCGCGCGCGGCGCCGCCCGCGTCTCCACCGCCGTGCTGCTGGAGAAGCCCGGCAAGCGCGCCGTCAACATCCAGGCGGACTATGTCGGCTTCGAATGCCCGGACTATTTCGTCGTCGGCTACGGCATGGACGTCGCGCATTCCTATCGCCAGTTGCCCTATGTCGGCGTCATCGAGACGGCCGATCAGGCCGGCCTTCCGGGGATCTGAGCGATGTCGCGCATTCTCGTGGTCGACGACGAGGAAAGCCTGCGCTCGCTGGTCGCGCGCGGCCTCGCCATGGACGGGCACGACTGCCTGACCGCCGGCGACGGCGCCGAGGCACTCGATATCCTGATGGCCGAGCAGGGGCATTTCGACCTGCTGCTCACCGATATCCGCATGCCGCTGATGGACGGCATCGCACTGGCGCTCGCCGCCAAGCAACAGTTCCCCGATCTCACCATCATGCTGATGACCGGCTATGCCGAGCAGCGCGAGCGCGCCAAGAGCCTCGAGACGATCGTCGCGGAGGTGATGACCAAGCCTTTCACGATCGCCGAGCTGCGCGAGACGGTGCTGCGCGTGATCGAGCGCTCGATCGGCTGATCAGCGGTTCAGCCACCAGATCGAGGCGTTGAGCAGGCCCGCGAACCCCACCCAGGCGAGATAGGGGGCGAAGAGAGCTGCGGACAGCCTGTCGCCCAGTCCGGCAAAGCACCGCATCGTCCAGGCGATCGTCGCCAGCAGCAGCGCGATCACGACGAGCCCCCCGGTCGGGCTGTTCAGCCCGAAGAAGACGCAGGACCAGAGCACGTTGAGCGCGAGCTGGAGGTGATGGGCGAGCAGCGCCCGCGCTCTGCCCGCCGTCCCGGCCGGCCGGCGCCAGATGCGGAAGGCCGCCAGCGCCATCAATGCGAACAGCGTCGTCCAGACGGGCGCGAACAGCCAGTTCGGCGGATTGAAGGGCGGCTTGGCGAGGGCCGCGTACCAGCCCGGGATCTGGGGTACGGTCACGGCACTGCCGATGAGCGACGCCGCGACCACGGGCAGGATGGCGAGAAGTGCGGCCAGCCATAGGCCCGGCTGACGATCGGCTTCCGTTGACAGGGTCATGCGGCGAGCATGGGGTGTCCCTGTGCTCCCGGCAAGGCGTCTCTCTTGCGCTGCAGCGGAACGGGTGAGATGAATTGTCTCTCATAGTAGAAACTGGATCGCCATGACCAAGCGCCCGCTGCATCCCCGCTCGCTCGCCGCCCAGGCACTGGGCAAGATCGACCCTCTGACCAAGGCGGTGGTGCCGCCGATCCACGTCGCCACGACTTATGTCCGCGACGAGGACAACGCCTATTCCTCGGGCTTCGTCTACGGCCGGCCGGACAACGAGACGGTCCATGAGGCGCAGGCCGTGCTCGCCATGCTCGAGGAGGCCGAGGCCGGAGCGCTGCTGTTCGGCTCGGGAATGGCCGCCGCGACCGCCGTGTTCCAGGCGCTCTCGCCCGGCGATCACGTCGTCGCCTCCAAGGTGATGTACTGGGCGCTGCGCTCCTGGCTGCTGACCGAAGCGACGCGCTGGGGGCTGAAGATCGACTTCGTCGAGACCGACGATCTCGCCAGGCTGAAGGCCGCGATGAAGCCCGGCGTCACCAGGCTGGTCTGGGTCGAAACGCCGTCCAACCCGCTCTGGACCATCACCGACATCGCCGCCGCGGCCGAGATCGCCCATGCCGCCGGCGCCAAGCTCGCGGTCGACTCGACCTGCGCCTCGCCGGTCCATACGCGCCCGCTGACGCTCGGCGCCGACATCGTCATGCATGCCGCCACCAAGGTGCTGAACGGCCATTCCGACGTGATCGCCGGCGCGCTCTGTGCCCGCGAGGACGACGCGTTCTGGGCTCGCGTCAAGACGGTGCGCAAGATGCAGGGCGCCATCCTCGGCCCGTTCGAGGCCTATCTCCTGATGCGCGGCATGCGCACGCTCCATCTCCGGCAGGAGCGGCAATCGGCCTCGGCCCTGGCGCTGGCGACGAAGCTCTCGGCCCATCCGCTGGTCTCGCGCGTGCTCTATCCGGGCCTGCCGCAGCACCCGGGCCACGACATCGCGGCGCGCCAGATGGAAGGCGGCTTCGGCTTCATGCTCTCGGTCCAGGTGATCGGCGGCGAGACGGCGGCGATCAAGTCGGCCGCGCATGTCGAACTGTACAAGCGCGCCACCTCTCTGGGCGGCGTCGAGAGCCTGATCGAGCATCGCGCCTCGATCGAGGGGGCCGGCTCGCCCTGCCCGCCCGACCTGCTGCGGCTATCGACCGGCATCGAGGATGTCGACGATCTCTATGGCGATCTCGATCAGGCGCTGAAGGCCGGGCATCGCTGAGCCGCGGCCCGCTCGTTCCAGGCGGGTACGGCGCGGCGAGCCCGGACGGCGACGGCGCCGAGGGGGCCGGCTCTCAGAACCAGATTCCCTTCGCCGTCGTCAGCAATTGCCGGCGGGCGGCGAGGCCGCCTGCGCCGCCATTGATCAGCTGGGTGACGCGGGCCGTGTCGTCGCGGTCGGCCGCGGCGTTGATCTTGCGGTCGCGCCAATAGGCGAAGGCGATCTGGATCGAGACGCGCGGATCGAGCGCGAGCTCCGGCCGTCCTTCGAGGTCGACGTTCACCAGCCGGCTCATGCGCCGGTAGTTGGCGCGCCCGGTGAGCTGGAAGATCCCGCGCCCGTGATAGCGCGCCCCGTCCCCGGGTTCGGTGTTGCCGAGGTCCTCGCGGCCCTCATAGCGGGCGAATTGGGCCGGCCCGCCCCGCTCCTCCAGCGTGCGGAAGCGGTCGGTCTCGTGTGCGGCCTGGGCCAGGAAATGGCAGACCCGCAACGGGGTCGTCACCTCCGCCGCGGCCGCGAGCCGGCCGAAATGCAGGGCGATGTCGTTCATGATCTCGGCCTTGCCCGTCGGCGCGAGCTGGGCGAGGCGCCCGACGGTGACGGCGAGATCCGGCGCCCGCGGGATCTGCGCCTCCTCCGGCATGGTTTCCTCGGCTGGCGATCCCTGCATCGACATGGCGGCGCGCTCCTGCTGCGGTCTTGCGCAACTATGCACCGGTTTCGCGGCGCGGGGATGAATCCGTCGGAGCCTCCGTCACGGCCCTGAAACAGCCCGGCGCTAGAGCCGGATCCGTCTCGCACCTTTAGCTTAGAGACCGTTTTACCGATCAGCTTGCCGGTGCAGGCATCGGAACGGGCTCTAGGACCAGCGCCCACCGGGAACCCGCCATGACCGATCACACCGCCCTCAGCCGCCGCGCGCTGCTCGCAGCGCTCGGCACGGCCGCGCTCGCCGCGCCGGCCCTCGCCCGCTCGCTCCCGCCGGTCCCAACGAGCAGCGTCGCCACCGACGCCGGCTATTGGGACGCGGTTCGGCGGCTCTACAGCGTCACGCCGGGCATGGTGAATCTCGAGAACGGCTACTGGGGCATCATGGCCGAGCCGGTGAAGGCTGAATACAAGCGTCTGACCGACTTCGTGAACTTCGAGAACACGGTCTACGCCCGCTCCCGGATCGGCAAGGACCTCGACGAGGTCCGCACGCCGCTCGCCGCCTTCCTCGGCGTGACGCGCGAGGAGATCGCGCTGACCCGCGGCGCGACTGAGGCGCTGCAGACGCTGATCGCCGGCTACAACCGGCTGAAGCCCGGAGACGGCGTGCTCTATGCCGATCTCGACTATGATTCGATGCAATACGCGATGAACTGGCTGAAGGGCCGGCGCGGGGTCGAGGTCGCGAAATTCGACATCCCGGAGCCGGCCACCAAGGCCAATGTGCTCGCGAGCTACGAGGCCGCGCTCACCGCCAACCCGAAGACGAAGCTGCTGCTGCTCACCCATGTCAGCCATCGCACTGGGCTGATGCTGCCGGTCAGGGAGCTCGCCGCCATGGCGAGAGCGCGCGGCGTCGACGTCATTCTCGACGCCGCCCATAGCTGGGGCCAGGTCGACTTCAAGGCCAGGGATCTCGGCGTCGACTTCATCGGCTTCAACCTGCACAAATGGATCGGCGCGCCGCTCGGCGTCGGCCTGATTTACATCGCGCGCGAGCGCCTCGCCGATATCGACACCCATTACGGAGACGAGGATTTCAAGGCGGACGACATCCGCTCACGCATCCACACCGGCACGCCGAATTTCGCCGCCCAGCTCGCCGTACCTGCCGCGCTCGCCCTGCATCAGGAGATCGGGCCGCAGGCCAAGGAGGCGCGCTACCGCCATCTCCGCAACTACTGGGTCGCCAGGGCGCGCGAACTGAAGGGCGTGGAAATCCAGACGCCCGACGATCCGGAGATGGTCGCCGGCATCACCTCCTTCGCGCTGAGCGGCAAGCGCTCCGCCGCCGACTGCAACGCCGTCGTCGCCGCCCTGCGCGACCAGCACAAGGTGATGACGGTGCGCCGCGGCGGTGTCGCCAGGGGTAACACCATCCGCATCTCGCCGGCCCCCTATCTAACGGAAGTCGATCTCGACCGCTTCATCGCGGCGCTCGTGGTCGTCTCGGGCAGCCGGGCAGGCTGACCGGCGCCGTCATTCCCCTTCCCCCGCAAGGGGAGAGGGGCAGCGGTCAGTTCCGCCGCAACAGGCGCTCGAGATAATCGAGCTCCTCGGCGGGGCGCAGCGGGTCGCCGAGGCGCCGGCGCAGCTCCTCGAGAATGCGCCGCGCCCGCTGCGTCGCGCTCTCGTCGGCGCCGGGCACGCGCACCCGTCCATCGCCCCAGTCGCGCTGGCGCTGCGGCCGGCCGAGCGGATCGTTGTTGTCGCGCTGCTGCGCCGACGGCCTGCCGGGAGGGCGGCCATCCGGCTCGCCATAGGCGTTCTCGTTGCCCTCGCCCTCGCCGGGCTCGCCCTGCATCTGCTGGGCGAGATTCTGGCCGCCCTTGCGCAGGGCGTCGAGCGCCCGCCCCTGCGCGTCGACCGCATCGCTGTCCTGGCCCTGGCCGAGCTGGCGCTCGGCCTCGCGCATCGCGTCCTCGGCCTCGCCGAGCTCCCCCGGATCGGCGCCCATGCCGCGCATGCGCCGCTGCAGCTCCTGCAGCCGCTCGCGCAGTGCCTGCTGGCGCTGCGACAAGCCCTGACCCTGGCCCTGCCCGCCCTCGGCGTTCTGGCCATCCTCGCCTTCGCCGTTCTCGCCGGGCTGCTGCCCGGGTTGCTGGCCGCGCTGACCGCGCTGGCCCTGCTGCCCTTGCTGGCGCTGACCCTGGCCGGGGCGCGCCTGCTGCTGGCCCGGCCGCCGGCCCTGCTGGGCCCGGTTCTGGCGCTGCTGGTCCTGCTGATAGGTCTCGTCGCGCAATTGCTGCTGTTCGCGCGTCATCCGGTCGAGGTCGCCGAGCGCCTGGCCCATCTCGCGCTGGCGCGGGTCCTGCTGGCCGGGGCGCGCCGTCTTGAGATTGTTCAGGATGTTGTTGAGCTCCTCCATCAGGCGCTGCGCCTCGGCCATGTCGCCGCGCTTGGTCAGCTCCTCGATCCGGTTGAGCAGGTTCTGCAGGTCGCGCGGCGTCACCGTGCGGTAATTCTCCGGCAGCTGCGCCTGGTTCTGCTCGCCATTCTGCTGCTGGCGCTGCCATTGCTGGGCGAGCTCGCGCATGAACTGATCCATCGCGCGGCGCAGATCCTCGGTGAGCTTCCTGATCTCCTCCTCGGTGGCGCCCCGCTCGAGCGCCTGCTGCAGGTTCTCCTGCGCGGCCCGCAAGGCCCGCTCGGCATCCGAGAGATCGCCGTCCTCGAGCTGGAGCGCCAGCGCCCACATCATCTCGGCGGCATCGCGCAGCTGATCGTCGCTGGCGGCCCGCCGCAGGCGCTCGCCGATCATGCGCATGCCGAGATAGACCCCGGTCTCCTTCATGAAGCGGTCGGGCTCGATCATCAGCGCGTCGAGCGCGAGCTGCACCTTCCTGCGGTTGTCGACGTCCATCACCAGCTTGCGGCGCTGCTCGACCAGCGCCTTGGCCAGCGGCTTGGTGAAGGTCCGCTGCGGCAGCGTCACCTCGACGATCTCGCTGCGCCCCTCCTGCCCGGTCTCGTCCCGCGCCAGCAGGCTCATATTGACCTTGGCGCCGGCCCAGGGATGGGCCGAGAAGTCGACCGTGCTCTTCATCTCCTCCTCGCCCGTGCCGGAGGACGGTACCGGCAGCACGTGCTTCGGTGCCTCGACCAGCGAACGCCCGCCGGAGGCCGGAGCGACACGCGTGACGAGCACCTCGGCCGAGGCGACGCCGTAATCGTCCTTGGCGCGGTAACTGATGCCGAGCCCGCCCTGCACGCCGCTGACCGGCTTGGGCGGCTCGGCGAAGGCGATCTCCGGCTTCCGGTCGACGATCGCATGCAGGCTCAGCGTCTGCGCCGGCGCGCCCGAGCCGGTGATGCGCAGGGTGCCGTCGCCGGCGAGGAGATAGCGCTTCTCCATGACGGCGACCGTGTTCGCCGGTGCCGCACTGGCCTCGGCCGGCTTCGGATCGCCGGACTTGCCCTCGACCGGCACGGCATCGAGCCGGCCGGTGGTCGCGACCTCCATGCCGCTGCGCCCGGCGATGCGGACCACCACGGTCGATTTCTCGGGCACGTTGAAGCTCGGGCTGGCGAGCCTCGCGAAATCGATCAGGATCGGCGGCATGCGCGTATAGGACGGCGGGTCGATCCAGGCATCGATGCGGACCGCGGCGGCGGCGAGCGCA
>NZ_FYAS01000008.1 GCF_900185715.1 Allobosea sp. CS1GBMeth4
CCGCCGGAATAGGTGTTGGTTCCGGTCAGCACCAGGGTGCCGTTCCCGGTCTTCGTCAGGGCGCCGCTGCCGCTGATGTCGCCCGACCAGGACAGGTCGGCATCGGTCTGGACAATGCCGCCGGCCGCGTCGAGCACGACAGTGCGGGCCGAGGTGAAGCTCGCCGTCGTCCTCAGCGTGCCGCCGTCGAGGCTGAGGCCCCCGGAGGCGGCGCCGAGATTGTCATCGGCCGAGATCTGGAGCACGCCGCCGGCGATCGTCGTCCCACCCGTGTAGCTGTTGCTGCCCGAGAGCACGAGGGTGCCGCCGCCCACCTTGACGATGGCCGTGCCGCCGCCGTCGGCGATGGTCGAGGCGATGCCGGCCGTGATGCCGTTGTCGACGTTGAAGGTGCCGGCCGTTCCGCTCGCCGGCGCGATCGCGAGCGTGCCGCCGCCCAGCACATAGCCATTGGCCGAGAACTGCAGCGTGTCGAAGGCCACCGTGCCCGAAACACTGACCGCGCCGCCCGCGGCGCCGGCGAAGATGCCGACCGAGCCGCCCCAGCCGGCATTGGCGCTGCCGGCGCTGTCGGTCCAGTTGCTGCCGAAGCCGGACCAGGTGCCGGCGCCGCCGTCGACGGCGCCGTTGGCCGTGGTGTTCGCGCCGTCCCAGAACTGCAGGGTCTGGCCGGTGCCGAGCACGACGAGGTTGACCTGCCCCGCCACCGCCGTATCGACCTGCGCGCTGGCGATGGTGAAGCCGCCGCGGCTCGAGGTCACGCTCTGGCTGTCGAAGCTGCCGGTGAGCGTGCCGCCATAGTCGAACAGGCGATAATAGCCGGCCGCGGCGGCGCGCGCGTCGAGCGTGCCGCCGAGCGCGAGGTCGCCGGTGACCGAGACGAGGTCGTTGCCGGTGACGGGATCGCTGCCGCCGACCACTCCCGGCGTGTTCAGCTCGAAGAGCGAGGTCGAGCCGCTGTTGAGCGTCAGCGATCCGACCGTCAGCGTGCCGGGGCTGTGGCCCGCCGACAGGGTGCCGTCCACGGTCACGGCCCCGGCGATGCTGCCGGTCCCGGACAGGGTCGCGCCGGCTGCGACCGTCAGCGCGCCGAGCCCGGTCAGCGCGCCGTCGACGCGCAGCTCGCCGGCGGCAACCGTCGTGGTGCCGCCATAGCTGCTGGTCCCGCTCAGCGTCTGCCGGCCGCTGCCCTGCTTGACGATGCCGCCGCTGCCGCCGATCGAGCCGGCGAAGACCTGGTTCGTCGCATTGCCGAAGCTCAGCGTGTTGGCGCCGAGCGTGATGGCGCTGCCGGCGACGCCCGACAAGGCGCCGATGGTCCGGTTGCCGGATGCCCCGCTGATGTCGAACCCGGCGCCGGTGCCGGAGAGGCTGAGACCGCCGCTCGCCGCCAGGCTGCCCGCGCCGCTCAGCGCCAGCGTGCCGTCAGCGATCGTCGTGCCGCCGA
>NZ_FYAS01000054.1 GCF_900185715.1 Allobosea sp. CS1GBMeth4
GGCAGCAGCGGCTCGATCAGCCGCCACTCCGCTTCGCTCAGATCGTATCGCGCCATCAAAGCCTCCTGACGGAGACGTTGAATCAGCCAAGACCAGCGGCGGCAACCTTTATGGGTTCAGAACCTAGCGCGCCGCCTTGACGACGTCGAGGAAGGCCCGCAGCGCCGGCGGCACGGCGCGATGGCCGGAATAATAGATCGCGACCCGCTCGGGAGCGGGCGTCCAGGCTGTCAGGATCCGCCGGAGGCGCCCCTCGGCCAGCGCCGTTTCAGCGGCTGGGCTTGCGACATAGGCGATGCCGAGGCCCTTGATGGCGGCGTCCACCATCAGCTCCTCGTCGTCGAGGATCACCGGCCCGCCGGTCTCGATCGTCAGCGACTGTCCGGCCCGGGCGAACTCCCAGCGGTAGAGCTTGCCGTTCGGCACGCGGTGGCCGATGCAGCGATGGCGCGCCAGCTCGTCGGGCGCGACGGGCTCGCCGAAGCGTTCGAGATAGGCGGGCGATGCGACGCAGACGAAGCTGATTTCGTCGCCGAACGGCACGGCGATCATGTCCTTCGGGATCGAGTCGACCAGGCGAACTCCGGCGTCGAAACCAGCCGCCACCACGTCGATCAGCTTCCCCTCGACGACGAGATCGACGATGACCTCGGGAAAACGCTCCGCCATCGCCGGCAGGATGCGGCGAACGAGCAGGGCAGCCGCCAGCCGCGGCGCGTTGATCCGGACCGTGCCGGCCACGCCGCCGCGGAAGCCGGCGACGCTGCCGAGCGCCTCGTCCAGATTGGCGAGCGCGGGCTGAAGCCGGGCGAGCAGTTCCGAGCCGGCCTGCGTCGGCGAGACGCTGCGCGTCGTGCGGTTGAGCAGGCGCACGCCCATGCGCTCCTCGAGCGCGCGCATTGCGTGACTCAAGGTCGAGGGCGCGGTGCCGAGTTCGTCGGCCGCGCGCCGGAAGCTGCGCCGGGTCGCCACGGCGACGAAGGCGGCGAGATCGTTGAGCGATGGGCGAGGCATTACTGGTGATCTTGCATCAGCCTGTGCCGGTTTCAACGGCTAATCCGAACAATGCTCGCCCGCTACCTCCTGTCGGCAAGAGTGCGGCCTCACGAATATCCGCCTGCGCTCGCATAACCGAGAAAGGAGCCAACATGGCCAAACGTGACGCCATTTTCCCGGCTAACGGGCATGCCCTCTACGACGTCCATCAGTATTCGGCCGCCATCCGGCATGGCGACCTGCTCTTCGTCTCCGGGCAGGTCGGCAGCCGTGAGGATGGCACGCCCGAACCGGTGTTCGAGGATCAGGTGCGGCGGGCCTTCGCCAATCTGCGCGCCGTGCTGGCCGCGGCAGGCGCGAGCTTCGACGATGTGATCGATGTCACCTCGTTCCACACCGATCCGCAGGCGCAGTTCGACACGGTGCTGGCCGTGCGCGCGGAGGAGATCGGCGAGCCGCCCTATCCGAGCTGGACCGCCGTCGGCGCGACCTGGCTCGCCGGGTTCGATTTCGAGCTCAAGGTGATCGCCCGCATTCCGCCGGTGGCGGCGGCAGCGCCGACGCACGGAGCTGAAAGCCGTTTCAGCCCGCGCGCAGCAGCCTGATCGCGACGTCGCGCTCGAACAGGTAGAGCAGCGTCCTCGCCGCCTGCCCGCGCGGCGTCTCCAGATGCGGGTCGCGCTCGATCAGCAGGCGGGCATCGTCGCGGGCCGCCGCGAGGAGATCGCCGTCGATCTCCGGCCGGGCGATGCGCCAGTCGGGTGAGCCGGACTGGCGCGTGCCGAGCACCTCGCCTTCGCCGCGCAGGCGCAGATCCTCCTCGGCGATGCGGAAGCCGTCCTCGCTCTCGCGCATGATGGTGAGGCGCGCCTCCGCCACCGGGCCGAGCGGACCCTTGTAGAGCAGCAAGCAGGTCGAGGCGGCGCTGCCGCGGCCGATCCGCCCGCGCAGCTGGTGGAGCTGGGCGAGGCCGAAGCGCTCGGCATGCTCGATCACCATCACCGAGGCGTTGGGCACGTCGACGCCGACCTCGATCACCGTGGTCGAGACCAGGACGCGGGTCCGGCCGGCGGAGAAGGCCGCCATTGCGGCGTCCTTGTCGCGCCCCGGCATCTGGCCGTGCAGCAGGCCGACCTCGTCGCCGAAGCTGGCCTGCAGCGCCTCGAAGCGCTCCTGCGCCGCGGCGACGTCGAGCGTGTCGGATTCCTGCACCAGCGGGCAGACCCAGTAGACCTGGGCTCCGGCCTCGAGCGCGCGGCCGACGGCGCCGACGACCTCGTCATAGCGCTCGAGCGAGATCGCCCGCGTCGTGATCGGCTTGCGGCCCGCCGGCTTCTCCGAGAGGATCGAGACGTCCATGTCGCCGAACCAGGTCAGCGCCAGGGTGCGCGGGATCGGCGTCGCGGTCATCACCAGGATGTCGACCGCCTCGCCCTTGGCGCCGAGCAGAAGGCGCTGGTGCACGCCGAAACGGTGCTGCTCGTCGACCACGGCCAGCGCGAGGTCGTGGAAGGCGACACCTTCCTGGAACAGCGCATGGGTCCCGACGACGATGTCGATCTCGCCATTCGCCAGGCCTTCCAGCACCTGCCGGCGGCCCGGCCCCTTCTCGCGGCCGGTGAGCAGCGCGAGCTCGAGGCCGGCCTTGTCGGCGAGCGGGGCGAGACGCTCGGCATGCTGGCGCGCCAGGATCTCGGTCGGCGCCATCAGTACCGACTGCCGGCGCGCCTCGGCCGCGGCCGCCATCGCCATCAGCGCGACGACGGTCTTGCCCGAGCCGACATCGCCCTGGAGCAGGCGCAGCATGCGCTCGGGTTTCTCCATGTCGTCATGGATATCGGCGATCGCTTTGCGTTGGCCGTCGGTGAGCACGAAGGGCAGGGCGGTCTCGATGGCATGACGCAAGGCGCCGTCGCCGGCCGTGGCGCGCCCGGCCGCCTTCTTCTGCTGGCGGCGGACGAGCGCGAGGGCGATCTGGCTGGCGAGCAACTCGTCATAGGCGATGCGTCGGCGCGCGACCGTCTCGCCGGTCGCGGCCTTGAGGTCGGCAGGGTGATGCAGGGCGTGGACGGCGCCGCGGAAGGGCGCGAAGTCGTTGCGGGCGAGGAACGCCGGGTCCTGCCATTCCGGCAGTTCCGGACAGCGCTCGGCGGCGCCGGCGGCGATGCGCGCCATGACGCGTCCGCCGATGCCCTCGGTCAGCCCGTAGACCGGCTCGACCGAAGGCAGTGTGGCGGCGAGCCTGGGATCGAGGATTCGGTCGGGATGCACCATCTGGCGCATGCCGTCCCAGAGCTCGAGCTTGCCCGAGATGATGCGATGGGCGCCGATCGGCAGGCTCTGCAGGAGATGGCGGACATCGGCATGGAAGAAGACCAGCGTGACGTCGCCGGTCTCGTCCTCGACGATGACGCGATAGGGCGCCTTCGCCTTGGTCGGCGGGGCAGGACGATGCTCGGTCACCCGCGCCGAGAAGGTCGCGACCTCGCCGATCGGCGCCTCCGCGATGCTATTGCTTGGCCGCCGATCGATCGCGCCGGTCGGCAGATGGAACATCAGGTCGATGACGCGGGCGGGATGGGTCTCGTCGCCGAGCAGCCTGTCGAGCGCCTTGGCGAGCTTGGGGCCGACGCCGGAGAGCGCCGTGGCCGGGGCGAAGAGCGGATCGAGGACGGATGGGCGCAATGGTCTCACGGCATGTCAGGAGTGCGGAGCCGGCGGCGTCTCGGCCGCTGACTTCGCGAGATGGCATCGCTATATAGCTCGCCAGAGCAGGATGCGAAAAAGTGGAAACCGGTTTTTCGCGGGAATCCTGCTCTCGATCAGAGGCAGGCTCCGCGACGGGGCCGGCCCAATTTCCATTTCCGCGAGGCCGATGATGAGTGGCTCGACCCGTAGCAGCGCCGATCTCGACCCGCGCCGGCGCAAGATCCTGTTCCGCGCCTGGCATCGCGGCATGCGCGAGATGGACCTGATCATGGGCCGCTTCGCCGATGCCGAGATCGGCGGGCTGAGCGAGGCCGAGCTCGACGAGTTCGAACGGCTGATCGAGGTGCTCGACCGCGACCTGTTGAGCTGGGTGACGGGGGAGGCGCAGGTGCCGGAGAACTACGACAGCGACGTGTTCCGTCGGCTGAAGACGTTCCATCGGCACGACAAGCCGATCCATGTGTGAGGGCTTGGCCTGCTCCCTCCATTGTCATTCCGGGACTTCGCGCAGCGAAGAACCCGGAACCCGCGACCGGGTGAGCTGCCAGGAACTTGCACCAGATTTTCCACCCAGTCGTGGGTTCCGGGTTCGCGCCTGCGGCGCACACCGGAACGACAAGCCATAGTCAGAATTGAAGCGTCCCGATGAGCATTCCGCCTCCTACCCAGATCGCCAAGCCGCAGCTCGAGCGCATCCTCGATGCGCTGAACCGCGGCGACAAGCCGGTGCTCGCCGGTGTGCCCGACGGTTTCGACGCCGTCGTGCTCGCCGACCTGACGCGCGCCCGGGCGAAGAAATCGGAAGGCCCGGCGCTACTCGTCTTCGTCGCCCGCGACGGCCAGCGCTTGCAGGTGCTGGAGAACGCGCTGGCCTTCGTCGCGCCCGATCTCGAGGTGATGACCTTCCCGGCCTGGGACTGCCAGCCCTATGACCGCGTCTCGCCGGCGCCTTCCATCGTGGCGCACCGGATGACGACGCTGTCGCGCCTCGCCAAGACCAAATCCGGCGACCGGCCGCGCCTGCTGCTGACCACGGTCAACGCCGCGCTCCAGCGCGTGCCGGCCTTCGGCAAGGTGGCATCGGAGAGCTTTTCGGCCGCGCCGGGCAACATGGTCGATACCGAGGAGCTGGCGCGCTGGCTCGACGTCAACGGCTATCTCAGGACCTCCACCGTGCGGGAGACCGGCGAATTCGCCGTGCGCGGGGGGATCGTCGACCTCTACCCGCCGGGCATGCCGGCGCCGATCCGGCTCGACTTCTTCGGCGACACGCTCGAATCGATCCGCACCTTCGATCCGGAGACGCAGCGCACCACCGGGCAATTGCGCGGGCTCGACCTGGTGCCGATGTCCGAGGCGCAGATGACGAGCGACTCGATCCGTCGCTTCCGCCAGTCCTATATCGCGACCTTCGGCACGCCCGGCCGCGACGACACGCTCTACGAGGCGGTGAGCGAGGGAAGGCGTCCGGCTGGCCTCGAACACTGGCTGCCGCTGCTGGCCGAGAAGCTCGATACGCTCTTCACCTATCTGCCTGATGTGCCGATCGTGCTCGACCATCATGCCGACGATGCGGTCGGCGAGCGCATCAGCCTGATCAAGGACTATTACGACGCCCGCAAGAGCGCGCTCGACCAGCCGTCGCCGGGCTCGGTGCCGTACAAGCCACTGCCGCCGGAGGCGCTGTATCTCTCGCCGGCCGACTGGCGCGGTATCGTCGGCGAGGCCGGGGTCGCTTCGCTGACGCCGTTCCAGCTGCCCGAGAGCGAGGGCAAGCTCGTCGTCGATCTCGGCGGCAAGCAGGGCCGCAGCTTCGCGGCCGAGCGGGCCGACAATTCCGGTGGCGTCTTCGACGCGGCGGTCGCGCATGTGAAGGCGCTGGAGGCGGATGGGCGCCGCGTCATCCTCGCGGCCTGGTCGGAGGGCTCGCGCGAGCGGCTCGCCCATGTGCTCGCCGATCACGGCCTCAAGACCGTGCAGATGACCGGCAGCCTGCGCGCCGCCTTCGACCTCAAGCCCGGCACCACGGCGCTGGCGGTCTGGGGCTTCGAGACCGGTTTCGAGGCCGGCAAGCTCGCAGTCATCGGCGAGCAGGACATTCTCGGCGACCGGCTGGTGCGGCCGCGCCGCAAGACGCGCCGGCCGCAGGACTTCATCAATGAACTGTCCTCGCTCACGCCGGGCGACATCGTCGTCCATGTCGACCATGGCATCGGCCGCTTCGTCGGGCTGCAATCGATCACGGCGGCCGGGGCGCCGCATGACTGCCTCGAGATCCATTATGCCGGCGACGCCAAGCTGTTCCTGCCGGCGGAGAACATCGAGCTGCTGTCGCGCTACGGCTCGGAGGACACCGAGGTCGTGCTCGATCGGCTCGGCGGCGGCGGTTGGCAGGCGCGCAAGGCCAAGCTGAAGCAGCGCATCCGCGAGATGGCCGGCAAGCTGATCCAGATCGCCGCCGCCCGCGCCCTCAAGGAAGCGCCGCGCCTGACGCCGCAGGAAGGGCTCTATGACGAGTTCTGCGCCCGCTTCCCCTATGAGGAGACCGAGGACCAGCAGAACACGATCGACGCGGTGCTGGAGGATCTCGCCGCCGGGCGGCCGATGGACCGGCTGGTCTGCGGCGATGTCGGCTTCGGCAAGACGGAGGTCGCGCTGCGTGCCGCCTTCACCGCCGCGCTCGCCGGGAAGCAGGTCGCTGTCGTGGTGCCGACGACGCTGCTGGCGCGCCAGCATTATCGCAATTTCGCCGAGCGCTTCGCGGGGCTCCCCGTGAAGGTCGGCCAGGCCTCGCGCTTCGTGCCCTCTGCCGAGCTCAAGGCGGTGAAGCAGGGCATCGCGGACGGCACCATGGACATCGCCGTCGGCACGCATGCGCTGCTCGGCAAGGGCGTCGACTTCAAGGATCTCGGGCTCGTCATCGTCGACGAGGAGCAGCATTTCGGCGTCGCCCACAAGGAACGGCTGAAGGAACTGCGCGCCGAGGTGCATATGCTGACGCTGTCGGCGACGCCGATCCCGCGCACGCTGCAGCTCGCCATGACCGGTGTACGCGAGCTCTCGATCATCGCGACGCCGCCGGTCGACCGGCTGGCTGTGCGCACCTTCGTCACGCCGTTCGATCCGCTGATCGTGCGCGAGGCGCTGCTGCGCGAGCGCTATCGCGGCGGGCGGTCGTTCTATGTCGTGCCACGCATCGAGGACATCGCCGAGGTCAAGGACTTCCTCGACAAGCAGGTGCCGGAATGCAAGGTCGGCATCGCCCATGGCCAGATGGCGGCGGGCACGCTGGAAGACGTGATGACCGCCTTCTACGAGGGCCAGTACGACATCCTGCTCTCGACCACGATCGTCGAATCCGGCCTGGACATCCCGACCGCCAACACGCTGATCGTCCACCGCGCCGACATGTTCGGCCTCGCCCAGCTCTATCAGCTCCGCGGCCGCGTCGGGCGCTCGAAGATTCGCGCCTACGCGCTGTTCACCGTTCCCGCCAACCGCAAGCTGACCGAGCAGGCCGACCGGCGGCTCAAGGTGCTGCAATCGCTCGATACGCTCGGCGCCGGCTTCCAGCTCGCCAGCCACGACCTCGACATCCGCGGCGCCGGCAACCTGCTCGGCGACGAGCAGTCCGGCCATATCAAGGAGGTCGGCTACGAGCTCTACCAGCAGATGCTGGAGGAGGCGGTGGCGGCGCTCAAGGCCGGCGTCGAGATCGAGAGCGACGCGCACTGGTCGCCGACCATCCAGATCGGCGCGCCGGTGATGATCCCCGAGCATTATATCGGCGACCTGACGCTCAGGCTGACGCTCTACAAGCGCCTCTCGACCATGGACGACGACGCCGAACTGCAGTCCTTCGGCGCCGAGCTGGTCGACCGCTTCGGCCCGCTGCCGGAGGAGGTGAAGCAGCTGCTCGAGATCGTCGCGATCAAGGCGCTGTGCAAGCGCGCCAATGTCGAGAAGGTCGAGGCCGGGCCCAAGGGCATCATCGTCGCCTTCCGCGACAACGAGTTCGCCAATCCGGAAGGTCTCGTCTCCTATGTCGCCAAGCAGGGCACCCTGGCCAAGGTCCGCCCCGATATGCGCGTCGTCTTCATCGACGAGTTCGACGATGCCGAGCAACGCCTGAAGGGCACGCGCCGGCTGCTCACCGACCTGGCCCGCATCGCCGAGCGCAAGAAGGCGGCGTAGGCGAGGCATACCGTCATTCTCGGGCGACGCGCTGCGGCGCCCCGAGAATGACGAGAAGGCGCGGGTCGGAGCCTCCTCCGGCCTTGGATGCGTGGGTCAAGCCCGAGCATGACGGCCTACCGGCTTCAGCCCGGGCTGCGCCGCCTGACCTCGACACGCTCCGGCTCGTGCGCGATCACGTCGACGATGGCGAGGTCCGGGCGGTCGAGGCGCGGCAGCCCTTCGTCCTCTCCGGCCCGGCGCGCGACGACGAGGCTGGTCAGCGCCTTGTGACTGCCGAGCCGCGAGCGGGCGAGGGCCGGCTCCATCGCGGCGGGAATGACGAGATGGACCATGCGCCCGCCCTCGAGGCAGGCGCGCAGGTCGTCGAGCACGAACAGGCCGAGCGGCAGCAATTCGACGCCGGTCAGCAGGGCGATGCCGGGGCCGGTCGCGAGCGCGGCGAGATCGCCGCCGACCAGCGTGGTGATCAGGCGCGAGGAGGCGAGCGGCTTCAGCACGCGCGAGATTTCCAGTGCCTTGGCGAGCACGTCCTTCTCGCCGATCGCGAAGGGACCGGCGAGGCTGCGGCCGTCGACGACCCGGATCGGCGCCCTGATCGCGGCCGGCGTCAGCGCCGTGGGCGTGGCGCCGTGGCCGAGCAGCGGGTCGAGCGCCGCGACGCCGTCGGGCACCTGCGTCCCGAAGCCGCCGAGGAAGCGCATGCCGAAGGAACGCGCCGCGACATCGCGCAGCAGATGCAGCGGGCGCAGATCGCCGATCCGCGGCACGCCGAGCGCCATTACCGCGCCGGAGCGCTCGATCAGGCGCAGCAGCTCCGCCTCCTTGGCATAGGCCGGCAGGACCATCGGCGAAAGGCCGGCCCTGAGACTGGCCAGGATCGAGACCAGCGCCTCAGGACCGAGCGGGGCCAGGATCGCGACGCAGGCGCCGGGTTGGGGCTTGGCAAGCAGCAGCAGGCTGGCGAGCCGGTCGACGCGGCTGTCGAGTTCGGCGAAGCCGAAGGCGTTCGGCGCGAAATCGCTCCAGTCGCGCCGGCCGGGCGGGTCGCGAAAGGCCGGCTCGTAGCCGCGGCGGGCGGCGAGCGCCTTCAGCAGGCTGTCGAAATCGAGCCCTTCGACCAGCGCGTCGATGGAGATTTCGTCCGAGCCCATCCGCATCGCCGGGCCTAGATCACGCTGATCTTGGATCGAACCGATCCGAGATCATGAGACGTGATCGATTCCAGGAGCCTGGAGCAGGATTTCTGCGGAAAACCGGTTCCCACTTTTCGCGTCCTGCTCTAGTTGGCGGGCGCCGGCGGGGAGGGCAGCCGCGCCAGCGTCTCGTTGGAGAAGAAATATCTGGGCCGCCGGTTCGGCAGGGCGATGTCGCGCGCTCGCGCCAGCCAGGTCTCCGGCAGATAATAGAGCGGCACCACGTAGAAGCCGGAGAGCAGCAGCCGGTCGAGCGTGCGCACACTCGCGACGAAATCCTCGCGCGTACGCGCCGCCAGCAGCGCCTGCAGCGTCGCATCGACCGCCGGCGAGCGCACGCCGGCATAGTTCAGCGCGCCCCTGCGCTCGGCATTGGCGGAGCCCCAGCGGCCGATCTGTTCGTTGCCGGGCGAGGCGGAGGCCGGCCAGGTCCACTGGATCATGTCGAAATCGAAGGCGGAGAGCCGGCGCCAGTACTGGACGTCGTCGATCAGCCGGACCGAGACGGCGATGCCGAGCCGGGCGAGCGAGGCGGCATAGTTCAGCGCGAGCCGCTCCTGCGGCCGGTTGGTGACGGTGATCTCGAAGCCGAAGGGCTGGTCCTGACCGTTGGTCTCGCCCGCCTTGCGCAATTGCCCGTCGCGCAGGCGGTAGCCGGCGGCCTCCAGCAGATCGAGCGCGCGGCGGGCCTGGTCGCGGTCGCGGCCGGAGCCGTCGGTCGCAGACGGCACCCAGGTCCCGGCGAGGATGTCGTCGCGCACCGCGCCCGGGAAGGCTGCGAGCAGGGCCTTCTCGCGCGGATCGGCCGGCACGCCCAGCGCCGAGAGCTCGCTGTCGGCGAAAAAGCTGCCGGCGCGGCGGTAGACGCCGTGGAACAGGTTGCGGTTGACCCATTCGAAGTCGAACAGCATGGCGAGCGCTTCGCGGACGCGGATGTCGGCAAACTGCGGCCGGCGGGTGTTGAAGACCAGCCCGGTCATGCCCTTGGGCGCCTGGAAGCGGAGCGTGTCGCGGACGATGCGGCCGTCGCGGACGGCCGGAACGTCGTAGCCGGTCATCCAGCGGGTCGGGTCGCTTTCGAGGCGGACGTCATAAAGCCCTGCCTTGAAAGCCTCGAACAATGCGTTGGAATCGCGATAGAAATCATATCGGATCTCCTCCGCGTTGAAGAGTCCGCGGGTCAGAGGATGATCCTCGGCCCAGAAATCCTTGCGGCGCTTCAGGCGCAGCATCTCGCCGGGCTTGACCTCATCGACGAGATAGGGGCCGGAGCCGAGCGCCGGCTTGAAGCTGGTCTCGCCGAACTTCGCGGCGTCGGTGGCGTGCCTGGCGAAGATCGGCATGGCGCCGATCACCAGCGGCAATTCGCGGTTGGAGCCGTCGCCGAGCTCGAAGACGACGCGGTCGGGCGCGGGGGCCTCGACCCTGGTGACGCGAGACAGGCTGGAGCGGTGGAAGGGCTTGCCCTTGGTCTTCAGCATCTCGAAGGTGAAGATCACGTCCTCCGCCGTCACCGGACGGCCGTCGGAGAAGCGGGCGCGCGGGTCGATCTGGAAAGCGAGGCGGGTCCGCTCCGGATCGAGCTCGACCTTGCTCGCCAGCAGGCCATAGGCGGTGAAGGGCTCGTCGGCGGAGCGGAAGAGCAGGCTCTGCTGGACATAGCGCGGCACCGCGTCCGGCGCGACGCCCAGCACGACCAGCGGGTTGAGGCTGTCGAAGGTGCCCTGCTGGCCGAAGATGATTCGCCCGCCCTTCGGAGCCGCGGGATCGGCATAGGGCAGGTGCTCGAAGCCTTTCGGGAGTTCCGGCTCGCCATGCATGGCGATGGCGTTGTCGTTCTCGGCCGCGCGCAGGCGTGCGCCCTCGCCGAGGCCGAAAGTCGCGAGGCCTCCGAGGACGAGCCCGAAAATCCAGGCCGGGCGCGCCGGGGCGCGGAAACGTCGATGCATGCTCAAACCTGATTCCCTGCCGCAGGATAACATGCGATCAAACTTGTCGCGCCGCGCTGTTCGGGCTGGAAACCTGCGACGGAACTCGCTAAACGCAGGCCGGGCGTCATTCAAACGCCTCAATCGCGCTTGATGTGCTCACGCCGCCACCGGCTCCGGCACCTTGCTGGTTGAGCCTTGGGTGATGCGCGCGGCCGGATACCGGCAGCGGAACAAGTTTCCATGGTCAAGGAATCGCAGATGTCAGCTTCGACCCGCCTGTCCCAGCGTCAGGGCGCCACCGCGAAAAGCACGGTCCGCGGCCTCGCGCTCGTGCTGGGCGCCGCCGTCGCTCTCGCTCCCGTCGCCTCGATCGCGCAGCAGGCCCAGCCGCAGCGCCCGGCGGGCCGCCCGGCCCAGCCGGCGCAGCAGCCCGCTCCGGCGCAGCAGCCGGCTCAGGGCCAGGCGGCGCAGACCGGCCCGACCGTCGTCCAGGTCAAGCCCGAGCCCTCGCAGACGACCTGGACCAAGGTCTGCGGCAAGGATCAGGCCGCGAACAAGGAAATCTGCTACACCACGCGCGATTTCGTCTCGGACCAGGGCCAGCCGGTGCTCGCCGTCGCGGTCTACGACGTGAAGGGCGATCCCAACAAGATCGTGCGCTTCCTGATGCCGCTCGGCCTGCTGCTGCAGCCGGGCATCCGCTTCGGCGTCGACACGGCGCAGCCGACCGCGGGCCGCTACGCGGTCTGCTTCCCGAATGGCTGCTTCGCCGAGGCTCAGGTCAAGGACGATTTCATCAACGCGATGAAGAAGGGCACGAATCTCAACGTCAGCGTCCAGAACCAGGCCGCGCGCGAGGTCTCCTTCACCATCCCGCTCTCCGATTTCGCCAAGGGCTTCGACGGCGCGCCGATCGATCCCAAGGTGCTGGAGGAGCAGCAGAAGGCGCTTCAGGACGAGCTCGCCAAGCGCCAGGAGGAACTGCGCAAGCGTCTCGGCGGCGGCGCGGCCGACGCCACGCCCGGCGCAGCGCCGGCTCCGGGAACGCCGGCCGCTCCGGCCCCCGGCGCGACGCCGGCGCCGAAGCCCTGATATCCCTTTCAGGCTGAACGCATATCATCGACGCCGGGCCTCGCGCCCGGCGTTTTCGTTTGCTCAGGAGGCGGCGCGTTCGCTGCGCTTGACCTCTTGCCAGAGCGCTTCGAGCTCCTCCAGCGAAGCCTCGCGCGGCTCGCGCCCGTCCTTCTCCAGCGCCGCCTCGATACCGGCGAAGCGGCGCTCGAACTTGGCGTTCGCCGCCGCGAGGCAGGCTTCCGGATCGGCCTCGACATGGCGAGCGAGGTTGGCGACGACGAAGAGCAGGTCGCCGATCTCCTCCCGGATCGCCGCCTTGTCGCCCGAGGCCAGCGCCTCATCGATCTCCCCCGTCTCCTCTCGGATCTTGTCCAGCACCAGCCGCGCGTCGTTCCAGTCGAAGCCGACGGTCGAAGCCTTGGCCTGCAGCTTCAAGGCACGGGTGAGCGAGGGCAGCGCGGCCGGCACGCCGGCGAGCAGGCCCCTGGTCTCGGCGGGTTCGGGCAGGCCGGCGGCGCGGTGCGCGGCCACCTTGTCGGCCTTCTCCTGCGCCTTGATCTGGCCCCACAGGGCCTTGACCTGCGCCGGTGACAGGTCGCGCGCGTCGCCGAAGACATGGGGGTGCCGGCGGATCAGCTTGGTGGTGATCGCCTCGACCACGTCGGGGAAGGCGAAGCTGCCCTGCTCCTGGGCCATCCGGGCATGGAACACCACCTGCAGCAGGAGGTCGCCGAGCTCGTCCTTGAGATCGACGAGATCGCCGCGGGCGATCGCGTCGGCGACCTCATAGGCCTCCTCGATGGTGTAGGGCGCGATCGAGGCGAAGTCCTGCTCGAGATCCCAGGGGCAGCCCGTGCCGGGCGTGCGCAGCGCCGCCATGATCTCGATCAGGCGCTCGATGTCGCGGGACGGCTTCATCGCTGCAATCCTCTTCCGGTTGAGCTAGCCTCCTCCCATGATTCAAGTCACCCCGTCCATCGCCATCGACGAGAGCGAGATCGAGGAGAGCTTCGTGCGCGCCTCGGGACCCGGCGGGCAGAACGTCAACAAGGTGTCGACCGCGGTCGAGCTCAGATTCGACGTCCGGCGCTCGCCGTCCCTGCCCAACGAGGTGGCGATCCGCCTGATGAAGCTCGCCGGGAGCCGGCTGACGCAGGATGGCGTCGTCGTCATCACGGCGCAGGAGCATCGCAGCCAGAGCCGCAACCGCGAAGAGGCGCTGGCGCGGCTGCTGGAGCTGATCCGGCAGGCCACGGTGACGCCGAAGGTCAGGCGCCCGACCAGGCCGACCAAGGCCTCGCGCGAGCGGCGCCTCGCATCCAAGGAGAAGCGCTCCTCGGTCAAGTCGACCCGCGGCAAGCCGAGGTTGGACTAGCTTGGCCGAGGAGCGGGAAGGGGCGTCCCTGCCGCGGGAGCGCAGGGGTCCGAGGCGGATCGACGAAGCCTATCTGCGCCGCGCCGCGCTGCATTATCTCGAGCGCTATTCGGCACCGGAAGCGCAATTGCGGCGCGTCCTGCTACGCAAGGTCGAACGGAGCTGCCGCCATCACGGCCTCGAGCCGTCGGCATTCTCGACGATGGTGGACGAGGTCGTGACGTCCTGCCTCGCCTCCGGGCTGGTCGACGATCGCAGGTTCGCGGAGGCGAGGGCGCAGAGCCTGCGCCGAAAGGGGCGCTCGGCCCGCGCCGTCGCGGCCGGGCTGGCGGCGAAAGGCGTCGAGCGCGCGCTCGCTGCCGAAATGGCAACGGTGAACGACGAGGCGGAGCTGGCGGCGGCCCAGATCGCCGCGAGGCGCAAGCGCCTCGGACCATGGAGCCGCGGTGACCGGTCGGAGCAGCGCCAGAAACACATCGCGGCGCTGGCGCGCGCCGGATTCAGCCTCGCGGTCGCCCGGGCGGTGATCGACGGCCCGGGCGAGGGCGCATGACGGCGCTTCGGCTCAGTCGGGCTTGACGTTGGCTTCCGCCACGACCTTGCCCCAGCGGGCGACCTCGGACTTGACGAAATCGCCGAAGGCAGGACCGTAAAGGCTCGGGATCTCCGAGCCGTTCTTCTTCCAGGCCTCGGTCACCATCGGCGACGCCAGCGCCTTCTGCACCTCGGCGGTCATCCGGGCGACGATCTCGGGCGGCGTGTTCTTCGGCGCCCACATCGCATACCAGGTCGAGACCTCGTAGCCCGGCACGCCCGCCTCCGCGGTGGTCGGGACATCGGGGAAGGCGCCGGCGCGCTTGGGCGCCGCGACGGCGAGCGCACGCAAGGTGCCGCTGGAGATCTGCGCCGCGGACGAACCGAGACCGTCGAAGGCGAGGTCGACCTGGCCGGCGACGAGGTCCTGCATCAGCGGGCCGGCGCCGCGATAGGGGACATGGGTCAGGTTGACCTTGGTGGTGAGCTTGAACAGTTCGCCGGCGAGATGGTGGGTGGTGCCGTTGCCGGCCGAGCCATAGTTCAGCTTATCGGGGTTCTTCCTGGCGTAGTCGATCAGCTCGGCGAGCGTCTTGGCCTGGACCTTGCCCGGATGGACGACGACGACCTGAGGCGGCTGGGCGATGACGCCGATCGGGATGAAGTCGGTCTGGATGTTGTAGTCGAGCCTGGGATAGAGCGCCGGCGCGATGGCGTGATGGGCGGCGCCGATGAAGAAGGTGTAGCCGTCGGGCGTCGCCTTCGAGGCGGCCGAGGCGCCGACCGTGCCGCCGGCACCGCCGCGATTGTCGATCAGGATGCGCTGGCCCAGCTGCTGTTCGAGCTGCGCGGCAAGGGGGCGCGCGAAGGCGTCGGTGCCGCCGCCGGCCGGGAACGGCACGATGAAGCTCACCGGCCTCTGCGGCCAGGACTGTGCGGTCGCCGGCGCCGCCGGGACAAGCTGAGCAAAGGTGGCGAGCGCCAGTGCGCCGAGCCAGCCGGACTTCAACATCGAATGGACCTCCCTGGAATTGTCTGGACTCTTCACGGTCCTTGCGAGTGCGCGTCGGGCGATCGCCGAGCGGTGGCGGAGATTAGCGCATCGCGACGTCGCAATGGCAAGCCGACCAAGGTCGTGAGTGCGCGGCCTTGTGGGCGCAGGGAGGCTGCGCGCAGCGCTTGCTGATCGAAGCGGCCGCTCGCGTCAGCGCATCTCCGATTCGCATAAGACATATTATGGAACTTAAATCGATGCGCTGTCAGGCAACCGACCGAACTCCCTGGCTCAGACGACGATCGTCATGCCATCGAACGCCGGTTCAATATCGTCCGGCAAGCACTTGGACAGGCTGGCATAATCGAGATCGACATGGAGGTTCGTCAGCACCGTGCGTCGCGGCTTCAGCTGCGCGACCGCATCCAGGGCCTGCTCGAGATTGAAATGGCTCGGATGCGGCGCCTCGCGCAGGCAGTCGAGGATCAGCACGTCTAGCCCGGCCATCGCCGCCATCGCTTCGGGCGGGATCGCGCTGACGTCCGGCGCGTATCCGAGGCCGCCGAAGCGGAAGCCGAGCGCATCGTAGTTCGGGCCGTGCTCGAGCCGGAACGGCAGCGCCTCGACCGCGCCGCCGGCGCCGTCGATCGTGAGCGGCTCCCCGGCCGAGAGCGGCGCCAGATCGAGGATCGGCGGATAGAGGCTGCCGGGCGGCGTCTCGAACAGATAGCCGAAGCGCTGGCGCAACGTCGCCGCGGTCACCGCGTCGGCATGGACCGGGATGCGCCTGCGCATGTGCAGGACGAGCGCGCGCAGATCGTCGATGCCGTGGGTGTGGTCGGCGTGGTCGTGGCTGAACAGCGTCGCGTCGAGCCGGTCGACCTTCGCCGACAGCAATTGCTCGCGCAGGTCCGGCGTGGTGTCGACCAGCACGCTGGTGGCGCCGTGCGGACCGTGGCGCTCGATCAGGATCGAGCAGCGCCGCCGCCGGTTCTTCGGCTCGTCAGGATCGCAGGCGCCCCAGCCGGAACCCGGACGCGGCACGCCGCCGGATGAGCCGCAGCCGAGGATGGTGACGGTCAGGCTCATCCTGCCCTAGGCGACCTGTGGCACCGGCGCGGCATGGTCCATCTTCCAGTAGCAGCGCTTGGCATTCTGCGTCGTGATCCTGGCGATGTCGTTGAAGGACACGGCCTTCACCTCGGCGAGAACCTTCGCGGTCTCAACGACATAGGAGGGTTCGTTGCGCTTGCCGCGATAGGGCGTCGGGGCGAGATAGGGCGCGTCGGTCTCGACCAGCAGGTGCTCCAGCGGGACGATGCGGGCGATTTCGCGCAGCGCCTGCGAGGTCTTGAAGGTCAGGATTCCGGAGAAGGAGATATAGAAGCCGAGCTCGACGCCGGTGCGCGCCAGCATCTCGCCCGCCGTGAAGCAGTGCAGGATGGCGGAGAAGGCGCCCTTCCCCATCTCCTCGGTCAGGATCGCCGCCATGTCCTCGTCGGCCTGCCGGGCATGGATCACCAGCGGCAGCCGCGTCTCGCGTGCTGCCGCGATATGGGTGCGCAGGCCCTGCGCCTGGGCTTCGCGCGGGCTCAGGTCGTAATGGTAGTCGAGCCCGGCCTCGCCGATGGCGACGCAGCGCGGGTGACGCGACAACTCGACCAGCTGCCCGGCGGTGACGTCGAGCTCTTCATGGGCGCCGTGCGGATGGGTACCGACCGTGCACCAGACCGAGGGGAAGCGCTCCGCCAGCGCCGCATAGCTCGCGAAGCGGTCGACACGGGTCGAGATCGTCACCATCCGGCCGACGCCGGCCGCTTCCGCCCGGGCGACGTAAGCTCCGATGTCCTCGGCGAAATCCGGGAAATCGAGATGGCAGTGTGTGTCGATCAGCATCAGGCGGTCTCGCTGCCTTCCGGCTCGACATAGCGCGGGAAGACCGCGCTCGGCGCCGGCAGGGCGGTGCCCGAGATCAGGCGGCCAGCCTCGCCGAGCGCGGCGAAGCTGCGCGCCTCGGCGGGAACCGCCAGCAGGTCGAGCAGCTTGGCCATGGCCTGCGGCATCACCGGCTGGGTCAGGATCGCGACCTGCCGGATCGTCTCGATCGTGGCGTAGAGCACGGTGTCGCGCCGGGCCGGGTCGCTCTTCGACAGCTTCCACGGCTCGTTGTTGGCGAAGTAGCGGTTGGCCTCGGCGATCACCGCCCAGATCTCGGCCAGCACGAGATGCAGGGCGAAGTCCTGCATGGCGGCGCGTGCCTTGGCCAGGAGCCCGTCGGCCTGCGCCAGCATGGCGAGGTCGGCCCCGGTCAGCGTTCCGGCCGGCGGCACCCTGCCCTCGCAGTTCTTGGCGATCATCGACAGCGAACGCTGCGCCAGATTGCCGAGATCGTTGGCGAGGTCGGCGTTGATGCGCCCGACGATCGCCTCGTGGCTGTAGTTGCCGTCCTGGCCGAAGGAGACCTCGCGCAGGAAGAAGTAGCGCAGCTGGTCGACGCCGTAGCTCTCCGCGAGCGCGAACGGGTCGACGACGTTGCCGACCGATTTCGACATCTTGGCGCCCTTGTTCAGCAGGAAGCCGTGGCCGAAGACGCGCTTCGGCAGCGGCAGCCCCGCCGACATCAGGAAGGCCGGCCAGTAGACCGTGTGGAAGCGCACGATGTCCTTGCCGATGATGTGGACATCGGCCGGCCAGTAATGCCAGCGCGGATCATTCTCGTCCGGGAAGCCGCAGCCGGTGACGTAGTTGTTGAGCGCGTCGACCCAGACATACATCACGTGCCGGGGATCGCCCGGGACCGGCAGACCCCAGTCGAAGGTGGTGCGGCTGATCGACAGATCCTCGAGCCCGCCCTGCACGAAGGAGACGATCTCGTTGCGGCGCGTCTCCGGCGAGACGAAATCCGGCACGTCGCGATAAAGCGCGAGCAGCCTGTCCTGATAGGCCTTGAGCCGGAAGAAATAGCTCTCCTCCTCGACCCATTCGACCGGCGTGCCCTGGCCCCCGAGGCGCGTGCCGTCGGGCTGGAGTGTGGTCTCCTCCTCGGCATAGAAGGCCTCGTCCCGGACCGAGTACCAGCCGGAATACTTGGCGAGATAGATGTCGCCATTGGCCTCCATCCGGCGCCAGAGCTCCTGCGTCGAGGGCAGGTGGTCGGCGTCGGTGGTGCGGATGAAGCGGTCGAAGGAGCAGCCGAGCCGCTGCTCCATCTCCTTGAAGCGCGAGGCGATGCCGTCGACGAAATCCTTCGGCGAGAGCCCGTTCTGCGCGGCGGTGCGCTGCACCTTCTGGCCGTGCTCGTCGGTGCCGGTCATGGCGAAGACGTCGTAGCCGTCGAGGCGCTTGAAGCGGGCGATCGCGTCCGCCGACACCATCTCGTAGGCGTGGCCGATATGCGGCGGGCCGTTGGTGTAGTGGATCGCGGTCGTCAGATAGAACTTCGGGGCCGAGGCCATGGTCTGTCCGGTCTCCAGAGCCGGATGATCTCGAACAGCGTCGCCAGCGATGCCGTCTGAAATCCGAATCCGACTCTCATCAAAGCGTTAGAGCAGGATTGTCGCGAAAACCGGCTGCCACGTTTCGCATCCTGCCCCTGGTTTCAGGCCGCGCGCGAGCGGGAAACCGCCTCCGACAGATCGTGGAACAGCGACATGACGAGGGGGCGGCGATCGAGATTGTAGGTTTCGACCTCGTTCGCGGCGCGTGCAAGTCTCTCCCACACCTCCGCGAGGGGCGCAAGCCGGGCCGGCCCGGCGCCGGCATGTGCGTGCAGATGGGCGCCGAGCCAGCCCTGGACGGTCTCGATCATCACCCTGAAATCGGCCTCGCCCGCCCTGCCCGCCACGTCCTCGCCGAGCGCCAGCAGCGCCGAGAGATCGACCGAGGGCAGCGCGTCGAGCCGCGCCCGCACCGCCTCGACCAGCGCAAGCGTCGCCGGGTCGACATAAGTCAGCGCCCGCCTGACCGAGCCCTCCGAGAGCGCGGCGGCACGGCCGAGCGCCGAGGCGTCGTAAGGCAGGCGCATGCGCTCCAGCGCGATCGCGCCCGCCTGCGCGACCTCGCTTTCGCCGAGCGGCTCGAAGGCGAGCAGCCGGCAGCGTGAGCGGATCGTCGGCAGCAGGCGACCCGGCGCATGCGCGACGATCAGGAAGAGCGAGCGCGGCGGCGGCTCCTCGAGCAGCTTCAGCAGGGCGTTGGCGCCGGGGCGGTCGAGGTCCTCGGCCGAATCGACGATGGCGACGCGCCAGCCGCCGCCGCCCGCGCTGGAGCCGAAACGATCGATCACCCGGCGTACCAGGTCGACCGGAATGTTGCTGGTGAAGCTCTTGCCGTCCGGCCTGGGAATCCGGCGCAGCAGGTGCAGGTCGGGATGCGACTGCGCCGCGATGCGGCGGGCGGCGTCGTCCTCCGGCATGGCGAGGTCGACGGCGGCAGCGGCCCGGCGCAGGGGCTCGCCCTCGGCGAGCATAAAGCGCGCGGCGCGATAGGCGAAGCTCGCCTTGCCGATGCCCTCCGGACCGCCGAGCAGCCAGGCATGGTGCATGCGGCCGGAGCGCAGTGCCGTGAGGAACGCCTCCTCCTGCCGGCGGTGGCCGATCAGCGCCAGCGTCTCGCGCGGATGCGGGGCGTTTGGCAGGCGGTCCGGTTCGTTGCTCGATTCGATCATGCGGGCGCAATCTGCGGCAAGGGCAGCCGGCTGGAAAGCGCCTCCCAGGCCTTCTCCGCCAGCGTCTCCGGCGGAAGGCCGGCATCGAGCACGACGCAGCGCCGCGGCTCGGCGGCTGCGATGTCGAGAAAGCCCTGGCGCAGACGGCGATGGAAGGCGATCGTTTCGCTCTCGAAACGGTCCGTCGCCTCGCCCGGCCTGCGGCGCCGCGCCGCGCGCGCCAGGCCGGTCTCGGGCGCGAGATCGAGGATGAAGGTCAGCTCCGGCATCAGCCCGGCGATGGCGACGGCCTCGAGGGCGGCGAGCTTGTCCCTGGCAATCTCGCCGAGCGTACCCTGGTAGACGCGGGTCGAATCGATGAAGCGGTCGCAGATCACCCAGGCGCCGCGCCGCAGGGCCGGCCGGATGCGGCTGTCGACATGGTCGATGCGGGCGGCCTGGAACATCAGCGCCTCGGCGAAGGCGCCGTAGGGCTTGATCCTGCCGGCGAGCAGCGCCTCGCGGATGCGCTCGGCCTTGGGCGAGCCGCCGGGCTCGCGCGTCAGCTCGACGGCGATGCCGAGCGCTTCGAGCCGGGCGGCGAGCGCCCTGGCGAGAGTCGACTTGCCGGCCCCCTCCCCGCCTTCGAGCGTGATGAAATGCCCTTCCGGCCGCCCGGCGTCGTTCGTGCTGGCCTTCGCCACGCTCAGCTCCGCTTCAGGGCCCGGCGGACCCAGCCGGTCGCGGCCTCCATCAGCGCGTCGAGCGCCCGCTGCTGCAACGAGCCGACGGCGACGGTCTCGGCGGCATAGAGCGGGATCTCCAGCGTCTTGACCTCGCCGCGCGTGACCAGCAGGCGGCCGACCTCGGTGCCCTCGGCCACTGGCGCCTGCAGCGGGCCGCGATAGACGATGCGGGCGGCGAGGCGCTCGCTGCTGCCGCGCGGCACCAGCAGGCCGACCGGCCCCTTCGCCCTGAGCGCGACGCGGCCCTTCTCGCCGCCGAAGACGCTGGCCTCGCCGATCGTCTCGCCCTCGGCGAAGATCTGCCGCTGCTCGAAGGAGCGAAACCCCCATTCGAGCAGCTTGCGGGCCTCGTTGCCGCGGTCGCGCGCATTCTTCAGCCCGTTGACCACGACGATCAGCCGCTGTCCCTTCTGCACGGCCGAGCCGACGAGGCCATAGCCGGTCTCGTCGATATTGCCGGTCTTGAGGCCGTCGGCGCCGATGTCCATGGCGAGAAGCGGGTTGCGGTTGCTCTGCTTGATCTTGTTCCAGGTGAAGTCGCGCTGGCCGAAGATCCTGTAGAGCTCCGGATAGGTCTTGATGATGTGGTCGGCGAGCAGCGCGAGCTCGCGGGCCGTCGCCTTCTGCTGCGGGTCGGCCATGCCGGTCGCGTTGCGGAACTGCGATCTGGTCAGGCCGAGCGCGTGGACGCGTTCCGTCATCAGCCGCGCGAAGCTGGCCTCGTCGCCGGCCACCGCCTCGGCGAGCGCGATCGCGGCGTCGTTGCCGGACTGGACGATCAGGCCCTGCAGGAGATCGCCGAGCTTCACCCGGCTGTTGACGATCGCGAACATGGTCGAGCCGCCGGAGACGCCGCCGCCCTTGCGCCAGGCGTTCTCCGAGATCGAGATCTCGGTCTCCAGCGTCATCTTGCCGGCCGCGATCTCCTGGAAGGCGACGAGCGCCGTCGCCAGCTTGGCCATGCTCGCGGGCACCATCAGCTCGTCGGCGGCCTTCTCGTAGAGGACGGCGCCGCTGCCGGAATCGAGCAGGAGCGCGTAGGGAGCTGCCGACTGGAAGGCCTGGGCCCGGGCGAAGCCCGGGCCGAGCGCCAGGAGAACCGCGAGCAAGGCGAGTATCTCGCCGAGAACCCGCGGACGATCGGCGCGCGCCATCCCTGATCGACCCTGCATCATGTCGAGATCAGATGATGCGCGGCTCTGGGCGGTCAAGCCCGGCCGCGACTCAATTCCGCGCCAGCGGCTGCTGCGCCTGCGGCTTCAGCCCGGAGGAGAGCGGGTGACCCTTGGCGAGACGCCCGCCCGAGCTCTTCTCGGGGGCGGCGAACAGGCTGGCGGTGCGGGCCACGGGCATCGGCGCGGTCACGAGGTTCGGACGCAGCACCGGGACGGGCTTGCCGGCATTGGCGATGGTCTCGAGGTCGAACGGCCGCGACGGCGGCAACCGCACGCCACGCACCGGCACGCCTTCCGCGGACGCGGTCGCGGCGCTGGCGAGGATCGGGCTCTGCGCCGCGACCGTGCGCGGCTGCTCGGCGGCGTAGGCCTGCGCGGCGGGCTGGGCCGGAGCCGGTTCGGTCCGGGCGGGTGCAGGGGCGGGCCTGGCGGCCTCGTCGTCGAGATTCGGCCCGGCGGAGCGGCCGAGATCGACCTGCGGCGCAGCGCTGGCGATCATGGTGCGGCTGCTCTGGCCCGGGATCGAGGCGGGCGTGCCGTCGGTGCGCAGCGAAGCCAGCAGCATCTGGTCGTCGGAACCGGCGAGCGAGGCCTGGCCGAGATACTCGACCTTGATGCGCGCGGTGCCGAGATGGCGGAAGGCGAGCGCGTCGGCCGTCTTCTGCGAGACGTCCATGATGCGCCCGCCATGGAACGGGCCGCGATCGTTGACGCGCACGATCATCGAGCGGCTGTTGGCCATGTTGGTGACGCGGGCATAGGCCGGCAGCGGCATGGTCGGGTGCGCGGCGCTGATTCCGTGGCGGTCATAGACCTCGCCATTGGCGGTGCGGCGGCCGTGGAAGGCCTCGCCATACCAGGAGGCGGTGCCGACGGCGGTGTAGCCGACCGGCTTCTCGTAAGGCGTATAGCGCTTGCCGGCGACGGTGTAGCTGCGGCCGACCAGCTCGCGGCCGCCGCCCTTCGGAACCGGTTGCCCCTCCTCCACCACGCGCGGACTGGCGGGGCCGTATTTGGCCTGCGGGAAGGCGCCGATCTCCTTGGAGCGGCCGCGGCGGGCGACCTGGTCGTTGGCGCAATTCGCCAGGAAGACGCCGGCGAGTACGACGCAGCCCAGGCGGGCCGCGGTGGCGAGCGAGGAAGCGCGAGGAACGTCGTCGCAATCGGCCGTAAGGAGGGTGACCGCCGATGCCGAAGTGCCTGCGCCTCGCGTCATGCCGCATTCCCGTTCGTCGCGCCGAAAACGCAGCGACAGCCGAGCCACCATCGTGGCAAGGTCGCAGTTTTCGACCAATTCCATTAAGGGATCGTTAAGCGGGAGAAGCGCGTGCGCGACGCCGTCAACGGAAGCCCAGCCCGGCCTTTGGGCGGGCATAAAGGTGTCGGAAATGCGGCAACTGTCAATCCGCCACCCTTTCGCTGCCATTTTTCGGGGGAGCGTGACAGGCGCGCAACGGCTTCGACAAGGCGATCGGGACCTTGCGCCGCGGCCGCCCTCTGCCGACGCAAGCCGTTGAAAATGGAGCGGTATCCATCCGATCGACGGAAAGCCGCTGCAATCTCCCGTCCCGCGGCTTGCAAAACGCTGCGCGCGGCGGCAATGACGAGCAACCGGAAGGGTGGCCGAGTGGTTTAAGGCAGCGGTCTTGAAAACCGCCGTGGGTGCAAGCCCACCGTGGGTTCGAATCCCACCCCTTCCGCCACTTGTTCCCGATACCGGACACCACTCCAGACCGCCGTGGATTGGCACGCCGCCTTTGCGCTGCGTCAATGCAGGTCGCGGTTCGCCCCGAACCATGGCCGCCATGGCACGGCATCGATTTTCTTCGGACGAGGAACGTGGGCTCTGGGCGCGGGTCGAGGCGCTCTGGCGGCTGGCGGCGGCCCAGGATCGCGCCGGCGTCGTCGCGGCTCTCCACCCCGATTTCTCCGGATGGGTCACGGGACAGCCCGAGCCGCATGACCGCGCTGCGGCGATCGCCTCGGTGGGGCCCTCATGCCCGCGCGTCCTGTCCTATGAGCTGCGGCCGCTCGGCATCGCCATCTTCGACGGCAAGGTCGGCGTCGCTCACTACACCTATGTGGCCGAGGTCGAGTCCGGCGTGAACGGCGCCAGGACCGTGTCCGGCCGCTGGAGCGAAGTCTATCTCCGGCAGGAGGAGCAATGGGCGATGATCTCCGTCAGCGGCGGGCCGGACGGCCAGCGATAGCCGGGCTCGGGCCAACCTTCCGATCGACAGGACCGCGCTGCACGCGAACGCCACATTGCCATGGCAGATTGGAAAAAGAGGCGCGGAGCGCCGCACGGCGCTTCGTCGTGTCCTCGCCGACTGCAACGCAACCAGGAGGACGAGATGAGTCAGCTTGGCAAGGCCGAGCGCGAGATCCGCAGGATCGCCTATGCGCTCTGGATGGAGGAAGGGCAGCCCGAGGGCCGCGACCGCGAGCATTGGGAGGCCGCGAAGGCGATCTGGACCTTCCGCAACCGCAGCGAGGAGATCGCGGACACCGGCGCACAGGACGAGCTCAAGGTCGAGCGCGCCCGCCGACGCGAGCAGGAATGGCTGTCCTGACGAGCGTTTGCGGGGCTGCGCCCGGCCGCAGCCCCGCCATTCCACTCCAGCATGACAGGGCCGCAGACAAGCGGCTGCGCCGCGCCCATATGGTCGAACAGGCGCCGTCCATTCCGGCCGGCGCGTGCGGAGGACGATCATGACGCAGCGATCGGATGGCGGCGCGGCCGAGGTCGTCGAGCGGCCGGAGGCCGGGCGCTTCGAGCTCGATTTCCCGGGCGGGCAGGCCTTCGCGCTCTATCGCAGCGACGGCGACAGGATCGTCGTGACCCATACCGAGGTGCCGGCCGCCTTCAACGGACGCGGCCTCGGCTCGCAGCTGGCAGAAGGCATTTTCCGGATCGCCCGCGTCAGCGGGCGCCGCGTCGTGCCGCGCTGCTCCTTCGTCGCGGCCTGGGCGCACCGGCACCCCGACTATAGGGACGTGCTGGCCTGATCCGCCGGCGGGCCGTTGCCTTGCCGGCGGCGATCGCGTTTGAAGGTCGCCTCGCAGCACGGGGCCAGCCATGCCGGACGATCTCGCCATCACCGATTTTCCGCTGCGCACGCGGGACAAGCTGCGCTATCGCGACACCGACCGCCAGGGACACGTCAACAATTCCGTGTTCTCGACCTTTCTGGAGACCGGGCGGGTCGAGCTGATCTATGACCGCGCCCGCCAGCTGGTCGAACCCGGCGCGGCCTTCGTTATCGCCCGGCTGGAGCTGGATTTCCGGGCCGAGCTGCTCTGGCCCGGCGAGGTCGAGATCGGCTCGCGCATTGCCTCGATCGGCCGGAGCTCGATCCGGCTCGAACAGGCGATCTTCCAGGGCGGGCGCTGCGCCGCCAGCGGCATCACGGTGATGGTCCAGGTGGACGAGGCGACGCGCAGGTCGCGGCCGTTCTCCGAGGCGGTGCGGGAGCGGCTGCAGCAGCTGGCCGGCCCCGCCGCCTGAAGCGCAGGCCGGGCGATGGTCGCGCAATAAAACTTCCGGTTGCATGACGCTTGGGCATCGCGGAGAATGTGGGCGGCCGGCCTGACCAGCGGCCTTCAGTTCGTGCCGGAACCGCTGCTCGCCATGCACCAGATCGCCGATCCCAAGCCAGCCGCGGTCGAGCGGGTCTCGTTCTCCGGCGAGAGACCGGCGTTCCGCCGGCTCGTCATGCGCGGCGCCGGGCTGGAGCTCGTCACCTTCGGCTTCTACCGCTTCTGGCTGGCGACCGACATTCGCCGCCATCTCTGGTCGCATACCGCGGTCGGCGGCGATCCGGCCGAGTATACCGGGCGGCCCCGGGAGCTGTTGATCGGCTTCCTGATCGCCATGGCGATCCTGGTGCCGGTCTACCTCGTCTATTTCCTGATCGGCCTCGAAGCCGAAAGGCTGCAGGCCTTCGCCAGCATCCCGCTCCTGCTGTTTTTCTTCCTGTTCTCCGAGTTCGCCCGCTATCGCGCCCGCCGCTATCGCCTGACCCGCACGGTCTGGCGCGGCCTGCGCTTTTCCATGGGCGGCTCCGGCTGGAGCTACAGCTGGCGCTCGGCTCTGTGGTGGCTGCCGGTCATCCTCGCGGTCGGGCTCGCTTTGCCCTGGCGTCTGGCGGCGCTCGAACGCTTCAAGATGCGCCATGCCGCCTATGGCAGCCTGCAGGGCCGCTTCGACGGGACTGGCGGAGGCCTGTTCAGGAAGACCTGGTGGGTCTGGCTGTCGGCTGTGCTGGTCCTGGCGATCCTTCTGGGGACGCCCGCCCTCGCCCCGCCGACCAGCCGAGCGAATATCGTCCTGTGGCTGATCCTGAGCGGGACCGCCCTCCTGCTTTCGCCCTTCATTTACGCCGCCTTCAAAGCCATCGAATGGCGCTGGTGGGTGTCGGGCATCCGTTTCGGCGATGTCCGCTTCGGGTCACGCCTCGAGACCGGCGCCCTGGTCGGACGCTACTGGGCCTCGATCGGCTGGTTCATGCTGCTTCTGCTGCTGTTCTCGCTGTGGATCGGTTGGGTGTACTGGATCGTCAGCCAGCTCTTCGCGATCGACGGCCCCGGCGAGCAGCGCATGCTGGCGGCGCTGCAGCATCCGGCCTTCATGGTCAGCGGCGGCGTCGGCTACCTGCTCGTCGCGGTCGCGATCGGCGCCGTGGTCCGGCTCTACCTCAATCGCGATGTCTGGGCCCGCGTCGCGCAGAGCGCCCTGGTCTACAATCTCGCGGCGGCGGACGACGTGTCCGGCCAGGGCGAGGCGGCCGGAGCGGTGGGCGAAGGCTTCGCCGACAGCCTCGACATCGCCGGATTCTGAGGACGATGCGGTGGCGCTGCGATGAGTTCGTCTCCGGAAGATCGCCATCCGGCCGTGTATTACGACGGGATCTCGAGCCGCAGGCGGCCGGTCGTACTGCGCTTTGGCGCAGAGCTCGCCATCATGGACGACGATGCCGTGCTCGCCTCCTGGCGCTATGACGACATCCGGCGCGTCGACGGCGCGCGCGGGCTGCGGCTGAGATCGGCTGCGGCGACGGGCCAGGCCCGGCTCGAGATCGAGGACGAGGCCGCCGGCCGGCGCGTTGCCGAGCTTTGCCCTGCGCTCGACCGGGACGGCGGTGGCGGCCAGCCCTGGCGGATCGTCGGCTGGTCGCTCGCTGCCGCGGCCTCGATCGTGCTGATGACGCTCTACGGCATCCCGCTGGTGGCCGACCGGCTGGCGATGATCGTGCCGGCGCCGGCCGAGCAGCGTCTCGGCGAGGCGGTCGACAGGCAGGTGCGGGCGCTGATGGGCGGCAAGCTCTGCACCGGGCCCGAGGGGCAGCGCGCCTTCACGAAAATGGTCGAGGCGCTGAAGCAGGCGGGCGGCGGCAGCGCCGTGCTGGAGGCGCGGGTGCTGTCCTCGCCCGTCCCCAACGCGGTGGCGCTGCCCGGCGGGCGCGTCTACCTCTTCGAGGGGCTGCTGCGCCGTGCCCGCGATCCGGACGAGATCGCCGGCGTGATCGCGCACGAGATCGGCCATGCCGAGCATCGCGACGGGCTGCGCGGCGTGATCCGGACCGGCGGCACCTCCTTCCTGTTCGGCCTGCTGTTCGGCGACATCAGCGGCAGCGGCGCGGTGATCTTCGCCTCGCGCACCTTGCTCAACGCCTCGCATTCGCGCGAGGCGGAGACCGCCGCCGACGATTTCGCGATCAGGGCGATGACGCGGCTCGGCCGCTCGCCGGCGTCGCTCGGCGAGTTCCTCGTGCGGATCACCGGCAGTGGCGGCCGGACCACGCTGCTCGACAGCCATCCGGTCAGCAGCGAGAGACTGGAGCGCATGAAGCAGGCGGCGCCGGCGGAAACCGGGCCGCCGATCCTCACCGAGCAGGAGTGGCGGGCGCTGCAGCGCGTGTGCTCTCAGGGCTGAGCGATCCGCCCTCCTCCGGCCAGCCGACCAGTTCGGTCGGCGTCCAGCGCGCCTTCCGGCGCGCGCGCCGCCCTGCAAGCGCTTCGCCGCTGAAGTCGCGCGGCTCGGCCGGCCTGGTGAAGCGGGCGCGCTCGTCGAGGGCGTCGACATTGATCGTGGTCCAGGCCGCGCCATCCTCGCGCATCAACATGGCGAGATAGACGCCGCAGCGACGGCAGAGGACGACCTCGGAGGCGGAGAGGCCGAAATCGTAGCACTGCAACTGAGCCGGCTCACGAACCACCAGGCGAGCCTTCGCCCCGGCATCCGACACCGTCCGGGCGTTGTGCTTGCGGCAGAAGGAGCATTGGCAGGCTCCGACGATCTCCTCCTCCGGCGGCCGCGGCAGCAGAAGTTCGACGCCGATTGCGCCGCAATGGCAGCCGCCCTTCAGCCGGTGAACCATGACTCCCTCCCGACCCGTGCGCCTCATCACGGCAATTGTGCCCTTGCCGCGATCCTATCAACACAAATGATTGGATGTCGCCTCGAATCGAGGGAACGGAATCGCTCCCGCCGCGTTCGTGCCCCAAAATGCGGGAGGACATCATGAGCAGCCTTGTTGCGGTCTCGGCGCTGTTCCTGGCCGGCGGATTGTCCGGCGTGACCATGGGGATGGTGCCCCTGCAGGGCGTTCTCAACGATTTCTTCTGGGCCGGCCTCGCCCTCTCCGCCTTCATCACCACCGCCGGGCTCGAAGCGTCGAGCTGAGAGCGTCCGCGACTCCGCAGATCATCCCGCAACCGCTCCGCCCCCGCCGCGCATGTGCGCAGGCTCGGCTGCGCGCCGCGCGGCGCCATCCTTATGCCGCCCTTATGCCGCGGCCTTCCCTTCCCGCTCGACCGCTTAGCAGCCGAGGCACCACATCTCCGGCCTGAACCAGGCTGGAGATCCGTCATGGCCGACATCGTCTTCCTCGCGCTCGGAGCCGGGGCCTTCGCGCTCTTCGGCGGCTACGCAGCGCTGCTGCGCAAGGTCTGACGCGATGGCGCTCACCTTGCTCTATGCCGCCGCGGCGCTCGGGCTCGCGCTCTACATGGTCGCCGCGCTGCTGCGCCCCGACCGCTTCTGACACAACGACGAGAGGAGACCTCGCATGGACTGGCGGGGCTGGGCCGAGATCGTCTTCACGATCGCGCTGACGGTGGCCGTGGGCTGGCCGCTCGGCATCTACATGACACGCGTCTGGACGGGCGAGCGAACCCCGCTCGATCCCGTGCTGAAGCCGGTCGAGGCCGGCTTCCATGCCGCTCTCGGCATCGACCGGAACAAGGGGCAGAGCTGGCTCGGCTATGCCGTCGCCTTGCTCGCCTTCAGCGCGGCCGGTTTCGTGCTGCTCTACGCATTGCTGCGGCTGCAGGGCCTGCTGCCGCTGAACCCGCAGGGCTTCGGCGGCGTCTCGCCGCATCTGGCCTTCAACACCGCCGTCAGCTTCGTCACCAACACGAACTGGCAATCCTATGGCGGCGAGACGACGCTGAGCAGCCTCAGCCAAATGGCCGGCCTGACCGTGCAGAACTTCGTCTCGGCCGGTGCGGGCCTCGCCGTGGCGGCCGCCATGGCGCGGGCCTTCGCCGCCGATCGCGGCGAGAGCCTCGGCAATTTCTGGGTCGATCTGACCCGCAACGTTCTCTACGTGCTGTTGCCGCTCTCGATCGCAACGGCGCTGGCGCTCGTCGCCGCGGGCGTGCCGCAGAGCCTCCTCGCCGGCGTCACCGCCAGGACGCTGGAGGGGGCCGACCAGGTCATCGCCCTCTTCCCGGTCGCGAGTCAGGAGGCGATCAAGCAATGGGGCACCAATGGCGGCGGCCTGTTCAACGTGAATTCGGCCCATCCCTTCGAGAATCCGACGCCGCTGACCAACCTGATCGAGGTCGTCTCGCTGAACGCCCTCGCCTTCGGCACCGTCGTCGCCTTCGGCCGCGTCGCGGGAGCCCGCAGGGAGGCGCGTGCCCTGCTCGCCGCGATGGTGATCCTGGTCGGCCTCGGCGCCGCCGCGATCTATTCCTCGGAGACGCTGACGCCGCAGCCCGCCATGGTCGCCGCCGGCATCATCGACGCGCCCGCCAATATGGAAGGCAAGGAGGTGCGCTTCGGCGCCGCCGCCTCGGCGCTCTGGGCGGCGATGACCACCGGCGCCTCGAACGGCTCGGTCAACTCGATGCACGCCAGCTACATGCCGCTCGGCGGCGGCGTCGCGATGTTCCTGATCCAGCTCGGCGAGATCCTGCCCGGCGGCGTCGGCTCCGGCCTCTACGGCATGGTCGTGATGGCGCTGCTCGCGGTGTTCGTCGCCGGGCTGATGGTCGGGCGCACGCCGGAATATCTCGGCAAGAAGGTCGAGGCCCGCGAGATCAAGTTCGCCATGCTGGCGGTGCTGATCCTGCCGCTCGCCATCCTCGGCTTCTCGGCCGTCTCCGCGGCGCTGCCGGCGGCGCTCGAGAGCCTGCTGAACACGGGGCCGCACGGCCTCTCGGAAATCCTCTACGCCTATTCCTCGGCGGCGGGGAACAACGGCTCGGCCTTCGCCGGCCTCAGCGCCAACACGCCCTGGTGGAACACGACACTCGGCATCGCCATGCTGCTCGGCCGCTTCGCCTATGCGGTTCCGGTGCTGGCCATCGCCGGCGCCATCGCCGCCAAGCCGAAGCTCGCGCCGACCGCCGGCACCTTGCCGAGCGATTCCCCGCTCTTCGTCGGCCTGCTCGTCGGCATCATCCTGATCCTGGGCGGGCTGCAATTCTTCCCCGCGCTCGCGCTCGGGCCGATCGTCGAGCACTTCCAAGTGCTTGCGGCGGCCCGCTGAGCAAGTTCCGCAAAAGTGGGAACCACTTTTGCGATGAGAACATGCTCAACAAATTCAATTGGCGCGAATTCTTCTCGTTTGGCCGGAATCGGCCGAACGGAAAGCGCGCCGGCCGTCAAAGGAACTGTGTCGATGAGTGTCTCACTCGCCAAATCCGCTGCCTTCAACCAGGCCGTGGTGCTCACGGCGCTGAAGAGCGCCGTGAGCAAGCTCGATCCGCGCCCACTGACCGGCAACCCGGTCATCCTCGCGACCGAGGTCGTCGCGGTGCTCGCCAGCGTCTCGGCCGTCGTCGCGCTCGCAGATGGCAAGCCCGCGACCTTCCCGATCCAGATCGCGGTCTGGCTCTGGCTCACCGTGGTCTTCGCCAATTTCGCCGAGGCGATCGCCGAGGGGCGCGGCAAGGCGGCGGCGGATTCGCTGCGCGCAACCCGCGTCACCACCAAGGCCAAGCTGATCATCGACGCGTCCCGCGACGCGATGATCCCGACGCCGGCTCACGAACTCGCGCCGGGTGACGTCGTCCTGGTCGAGGCCGGCGAGGTCATCCCCGCCGATGGGGAGATCATCGCGGGCGTCGCCTCGGTCAACGAGGCCGCGATCACCGGCGAATCCGCCCCCGTGATCCGCGAGAGCGGCGGCGACCGCTCGGCCGTCACCGGCGGCACCACGGTGGTCTCCGACTGGATCAAGGTGAAGGTGACCTCGCGGCCCGGCTCCTCCTTCCTCGACCGCATGATCGCGATGGTCGAGGGCGCCGACCGGCGCAAGACCCCGAACGAGCTCGCGCTCGCCGTGCTGCTCGCCGGCCTGACCCTGGTCTTCCTGATCGCGGTGGTGACGCTGACCGGGCTCGGCGCCCTGTCCGGCGTCTCGCTCGACCCGATGGTGCTGGGCGCGCTCTTCGTCACGCTGATCCCGACCACGATCGGCGGCCTGCTGAGCGCGGTCGGCATCGCCGGCATGGACCGGCTCCTGAAAGTGAATGTGCTGGCGACCTCAGGCCGCGCCGTCGAGGCCGCCGGCGACGTCGACACGCTGCTGCTCGACAAGACCGGCACGATCACCTTCGGCAACCGCATGGCGGTTGAGGTGATCCCGGTTCCCGGCGTGCGCCCGGATGCGGCGCTGCGGGCAGCGCTGATGGCCTCGCTCGCCGACGAGACGCCGGAAGGCCGCTCGATCGTCGCGCTCGCCCGCGACCAGGGCGTCACCGCCGAGATCCCGGCCGGGGCGACCGCGATCCCGTTCAGCGCCACCACGCGCCAGTCCGGCTTGGACCTCAATGGAAAATCCTGGCGCAAGGGCGCGGTCGACGCGGTGATCCGGACGCTCGACCTCGCCGACAGCCAGGTGCCGGCGGAGCTGCGCCATGCCGTCGACGGCATCGCCCGCTCGGGCGGCACGCCGCTCGCCGTCAGCGAGAACGGCGCGCTGGTCAGCGTCATTCACCTGAAGGACGTGGTCAAGCCGGGCGTGAAGGAGCGCTTCGCCGATCTGCGCCGGATGGGCGTGCGCACGGTGATGATCACCGGCGACAACCCCGTCACCGCGGCGGCGATCGCCTCGGAGGCCGGCGTCGACGACTTCCTCGCCGAGGCGACGCCGGAGGACAAGCTGCGGATGATCCGGGCCGAGCAGGCCAAGGGCCGGCTCGTCGCCATGTGCGGCGACGGTGCCAACGACGCCCCGGCCCTCGCCCAGGCCGATGTCGGCGTCGCGATGCAGACCGGCGCGCAGGCGGCGCGCGAAGCCGGCAACATGGTCGATCTCGACAGCGACCCGACCAAGGTCCTGGAGATCGTCGAGGTCGGCAAGCAATTGCTGATCACCCGCGGCGCGCTGACCACCTTCTCGATCGCCAACGACGTGGCGAAGTATTTCGCCATCATTCCGGCGCTCTTCGTCGGCTCGCTGCCGGCGCTCGGCGCGCTCAACATCATGGGGCTGGCGAGCCCGCAGAGCGCGATCCTCTCGGCGGTGATCTTCAATGCGCTGGTCATCATCGCGCTGATCCCGCTGGCGCTGCGCGGCGTGCGCTACCGGGCGATCGGCGCGGCCAGGCTGCTCTCGCGCAATCTCACCCTCTACGGCATCGGCGGCCTGGTCGCGCCCTTCGTCGGCATCAAGCTGATCGACCTCGTCGTCGCGGCCTTCGGGCTCGCCTGATGATCGAAACTGGACACTTGCCATGATCGCCAATCTCCGCCCCGCCATCGTCTCGATGGTCCTCTTCACCGCCCTGCTGGGCCTGGCCTATCCGCTCGGCGTCACCGGGCTGGCGCAGCTCCTCTTCCCGGCGCAGGCCGGCGGCTCGCTGATCCGCAACGCCGCCGGTGGGATCGTCGGCTCGCGCTGGATCGGGCAGAGCTTCAGGGACGAGGGCTATCTGCGTCCCCGCCCTTCCGCCGCCGGCGAGGACGGCTATGACGCGTCGAATTCCTCCGGCTCGAATCTGGGGCCCCTGAACCAGGACCTCGCCGCTCGCGTCAAGGCCGACGCCGCGGCCCTGCGCGGCGAGAGCGACGCGCCGATCCCTGTCGACGCGGTCACCACATCCGGCTCGGGCCTCGACCCGCATGTCTCGCCAGCCAATGCGGAAAGGCAGGTTCTGCGCATCGCCGCGGCCCGCAAGGCTCCGGCGGCGGAGGTTCAGGCGCTGATCGCGGCGAATACTGAGGGTTCGACCTTCGGCCTGTTCGGCGAGCCGCGCGTCAACGTGCTCGCCGTCAATTTGGCTCTCGACGCGCGCTGGCCGCGCGCTCAACGTTAGGTGCTATGGCGAACGACGAATCCCAGTTCCGCGAGGCAGGGCGGCCCGATCCCGACGCCCTGCTGGCTTCAGCCGGCCGCGGCAAGCGCGGCCGGCTGAAGATCTTTCTCGGCATGGCGCCGGGCGTCGGCAAGACCTACGAGATGCTGACCCAGGCCAGGCGCGTCCAGGAGGAGCATGGCGAGGTGCTGGTCGGCGTCGTCGAGACGCATGGGCGCCGCGAGACCGAAGAGCTGCTCGACGGGCTCGAGGTGATGGCGCGCCGGCCGCTCGAGCATCGCGGCCGGCTGATGATGGAGTTCGACCTCGACGCCGCGCTCGCCCTGAAGCCGAAGCTGCTGCTGGTCGACGAATACGCCCACTCGAACGCGCCGGGCAGCCGCCATCCCAAGCGCTGGCAGGATGTCGAGGAATTGCTCGCCTCCGGTATCGACGTCTGGACGACGCTGAACGTCCAGCATCTCGAAAGCCTGGTCGACGTCGTCTGGAAAATCACCGGTGTCCGCCAGCGCGAAACCGTGCCGGACAGCGCGCTGAGCCGCGCCGACGAAATCGAGCTGATCGACATCACGCCGACCGAGCTCCGCCAGCGCATGGAAGAAGGCAAGGTCTATGTCCCCGAGACCGCGCGGCTCGCTGCCGGCAACTTCTTCAAGCCGGAGAATCTGACGGCGCTGCGCGAGCTGGCGCTGCGCCGGGCGGCGCAGACGGTCGACGACCAGCTCAGCCAGGCGATGAAGCGGGCCGGCGTCCAGGGGCCGTGGGCGGCGGGCGAGCGCATCCTCGTGCTGATCGGCCCCGATACGATGGCCGGATCGCTGGTCAGGGTCGGGCGGCGGCTGTCGGACATGATGATGGACGCGCCCTGGACGGTCGCCCATGTCGAGCGGCCCAATCGCGGCGGTCCGGACGAGGGCAAGGGCGCCCATCTCGTCGAGGCGCTGCGCCTCGCCGAGCAACTCGGCGGCGCCAGCGTCGTGCTGACCGGCGACGATCTCGTCGGGACGGTGCTGGACTACGCCCGCCGCAACAACGTCACCCAGATCGTCGTCGGCAAGTCCCATCACAAGGGCTGGCGGGCCTGGTTTCGGCGCTCGCTCGCGCCTGAGCTGCTGAAGGCGGAGAACGGGGCGGCTCTCCACATCGTCACCGAGGTCACGAGCGGGCCGGCGCGGCATACGCTCCCTCTTTCGGCCCGAACAAGGCCCGACTGGCTCGGTCATGCCGGCGCAGTCGCCATGGTCGGGGCGGCGATCGGCCTCGCCGAGCTGATCGACAGGCGGGTCGAGAACGTCAACCTGGCCATGCTGTTCATGGTGAGCGCGCTCGGCGCCGGCCTCGCCTTCGGCCTCTGGCCGGCGGTGACGGCCGCGGCGCTTGCGGCCTTCGCCTACAATTTCTTTTTCCTGGAGCCGCGCCTGACCGTCTGGATCGGCCACCCGGCCGATGTCCTGACCTTCCTGGTCTTCTTCGCCGTCGCGATGACCACGGGCAGCCTCACCGGGCGTATCCGCGACCAGGCCAAGGCGACGGCGCGGCGGGCCTCCGCGATCACTGCGCTGTTGGCCGCCAGCCGGCGTCTCTCGGCGGTCTCGCGCCGCGAGGAGGCCGCCGCCATCCTGGCGGAGCAGGTCTCGGCTGCGACGTCGGGCCGGGTGGTCGTCCTGCTGCCCAGCGACGGCGAGATCGTGGCCGTCGCCGGTGCCCCTGCACTCGAGGCGTTGTCCACCGCCGACATGACCGCCGCGCGCTGGACCTGGAATCGCGGCGAGCCAGCGGGCGCAGGCACCGGAACCCTGCCGAACGTGGCCTGGACCTTCCGGCCGCTGCAGGGCGTACGTGCCCGCTCCGGCGTGGTCGGCTTCGAGCCGAAGGCGCTGGCGACGGCCGAGAACGAGCGCTTTGCGCTGGCGCTGCTCGATCAGGGGGCGATCGCGATCGAACGGGCCGAGCTCGCCGCCGCCGCCGTCGATGCCGAGGCGCTGCGCCGCAGCGACCGGCTGCGCTCGGCGCTGCTGAACTCGGTCAGCCACGATCTGCGCACGCCGCTGGCCACCGTGCTCGGCTCGGCGACGACGCTGATCGACTATGGCGAGGGCCTGAGACCGGCGGTGCGCGACGACCTCCTGCTCTCGATCCGCGAGGAGGCCGAGCGGCTGAACCGCTATGTCGGCGACCTGCTCGACATGACCAGGCTCGAAGGCGGGGCGCTGGTGGCGCGGCGCGACTGGATCGACGTCCGCGACGTGATCGCGGCGGCGCTGGGGCGCGTCGCGAGGCGGCTGGGTCAGCGCCGGGTCCAGCGCGATTTCCCGGCCGAGCTCTCTCTGGTCCGGGCCGATCCGGCCCTGCTGGAGCAGGTGCTGGTCAACATCCTGGAGAACGCCATCGCCTATAGCGAGGATGGTGCGCTGATCGATGCCGCAGCCTATGAGGACCGCGGCAATGTCGTGATCTCGATCGAGGACGAGGGCCGCGGCATCCCGACCGCCGAGCTGGAGCGCGTCTTCGAGAAATTCCGGCGGCTGGAGGAATCGACAGATCGCGGGGGCGAGCGCGGCAAGGGGGCCGGCCTCGGCCTCGCCATCGCCAAAGGTTTCGTCGAAGCGATGGGCGGCCGCATCGCCGCCGCCTCCCCGATCCACGACCGCCCGGACGGCAGCAAGGACGGTTCCCGCATCCTGATCAGCCTGCGCAAGGACGCCGCGGGCGCCGACAGCACGAGCCCGCGATCATGACCGCCTTCCGCCCGCGCATTCTCGTCATCGACGACGAGCCGCAGATCCACCGCTTCCTGGGGCCCGCGCTGGACGCCGCCGGCTACGAGCCGATCCGCGCCGACGACGCCACCGCGGGCCTGCGCGAGATCGCCCGCAAGCCGCCGGACGCGGTCGTGCTCGATCTCGGCCTGCCCGACATGGACGGCAAGGAGGCGCTCGCCAAGGCGCGGGCCTTCTATGACGGGCCGGTGATCATCCTGTCCGCCCGCGACCGGGAGACCGAGAAGATCGACGCGCTCGATGCCGGCGCCGACGATTATGTCGAGAAGCCCTTCGGCGTCGGCGAACTGCTCGCCCGCCTGCGCGTCGCGCTGCGCCATCGCATCGAGCGGCAGGGCGCGGCCCCCGCGCTCCTGGTTGGCGATGTCGAGATCGATCTCGTGAACCGCCGGATCAGCAAGGGCGGGGCAGCGGTGAAGCTCTCGCCGAAGGAGTACGACCTGCTCGCCTGCCTCGCCGGCGGGAACGGCCGGGTCCTGACCCACAGGCAGATCCTCACCGCCGTCTGGGGCCCCGCCCATGAGCACGACGTGCAGTATCTGCGCGTCTTCGTCGGCCAGCTCCGGCAGAAGCTGGAGGACGATCCGGCCGAGCCCCGGCTGATCGAGACCGAGCCGGGCGTCGGCTATCGGCTGGGAGGACTGGTCTGAGGCACATGACGTGCAATCTCTTGCCGTGACCTGGCAAGGCTCATAGCGTTTGCGTCGTGGCGGAGACGGAACGGCGATGCGCAGCCTGACTCTGGGCCTTCTGCTTTGCGCCGGCTCAGCGGCCGGGGCCGCGGCGGAGTGGAGGCCGAGCATCTTCGACGGCGAGAGCAAACGGGCGATCCAGGGCTGCTCGGCGACGATGACCGACGACGCCTGGTCCTGTGCCTTCATCCGCTGCGAGGCGGACAGGCAGCTGGGGCTCTATCTCGATATCCCCGGCGTGCTCTCGGAAGGACCGATCACTCTCGCGATCGACGGCCGCGATTTCCGGCTCGCGCTGCAGCCGACGCGCGGCCCGTTCGGCGACGCCCATCGGGTCGCCGGCGCCGGCGCCGAGATGTTCGCGGCCTTCGCGACCGGCCGCTCGCTGCGCATTCGGCAGGACGGCATCAAGAAAGGCTATGATGCGATCCCGCTCGCCGGGATCGCCCCGGCGCTGCGGAAGCTGAGCCAATCCTGCCAGCCGCGCTGAGCGCGTTCCAGGCGGCTGCCGCGCTCGCTCGCAGAGAAGAAAGTTCCATCGCGGCCAGCGCCGCGCAGCTTGGAAGAGAGATTTCCTCTTTTCGAATGGCAATAAGAAAAATCACACTACCGACCGTGAATTGATGCTCGATGGTCGCTGCTTTATGTAAAACGTTCGGAATAGCGAACGTGTCGAGCATCATTCATGGCTGCCGCCAAGCGCCCTGCCCTGCCGGTGATCCTGCTGGCAAACGACCTGCTCGACGGCGACGTCGTCTTCGCGACGGGTGATGCTCACGGCCTGTGCTGGTCGCGCGACCCGGGCGCGGCGCTGATCGGGCATGACGAGGCGACGGCCGATCGGCTCGATGCCTTCGCCGCCGCCGAGCTCGGCGGTCAGCGCGTCGTCGATGCCTATCTGGTCGACGTCGCGGTCGAGGGCGGTGTGCCGGTGCCGCGCCATTACCGCGAGCGGATGAAGACGACCGGCCCAAGCGTCCGGCGCGATCTCGGCAAGCAGGCCGACCTGCCGCTCGCCGAGGCCTTCACAAGAACTGCCTTTGCGAGGGCCTGACGCATGTACCGCTACGACGAATTCGACGAACGCTTCGTGCGCGAGCGCGTCGCCCAGTTCCGCGACCAGGTCGGCCGGCGGCTGAGTGGCGCGCTGACCGAGGACGAGTTCAAGCCGCTGCGCCTGAAGAACGGCGTCTATCTGCAGCTGCACGCCTATATGCTGCGGATCGCGGTTCCCTACGGCACGCTGTCGGCGAGGCAGATGCGCCAGCTCGCGCTGATCGGCGAGCGCTATGACCGCGGCTACGGTCATTTCACCACGCGCACCAACCTCCAGTTCAACTGGCCGAAGCTGCGCGACATCCCGGACATTCTCGACCTGCTCGCCGATGTCGAGATGCACGCGATCCAGACCTCGGGCAACTGCATCCGCAACGTCACGGCCGACCATTTCGCCGGCGTCGCGCCGGACGAGATCGAGGACCCGCGCCCGACGGCCGAGCTGATCCGGCAATGGTCGAGCCTGCATCCCGAATTCGATTACCTGCCGCGCAAGTTCAAGATCGCGGTGACCGGCGCCGCGCATGACCGCGCGGTGATCAAGGCGCACGATATCGGCCTGCGCATCCTGCGCCATCCGGACACGAACGAGATCGGCTACGAGGTCGTCGTCGGCGGCGGCCTCGGCCGGACGCCGATGATCGGCAAGACCGTGCGCGAATTCCTGCCCAAAGCCGACCTGCTCGCCTATCTCGAGGCGATCATGCGAGTCTACAATCTCGAAGGCCGGCGCGACAACAAGTACAAGGCCAGGGTCAAAATCCTGGTCCACGAGATCGGCACCGCGGAGTTCTCGCGCCGGGTCGAGGAGGAATTCGCCCGGCTCGACGGCCCGTCGGTGAATGCCGATCCCGCCGAGGTCGCCCGCATCGCCGCCTATTTCGCGCCGCCGGCCTATGAGGCGCTGCCTGCGACCAGCGGCGCCTTCGAGACGGCCAAGGCCGGCAATCCCGACTTCGCCCGCTGGGTCGAGACGAACGTCACGCCGCACCGCCAGCAGGGCTATGCGGCGGCGACGATCTCGCTGAAGCCGATCGGTGCGCCTCCCGGCGACGCCTCGAGCGCGCAGATGCGCCTCGTCGCCGACCTGGCCGAGGCGTTCTCCTTGTCCGAGATCCGCGTCACCCATGCGCAGAACCTCGTCCTGCCGCATGTGAAGCTGTCGGACCTGTTCGCGCTCTGGCAGCGCCTCGGCGAGGCCGGGCTGGCGACGGCGAATGCCGGGCTGATCACCGACATCATCGCCTGCCCCGGCCTCGACTATTGCGCACTGGCGACGGCCCGCTCGATCCCGATCGCGCAGGCGGTGGCGAAGCGCTTCGCCGATCCGGCGCGGCAGAAGGAGATCGGTGTGCTCAACGTCAAGATCTCCGGCTGCATCAATGCCTGCGGCCATCACCATGTCGGCCATATCGGCATTCTCGGCCTCGAGAAACGCGGCATCGAATCCTATCAGATCACGCTCGGCGGCGACGCGACCGAGACCGCGGCGATCGGCGAGATCCTCGGTCCGGGCCTGGCGGCGGAAGACGTGCCCGACGCGATCGAGCGCATCGTTTCCGTCTATCTGGCGCAGCGCCGGGCGGGCGAGAGCTTCATCGACAACGTCCGCCGGATCGGGCTCGCACCCTTCAAGGCGGCTTTCCAGGAGGCGAGCCATGCCGTTGCTTGATCGCCACGGAGCCAAGGCCGATCTCTGGACCCGCAGCGAGGGCGCCGCTATCGGCAATCTCTCGCATGCGCTCGTTGCCTGGGCGGCGCTGCCCGAGGCGCTGGCGCAGAGGAGCCGCGACCAGCGCATCGGCGCCGTCCTTCCCAATACCGTGCGGATGTCCGAGTTGAAGCTGGTGATGCGGCAGCTCTCGCTGATCGCGATCGGCTTCCCGTCCTTCGCCGACGGGCGCGGCTTCAGCCTGGCGCGGCTGATCCGCAATCACGGCTTCGCCGGCAGCCTGCGCGCCAGCGGGCCGCTGATTCCCGATCAGTTCGCCTACGCGCTGGCCTGCGGCTTCGACGAGGTCGAGCTGCCGCAGGAGAGCGCGGCGCGCCAGCCGGTCGAGCAATGGCTGACGGCGCTCGGCCGGATCAGCCATGGCTATCAGCGCGGCTATGGCGACAGTGGCAACATCCTCGACCGGCGCCGCGCGGCGCGGCTGAAGCATGCCGCGGCCTGCTGACGCCATGCCCGGCTCGGCCCCATCCGGCATGCGGCGGCCGGCCGACCGCCACAGCGACGATCAATGGGAGGAGGCCATGCTGAACGACGTCCTCGAGCGTGGAATCGGCCGGTCGGCTCCCGGTCCACGCGAGCGCTGGTTCGATCTTTGCTTCCGGCTTATCATCCTGGTGCTTGCCGGTCTGTGGCTGTTCGTGCCACCTGCGGGCGACACCCGGACGCAACCCGTTGTGAAGGCCGCAGCGACGCAAAGATGAGCGCAAGACGCCCGGAAGCCACCGCCCCGCGCCGGATCGACCGGCTGGCGACCCTGCCCCTCTTCCACAGGCTGGAGGGACGCAGAATCGTGCTCGCGGGAGCGAGCGAGGGCGCGCTCTGGAAGGCCGAGCTGCTCGCCGCGGCGGGCGGAGACCTGCTGATCCTCGCCGGCGATGCGCCCGAGCTGTTCGCCGGCCTCGCCGCCGACCCGCCGGCCGGCTCGGTGACGGTGCTGCCGCGCGTCTGGCGCCCTGACGATCTCGCCGGCGCCGCGCTCGCCGTCGCCGATGTCGAAGCGCTCGCCGAAGCCGGCGCCTTCGCGGCCGCGGCGCGGCGGGCCGGCGTCCCGGTCAATGTGGTCGACAGGCCGGAGTTCTGCGATTTCGCCTTCGGCTCGCTGGTCAATCGCTCGCCGCTGGTGGTCGCGATCTCGACCGACGGGGCCGCTCCCGTCTTCGGCCAGGCGATCCGGGCGAAGATCGAGGCGCTGCTGCCGGCGGGCCTCAAGGCCTGGGCGCAGGCCGCGCACGATTGGCGTCCATTGGTGAGGGCGCGCGAGCTCGCCTTCCCCCTGCGCCGCGATTTCTGGGAGCGCTTCACCGCCAGGGCGCTGGCCGAGCCGCAGCGCCAGCCCGATGACGGCGACCGCGGCGACCTTCTGGCGGCGCTCGAGCAGATCGAGCGCACCGGAGCGGCGCATGGCCGCGTCACGCTGGTCGGCGCCGGCCCCGGCGATCCGGAGCTGCTGACGCTGAAGGCGATCCGGGCGCTGCAGAGCGCCGACATCATCCTCTATGACGATCTCGTCTCGGCCGGCGTGCTCGAGCTCGCCCGGCGCGAAGCCAGGCGCATGCTGGTCGGCAAGCAGGGTTACGGCCCGGCGGTGAAGCAGGACGACATCAATGCGATGCTGGTCTCGCTCGCCGGCCAGGGCAAGCATGTGGTTCGCCTGAAGGGCGGCGATCCCGGAATCTTCGGACGCGCCGGCGAGGAAATCGAGGCCTGCCGGCGCGCGGGCATCCCGGTCGCCATCGTGCCCGGCATCTCGGCGGCGCAGGGCGCGGCGGCAGCGCTCGGCCTTTCGCTCACCCATCGCGATCACGCCCGCCGGCTGCAATTCGTCACCGGGCACGCCCGCGACGGCAAGCTGCCGCAGGATCTCGACTGGAAGGCGCTCGCCGATCCGGCGGCGACCACGGCGCTCTACATGGCGCGCGCCACCCTGCCGCTGTTCCGCGAGAAGGCCCTCGCGGCCGGCCTCGACCCGGCGACGCCGGCGATCGCGGTGCTCGGCGCCACCACGCCCGCGGAAGCGCGGATCGCGAGCACGATCGCGCAATTGCCCGAGCAGCTCGGCGAGCTGCCGAGTCGAGGACCGGTCCTCGTCCTGATCGGGCATGCCATGGGCGCGGCCCTGCCGGCCGCCGCCAGCGCGAGGCTGGCCAAGGTCTGAAACCAACCAAAGCAGCGGAGATCGGTTTTCTCTCTGGCGCGGAAAGTTCGAAAGGGCTCTACTGCCCTCACCGGTTGAGGGACGACCGCCAATCCAGTACGTTCTGTTTGTTATTCAGAACACATTTGAACTGTTCGAACGGTTCGAAGCGCTGTTCCGCACGGAGCACTGAGATGACGCGACAGAGACTTCGCCACCTTGTGCAGGCCGGGCTGACGCTCGGGGCCTTCGCGCTGTGCTTCGGCGTGATCGGCGGGGCGCGCGCCCAGACCGAACTGCTGAACGTCTCCTATGATCCGACCCGCGAGCTCTACCGCGAGATCAACGCCGCCTTCATCGCCGACTGGAACGGCAGGAACGCGAAGAAGATCGGCACGATCCGGCAGTCGCATGGCGGCTCCGGCGCGCAGGCCCGCACCGTCATCGACGGCCTCAACGCCGATGTGCTGACGCTCGCGCTCGCCGGCGACATCGACGCGGTGGCGCAGCGCTCGAACAAATTACCCGCGGACTGGCAGAAGCGCCTGCCGCACAATTCATCGCCCTACACCTCGACCATCGTCTTCCTCGTCCGCAAGGGCAATCCGAAGGCGATCAAAGACTGGGGCGACCTGGTGAGGCCCGGCGTGCAGGTGATCACGCCGAACCCGAAGACCTCCGGCGGGGCGCGCTGGAACTACCTGGCTGCCTGGGCCTATGCCGAGAAGGCGTTCGGCAAGGACGAGGCCAAGGTCCGCGACTATATCGGCAAGCTGCTCGCCAATGTGCCCGTCCTCGACACCGGTGCGCGCGGCGCGACCACGACCTTCACCCAGCGCGGCATCGGCGACGTCTTCCTGTCCTGGGAGAACGAGGCGTTTCTGGCGCTGAAGGAGTTCGGCGAGGGCAAGTTCGACATCGTCGTGCCCTCGCTCTCGATCCTGGCCGAGCCGCCGGTCGCGGTCGTCGACGGCAATGTCGACGCCAAGGGCACCCGCGCCGAGGCCCAGGCTTATCTCGACTTCCTCTACACGCCGAAGGGGCAGGCGATCATCGCCAGGCACTACTATCGGCCGCGCAATCCGGAAGCCGCCGATCCCAAGGACATTGCCCGCTTCCCGAAGGTCGAGCTCGTCACCATCGACCAGGCCTTCGGCGGCTGGGCCAAGGCACAGCCGGCGCATTTCGGCGATGGCGGCACCTTCGACCAACTCTACAAGCCGGCGCGCTGAGCGATGACGGCGTCGGTCACCCGCTGGCGCGAGCCCAGCATCCTGCCGGGTTTCGGCCTGGCGCTGGGCATCACCGTGACGGCGCTGTCGCTGATCGTTCTGGTCCCGCTCGCCGCGCTCTTCCTCAAGGCGGCGAGCGCCGGCCCCGCCGACATCTGGGCGGTGGCGACCTCGCCGCGCACGCTCGCCGCGCTGAAGCTCTCCTTCCTCGGCGCGCTCTTCGCCGCGGCGGTCAACGCCGTCTTCGGGCTGGTCCTCGCCTGGGTCCTCGTCCGCTACGACTTTCCGGGACGGCGCCTGATCGACGCGGCTGTCGACCTGCCCTTCGCCCTGCCGACCGCGGTCGCCGGCATCGCCCTGGCGGCGATCTACGCGCCGAACGGCTGGGTCGGCGGCCTGCTGGCGCCCTACGACATCAAGGTCGCCTATACGCCGCTGGGGGTGATGGTGGCGCTGATCTTCATCGGCCTCCCCTTCGTGGTGCGCACGATCCAGCCCGTGCTCGAAGATCTGCCGGCCGATATCGAGGAGGCGGCGGCCCTGCTCGGCGCCGGCCGCTGGCGCACCGTGTTCAGCGTGCTGCTGCCGCCGGTTCTGCCGGCGCTGCTGACGGGCTTCGTCCTCGCTTTCGCGCGCGCCGTCGGCGAATACGGCTCGGTGATCTTCATCGCGGGCAATGTGCCGATGGTCTCGGAAATCGCCCCGCTCCTGATCGTGATCAGGCTGGAACAGTTCGACTATGCGGGGGCGGCCGTGGTCGCGACGATCATGCTGCTCCTGTCCTTCGCGCTGATCCTGCTGGTCAACCTGATCCAGGCCGGCGCCCGCCGGAGGATCGGCGATGTCTGACGCCACCCTGCCCTACCAGATCGAGGATCTCGCCCCGGCCCGCGCGGCCCGGCGCGTCAAGGGCGAGTCGCCGCTCGTCCAGCTCGTGCTGGTCTCGGTCTCCCTCGCCTTCCTCTGCCTCTTCCTGTTCCTGCCGCTGGTCTCGGTGTTCGTCGAGGCCGGGGCGCGCGGCTGGCAGGTGTATCGCGAGGCGATCCTCGAGCCCGACGCGCTGGCGGCGATCCGGCTGACCCTGCTGGTGGCGGCGCTCGCCGTGCCGTTCAACGTTCTGGTCGGCCTCGCCGCCGCCTGGGCGATCGCGAAGTTCGAGTTCCGGGGCAAGAGCCTGCTGATCAGCTTCATCGACCTGCCGTTCTCGGTCTCGCCTGTGATCTCGGGCCTTGTCTTCGTGCTGCTCTTCGGCGCGCAGGGCTATTTCGGCCCCTGGCTCGCGGCGCATGGGCTGAAGATCGTCTTCGCCGTGCCGGGCATCCTGCTCGCGACGATCTTCGTCACCTTCCCCTTCGTCGCGCGCGAGCTGATCCCGCACATGCAGTCGCTCGGCTCGGCCGATGAGGAGACGGCCATGACGCTGGGCGCCTCGGGCTGGCGCACCTTCTTTTCGGTGACGCTGCCGAATGTGAAGTGGAGCCTGTTCTACGGCGTCCTGCTCTGCAATGCCCGTGCCATGGGCGAGTTCGGCGCGGTCGCGGTCGTCTCCGGCAAGATCCGCGGCCTGACCACCACGATGCCGCTGCATGTCGAGATCCTCTATAATGAATACATGAGCGCCGCCGCCTTTGCCGTCGCTTCGCTGCTGGCCGGCCTCGCCCTCGTCACGCTCGTCCTGAAAACCGTCCTGGAATGGCGTTTTGCCGACGCGATCGCCGCCAGCCGCCGCCACTGAGATTGGGGAACGCCCATGTCGGTCGCCGTCATCATCGAGAGCGTCGAGAAGCGCTTCCAGAACTTCCCCGCCCTGCGCGGCGTCTCGCTCGACATCCAGCCGGGCGAGCTCGTCGCCCTGCTCGGCCCCTCCGGCTCCGGCAAGACGACGTTGCTGCGCGTCATCGCCGGGCTGGAGCAGGCGGAGCGCGGCCGCGTGCTCTTCGGCGAGACCGACTCGCGCGAGCTCTCGCTGCGCGAACGCCGGATCGGCTTCGTCTTTCAGCACTATGCGCTGTTCAAGACGATGAGCGTCGGCGACAACATCGCCTTCGGGCTGAAGTCGCGGCCGCGGGCCGAGCGGCCGAGCCCGGCCGAGATCAGGAAGCGCGTGGCCGCGCTGCTGGAGCTCATCCAGCTGCCGGGGCTGGAGAAACGCTATCCGAGCCAGCTTTCCGGCGGCCAGCGCCAGCGCATCGCTCTCGCCCGGGCGCTCGCGATCGAGCCGCGGGTCCTGCTGCTCGACGAGCCCTTCGGCGCGCTCGACGCCAAGGTCCGCAAGGATCTGCGCGCCTGGCTGCGCCAATTGCACCAGCGCACCGGCCACACTACGGTGTTCGTCACGCATGACCAGGAGGAGGCGCTGGAGCTGGCGGACCGGGTCGCGATCCTCAACGACGGCCGGCTCGAACAGGTCGGCTCGCCCGACGATGTCTACGACCATCCGGCGACGCCCTTCGTCTGCCAGTTCCTGGGAGACGCCAACCATCTGCCGGTCAAGGTCGTCGGCAGCCAGGCCTTCTTCCAGGACCGGCCTGTGCTCGGCGGCCTGCGCCAGAACCAGGGCGGGCCGGCCTCGCTCTATGTCCGCCCGCAGCACCTGCGCATCGTCGACGACGCGCCGCTCGCCCTGCCGGGCGTCGTCGAGCATCTGCGCCGCAACGGGCCGTTGCGGCGGGCCGAAGTCGCCGTCGACGGGCTGCCGAAGCGGCTCGACGTCGATCTCGCCAGCCAGGTCGCGCCGGCGATCGGCGAGCGCGTGCGGCTGCGCATCACGCATGGCAACCTGTTCGCCGCCGCCTGAACCCGGCCTCGCCTCGGCATCCCGAGCGGGTTATGCCTGTCGGCCGACAAGCCGTGGCGACAGGAGCGTGCAATGAAGGCGCGGGCGAAATGGGTCGAGGGCATGGCCTTCATGGGAGAGGCCGGCAGCGGCCATGCCGTGATCATGGATGGCGCGCCTGACTATGGCGGCCGCAATATCGGCATACGGCCGATGGAGATGCTGTTGATCGGTCTCGCCGGCTGCACCGGCTTCGACGTGGTGCAGATCCTGAAGAAGGGCCGCGAGGCGGTCACCGGCTGCGAGGTCGAAGTCGAGGCCGAGCGCGCGAGCGAGGATCCAAAGGTCTTCACCAGGATCCACATCGCCTATCGCGTCAGCGGCCGCGGCCTGTCGCAGGCGAAGGCCGAACGCGCCGTCACATTGTCGAAGGAAAAATACTGTTCCGCTTCGATCATGCTGGGGGCGACCGCCGAGATGACCACCGCGCTGACGGTCGTCGACGAGCTGCAGCAGGAGGCCGCGGAATGACGAACATCCCGATTTCGGGACTGGTATCTCCCGATGTCCTGGCCGACGCGCTGGGCTCGCCCGACCTCGTCATCATCGACATCCGCAGCGCCGCCGAGGGCGGCCGCCAGGCCTTCGAGGCGGGCCATGTCCCGGGCGCGGTGCACAGCGACTACGCGGCCGACGGCTGGCGCGCCAAGGTCGGCAACGCACCCGGCATGCTGCCGCCGCTCGATCAGCTCGCGCGCCTGGCCGGACGGCTCGGGATCGCGCCGCCGAGCAAGGTCGTGATCGTGCCGGCCGGGCTCACCGCCAGCGACCTCGCCGCCGCGACGCGCGTCTACTGGACATTGAAGCTGATCGGGCATGGCCAGCAGGCCATCCTCGATGGCGGCTTCAAGGGCTGGCAGCTCGACCCGGCCCGCCCGGTCGCGACCGGCCCGGACGCGCCGAAGACCGCTCCCGCCTATCCCGTCGTGCTCCAGCAGAAGCTGCGCAGCACCGCCGATGCCACCCTCGTCGCCTCGCGCAGCAAGCTCGCGACCCTGGTCGACGCCCGCTCCGCCAGCTATTTCGAGGGCAGGGAGAAGGCGGCCGAGGCGATGCGGGCCGGACACATCCCCGGCGCCGTCTCGCGCGACTATGCGGCGGCGTTCGACCCGGCGACGGGAGGCTTCAAGCCGGTCGCCGAGCTGGCGACGCTGTTCGGCGCGGTGCCGAAGGGGCCGGCGATCTCCTATTGCAACACAGGCCACACCGCCTCGCTCAACTGGTTCGTCATGTCGGAGCTGCTCGGCCGCGAGGAGGTCTCGCTCTATGACGGCTCGATGACCGACTGGACGCAGGACCCGGAGCGGCCGGTCGTGGCCGGCGCGGGCGGATGAGCGACTGGCGGCTGCCCTGGACCGGAGGCTGCCGCTGCGGACGGACGCGGCTGCGCGTCACCGCGCCGCCGCTGCTCGCCTCGGCCTGTCATTGCCGCGGCTGCCAGCGCATGACGGCGAGCGCCTTCTCGCTGTCGCTGACCCTGCCGAGCACGGGCCTCGAGGTGACGCAGGGCGAGCCGACCATCGGAGCCTTGCATGGGCCGACGCGGCACTATTACTGCCCGCATTGCCTCAGCTGGATGTTCACCCGGCCGGAGGGCTTCGACGCCTTCGTCAACCTGCGGCCGTCGGTGCTCGACGATCATGGCTGGTTCAGCCCCTTGATCGAGGTCCAGACGCGCGACAAGCTGCCCTGGGCGACGACGCCGGCGGTCCACAGCTTCGAGACCGAACCGGAGATCCCGGCCTATGACGCGCTGATCGCCGAGTATGCGGAGACGGGGGCCCGGCCCGGCTGACGGCCGCGGCGCGCGGATTTGCAAATCCAGCCAAAACGGGTCAAAGGAGGCGCCGACGCGCCGGCCTTGCCGCGCCATCCCCTTCTCCGTTCCGAGTTCCGCCGCCGATGAATGCCGTCGCGCCGAAAATCTCGTTCGTCTCGCTCGGGTGCCCGAAGGCGCTCGTCGACTCCGAACGCATCATCACCTCGTTGCGCTCCGAGGGCTACGAGCTCAGCAAGAGCCATGCGGGCGCCGACGTCGTCATCGTCAACACCTGCGGCTTCCTCGACAGCGCCAAGCAGGAATCGCTCGAGGCGATCGGCTCGGCCATGGCCGAGAACGGCAAGGTCATCGTCACCGGCTGCATGGGCGCCGAGCCCGAGCAGATCCGCGACGCCTTCCCGAACCTGCTCGCGATCACCGGCCCGCAGGCCTATGAGAGCGTCGTCTCGGCCGTGCACCAGGCCGCGCCGCCCAGGCACGACCCGTTCGTCGACCTCGTCCCGGACCAGGGCGTCAAGCTGACGCCGCGGCACTACGCCTATCTGAAAATTTCGGAAGGCTGCAATAATCGCTGCAGCTTCTGCATCATCCCCAAGCTGCGCGGCGACCTGGTCTCGCGGCCGATCGGCGAGGTGCTGCGCGAGGCCGAGAAGCTGGTCAGGGCCGGCGTGAAGGAACTGCTGGTGATCTCGCAGGACACCAGCGCCTATGGGCTCGACATCAAATATGCGCCGTCGCTGTGGAGGGACCGCGAGATCCGCACCCGCTTCTTCGAGCTGGCGCGCGAGCTCGGCCGTATGGGCGTCTGGGTGCGGCTGCACTATGTCTACCCTTATCCGCATGTCGACGAAGTCATCCCGCTGATGGCGGAAGGGCATGTGCTGCCCTATCTCGACATCCCGTTCCAGCACGCCTCGCCCTCGGTGCTGAAGGCGATGCGCCGGCCGGCCCATCACGAGAAGACGCTCGAGCGCATCCGGACTTGGCGCGAGATCTGCCCCGACCTCGCCATCCGCTCGACCTTCATCGTCGGCTTCCCCGGCGAGACCGAGGACGATGTCGCCTTCCTGCTCGACTGGCTGAAGGAGGCCAGGCTGGAGCGCGTCGGCTGCTTCAAATACGAGCCGGTCAAGGGCGCGACCGCCAATGATCTCGGCCTGACGCCGGTCGCGGAAGACGAGAAGGAAGCGCGCTGGCACCGCTTCATGAGGACGCAGGCCGAAATCTCGGCACGCATCGTCAAGGCGCGCGTCGGCAAGCGGATTCCGGTGATCATCGACGAGGCCGGCCCGACCGTCGCCAGGGGGCGATCGAAATGGGACGCGCCCGAGATCGACGGCAACGTCTATGTCGCGAGCCGGCGGCCGCTGCGGGCCGGGGACATCGTCACGGTGAAGATCGAGCGCGCCGACGCCTACGATCTGCACGGAATCGCCGTCTGAGCCCGGGCGGTTCAGACGAAGGCGGCGACCCACTCCGGCCGCGGCATGGAGCGGGTCTGCGCGGCGCGGGTCAGGCGAGCCCGCGCCGGCTTTTCGACGCTGACCTGTGATGCGCCGACCTGCGTCGCGATCTGGATGGTCGGGCAGGCGGAGAGCTGCGCGTGAAGCGTCGTCGTGACGATGGCGAAGCAGAGGATGAAGCCGACGCGGCGCAGGAACGGGGACATGACGCAGGGACCAGATCGTGTTGTTGGTCCCGCTTTGCCGGCTCCAGGAGCGCTTTCGCTTCCAGGTTTCGAAGCTTTCGATTTTTCGCCCGAACAGGAAACGGCCGCCCGGGGGCGGCCGCAGATCAGGATGCCCGGAACCGCGCCGTCATCCTGCACAAGCGGCGAAGCCGCGCAGCTCCGGGATCCATCCTAAGGCTCCGGCGCTCTGCGATGGATCCCGGGTCGAGCTGCGCTCGCCCAGGATGGCGATGCTGGTTCCGTGCAGAAGCAATACGCTCTACGGGATGATCACGGTCGAGCCCGTGGTCCCGCGGCTTTCCAGCGCCCGGTGGGCGTCGGCGGCGTCCTTCAGCGCGAAGCGGGCATTGACCGAGACCGTGACCTTGCCGGAGCCGACCGCGCCGAACAGGTTCTTCGCCATCTCGACCAGGGTCTCACGCCTGGCCGTATGCGTGTTCAGCGTCGGCCGGGTGACGTACAGCGAACCCTTCGCGGCGAGGATGCCGAGATTGAAGGCCTCGACCGCGCCGGAGGCGTTGCCGAAGCTCGCCAGCAGGCCGAAGGGCTTCAGCGAGTCGAGCGAGGCCATGAAGGTATCCTTGCCGACGCCGTCATAGACCACGTCGCAGAGCTTGCCGCCGGTGATCTCCTTGACGCGGGCCGCGATATCCTCGTCGCGGTAGAGGATGACGTGATCGGCTCCGTGCGCCCTGGCGATCTCGGCCTTCTCCCTGCTGCCGGCCGTGCCGATCACCGTCGCGCCGAGCGCCTTGCCCCATTGGCAGAGGATCGTGCCGGTGCCGCCGGCCGCGGCGTGGACGAGGATGATGTCGCCGGGCTTCACCTTGTAGGTGCGGTGGAGCAGGTACTCGGCGGTCAGTCCCTTCAGCATCATGCTGGCGGCCGCCTCGTAGGAGATGTCGTCCGGCAGCGCGACGGTCGCGGCGGCGGGAACGATCCGTTCTTCGGCATAGGCGCCGTGCGCGGCGACCACGGCGACGCGGTCGCCGGGCTTGAACTCGCCGACCTCCGGGCCGACGGCGAGCACCTCGCCGGCGGATTCGTTGCCGAGCGTGATCGGCAGCGGCGCGGGATAGAGGCCGGTGCGGAAATAGGTGTCAATGAAATTCAGCCCGATGGCGCGGTTGCGGAGCAGGAGCTGACCCGGCCCCGGCGCCGGCAGCGTCACCTCCTCCAATTGCAGCACCTCGGGCCCACCGGTCCTGTGCAGGCGGATAGCTTTCGCCATGGCGATCTCCTGATGTCGATATTTGTGACGATAGGGACTTGCCTTCCCTCCGCGCAACGGCTGCACTGCACGGCAGACCCGCGCAAACGCCGAGTCGGTCCGGCAAAACTGCATGATCGGTTCCTGATATGAACAGCCAAGGCGCCCCTCTCGGTGGCGACAGAATTCTGCGCGAGGCCTTCACCCCCAAGCTGATCTCCGCCCTGCGCGAGGGCTATGGCGCGGCGCGTCTGCGGGCGGACGCACTCTCCGGATTGACGGTCGCGATCGTCGCGCTGCCGCTCTCGATGGCGATCGCCATCGCCAGCGGCGCCACGCCGGCGGCCGGGCTCTTCACCGCCATCGTCGGCGGCTTCATCGTCTCGGCGCTCAGCGGCAGCCGCCACCAGATCGGCGGGCCGGCGGGCGCCTTCATCGTCCTCATCGCGGCGACGATCGACCAGCACGGCTTCGACGGGCTGCTGCTCGCGACCATGCTGGCCGGCGTCTTGCTGATCGCGGTCGGGGCGCTCCGGCTCGGCACCTACATCAAGTACATTCCGCATCCTGTGCTGGTCGGCTTCACCACCGGCATCGCGATCATCATCTTCGCGAGCCAGGTCCGCGACCTGCTCGGGCTGACGCTTCCCGGCAAGGAGCCGGCGGCGCTGATCCCGAAGCTCCAGGCGCTCACCGGCGCGCTCGGCACGCTCAACCCGGCGGCGTTCGGCCTGTCGGCCCTGACCGTCGCGACGATCCTCGGCCTGAAACGCTGGCGGCCGACCTGGCCGGGGCTACTGATCGCGGTCGCGCTCGCCGCCGCCGCCACCTATCTGTTCCACCTGCCGGTCGAGACCATCGGCAGCCGCTTCGGCGGCATTCCGCGCGCCCTGCCCGCCCCGCACCTTCCGGCCTTCAGCCTCGACAAGCTGATCGCGGTGTTGCCGGCGGCGCTCTCGATCGCTGTCCTCGGCGGCATCGAGTCGCTGCTCTCGGCCGTGGTCGCGGACGGGATGAGCGGACGCCGGCACCGCTCGAACATGGAGCTCGTCGCGCAAGGCATCGCCAATATCGGCTCGCCCCTGTTCGGAGGCATCTGCGTCACCGGCACGATCGCGCGGACCGCGACGAACATCCGCGCCGGCGGCGTCACGCCGATCGCCGGCATGCTGCACGGGCTGTTCATCCTGCTGTTCATGCTGGTGGCGGCGCCGCTCGCCTCCTACATCCCGCTCGCGGCCCTGGCGGGCGTGCTCGCCGTGGTCGCGTGGAACATGGCGGAGAAGGCCGCCTTCGCCGCGATCCTGAAACATTCGCGCGCCGATTCGCTGGTGCTGCTCGCGACCTTCCTGCTGGTGATCTTCGAGGACCTGATGGTCGGGATCGGCGTCGGCGTCGTGCTCGGCTCGCTGATCTTCATGCACCGCATGGCCAACATCGTCACGGTCGAGGCCGGCATGGACAGCGCACTCGTCGACTATGACGAGGAAGGCCGTGACGAGCCGCTGGCGAACGGCAACGGCAAGCGCGACGGCGGAGCCTTTCATTACAAGATCACCGGCCCGCTGTTCTTCGGCGCCAGCACGAATGTCGCGATGGTGCTCGACCGGATCGGGCCGTTCCCCGAGCGGATCGTGCTCGATCTCTCCGGCGTCCCCTTCGCCGATTCGAGCGCGGCGGTCTCGCTGAAGACCGTGATCGACAAGGCGCTGCATCACGGCTCCACGGTCGAGATTCGCGGCGCGGCGCGGCAGGTGCGGGCCGTGCTCGGCCATGAGGGGATCGACGAGCGGCTCGTCTCCTTCGCGGAGAGTGCGCACAAGCCGGCCGAGGGCGTCGTCTGGGGCTAGAGGCTGCGGCAGTCGCGCGCTCGCCAGCGGCGGCGGCATCGGCTACCGAATGACCATGACTGACGAGCACCACAGCGAGATCGCCATCGTCGGGGCCGGCGCGGTCGGCTTAGCGGCCGCGCTGGCGCTCGCCGCGGCCGGGCGCGAGGTCGTGCTGTTCGGGCAGGCGAGCGCTCCGCGCGACGGCCGTACCATCGCCCTGCTCGACGGCTCCTGGCGGCTGCTCGGCGCGCTCGGCCTCAGCGAGGCCCTGGATGCGATCGCGTCGCCGCTCGCCGTGATGCGCCTCGTCGACGATACCGGCAGCCTGTTCCGGCAGCCGCCGGTCGAGTTCAAGGCGGCCGAGCTCGGCCTGCCGGCCTTCGGCTGGAATGTCGAGAACGCCGGGCTGGTCGGGGCGCTGGCGGCCAGGGCGGCGACCGAGCCGCGCATCCGCATGGTCGCGCAGGCCGTGACCGAGATCGTCCCCGGAGCGGATTCCGTCAGGCTGGCGGGAGACGGCTTCGCCCCGGTCGAGGCGCGGCTCGTCGTCGGCGCCGACGGCCGCAGGTCGCGGGTCCGCGGGGCCGCCGGCATCGCCGCCCGCGAATGGAGCTATCCGCAGGTGGCGCTGACCGCGATCCTCGCCCACCGGCGCGAGCATCGCGATGCCTCGACCGAATTCCACACGCGCGCCGGCCCCTGCACGCTGGTGCCGATGGGCGGGCGGCGCTCCTCGCTGGTCTGGCTGCTGGAGCCGCGCGAGGCTGACCGGCTCGGCGGCATGGATGACGCCGGCTTTGCCCGCGCGGTCGAACGGCAGACCCATTCGATCCTCGGCGCGATGACGATCGCCGGTCCGCGCGGCCGCGTGCCGATGGGCGGGCTCTCGGTCGACCGCTTCGCCGCGGGACGCATGGCGCTGATCGGCGAGGCGGCGCATGTCTTTCCGCCGATCGGCGCGCAGGGCCTCAATCTCGGCCTGCGCGACGTCGCGGCGCTGCGCGATGCCGTCGCGGGCACCGGCGATCCCGGCGACGCGGCGGCGCTCGCCCGCTATGACGGCGCCCGCCAGGCCGATGTCCGGCTGCGCACCGGCGCGGTCGACGCGCTCAACCGGACCCTGCTGACCGACCTCCTGCCGGCCGATCTGATGCGCGGCGCAGGCCTGCTGGCCTTGTCGCGGATCGCGCCGCTGCGCCGGCTGGTGATGCGGCAGGGCCTGGCCGGCGGAACCGCGGCCGGCTGAGCTCAGATCTCGTAGTCGCCGACCGGCGGGCTGCGCCGAAGGGCTGGCGCGGCGTCGCGGATGATCGGCGCGAGCGGCAGCGGCGTCGAGACCATGCGCCGCCCGCCGGGCTCCTCGACCTGCCGGTCGAACAGGCCGCGCGCGGTCAGATGCGGATCGGCCAGCGCCTCGTCGAGCGTCCTCACCACCGTGCAGCAGCAGTCGAGCGGCTCGATCGTGGCTCGCCAATGGTCCGCCGGCCGCGATGCAATGATCTCCGCGATGGCTGCCTGCGTCGCCGCCGGATCGCGCCGGTCGTCGCGCAGCCCTTCGTCGAGGCCGATGCCTTCGCAGAAGCTCGCCCAGAACTTCTGCTCGATCGCGCCGACGGCCAGGAACCAGCCATCGGCCGTGGCATAGAGGCCGTAGCGGGGGCTCGCGCCGGTGAGCAGCCCCTCCCCGCCGGCCGGGTAGCGGCCCGAGGCCTGGCCCTGCGCCAGCGCATACCAGGCGAAGGCGAGCATCGCATCGGTCATGGCGATGTCGAGATGGCAGCCCCGGCCGGTGCGATCGCGCTCGCGCAGCGCCAGCAGGATGTTGATGACCGCGGGCATCGCACCGCCGGCGATGTCGGCGACCAGCGTCGGCGGCAGGGGCGCCTCCCGGCCGCGGGCGAGCGACTGGCCGAGCAGCCCGCCGATCGCCTGATAGTTGATGTCGTGTCCGGCCTCGGAGGCGCGCGGGCCCTCCTGGCCGTAGCCGCTGATCGAGCAATAGACGAGCCGCGGGTTGAGCGCCCTCAGCGCCTCGTAGCCGAAGCCGAGCCGCGCCATGACGCCCGGCCGGAACTGCTCGATCACGATGTCGGCCGTCCTGATCAGCGGCGCAAGGCGCTCGAGCGCACCCAGTGCCTTGAGATCGACGGCGAGGCTCTCCTTGCCGCGGTTGAGGGCGGCGAAGGGCGCGGAGGTCTCGCCGAAGCGCGGCGGAAAGCGGCGCATGTCCTCGCCCTCCGGACGCTCGATCCGGATCACGCGGGCCCCGGCCTCGGCGAGGAAGAGGCTCGCCAGCGGCCCGGGCAGCAGGGTCGAGAAATCGAGGACGAGGAGGTCGGAAAGCGGCTGCATCGGCGGGCCTGCGGGCTGCGGCCCGGCGAGCGGGCCGTCAGGGAAAGAGGTCGGCCGCCATCCTGCCCGTCTTCACCAGCCACAGGAAGCCCGTCAGCGTCACCGTCGAGACGATCGTGCCGACGAGGATGCAGGCCGAGGCGCGCTCGACGCCGACGCGATACTGCGTCGAGATGACGAAGATGTTCAGCGCCGGCGGCAATGCCGCCATGATCACCGCGGCGTAGACCCAGGGCGCCGAGAAGTCGCCGAGGCCCGAGAGCAGCAGCCAGACCAGCAAGGGATGCACCAGCAGCTTGATCGCGACCAGCGCCGGCAGTTCGCCGGGCATCCGGCGCAGCGGCTGCAGCGCCACCGTGACGCCGAGCAGGAAGAGCGCGCAGGGCGCCGCCGCCTGCGAGAGCCAGAGCGTCATCTTGTCGAGCGCCGTCGGCAGCTCGAGCTTCAGGAAGGCGGCGAGCACGCCGGCGACGGTCGCGACGTTGAAAGGATGGGTGACGACCCGCCGGACCACTTCCCCGGCCGTCGCCGCGAAGCTCTTCTTCTCGACGCCGGCCAGCGCCATCAGGAACGGAATCAGCGAGAACAGCAGCAGATTGTCGAAGACGAAGATCAGCACGACCGGCGCGCTCGCGACCGGGCCGAGCGCGGCCAGGATCAGCGGCGGGCCCATATAGCCGATATTGGAATAGGAGCCGGCGACGCCCTGCATCACCGCCTGCGGCATGTCGCCATGGGTGTGACGCCAGCCGAGCGCGAAGGACAGCACGAAGGCGCAGAAGGTGGCCAGCGTCGTCACCGCGACGAAACGCCAATTGGTGAGTTCGCTCAGCGGCTTGTCGGCGATCAGGCGATAGAACAGGCAGGGCAGCGCGACATAGATCAGGAAGAACTGCATCCAGGCGAGCCCCTCGCCCGGCAGCCGCTTGTAGCGGCCGATGACGAAGCCGAGCAGGATCAGTCCGAAGAAGGGGGCGACGAGATTGAACAGATTGGCGATGTCGGCCATGCGGCGGGTACCTTGGGCGGGCCAGGGCCGACAGGTGCGTGTTCGATCCACGGACAGCGGCGACGGCCGGCGTTATAGGCTGCCCGTCGGCGCATGAGAACCCGCCTTCCCCGCCAACGTGATGTCACCGTTTCCCAGCAGGTTAACCTTTCGGGTTCCCAACTGGAGTTGACGTACGCCAGAGCAAGGCTCGCTGTGCGCAAAGTGGCCGCATCGCCTCTGCCAGCCAAATTCTTGGGGATACAAATCGGGACTCCGTGGAGCAGCCCCGGTTTTCCCCGTTTGGATCATCGTTATTTTTCAGCCGCTTAATCCAACCTGAGAAGGTGGCGCGATCTCTTGAATAGATGGCGCGGTCTACGGGAATCGAACCCGTCTTCCCAGCGTGAAAGGCTGGTGTCCTAACCGATAGACGAAGACCGCGGGCCGGAGCGCGAAGCGCTCTTGCGAGGCGGGGCGAGCTATAGTGTCCCGGCGAAGCTTGGGCAAGCCCGCTCGTCGCGTTTTTCGCAGCCGGTCAGGCGGGCCGGGCGAGATCAAGGACGCGCAGCTCGGCGCGCTCGCTGCCGCCCCAGCGATTCAGCGTCAGCGTTCCGGCGAGATGGACGCTCTCGCCGCGCGCCGCCAGGAGGGCCTGCCCGAGCGGCTCCTGCGCGGCGCGGAAGGCGATGCCGCCGATCGTCGCGCCGTCGCCAGCGCGCAATCGCACGCGCAGATGGCCGCCGGAGCCGACCTCGACCACATCGGTCAGCCGGTGCGCGGGCAGGACGAAGACCGGTTCGGGGCAGCCAGCGCCGAACGGTCCGGCCCGATCTACCTCGGCGAGCAGGCGCGGATTGGCGCCGCCGGCGCTGATCGCCGCGTCGACCAGCAGCGCCTCCGCCTCGCGCGAATTGGCGACGCCCGCCGCCAGCCTCTCGCCGACGAAGGCCGCGAAGGCGGCCTCCTGGCCCGGCGCCAGGGTGATTCCGGCCGCCATGGCATGGCCGCCGCCCTTGACCGCGAGGCCGGCCTCGACGGCCTGCCGGACCACCGAGCCGAGATCGACGCCGGCGATCGAGCGACCCGAGCCGGTCGCAGCACCATCGCCATTGCGCGCGAGCGCGAAGGCGGGGCGCCGGAACCGCTCCTTCAGCCGCCCGGCGATCAGTCCGACGATGCCGGGATGCCATTCGGCCGAGCCGACCACCAGCACCGGATGGGCGGCGACGTCGCCGAAACGGTGATCGACCTCGGCGACCGCTTCCGCGACCGCGATGCGCTCGATCTCCTGGCGCTCCTGGTTGAGGCGGTTGAGCTCGGCGGCGATGGCGCGGGCCTCGACCTCGTCACGGCTGAGCAGCAGCTTCGCGCCGAGGCTGGCGTCGCCGATGCGCCCGCCCGCATTGATGCGCGGGCCGAGCAGGAAGCCGAGATGCCAGGGCTGCACCGGCCCGTCGAGGCCGGCGACATCGAGCAGCGCCGCGAGCCCGGGCCGCCCGCGCAGCCGCATCATGGCGATGCCCTGGCGGACGAAAGCCCGGTTGAGACCGATGAGCGGAACGACATCGGCCACGGTCGCCAGCGCGACGAGGTCGAGCGACGCCAGCAGGTCGGGCTCGCCGCCTTTCGCCTGCCAGGCGCCGCGGCGGCGCAATTCGCGATTCGCCGCCACCAGAGTGAGGAAGACCACGCCGGCGGCGCAGAGATGGCCGAGGCCGGCGAGATCGTCCTGCCGGTTCGGATTGACCAGGGCGCGGACGTCCGGAAGCAGCTCGGGCGCCTGGTGGTGGTCGAGCACGACCGTATCGAGCCCGAGCCGGGCCGCTTGCCGCAAGGGCTCGTGGCTGGTCGTGCCGCAGTCGACGGTGACGAGCAGCGTCGCCCCCTCCCCGGCCAGCATCGCGATCGCCTCGGCATTCGGGCCGTAGCCCTCGATCAGCCGGTCGGGGATATGGATGCGCGGCCGCGCCCCGGCTTCCGTGAGGAAAGCCGCGAGCAGGGCCGCGGAACAGGCGCCGTCGACATCGTAGTCGCCGAAGATCGCGACCTTCTCGCCGGAGATCGCGGCCTGCGCCAGACGCTCGGCGGCGCGGTCCATGTCGCGCAGCACGGACGGGTCCGGCAGGAGATCGCGCAGCTTCGGCTCGAGATGGCGCACCGCCTCGCTGGAGACGACGCCGCGGCCGGCGAGGATCCGCGCCAGCGTGTCGGGAATCCCCTCGACCTGCGCCAGCGCCTCGGCCTGCGCCAGGCCGGCGGCGTCGAGCCGGTCGCGCCAGGGCCGGCCGAGGGCCGAACATCCGACGCCGAGGAACAGGCGATTCTGGCCCAGGGTCATGCGCCACCGCTGGCGCAGCGGCGCCGCTTCGTCAATCGGCGCGGCGTCATTCGAGCGGTTTCTGGTCCTCGATCGCCTGCGCCGTGACCTTGCGGGCGCTGACGGGCGCGTGGCCGGAGACCTCCGCGCCGGCCTCCGGCCTGAGCCGCGCCATCCACAGCGCCGACGAGGCCGAGATCAGGCCGACCATCAGGAAGGCAGGCCAGAAATCGCCGGCGCCGAGCGCCTTGCCTCCGTGGAGGAGGTTGGTGCTCTCCAGCGCGAACGCCCCGGCGGTGACGCCGAGGCTCAGCGACAATTGCTGGGCGACGCTGGACAGGCTGGTCGCGCTCGACATGTCACGATTGGAGACGTCGGCATAGCTCAGCGCATTGATGCCGGTGAACTGCAGCGAGCGGAAGCAGCCGCCGATGAAGAGCACGCCGAGCATCAGCCAATGCGGCGTCGCAGGCGTGAACAGGCCGGAGCTCGCCAGGAAGGCCGAGCCGATCACGGCGTTGACGGTGAGGACGCCGCGGAAGCCGAAGCGGGCGAGGATCGTTTTCGCGAGCGTCTTCATCAGGAGCGCCCCCGCCGCCGAGGCGAAGGTGATCAGCCCCGATTGCAGCGCGTCGAGGCCGAAGCCGAGCTGGAGCATCAAGGGCAGCAGGAACGGGATCGCGCCGATGCCGATCCGGAAGACCGAGCCGCCGAGCACGCCGATCCGGTAGGTTGGGATGCGCAGGAGCGAGAGATTGAGCACGGGATAGGCCAGCTTGCGGGCATGGAACCAGTAGGCGGCCAGCGCGAGGATGCCGAAGCCGACGCAGGCATAGGACACCGCCACCGGGACGAGATGGCGCCCGCCGGTGGCGAGGCCGAGCATCAGTGCCGCAAAGCCGGTGGCGGAGAGCAGGAAGCCCCTGAGGTCGAGCGGCGCGACATCCTCCTCCCGGATATCCTCGAAGAACATCGTCGCGAGGGCTATGCCGAGCAGCCCGATCGGCAGGTTGATGAAGAAGATCCAGCGCCAGTCGAAATAGGTGGTGATGAAGCCGCCGAGCACCGGCCCCATCACCGGTCCGACCAGGGCCGGGACGGTGAGATAGGCCAGCGCGCTGACGATCTGCGACTTCTCGACGCTGCGCAGGATGACGAGCCGTCCGACCGGCACCATCATCGCCCCGCCCATGCCCTGGACGAAGCGCGCCGCGACGAAGGCGCCGAGCGAATTCGAGAAGGCGCAGAGGACGGAGCCGGCCATGAAGATGGCGAGTGCGATCCTGAAGATGGTGCGGGCCCCGAACCTGTCGGCCATCCAGCCCGAAATCGGGATGAAGACGGCGAGGCTGACGAGATAGGAGGTCAGGGCCAGCTTGAGCGCGATCGGGTCCTCGCCGAGCGATTGCGCGATCACCGGCAGCGCGGTCGCGATCACCGTCGAGTCGGTGTTCTCCATGAACAGGGCGCAAGCGACGATCAGAGGCAGGAGCTTGGCGCGCTGCAAGGATTCGCACTTTCGGGTTCGTCCGCCGGCGCGCTTTACTGCGGGTGCAGGCGGCTGGCGAGGACGGATCGGCACCTGATGACGAGGGTTGCGTCCGGCGCATGGCGAACGGGACCCGCCGCTTCAACCCAAGCCGGCTTCAGATCTGCTCTCGGAGCGTCACAAGGATGTGATTGCGGCTCCGCCATGCGTTTCCGGCAGGGCGCGCGCGCCGCTGCATGCCTATCTCAAGGCGGAAGGGGTCACGCTTTCGCATACGCCGACGCGGCCTGTCCGCGGGCAAGAGGTGTTTCATGATCAGGTCCAATCACGCCCAGACCCGCTCCGTCGCGGCGAGCGCGCTCCGGCGGGACGCAGCGCTCGCTCTCCTCGCGGGAGCCGCCTTCGTCGCTCCGGGGCAGGCTCCGGCCCTGGCGCAATCGATGAGCTGGGAGGATGGCTGCGCGATGCGCGTCGTCACGCCGGGCTCCGGTGACGCCCTGCGGGTCTATAACTGCGCGCGGCAGAAGGAGTGCCAGCAGATGGCCGACGCCAAGGGCCACATGATGATGGGCATGGGCTGCTTCTTCGTCGCGCCGAAGGGCACGGCTCCGGCCGGCCAGCAGGCCGGGCGGACGCGCCCCGCCCAGCAGCAATAGGTCCGACCGCCGCATCTCCGCGGTTGCGCGCCGCGGCCGCGGAGGCATTTTTTCGCATTGCCCCTAGCGGGCACGTCACACGCGTGATAACGGGCCTCGTCAACTCGGCTTAGGGCCCCTCCTGCCCGGCCCCTTTCAGAGCCGGCACGGCCGGCCCCCGGAGTTGACGATGGCGACGATCACAGACGGTCTCATTCGCGACGGTTTCACCTTCGACGACGTGCTGCTGGAGCCGGGCCCGTCGGAGGTGATGCCGGGCGATGTCGACATCTCGACCAAGCTCACCAAGACCATCTCGCTCAACCTGCCGATCATCGCCTCGGCGATGGATACGGTCACGGAGGCGAAGATGGCGATCGCGATGGCGCAGGCCGGCGGCCTCGGCGTCGTCCATCGCAATCTCGACCCAGAGCAGCAGGCCGCCCAGGTCCGCCTCGTCAAGAAGTTCGAATCGGGGATGATCGCCAACCCGATCACCATCCATCCGGACGAGACGCTCGCCGATGCGCTGGCGCTGATGAAGAACAACGGCATCTCCGGCATCCCGGTGGTCGAGCGCGGCCCGCAGGGGCACAAGGGGCGGCTCGTCGGCATCCTGACCAATCGCGACGTGCGCTTCGCCGCCAATCCCGACCAGCCCGTCGCCGAGCTGATGACGAAGGACCGGCTGATCACCGTGCGCGAGGGCGTCAGCCCCGACGAGGCCCGCCGCCTGCTGCACCAGTTCCGCATCGAGAAGCTGCTGGTCGTCGACGACCATTTCCGCTGCATCGGCCTGATCACCGTCAAGGACATGGAGAAGCAGGTCACGCATCCGAACGCGGCCAAGGACGGCCAGGGACGGCTGCTCGTCGCGGCGGCGACCACCACCGGCGATCTCGGCTTCGAGCGCTCGGAGATGCTGATCGATGCCGGCGTCGACATCATCGTCGTCGACACCGCCCATGGCCATTCCGCCAAGGTGCTCGAGGCGGTGACGCGGGTGAAGAAGCTCTCCAACGCCGTGCAGGTCGTGGCCGGCAACGTCGCCACCGCCGGCGGCGCGCAGGCCCTGATCGACGCCGGCGCGGACGCGATCAAGGTCGGCATCGGCCCGGGCTCGATCTGCACCACCCGCATCGTCGCAGGCGTCGGCGTGCCGCAGCTCACCGCGGTGATGGACGCGGCCTCGGCGGCGCAGAAGGCGGGCATCCCGATCATCGCCGATGGCGGCATCAAATATTCGGGCGACCTCGCCAAGGCGCTCGCCGCCGGAGCCGCCTGCGCCATGGTCGGCTCGCTGCTCGCCGGGACCGACGAGACGCCGGGCGAAACCTTCCTCTACCAGGGGCGCTCCTACAAGGCCTATCGCGGCATGGGCTCGGTCGGCGCAATGGCGCGCGGCTCGGCCGACCGCTATTTCCAGCAGGACATCAAGGACGCGCTGAAGCTGGTTCCGGAGGGCATCGAGGGCCAGGTCGCCTATAAGGGGCCGGTCTCGAGCGTGCTGCACCAGCTCGCCGGCGGCCTGCGCGCGGCGATGGGCTATGTCGGCGGCCGCAATCTCGAGGATTACCGGAACAAGGCGCGCTTCATCCGCATCACCAGCGCCGGCCTGCGCGAGAGCCATGTCCACGACGTGACGATCGTGCGGGAGAGCCCGAACTATCCGACGCGGTCCTGACGAGGGATCGCCTGCCGGCTATCTTCTGTTCATCCCGCATCGGGTTTCCCGGGCCCCGATGCTTCGAGACGAGGCCGACATGACGCTCAAGCTGATCTATCCGGCGCTGGCCCAGATCCTGTGGAGCTTCGTCGTCCTCGTCATCGTGTTCCTGCGGCGCCGAAAGGCGTTCGCCGACCGCGAGGTCGGGCTCGCCGACGTCGCGGTCTCGCCGGAACGTTACCCGGAGCCGGCGCGGCTCGCCGCGGCGAACTTCAGTAATCAGTTCGAGACGCCGGTGTTGTTCTTCGCGCTCACGCTGATCGCGATCCATGTCGGCGCCACCGGCTACGTCATGGCGGCGCTGGCCTGGGGTTATGTCGCGAGCCGCATCGTCCATACACTGATCCATACCGGCAGCAATCGGCTGCAGCAGCGGGCGCTCGTCTTCACGATCGGCGTCGTGTGCTTGTTCTTCATGTGGATCGGCATCGTGATCGCTGTCGTCTGAGCAGTTCTTCTTCGTGCACGCAAGACGTGTGGCGGCGCATCCGATCCGCCATTTTCCATCCCTGTCACGTCGTGGCTACAGCGGGCGATAAACCGTATCGGACACTTGTCAGCAAAACACGCGGTCTTCATGCTAAATACTTGCGGTGAAGACGATTAGGAGACCGGCCGTCCGGATGCGCTGGACATGGCCTCTCCGGGTGCAAGGCTTTCGATGGCTGTGCTGACTTTCGGGCGTGTGGCTCTGGTCTCGGCCGCAGGCGTTCTCGCCGCGGGCGCGTTTCTTCATTACACCGGGCGCCAGATTCCCTGGCCGCTCGACCAGGTTCCTTTCGGCAAGGTGATCCCGGGACCGGCCAAGCCGGCCGCGACCGCTGCGGCACCTGCTCCCAGCGGCGGCCGCTCCGGCCAGGCCAACCGGCCGCCGGTGACCATCGTGAGCGCCAGGGCCGAGCGCCGGCCGATGCCCGTCAGGATCGACGCCATCGGAACGGTGCAGGCGATCTCGACGGTGAACATCCGCTCCCGGGTCGACAGCCAGATCATGGCGGTCGAGTTTCGCGACGGCGCCACGGTGAACAAGGGCGACGTGCTGTTCCGGCTGGATTCGCGCCAGCTCGAGGCGCAATTGCGCCAGGCCGAGGCCAATGTCGCCCGCGACAAGGCGTCGCTGATCGCGGCGGAAGCCGATCTGCGCCGTGCCGAAGAGCTTTCGCGCCGCGAGATCGCCACCGACCAGCGCCTGGACACGGCCCGGACGGCGGTGAGCACCCTGCGCGCCGCGATCCGCGGCGGCGAGGCCGCCGTCGACAGCCTGCGGGTCCAGCTCAGCTACTACACCATCACCGCCCCCGTTTCCGGGCGCGTCGGGGTCGCCGGGCTGAAGGAAGGCAATATCGCCAAGAGCGGCGACAGTTCGGCCACGCTGGCGACGATCAACCAGATCGACCCGATCTATGTCAGCTTCGCCGTGGCGCAGCGCTACCTGCCCGAGATCCGCGAGGCGATGCAGGCGAAGACGGCGGCCGTGCTGGCGACCCAGCATGGCGTCGGCAAGAGCGTCGAGGGCACGATCGCGGTGATCGACAACGCGGTCGATGCGACGACCGGCACGATCCAGATGCGCGCGAGCTTCGACAATCCGGCGGAGACGCTCTGGCCGGGAGCCCTCTGCCAGGTCCGGCTGACGCTGAGGATCGAGCCCGACGCCGTCACCGTGCCGCGCGAAGCCGTCCAGACCGGGCAGAACGGCGCCTACGTCTTCGTCATCGAGGGCGGCGTCGCCCGTGCCCGGCCGGTCGTGGTTTCACGCAATGTCGACGATCGCGCCGTCGTCGCGTCGGGGCTGAGCGGCGGCGAGACGGTGGTGATCGACGGGCAACTGCTCCTCACCGAAGGCGCGCGCACCATCGAACGGGGCCGGGGCGGACAGAGCCCGCCGCCGGCGAACCTGACCTCCCAGCGCGGGAGCGCCGGCTGATGAACCTGCCCGAGCTCTGCATCCGTCGCCCGGTCATGACGACCCTGCTGATGGCGACGTTCCTGATCTTCGGGCTGTTCGCCTTCAAGCAGCTGCCGGTCGCGGCGCTGCCCCGGGTCGATTTCCCGACCATCAATGTCAGCGCCCGCCTGCCCGGCGCCAGCCCGGAGACGATGGCCTCCTCGGTCGCCGCGCCGCTCGAGCGCGAATTCGCCTCGATCTCGGGCATCACCTCGATGTCCTCGGTCTCGCAGCAGGGCTCGACCTCGATCACGCTGCAGTTCGACCTCAACCGCAATATCGACGGCGCCGCGCTCGACGTGCAGGCCGCGCTGAGCGCGACCGTGCGCCGCCTGCCGCCGGAGCTCCCTGCCCCGCCGAGCTTCCGTAAGGTCAACCCGGCCGACCAGCCGGTGCTGTTCATGGTGCTGACCTCGGCGACCAAGCCGCTCTACGAGGTCCATGAATTCGGCGAGAACATCCTGCAGCAGCAGATCTCGCAGCTGCCGGGCGTCGCCCAGGTCAACATCTTCGGCGCGCAGAAATACGCCGTGCGGGTGCGGGTGAATCCGGACGCCGTCTCGGCGCGCGGCCTCGCCCTGAGCGATGTCCGCAGCGCCATCGCCGCCGCCAACTCGAACTCCCCGGTCGGCACGCTGAACGGCGCCAACCAGCGCCTGACGCTCGGCGCCACCGGCCAGATGGAACGCGCCGGCGAATACGGCAACCTGATCATCTCACAGAAGGGCGGCGTGCCGATCCGTCTCAACGACGTCGCGCAGATCTTCGACTCGGTCGAGAACGACCAGACTGGCAGCTGGTACAACGGCCAGCGCTCGATCATGCTGGCGGTCTACCGCCAGTCGGACGCCAACACGGTCCAGGTCGTCGACAGCATCAAGAGCCGGCTCGAGGCCTACCGGGCGCAACTGCCGGCCGCGATCGAGCTGCATGTCCTCAACGACCGTTCGATCCCGATCCGTGAGGCGGTCGAGGATGTCGAGGTCTCGCTGATGATCGCGATCGCCCTCGTCATCATGGTGATCTTCCTGTTCCTGAAGAGCCTGGCCGCGACGCTGATCCCGACGCTGGCGCTGCCGATCTCGCTGGTCGGCACCTTCGCGATCATGTACGCGCTGGGCTATTCGCTCGACAACATCTCGCTGCTGGCGCTGACGCTGGCCGTCGGCTTCGTCGTCGACGACGCCATCGTCATGCTGGAGAACATCATCCGGCATATCGAGATGGGCAAGAAGCCGTTCCAGGCGGCGCTCGACGGCTCGCGCGAGATCGGCTTCACCATCCTGTCGATCACCATCTCGCTGGTCGCGGTCTTCATCCCGGTCTTCTTCATGGGCGGCGTGGTCGGCAAGGTCTTCGTCGAGTTCGCCGGCACGATCGCGGCGGCGATCATCGTCTCCGGCTTCGTCTCGCTGACGCTGACGCCGATGCTCTGCGCCCGCTTCCTCAAGGCGCACGACCACCACAAGCAGCCGACCATCGTCGAACGCGTGTTCGAAGCGGGCTTTCAGGGCATGCTGAGCGCCTATCGCTGGACGCTCGACGGCGTGCTGAAGGCGCGGATCCTGATGCTGCTGCTGACCCTCGGCACCGTCTATGTCTCGGTCCAGCTCTATATCGACGTGCCCAAGGGCTTCTTCCCGACCGAGGATACCGGCTTGCTGCGCGGCGCCACCGAAGGTCCGCCGGATACGTCCTTCGAGGCCATGGCGGCACGCCAGATCCGCGTCGCCGAGATCGTGCGGGCCGATCCGGCCGTCGACTACCTCACCTCCAATATCGGCGGCTTCAACGCCACCAATAACGGCTTCATGTTCATCGCGCTGAAGCCGAAGGAGCAGCGCGACAAGGCCGATGTGGTGATCGGCCGCCTGCGCCGTGCCGTCTCGGAAGTGCCGGGCATCACCGCGGTGTTCCAGCAGGTCCAGAACATCAACCTCAATGCCGGACGTTCCTCGCGGGCGCAGTATCTCTACTCGCTGCAGGGACCGGATCTCGGTGCGCTGTTCAACTATGCGCCGCTGATGCAGCAGCGCCTGTCGCAGCTGCCGCAGCTGCGCGACGCCAATATCGACCTGCAGCTGCGCAATCCGCAGCTCTCGATCGATATCGACCGCGAGCGCGCCGCCAGCCTCGGCATCTCGAGCGACCAGATCCGCCAGGCGCTCGGCAACGCCTTCGGCTCGCGCCAGATCGCGACGATCTTCACCCCGGCGACCGACTATCAGGTGATCATGGAGGCGGAACGCGCCTACCAGCAGGATCCGGCGGTGCTGTCGCGGCTGATGCTGAAGGCCGGCAACGGCCAGAACGTGCCGCTGGAGACGGTCGCGACGATCAAGCCGAGCGTCGGGCCGCTCGCGGTCAACCGGATCTCGCAGCAGCCCGCGGTGACGATCTCGTTCAACACCGCGCCCGGCGTCTCGCTCGGCGACGCCGTCAACGCGATCCGCGCCGCCGAGCGCGAGGTGAATCTTCCAGCTTCGATCGTGACCAGCTTTGCGGGCTCGGCCCAGCTCTTCCAGGATGCGCTGAAAGGCCAGGGGCTGCTGATCTTCGCGGCGATCCTGGTGATCTACATCATCCTCGGCATCCTCTACGAAAGCTTCATCCACCCGATCACCATCCTGTCCGGCCTGCCGTCGGCCGGCCTGGGCGCCCTGCTCGCGCTGCAATACTTCCGCATGGACCTGTCGGTGATCGCGATCATCGGCATCCTGATGCTGGTCGGCATCGTCAAGAAGAACGCGATCATGATGGTCGATTTCGCGATCGAGCGCCGCAAGATGGGCGATGACGCGCTGACCGCGATCCGGGAGGCGGCGCTGGTCCGCTTCCGGCCGATCATGATGACGAGCTTCGCCGCGATCTTCGGCGTGCTGCCGATCGCGCTCGGCGCCGGCGCCGGCGCCGAATTGCGCCAGCCGCTCGGCATCGCCGTGGTCGGCGGGCTCGTCGTCTCGCAATTGCTGACGCTCTACATCACGCCCGTCGTCTATTTCTATCTCGACAAGGTCGACAGCTTCATCTCCGGCCGCGGCCGTGGCGAGCGGGACGACACCGCCGTGGTCTCCGGCGCGGTGCCGGTCGCGGTCGTGCCGGCGGTGCATCGCCGGCCGGACTGAGCCGCCGATCGCGGCATTAAGGATGACGCAGGCTTTGCGGTGACGGTCGCCCCGCGGTCGTTGAGTCTTAACGAAAAGTAAACTAAGCCGATCCTGCGGCGGACAATGAACCAGCGAGCGATGGAGTGTCGCGGTGCTTCGTGTCCGTAATGTCGACTGCCTGCGTTCCGATCCCGTCCCGCCGACCGGTTCCAGCTCCTCGACGAAGGTGAATCCCGATTCGCGCGGCCGCAATGGTGGCCTGCGCCTCGCCGCCATGGCCGGTCTCGGCCTGGCGCTCGGCGCGGCGAGCACGATTGCGACGATTTCGCTGGTCCAGGCCGAGGACGATGCCGGCATCCGCGCCTTCCATCGCGAGGAGGCGGCGCGCCAGGCGCAGCGCGCGCCGGTACGGGCCGTCCAGGCTTCGGCTTCCCCGACCGCCTATGCCCCGGCCCACCGGGGCTGGGCGCTGCCGTTCTTCCAGGCGCGACCGGATGGGCGCCTCGCCCAGCCGCCGGTCGAGCTCAACCCGTTCCGGCAGCGCGCGGCGTCGCCGAAACAGGCGCAGCACCGGCCGAAGCTGCCGGCGCTCCGCCATGATACGGTGTCGGGGGCGGCCGAGACGGCGCGGACGATCTGCGTCCGTCTCTGCGACGGGTTCCATGCTCCGCTCGGCCATCTGCGCAGCCAGGGCGACCTGCGAGCACATGAGGCGCTCTGCCAGGCCGCCAATCCGGGCGTTCCGGTCAAGGTCTTCAAGGTCGCGGCGGGGGCTGCGACGATCGACGAGGCGGTCGCCCCCGACGGCAGGACCTATCGCTCGCTGCCGATGGCCTATGCCTATGAGCGCGGGGCCGATCCGGCCTGCCGGCCGGCGATCGTCGCCGCAGGCGAGCGCCGCGTCTCGCTGCTGCGCGATTTCACCCTGCGCCCGGGCGACAGCGTCGTGCTCGACGGCCGGGTGCGGACCTTCACCGGCGGCAAATGGCCCTATACCGCCGCCGATTTCCGCGACTTCCGCGGCTCGCCGGAGCTCACCGCCGGCAATCGCCGGCAGATCGACGAGAAAGTCGGCATCTCGCACGCCGAAGCGCAACTGCGCAGCCTGCGCCGGCAGATGCGGGTGCGCGAGGCGGCGCTGCACGAGGACAATCACGCCAGTGACGCGCTCGGCCTGCGCGGCGGCTTCGATGTCCAGGCGCCCGCCCAGCCGGCGCGCGTGGTGCTTCAGACGCCGTTCCTGCGGAACTGAGGCCCGATAGGGTAATCATCCTAGGCTATTGGTCCTAGGACAATGAACCCAGGGATCGCCGAAAGACCGGTGGACGCCCGCCCGCGCTTCCGGCACATTCGCTGCATTGCAGCATGGAGCCGAGCATGACGACCAAGACGCCGCGCCAGTTCTTCCGACCGCTGGCGATCGGCGCGCCCGAGCCCTATCGCGACCTGCCGCTGCGGCTGGAGCGGATGATCCATTTCGTGCCGCCGCATCTGGAGAAGGTGCGCGCCAAGGTGCCGGAGCTCGCCTCGCAGGTCGACATCGTGCTGGGCAATCTCGAGGACGCGATCCCCGTCGAGGCCAAGCAGGCGGCGCGCGACGGCTTCATCGAGCTGGCCAAGGCGACAGATTTCGGCACGACCGGCCTGTGGACGCGCGTCAATGCGCTGAACTCACCCTGGTTCCTCGACGATATCGCCGCGATCATGGGCGAGATCGGCGGCAAGCTCGACGTCGTGATGGTGCCCAAGGTCGAGGGGCCCTGGGACATCCACTATGTCGACCAGCTGCTGGCGCAGTACGAGGCCCGGCACGCCCTGCCGAAGCCGGTGCTGATCCACGCCATCCTCGAGACGGCCGAGGGCGTGAAGAATGTCGACGCCATCGCGACCGCTTCCCCGCGCATGCACGGCATGAGCCTGGGGCCGGCCGATCTCGCGGCCTCGCGCGCGATGAAGACGACGCGGGTCGGCGGCGGGCACCCCGAATACAAGGTGATCGCCGATCCCACGCCGGACGGCGGCGCGCGCGCCGTCGCCCAGCAGGATCTGTGGCACTATACGCTGGCGAAGATGGTCGACGCCTGCGCCTCGGCCGGGCTGAAGCCGTTCTACGGGCCCTTCGGCGATTTTTCCGACGGCGCCGCCTGCGAAGCCCAGTTCCGCAACGCCTTCCTGCTCGGCTGCGCCGGGGCCTGGACGCTGCATCCCTCGCAGATCGAGATCGCCAAGCGCGTCTTCAGCCCCGATCCCGACGAGGTCGCCTTCGCCGTCCGCATCCTGGCGGCGATGCCGGACGGGTCGGGCGCGGTGATGATCGACGGCAAGATGCAGGACGACGCGACCTGGAAGCAGGCCAAGGTCATCGTCGACCTGGCGCGGCAGGTGGCGGCGCGCGATCCGGCCCTGGCGGCACGCTACGGGTTCTGAGCGGGGACGTCCGCGATACCGCGCGAGGTTGACGCATTTGCGACGTAATCATAGGCCAAGCGCTGGACGTGGCGACGTGCCGGCGGTGACGGGCCGGTTTGAGGTTGAACGAGGGACATGGAAGCACGCACGGCGAAATTCCGCATCGGCGAAGTGGTACGCCATCGCGTCTACCCGTTCCGGGGCGTGGTTTTCGACGTCGATCCGGTGTTCTCGAATTCGGAAGAATGGTGGCTGGCGATCCCCGAGCATCTGCGCCCGTCCAAGGACCAGCCCTTCTATCACCTGTTCGCCGAGAACGAGGAGACCGAGTACGTCGCCTATGTCTCCGAACAAAATCTCGTGATCGACGAGTCCGGCCAGCCGATCCGGCATCCGCAGGCGCGCGAGTTTTTCCGGCGCGACCGCAGGGGCAAGTACCGGCTCGACAAGGCCGAGCTGAACTAGCGCCTTTCCGTCCGATCGGAACCGATCCCGGGCGCGCGTCAGCTTGCGCGCTCGGCCCGCGGGAAGCGCGCCGAGAAGGCCCCTTCCCGCTCGGGGGGCAGGCGCACCAGCAGATCGAGCGCACCGTCCTCCGCATCCTCGCGCTGGAGGATCTCACCATTGCTGTGCAGCCAGGCCAGCGACTTGCCGTCTCCCGGCGCCAGGGTGAGCCGGTAGACCGGCCGGCTGCGCGCGATGCGCTGCTCGATCGCGCCGGTGAGCTGGTCGATGCCCTCGCCGGTCAGGGCCGAGACCAGGACCGGGCGCGAGGCGCCGGGCCTGAGCGTCGTCAGCGCGGCCTGCCGCTCGCGCTCGGCACCCGAGAGCAGATCGGCCTTGTTCCAGACTTCGACGACGCGGTCGCCATCCTCGGGGTCGATGCCGAGATCGCGCAGGATGCCCTGGACGTCGGCGGCCTGGGCCTGCGTGTCCTCATGCGAGACGTCGCGGACATGCAGCAGGAGGTCGGCTTCGATCGCATCCTCCAGCGTGGCGCGGAAGGCGGCGACGAGCTGCGTCGGCAGGTCGGAGATGAAGCCGACCGTATCGGACAGCATGATCCGGGCGCCGTGCGGCAGCTTCAGCGCCCGTGCCGTGGGATCGAGCGTCGCGAACAGCATGTCCTGCGCCAGCACCTCGGCCGAGGTCAGCCGGTTGAACAGCGTCGACTTGCCAGCATTGGTGTAGCCGACCAGTGCGACCACCGGATAAGGCACGCGCTTGCGGCTGGCGCGATGCAGCGAGCGCGTGCGCTTCACGCTCTCGAGCTCGCGCTCGATCTTGCTCATCCGCTCCTGGATGATGCGCCGGTCTGCCTCGATCTGGGTCTCGCCGGGGCCGCCGAGGAAGCCGAAGCCGCCGCGCTGGCGCTCGAGATGGGTCCAGGAGCGTACGAGCCGGCTCTTCTGGTAATTGAGATGGGCGAGCTCGACCTGCAGCGCACCTTCGCGCGTGCGCGCCCGGCGGCCGAAGATCTCGAGGATCAGGCCGGTCCTGTCGATGACCTTGCAGCCGAACGCCTTCTCGAGATTGCGCTGCTGCACCGGAGACAGCGCGCAATCCATCACGACGAGGCCGATCTCCTCGATCCTGACGCGCTCGGCGAGCTCCTCGACCTTGCCCTTGCCGAGATAGGTCGCAGGGCGCAGCGCGGTCAGCACGACGGGGATCGCCTCGACGATCTGGAGATCGATGGCGCTCGCCAGCCCGAACGCCTCGTCGAGCCGCGCCGCGTGGCTGCGCTGGTTCTCGTCCGCGGCCGCGGCCCGGCCAGCGGCGTGGCGGGCCAGATAGGGGCCGACGACGAAGGCCCGGGTATCGGCCGCGAGGGCGTGCTCGGCCGCGTCGATCGTGAGTCCGACCGCGCCTGCGCCGCCCGGCGTGGACGGGGCCTTGCCCGCCACGGCTCAGGCCTTGTCCGTGTCCTCGGGCTCGAACAGCTGCACCGGGTGCCCGGGCATGATCGTCGAGATCGCGTGCTTGTAGACGAGCTGGGAGTGCCCATCACGGCGCAGCAGCACGCAGAAATTGTCGAACCAGGTGACGACGCCCTGCAGTTTGACGCCGTTCACGAGAAAGATGGTGAGTGGGATCTTCTGTTTGCGGACGTGGTTGAGAAAGGTGTCCTGAAGATTCTGAGCCCGCTCTGCGGCCATGGGTAGCCCCTGTTGTTGGGATCGCAACTCGGCTTGAACATGCGATCCAGATCGTTCCGTTCGGCTTTGGCGCCAATCGCCTCGCATTCGGAACACCGACGCCGCATTAGATCGTGAGCAGGCGACGGCGCGCAAGGGTTGCGAGGCGCGAATTTCGGTCGGTCGCCTTGCACGCGATGCAAGGCGACGGCCGGCATTCAGCCGACGCCCAGCGATTTGAGCTTACGGTGCAGGGCTGAACGCTCCATGCCGATGAACTCGGCCGTCCGCGAGATGTTTCCCGAGAAGCGGGCGATCTGCGCCATCAGGTATTCCCGCTCGAAGATCTCGCGAGCATCGCGCAGCGGCAGGCTCATCAGCTTCTCGCCGCCGGAGCCCGAGGGCGTGGTCGGCACCATGGCGCCGACCTCGGCCGGCAGCATGTCGACCGTGATCTCCGCCCCGGGATCGCCCTTGGTCAGGATCATCAGCCGCTCGACATTGTTGCGCAGCTCGCGGACATTGCCCGGCCATTCATGCGACTGCAGGATCGCCATCGCGTCGCTGCCGATCCTGCGCCTGGGCAGGCCGGTCGCGACCGAGATCTGGTCCATGAAGAAGTCGATCAGCTCGGGCACGTCCTCGCGCCGCTCCGACAGGGGCGGCACGCGGATCGGCACGACGCCGAGCCGGTGGTAGAGATCCTCGCGCAACTGTCCCTCGGCGATCAGCCTGGCGAGGTCGCGGCTGCTGGACGAGATGATGCGGACGTCGACATGGACCCGGGTCGCTCCGCCGACGCGCTGGAAATTCTGGTCGACCAGGACACGCAGGATGCGGTTCTGGGTCTCGCGCGGCATGTCGCCGATCTCGTCGATGTAGAGCGTGCCGCCATGGGCCTCCTCGAGGGCGCCGACGCGGCGCGAGCGCCCCTCGCCGCCCTCGACGCCGAACAGCTCCTCCTCCATCGTCTCGGGCGTGATCGTCGCGGCGTTGATCACGACGAAGGGGCCGGCCGAGCGGGTCGAGGCCTCGTGCAGCGTGCGCGCGGTCAGCTCCTTGCCGCAGCCCGGCTCGCCGGTGATCAGCACGCGGGCATTGGTCGGCGCGACGCGCTCCAGCGTCTGGCGGAGCTGGTTGACCGCGGTCGAGCGGCCGACGATGCGGCTGGCCTGGACCGAGCGGGTCTTGAGCTCGCGCACCTCGCGCCGCAGCCGCGAGGCTTCCAGCGCACGCTCGGCGACCAGGACGAGCCGGTCGGCCTTGAACGGCTTCTCGATGAAATCATAGGCGCCGCGCTTGATCGCCGAGACGGCGGTCTCGATGTTGCCGTGCCCGGAGATCATCACCACCGCGAGGTCGGGATGGCTCTCCTTGATCAGCTCGAGCACCTGCAGCCCGTCGAGCCGGCTGCCCTGCAGCCAGATGTCGAGGAAGACGAGATTGGGCCGCCGGGCCGCGATCGCGGTCAGCGCCTCGTCGGCGGAACCCGCCTTGCGCGTCCTATAGCCTTCGTCCTCCAGGAGGCCGGCCACCAGCTCGCGAATATCGGCCTCGTCGTCGACGACGAGAATATCAGCACTCATGCCTTCGTCCCGTTCACCTGCGGTGCGGCGGTATCCGCCGTGCTATTGCCTGTCTCTGGTCCTTCTTCGCCGGCCGGCGGCGGCCCTGTCTCGACGAACCAGAGCCGGATCCGCGCGCCGCGGGCTCCGTCCGGACGGTCGAGCAGCTCGATGCCGCCGCCATGGTCCTCGAGGATCTTGCCGACGATGGCGAGGCCGAGGCCCGTGCCGCCGTCGCGCGTGGTCATGTAGGGCTCGAGCAGCTTCTGGCGCTGGTCGGCCGGCAGACCCTTGCCGTTGTCGACGATGTCGATGACGATGCGGCCGTCCAGGAGCCGCTCGAAGCCGATCTCGATGCGGCCCTTGCCGCGCTCCTCGGCCGGCACGGCCTCGACCGCCTCGGTCGCGTTCTTGATGACGTTGGTCAGGGCCTGCGAGATCAGGCGCCGGTCGAACCGGGCCAGCACCGGCGTGTCCGGCAGGTTGTCGGAAATGGCGATCTCGGGATTGCCGACCCGCATCAGGAAGGCGACCTGCCGGATCGTCTCGACGATGTCGTCGCGGGCCGGCGAGGGCTTCGGCATCCGGGCGAAGGAGGAGAACTCGTCGACCATGCGGCGGATGTCCTCGACCTGCCGCACGATGGTGGCGGTGCACTGGTCGAAGATCTCCTTGTCGTCGACGATGATGCGGCCGAACTTGCGGCGGATGCGCTCGGCCGAAAGCTGGATCGGCGTCAGCGGGTTCTTGATCTCGTGGGCGATGCGGCGCGCGACATCGGCCCAGGCGGCGGTGCGCTGGGCCGAGACGAGATCGGTGATGTCGTCGAGCGTCACCACCAGCCCGGCACCCGCCCCTTCGCCTTCGCGCGTCGCCCGGATATTGACCATGCGCTCGCGGCCGCCGCGCGTGATCGCGACCTGGCCGGAACTCAGGCGCTGCCGGCTGGCGAGGGCTTCCGAGACGAAGCCGGCGATCTCCGGCGCGACCCGCGTGACCGGCTCGCCGAGCAGACGGCCGCCGGCGCCGAGCAGGGTCTCGGCCGAGCGGTTGCTGATGGTGATGTGCCCGTCCTCGTCGATGCCGAGCACGCCGGAGGAGACGCCCGATAGGACGGTCTCGGTGAAGCGCCTGCGCCGGTCGATGACCTCGCTCGCGGTCACCAGCCCGTCGCGCTGGCGGCGCAGCTCGGCGGTCATCTTGTTGAAGGTCTCGCCGAGATGGGCGAGGTCGCCTTCGGCCCGTCTGATCGGCACCTGGACGTAGAAATTGCCGCTGGAGACCTGGTCGGTGGCATGGATCATCCGGCGGATCGGCGCGACGAGGCCGTTGGCGAAGTTGAGTCCCAGCCAGATCGCCGAGAGCAGCAGGATCACCGAGATCAGCGCGTACATCGAGGCGAAGGCGATCTGGACGCCCTTCCGCCGCGCATCGATGCCGAGATATTCGACCGCGGCCCCGCGGGCGACCGCGGGAAATTCGACGGCGAGCGGATCGACCTCGCGTGCGACGTAGAGAAATGTGCCGTCATAGCTCGGCAGCTTCATCAGCGCGCCGAAGACACGCCCCGTCGACGGCAGGACGCAGATCGGCTCGGGCGAGCTCTGCGCGTCGTCGAAGGCTTCGGCGTTCGGCTTGCTGGCGTCGCGCAGCACGTCGATATTGGCGCGGACGAGGATGGTGTCCGGCGGCTTCATGATCCAGACCACCGGCAGGCCTAGCGCCGTGGCGCGGGCCGTCAGGAAGTTCTCGAACCAGCGCCGGTCGGCGTCATAGGCCGAGCGTGCCCGCCCGAGATCGTCGGCGAGCAGCCGGATCTCGCGGCCGAGCGAGCGGCACTGGCCGGTGGTGTAGGCATCGGCGACCTCGACGGATTTGAAGATCACGTCGCGCATCCGGTCCGAGAACCAGGGCTCGAGCCCGCGCTCGAGCGTCGCCGTCGCGATCACCGCGACGAGCACGGCCGGCAGCGCCGCGACGATGCTGAACAGGCTGACGATGCGGACATGCAGGCCGGCGGCGGCCACGCCCTTGCGCCGGGCGCGAATCAGCACCGCCGCCTCGAAGGCGACGATGATCAGCAGCAGCAGGATCAGCAGGCCGTTGATGACGAAGACGCCGACCACGACCTCGTGGACCGGCGCGACCGGGGTCGCCCCGGAGAGGACGAGGAAGGTCGTCAGCGCCGAAACCAGCGCGAAGCCGACCACGAGGGCCCCGAGCCAGCCCGAGACCCGGCGGGGCGGGTCCTCGGTCCTGGGCGCCACGCGCATGTCGCCGGTCGAGGCAGTCAAGACGATGTCGATGCTCCGTTGTCCGTGGCTCCTCCGGCACGAAGGCGTCACGCGACGCACTGATGCGCCGCCGCAACGGTGTTGTCAAAATATGACAGATGCAAGGCAGCCACAGTCCGGAGCCTTGCTGTCCAGCCTGCGCTGGTTCCGGCAGGCTGCTCCGCCGCGGTCAGCGCGGCGAGCGCACCACCTGCATGTCGAGCTCGCGGATCTTCTTGCGCAGGGTGTTGCGATTGAGTCCCAGCAGCTCCGCAGCACGGATCTGATTGCCTCTGGTGGCGGCCAGCGCCGCGGCGATCAGCGGCGGCTCGACCTCGCGCAGGATGCGGTGATAGAGCCCCGGTGGCGGGATCTGGTCGCCGAAACCGCCGAAATACTGGCTGAGATGGCGCTCGACCGAACCGGACAGGGTTTCCGCCCGCTCCGGGGTGCCGCCGCCTCCGGTCTGCGCCGGGGCGCCGGCGGCGGGCTGCAGCTCCGCCTCGACGATCGGCGCGGTGATCGTCTCCTGCGGATAGAGCGCGGCGAGGCGCCGCACCAGATTCTCCAGCTCGCGCACATTGCCCGGCCAGCGATAGCGCCGCATCACGTCCATCGCCTCGGAATCGATCTGCTTGCGCGGCAGCCCCTCCTTCTCGACCAGGAGGAAGAAATGCCGGACGAGGTCGGGAATGTCCTCGACGCGCTCGCGCAGGGGCGGCAGCCGAATCGGCACGACGTTCAGGCGGAAGAACAGGTCCTCGCGGAAGAGCCCGTGCGCGATCGAGATGCGCAGGTCCTTGTTCGTCGCGGCGACGATGCGGACATTGGTCTTGATCGGGGTTCGGCCGCCGACCGTGGTGTATTCGCCCTGCTGCAGCACGCGCAGCAGCCGCGTCTGCGCCTCCATCGGCATGTCGCCGATCTCGTCGAGGAAGAGCGTGCCGCCCTCGGCCTGCTCGAAGCGGCCGGAGGAGCGGGTCAACGCCCCGGTGAAGGCGCCCTTCTCGTGCCCGAACAATTCGGATTCGATCAGGTCCTTGGGGATCGCCGCCATGTTGATCGCGACGAAGGGGCCGTTACGGCGCTTGCCGTAATCGTGGAGGGCGCGGGCGACGAGCTCCTTGCCGGTGCCGGATTCGCCGTTGATCATGACGGTGAGATCGATCGGCATCAGCCGCGCCAGCGCGCGATAGACGTCCTGCATCGCCGGCGAGCGGCCGACGAGCGGAATGTCGTCGGGCTCGGCGGCATGGTTGCGCGCCGCATCGCCGCGCGGGCGCGACAGGGCCCGGCCGACGATGGCGACGAGCTCCTTCAGATCGAACGGCTTGGGCAGGTACTCGTAGGCGCCGCGCTCGGACGCCTTGATCGCCGTCATGAAGGTGTTCTGCGCGCTCATCACGATGATCGGCAGTTCGGGGCGGACCCGCTTGATCCGCGGCAGGAGATCGAAGGCGTTGCCGTCCGGCATCACGACGTCGGTGATGATCAGGTCGCCGAGGCCCTGCGCGGCCCAGGTCCAGAGCGTCGCCGCCTGACCGGTGGTGCGCACTTCGTAGCCAGCGCGGGCGAGTGCCTGATTGAGGACGGTGCGGATCGCCGCATCGTCGTCGGCGATGAGAATGTTACCCGTCGGCATGCGGTTTTCCGTGTCCTGCTCTCACCCTGCCTGAAGCGGCTTCGCTTCGTGCAGGGGCAATCGAATTCGGAATGTCGTGCGCCGCGGCGCGGACTCGCATTCGACAATTCCGCCGTGATCGCCGATCACCTTGGCGACAAGTGCAAGTCCAAGGCCACTCCCCTGCGCCTTGGTGGTGACGAAGGGATCGAAGAGGTGCGCATGCAGGTCCGGCGGCACGCCCGGGCCATTGTCGCGAACGCCGATTTCGAGCGGCAAAGCGAGCCGGGTTCCCGAACCCGGCGCCTGCATGCGGATGCCGGGACGATAGGCGGTGCTGAGGGTGATCTCGCCGTCGATGGCGTCGTTGCCGATCGCCTCGGCCGCGTTCTTGACCAGGTTGAGCAGCACCTGGACCAGCTGGTCGCGATTGCCGGCGACGGGCGGCAGCGAGGGATCGTAGATTTCGCTGAAGCGGATGTGCCGGGCGAAGCCGGACTGGGCCAGGCGTTTCACATGATCGAGCACGTCGTGAACATTGACCGGGCCGCGCTCGGCGGGCCGGTCGTCGCCGAACAGCTCGACGCGCTCGACCAGCTTGACGATCCGGTCCGCCTCCTCGCAGATCAGCTGCGTCAGCAGCCGATCGTCGTCCTGGACCGAAGATTCGAGCAGTTGCGCCGCGCCGCGGATGCCGGAGAGCGGATTCTTGATCTCGTGCGCCAGCATCGCGCCCAGAGCGGTGATGGAGCGGGCCGCGCCGCGATGCGTCAATTGCCTGTCCATTTTTTCGGCAATTGTCCGTTCCTGCAGCAAAAGCACCACCGCGTCCGGCTGGCTGGGCAGCAGAGAGGCAAAGACGTCGACCACCCGGTCGAGGCCGAGCCGCGGCGAGCCGAGCTCGAGCCGGTACTCGCTGACGCTCGCGCCGCGCCGCTGCACCTCGTCGACCAGCGCCAGAACCGGGGAGCCGAAGGCGATCAGGTCGTCGAGGCGCTGGCGCTTCAGCACGAGCGCGCTGGCCTGGAAGAAGTCCTCGGCGGCGGTGTTGGCGTAGAGGATGCCATGCCCCTCCCCGATCACCAGGACGGGCATCGGCAGGACATTGAGGGCCTGGATTTCGAGAACGTCGTACAAGGCCTCGTGCTGCCCCTCCGCTCCGTTGTCGAACATCGCCATTGTCATGGGCGGAACTTTCCTGGTCAGGCGGCGGCGCCGAGATGGTCGGTGGCGAACAGCCGCCCGAGGGCGGCGATGGCGCGGTTGGGTTCGTCGGTGGTCAGCAGGTCGCGGCGGGCCTGCTCGTCGGGCTCGAGCCCGCAGGCGAGCGCTTCGTCGGCATAGGCGGCCAGATGCTTGCGGGCATGGCGGACGCCCGTCTCGCGCCCCATCAGCGACAGCAGGCCCTCATAATGCTCGCGAGCGACATCGTGCTTGACGGCGAGCGGAATCTCCGCCGGCCTGCCGCCGGCGAGCGCGGCGCCGATCGCGCCGGGCAGCCATGGCCGGCCGAGCGCGGCCCGCCCGATCATGACGTAGTCTGCTCCCGACTGCTCGAGGCAGCTCGCGGCCTGCGCCGGCGTCGCGATGTCGCCGTTGGCAATCAGCGGGAAGGCGCCTTCCGCCCGGACCGGACGGATCGCGGCCCAGTCGGCCCGGCCCTTGTAGAATTGCTGGCGCGTGCGGCCATGGACCGTGATCGCCGCCGCCCCGGCGGCGACGGCCCGCCGCGCCAGCTCCGGCGCGTTGCGGCTGGAATCGTCCCAGCCGAGCCGCATCTTGACGGTGACCGGAACCGACACCGCCGCCACGACCGCCTCGATCAGCCCGATGGCATGGTCGAGGTCGCGCATCAGCGCCGAGCCGGCCCAGCCGCCGACGACACGCTTGGCCGGGCAGCCCATATTGATGTCGACGATGTCGGCGCCCGATGCCTCGGCCACGCGCGCGGCCTCGCCGAGCCAGCGCGCCTCGCAGCCGGCGAGTTGCACCACATGCGGTGTGACGCCGGCTCCCTCGGCGCGCAGCCGCGCCTCCTCGCTGCCGCGGACGAGCTCGTCGGACGCCACCATCTCGGACACGACCAGGCCCGCGCCGAAACGCGCCGCGATCCGGCGCATGGCCAGATCGGTCACACCCGACATCGGCGCGAGGAAGGCGCGCGATGCCGGCTGCAGCCCTCCGATCAGCTTGCGAAGGTCGCCTGAATTTAAGGCAAATTCCATAGTGCTGATTTATTGGACAAATGGTGCGCCGCGCAAGAAGAATCCATGGTGTGCTGCATTGCAATATCGCCGCGTGCGCCGCACGAGGCGGCCGCGAGACGTCTTCGTCGACGCCGGCGCTTGGCGGGCGGCCTCCGTCGTCCTATCAGCGAGGTCCCGAGCGCGGAGCCATGAGGACCGATGAGACCGGCCGTCGCAGCCCTGATCGTCGCCGCCGGACGCGGTTTGCGCGCCGGCGCCGAGGCGCCGAAGCAATACCGGCGTCTCGGCGGCGTGCCGGTGCTGTGCCGCACGCTCTCGCCCTTGCTGGCGGAGCCGCGGATCGGCACCGTGCTGGTGGTGATCGGCGCCGGCGACGGGCCACGCTATGACGAGGCGGTCGGCCTGCTTCCGCAGAGCGCCCGCGCCCGCCTCGCCGCGCCGGTCGAAGGCGGGGAGAGCCGCCAGGATTCGGTTCGAGCCGGGCTGGAGGCGCTCGCCGCTGCCGGATTCGAGGGCAGCGTGCTCGTGCACGATGCAGCGCGCCCCTTCCTCTCGCCGGCCCTGATCGACCGGGCCTTGGCGGCCTCGGCGGAACATGCGGCGGCGATCCCGACGGTCGCGGTGACCGACACCGTCAAGCGCATCGACGCCGCCGGGCTGATCGAGGAGACCCTGCCGCGCGACCGGCTGGTCTCGGTGCAGACGCCGCAAGCCTTCGCCTTCCGCCCGTTGCTCGCTGCCCACCGGGCGGCGCATGACGGCGGAGCGGGCGGCTTCACCGACGATTCCGCCATCATGGAATGGGCGGGCCACCGTGTCGCGACCTTCGCCGGGGAGCCGATGAACCTGAAACTGACCTATCCGAGCGATTTCGAGCTGGCCGAGCAGCGCTTCGCCCGTCCGCTGGTGAGCCGCAGCGGCACGGGCTACGACGTCCACGCCTTCGCCGAAGGCGACCATGTCTGGCTCGGCGGGATCCGGATCCCGCATGGCCGCGGCGTCGCGGCGCATTCGGATGGCGACGTCGCCCTGCATGCGCTGACCGATGCGCTGCTGGGCGCGCTCGCCGACGGCGACATCGGCAGCCATTTCCCGCCGAGCGATCCGCAATGGCGCGGCGCCTCCTCGGACCGCTTCCTCGCCTTCGCCGCCGGGCGCGTCCGGCAGCGCGGCGGCCGGATCGACCATCTCGACCTCACCATCGTCTGCGAGGGACCGAAGGTGGGCCCGCATCGCGACGCGATCCGCGCCCGCATCGCCGAGATCGCGGGCCTGCGCCTCGACCAGGTCGGGGTCAAGGCGACAACCTCGGAACGTCTCGGCTTCACCGGCCGCGGCGAGGGCCTGGCCGCGCTCGCCACCGCCACGATCCGCCTTCCCGAGCCGGAGTGACGCCAATGTTCGATCTCGATGTGCTGTCGCTGGCGGCCGAGCTCCTGACCCTCTCGCGTGAGCGCGGCATCACCGTCGCGACGGTCGAGTCCTGCACGGGCGGCCTGGTCTGCGGGGCGCTGACCGCGATCTCGGGCTCGTCCAACATGGTGCTCGGCGGATTGGTCACCTACTCCAACGAAGCGAAGACGGCGCTGGCCGGCGTTCCGGTGGAGTTGATCCGCGAGCATGGCGCGGTCAGCGAGCCGGTCGCGCGGGCGATGGCGGAAGGCGGCCGGGAGCGTCTGTCGTCGCGGCTGTGCGTCTCGATCACCGGCATAGCCGGGCCGGATGGCGGCAGCGAGGCCAAGCCCGTCGGGCTGGTGCATTTCGCCTGTGCCAACGGCGCCAGAACCCTGCACCGCGAGCGACGTTTCGGCGCCCAGGGCCGCGACGAGATCAGGCGGCTCAGCGTGCTGGAAGCGCTCGATCTGCTGCGGGAAGCCTCGCTCAGCCTGAAGTGACCGGCGCCGCCGCCCCGCCCGGACCGTAGATGCGGTCGGCGCGCTTCTCGAAGGCCTCGGCGAATTTGTGGAAGGCCTTGTCGAACATCGCGCCCATCAGCAGGCCGAGCATCCGGCTGGCGAATTCGTAGGAGATGAAGAAGCCGACCTCGCAGCCATTCTCCAGCGGCTTGAAGCTCCAGCGGTTCTCGAGATAGCGGAAGGGCCCGTCGACATATTCGACCAGGATCTTGAGATTGGCCGGGTCGAGCGTGACACGGCTGGTGAAGGTCTCGCGGATCGCCTTGTAGCCGACGGTCATGTCGGCGAGCACGACCTCGCCGCCGCCTTCGCGCGGCGTGCGGCGGCGCACCGTCAGGCCCTCGCAGAGCGGCAGGAACTGCGGATATTTCTCGACGTCCGCCACGAGCGCGAACATCTCTCCGGGCGAGTGCTTCACCCGGCGGGTGCTGTTGAACATCGGCATCGGCGATGCCGGTCAGGCGCCGGGCCTGGCCGCGCGCGCCGCGCGCAGCCGCGCGAAATCCTCGCCGGCATGATGCGAGGAGCGCGTCAGCGGCGTCGCGGAGACCATCAGGAAGCCCTTCACATAGGCGATGGTCTCGAAGCTCTTGAACTCGTCCGGGGTGACGAAGCGCACGACCGGATGATGCTTGCGCGACGGCGCCAGGTACTGGCCGATGGTGATGAAGTCGACATCGGCCGAACGCAGGTCGTCCATCAGCTGCAGGACCTCGTTCCGCTCCTCGCCAAGCCCGACCATGATGCCGGATTTGGTGAAGATGGCCGGATCGAGCTCCTTCACCTGCTGCAGCAGCCGGAGCGAGTGGAAGTAGCGGGCACCCGGACGCACCTTGAGGTACTTGCCGGGCACGGTCTCGAGATTGTGGTTGAAGACATCGGGCTTCGCCGCGACGACGACTTCGAGCGCGCCGGGCTTGCGCAGGAAATCCGGCGTCAGAATCTCGATCGTCGTGGCGGGCGAGGCCTCGCGGATGGCGCGGATGACGCGGGCGAAATGCTCGGCGCCGCCATCCTTCAGGTCGTCGCGATCGACCGAGGTGATCACGACATGCTCGAGGCCGAGCTTGACGACGGCCTCGGCGATCTTGCGCGGCTCGTCATGGTCGAGCGCCTCGGGCACCCCGGTCTTGACGTTGCAGAAGGCGCAGGCCCGCGTGCAGGTGTCGCCCATGATCATGAAGGTGGCGTGCTTCTTCTCCCAGCACTCGCCGATATTGGGGCAGCCAGCCTCCTCGCAGACGGTGACGAGCTTCTCGGCCTTCACGATCTCCTTGGTCTGCGCCCATTTCGGCGAGCCGGGCGCCTTGACCCGGATCCAGTCCGGCTTGCGCAGGATCGGATTCTCCGGCCGCTTCTGCTTCTCCGGATGGCGCAGCTCCGGCTTCACCTCGGATTTCGGATTGCCCGCATTGGGACGCGGATCGCGGTTGAGGAGATCGAGCACGACGGCCATGGACGGGTCCGCTTCCTGCTGCCGCCATGAGGGCGGCCATCGCCGTCTAGCTAATGCCGAAGCGCGGCGCGGGCAACCCGCGGCGCATGTTCCGCAAAAGTGGACACCACTCTTGCGACGAGAACATGCGCCAGAATTTTGAGTTGCACGAATTCTGATCGCTCGACCGTCCCGGTCGAGCGGAAAGCGCGCCTGACGCGGCTCAGTTGCGCACCGCGCGCCAGACCACGATCAGCAGGCAGGCGCCGGCGATGGCGGCGGTCAGCGTGCGCCAGAAGCCGAAGACCGGGATGTCGAGCAAATCCGCGATGCGGCTGCCGACGAAGGAGCCGGCGACGCCGACGATCATGTTGGTGAAGAGCCCGTGGTCGGAGGACGTGACGCGCTCGGCGATCCAGCCGGCGATGACGCCGATCAGCAGCGTCATGAAGAAGCCGTAGCCCGGCGTGCCGAGCGCGGCGTAGAGCTGGTCGTTCATGGCAATCCCCCTGCCCTTCAGGCCGGTCCGGCGGCCCGTCGACCACAACGCTCGCGCAGGCCGGTCGGTTCCGGCCTCAGGCGATGAAGCGCGCCAGCAGCACGACCAGGATCGCGCCGATCACCGCCATCGCCATCGAGTCGAGGAAACGGTAGCCGGTGCTCGCCCGCCAACCGGTGACATGGACGATGCCCTGGCCGACCAGCATGCCGAGCAGGCCGACCACGGCATGGCGCAGAAAGCCGCCACCGCCGACGACGAGGCTGGCGATGAACCCCGCGGCGGTGCCGAAGGCGACCGGCGGCAGCAAACGGCGCCAGTCGAGCGTCAGCCCTCCGCGCGGCGGCAGGATCTCGACCCTGTCGTCGGGAACGACCCGATCGGGCCTGGCGGATTTGCGGGCGCGGCTCATCGGCGGGATATGGCCTGCGCCATGCCGGAATTCCAGCGTCGGAGATCAGGCGATCAGCCGGGCCAGGAAGACCACGACGATCGCGCCGATCGTCGCCGTGACGATCTGCGAGATCAGCGGGTTGCCGATGCCGAGGCTGATGCCGAGCGCCTGGAGCAGGAAGCTGCCGACGAAGGCGCCGATCAGGCCGGTGACGATGTAGCGGATCAGCCCGCCGCCGCCCATGACGATGCTGGCGAGCCAGCCGGCGACGGCGCCGATGGCGATGGCGACGAGAATGGCACGAAGGTCCATGAATGATCCTCCCAGGTCGGCAACAGCAGGATCAGCAAGTCTGCATGAAGCGGGTGTGAACGATGTCGCGCTTTCCCGTCATTGCGAGGAGCGCAGCGACGAAGCAATCCAGGCACGGCGGAACCCTACGCTCTGGATTGCTTCGCTGCGCTCGCAATGACGGAAGGGCTCAGGCGTTCAGCACCTTGCCATAGGCGTCGAGCACGGCCTCCTTCATCGTCTCCGACAGGGTCGGATGCGGGAAGATGGTGTGCATCAGCTCTTCCTCGGTGGTCTCGAGGTTCATCGCGACGACGAAGCCCTGGATCAGTTCGGTCACTTCCGGACCGACCATGTGCGCGCCGAGGAGCTTGCCGGTCTTGGCGTCGAAGATCGTCTTGACCATGCCGCTGTCCTCGCCGAGCGCCACCGCCTTGCCGTTGGCGACGAAGTTGAAGCGGCCGACCTTGAGCTGGTGGCCGGCCTCCTTCGCCCTGGCCTCGGTCAGGCCGACGCTGGCGATCTGCGGGTGGCAATAGGTGCAGCCCGGGATCATGGTCTTGTCCATCGGGTGCGGATGCAGCCCCTTGATCGCCTCGACGCAGATCACCCCCTCGTGCTCGGCCTTGTGGGCCAGCATCGGCGGGCCGGCGACGTCGCCGATCGCGTAGATGCCCTTCACATTGGTGCGGCAGAGCCCGTCGATCGCGATCACGCCGCGATCGAGCTTCACGCCGAGCGCCTCCAGGCCGAGATTCTCGACATTGGCAACGACGCCGACGGCCGAGATCATCCGCTCCGCCTGAATCGTCTGCTTGTTGCCCTTGTCGTCCTCGACATGGGCGGTGATCGAGTTGGGCCCCTTCTCGACCTTGGTGACCTTGGTCGAGGTCAGGATCTTGATGCCCTGCTTCTCGAAGGCCTTGCGCGCGAAGGCGCCGATCTCGGCATCCTCGACGGGAACGACCTGAGGCATCACCTCGACCACCGTGACCTCGGCGCCGAGCGTGCGGTAGAAGGAGGCGAACTCGATGCCGATCGCGCCCGAGCCCATCACCACCAGCGATTTCGGCATGGCTGGCGGCACCAGCGCCTCGAAATAGGTCCAGATCAGCTTGCCGTCCGGCTCCAGCCCCGGCAGGACGCGCGGGCGGGCGCCGGTCGCGACGATGATGTGGTCGGCCGTATAGGTGCCCTCGCCCTTGGCGCCCTTCGGGATCGGCCCCTGCGGCTGCATCGCCGGCTTCCCGGTCGGTGCGACGACGATGGTGTTGGCCTTGGTCAACCTGGCCTCGCCCCAGATCACGTCGACCTTGTTCTTCTTCATCAGGAACTGGACGCCGTTGTTCATCCTGACCGCGATGCCGCGCGAGCGCTTCACCACCGCGTCCAAATCGGCCTTGAACGAGCCTTCCAGCGTCAGCCCGTAATCCTTGGCGTGCTGGCCGTAGTGCAGGATCTCGGCCGAGCGCAGCAGCGCCTTGGTCGGGATGCAGCCCCAGTTCGAGCAGATGCCGGCGAGGTGCTCGCGCTCGACGATCGCGGTCCTGAAGCCGAGCTGGGCCGCCCGGATCGCCGCGACATAGCCGCCGGGGCCGGAGCCGATGATGATGATGTCGTAGTCAGCCATGGCTAGCGCTCCGCCCCTGCCGCTCGTGGTGAGGGGTTGGTGTTGCGGGGCAAGGCCCCGTTTGGGTTCCGTTCACGGTCCGCTGATCCGCAGCGCCGGGCCGCGCGTCGGCAGCGGCAGGCCGAGCAGGCCGTCGACGACCGGCGCCAGCGCGAGGCCGATGGCGCGGGTATTCTCGGCATCGAGATGGATGCCGTCCTCGCCGCTCACCGTCGCAACCGCCGCCGCATCGAAAAAGCCGACGCCGATCTCGTCGGCGATGCGGCGATAATAGGTCGCCAGCAGCGCCATCTTCTCGGGGGCGCCCTCCATGAAGAAATTGGCTTCGTGCTCCGGATCGTCCGGCCTGCGCGCGACCGGCGGCGCGACGATCAGCACCTCAGGCACCGGCATGCCGGGCTCGACCGGCGGACGCTGCGCCACCTGCGCCAGCATCCGCATCGAGCGGGCGACGTCGTAGGCGCTGAGCGAGTGCTGGCGCTGGCAGTCATTGGTGCCGAGCATCAGGATGACGAGGTCGAGCGGCGCGTGGCACTCGATGAACAGCGGCAGCAGCGATATGCCGGAGCGATAGGGCCGCAACGGGTCCTCCAGCGCGATCCGCCGGCCGTTCAGCCCCTCCTCGATCACCGTGGCGTAGCCGCCGAGCGCCTTCTCCAGCACGCGCGGCCAGCGCACATCGTCGCCATGCCGGTCGGGCCGGTTGGCGATACGGCCCCAGGTCAGTGAATCGCCGAAGGCGAGGATGCGGGCCTGGCGTGTCATCGTGAGGCTCCCACACGTTTCTGGAGTGCGGCGATGGTCTGTGCTTCGCGTCCGAGCGGGAACGGCGCGGAAGAGCGCGTCGCCAGGCCGAAGACGTCGCCCTTGCGGGTCTCCTTCACGGTCTCGCGCTGCCGCGCATAGGAGCCGCACGTGAAACCGCCGCGACGCGCGGAGGCCGGGTCGGCGCTGTTCGCGCCATAGCGGAAGCAGACATAGCTGAGCTTGACCTGGCCGCGATAGCGCCCGTCCTGCGGATCGTCGATCTCGGCGGAGGCGTTCTCCCAGAGCACGGCGAAGGAGCCGCGCAGGATGGCCTCGTTGCCGGGATACCAGAGGAAGCTGTCGCCATTGGCGGCGATGTACTCGATCTGCGTGCCGTGCCGGGGACTGTGGGTCAGGACGGTCCGGTCGCCGAAAAAGGCGGCCACGACCTCCGGATCGGCGGCCGCACCCGGCAGGGAGGCGCCACGGGGGGCGGCGTTGCGCGCCATGTACTCGGCCTGGCTCAGGACCGGCCGCGCTGCGAACGGGCTGCGCGCGCGCCGGAACTGGCCCGAGGTGCCCGGCCCGAACGCGATGACGGGCGGATGATCGGCTGACGGAGTCGCCGCAATCCGGGCCTGCTCCGGCGACGAGACGCAGCCCGCGAGCCCGAGGGCGAGAGCTGCCGCCATGATCGCGCCAGCCTCGCGCCATTGCCGGGGGCCGGCCTGCCGCTCGATGACGGCTCGCGATGTCGCCTGTCGCTCGCTCATGCGCTCACGCCTCGCCCGCGCCGTGCCGGCCCGCCCTCGGCGAGCTAGACCAGCATCGCCATCGGCTTCTCGATATAGCCCTTGAAGGCCTGGAGCAGCTCGGCGCCGAGCGCGCCGTCGACGGCGCGGTGGTCGGTCGAGAGCGTCACCGACATCACGGTCGCGACCCCGAGCTGGCCGTTCTTGACGACCGCGCGCTGCTCGCCGGCGCCGACCGCCAGGATCGTCGCATGAGGCGGGTTGATCACCGCGGCGAAATCCTTGACGCCGAACATGCCGAGGTTCGAGACCGCCGTGGTGCCGCCCTGATACTCCTCGGGCTTCAGCTTGCGCGCCTTGGCGCGCGCCGCGAAGTCCTTCATCTCGTTGGAGATCTGCGACAGCGTCTTGTGGCAGGCGTCGCGCACGATCGGGGTGATGAGACCGCCCGGGATCGAGACGGCGACGCCGACATCGGCATGCTTGTGCTTCAGCATCGCGCCGTCGGTCCAGGAGACGTTGGCGTCCGGCACCGCCCTGAGCGCCAGAGCCAGCGCCTTGATCACCATGTCGTTGACCGAGAGCTTGTAGGCCGGCTTGCCGTCCTTTTCCGGCGCCGCGGCGTTGAGCTCGGCCCGCAGCTTCAAGAGCGCATCGAGCTCGCAGTCGAGCGTGAGGTAGAAATGCGGGATGGTCTGCTTGGCCTCGGTCAGGCGGCGCGCGATCGTCTTGCGCATGCCGTCATGCGGGATCTCCTCATAGGAGTCCGGCGCGAACAGCTTCTTGACCTGCTCGTCCGAAGGGCCGGCAGCCAGTGGCGCGGCGGCCGGCTTCGGCGCGGCGGGCGCGCCGGCTGCCGGGGCCGGCGCGGCCTTGGCCGCTCCACCACCCTGCTTCGCAGCCTCGATGTCCTTCTCGACGATGCGGCCATGCGGTCCGGAGCCCTGGACCCTGCCGAGATCGATGCCGGCCTCCTTGGCGAGGCGGCGTGCCAGCGGCGAGGCGAAGGGGCGGTCGCCGGAAGCGGGCGTCGCAGCCTGCGCCGCCGGAGCCGGAGCGGCCGGAGCAGCCGGGGCGGCGGGAGCAGGCTCCGCCGCTTTCGGGGCAGGCTCGCTCTTGGCCGGGGCGGCGCTCGGCGCCGAGACGCTCTTGGCGTCCTCGCCCTCGCCGGCGATGACGCCGATCACCTCGTTGACCGCGACATCGGCCGTGCCCTCCGGCACCACGATCCTGGCGAGGATGCCCTCGTCGACCGCCTCGACCTCCATCGTCGCCTTGTCGGTCTCGATCTCGGCGATGATGTCGCCGGACTTGATCGTGTCGCCTTCCTTCTTCAGCCACTTGGCGAGATTGCCCTTCTCCATCGTCGGAGAGAGCGCGGGCATCAGGATGTTGGTCGGCATCGGTCGGCCCTCTCTCAGCGGTAGCAGACGGCCTTGGCCGCCGCGACGACCTCGCCGATATTGGGCAGCGCCAGCTTCTCGAGGTTGGCGGCGTAGGGCATCGGCACGTCCTTGCCGGTGACGCGCGCGACGGGGGCGTCGAGCCAGTCGAACGCCGCCTCCATGATCCTCATGCCGATCTCGGCGGTGACGCCCGATTGCGGGAAGCCCTCCTCGACCGCGACGCAGCGATTGGTCTTCTGGACCGAGGCGACCACGGTCTCGATGTCCATCGGCCGGATGGTTCTGAGGTCGATGACCTCGGCCTCGATGCCCTCCTTGGCGAGCGCCTCGGCGGCGCCGAGCGCATAGGTCATGCCGATGCCGAAGGAGACGATGGTGACGTCGCTACCGGGCCGAACGACCTTGGCCTTGCCGATCGGAATGGTGAAGTCGTCGCCCTTCGGCACGTCGAAGGAGCGGCCGTAGAGAATCTCGTTCTCGAGGAAGATCACCGGGTTCGGGTCGCGGATCGCGCTCTTGAGCAGGCCCTTGGCGTCGGAGGCGCTGTAGGGCATCACCACCTTGAGGCCCGGGACGTTCGAGTACCAGGCGGCATAGTCGTGGCTGTGCTGGGCGGCGACGCGGGCGGCCGCGCCGTTCGGGCCGCGGAAGACGATCGGGCAGCCCATCTGGCCGCCGGACATGTAGAGCGTCTTCGCCGCCGAGTTGATGATCTGGTCGATCGCCTGCATGGCGAAGTTGAAGGTCATGAACTCGACGATCGGCTTGAGGCCGGTCAGCGCCGCACCGACGCCGACGCCGGCGAAGCCGTGCTCGGTGATCGGGGTGTCGATCACGCGGCGCGCTCCGAACTCCTGCAGCAGGCCCTGCGTCACCTTGTAGGCGCCCTGGTACTCCGCGACCTCCTCGCCCATGACGAAGACGTCGGCATCGCGGCGCATCTCCTCGGCCATGGCGTCGCGAAGCGCCTCGCGCACCGTCATCGAGACGATCTCGGCGCCGGCCGGAAACTCAGAGGAGGCGTCGTAGGCCTTGGGCTGCGGCGGCGCGGCGGCGGCCGATTCCGCCTTCGGAGCGGGGGCGGCCCTGGGCGCCTCGCCGACCGCCGCCGGCGGGGCGGATTCGGCTGCCTGCGGCGCCGTTTGCGCCTTGCCGCCGCCGCTCGCCGCGGCGGAGATATCCTCGCCATCGGCGGCGATCACCGCGATCGGCGTGTTGACCGCGACGTTCTCGGTGCCGTCGGCGACCAGGATCTTGGCGAGCACGCCCTCGTCGACCGCCTCGACCTCCATGGTCGCCTTGTCGGTCTCGATCTCGGCGATGATGTCGCCGGCCTTGATCGCGTCGCCCTCGGCTTTCAGCCATTTGGCGAGCTTGCCCTGTTCCATGGTCGGCGACAGGGCGGGCATCAGAATGTCGATCGGCATGAACGCACCCGGGAGTTCTGGAGCGGCCGCGAGGGCCTCGATGTCGGGGAAAGGAGGCTTGGCGCGGCGCTTCAGGCCTGCGCCGGCTCCAGCAGGATGTCGGTGTAGAGCTCGGACGGATCTGGCTCGGGATCGTGCGTCGCGAATTCGGCGGCGTCGTTGACGATCTCGCGGACCTTGGCGTCGATCGCCTTGAGCTCGTCCTCGCCGAGCTTGTGCTCGCGGGTCAGGCGGGCGCGGACCTGCTCGATCGGGTCGTGCTCCTCGCGCATGCGCTGGACCTCGTCCTTCGAGCGGTACTTCGCCGGGTCGGACATGGAATGGCCGCGGTAGCGGTAGGTCTGCATCTCGAGGATGTACGGGCCCTTGCCGGTGCGGGCATGCTCGATGGCGCGGCTCGCGGCCTCGCGCACGGCGCGGACATCCATGCCGTCGACCTGCTCGCCCGGGATGCCGAAGGAGACGCCGCGCTTGGAGAAGTCGGTCTGGGCCGAGGCGCGGTTGACCGAGGTGCCCATGGCGTAGCGGTTGTTCTCGATCACGAACACGACCGGCAGCTTCCAGAGCTGGGCCATGTTGAAGCTCTCGTAGACCTGGCCCTGATTGGCGGCGCCGTCGCCGAAATAGGCCAGCGCGACGCGCCCGTCCTGGCGGTACCAGTTGGCGAAGCCGAGGCCGGCGCCGAGCGAGACCTGCGCGCCGACGATGCCGTGGCCGCCATAGAAGTTCTTCTCGCGGCTGAACATGTGCATCGAGCCGCCCTTGCCGTGCGAGTAGCCGCCGCGGCGCCCGGTGAGCTCCGCCATCACGCCGCGCGATTCCATGCCGCAGGCGAGCATGTGGCCGTGGTCGCGATAGCCGGTGATGACCTGGTCGCCGTCCTTCGAGGCCATCTGCATGCCGACGACCACGGCTTCCTGGCCGATATAGAGATGGCAGAAGCCGCCGATCAGGCCCATGCCGTACATCTGGCCGGCCTTCTCCTCGAAGCGGCGGATCAGCAGCATTTCGCGATAGGCGTGGAGCTCCTCCTCCCTGGTGAAGGTCGGAACGTTCGGGATCGCCTTGGCCGCGCCCTTCGCAGCCCCCTTCGCCGCCGTCCTCGGCGCCTTTCCGGCTGCCTTCGCAGGTGTTCCTGCTTTCGTCTTCCGCGCGGCAATGGCCATGTACGGGTCCTCCCAAGCTCTACTGCTTTGGTTGTAGAGGAAGCCCCAGGCCTTGGCGAGAGCGGCATCTCGCAGTGCAACATGAATTAAGTTGCTGATTTAACTGAGCTAATGTCTTTTAACTGCTTTTCGGTTGATCGATCTTTTTGCGACCAATCCGACCTGGAAAGCCGGCTTACCGACCCATCACGACGACATCGTTGCGATGGACCCGGCCGAGCATGGCGCGAGCCCTTTCCTCGAGCAGATCGCGGTCGACCGCCTCGTCGCGCATCAGGCCGAGACGCTTCTCCCAGTCCTGGCGCTCGCTGGTCAGGGCCGCGAGCTCGGCCTCGATCTCGCCGAACTTCTCGCGGAGCCCGCCGAGCGCCTCCAGTCCACGGGCGCCATGCTGGGCGTGGAACAGGAAATAGCCGACGACGGCGCTCGACACGAGGTAGAGCGCGAGCGTGACGAAGATGGAGCGGAGGCCGCGACGGATGACCATGCCGCCACGCTAGAATCGCTTGGTTGACGCGCCGTTAACGATGCGGCGCGAGCACGGTCAGAGCGGGGTCGGCCGGAGCCGGCTCGCCGCGGCCGAGCGCGATCAGATCGGCCTCGATCCGGCGTGCGATCGGCAGGCGGTAATGCGCCGGGTCCCAGTAGTTCGCATCCTCGCGGGTGAGCGGCGAGGCATGGGCATAGTCGGCGACGATCGCCTGCCGGCGCGCGGCGATCGCCGCGATCTGCGCCTTGCAGGCCTCGAGGCGCTGCCAGGCGGCGCTCCCTTCGCGCGGCAGGGCTCCGGCATGGACCGGCGGCAGCACGACGAGGCGCCGCGTTCCGGCCGGAAAGGCTGCGAGCCCCTGCTCCAGCCAGGCCAGGGCGGGAAAACGCCAGGCGGCCCGCTCGGCGGCCCCGACCGGGACCGGCGGCGTCAGCGGCGCCAGCTCCGGCGCGTGGCCGCCATGGCCGCGGTAGAGGTGGAAGCGGGCGCGGGCGAGGTCATAGGTCGCCTCGGGCGGGGTGAAGACCTCGTAGCCGTCGCCGCGCAGGCGCTGCGGCTGCAGGCCGAGCCGGTGGGCGGCGAGCCGCAGCGCGATCTCCAGCGTGGTGACGTTGAGCTGCCCCGGCCAATCGTTCCAGGCGTCGTCGTCGTAGAGCCAGGGCGGAAAGGGCCGCGGCGTGAGCCGGCGTGCCGCGTCGGTGGCATCGGCCTCGCACCAGGTCTGGTCGACCCCCCAGATCACGAAACGCGGTGCCGCGACCCGGCGCGCGAACAGGCCGGCGAGCTGCGCCTGCTCCCAGGGCGTCGCCGCGTTCATGCCGAGATTGGCGAAGCGGGCGGACAGGCCGCGCGACAGGATGGCGGGATCGAGCAGGCGCAGGGTCGAGGTGCCGAACACCGCCGAATCGAAGGCGCCGGACCTGACGATCTGCGGGTACATGAAGCGCTGGTTGAGATCCATCAGCGGCCGCGCCGGCCGGCCGGCCTCGACGCGCACGCCGTAGGGGTCGAGCACGGCGATGAAGCCGAACAGAAGCGCCGTCAACGCCGCGGCGGCGACCAGGAACGCCCCGCTCCAGCCGCGCCAGCGCCGCGCCGCGCCGACCGTATCCGCCCCAGCCATGATTTCGTTCGCCATCGGCGCGGCTTCTGCCACGATGCGGCCGCCGGAACAATGTTGACCGATGCGCGCGCTCTGCCTATGTCAGCGCGCCAGTGAGGGCGGGTAGCTCAGTGGTAGAGCACGTGACTTTTAATCATGTGGTCGAGGGTTCGATCCCCTCCCCGCTCACCAGATCTTCCCCGCTCAGCCCAGCCGGCTGACGCTCCGCCGCGGCGCGCGGGGAGCGGGCGAGCCTGGTCCCGGACCCTGCCGGAATTCGGGAGGCGGCGCGATCGCTCCGGCATAGCCGTCGAGTTCCCAGCAACGCCAGCGCTGATAGTCGGCATGCGTCGCCGCTTCGGAGCAGGCGAGCCATTGCGAGCGCGGCCAGAACGCCGCTGCCGGCGCGGCCGCGGCCGCCATGCCGAGCATGGCGAGCCCGGTGAGCGCGAGGGTCCTGTGCATCGCTGTCGGCTCCGGATCGTGACCGTCGCGCGCAAGCAAGCGCCCGCAGCCCTTACCGAACCTCTAATCCGCGCCATCGCCCCGCAGCGCGCCTCCCGGTCAGGCGCCGCGCGCATGGCTCCGGTCCGAACCAAAACCCGGTTACCGCGTTGTTCCCTCATTCCGCAGATGCGGAAACGACAGGAGGACACCGATGTACAAGCGTCACGTTGCACTGACGGCGATTGGCGGCGTCATGCTTGCCGCCGCTGCCGTTGCGCAGACCAGCTCGCCTTCGAACCAGCCGCCGAGCCCGCAGCCGACTTCGCCCTCGACGAGCGCGCCCGCCGCGCCGGCGCCTGCGGCCGAGACTGCCAAGGCCCCCGAGAACAACCTCGCCGGGCAGGGCAAGTGGCGGGCTTCCAAGCTGATGGGCGTCGACATCTACGGCCCCGACAACAAGAAGGTCGGTGACGTCACCGAGGTCGTGTTCGACAAGACCGGCAAGATCGAGCTCGTCACCGTCGGCGTCGGCGGCTTCCTCGGCATCGGCTCCAAGGATGTGGCGATCCCGTTCGAGCAGGTGCAGTGGAGCGAGGAGCCGATGGCCGCGGCGGCCCCGGCTCCGTCCGGTGGCACCGGAGCCGCCGGCAGCAGCGCCAGCGGCACGAGTGCCGGCGGCAGCACCGCGATGAACGCGCCGGCGGCGAAGCGTGGCGCCGAGATGTATCCGGACCACGGCAAGATCACGATGACCAAGGAACAGCTTACCGCCGCTCCGGCCGTGACCTATGCCGCCCGCTGATCCCGGCCGCGAGGATCATCACAGGCCCGCCCCTCGGGGGCGGGCTTCTCCATACCTGCGGCCTCAGCGGTCGAACGCGGCCAGCAGCCCGGGGAGTGCCTCCGGGAGGTCGTCGGCGATCAGGCCGAGGCCGAGCCGTTCGCCGGCGCGGCCATGCAGCCAGACGGCGGCGCAGGCCGCCTCGAACGCAGGCGTCCCCTGTGCCAGCAGCCCCGCGACCATCCCGCCGAGCACGTCGCCCGCGCCGGCTGTGGCCAGGGCGGGCGATCCGGTCGCGTTGACCGCGGCCCGCCCGTCCGGAGCGGCGATGACGGTGTCCGGCCCTTTCAGGACGACGACCGCTCCGGTCAGCTGCGCCGCCTGCCTGGCCCGCGCGAGCTTGCCCCGCTCCGCCTCGTACCCGGCGAGGCCGGCGACGAGACGGCTGAATTCGCCTTCATGAGGCGTCAGCACCGCGGGGCCGGCCCGTGGGCCGAGCCGGCCGGCGAGTACGGCCCGATCCGCGGCGATATGCGTCAGCGCATCGGCGTCGAAGACGCAGGGCCAGTCGCCGTCCACCGCCGCCGCCACCCATGAGCGCGCCTCGGCGTCGAGACCGAGCGCCGGCCCGATCAGCAGCGCACCGATCTTGCGCGCCGACAGCGCTGCCGCGAAGGCGCCGGCGTCCGCGGCTGCCATCTGCATCAGCGCATCGGGCCCGCGCGCCGCATGCGCCGCCAAGGCCTCGGGCCGGCAGATGATCGTCGCCAGCCCGGCTCCGATGCGCAGCGCCGCCCGCGCCCCGAGCCGCGGCGCCCCGACGCCGGCGAGCCCGCCGGCCGCAACGGCAACCGCACCGCGGCCGTATTTGTGGACGTTCGGGGCGTGGTCCGGCCGCGCGGACCGCCACAGGGCGGGATCATTGCGGAAGACCGACGGTGCGATCCTGCCGACGCCGAAGGCGATGTCGGGCCGGATGCCGATATCGGCCAGGGTGACGACGCCGCAGAGCGCCCGGCCGGGATGCAGCAGATGGCCGGGCTTCAACCGGAAGAAGGTCACTGTCTCGTCGGCCCTGACGGCGGGGCCGTCGACGAGGCCGGTGTCGCCGTGGACGCCGCTTGGAACGTCGACGGCGACGACTGGCCGGGCAGAGGCATTGACGCGCTCGACCAGGGCGGCGATGTCGCCGGCGATCGGCCGGCCAAGGCCGGCGCCGAAGAGGGCGTCGACGACGAGATCGTGCTGGGCCGGATCCACGTCCGTGATCGCGGCAATCGGGCCGGTCCATCGCGCCGCCGCCAGCGCGGCGTCTCCCGACAGCGCGGCGCGGGCGCCCGCCAGCGCGAGCGCGACATGACAGCCGCGCTCGGCCAGGATACGCCCGGCGACGAAGCCGTCGCCGCCATTGTTGCCCGGGCCGCACAGCACGAGCACGCGCTGGCCGGGGCGGGCCCGCCGCGTCACCGCGTCGGCGACCGCCCTGCCCGCCTGCTCCATCAAGGCGATGCCGGGCGTGCCGGAGGCGATCGCGAACGCATCCGCCGCCGCCATCTCGGCGACGCTGAGCAAGGCGAGATCAGTGCGGGTCTCTTCCGTCATCGACCGATATTGTCAGCCAGCGCGCGAATCCGGGCAAGGACGCCCTCGACGCCCATGATTGACCAATTTATGTGCACATGCATGTTTTTTGGACGGTTTTGCGCCGCTTGAAGAGGCGGTTTGCCCCCGGGACCATCATGGCGGCCCGCCTGCGCCGATGCTATGAGCAGGACAGGCGAGGTTTTGCTGGACGCGCCGAGGTTGATCCGGGCTGGCCGACATGGTGAGAACGGTGTCAGGCTGCGGACAGCGGTGCAAGCTCACGCCAAGGAGGTCGGTCGGCGCATGAAGAAGATCGAAGCGATCATCAAGCCCTTCAAGCTCGACGAGGTGAAAGAGGCGCTGCAGGAGGTCGGCCTCCAGGGCATCACCGTGCTCGAGGCGAAGGGATTCGGCCGCCAGAAGGGCCATACGGAGCTCTATCGCGGCGCGGAATACGTGGTCGACTTCCTGCCCAAGGTGAAGATCGAGATCGTTCTGGCCGACGACATGGTCGAGCGCGCCATCGAGGCGATCAAGAAGGCCGCACAGACCGGCCGCATCGGCGATGGCAAGATTTTTGTATCGAGCGTGGAGGGGGCGATCCGCATCCGCACCGGCGAGTCCGGCGCGGACGCGATCTGAGGATTAATCCCAACACCCAAGGAATGCGCGCGCCGGCGGATCTGAAGGCCCCGCGGGCAGCGTCAGTTGTGAGACCCTTAAGTCGATAAAGGAAGTCGAGAGATGAAGAACGCCAAAGAGGTCCTGAAGGCGATCAAGGACAATGACGTCAAGTATGTCGACTTCCGCTTCACCGATCCGCGCGGCAAGTGGCAGCACGTCACCTTCGACGTCTCGATGATCGACGAAGAGATCTTCGCCGAAGGCACGATGTTCGACGGCTCCTCGATCGCCGGCTGGAAGGCGATCAACGAGTCCGACATGCTGCTGATGCCCGATCCGGCGACGGCCTGCATCGACCCGTTCTTCTCGGCCTCGACCATGGTCATCACCTGCGACGTGCTCGAGCCCGCCACCGGCGAACCCTATGGCCGCGACCCGCGCGGCATGGCCAAGAAGGCCGAGGCCTATCTCAAGTCGACCGGCATCGGCGACGCCATCTATGTCGGTCCGGAAGCCGAATTCTTCGTCTTCGACGACGTGAAGTTCTCGGCCGATCCGTACAACACCGGCTTCAAGCTGGACAATGTCGAGCTGCCCATCAACGGCCAGACCGAGTACGAAGGCGGCAATCTCGGCCACCGCATCGCGATCAAGGGCGGCTACTTCCCGGTTCCGCCGCAGGACTCGGCGCAGGACATGCGCGGCGAGATGCTGGCAGCCATGGCCGCGATGGGCGTCAAGGTCGAGAAGCACCATCACGAGGTCGCCTCGGCCCAGCACGAGCTCGGCATGAAGTTCGACTCGCTGACGCTGATGGCCGACCAGATGCAGGTCTACAAATACGCCATCCACAACGTCGCCCAGAGCTACGGCAAGACCGCGACCTTCATGCCGAAGCCGGTCTATGGCGACAACGGCTCGGGCATGCACGTCCACCAGTCGATCTGGAAGAACGGCAAGCCGCTCTTCGCCGGCAACAAGTACGCCGACCTGTCGCAGGAGTGCCTCTGGTACATCGGCGGCATCATCAAGCACGCCAAGGCGCTGAACGCTTTCACCAACCCGTCGACCAATTCCTACAAGCGCCTGGTCCCGGGCTATGAGGCTCCGGTGCTGCTGGCCTACTCGGCCCGCAACCGCTCGGCGTCGTGCCGCATCCCGTGGACGACCTCGCCGAAGGCCAAGCGCGTCGAGGTCCGCTTCCCGGATCCGATGGCGAACCCCTATCTCGCCTTCGCCGCGCTGCTGATGGCCGGCCTCGACGGCATCGTGAACAAGATCGATCCGGGCCCGGCGATGGACAAGGATCTGTACGACCTGCCGCCGCGCGAGCTGAAGAAGATCCCGACGGTGTGCGGCTCGCTGCGCGAGGCGCTCGACGCGCTGAAGAAGGACAACGCCTTCCTCAAGGCCGGCGGCGTCTTCAACGACGACTTCATCGAGAGCTACATCGAGCTCAAGATGCAGGACGTGGCCCGTTTCGAGATGACGCCGCACCCGGTCGAGTTCGCGATGTACTACTCCTACTGAGCCCTCGATCGCGCTGCCTTTGGACGGAATCGTCCAAGGGCAGAGCATGCTCGAAGCTCGGCAGGCGATTTCCTCCCGACTGCGGCGATCCGCAGTCCACCTTGCGAACCGGGGCGGCGACGCCCCGGTTTTTTGTCGGACGCTGCGGCGGCGCTAGGAGGCGCGATTATGCGCAATCAGGATCTGCGAGGCGGAGCCGACGGTCTGCGACAAGGTGTTGGCATTGTAGCTCACCAACGGAGGCGCAAGCCCGATCGTCGGTGCTGACACGATGGCATTGCTGCCGGCGCCGGTGATGACATTGCCGGAGATCACCATCTTGCCGGCGGAGCTGTTGGCCGAGAAGGCGATGCCGACGCCGCATTGCCGCAGCAGATTGCCCTCGCAGACGAGGTCTCGCGCGCCCTGCGCGACGCCCAACTTGATTCCGCCGAGGGCGCTTTCGACGATATTGCCCGTGACGATGCAATCCTGTTCAACGGTCACGCCTATCGCCATGGTCGAATACGGCCCGATCCCGCCGGAGCCCGGAATAGCATTCGAGGAAAGATTGCTGATCTGGTTTCCCTGGATGATAGCTCTACGGGCCGTGCCGTCGCCGAAATAGCCGGAATTCGTCACATAGATGCCGTCGCCGGCCGTATCGACCTTGTTGTTGACGATCGTAACGCCCGTGCCGTTCTGCCCTGCGGCCGGAGCCTCGTAGTACAGGCAGCCCTCCCGGATGTTCCAGCACGTATTGTCGGCGATGGTGCAACGCGATCCGCCGTTGATTCGAATTGCCGAAAAATCGCAATTCATAATGATATTGTCTTTGATGGAGACATCATTGGCCAGGTGACGGCGATTCCATTTCCGTTGGCACCGGTCCCATAGTCGCTCGTGACGAAATTGATTCTATTGTTACGAATTACGGACAGGTTGCCGCCGCTCCCCACAGTGCCCCAGACGGCGATACCGTTGTTCTTGGCACCGGTAATGCTGCAGCCGTCGGCGAGAATCTCGGAGCTGAATGCCCAGATCGCGATGTCGACATTGTCGAAGGCACAGTCGGCGACGACCGGCTGCGAGTCGTTGACGCAGAGCAGGCCGGCCTTATAGGCGCCGCCAGGCTCGCCGTCGGTCTTCACCGTATTCCGGAAGGTGCAATCGCGGAAGGTCGCGTCCCTGGCGTTGTCCAAGATCACCAATCCGGCAGCTGCAGTAATGACGGTCGGGGCGTTGTAGGCGGGGATATCGAGGTTCTGACCGTCGAAGGTGAGATTGCGGAACGTCATGCCGGTCTGGCCGGCTATACGCAGGCCGTAATTGCCACCGGAGAAGAACAGCGTGGCGGTCCCGGCAGGACAATAGATCTCGATGCCGCGACCGGAACCAGTCGTTGTCGAAATGTCAACATTGGCGATGTCATAGCTGCCGGGCCGGAGCAGCAGCGGCCTGCCGGTGACGCGCGCAGCATCGATCGCAGCGCCGATGGTCGCGCTGGTGAAGCCGGCTGGCGGCGGCGTCGCGGGATCGGCTACGACAACATCGTCGAAGAGCGATATCCGGGCATTGGAGCTCCTCATGGGGAAGGTCGAAGCGACCGCTCTCATTCTTAAAGGCGCCAGAGGCGACGGGGATAAGTGATGCGCTCCGTGCTTCGGATCAGGGATCTCGCCATCAAGGCTCTGGTCCGCCGCCAGTGGGCGGCGCTGCGCAGCTCCTCGCCCCGCCTGGCGGTGATTCCGCACGAGCATGTCGGCCTCGCTGTCCTGACCAACGGCCTCTACGAGCGGGAGGAACTCGATTTCCTCGCGAAGCTCATCCGCGAAGTGCGCCTCGGCGACGGCATCTGCCTCGATATCGGAGCCAATATCGGCAACCATGCCGTTATCTGGCCACGGCTGTTCAAGACCGTCCTGTGCTTCGAGCCTAATCCGCAAATGAGCGCGGTCCTTCGCGCCAATCTCACGCTGAACGCCTGCGTAAAGTCCGAGTCCTCGATGTCGGGCTGGGGACCGAGGATACCGAGCTGCCATTCGCCTTCCATGAGGAGGGCAATGACGGTACCGGAACCTTCGCCAAGGGCGTGGGGGAACGGCGCCTGCCGGTGCGGCACGGTGACGGCCTTATCGCCACCCTTGATCTTGGCGAAGCTGCCATCACCTTCGTCAAATGCGATGTAGAAGGCTTCGAACCACACGTGTTCGAAGGTCTGGCCGATACCCTGACGCGGCATCGACCGGTCATCGCCTTCGAGAGCAATAGCGCAGAGGTGGGCGCCGAGAGCTGGGCGCGGTTGCGCGGCTACGGCTATGATCGGCTGTACGTCCTGCAGCATACAGCGCAATCGGCGCCGCCGGCATTGCGCGAGGTCGTCCGCCTCGTCCGAGGTCATCGATGCTGGCTCGAGCCTATCGACAGGCCTCCCGCCTACCCGGCCAATCTGCTCGGATCGACCAGGCCTCTGATCTGAGGCTCAGGCGGCGGCGGCCAGGAGCGTTCCATAGCTGCGCGACAGGGCCTCGACATGCCGCGCGAGCGTCGGTGGATCATTCCAGTAGGCGCGATAGGAGGACAGGCCGAGACGCGCCGCGAATGTATCGTCAGTCATCGCGACGAGTGACGTCTTCAGCGCATCACCATCGATGCCTCGAAGCAACAACCCGTCGATTCCATCCCGAATGCGCTCTGCCGCTCCTGTCGTACCGGAGAGCACCGAGGGCACACCTTGCGCCATCGCCTCCATCACCACCAGCGGGCCGGTCTCGTACCAGAGCGACGGCGCAACCAGACAGCGGGCAGCGCGCAGCTCGGCGATAACCGCGTCGGAAGCGCGCCAGCCAGTGATCTCGGCTTTGGGATTGAGCGCCGCGATAGCGGACTTGATCTCCTTCTCGCCATCGCCGACCAGGCGGAGCGGGATATCCGCTTCCCGGGCCGCCTGCGCCAGCAGCAGCACGCCCTTCTCCTGCGTAAGGCGGCCGATGAACAGCGCGTGCCGGTTCTTCGCCACCTCGGCCGGCGAGCGCTTTTCCGCCTCCATCATGTTCTCGACCACGACATGCCGCGCCTGCTTCGGCAGGAAAGGCTCGGCGAAACGGCGGGCGAAGTCGCTGACATGGACGAAGAGCGGCGCCCGGAGCTTGCGCATGGCCTCGTCGGAGCGCCACTGGCGGGCGACGCGCACGAGCTTGTGGACATAGGAGGCGCGGTCGCAGCTGGCCGAGACGCAGCCGACCGACATCGGCTTCTGCCGGCAGGGCGCGTTGGCCTTGAAGTCGAAATAGCCGCCGACCGGGCAGAAGGAGAAATAGTCGTGCATGGTGACGGCGACCGGCAGCCCGCTCTCGCCGGCCGCCGCGATCGCCGCCGGGCTGAACGCCTTGGTCCATTGATGCAGGTGCACCAGCGTCTCGGCCCGCGGCTGGCGCGCCAGCAGCCTGGTCAGGAAGTCATGCGCCGGCGCGTTCCAGATGCCCTGCCGGGCCGCGGCGAGCCTGCTGTCGACCTGCCAGATCTCCTCGCCGGCAAAGCGCTCCACGCTGATCCGCGGATGCGACAGCCGCTCGGAGACCGGCCCGATCGCACAGGCGAAGACGATCTCGACGCCGGCTTCAGCCAGGCCGCGTGCGCTTTCGATCGCGACCTTGGCGGCGCCGCCATTGACCGAACCGAAATCGCTGACGATGACCACGCGCATGCCCGAGCCTCCCGCGGGAGCTCTTCTAGCGGCCAAAGATTGAGGAAGCGCTGACGGCGGCTCAGCGCAGCGCGACGACCGCCAGGCCGATCACCGCGACGATGGCGGCGATCCACCAGAGCCGGCGCAGCTGCGCGGTCTCGGCATCCTGCCGCCCGCCCCCCGCCAGCTCCTCATAGGCGAAGGATTCGCCGGCAAAGCGCGCGGCCCGTTCCAGGCCGGCCAGGCGGATCTTCGGAACTGCGGAACGCGACGCCACGTGACCCTTCCCCCCTTTGGACCAGCTTAGCCGAATGCGCGCCCGGGCCTAGTCCCGAATCGCGAGGCGATGATGAAACCGCCGCTGTTAACGGCTGCTGAACCCGCGCAAGACGGCCAAGGTTCCATGCGCGGCTGTGCCACCTTCCAGTGAGGCTTCGGCGACAGCCCGTGTCGGGTCCGGGCACCGGCGGCCATCGGGCTGGTTTATCGCGGGCGAGCGGCAGGTTATAGGGCTCCGGCGAGCGGCCGAGCGGCCGATGAGATATCCTGCGGGCAAGACGAATCAGCGAGCGCGGCGACGATGACGGACGATCTCTTCGGCGATGACGGCGGCAGGGATGCGCGTGCGGAACCGCGCGCGCCGGCCGCGGCGCCGAAGCCGGCCGCGCGCCCTGCCCCGACACAGCGCACCGGCACCCCGTCCGAGGCGGGCTACGACGCCTCGGCGATCGAGGTGCTCGAAGGGCTCGAGCCGGTCCGGCGCCGGCCGGGCATGTATATCGGCGGCACCGACGAGCGTGCGCTGCATCACCTCTTCGCGGAGGTGATCGACAACGCCATGGACGAGGCGGTCGCCGGCCATGCCAGCTTCATCGATGTCGAGCTGTTCGTCGACGGCTCGCTCGCCGTCACCGACAATGGCCGCGGCATCCCGGTCGACCCGCATCCGAAATTCCCGGGCAAGTCGGCGCTCGAAGTGATCATGACCACGCTGCACGCCGGCGGAAAGTTCGACTCCAAGGTCTACGAGACTTCGGGCGGCCTCCACGGCGTCGGCGTCTCGGTGGTCAACGCGCTCTCGGACATGCTCGAGGTCGAGGTCGCGCGCGGCCAGACGCTCTACCGCCAGACCTTCTCGCGCGGCGTTCCGCAAGGGCCGCTGGAGACGGTCGGGCGCGCGCCCAACCGGCGCGGCACCCGGGTGCGCTTCCACCCCGACGCCCAGATCTTCGGCGAAGGCGCGCGCTTCGCGCCGGCCCGCCTGTTCCGCATGGCCCGCTCGAAGGCCTATCTCTTCGGCGGCGTCGAGATCCGCTGGCGCTGCGCCGCCTCGCTGATCGAGCCGGCGGGGGACGTCGCGGCCGAGGCGGTCTTCAAGTTCCCCGGCGGCCTGCGCGACTATCTCGCCCGGGAGATCGAGGGCAAGGATCTGGTCGCCGAGCCGATCTTCGCCGGCAAGATCAGCAAGGAAGGCAGCCACGGCTCGCTGGAATGGGCGATCGCCTGGCTCGCGACCGGCGAGGACGGGTTCTCGTCCTCCTACTGCAACACCATCCCGACCCCGGAAGGCGGCACGCATGAGCAGGGTTTGCGCATCGCCCTGCTGCGCGGCCTGCGCGACCATGCCGAACGCATCGGCCAGAGCAAGCGGATGGCGCAGGTCACGGCCGACGACGTGATGGCGACCTGCGCCGCCATGCTGTCGGTCTTCATCCGCGAGCCGGAATTCCAGGGCCAGACCAAGGACAAGCTGGCGACGCTGGAAGCCGCCCGCATCGTCGAGAACGCGGTGCGCGACGCCTTCGACCACTGGCTCGCCGCCTCGCCGCAGCAGGCGCTGAGGCTGCTCGACTGGTCGGTCGACCGGGCCGAGGAGCGCCTGCGCCGCCGGCTCGAGAAGGAGGTCTCGCGCAAGACCGCGACCCGCAAGCTGAGATTGCCCGGCAAATTGGCGGATTGCAGTTCCGCCGGCGCGGCGGGGTCCGAGATCTTCATCGTCGAGGGCGATTCGGCCGGCGGTTCGGCCAAGCAGGCGCGCGACCGCGCGACGCAGGCGATCCTGCCGCTGCGCGGCAAGATCCTCAACGTCGCCAATGCGACGCGCGACAAGCTCAACCAGAACCAGCAGCTCGCCGACCTGATCCTGGCGCTGGGCTGCGGCATCGGCAGCCAGTTCCGCGAGGACGATCTGCGCTACGACAAGGTCATCGTGATGACCGACGCCGATGTCGACGGCGCCCATATCGCCTCGCTGCTGGTGACCTTCTTCTGGCGCCAGATGCCGCGGCTGATCGAGAAGGGCCATCTCTATCTGGCGGTGCCGCCGCTCTACCGGCTCCAGCATGGCGGCAAGAGCGTCTATGCGCGCGACGATGCCCACAAGAACGAACTGCTGGAGACCGTGTTCAAGGGCAAGAAGCCGGAAGTGAGCCGCTTCAAGGGCCTGGGCGAGATGATGCCGGCCCAGCTCAAGGAAACCACGATGGATCCGAAGAAGCGGATCCTGCTCAAGGTCATGGTCGACCACGAGGCGAAGGAGGAGACGTCGGATACGGTCGAGCGGCTGATGGGCAACAAGCCGGAGGCGCGCTTCAGCTTCATCCAGGAGCGGGCCGCCTTCGCAGGCGAGCTGATCGACCTGTGAGGTCCGCGAGACGGCCCTGCGTGCCGGGCACCCCCGCGCACCCGCCGGGCTGCCTCGCCGCCGGCCGTCGCGCATCCTGCGCGCATGCCGACCGACCCACACGATGCCGACCATGACGCCCCGCCGCGCCATCCATGCGCCCGCTTCTGGCCGCTGAGCGCATGGGCGAGCCTGCTGCCGCTGCACCTCGACGCGATGCCCCGGCCCAGACCTCGCTCTGGGCCGATCTCGAGATCTTCCACGCCGTCGCCGCCAGCGGCGGACTCGCCGTGGCCGCGGCCGCGCTCGGGCTGAGCGAGACGACCGTCGCGCGGCGCCTGAAGGCTTTCGAGGCCCGGCTTGGCCTGTCGCTGTTCCGCCGCGGTGCCAACCGGCTGATCCCGACCGAGATCGGCCTCGCGCTCGCCGCGGATGCGGCCGCGGCCGCCGAATCGGTCGCGCGCTTCGAGACACGGGCGAGCGCGGCCCGCGCCCGCGACGATGCTCCGGTGCGCATCACCGCGACGACGTCGATCAGCCTGTTCCTGACCCAGCACGCAGCCCGGCTCTCGGCCGCGGCCGGCGGCATCGAGATCGTCATCATCAGCACGCGCGAGCGCCTCGATCTCGCCCGCGGCGAGGCCGAGATCGCGATCCGCATGCGCCGCCCGCCGGACGGGGCCGGCTATTTCGGCCAGAAGATCGGCAGGCTGGCGCAGGCCTTCTATGTCCGCCGCGACGTCGACCCGGCGACGGCGCCGATCATCTCCGTCAGCCGGGACGTCTCGTCACGCATCGAGCAGCGCATTCTCGCCTGGGCCGGGGGGCGCCCGATCGCCGCGCGCGTCGGCGATTCGGCGGCGCGCTATGAGAGCATCCGCTCGTCGGGCGCGGTCTCGATGGCGCCGTGCTTCCTGGCCGATGCCGACACGTCGCTGACGCGGCTGGGCGAGCCGCCGGACGACACCGCCGACGAGATCTTCCTGGTCTCGCACGAAAGCGGCCGTCAGCGGCCCGCCGTCCGCGCGGTGCTCGAGGCGCTGCGCAAGCTGTTCCGCGAGCATCGCGGCAGGCTGGAGGGCGCCTCTTGCCCGGTGGATCCGCAACGGTGACGCTGCGCTAACCAAGTTTTTACAGCCGCCGGAGCAAGATTCGCCGATCGGCGCCTGGCGCCTCGTCCCCAAGCCGGAGTGCAGCGATGCGCCTCGTCGTCGCCTTCCTGCGCAACCAGCGCGGCACCATCGTCGCCGACATCGCCAAGGCCGCCGCCGCGATCGCCTTCCTCTCCGTCATCGCCGCCAACTTCGTCTCGAGCCAGACGGCGCAGCTCGATCGCGACACGATGCGGCAGCTGGCCCAGGCCGCAGCCAAAGGCCAGGCGATCGATCCGCTCGTGACGGGTTCGATCGTCAGGCGGGCGAGCGAGACGAAGCTCGACCCCTGCGCGGTCCAGCGCTGAGGCTCAGCCGAGCCAGTCGAGCAATCCCCGCGTCACCAGGTCGGGCGCCTCCAGCGTAGAGAGATGTCCGCAGCCCGGCAGCTCGAGACAGCGCGCCCTCGGCCCGATCCCGGCGGCGATCTCGCGCGCTTCCTCGGGCGGCGTGATCGCGTCCTTCGCGCCGACGAGGACCAGGGTCGGAACGGCAATCGTCGCGAGGACCGGCCGCGCATCCGAGCGGCCCATGATGGCGCGCTGCTGGCGGATGAAGCCTGCGGGACCGACTGCCTCGGCCATCGCCCGCACCGCGAGCCGCAGAGCCTCGTCCGCCAGCCGATCCGGCGCGACCAGCTTCTGCCAGAGCACGGTCACGACATTGTCGAAGGCGCCCTTCTGCGCCAGGGCGATCATCTGCTCGCGCGGCGCGTTCGTCTCGGGCGTCGGCGGCTTCGCGGTGGTGTCGAGCAGCGCGAGGCGCGTCACCCGCTCCGGCGCCCGCCGCATCACCTCGAAGGCGACATAGCCTCCCATGGAGAGGCCGCACAGCGCGAAGCGTTCCGGCGCGGCCGCCAGCAGGCGCTCGGCCATGGCGCCGATCGTCTCGTCGGCGCTGTTCTCGGCGACGAGGATCAGCCGTCCCGCCGCCAGTGCGGGCCATTGCGGCGCGTAGAGAGCGGGCGTGCAGTTCAGCCCCGGGATCAGGACGAGCGGCTCGGGCCGGCTGGTCTGCGTCGCACTCATTCGTCATTACCCTCGCTGTTGCCGGGGCCCGCTCCGCACGGACGGGCCGCGCGACGAATCCGTGCCCGCGTCAGGTCCTGAAGCCGCCTCGCCGGCCCGCTGTGCCGCAGGCCGATCGAAACGGGCTCTAGAATGTTGACTTTGCCCTGTTTTTTCTGCATTGCACGGGCGTCCGAAGGCGCGCAAGCAAGTGAAGTCGCGCCACCGTTGCGGTCGATCGGTCATCCCGCCACGTGTCACCGACCCTTGAGAAGCGCAACCATCGATGTCTTTTGCCGAACTCGGCCTGAGCGATAAGGTTCTCGCGGCGGTCTCCGCCGCCGGCTACACGACGCCCACTCCCATCCAGGCCCAGGCCATCCCCCACGTGCTCGCCCGCAAGGACGTGCTCGGCATCGCCCAGACCGGCACCGGCAAGACCGCGGCCTTCACCCTGCCGATGCTGACGATCCTGGAAAGCGGGCGCGCCCGGGCCCGGATGCCACGCACGCTGATCCTCGAGCCGACGCGCGAGCTCGCCGCCCAGGTCGAAGAGAATTTCGTCCGCTACGGCGTCAACCAGAAGCTTTCGGTCGCGCTGCTGATCGGCGGCGTCTCCTTCGGCGACCAGGACGCCAAGATCACGCGCGGCGTCGACGTGCTGATCGCGACGCCCGGCCGCCTGCTCGACCATGTCGAGCGTGGCAAGCTGCTGCTCACCGGCGTCGAGCTGCTCGTCATCGACGAGGCCGACCGCATGCTCGACATGGGCTTCATCCCGGATATCGAGCGGGTCTGCAAGCTCGTCCCCTTCACGCGGCAGACCCTGTTCTTTACGGCGACGATGCCGCCGGAGATCACCCGGATCAGCGAGCAGTTCCTGCACAATCCCGTGCGGATCGAGGTCTCGCGGCCCGCGACCGCCGCCGCGACGATCACGCAGCGCCTGATCGCCTCGCACAGCCAGGATTACGAGAAGCGCGAGACGCTGCGCCGGCTGATCAAGGACGCCAGGGACCTGCAGAACGCGATCGTGTTCTGCAACCGCAAGCGCGATGTCGCGACGCTGCACAAATCCTTGCAGAAGCACGGCTTCCCCGCAGTCGCCCTGCATGGCGACATGGACCAGTACGCGCGCATGGCGGCGCTCGATTCCTTCCGCTCCGGCGAGAATCCGATCCTCGTCGCCAGCGACGTCGCGGCCCGCGGCCTCGACATTCCCGCCGTCAGCCACGTCTTCAATTTCGACGTCCCGACCCATGCGGAGGACTATGTCCACCGCATCGGCCGCACCGGCCGTGCCGGCCGCGAGGGCGCGTCCTTCACCATCGTCACGCGCCATGACGACAAGCTCGTCGCCGCGATCGAGAAGCTGACCGGGCAGAGCATCGCGTGGGAAGGGCCGGGCCTCGAGAGCCTGCCGGCGGCCGAGCCGCGCGAAGAGCGGCGTGGCCGGCGCGGCGAGGAACGACGCGACGGGCGCTCGCGGCGCGGCCGCGAGGCCAAGCCCGAGCGCTCGGCGAGCCGGCCGGAGCG
>NZ_FYAS01000015.1 GCF_900185715.1 Allobosea sp. CS1GBMeth4
CGCGGCCCGCGTCGCCGCCGCCCGCGCCCGCCAGTCGGCGCGCTATGCCGCGCTCGGCCTCATGGGCGGCGCCACCAATGCCCGCTGCCCGGCCGCGCTGCTCGACGAGGTGGCGCGGCCGGATGCGGCCGGGCTCGCCCTCCTGCGCAGCGCCGCCGAGGCGATGCGGCTGACGGCGCGCGGCTATCATCGCGTGCTCAAGGTCGCCCGCACGCTCGCCGATCTCGACGGCGAGGATCGGGTCGGGCGCATCCATCTCGCCGAGGCGCTGTCCTACCGCTCGCGGATCGATCAGGCGGCGCAGGCGGCCTGATGAAAGGTTAACGAAACCATTCGAACCATCCCGCATCCTCGCGGACGGGGCGAACGCTTTCTCAAGAGGGCGAATGCTAGACCGGCGGCATGATCGAGCTGCCGTCTCCCTTGGTCCTGCTGGCCGGCATCGCCGTGGCCGGGGCCATCGCCAGCGCTCTCGTCGCGGTTCGGCTGCTGCGCGAGCGCCAGCGCGCGATCCGGCAGGCGCGGGCGCTGACGCGCGACGTCGAGAAGCTGAGCGACCGCCTCTGGGAGCTCGCCGACAGCGAGGAGCGCTATCGCAGCCTGATCGAGGCGCAGGGCGACCTGATCGTGCGCCGCAGCGAGGGCCGGATCGTCTACGCCAACGCCGCCTATGCCGCCCTGCTCGGCGGGAGCGAGGCGGAGGTCGTGGGCAGCAGCGCCCAGCCGCGCGTGCGCGTCGCGCGCCCGGCGCAGGCGCTGCCGGGCGGCGCCAGGGTCTTCGACGAATGCATCGAGACCGGGGGCGGCGAGCGCTGGCTGTCCTGGGTCGAGACGGTCGTTCCGGTCGCCGCCGGCCAAGCCGTGCTTCAGCGCGTCGGACGGGACATCACCAGCCGCATCGCCGGCGAGAAGGCGCTGGAGGAGGCTCGCAGCCGCGCGGAGGAGGCGAGCGCCGCCAAGTCGCGCTTCCTCGCGACCGTCAGCCACGAGTTCCGGACACCGCTGAACGGCATCCTCGGCATGGCCGACCTGCTCGGCGACACCAGGCTCGATCCCGAGCAGAGCACCTATGTGCGGGCGCTGCGCAGTTCGGGCGAGGCGCTGCTCGGCCTCGTCGACGACATTCTCGATTTCGCCAAGGTCGAGGCCGGCAAGCTCGAGCTGGCCGAGGCGCCTTTCGATCCCGCCCTCCTGATCGAGGACGTCACCGAGCTGATGGCGCCGCGTGCCCAGGTCAAGGGCGTCGAGATCTCCACTCTGCTCGCCCCCGATCTGCCGGCGCAGCTCGTCGGCGACCCCGAGCGGCTGCGCCAGATCCTGCTCAATCTCGTCGGCAATGCCGTGAAGTTCACCCAGCAGGGCGGCATCGGCATCGAGGCCGAAGCGGGCGACGGCACCTTCCTCGTCACCATCGCCGACACCGGCCCCGGCATCGCGCCGGAGCGCCTCGCCACGATCTTCGAGGAGTTCGAGCAAGGGGAAACGGGCGGCCAGCATCCGCAATCCGGCACCGGCCTCGGCCTCGCGATCGCCCGCCGGCTCGCCCGCGCCATGGGGGGCGAGATCGAAGCGCGCAACCGCGGCGATGGTGGGGCCTCGTTCCGGCTGAGCCTGCCGCTTCGGGTGGCAACCGAGACGAGCGCTCCCGCCCCTGAGCCCGAATGGCAGGGCCGGCGTATCCTGATCGCCTCCGCGGCGCCGTTCAGCGCCGCGCATCTCGCGGCCTGCCTCGCGCGGCGGGGCGCGCAGGTCCTCCACGCCGGCGATCATGCGCAGGCCCTGGCCCGTCTGGCGGATGAGCGGGCGCTCTCGGCCGTGCTGGTCGACCGCAACCTCCCGGATGGCGAGGTCGAAGCGGTCGCGGCCGCGGCCAGGCGCGCCGGTGTCGCCGAGATCCTGATCATGCTGGCGCCGGCCGAGCGCCGCAGCTTCGGCTCGCCCTTCGCCGCCGGCTTCACCGGCTTCCTCGTCAAGCCGGTCCGCGCCCGTTCGCTCTACGCCCGGCTCGGCCCGGCCGGGGAGGCGCCGCATGCCGGAACCGCGAGGGAGGCCGGCGCCGCGGTGCCCGGCCCGGCCTCCGGGCTCCATGTCCTCGTCGCCGAGGACAACGAGATCAACGCGCTCCTGCTGACCCGCACGCTGGAGCGGCTGGGCTGCACGGCCGCCTGGGCCCGCGATGGCGGAGAAGCGATCCGGCTGATCGACGACATGCATTCCGGAAAGGGGCGCGAGTTCGATCTCGCCCTGATCGATATCCGCATGCCGGTTCTGGACGGGCTGGCGCTGACGCGCCGGGTTCGCGCCGCCGAGGCGGCGCTCGGCGCGGCCCGATTGCCGATCGTCGCCGTCACCGCCAACACCGCCGCGGAGGATCGGCGCGAGGCGCTCGCCTCCGGCGTCGACGATTGCCTGGCTAAGCCGCTCGCACGCGAGCAGCTGCGCGGCTGGATCGACCGGCTCTCGCAAGGGCGAATGGTGCGGGCACGCTCGGCCTGAGACGGGCTCCGCTCCCCGCACGGTTGGCTTCGTCATCGCACTGACGTAGTTTTGTCGCGATCCCGTAAGACGATCGGCGCAGGGATTCTCGAGCGAACCGGGTCCGCAGAAGGACAGACCGTCAATGACGCGCGATCTTTTTCAGGGTTCTCGTCAGCCGGCAAAGCACAGGCCGGCCGGCGCGGCCCTGTTGCAGCGCTTCTCGCCGTCGAACCTCTTGGCTGCCGGCAAGCAGCTCGGCGGCTTCGCCTTTCCCGGCCCCGACGCCCTGTCCGGCACGCTCGGCCGCTCCGGCGCGCTCGAAGTCAGGCTGGCGCGCGGCCCGCGCGAGATCTGGCGGGCGCAGCGCCTGCGCTATCGCGTCTTCTATCAGGAGATGTCGGCGAAGCCCGACGTGGTCTCGCGCATGTTCCGCCGCGATGCCGACCGGTTCGATTCCGTCTGCGACCATCTGCTCGTCATCGATCATGCCGCGCGTGGCCGGTTCGGCGGCATCAAGCCCAAGGTGGTCGGCACCTACAGGCTGATGCGCGAGCAGGCCGTGGCCAGGCTCGGCGGCTTCTACACCCAATCCGAATTCGACATCGCCCCCCTGCTGGCGCGCCATCCCGACATGCGCTTCCTCGAGCTCGGCCGCTCCTGCGTGCTGAAGCCCTACCGCACCAAGAAGACGGTCGAGCTGCTCTGGCACGGCATCTGGGCCTATTGCCGGCATCATCGCATCGACGCGATGTTCGGCTGCGCCAGCTTCGACGGCGTCGATCCCGACATGCTGGCCCTGCCGCTCAGCTTCATCCACCATCACGCCACCGCCCAGGACGCCTGGCGGGTCGTGGCGCAGCCCGAGCGCCATGTCGCGATGGATCGCCTGCCGGCCGGCATGGTCGACGCCAAGCTCGCGCTGAAATGCCTGCCGCCGCTGGTGAAGGGCTATCTGCGCCTCGGTGCCCGCTTCGGCTCCGGCGCCGTGATCGACAGGCAGTTCGGCACCACCGACGTGCTGGTGATCCTGCCGGTCGCCGCGATCGACCGGCGCTATCTCGATTATCTCGACGGCGAGGCCGGGCGCTACGCCGCCTGATCACTCCCCCGCCGCCGCGAGGTCGCGCAGCGCCTGCCGGTAATCCGGGTAACGGAAGGCATAGCCGAGTTCGCGCTTCACCAGCGCGTTCGAGACCCGCTTGTTCTCGCCGTAGAAGCTCGCCGCCATCGGCGAGAGCCTGGCCGGATCGAACGGCAGCTCCGGCGGGGGCGCGAGCCCGGCGGCCTCGGCGGCGAAGCCGACCACGTCCTGCGGCGGCGCCGGCTCGTCATCGGTGACGTTGTAGATCGCGCCCGCGCGTGGCCGCTCGATCGACGCCATCAGCACGCCGGCGATGTCGTCGACATGGATGCGGTTGAAGACCTGGCCGGGCTTGACCAGGCGGCTGGCGGTGCCGGCCCTCAGCTTGGTGATCGGGTTGCGGCCGGGGCCGTAGATCCCGGCCAGGCGGAAGATCTGGACCGGCTTGCCGCTGCGCGCGCCGAAGGCGAGCCAGTCGCGTTCGATCTCCAGCCTTTGTCGGGAGCGCCGGCTGGTCGGGCGGCATACGGCGCTCTCGTCGATCCAGGCGCCGCCATGGTCGCCATAGACGCCGATGGTCGAGAGATAGCCGATCCAGCGCAGCGTCTCGGCCGCCGCGAGCTTGTCGGCGAGCGCGCCGAGCACCGGATCGCCGGTCTCGTCGGGTTGCGCCGAGACCAGCACGGCGTCCGCCTCGGCGAGCGCCCTGGCGAGCGCCGTCGACACCGCGAAGCCGCCGAAGACCAGCGTGTGCAGCCCCTGCCTGCTGAGCTCGCCGGCCTTCTGCGCCGAACGCACCGTGCCAGTGACCTCCCAGCCCCTTGCCAGGGCGGTGCGCGCGAAGAACCCGGCCGAATAGCCGAGACCGAAGATGACGAGCTTCATGCCGGTTCCAGTTCGTTCGGATCGAGGCGGGCCCATTCGGCCCTGACGTCGGGATCGCTCTCCTGCGCCAGCCTCGCCGGCGCGAGCTCGGCGGCGCGGGCCGGAACGAGCCGCCCGAGCGCCCAGGCCGCCATCGCCCTGACCAGCGGCGAGGCGTCGTCGAGCAGCGCCTCGGCGCTCGCCGCCAGCGCCGGATCGCCGCTGTTGCCGATCGCGATCAGCACGTTGCGGACGAAGCGGTCGCGGCCGCTGCGCTTCACCGGCGTGCCGGCGAAGAGCGCGCGGAAAGCGGCATCGTCGAGCGTGGCGAGCTCCGCCAGCGGCAGCGCCTCGAGCTCGTTCTTCAGCGCCAGGCGCGTCTCCTGCGCGGCTTCGGCGAACTTGTTCCAGGGGCAGACCGCGAGGCAGTCGTCGCAGCCGAAGATGCGGTTGCCGATGCCTTCGCGGAATTCGGCGTCGATATGGCCCGGATGCTCGATCGTGAGATAGGCGATGCAGCGGCGTGAATCGAGCTGGTAGGGCGCCGGGAAGGCCCTGGTCGGGCAGATGTCGAGGCAGCGCGTGCACGAGCCGCAATGATCGCGCTCGGGCTCGTCCGGCGGCAGCTCGGCCGAGGTGTAGATCGCGCCCAGGAAAAGCCAGGCGCCGTGCCGGCGCGAGATCAGCACCGTCTGCTTGCCCTGCCAGCCGAGCCCGGCAGCCTGCGCCAGCGGCTTCTCCATCACCGGGGCGGTGTCGATGAAGACCTTGACCTCGGCGCCGCCGCGCGCCGCCAGCACCGAGGCGACGCTCTTGAGCTTGCCCTTGATCACCTCGTGATAGTCGCGCCGGCGGGCATAGAGCGAGATCGCGCCGCGGTCGCGCTGGGCGAGCACGGCGAGCGGGTCGCCTTCTCCGGCATAGCTCATGCCGAGCATGACGACCGAGCGCGCCGCCGGCCACAGGGCCGCCGGATCGGCGCGCTCCGCCGTGCGCTGCGTCAGCCAGGTCATATCGCCGTGATGGCCGGCGTCGAGCCAGCCGGCCAGGCGCGCCGGCGCCTCCGGTATCGCATCGACCGGGGCGACGCGCATCGCCGAGAAGCCCTCGGCCTGTGCGCGGGCGGCGATCGCGGCCTTGAGCTTCGCGCCGCTCAGAAGTCCAGGTCGTCGTAATGGGCCGAGGGCGCCATCCCGGGGATCCGGTCGCTCAGCAGCGGCCGGAAGCTCGGTCTGGACTTGATCCTCGCATACCATGCGCGGGCAGCCTCGTCCTCGTCCCAGGGCACGTCGCCGAGATAGTCGACGCAGGACAGATGCGCCGCGGCGGCGAGATCGGCATAGCTCAGATTGTCGCCGGCGAGCCAGTTCCGTTTGGCGGTCAGCCAGGCGATGTAGCGCAGATGGTAGCGCACATTGCCGCGCGCCGCGCGGATCGCGCTCATCTCCGGCGGGCCGCCGCCCTCGTCGCGGCTCATGAAGCGCTTCATCACCTTCTCCAGCACGAGCGGGGCGGTGATCTCCTCGTTGAACTTGATGTTGAACCAGTCGAGCAGCCGGCGCACCTCGATCCGCCCGCCCGGGCCTTCCGGCAGCAGGCGGCGCTCGGCCAGGGCCAGCCCACGCGTTTCGTCGAGATATTCGGCGATCGGCCCCGGCCCCGGCACGACGAGGCCGCTGTCCTCGCGCAGCACCGGCGTCGTTCCGGCCGGGTTGAGCTCGAGGAACTCCCGTCGACGTTCCCAGACGCGCTCCTCGACCAGCGTGGCGTCGAGGCCGAACTCGCCGAGCGCGAGCCGGACGAAGCGCGAATGCGGGCAAAGCGGATAATGATGAAGCGTGGCCATCGAACTGCTGGAACGAGGGAGGTTCGGCGGAAGGCAGGCGCCTGATGCAGCGCAATAGAGCGCCCCCGTATAGGCCTGCCGGCTAAGCCTCACAACCCGGGACCGGGGGAAGCGGCGGATTGCACGGAAATCCTTGCCGGTCTGGTAACCAATTTGCAAAGACCGCGGGCGATAGCTTTAACGCGCGCGTCCGCATTTTGTTGCGCCGCACCCGCAGGCTCGGAAGGACCCTCGCATGCATGATCTGATCGTCGCCGCCGTGCTCGGCGTGGTCGAGGGGCTGACCGAATTCCTGCCGGTCTCCTCGACGGGACATCTGCTGTTGCTCGGCCATTTCCTCGGCTTCGAATCCAAGGGCAAGGCCTTCGAGATCCTCGTCCAGCTCGGCGCCATCCTGGCGATCCTCCTGGTCTATTTCCGCCGCCTGCTCGACATCGCGCTGCGCCTGCGCAGCGACCCCTCCGCCCGGCGCTTCGTCATCGGCGTGCTCATCGCCTTCCTGCCGGCGGCGGTGATCGGCGCGCTGGCGCACGGCTTCATCAAGGGCGTGCTGTTCAACCCGTTCCTGGTCTGCACCACGCTGATCGCCGGCGGGCTCGTCCTGCTCGTCGTCGACGAGCTGGAGCTGGAGGTGAAGCACCACGACGCCACCAGGTTTCCGCTGCCGATGTATCTCAAGATCGGCTTCATCCAGTGCTTCGCCATGGTGCCGGGCGTCTCGCGCTCGGGCTCGACCATTGTCGGCGCCATGCTGCTCGGCGCCGACAAGCGGGCCGCGGCCGAGTTCTCCTTCTTCCTCGCCATGCCGACCATGGCCGGCGCCTTCGCCTATGATCTGCTGAAGAACTACAAGGAACTGACCGGCAGCGACGTCGCGCTCATCGCCGTCGGCTTCGTCACCGCCTTCGTCGCGGCCCTGATCGTGGTGCGCAGCTTCCTCGATTTCGTCTCGAGGCGCGGCTTCGCGCCGTTCGCCTGGTGGCGGATCATCGTCGGCTCGGCCGGCCTGGCCGGCCTCTGGGTCTTCGGCTGAGCATAGGCACGCAATCGCCGCCGTCTTTCCGGGGCAGGCCGGAGGCCTGAGCCCGGAACCCGTGAACACAGGTCGCCCTCCCTGGGGAGCTGCACTGGCAGCCTCTTCTCAACAGGCATTGGTGTTCATGGATTCCGGGCTCGCTGCTCCGCGGCGCCCTGGAAAGGTGGATCAGCCTGACGCCGGCCCGCGCCAGGTTCCGAGCAGCATCGCGAGGAAGCGCTCGGCCGCCGGCGCCAGCTTGACGCCGCGGCGCCTGACCACGCCGATGGTGCGCGAGACCTCGGGAGCGCGGATCGGCCGCGTCACGATGATCGGGTGGTCGGGGCCGGGTGTCGCCAGTTTCGGCAGCACCGAGATGCCGAGCCCGGCCTCGACCAGGCCGAGCGAGGTCGAGAGGTGCGTCACCTCGAACGACCAGTCGAGCCTGACGCCGACCTTGACCAGCGCCGCGTCGAGGATGGCGCGGTTGCCGCTGCTGCGGCTGACGGTGACCAGCGGATGGCCCTCCAGATCGCTCCAGCCGAGCTCCGATCTCTGCGCCAGCGCGTGATCGTGCCGGCAGGCGAGCACGAAGGGATCGTCGATCAGCGGCTCGAAGGTGAGCTCGGCATCGGAGCCGCCGATCAGGTTGATTCCGAACTCGACCTCGCCGCGCGCCACCGCCTCCAGCCCGTCATTGGCCGAAAGGTCGAGGATGCGGAAACGGATGTTCGGATACTGCGTCTGGAAGCGCGCGATCACCGAGGGCAGGAAGTAGAAGGCGGCCGTCGGCACGCAGGCGAGCGCGATCTGTCCGGCGCGGCGGCTGCCGAGATCGCGCATGGCGAAGATCGAGCTGTCGAACTCGTCGAGCATGCGCCGGACCAGCGGCAGCATCTCGCGCCCGACCATGGTGAGGGCGACCCGGCGCGTGGTCCGTTCCAGCAGCGCCGCCCCGACCGCGCTTTCCAGCCGCTGGATGCGCCGGCTCAGCGCCGGCTGGGACATGTTGAGCGCCTCGGCGGCGCGGTGGAACCCGCCGAGCTCGACCACCGAGATGAAGGCGCGCAGGTCGAGTGCTTCGAAATTGATGCTCATGGAGCATTAATAGCGCCGATCTCTGCATTTCACAGCGATTATTCGATCTGGGATGACTGGCCATCGCCAATGCCGGGTGACGCCCTTGTCCGCTCCCTTCCAGCTTTCGCATGCTCAGGCCCTGCGCATTCCCTGCGTGCTGATGCGCGGCGGCACCTCGCGCGGCCCGGTCTTCCTCGCGCAGGATCTGCCGGCCGAGCCGGCGAACCGCGACCGGGTCCTGCTCGCCGCGCTGGGCTCGCCGCATCCGCTCCAGCTCGACGGGCTCGGCGGTGGCAACTCGCTGACCAGCAAGGTCGCGATCGTCAGCCGCTCCAGCCGGCCGGGCGCCGACGTCGACTATCTCTTCGCTCAGGTCGCGGTCGAGCGCGGCAATGTCGACTTGAGCCCGAACTGCGGCAACATGCTCTCCGCCGTCGGCCCCTTCGCGATCGAGGCCGGGCTGGTGCCGGCCGCCGACGGCGAGACGCTGGTGCGCATCCACAACCGCAATACCGGCGCGCTGGTCGAGGCCGCCGTGCAGACGCCGGGCGGCGTCGTCGCCTATGACGGCGCGACCGCGATCGACGGCGTCGCCGGCACCGCCGCCCCCATCAAGCTGAACTTCCTCGAGGCGGTCGGGTCGAAGACCGGCGCGCTTCTGCCCACCGGCCGCGCCCGCGAGGAGATCGACGGCATCCCGGTGACGCTGCTGGACTACGCCACGCCGATGCTGCTGCTGCGGGCCGCCGATCTCGGCCTGGCCGGCGACGAGGCGCCGGCCGCGCTCGATGCCGACGTGGCCCTGCTCGGGCGGCTGGAGCGGATCCGCCGCGAGGCCGGCCGCCGCATGGGTCTCGGCGACGTCGCCGGCAGCGTCATTCCCAAGGTCGGCGTGCTCTCGCCGGCGCGCCGCGGCGGCGGTCTGACCTCGCGCTATTTCACGCCGGATCGCTGCCATCGCAGCCATGCGGTCACCGGTGCGCTCTGCGTCGCCGCCGCGAGCCGTCTCGCCGGCAGCGTCGCCGGAGAGATGCTCTCGCCGGGGACCGGATCGCTGGTCACGGTCGAGCATCCGAGCGGCGCCATCCAGGTCGATCTTGTCCTCGACGACGCCGGCCAGGTCGCCCGCGCCAGCCTGGTGCGCACGGCTCGCCGCATTTTCGAAGGCCATGTCATCGTCCCCGCAAGCACGATCCTCGCGCTTGCCGAGAGGGCGGAAACGGGAGGAGAACAGACCCATGACGATCACGCGCCGCCATCTCTGCAGCCTGCTGACGGCCGCCGCGGCCAGCGCCTGCCTGCCTGATCTCGCATTCGCCCAGGTCGCCTTCCCCGAGCGGCCGATGCGGCTGCTGGTGCCCTATGCCGCCGGCGGCGGCACGGATGCGATCGCCCGGCTCGTCGCCCAGGGCGTCGGCGAGCGGCTCGGCCAGTCGCTGGTGGTCGAGAACAACGGCTCGGCCGGCGGCAATCTCGCCACCGCTCAGGCGGCCGCCGCCGCGCCCGACGGCTACACCGTGCTGATGGCCAACCAGGGCCCGATGGTGGTCAACCCGCATCTGTTCAAGAACGTCAAGATCGACCCGCTCACCGCCTTCGACCCGCTGACCCTGATCTCGGCCGCACCGCTCGTCGTCGTGGTCGCACCGAATTCGCCCTACAAGACGCTCGCCGAGCTCGTCGGCCACGCCCAGAAGAATCCGGGCAAGCTGACCTATGGCTCCGCCGGCAACGGCTCGGCCAGCCATCTGGCGACCGTGCTGCTGGCGCAGACCGCGCAGTTCGAGGCCGTGCACGTGCCCTATCGTGGCGCCGGGCCGGCGCTGACCGACCTGCTCGCCGGCAATGGCGACTTCATGATCACCACCGTGCCCTCCGTGCTCGGCCTGATCGAGGGCGGCAAGGTCAGGGCGCTGGCGGTGACCGGCAAGGCGCGCGCCAAGCTCTTCCCGGAGGTGCCGTCGGTCGCCGAGAGCGGCTGGCCGGATTACGAGGCGACGGCCTGGTACGGCTTCGTCGTGCCGAAGGGGACGCCGAAGGATGTCGCGGCGAAGCTGCGCCAGGCGACCGTCGAGACGATCAACAGCCCGCTCATCCGCGAGCGCCTGCAGAACGAGGGCGCCGAGCCGATCGGCAACAAGCCCGAGGAATTCGCTGCGATGATGGAGACGGAATCGCGCCGCTGGGCCGGGATCATCAAGCGGGCCCGGCTGGCGATCAACTGAGACCGGGTGATCGGGCCTGGGCCATCGCCAGCAGGCGCACGTTCCCTTCCCCCGCTTGCGGTGGGGAAGGGCTGGGGGGGGGGGCCGAAAAGCAGGTCGAGCCCATTCTTCATCGTCGCGCCGAGCGGCACTGGCCTCACCCAACCCTCCCCACCGCAAGCGGGGGAGGGCTTGAGCCCGTCATCAACCGCGGTCTGCTTTCAGACCGCCCGCTTGTCGGGCGAGTCGCAGAGATCGGCGACGATGCAGGTCTCGCAGGCCGGGCGCAGCGCCTTGCAGGTGTAGCGTCCGTGCAGGATCAGCCAGTGATGCGCGTGCCGGCCGAACTCGGTCGGCACCGCCTTCTCCAGCCCGAGCTCGACCTGCAGCGGATTCTTGCCCGGCGCGATGCGCAGGCGGTTGGCGACGCGGAAGACATGGGTGTCGACCGCGTGGGTGATTTCGCCGAAGGCGATGTTGAGCACGACGTTCGCGGTCTTGCGGCCGACGCCGGGCAGGCTTTCCAGCGCCGCCCGCTCGGTCGGCACCTGCCCGCCGAACTCCGCAATCAGCTTCTCCGAGAGCGCGACGACGTTCTTCGCCTTGTTTCGGTAGAGCCCGATCGTCTTGATCAGCTCGCGCACCCTGTCCTCGCCGAGGGCGAGCATCTTCTGCGGCGTATCGGCGAGCGCGAACAGCGCCTTCGTCGCCTTGTTGACTCCGGCGTCGGTCGCCTGCGCCGAGAGCACGACCGCGACCAGCAGGGTGAAGGCGTTGACATAGTCGAGCTCGCCCTTCGGCTCGGGCCGCGCGCTCCGGAACCGGCTGAAGATCTCGCGGATCTCGGCGGCGCTGCGCGGCTGCGTGATCCGCTTCGGCGGCGGGCTGCGGCGTTTTTGGCTGTTCGGCGCGGGCATCGCGGCGTTATAAGTGACGAATGACCTTGGGCAAGCCCGATTGCGACAGCGCCGCCGCTGCAGCGATGCAGCCGGTCTTCGATGCGACGATCACGCCGCACCGCTCGCTCGGCCAGGACGGCTTTCGCCTGGTGATGACCCTGGTCTGCCTGACCAGCATCGCCGCCTCGATCCCCTTCATGGTGCTCGGCGCCTGGCCCGTCGCCGGCTTCTTCGGTCTCGATGTCCTCGCCCTGTTCATCGCCTTCAAGGTCAACTTCAACGCGGCGCGCGCCTTCGAGCGCATCGTCGTCACGCCGCTCGAAGTGCTGCTGCGCAAGGTCTCCCATCACGGTCGCGAGAAGATCTGGCGTTCCAACCCGGTCTGGACCAGGCTCGAGCGCGAGGAGGACGAGGATTACGGCCTGCTCGAGCTCGCTCTCGTCTCGCGCGGGCGGCGTACCGTCGTCGCCTCCGCCTTGTCGCCGCAGGAGCGCGAAGGCTTCGCGGAAGCGCTCGGCTCGGCGCTCGCCAGAGCGAAGCGCGGCCCGAATCTCGAACCCGCCTGAGCATGGCAGCGACGATCATCCCGCTGATCGCGTGGGCGGTGATCATCGTCGTGATCGTCGCGGCGCTGCGCGCCAATCGCCGTCCGCGCGGCGCGCGGACCAGCCAGAGCGGCGGCGAGGATTCGGTTCGGGCCTATGCGCTCATCCTGCGCGACAGGCTCGACCGCGCCCTGTACGGCCCGGTTCTGGCGGGCCAGGTCTGGGACCGTCTGATGAGCTGCAAGGTCGGCGAGGGGCTGATCCACGAATTCCACCGCGACTTCTGCGGGCATGGCCTGATCCGCACGGAGGAGGGCGTGAAGCTCTGCGACATCGATGATGGCTGGCATCCCGGCGCGGCGATCGCTGAGTGGCGCTCGCGGGAGGAGTTCGTCGCCTTCTTCGCCGAGCAGTCGGATTACAGCTGCAGCGGTTGGGACGAGACCTCGCCGATCTTCTTCACCGAGGACGAATGGCACCGCAACAACCAGCGGCTGACGCGGGACAAGCTGCTGCGCTTCGTCTGACCGGACCGTCAATGCCGCTGCTGCGCCAGCCAGATCGTGTGGCCGCCGCAATCCGGGTCCTCGGCGATGTGCGCGATCACGGCAAAGCCGTTCTCGTCGAGGAGGGCCCGATACTCGGCCGGGTCGAGGCTGGCATGATAGAGCGGCTCGCCCTCGAAACTGCCGATCGCCTCGCCATGGCCCGGTCCGCTGGTGAAGAGCAGCGCCGCTCCGTCCGCCGCATGGTCCCGAAAGAGCGGGAACATCCGTCGCTGGTCGCCGGGGCTCAGGTGGAAGAAGCTGTCCCAGGCGATCAGCCCGTCGAAGCGCCGGCCGAGCGAGAGCCGGCGCATGTCGCCGACCTGCCAGCCCTGCCGCGGGAAGCGCTCGCGGCAGAGTGCGATGAGATGCGGGGACGAATCGATGCCCGTCACCCGGCAGCCGCGCTCGATCAGGTGCCGTGCGATCGGTTCGCCCATGCCGCAGCCGATCTCGAGGACGGAAGGGGCGGCCGGCAGCAACGAAAGGAAGCGATCGAGCCAGGCGGCTTCCATCAGCGACCGGCCGCGCAGGCTGTCATAGGCCGCGGCATGGCGCTGGTAGAGTGGGACGATCGCGTCGGCGGCGGAACTGGTCATGGGCGAGCTTTACGCCTCTTCGCCGACGACGACGAGCTTGTCAGCTTTCGGGTGGGAGACGCATGCTGGCGTCATTAGCGTCGCGAGCATGAGATCAGATCGCGAGGACAGACCGATGACCGCCCATGCCAGCCTGCGAACGGCGATGAAACCGATCAGCGTCTCCAATGCCGTGCTCGCGCGCGCCGCCGAGGCCATGCCGTCGGAAGCCGATTTCCCGGCCGCCGCGCCCGGATCGGATTACGACACGGTGCGCCGCATCCTGGCCTACATCACCAATAACTGGCGCCAGCAGCCGACGATCGAGGCGATCGCCGATGCGGCCGGCGCGACCCCGACCGACGTGCACCACCTGTTCCGGCGCTGGTGCGGGCTGACGCCGAAGGCCTTCCTGCAGGCGATCACGCTCGACAATGCCAAGGGCCTGCTCGCCTCCTCCGCCAGCATCCTCGACGCCAGCCTGGAGGTCGGCCTCTCCGGTCCGGGCCGTCTGCACGACCTCTTCGTCACCCATGAGGCGATGTCGCCCGGCGAGTGGAAGGCCGGCGGCGAAGGCCTGCGCATGTCCTACGGCTTCCATCAGTCGCCTTTCGGCGAGGCGCTGATCGTGGTGACCGAGCGCGGCCTCGCCGGCCTCGGCTGGGTCTCGAGCAGCCTGGACGGCGGCAAGGTCATCGGCGGCCGGGCCGAGGCGCTGGCCGACATGATGCGGCGCTGGCCCCATGCCGATTACCGCTTCGATCCGCAGACGACGGCGCCTTATGCGAGGCGCATCTTCGAGCCGGCGAGCTGGTCGCCGCAGACGCCGCTGCGGGTCGTGCTGATCGGCACCGATTTCGAGGTCCGCGTCTGGCAGACGCTGCTGCGCATCCCCGTCGGCTGCGCCACCACCTATGGCGACGTCGCCGATCATATCGGCAAGCCCTCGGCGGCGCGCGCGGTCGGCGCCGCGGTCGGCAAGAACCCGATCTCCTTCGTCGTGCCCTGTCACCGCGTCATCGGCAAGTCCGGCGCGCTGACCGGCTATCATTGGGGGCTGACGCGCAAGCGCGCCATCCTCGGCTGGGAAGCCGGGCAGGTCAGCGGCGGTCAGGGCGCCTGAGCCGGCGCTACTGAAGCGCCGGAGCGGGCGCCGCCGCGGGCGGCGATGCCCGCTTCGCCGCGGCCGGGCGCGGCTTCGCCGCCTCCGGCTTCGGCTCGGGCAGGCCCAGCCGCGCCCGGATCGATGCGGCGCGGGCCTCGGTGATGCGGGCGCCGCAGAAGCCGTGCGCGCCCTCGCGCTGGAATTCGCGGCAAATCTGCTCGCGCTCCGAGGAGAAGCCCGCTTGCTCGCGGGCGACCGCCCGCTGTTCCGGTAGCTCGGCCTTCGACGAGAGCGCCCGATAGCCCTCACGGACAGCGGTCTCCGCCTGCTTGCGCTCGGCCTCGATGTCCTTGGCCCGGGCCGGGAGCGTGCGGGCATCGGGCCCCCACACGCCGCGCGGCTCGATGCGGCAGGCGGCGGCCTCGATCACGCAGGGCTGTTCGGGCGCGATCACCAGGAGGGCGCCGTCGAGCACGTCGAAGACGATCGGGCAGGCCGGCGCCTCGAGCCTGTAGCGCGGCAGTCCGGCCGGCTTGCCCTGCGCGGTCACCGGCACGGGTGCGTCGCCGAAGGAGATGGCGCAGGGCTCGGTGAGGTTGCCGGACTGGAAGCCTTCCGCGCGGAGCCTCAGGCCGTAGCCGCTGCCGCTCTTCTCGAGCGTCGCTTCGCCGAAGCCGCCATTGCGCCGCAGGGTCCTGCCGAGAATGGATTCTTCGCTCGGGATCTTGATTGCCGGCATGGTGCGGGGACGCTGCGTCGCTGTGCCGGCCGCGGAGGCCGGCGCCGCCTGCTGCGCGCCCGGCTGGTTGAAAGGCTGCGCGCCCGGCAATTGCAGGGGCTGCGCCGATGCCGCGCCCGCCAGGCCGAGCCAGGCCAGCGCAGCGCCGGCGGCGAGGCGGAGGGCGGTCGGGCGGCGTGTCGTCGTCACGGCTGTTTCCTGTTGGCGCACGGCTCTCCTGAATGGATTGGCCGGGCTTTTCGCGCAAGGGCGCGCGGGCAACACCCGGCCGGAATGATCGGCCGGGCGAATTCTGCGCCGGACGCCGCGCAAAGCTGATTCTTAATCCGGCTCCGTGCCTTGCAAGCAGGGCGTCACCCTCCCTATATACGCCGCCAAGCGGTGGTTTTGCCGACCATCGGGGCCGGATTGCGCCAGGCGCGAGCATTCGACGCGAGCGCCGAAACGCGAGGCCGGCCGGCCTTAAGTTGAACCGGCGAACGAAACCGGCCCGGAGCCGAAGCTCCGATCCGTCATTTCGGTCGCCAGACGTGGATATCCCGGGTTCGTTCGCCGCGGCAGGTGGGGGCGATCCGGGGCCATGGGCCGGAGGACGGCGTCTCAAGCGCGGCCTTCCGGCGATCTGCTAAATCGAAAGGGATCCCCTCCATGGGTAAAGTCATTGGTATCGACCTCGGCACGACGAATTCTTGCGTCGCCGTGATGGAAGGCACCACGCCGAAGGTCATCGAGAATTCCGAGGGCGCCCGCACCACGCCTTCGATCGTCGCCATCACGGACGACGGCGAGCGTCTGGTCGGCCAGCCGGCGAAGCGCCAGGCGGTGACCAATCCGGAGCGCACCTTCTTCGCCATCAAGCGCCTGATCGGGCGCACCTTCGACGATCCGATGACCAAGAAGGACGTCGATCTCGTCCCCTACAAGATCAAGAAGGCGCCGTCCGGCGACGCTTGGGTCGAGGCCGACGGCAAGGATTACTCGCCCTCGCAGATCTCCGCCTTCACGCTGACGAAGATGAAGGAGACTGCGGAGGCCTATCTCGGCCAGCCGGTTACGCAGGCCGTCATCACCGTTCCCGCCTATTTCAACGACGCCCAGCGCCAGGCCACCAAGGATGCCGGCCGCATCGCCGGTCTCGAGGTGCTGCGCATCATCAACGAGCCGACCGCGGCCGCGCTCGCCTACGGCCTCGACAAGAAATCGTCCGGCACCATCGCGGTCTACGACCTCGGCGGCGGCACCTTCGACGTCTCGATCCTGGAGATCGGCGACGGCGTCTTCGAGGTGAAGTCGACCAATGGCGACACCTTCCTCGGCGGCGAGGACTTCGACATGCGTCTGGTCGAGTACCTGGCGGACGAGTTCAAGCGCGAGCAGGGCATCGACCTGAAGAAGGACAAGCTCGCGCTCCAGCGCCTGAAGGAAGCGGCCGAGAAGGCCAAGATCGAGCTGTCGAGCGCCTCGCAGACCGAGATCAACCTGCCCTACATCACGGCGGACGCCTCCGGTCCGAAGCACCTCGCCATCAAGCTCTCGCGCGCCAAGTTCGAGAGCCTGGTCGACGACCTGATCCAGCGCACCATCGAGCCCTGCCGCAAGGCGCTCAAGGATGCCGGCCTCTCCGCGGGGCAGATCGACGAGGTCGTCCTGGTCGGCGGCATGACCCGCATGCCCAAGGTCCAGGAGGTTGTGAAGCAGTTCTTCGGCAAGGAGCCGCACAAGGGCGTCAACCCCGACGAGGTCGTCGCCATCGGCGCCGCGATCCAGGCCGGCGTGCTCCAGGGCGACGTCAAGGACGTGCTGCTGCTCGACGTGACCCCGCTGTCGCTCGGCATCGAGACGCTGGGCGGTGTCTTCACGCGCCTGATCGACCGCAACACCACGATCCCGACCAAGAAGAGCCAGGTCTTCTCCACTGCCGAGGACAATCAGGGCGCGGTGACGATCCGGGTCTTCCAGGGCGAGCGCGAGATGGCGGCCGACAACAAGCTGCTCGGCCAGTTCGACCTGATGGGCATCCCGCCGGCCCCGCGCGGCATGCCGCAGATCGAGGTGACCTTCGACATCGACGCCAACGGCATCGTCTCGGTGACGGCGAAGGACAAGGCCACCAACAAGGAGCAGCAGATCCGCATCCAGGCGTCCGGCGGCCTCTCCGAGGCCGAGATCCAGAAGATGGTCAAGGACGCCGAGGCGAATGCCGCAGAGGACAAGAAGCGGCGTGAGCTGGTCGAGGCGAGGAACCAGGGCGAGAGCCTCGTGCACTCCACCGAGAAGTCGCTGAAGGACTATGGCGACAAGGTTTCGGCTGCCGACAAGGGCGCGATCGAGACCGCGCTCGAAGCGCTCAAGACCGCGCTGACGGGCGAGGATGTCGAGGCGATCACGGCGCGCACCAACGAGGTGATGCAGGCGTCGATGAAGCTCGGCGAGGCGATGTATGCCGCCAGCCAGGCTGAAGGCGCTGCCGGCGAGGGCGCCGCTGCCGAGGAGCCCAAGAAGGACGACGTCATCGACGCCGACTTCAAGGACGTCAGCGACGACAAGGGCGACAAGAAGAAGAGCGCCTGAGGCGCGCGCTCGTCATCGAGCGTGACGGGATGGCCGGGCTCGACCCGGCCATTGCGTTACGGCGATGGCGTCGGCGGGAGATGACTCGCTGATCTGCGCTCGAGGCGCGGGGCGGCGCAGGGGCAGCTGGTTGAATGTCGAAGCGCGACTATTACGAGATTCTCGGGGTCTCCCGGACCGTGACGGAAACCGAGCTGAAAAGCTCGTTCCGCAAGCTCGCCATGCAGCACCACCCGGACAAGAATCCGGGCGACAAGCAGGCCGAGATCAAGTTCAAGGAGATCAACGAGGCCTATCAGATCCTCTCGGACGGCCAGAAGCGCGCCGCCTATGACCGCTATGGCCACCAGGCTTTCGAGAATGGCGGCGGGGGCGGCGGCCCGGCCGACATGTCGGACTTCATGTCCGACATCTTCGAATCCTTCTTCGGCGACGGCCGTCGCGGCCCGCGCGGAGCCAATTCGCGCGAGCGCGGGGCCGATCTGCGCTATAACCTCGAGATCGGGCTCGAGGAGGCCTATACGGGCAAGAACGAGACCATCCACGTCCCAACCTCGGTGACCTGCGAGGTCTGTTCCGGTACCGGCGCCAAGGCCGGTTCGAAGTCGCGCCAGTGCCCGACCTGCGGAGGGCATGGCCGTGTCCGCGCCAGCCAGGGCTTCTTTTCGGTCGAGCGCACCTGCCCGACCTGCGGTGGCCGCGGCGAGGTCATCGACGACCCCTGCACCGGCTGCCAGGGCGCCGGCCGCGTCACGCGCGAGCGCACGCTCTCGGTCAACATCCCGGCCGGCGTCGAGGACGGCACCCGCATCCGCCTCGCGGGCGAGGGCGAGGCCGGGCTGCGCGGCGGCCCGCCGGGCGATCTCTACATCTTCCTGTCGATCAAGCCGCACGCCATCTTCCAGCGCGACGGTGCCGACCTGTTCTGCCGCGTGCCGATCGGGTTGACCTCGGCGGCGCTCGGCGGCGAGATCGAGGTGCCGACCCTGAACGGCGAGAAGGCCCGGGTGAAGATTCCGGAAGGCACCCAGACCGGCAAGCAGTTCCGCCTCAAGGGCAAGGGCATGAGCGTGCTGCGCTCGCGCGAGATGGGCGATCTCTACATCCAGGTCCTGGTCGAGACGCCGCAGAAGCTCACCGCCCGCCAGCGCGAGTTGCTGATGGAGTTCGAGCGCGAGAGCTCGCATTCCACCCATCCCGAGACGGCCGGCTTCTTCGGCCGCGTCAAGGATTTCCTCGGCGGCCTCGGCGGCTCCGCCTGAGAACTGTTCCGGGCTCGCTGCGCGAAGCCCCGGTATGACGGGACTGCTCTCGCCACGGAAAAGGCGGGCCGCCTCGCGGCGGCCCGCCTTCCTCGATGGGTTCCGGCCTTGCGGTCAGGCCTTGTCGACCACCTTCTTGACGGCGTCCTTGGCCTTGCCGACGGCCTGCTGCGCTTCGCCCTTGCGCTCCTGCGCGATGCCTTCGGCCTGGAGCCCGGGCTTGTCCATCGCCTTGCCGGCGGCTTGCTTGATGTTGCCCGCGGCCTCGTTGCCCATGCCCTTGATCTTGTCGGCGGTGCTGCCCATGGCAGGCTCCTTCTCATGATGGGGGAGGGCGCCGCAGCGCCCGGTCGAGAGGGAAACGTCGCGGACGGGCCGTGGTTCCCGCCGCCTCACGACTTCGTGGCCGCCGCCCGCAGGACCTGTGCCGTCGCTTCGTCGGCCGGGAAGAACGTCTCGAGCGCCAGCTCGGACAGGGTCACGTCGACCGGGGTGCCGAACACCGTCGTCGCCGAGATCAGCGACAGCACGGTCTCGCCCAGCTGCAGCTTGAGGGGCACCACGATCGGCGGCTCGGCGTCCTCCTGCGCTCTGCCCTTGGTGATCGGCGCTGCCGGCGCGGGATAGTTCAGCAATTCGGTCAGCAGCTCGGCGAGCATTGGGTCGGCGGTGGCGCGGATCTGCTGGCGCAGCCTGGCGATCAGATGGCCGCGCCATTCCGCAAGGTTGAGGATCGCCGGCGCGAGCCCGCGCGGGTGCAGGCTGAGCCTGAGCACATTGACCGGCGGGCGCAGCAGGTCGGCGTCTCCGGCGAGGGCGAGCAGGGGTGCGACCGCCGCATTGGCCGCGAGCAGGGTCCAGTGCCGGTCGACGGCGATGGCGGGATAGGGCTCGTGCCCCTTGAGCAGCTGGTCGATCGCGCTGCGCGCCGCCTGCAGGCCTGGATCCTCCAGCGAGCGTGCGAGATAGACCGGGGCATAGCCGGCCGCGAGCAGCAGCGCGTTGCGCTCGCGCAGCGGCACGCCGAGATGCTCGGCGAGGAGCAGCACCATGTCCCGGCTCGGCGCCGAGCGGCCGCTTTCGATGAAGCTGAGATGCTTCTGCGAGATCTCGGCCTCGAGGGCGAGGTCGAGCTGGCTCAGCCGGCGCAGCTGGCGCCAGTCGCGGATGAGGTGCCCGATCGTGGGCTGCTGATGCTTGTTCATGGCGGCAAGCTAGCTGCGGCGCCGGCTCCGTCCAATTACCTCGCGCTTAATCGACCCGCCGCCGCGCCTTCGCCAGCATGCCTCCATCAGCAACCACCGCCCGGAAGACGGGGCGGCCAACCGGAGACAAGCTATGGCCTTCATCCAGTCCTCGCGCCTTCTGCGCAACGCTCTCGCCCTCGACGCCGCCGCCTGCGCCGCGACCGGCCTGTTGCTCAGCCTCGGTGCGGGCTCTCTCTCGGCGCCGCTCGGTTTCCCGGCAGAGTTCCTGCGCGGCGCCGGGCTCGTGCTGCTGCCTTGCGCCGCGCTGCTGGCAGTCTTCGCCGGCCGGGCTCGCCTGCCACGGCTCGCGGTCTACGCCGTGATCGGGGTGAATCTTCTCTGGATCGCCGACAGCCTCCTGATCCTCGTCGCCGGCTGGTTCACGCCGACCACGCTCGGCACCGCCTTCGTCCTGGCCCAGGCCGCGGCGGTCGCGCTGGTCACCGAGCTCGAGGTGATCGGCCTGAGGAAGTCGGCCGCGGATGCCGGCGGGCCCGAGGTGGCGCTGCGCTGATCCTGCCCCTGTCCATACGAGGCCGCTGCGGCTTGGGTCGCGGCGGCCTCTGCCGACGACGGCCCTGTCACGAAACCGTCGTGCGCGCTCACTAGCCGGAGGATCCACCGCTTCGACGCCAACGCGGGACAGGACCTCCCATGCACAAGCCGCTTGCCCTCGCCGCCCTCGCCACGCTCTACGGGCTCGACAAAGGTCGAGGGCATGGCGGTCGACAGGGCCGGCAATCTCTTTGTCGTCACCGACAATGACGGCGTCGACGATTCCTCCGGCGAGACCCTGTTCTTCGCCTTCGGGAAGATCGCGAGGTAACAGCGATCCGCGTCATGCTAGGGCTCGACCCGAGCATCTCCTGAAAGAGATTCTCGGGTCGACGCTACGCGCCGCCCGAGAATGACGGCTTGGGAGCCGACCCAGTCACAGCCCCAGCTTGCGCTTGCGCTGGCCGAGCGTGCGCAGGCGCAGCGCGTTGAGCTTGATGAAGCCGGCGGCGTCGCGGTGGTCGTAGGCGACCGCGCCTTCCTCGAAGGTGACGAGATCCTGGTCGTAGAGCGAATAGGGGCTGGAGCGGCCGATGACGTGGACGCCGCCCTTATAGAGCTTGAGGCGCACCGTACCCGCGACGAACTCCTGGCTCTTGTCGATCAGCGCCTGCAGCATCTCGCGCTCCGGCGAGAACCAGAAGCCGTTATAGATCAGCTCGGCATATTGCGGCATGAGCTGGTCCTTGAGATGGGCGGCGCCGCGGTCGAGCGTGATCGACTCGATGGCGCGGTGCGCGACGGCGAGGATCGTGCCGCCGGGCGTCTCGTACATGCCGCGGCTCTTCATGCCGACGAAGCGGTTCTCGACCAGGTCGAGCCGGCCGATGCCGTTGTCGCGGCCGAGCTCGTTGAGCCTGGCGAGCAGCCTGGCCGGCGAGAGCTGGACGCCGTCGATCGCCACCGCATCGCCCCTGGCGAAGTCGATCGCGATCACGGTCGGCTTGTCGGGCGCCTCCTCCGGCGAGACGGTGCGCGAGAAGACATAGTCCGGCACCTCCTGTGCCGGGTCCTCCAGCACCTTCCCCTCCGAGGAGACGTGCAGCAGGTTGGCGTCGGTCGAGAACGGCGCTTCGCCGCGCTTGTCCTTGGCGATCGGGATCTGGTGCTGCTCGGCGAAGGCGATCAGCTGCTCGCGCGAGCGCAGGTCCCATTCCCGCCAGGGCGCGATCACCTGCACGTCCGGCTTCAGCGCATAGGCGGTCAGCTCGAAGCGGACCTGGTCGTTGCCCTTGCCGGTCGCGCCGTGCGAGACCGCGTCGGCGCCGACCTTCTCGGCGATCTCGATCAGCTTCTTGCCGATCAGCGGCCGGGCGATCGAGGTGCCGAGCAGATAGACGCCCTCATAGGCCGCATTGGCCCGGAACATCGGGAAGACGTAGTCGCGGACGAACTCCTCGCGCAGGTCTTCGATGAAGATGTTCTCCGGCTTGATGCCGAGCAGCAGCGCCTTCTGGCGGGCCGGCTCCAGTTCCTCGCCCTGGCCGAGATCGGCGGTGAAGGTCACGACCTCGCAATTGTAGGTGGTCTGCAGCCACTTCAGGATGATCGAGGTGTCGAGCCCGCCGGAATAGGCGAGCACGACCTTGTTGACGCGCTTCTCGGCCATGGACTGGTCTTCCTGCAGTGGCGGCACGAGGGCCCGTGCCTGGTGTAGAGAATGCGGCGTCACCGGCCGCATTTCGGACGTAACCGCGCACTATCGCAGGGTTGGGGGCGACGCAATCGGAACCTTATGATCGATCCGGCGTCGTCCGCTGATGAGTTGCCGCCCGCGATGTGGGCGGGATGGTGCGTTCGCGACGGCTGTCGCTGCTGCTCGGGGGTCTGATGCCGAATCGTCCTGTTCTCGATTTCTGGTACGAGTTCGCGTCGACCTATTCCTGCCTCAGCGCCCTGCGGATCGAAGCGGCGGCCGAAGCCGCCGGGGTCGCGGTGCGCTGGCGCCCGTTCCTTCTCGGGCCGATCTTCGCCGCGCAGGGCTGGGCGAGCTCGCCCTTCAACCTCTTCCCCAACAAGGGCCGCTACATGTGGCGCGACATGGCGCGCCGCGCCGCGCGCAACGGGCTCGTCATCGTCCGGCCCGAGACCTTTCCGCAGAACTCGCTGGTGGCGGCCCGGCTTGCTCTGGCGGGGCGCGAGGCCGGCTGGCTGCCGGCCTTTTCCAGGGCGCTGTTTCGCGCCGAATTCTGCGAGGGTCGCAACATCGCCGAGGAGGCGGTGCTGAGCGCGGCCCTGCGCGAGGCCGGGGCCGATCCCGGCACGGCCTTTCCCGCCTCGCGGAGCGAGGAGATCAAGGGAAGGCTCAAGGCCGAGACCGAGCTCGCCAAGTCGCTCGGCATCTTCGGCGCACCGACCTTCGTCACCGAGGACGGCGAACTGTTCTGGGGCGACGACCGGCTCGAGGAAGCGCTCGCCTGGGCGAAGGACGGGCGCTGAGGCGCCGCAGCGCGGTCGGACCCACTTCCCCTTTCCGGGACTTCGCGCAGCGAAGGATCCGGAATCCATGACCACCGGCGGGGCAGGGTCTGCCTCGCCATCGCAGCGCCCATCCTCGTGACCTCGCGGTCATGGGTTCCGGGCTCAGGCCTGACGGCTGTCCCGGAAAGACGGCGTGACGCTGTTCGTCGCGATGGCTAGCTCCCCGCCGCCGGCGGCGTCGGCCGCGACCACGGCCCGTGCGCGGCCGAGGTCTCGACGATCTCGGGCAGGGGCTGGCGCTCGCTGATCTTCGGCGGCCCGGGCGGCGCCTCGGGCGGCAGGCGCCCGCCCGCGGTCTGCACCAGCGCCTGCACGCGCTTGGTCACGGAAGGGTGGGTCGAGAACAGGTCGGCGAAATCGTCGGGATCGTTCTCGAAGCACATGTCCATCACGCCGGACGGCACGTTGTCCATGTCGGCGCGGCCGGAGATCTTGAGCAGGGCCGAGATCATCGCGTCCGGATTCTTGGTCAGCTCGACCGCCCCGGCATCGGCGAGATATTCGCGGGCCCGCGACAGCGACAGCCGGATCAGGACGGCGAGGAGCCAGGCGACCGCGATGACGGCGAAGCCGAGGACGATCGCCGCGCCGCTGCCCTTCCTGTCGCCGTCGGACGAGATCCGCACCCGCCCGAGATTGCGGAACAGCACCTCGCCGACGAAGGAGATGATGCCGGCGATCACGACGGCGATCACCATCAGCCGGACGTCGCCATTGCGGATATGCGTCAGCTCGTGCGCGATCACCGCCTCGATCTCGGCGTCGTTGAGCTGCTCGATCAGCCCGGTGGTCAGCGTCACCGTGAACTGCTTGTCGTTGACGCCGCTGGCGAAGGCGTTGAGCGCGTCGCTCTGGATGATGGCGAGCTTCGGCGTCGTCATGCCGCGCGAGATGCACAGATTCTCCAGCATCCGGTAGAGCTTGGGCTGCGCCTCCCGGGTCACGCCCTCGGCGCCCGAGACCGCCTCGATCAGCGCGACGTTGACCTTGAAGCCGATCAGCACCCAGGCCGCCGTGCCGAGCGTGACGAAGGGCAGCCAGGCCCAGAAGCGCTGGTTGACCACGCCCATCACGGTGCGTCCGCGCGGCACGCCGACATAGCCGTAGCCGACCAGCATCACGCCCCAGACGGTAAGATACACCATCAGGAAGAGCCCGATGATCAGGGCGACCGACCGGGTCCGGTTGTTGCGCTGATGGGTATAGAGCCCGAAGGCTTCCCCCGGCATCGCCGCGGCTCCGCTGTGCTGCCCGGTGCGGTCAGAACTTCACGGTCGGCGCGACCTCGATCTGCGCCCGGGTCTGCTCGCCGACATCGAAGAATTCGCGCGGGGTGAAGCCCATCTGCGGGGCGAAGAACACGGCCGGGAAGGCCTGGATCGCCGCGTTGAACTCGCTGACCGCGTTGTTGAAGAAGCGGCGCGCCGCCGCCAGCTTGTCCTCGACATTGCCGAGGTCCTGCTGGAGCTGCTGGAAGTTCGCGCTCGCCTTCAGGTCCGGATAGGCCTCGCCCAGCGCCAGCAGACGGCCGACGGCGCCGGTGAGCTGCTGTTCGGCCACGGCCTGGTCGTGCGGGCCGCTCGCGGCTTGGGCCTGGTTGCGCGCTTTGATCACCGCGTCGAAGGTTTCCTTCTCGTGACTGGCATAACCCTTCACGGTCTCGACCAGGTTCGGAATCAGGTCGTGCCGCTGCTTCAGCTGCACGTCGATGTCGGCGAAGGCCTGGTTGACGCGCTGGCGCATCGCGACGAGGCCGTTATAGGTCATGATCAGCCAGACCACGACGACGACGATCAGTCCAAGGACGACCCAACCCATGGTGTTCTCCTTCGGCACAGCCGATCTCGCCGGCAGCCTCGCATGAAGGGCGACGCAGGGGAAGTTGCCCCTGCCCGCCGCGGCCCGTCCTTGCGCCGTTCAGGCGGGTTTTCCGCTGTTTTCCGATGCCGGCCGCCGGTGGTGGACCTGCCGCGCGATCAGGCGGCCGCTGCGGCGCGCCCGAGCGTCGGCCTGATCTCCGCCAGGATCTCGTAGGAGCGCTTGCGGGCGGCATGGTCGAAGATCGCCGAGGCGACGATCAGCTCGTCGGCCCCGGTCTTCTCGATGAAGGCCGCCAGTTGCTCGCGCACGCTCTCGCGCGAGCCGACGAAGGAGCAGGCGAGCATGCGCTGCGCCTGCGCCTTCTCCGGGCCGGACCAGTAGCTCTCGATGTCGTCGATCGGCCTCGGCAGCAGGCCGCGCCGGCCGCGCAGCATGTCGGCGAAGCGCTGCTGCACCGAGGTGAAGAGGTGCTGCGCCTCGGCGTCGCTGTCGGCGGCGACGACGTTGCAGCCGACCATGGCATAGGGCTTGTCGAGCTGGGCCGAGGGCTGGAAGCGCTCGCGATAGACGGACAGCGCGTCCATCAGCGCATCCGGCGAGAAATGCGAGGCGAAGGCGTAGGGCAGCCCGAGCACGGCGGCGAGCTGCGAGCCGAACAGGCTGGAGCCGAGGATCCAGAGCGGAACGTTGGTGTTCGTGCCCGGCACGGCCTGGACCACCTGGTCCTGCTGCAGCGGCCCGAGCAGCGTCTGCAGCTCGAGCACATCCTGCGGGAAGCGCTCGGCCGAGTCGGCCTCGCGCCGCAGCGCCCGCCAGGTGCGCTGGTCGGTTCCGGGCGCGCGGCCGAGTCCGAGGTCGATGCGGCCGGGATAGAGCGTCTCGAGCGTGCCGAACTGTTCGGCGATCACCAGCGGCGAATGGTTCGGCAGCATGATGCCGCCGGCGCCGACGCGGATCGTCCTGGTCCCCTCGGCGACATAGCCGATCGCGACGGCCGTCGCGGCGCTGGCGATGCCGGTCATGTTGTGGTGCTCCGCCAGCCAGAAGCGGGTGTAGCCCAGCCTCTCGGCGTGGCGGGCGAGATCGCGGCTGTTGTGGAGCGCGTCGGCGGCGGTCGCGCCTTCGGCGATGAAGGCGAGGTCGAGAATGGAGAGCGGGAACATGCGGGGGCTTCCCTTGCATCGCGCCGGCTCGCAGCCGGGCTTCGCCGCAAGAGATCGGCAGCCGGCGCGGCGCCCGCAAGCCGGCCGGGCGCATACGCGCCCGGCCTGCGGCGAGGGTCAGGGCACGGCGAGGGTGAGGTAGGGGGCTGCCGCCTTCTCCGTGGGGCCAGCCAGCATCGGCACCTGATTGCGCACCGGAGCCAGGCTCTTGAGATAGCTCGCCAGCGCGAGCGCGTCGGCATCGGTCAATGTGCTGTAGCTCTGATAGGGCATGGCCGGCGCGAGCTGGCGCCCGTCCGGCCGGACGCCGGTGCGGACCGCCTTGACGATGTCCTGCTCGCTCCAGCGTCCGAGACCCGTTTCCGCGTCGGGCGTCAGGTTCGGCGGGTAGAAGATGCCGAGCCCGGGGATGTGGAAGCCGACCTCGGAGCCGGCGAGCCTGCGCGCCCTGTCGGGCTTGCCGAGCAGCAGGCCGGGCGTGTGGCAGCCGCCGCAATCCATGATGGCGGCCAGGTATTCGCCGCGCTGCAGGCGCTCTTTCGGCGCGGTCTGCGCCTGGGCGGCGACGGTCGAGAACAGCGCCGCCGTGAGGATCGCGAGGTTGGACAGGGATTTCTGCATTCGTGAGGCTCCTTCCCCGGCCGTGCGGGGATGCCGGGCCGGCACCGGTTGATGGCCATGTCAGAACGCTATTCGCAGACGGATGGGGCGAGCCGGTGCGGGTGGCCGGTTTCGGCCTCATCGATCGATTCTGTCACGGTGCCGACCGTGCGGCAAGCGGGCGGGCGCTTGCCCCGCGCGGCCGGATCGACTACATCGGGCCCGTCCGAAGGGCCGTGATCGATCACAGCCGGGGGGCGGCCAGCCGGCCGGCTCCCGTTTCGTGTTTGGAAGCGGCACGTCGGATGCGGATCGGCCCCTGCGGCCAGGCGCCGCCGTCCATGGGACGGCAAGCTCCGTGAAGCGGAGCACCGCTGAGGATCGATCCGGCGTGCAGCACCAACCCAATCGGCGCCATGCCGGACATCCGCGGGATACGCGGCCGGCGTTCAGGAGCACATATGTCAGCTGTCGAAAGCTATAGCGCGGGTCGCGAGGATTTCGCCGCCCTGCTCGAGGAATCCTTCACCCGGAACGAGGCCCTCGAAGGGACCGTCATCAAGGGCAAGGTCGTCGCCATCGAGAAGGACATGGCGATCATCGACGTCGGTCTGAAGACCGAAGGTCGCGTCGCCCTCAAGGAATTCACCGGCCCGGGCCGGGATGAGGAGCTCAAGGTCGGCGACGAGGTCGAGGTCTATCTCGACCGGATCGAGAACGCGCTCGGCGAAGCCGTGATCTCGCGCGACAAGGCCCGCCGCGAAGAGAGCTGGGTCAAGCTCGAGAAGGCCTTCGAGGCCCGCGAGAAGGTCATGGGCATGATCTTCAACACGGTCAAGGGTGGCTACACCGTCGATCTCGACGGCGCCGTCGCCTTCCTGCCGCGCTCGCAGGTCGACATCCGCCCGATCCGCGACGTCGGCCCGCTGATGGGCCAGCCGCAGCCCTTCGAGATCCTCAAGATGGATCGCCGCCGCGGCAACATCGTCGTCTCGCGCCGCACCGTGCTCGAAGAGACCCGCGCCGAGGCGCGCTCCGAGCTCGTCGCTTCGCTCGAAGAGGGCCAGGTCATCGACGGCGTCGTCAAGAACATCACCGAGTACGGCGCCTTCGTCGACCTCGGCGGCATCGACGGCCTGCTGCACGTCACCGACATGGCCTGGCGCCGCGTCAACCACCCGTCCGAGGTCGTCACCATCGGCCAGACGGTCAAGGTCAAGATCATCAAGATCAACCAGGAGACGCACCGCATCTCGCTCGGCATCAAGCAGCTGCTCGCCGATCCGTGGGATGGCATCGCCGCCCGCTACCCGGTCGGCACCCGCCTGAAGGGCCGCGTCACCAACATCACGGACTACGGCGCGTTCGTCGAGGTGGAGCCGGGCATCGAAGGCCTGATCCACGTCTCCGAGATGTCCTGGACCAAGAAGAACGTCCACCCCGGCAAGATCGTCTCGACCTCGCAGGAAGTCGACGTCGCGATCCTCGAGGTCGATCAGGTCAAGCGCCGCATCTCGCTCGGTCTGAAGCAGACCCTCCGCAATCCGTGGGAGGTCTTCGCCGAGCAGCATCCGGCCGGTTCGGTGGTCGAGGGCGAGGTCAAGAACAAGACCGAGTTCGGTCTGTTCCTCGGCCTCGAGGGCGACATCGACGGCATGATCCACCTCTCGGACCTGGACTGGAACCGTCCGGGCGAGCAGGTGATCGAGGAGTACAAGAAGGGCGACATGCTCCAGGCGGTCGTCCTCGACGTCGACGTCGAGAAGGAGCGCATCTCGCTCGGCCTGAAGCAGCTCGGCGGCGATCCCTTCGTGGATGCCGGCGAGTTCAAGAAGGGCCAGGTCGTGACCTGCGAGATCATCGACGTCAAGGATGGCGGTCTCGACGTCAAGATCGCCGGCACCGACATGACGACCTTCATCAAGCGCGCCGAGATCGCGCGTGATCGTGCCGAGCAGCGCCCCGAGCGCTTCGCTCCGGGCGAGAAGGTCGATGCCCGCGTCGTGCTGTTCGACAAGAAGGCCCGCAAGATCCAGGTCTCGATCAAGGCCCTGGAAGTGGCCGAGGAGCGCGAGGCGATGGCGCAGTACGGCTCCGCCGACTCCGGCGCCTCGCTCGGCGACATCCTCGGCGCAGCCCTCAAGAAGGCCAGCACCGACAAGAAGTGATCTCGGGCCGCGCAAGGCGGCCTGAGCAGCCATCGGCCCGCGCGGAGAGATCCGCGCGGGCTTTTGTTTCGCCACTCGCGTCTTCCCGGGGCGCGGCGAAGCCGCGAGCCCGGAACCCATGAACGCGGCGTTTGCCGGGTTCGCTGTGGCCGAAGCCCGTTCGATCAGGCGCGGCGTTCATGGGTTCCGGGCTCTTCGCTGCGCGAAGCCCCGGAATGACGGTGGCGGTTCACCGCATCAGGAGACGGACATGCAGGACGCGGCGATCGGCATCGATTTCGGCACCACCAACAGCGTGGTCGCGCTCGCTCGTCCGGACGGCTCGGTGACGACCCGCAGCTTCCAGACCCGGCAGGGCGCGGTCGACGCCTATCGCTCGGCCCTGATGTTCTGGCGCGAGGGCCGGCCGCCGAACGCCCGCGTCACCCATGTCAGCGGCCCGGACGCGCTCGACATGGCGCTCGGCATGACGGCCGAGCACCGCTTCCTGCAGTCGCTGAAGACCCATCTCTCCAGCCGCGCCTTCCAGGAGACCCGCCTGTTCGGCAAGCTCTTCCGGCTGGAGGACCTGATCGCCGTCTTCCTGACCGATTTGTCCGCCGGTCTCGCCGGCCTCGGCGAGCGCAGCGTGCTCTCCGGCCGACCGGTCGTCTTCGCCGGCGATCGGCCGGACGAGGCGCTGGCGCTCTCGCGCCTCTCGGCGGCCTATGGCCAGGCTGGCATGACCGAGGTCGACTTCGCCTATGAGCCGCTCGGGGCGGCCTATTGGTACGCACGCGATCTGACGACGCCGCAGACCATGCTGGTCGCCGATTTCGGCGGCGGCACCAGCGACTTCTCGGTGATGCGCTTCGAACCCGGTGCGAACGGAACATTGCAGGCCGTGCCGCTTTCCCATGCCGGCGTCGGCGTCGCCGGCGACACGTTCGACTACCGCATCATCGAGCACGCCGTCTCGCCGCTGCTCGGCAAGGGCTCGGACTATCTCTCCTTCGGCAAGCGGCTGCCGATCCCGGCGCATTATCACGCCGCCTTCGCGCAATGGCACCGGCTCTCGCTGATGAAGAGCCGCGAGACCATGGCCGAGCTCAAGGCCCTGATCCGCGACGCTGTCGAGCCGGGGCGGCTCGAGGATCTGATGACGGTGATCGAGTACGATCTCGGCTACGAGCTCTACCGCGCCGTCTCGGCGACCAAGATCGCGCTCTCGTCGCAGGCGGAGGCGCAGCTGACCTTCGACCAGATGGGCGTGCGCATCGACCGCACCGTGACGCGGGCCCTGTTCGAGCGCTGGATCGCCGGGGACGTGGCGGCGATCGAGGGCGCTCTCGACGAGGCGCTGGCCGGCGCCGGGGTCGCGGCGGACCGGATCGAGGCGGTGTTCATGACCGGCGGCACCTCCTATGTGCCGGCGGTGCGCGCCCTGTTCGACCGGCGCTTCAGCCCGCAGCGCATCCATATCGGCGACGCCTTCCGTTCGGTCGCCAGCGGGCTCGCCCTGCTCGCGCTCGACCGGCAGCGAGCGCGAGCCGCGGCCTGACCGGACCTCCGGTTGCGACAACTGCCGCCTTGCCCCTCCAGCATGGCGGAGCTACACCACTGGCCCTATCAGAAATTGCGAGACGGACCGCCGACCGGGTTGTGCCCGCTCGCTCGGATCCGCTCCAACCGGAGCAGCCGACATGTCGTCCGATGCCGATCTGCTGGCTGATCGTCGCAGCCTGCGCCGCAAGCTCTCGCTCTGGCGGCTGCTTGCTCTGGCCGGCGTGGTCGCGCTGGTGGTCGCCGGCGCGCTCGCCTGGAGCGGGCGCCTGCCGGGCAGCACCGCGCAGGCGCATATCGCCCGCGTCACCATTTCCGGCTTCATCTCGGGGGATCGCCGCACGCTCGATCTGATCAAGTCGCTCGAGGGCAGCCGCGCCAGCGCCGTGCTGCTCAGGATCGACAGCCCCGGCGGCACCACCACCGGGTCCGAAGCCGTGCACGAGGCCCTGCGCCGGCTCGCGGCGAAGAAGCCGGTCGTCGCCGTGGTCGACGGGCTCGCGGCCTCGGGCGGCTACATCGTCGCCCTCGGCAGCGACCGCATCGTCGCGCGCCAGACCTCGCTCGTCGGCTCCATCGGCGTGCTCTTCCAGTTCCCGAACCTGGCGCGCCTGATGGATACGATCGGCGTCAAGGTCGAGGAGGTGAAGTCGAGCCCGCTCAAGGCCGCGCCGAACGGCTTCGAGCCGCCTTCGCCGGAGGCGATCGCGGCGCTGAAGCGCGTCGTCGACGACAATTACGACTGGTTCAAGCGGCTGGTCCGCGACCGGCGCAAGCTCGTCGACACCGAGCTCGCCGCCGTCTCCGACGGCCGTGTCCATTCCGGCCGGCAGGCCATCACCCTCAAGCTGGTCGACGAGATCGGCGGCGAGCCGGAAGCGATCGCCTGGCTCGAGCGCGAGAAGGGGGTCGGCAAGTCGCTGCCCGTGCGCGACTGGCGGCGGCGCAGCGAATCCTCGTCCTACGGCCTGTGGAGCGCGGGCGAGGCGCTGGCGCGCGCGGCCGGTTTGGAGACCCTCGCCGTCCTGATCGCGCGCGCAGCCGAGACGCCGGTCGGACTGCGGCTTGACGCGCCCTTGGCGCTCTGGCAGCCTGCCGTCGAAAAGTGACGAAGTTACAAGCGGTTATATTCTCCCCATGATAAAATCAGAACTCGTCCAGCGCATCGCCGAGCGCAACACCCACCTCTATCAGCGCGATATCGAGAATATCGTCGGCTCGATCCTCGACGAGATCGTCAAGGCGTTGGCGCGCGGCGATCGGGTCGAGCTGCGCGGCTTCGGCGCGTTTTCGACCAAGGAGCGCGCCGCCCGGGTCGGCCGCAATCCGCGCACGGGCGATTCCGTCAAGGTCGACCAGAAGTTCGTGCCGGTCTTCAAGACCGGCAAGGAGCTGCGCATGCGGCTGAACGGCAAGGCCTGATCGGGCCGGAGGAGCGGGATGAAGGCTTTCTTCAAGGCGCTGGTGCTCGTTCCGGTCGCGCTGCTCGTGGTGCTGTTCGCCGTGGCGAATCGCGGGGCGGTCCGGGTCTCGCTCGATCCGATCAGCCGCGACGCGCCGGCGCTCGCCTTCGACCTGCCGCTCTTCGCCGTCGTCCTCGCCGCCCTCGCCGTCGGCATCCTGATCGGCGGCTTCGCCTCCTGGCTGGCCCAGGGCAAGCACCGCAAGGCCGCGAGGCTCAATCGCCGCGAGGCGGAGAAGCTGCGCAGCGAGGCGCAGTCCCTGCGCGCCGCCGTGCCGGATTCGGCGCTGCCTGCGCTCACCAACCGCGTCTGAAGCCCTGCCATGCGCTTTTTCCCGGCCGCCGAGATCGACGGCCTGCTCGACTTCCCCGCCCTGATCGACGCGCTGGCCGCGGCCTTCCGCGGCACGATCGTCACCCCCGTGCGCCATCACCACGAGGTCGAGCGGCCGGATGCGGCGGCGACCCTCCTGCTGATGCCGGCCTGGACCACCGCGGATGCCGAACCGGCCTTCCTCGGCACGAAGGTGGTCACCGTCTTCCCGGGGAACGCCGCTCGCAGCCTGCCGAGCGTGATGGGCACCTATCTGCTGATGGACGGCGCCACCGGCACGCCGCTCGCGGCGCTCGACGGCGCCCGGCTGACGCTCTGGCGCACCGCCGCGGCTTCGGCGCTCGCCTCGCGCATGCTGGAGCGCCCGGACAGCGAGCGCATGCTCATGGTGGGGGCCGGCGCGCTGGCGCCCTTCCTGGTCAAGGCGCATCGCAGCGTGCGTGCCTTCGAGGACATCGCGATCTGGGCACGCCGTCCGGAGGCGGCCGCCGAGGTCGTCGCCGGGCTGGCGCGCGACGGCATCGCGGCGCGCGTCGCCGAGAATCTCGAGGCGGAGGCGCGGCAGGCGGATCTGATCTCCTGCGCCACGCTCTCGCGCGAGCCGCTGATCCATGGCCGCTGGCTCAAGCGCACGGCCCATCTCGATCTGGTCGGGGCCTTCAACCTGTCGATGCGGGAGGCCGACGACGAGGCGCTGCAGCGCGCCCATGTCTTCGTCGACACCGAGGCGGCGCTGCACGAGGGCGGCGACGTCGCCGTGGCTATCAGGAACGGCGCCTATACCGCCGGGCAGGTCGCCGGCACGCTGGCCGGGCTTTGCCGCGGCGAATACGACACCGAGGCCGAACGCGACGACGTGACGGTGTTCAAATCCGTCGGCACCGCGCTCGAGGATCTCGCCGCCGCGACGCTGGTCTGGCGATCGGCACTCTGAACGCGCGCCGCCGGAGCGGCGCGCGCCGGCGATGCGGTCAGACCCTCACGGCCGGGCCGCCGAGAGCCCCGAGCAGCCACAGCACGATCACGATCACCAGCACGAGGCCGACCACGCCGCCGAGGCCGGCGCCGCCATAGCTGCGATGACCGTAATACCCGCCGCCGCCCAGCAGGATCAGCAGCAGGATGATAATCAGGAGGGTGGACATCAGGCAGCCCTTCTTCGTTCGCTCCGCCGCGGATCGGCGGGCAGCGTCCGGAGAACGTCGAGCCGCTCGGGGAAGTTCCCGCAGCGCCGCCCGCCGGGCTCACTCCGCCTGGATGCCGGCCTCGCGGATCAGGTCGCCCCAGCGCTTCATCTCCGCCCGCAGGAAGGCCGCGAGCTCGGCCGGGCTGTTGCCGACCGGCTCGGCGGCGAGCAGGTCCATCTTGGCGCGCACGGCCGGATCGGCGATCGCCGCCTTGGTGTCGGCCTGGACCTTGTCGATGATGGCCTGCGGCGTCTTCGCCGGCGCGAACAGGGCGAACCAGGACGAGACGTCGAAGCCCGGAACGGTCTCGGCGATCGGGGCGAATTCCTGTGCGGTCGGCGACCGCTTGGCGGTGGTGATGCCGAGCCCGCGGATCGTGCCGGCCCGCACATGCGGCAGCGCCTGGGTGATGTTGTCGAAGATCAGGTCGATGCGGCCGCCGATCAGGTCCTGCGTCGCCTGGGCCGTGCCGCGATAGGGCACATGCACCATCTTCGTGCCGGACAGTTTCTGGAAGAGCTCGCCGGAGAGGTGCACGGAGGTTCCCACCCCGGAGGAGCCGTAGGTCAGCTTGCCGGGGTTGGCCTTGGCATAGGCGACGAGCTCGGCGACGTTCTGGACGGGCAGATGCTTGCCGATCACCAGCAGGTTCGGCACCATCGCGACCATGGTGATCGGCGCCAGGTCCTTCAGCGGATCATAGTTCAGCTTGGCATAGAGATACTGGTTGGTCGCGAGGCCGACCGAGACGATCAGCAGCGTGTCGCCGTTCGGCTCCGCCTTGGCGACGGCGTCGGTCCCGAGATTCCCGCCGGCGCCGGCCCGGTTCTCCACGACGAAATGGGTGCCCCAGCTCTGGCCGAGCCGGTCGGCGACGAGCCGGGCGAGCACGTCGGTCGCGCCCGCCGGCGGGAAGGGCACCACCAGCTTCAGCGTGCGCCCCTGCGGCCAGCTGCCCTGGGCGCTGCCTGCGACCGGCCAGGCCAGCGTGGCGCCGAGGCCGCCGAGCAGAGCGCGGCGGTCGAGCGTGATTCGGGTCGTCATGATGTCTCCTCCGGCCGTGGCCGTGCGGAGCTTCGCGCCCGCCTGTACGGCCGGCGCGACGCTGCCGATTCGCGCGGCCCTTGTCCAGAGCGTCGCCGCGTCGCGCGGGCTTGACCGGCCAGTGGGCTGACTGCGATTCTGCGCCGATGCTGCCCCTGTCCCGCTTCGCCCGTCTGATTCTCCTGCCGGTGCTGGTCGCGGCCGGAGCGGCCCGGGCCCAGTCCACCGCCGAGGCCGAGGCCAGGACGCGCGCCGCCAACATCGCGGCCTATCCCGACGCCGCGCGCGCCCTGTTCGGCCAGAAGACCGCGCCCGCCGCCTTGCAGGCGCGTGCCATCGGCTCCTATGCCCGCGGCTGCCTCGCCGGGGCGACGGCGTTGCCGGTCGAGGGCGAGACCTGGCAGGTGATGCGGCGCGCCCGCAACCGCAATTGGGGCCATCCCGAGCTGATCGCCTTCCTCGAGCGCTTCGCCCGCGAGGTGCCGAAGGTCACCGGCTGGGCCGGCCTGCTCGTCGGCGACATCTCGCAGCCGCGCGGCGGGCCGATGCTGACCGGCCATGCCTCGCACCAGATCGGGCTCGACGCCGACATCTGGCTGACGCCGATGCCGCGGAAGCGCCTCGACAGCGACGATCGCGAGAACATGGCCGCGACCAACATGGCCCGCGCCGACTGGCGCGATGTCGATCCCAAGGCCTGGACGCCGGCGCATACCCGCCTGATCAAGGCGGCCGCCAGCGAGCCCAGGGTCGAGCGCATCTTCGTCAATCCGGCGCTCAAGGTCGCGCTCTGCCGCGAGGCCGGCTCCGACCGGTCCTGGCTGAACAAGGTCAGGCCGATCTGGGGCCACAACTATCATTTCCACGTCAGGATGAGCTGCCCGCCGGGCGCCGCGGGCTGCGACGGCCAGGAGCCGCCCAATTTCGGCGACGGCTGCGGCGAGGAGCTGAGCGGCTGGGTCGAGCGGCAATATCAGGCGATCTTCCATCCGCCCAAGCCGAAGCCCGGCCCCAAGCCGAAGCCCAAGCCGCCCATGTCGCTCGACGCGCTGCCGGCCGAGTGCCGGCAGGTGCTGGTGTCGCGCTAGGAGTGTTCGTCATGCTCGGGCTTGACCCGAGCATCTCAGGCCGGGGGAGGCTCCGGGCGGTGCCTTCTCCGTCCGGAGATTCTCGGGTCTGCGCTGCGCTCCGCCCGAGAATGACGTTCATTACCGCCGGATCGATCCCGTCTGCTGCCCCTGCGGCCGGTACGCGAACGGGTCGTTGCGCGGGTTGATCGGCGGCTCGCTCTCGCCTGGCTGCGCGCCGTCGAGGATGCCGTTGCCTTCGTCGTCGCCGACGATCAGCTCCTCGGTCGGAGGCACCGAGCCGGGCAGCTGCAGCGGGCCGCGCATCTCGCTCGGCGGCGGCTGCGGCTGATAGCGCGGGCTCGCCTGCTGCGGGCTCTCCTCGATATAGCGCCGCTGTGCCTCCAGCCCGCCCTGGCCCTGCCGGTGGGCGACCGAATAGCCGCCGTCCACCGCGCCGGGAGGACGCAGCCCCGCGCTCGGCTGGCGCAGCAATCCGCCCGATCCGCTCGCCACCATCGGCGGCGGCAGCCCCTGGCGCGTCGCCGGCTCCTGCTGTTGCAGCGCCATGCGGTCCGGCCTCGCCGGGTCCGGCGGCGGCAGGTTGTAGTTCGGCTCGTACTTGATCACCGGCTTGCAGATGCGCCGGCCCTTGGAATGGCGTGCCAGGTCGATGTGGAAATGGTCGTAGTGGAAGGCGTCGGCGCCGGGGCCGAGCACGGTCGAGAAATGCTCGCAGGCGCCGACGAAGATCTCGCGCAGGAAGGCCTGCTCCTCGGGCGAACCGCGCCAGCCGTCCTTGACGGTGACGACCCGGTTGTCGTTCAGGCGGAAGGAGAACACGTCGACGGCGTTGCCATAGGCATGCTCGGAGGTGCGGCTCGTGCCCGTGCCGTTGTTCATGGCGCGGCAGGAATAGGAGCCGGCGCGCATCTCGATCACCTGCGCGCCGAGCACGTTCATCGCCGCCGGTTGCACCACGTCGGCGAGCCATTTGTCCGTGGTCGCGACCACGGGGCAGGCGAGGGTGGCGTTGCTGGTCAGCCCGATCGAGCCGCCGCCGAAGGCGGCGACGCGCAGCGGCTTCTCCATGCCGCAGGTGCCGGGCCCGTCGATCGGCTTCTCGCGCAGGCTGACATAGGAGGAGAGCTGCACCTGGCGCGAGGCCAGGCAGGCGGCTTCGGCCTGGTCGCGCCAGGCGGCACGCTGCGGCTTCTGGAACTTGCCGCAGCCGGCGAGGCCGACACCGAGCGCGCCGAGCGCGAGGATGGTGAGATGAACGCGACGCATGTCCGATCAGATGCGAGGCGTTGGATGAACGGTTTGTTGACCGGCTGCGTCCGGGAAGCCACGACCGCTCGAAGTTTGCCGATGGCGTTAAGCGGCAGTTAACGCTGCCCGGTCCGGCGCCTGCGGATCTTAACCTCGACATTTCGCGGATGCGTTCGCGGTTCGGCGGCGCTGCAAGATCCGGGCGGTTGCGCCCTTGCCGCGGGCGCAGCAATCTGCGCCGCAACGTCATGGCCTCCGCCGCCGGCGTCCCGCCATCCGAGGATATCCGCAAAATGCCCGATCTTTCCGCCTTTCCGATCACGCAGCGCTGGCCCGCCGAGCATCCCGACCGGCTGCAGCTCTACTCCCTGCCGACGCCCAACGGCGTGAAGGTCTCGATCATGCTGGAGGAGACCGGCATTCCCTACGAGCCGCACACCATCGACATCGGCAAGAACGAGACCTGGACGCCGGAATTCCTCTCGCTCAACCCGAACGGCAAGATCCCGGCGATCATCGACCCCGACGGGCCCGGCGGAAAGCCGTTCGGTCTGTTCGAATCGGGCGCCATTCTGGTCTATCTCGCCGAGAAGTCCGGCAAGTTCCTCCCCGTCGATCCGGCCCGCCGCTACGAGACCCTGCAATGGGTCTTCTTCCAGATGGCGGCGATCGGCCCGATCTTCGGCCAGCTCGGCTTCTTCCATAAATTCGCCGGCCGCGAATACGAGGACAAGCGCCCGCGCGACCGCTACGCCAACGAGAGCAAGCGCCTGCTCGGCGTCCTGGAGACGCGGCTTTCCGGCCGGGGCTGGCTGATGGGCGACGATTACACCATCGCCGACATCGCAACGCTCGGCTGGGTCCGCAATCTCGTCGGCTTCTACGGCGCCGGCGAGTTGGTCGAGTACGACAAGCTCAAGCTCGTCCCGAAATGGCTGGAGCGCGGCCTGGCCCGGCCGGCCGTGCAGCGCGGGCTGGAGATCCCGAAGCGGCCCTGACACAACGTCATGCTCGGGCTTGCCCCGGGCATCTCGGGCCGGAGAGGGCGCCGAAAAGTGCCTTCTCGTCAGGAGATTCTCGGGTCTGCGCTGCGCTTCGCCCGAGAATGACGCCTCAATACTTGATCACCCCGAACCGCCTGAACGCATCGTGGATACGGTCGGCATAGGCGTTGAAGCTCGGATAGTCGCCGAGATGGGCCGGGCGCGGCCGCGGCAGCTCGATCCTGATCTCGTCGACGACCCTGCCCGGCGTCGGCGACATCACCAGCACCCGGTCGGAGAGGCCGATCGCCTCCTCGATCGAATGGGTGATGAAGACGACGGTCTTGGCCTGCTCCAGCCAGAGCATTTCGAGGTCGTGCCGGATCTGCGTGCGCGTGATCGCGTCGAGCGCGCCGAAGGGCTCGTCCATCATCAGCACCGACGGGTTGTGGATCAGCGCCCGCGCGATCGAGACGCGCTGGCGCATGCCGCCGGACAACTGCTTTGGATAGCGGTCGACCGCATGGCTGATGCCGAGCTTGGCGAAGAGTTCGAGCGCCCGCTCTTTCGCCGGGGCCAGCGGCAGGCCGCGAATCTCGGCCTGCAGCATGACGTTTTCGAGTGCCGTCCGGAACTCCAGCAGCAGATGGTCCTGGAAGACGATGCCGATATCGGTGAGCGGCTCGGTCAGTGGTTTGCCGTTGACGAGGAGCTCGCCACCGCTGGTCGGGATCAGCCCGGCCGCCATCAGCATGAAGGTGCTCTTGCCGCAGCCGGACGGCCCGATCAGGCTGACGAACTCGCCGCTCCGGATGTCGAGCGTCAGCCCGTCGACGGCGGTGAAGCCGCCGAAGGTCTTGACGATGCCGCGTCCCTCGATCGAGGCGGCGGCAATGGCGGCTGTCGCGCTCACGAGCAGGCCGGTGCAGAGGCCGGCAGCAGCTCGGTCGTGTAGTAGTCGGTGATCGGCTTGTCCTTTGGCAGGCCGAGATACTGCGTCAGCAGGTCGAAGCTCACCGTCCAGTTCTTATCCGGCACCTTGCCGAGCGAGGCCGCGCCGGGCGCGCAGAGCAGCTTGTTGACGACGTCGAACTGCGCCAGCACCTGCGCCTTCTTCACCGAGGGGAACTGCGCGACCACGGCGTCGGCCGCTGCCTCCGGGTTCTTGCGGGCGGCGTCCCAGCCCTGCAGGCTCGCCTCGACGAATGTCCTGTAGAGCTCGGCATCGGCCTTGATCCTGTCGTCGCGGGCGATGATCGAGAGCCCGACCGTCGGCACGCCGACATCACGGTAGAGCAGGTCGCGCACCTTGAAGCCGCGCTCGCGGATCTGCACCGAGTGGAAGTCGGCGCCGCCGAGGATGGCGTCGACCTTCTTCTCCAGCAGCGCCCCGACGAAGGCGCCGGGGTCGATGTTGATGATGTCGACCTTGCCCTTGTCGATCTGGTTCGAGGCCAGGATCGCGTCGAGCAGCGTCGTCTGCGCCGTGCCGGGCTGAACCGCGACCTTCTTGCCGACGAGGTCCTTGGGCGAGGCGATGCCGCTCCCCTCCAGGGAGATGATGGCGAAGCCGTTGGTCTGCAGGATGGGCGCGACGATCTTCACCGGCGCACCCTTGGTGCGCAGCTGCATCGCGGCGGGCGCGTCGGCGAAGCCGACATCGGTCTGCCCCGTCGCGACCATCTGCGCCGTGGTGCCCGAGCCCTTGCCCTCCTCGATGGTGAGGTTGATGCCGGCCTTCTCGTAGAGGCCCATCTGCTTGGCCATCATGAAGCCGGCATTGGGCGCGGCGGCGAGGAAGTTCAGCGTGATCTTCATCGGCTTGCCGGTCTGGGCGAAGGCCAGCCCGCTGCTGAGCGCGAGCACAGCCGCGCCGGCGAGCAAGGTTCTGCGTGTCGTCATTGTCTCCTCCCTGTGTCGCCGGTTGGCTCCGGCTCGATGGCGATCGGATGTCCTAGGTCTTGCGCTGCCAGGGCATCAGCAGCGCCTCGAGCCAGTCGACGAGGTAGCTGAACAGGATGCCGACGGCGGAGAGCGCCACCAGGCAGGCGAAGATCAGCGGCATGTCGAGGAAGCTGGTGCCGCGCAGCAGCAGGTAGCCGAGGCCGGCATTGGCGCCGACGAATTCGCCCACGATCGCGCCCGTCGCCGCGAACACGGCCGAGACCTTGAGGCCCGAGAAGATGTAGGTCAGCGCCGCCGGCACCCGGACATAGCGGAAGGTCTGCCAGGCGGAGGCGCCCATCGAGCGGGTCAGATAGAGCACGCGCTCGTCCAGGGCCCGGAAGCCGGTCATGCTCGCCACCAGCGTCGGGAAGAAGCAGAGCAGGAAGGTCAGCAGCACCTTCGGGAACAGGCCGAAGCCGAACCAGACGACGAAGAGCGGCGCGATCGCGATCTTCGGCACCAGCTGGAAGAAGACGATCACCGGATAGATCGCCTTCTCCAGCAGCTTCACCGAGACGATGAGGTAGCCGAGCGGGATCGAGATCACCGCCGCCATCAGGAAGCCGAGCACGATCTCGTTCGCGGTCACCAGCGTGTGCCGGAGGATGTCGGCGCGATCGAGCCAGAGCCGCTCGAAGAAGGCGCTCGGCACCGGCAGGATGTATTCCGGGATGCCGGCCATCGGCACCAGGATCTGCCAGGCGAGCAGCAGCACGGCGAAGCTCGCCAGCGGCCAGGCGATGGCCGAGGCCCAGCCGGCGGCCTGGCGCGCGCCCGTCGCGGTCGTGCTGGTGGCGGCGTCGCTGCTCATGTCGCTGTCTCTGCCGGCGCGGTTTGCCGGGCGGCCGTCGTCCCGACGGCTGGAACGGCCGCTGCCTGCCGCCGCCTGAGCGGCCAGATCGCCGACATCTCCCGCGCGGCCGTGGCGAGCGCCGCCGCGATCTCGCCGCGGCGCGCCTCCTGCATGCGGGGCAATGGTCCGGCGACGCTGAGCGTGCCGGCGACCGGCGCGCCGGGATCCGGGCCGGCCCGGAAGGTCGTCGCCATGGCGATGGTGCCGATCTCGCCTTCCTCGATCGCCAGCGCGTAGCCGCGGCGTCGCGTCTCGGCGAGATGCCGGCGCAGCGCGTCGACGTCGGCGAGAGCGTTCGGGCCGGTGCGCCCGTCCGCATCGAAGCCGCGCGCACAGACGATGCGCAGCGCCTCCGCCTCGGGCAGCGAGGCAAGCCAGGCCTTGCCGGTCGCGGTCGCGTGCAGGACGATGCCGGTTCCCATCGGCGGCTCGTAGCGCAGGCCGGCGGTGGCGCCCTGGGCGCGGGCGATCCAGGTCAGGCTCTCGCCGTCAACGACGGCGAGCCGGCAATATTCGCAGGTGGCGCGGGCGAGCTGGTCGAGCACGATCTGGCCGGCATCGGGCAGGCCGCGCAGGTCGAGATTGCGGAAGGCGAGCTGCGACAGCTTCAGCGTCAGCCCATAGGCGCCCGATTGAGGATCCTGCGCGACGAAGCCGCGCTCGGAGAGGGTCGCCAGCAGCCTGTGCGTCGCGCTGACCGGCAGGCCGAGCCGCTCGGCGAGCGTGGTGAGGTCGGCGCCGTCGGCCTCGCCCGCCAGCGCCTCCACCAGCTTCAATGCCCGCTCGACCGCCGCGATCGTCACCTGTTCCCGCCCTGTTGTGCTCAGAATTGGAAATCATTTCCAATTTGGATTTGATTTCCGTATAGAGATCGGGCGGGGCCGAGTCAACGCGCCCCGCTCGGCGAGCCGGTGGAGGAACGATGAGCCTGGCAGGTGAGGGGGCGGTCGCGATCTGGCACGACATCGCGCCGGAGGGCAGGGCGGAGTTCTATGCCTGGCACGGCGAGGAGCACATGCCCGAACGGGTCGGCATCCCCGGCTTCCTGCGCGGGCGCCGCTATGTCGCGATCGATGCCGATCTCGAATTCTTCAACCTCTACGAGGCGCAGAGCGTCGAGGTCCTGAAGGGGCAGGACTACGCCGCCCGCGTCAACGCGCCGACGCCGTGGACGCTCTCGGCGGTGAGGCACTTCCGCTCGGTCGCGCGTGCGATCTGCCGCGTCGCCCATAGCAGCGGGCCGGCCCAGGGCGGGCTGATCGCGACATTGCGCTACGATGTGCAGGAGAACAGGGCCCCGGCCCACAAGGCGGCGTTGCTGCGTGGTCTGATCCCCGACCTGCTCGCGACGCCCGGCGTCGCCGGCGTCCACCTGCTGGCGGCGGACGCGCAGGCGAGCGGCGTCGCCACGGCCGAGCAGACGGCGCGCGGCGTCGCCAATGCCGTGCCGCGCTGGGTGCTGCTGGTCGAGGGCTGGGGCGACGAGGCCGATTTCGTCGCGCTGGCGCGCGAGGCGCTCGCTCCCGACGCGCTTCTGGCGCTCGGCGGCGAGGGCCCGTTCTCCCTCGGCCTCTATCGTCACCAGATCACCCGGACCAAGACCGCCTGGAGCGCCGGCTGATGAATACGCGTCACGACCTCTCCGGCCGCCATGCCATCGTCACGGGCGGAGCCGGAGGCCTGGGCCGCGGCATCGCCCGCGTGCTGATCGAGGCCGGTGCGAGCGTCGAGCTCTGGGACCAGGACGCCGGCGGCCTCGCCCAGGCCGTCGCCGAGCTCGGCCGGCGGGCGGGCCAGCGCCAGCTCGACATCCGCGACGTCAACGCCGTCGAGGCGGCCGCCACGGCCGTAGTCTCTGCCCATGGCCGCATCGACATCCTGATCAACAATGCCGGCGTGCTCGGCGAGGTGAAGCCGATCTGGGAGACGACGCCGGACAATTTCCAGCGCGTCCTGCAGGTCAACCTGTTCGGCGCCTATCTGGTGACGCGGGCCGTCATCGGCCGGATGCTGCGCCAGGAGCCGCGCCGCTCGCCCGACGGTCACCCGTTGCGCGGGCACGTCGTCAACATCGCCTCGATCCAGGGCAAGGAGGGCATGGCGCTCGCCGCCGCCTATTCCGCCTCGAAGGCGGGGCTGATCGCCCTGACCAAGAGCGTCGCCAAGGAGACGGCGCGGGAGGGCATCATCGTCACGGCGGTGACGCCGGCCGCGGCCGAGACCGCCATGGCAAGGGAGATCTCGGCCGAGCGCCGGGCCGACATCCTCTCGCGCATCCCAATGGGGCGCTTCGTCGAGGTGGCCGAGGTCGCGCGGCTCGTGCTCTGGCTGTCCTCCGACGCATGCTCCTTCTCGACCGGCGGCATCTTCGACCTCTCGGGCGGCCGCGCCACCTATTGAGCCCGGCACCCGTCGGCGCGTCCGCGGCGCCGCGCCGGACGCATACCCCGTCTGCTGCGGCAGGCCCGTGGCTTCCTTCCGGGGCCGGGCTCGTGCCAGCATGGCCGCCTCGGCCGACCGGCCACGGATTCAAGGGACAGGCTCATGCTTTCGGTTCGCGACATCGCCCGCCGCGTCGCCAATGGCGAGATCTCGGCCCATGCGGCCCTCGCCGACAGCGAGCGGCGAATCGCGGAGCGCGACGGCGATCTGCGGGCCTTTGCGGCCCGTCCCGAGACCCTTGCGCCCGGCACGGGGCCGCTCGCCGGCGTCGCGGTCGGGGTCAAGGACATCATCGACACCGCCGACCTGCCGACCGGCATGGGCTCGCCGATCTATGACGGCTATCAGCCCCGCGCCGATGCGCCGATCGTGATGGCGCTGAAGGCGGCCGGCGCGACCGTCGCGGGCAAGACGCAGACCACGGCATTCGCCTTCCTCGACCCGGCGCCCACGCGCAACCCGCACGATCCCTCCGCCAGCCCGGGCGGCTCCTCGGCGGGCTCGGCCGCGGCCGTCGCCGCCAGCCTCGTTCCGCTCGCGATCGGGACGCAGACCGGCGGCTCGGTGATCCGCCCCGCCGCCTATTGCGGCATCGCCGCGATCAAGCCGTCCTATGGGCTGCTGCCGACGGTCGGTGTGAAGCCCTTCTCCTGGTCGCTCGATACACTCGGCCTGATGGCGGCCGGCGCCGGCGATCTCGGCTTCGCCCTCGCCGCTCTGACTGGCCGTCCCGATCTCGACGCGCCCCAGGCCGCGCTGGCCGGGCTGAAGCTCGGCCTCTGCCGCCAGGACTTCACCGACCGCCCCGAGCCTGCCTGCGAGGAGGCGCTGCAGCGCATTGCCGCGCTCGCCCGCAAGGGCGGCGCCGCCGTGCTGGATCTGACGACGCCGCCCGAGCTCGCCGCCACCTTCCATGCCCACGGCCCGCTGCAGAACTGGGAGGCGACGCAGGCGCTCGCCTGGGAATACGCCCGTCATCGCGACGAGCTGCCGCCGAAGCTGCGCGCCTATCTCGACGAGGCTCGCGCGACCACGCCGCGTGACTACGACCTGGCGCGGGCCACCGCCCGGCGTGGGCGGCAGGCGGCCGAGCGCTGGTTCGCGGAGGTCGACCTCGTGCTGACCTATGCCGCGCCGGGCGAGGCGCCGGAAACCCTCGCCTCGACCGGCGACTCCAAGTTCAACCGGCTCTGGACCTTGCTCGGCACGCCCTGCCTGACCGTGCCGCTGATGCGCGGCCCGCGCGGTCTGCCGGTCTCGTTCCAGCTCGTCGGACGCTTCGGTGACGACGCCCGCGTCATCGCCGCGGCCCGTGCGCTCGAGCGCCTGATCCTGATGCCGGGGTGACGAGATTTCGGCGAGATCTGGGCGCTGGTCCCGCATGGGACAATATTGCATTGCAACAACTCGGGTTCGATTGTGGCAAGACAGTTTTGTCTCTCTCTTTTCTGTACTAAAAGCTCCTCTCGAAAAGGTCTTGTTCGGAACTATCCACAAAGCAGGTCAATGCTTTAACCGCCAATTAAGAATGCTTCTCTGCTCCGGCTCGGCATGCGGCGCCATAGCCACTTGCAGTGTCCGCGCATTCTGCTAGCTTTCGTGTCAGGTCAATGACAAAGGAGGGTTCTCATGAACCTCGCGCTAAGTCTCGACCGGTTGGCCATGGGAGCGGCATTCGTGCTGCTTCTGGCGATCGTGATCGGAGCGTTCTGACGGGGAAGTCAGTCTCGAGTCGAAAGACCCTTTAAGCCATTTGGAGAGCGTCGCCGGAGAGGCCCGGCGGCGCTTTTCCTTTGGAGCCGAGGCCGCTCAGCTCTCCGGGCAGGGCGTCTCGCTCACATCCCAGGACATCATGTTGATGACGCGGCCGCAGACGGCGAGGCGGCGGCCCATCGTGGTGCGGATGCAGGCCATGCTGCCTTCCGCGATCTTCTTGCCGTCGTTCCAGCAATAGCAATAGGGTTCCGGTGCCTGCGCCTGGCGAGGCCTGTCGAGCGCGACCGCTCGGTCCTGCGCCAGAGCGGGATCATGCGGCAGCGTCAGGGGCGTCGCGGCCAGCGCCGGGATCAGCAGCGCCGCCGCGCCGGAGCAGGATAGCCTCCGAGGGCGTCGGATCATGGCTCGCTCCCGTCGCCTCGTGGGCGTAACGAGACTGTCACGATAGCACAGGAAAGCTGGCGGCCAAACGTCGGGGGGACGGATCTGTCCTGCGGACCGGGCCGGGCTCTCCTTGCGAAAGTTGTACGACCCGACCATATTTCGGGTCCAGTGAGCCATCCGGGCTCCGGGAGGAACCATGTCTCTGATTTCGCTCGCCCGTCGCGGACGTGCAATCGCCCTCATCGCCGGCGCTCTGCTGCTGGTCCCGATCATCGCCGAGGCCGCCCCGGGCGGCCGCAGCTTCGGCAGCCGCGGCTCGCGCAGCCAGTCGCAAGTCGCGCCGACGCCGACCGCGCCCGGCTCCTCGTTCCAGCGCAACCAGACGCAGGCACCCGGCCCGTCGGCTGCGGCTCCGGCCGCCGGTGCCGGCGCGGCCGCCGCGCAGGCGGCGCGCCCGTCCATGGCCCGCAGCCTGATGATGGGCGTCGCCGGCGGTCTGCTCGGTGCCGGCCTGTTCGGCCTGCTCTCGGGCGCCGGATTCGGCGGCCTCGCCGGCCTGCTCGGCCTGCTCTTCCAGGTCGCGCTGATCGGCGGCCTGATCTGGCTGGCGCTGCGCCTGTTCCGTCGCCGCAGCGAGCCTCAGCTGGCTGGCGTCGGCGCGCCGCTCGGCCGTCAGGCCTATCAGCCGCAGGCGGCCCCGGCGATGGCCGGTCTTGGCGGTGGTGCCGCCGCGGCCGCGAAGCCGGTCGAGTTCGAGCTGCAAGGAGCCGATTACGGCGCCTTCGAGCGCCTGCTCGCCGAAGTGCAGACCGCGATCTCCAACGAGAACGTCGCGCGCCTGCGCCAGATCACGACGCCGGAGATCTCTGGTGCGCTCGAGGACGAGTTCGCCGAGAACGCCCGCAAGGGCCTCATCGAGAAAGCTGCCGACGTCAAGCTGCTGCAGGGTGACCTCGCCGAATCCTGGCGCGAGGACGGCTACGAGTATGCCACGGTCGCGATGCGCTTCAGCCTGCTCACCGCCATGGTCGAGCGCAATGGCGGGCGCGTCGTCGAGGGGCACGCCACGATCCCGCGCGAGGTGACCGAGCACTGGACCTTCGTGCGCCCGCGCGGCGGCGAATGGAAGGTCGCGGCGATCCAGCCGGCCGAGTAGGCCGGCGACCACGCCCGAAATCTGCGCGGCCGGGCTCTGCCCGGCCGTTTTTCGTTTCGACGAACGATGAAGCGGCCTATAGGCATGTGAGCGCCGGAGTTCGGCGCCTGTCCTGGCTGCTTCGGAGCGTTTTCCCATGAGCGACATGCGTCTCGTCGTCGTCGGCGCCGCCGGCCGGATGGGCCGCTCGCTGGTCAGGGCGATCCATGACGCGCCGGGCTGCGTCCTCTCCGCCGCGATCGAGCGGCCGGGCTCGCCCGCGCTCGGCCAGGATGCGGCGGTGCTGGCCGGCCTGCCCGCCAGCGGCGTCCTGGTCGGCGACGACGCGGTCGCCGCCTTCGTCGAGGCCGAGGGCGTGCTCGACTTCACCACGCCCGACGCGACCGTCGCCTTCGCCGGCCTCGCCGCCCAGGCCCGCATCGTCCATGTCGCCGGCACCACCGGCATGGAGCCGCAGCATCTGGCGAAGCTGGAAGCGGCTTCGCGCCATGCCGCCATCATCCGCTCCGGCAATATGAGCCTCGGCGTCAATCTGCTCGCGGCGCTGGTGCGCAAGGTCGCCGCGACGCTCGGCACCGACTGGGACATCGAGATCCTCGAGATGCATCACCGCATGAAGGTCGACGCGCCTTCGGGCACCGCCGTCCTGCTCGGCGAGGCGGCGGCGCAGGGGCGCGGCGTCGATCTCGCGGAGTGCCGGGTCGCGGTGCGCGACGGTCAGGTCGGGGCGCGGCAGCCCGGCACGGTCGGCTTCGCCGCGCTCCGCGGCGGCACCGTCGTCGGCGATCACAAGGTGATCTTTGCCGGCGCGGGCGAGCGGCTCGAGCTCGCCCATGTCGCCGAGGATCGCAGCCTGTTCGCGCAGGGCGCGGTCAGGGCGGCGCTGTGGGGCCGCGGCCGCAAGCCCGGGCTCTATTCGATGGCCGACGTGCTCGGCCTCGACACAGTCTGAGTGCTGCGGTGGCTGCGCTCGCCGTCGCGCCCGGCGTGACGCATTGGCCGGACTATCTCGACGCGGCCGAGCAGGCGGCGCTGATCGCCGATCTGCGCGAGGCGGCGCGGCAGGCGCCCTTCTACACGCCGCGCATGCCGAAGACCGGAAAGCCTTTCTCCGTCAGAATGACCAATTGCGGCGTGCTCGGCTGGATCTCCGACGAGCGCGGCTATCGCTACCAGCCGCTGCATCCGCAGACCGGCGCACCCTGGCCGCCGATCCCCGAGCGGCTGCTGCGCGCCTGGCGGGAACTCGCGGGCTACTCGCACCCGCCCGAGGCCTGCCTGGTCAATTTCTACGAGCCGACGGCTAGGATGGGCCTGCATCAGGACCGCGACGAGGCGGAATTCGACGCGCCGGTGCTGTCGCTCTCGCTCGGCGACACCGCGATCTTCCGCATCGGCGGCACCAGTCGTGGCGGCAAGACGCTCTCGCTGAAGCTGGCCTCGGGCGATGCGCTCGCCTTCGGCGGGCCGGCGCGGCTCGCCTATCACGGCATCGACCGCATCCTCGCGGGCTCGTCGAGCCTGCTGCCGCAGCCGGGGCGGATCAATTTGACGCTGCGCAGGGTGACGAAGCCGTCAGGGTGAATTCCCCCGCTCGTCCCCCGGCAGTTTCGGGAACGACCAGCCGAGCAGGAGCGAGCCGGCGCGCAGGCCGAAGCCGGCGGCGAGGCCGCCCAGCATGACGAGCCGCGGATCGAGCCCGGTCTGCGCCAGACCGACCGTCGCGGCGGCGCCGGCCGCCGCCGCGGTGACGTAGAAGTCCCGGCTCCACAGCAGCATCGGCCGGTCGCCGGCGAGGATGTCGCGGATGATGCCGCCGAAGGTCGCGGTCACCGCGCCGAAGGCGATCGCCGACAGCGCGGGAACGCCGGCCGCCAGCCCCTTCTGCGCCCCGACCACGGCGAAGAGCGCGAGCCCGGCGGCATCGGCCCAGATCAGCAGGCGCGCGGCGCCCCAGCCGTCGAGCATGCCGGGCCGGGCATAGGCGACCGCCCAGGCGGCGAGGGCGACGGTCGCGCACAGCATCACGTCGGCCGGCGCCTCGATCCAGAAGACGCGCCGGTCGAGCAGGAGATCGCGCAGGGTGCCGCCGCCGACGCCGGTGACGGTGGCGAGCAGGATGAAGCCGAACGGGTCCATGCGCTTGCGGGCGGCGACCAGCGCCCCGGTCAGGGCGAAGACGACGACGCCCGCGGCTTCGAGCACCTGTCAGGTCGCCGGCTTGTCGCCGGCATCGGCAGCCGGGGCATCGGAGCCGTCGGCAGCCGGCCTGGGCGCGCCGGCCGAGACGCCGACCAGCGCCGGGCGCAGCACGCGCTCGCCGATCTTGTAGCCGGTTTGCACCACCTTCGAGACCAGGCCCTTGGCGATCGCCGCGTCGGGCGCCTCGAACATCGCCTGGTGCAGGTTCGGGTCGAATTTCTCGCCCTGCGGGTCGATCTTGCGGACGCCATGGCGTTCCAGCGTCTTCAGCAGCTCGCGCTCGGTCAGCTCGACGCCCTCGACTACGGCCTGCAGCGCGTTGTCGGCAGCGGCGCGGGCCGCCTCCGGCACGCTCTCCAGCGCGCGGCGCAGATTGTCCGCCGAGCCGAGCAGGTCGCGGGCGAAGCTGGTCACGGCATAGGCTTTCGCATCCGCGATCTCGCGTTCGGTGCGGCGGCGCAGATTCTCCATCTCGGCCAGGGTGCGCAGCAGCTTGTCCTTGAGGTCGTCGCGCTCGGCCTCGAGCAGGGCGAGCGGATCGGGCGAGGCGGTCTCGTTCGCGTTCGCGCCGGCCGCGTCCTGGCTCTCGGTCTCCGGCTTCGGATCGTCCTTCGCAGGGTTCTGCGTCATTCCATCATCCCAATCGTTGCTCATCATGCGGCATGGCGGCGTGACCTTCCGGCACACCGGCTTCGCCGCCGATATCGGGCTTCGGCGGGTCGAAATCAAGCACGGGCCATGGCCTTGCCCTTGCTCGAAGGCGGCTTGTCGAGCTCCAGGCTGAACACGGCGAGCAGCGCCTGGCGGACCATCAGCTGCCGGCCGGTCGAGGTGATCTTCGCCCCGGTCAGGTCGGTGACGTAGAAGACGTCGACCGCCTTCTCGCCGAAGGTCGCGATATGGGCCGAGGCGATGTTGAGGTTGAGCTTGCCGATCGCGGTGGTGAGGTCGTAGAGCAGGCCGGGCCGGTCGAGGCCCGAGACCTCCAGCACCGTGTGCCGCGACGACAGCACGTTGTCGATGATGACCTCGGGCGCGACCTGGAAGGTCTGGCCGCGCGGCGGCGGGGCGCGGCGTTGGGCGACGAGGTCGGCGATCTTGATCTCGCCCTTGAGCGCCCGCTCGATCGCCGCCGCGATCCGTTCGGCCCGGCGCAGCTCGTCGTCGTCGCGCTCGAAGGCGCGCGAGACGAAGATCGTGTCGAGCACCAGCCCGTCGGTGGTGGTGAAGATCTGGGCGTCGACGATGTTGCCGCCGGCCGCCGCGCAGGCGCCGGTGACGATGGCGAGCAGGCGCGGATGGTCGGGCGCCAGCACGGTGAGCTCGGTCACGCCGCGGAACTGGTCGGTCTCGACCCGCGTCGCCGTGGTGCGGCCGGCGATCTCGGCCTCGCGCAGGAAACGGGCATGCCGCTCCTGCCGCTCGGGCTCGACCTTGAGCCAGTAGGCCGGATAGTGCCGGGCGAGATAGGCGGCGCGCTCCTCCTCCGTCCAGTCGGCGAGGCGCGCCGCCAGCGCCTCCTGCTTGCGCTCGACCCTGGCTTTGCGCTCGATCCCGGAATGGCCGCCGGCGAGCACCACCTCGGTCTCGTAATAGAGCGTGCGCAGCAGCTGGCCCTTCCAGCCGTTCCAGACGCCGGGACCGACCGCCTTGATGTCGGCCACCGTCAGCACCAGCAGCAGCTTGAGGCGCTCCAGCGTCTGCACGATCGCCGCGAAGCTCTCGATCGTCTTGGGGTCGCCGAGATCGCGGCTCTGGGCGACGGTCGACATCACCAGATGGTTCTCGATCAGCCAGACCACCGTCTCGGTCTGCGCCTCGCTGAGGCCGAGCCTGGGGCAGAGCTTGCGGGCGATGCGGGCACCGGCGACCGAATGGTCCTCCGGCCGGCCCTTGGCGATGTCGTGCAGGAACAGCGCGACATAGAGGGCGCGCCGGTTGGTGATCGTCGCGAAGATCGAGTTCGCCAGCGGGTGCTCGGCCTCGAGCGCGCCGGCATCGATCTCGGCGAGGATGCCGATCGAACGGATCAGGTGCTCGTCGACGGTGTAGTGGTGATACATGTTGAACTGCATCATCGCGACGACGCGGCCGAAATCCGGGATGAAGCGGCCGAGCAGCCCGGATTCGTTCATCCGCCGCAGCACCGCCTCCGGCGAGCGCCGCGCCGTCAGGATCTCCAGGAAGATGCGGTTGGCCTCGCGGTCGGCGCGCAGATGCGGGGTGACCAGCCTGAGCGACTGCGTCACCAGCCGGCTGGTGTCCGGATGGATGGCGAGGTCGTCGCGGCTGGCGATCTCGTAGAGCCGCAGCAGGTTGACCGGGTCGCGCCTGAACGCCTCGTCGTCGGTGACGGCGAGGCGCTGGCCCCGCAGGGTGAAGTCGGGATGGCCGAGCGCGCGCACGCGCCGGCGCTTGGTGAAGGAGCCGATCAGGCTGGTCAGGCTGGCGCGCGGCTTCTGCTGGCGCGCCTCCAGCGCGGCGCAGACGATCGCGGTCAGGTCGCCGACATCCTTGGCGACGAGGAAATAGGCCTTCATGAAGCGCTCGACCGGCGCCTGGCCGCTGCGCCCGGCATAGCCGATCGCGGCCGCGACCTGGCGCTGCAGGTCGAAGGAGAGCCGCTCCTCGGCCCGGCCGGTAATGAAATGCATCCAGCAGCGCACCCGCCAGAGAAACTCCTCCGAGCGCTGGAACATCGCGAACTCGCGCGCGTCGAACAGCCCGGCCTCGACCAGCTCGGCCGGATCGTCGACGCGGTAGGAGTATTTCGCGATCCAGAACAGCGTGTTGAGGTCGCGCAGGCCGCCCTTGCCGTCCTTGACGTTGGGCTCGACCAGATAGCGCGACGAGCCGGCGCGGGCGACGCGGCCCTCGCGCTCGGCGAGCTTGGCCTCGGTGAAGGCGGCGGCCGTGCCCTCGGCGATCTCGGCGCCGTAGCGCCGCTGCAGTTCGGCGAACAGGCCGGCATCGCCGCAGATCAGCCGCGCCTCCAGCAGCGCCGTGCGGATCGTCATGTCGGCCCGGCCCTCGCGGATGCAGTCGTCGACCGAGCGCACGGAATGGCCGACCTTCAGCTTCAGGTCCCAGAGCGGATAGAGCATCGCCTCGACCACGCTCTCGCCCCAGGCCGTCTGCTTGTCGGGGAACAGGAACAGCAGGTCGACATCGGAGCCCGGCGCCAGCGTGCCGCGGCCATAGCCGCCGACCGCGACGACGGCGATGCGCTCGCCGGCCGAGGGGTTCTCGACCGGGTAGAAATGCCGCGTCGCGGCGACGTGCAGCCCGGCGACCACGGCGTCCATCACGTCCGAGAGCCGCTTGGCGCAGGAGAGGCCGTTGCGCGTGCGCGCCAGCAGCTCGCGGGCCGACTGGCGCCCCTCCGCGAGTGTGTCGCGCAGGGCGTCGACCAGGGCTCCGCGCAGGCCGTCCCGGTCCTCCTGCTCGAACTGCCGGGCCAGCCTGCCGACCGCGGCCGCGGGATTGTCGATCAAATCGGCGAGGCGCGAGGCTGGCTTGTCGGGAACGGGCGGCACTGAACGGGGCTCTTCGGGCTTTCGGCGGAGGCGGCGATCCCTAGCATGATTGCCGCGGCCTGCGGAAACGGCGATTGCCCGTTCCACGCGCCGAGGTCGGAGGATACCGATGGGTCGCGTTTGACAAAGCGGACGGCTGTACCGTATCAAAGGACACGCGCCGATTTGAGCCTCAGCTTGCGGGCGCGAAACAAATGCAGCTAAAGCGCGGGAACGACGGGACGGCCCGCGGCCGTCGGCGCTCCCTCCGCCTCGCCATGGAAGGAGCCAGCATGTCGCCCGCTTGTCGCGATCTCCCCTGTTCTCTCGAGACGGTTCCGCTGCGCCCGGCGCCCGGCGAGGTCGTCGCCCTGCTCGGCGCTCCCGAGGCGCGGGCGGCGGCGCTGCATGCCTTGGCCGCCTCGGCGGGCGGTGACGGGACGGTGCCGACGGCCGAGCTCGGCCTGCTCTGCGCCCGGCCGCGCGTCTTCCCCTGGCTCGATCTTGCCGGGAACCTCGCCTTCGCCCTGCCGAACGCCTCGCCGTTCGAGCGCGAGGGCCTGATCGCCAATGTGCTGGTCCGCGTCGGCCTCGCCACGCAGGCGCGGCAGCGGCCGGGGGCGCTCTCGCCGGAAGGTCTGCTGCGGCTCGCCATCGCGCGCCTCCTGCTGGCGAGGCCGCGCCTGCTCCTGATCGACGAGCCCTTCGCGGCGCTGTGCGAGGCCGCGCGGGCGGAGCTCGACGCCTTCCTGCCGGAGCTCTGCGGGCGGGGCCGCCCGGCCGTCGTCTTCGCCACGGGCTCGATCGACGCGGCCCTGCGCCTCGCCGACCGCATCCTCGTCCTGCCGCAGCAGCCGGGGCCGGTCGCCTTCAGCCTCGCCAATCTGCTGGCCCGCCCGCGCGAGCAGGGCTCCGTCGGCTTCCTCGCCCTGCGCCGCGAATTGCGGCGGGCGCTCGAAAGGGAAGGCCGGCATGTCGCGCCGGCGGTGGAGGCGGCGGCCTGAAGCGGCTACAAGCCGGCAGGTCGCTTCACAAGGATGCCGGATCATGGACGTCACCGCGCTGCGCGCTCTGCAGGCCCCGCTCAAGGACAGGTACCGTGAGGCGCCGGATGCGGCGGTGGTCACGCTCAGGGCCAGGGGCGAGCTCGACGACCAGCACATCGCCTGCAAGGTCGAGACCGGCCGGGCGCTCGCGCTCGCCGGCCTGCACCCGGCGACGGGCGGCTCCGGCGCCGAGCTCTGCTCCGGCGACATGCTGCTCGAGGCGCTGGTCGCCTGCGCCGGCGTCACGCTGAAGGCGGTCGCGACCGCGCTCGAGATCGAGCTGAAGAAGGGCACGGTCCGCGCCGAGGGCGATCTCGATTTCCGCGGCACGCTCGGCGTGGCGAAGGACGCGCCCGTCGGCTTCAAGGCGATCCGCCTGTTTTTCGACGTCGAGACCGACGCCCCGCAGGACAAGCTCGACACGCTGCTGAAGCTGACCGAGCGCTATTGCGTCGTCTTCCAGACGCTGAACGTCAAGCCCGAGCTGTCGGCGGCGCTCGTCAGGGCCTGACGCTGCGGGTCGGCCGGGGGCGAAGCCGACATCGCGTAGCCGGCGGTTCAGTGCACCGCCTCGCTGAGGTGGAGATAGCTGGGATCGAAGTCGCCGGCGAACTGCAGGGCGACCTGGTCCCGGATCCTGATATTCTTGCCCCTCATCTCGATCAGCCCGGCCCTCTTGAGGCTCTTCAGCACCCGGTTCACATGGACGACCGACATGCCCTGTGAGTCGCCCAGTTCGAGCTGGGTGATGATGCAGGGAATCGTATCGCTCGCCAGGTCCAGCGCTTGGTAGCGTGCCAGCATCTCGCACAGAAAGTGAGCCATCCGGGCACGCGCCGTGCGTCGGCCGATGTTGCTGACCCATGCATGGGCGACGGCAGCGTCGATGGCGGTCTCGCGCCAAAGGCGCGCGCCGATCTGCGGATGCTCGGCAATCAGGATATGCAGGGCGCGATGCGAAACCATCGCCACAATGCTTGGCCGCAGTGCGCAGATATTATGCTCGAGCGTCTGGAGATGCAGCCCGGCAAGATCCGGGATGTCGCCGGGGATATGGTAGGCTTGGATCTGTCTTCCGCCTTCCGCTACGATTTCGTAGCGGCAAACCAGGCCTTCCAGCACGATGCAGGCCTCGGACGCAGGATCCCCTTCACGCAGGATATCGGCACCGGCCTCCACGTGCTTCAACATGATCGGCAGGTGACTGATCGCGCTGGCTTCCATGTCGCTGAGCGGAAAACCCCGGCTTAACCTGTGCACGAGGAAATGAAGATCATGCCGGGCGACGATCGACATAGCGGGCGCCCTTCTGTGACTGGCAGCAGCCACCGTTCGGTTCGACAATTCAGCGTCAGATGACCTTAACGCAGGTTAGCCTCATTGGTTCCGCCGCCAGCAGGAAAGCGGATCGAGGTCGCCGAACCCGGCGGCTTGACGGAATGGTCGGACGCAGTCGGCCGTGCGGCGTCGGATGACCGGGACATCGGCACAGGCGGGGCACGCTCGCCGCACGAAGCGAGCGCCTCCCGCGCCTCGCCTACTCCGCCGCCTTCAGCTTCACGGCCCTGGCGAAGGGGAGCTGCGGCTCGTTCGGGCGGGCGTCGTCGAATTCGAGCGCGCCGATCTTCTCGGCCCGGCCGGTGACCTTGCCGGCCGAGGTCTTGATCTGGGCGACGTCGTCCTGGGCCTGGCGGAAATGCGTGTCGAGCTTGTCGACGCGCTCGCCGAGCCGGCGGACATCGTCGAGCAGCTTGCCGACCTCGGACTGGATGACACGCGCCTCCTCGCGCATGCGGGCGTCGCGCACCAGCGACTGCATCAGCTGGATCGCCAGCGCCAGCAGCGAGGGCGAGACGATCATCACCCGCGCCCGGTGCGCCTTCTGGATGACGTCGTCGAAATGCTCGTGCAGATCGGCATAGATCGCCTCCGAGGGCACGAAGAGCAGCGCCATGTCCTGCGTCTCGCCGGGCAGGAAATAACGCTCGGCGATGTCCTTGACGTGCTGGCCGACATCGGCGCGGACCCGTGCCGAAGCCTGCTTCTTCGCCTCCTCGCCGCGCGCCTCGCGCAGCAGGGTGAAGCTCTCGAGCGGGAACTTGGCGTCGATGACGAGGCCGCGCCCGTCGCCCGGCAGGGTGACGAGGCAGTCCGGCCGCTTGCCGCTCGAAAGCGTGGGCTGGAAGGAAAAGAAGGCCGCCGGAAGACCGTCGCGGATGATCGCCTCCATCCGGCCCTGGCCATAGGCGCCGCGCGCCTGCTTGTTGGCGAGCACGTCCTTCAGCGTCACCACCTCGCCGGTGAGCTCGGTCAGGTTCTTCTGGGCGTTGTCGATGACGGCGAGGCGCTCCTGCAATTTGCCGAGGCTCTCATTGGTCTGGCGGACGTTCTGCTCCAGCCCGGCGCCGACCTGCTGGCGCAATCCGTCCATGCGCTCGGCCATGATGCGGGCGAGGTCGCCCTGCCGGGTCGAGAGGATCTCGGCCATGGTCTGCATCCGGCCCATCAGCTCGGCCTGCTGCCGGTTCATCTCGGCGACCTTGTCGTCCATCTCGCGGGCGCGCTCGGCCGCCATCGCCGTCTCCATCTCGCGCCGGCGCGCGCCGCGCCAGGAGGAGAGCAGCGCCAGCACCAGCAGGGCGAGCGTCAACCCGGCGAAGCCGAAGGCGGCCTCGGCCCAGCTCACGGGCCGCTCCAGCAGGACGAAGGCGATCTGGTTCATCCCGCGAGCCTACATGATTCGAGCCGGTTTTCCAGAACGAAAGCGGAACAGTTTGACCGCTTCCACACAAGTGCTTATGTCGCGGCGACTTCCGACACTCCTTTCAGAGCGCCCGATGGCCATCCGCCCCCTCGTCATCCTGCCCGACTCGCTGCTGCGCAAGGTTTCCGCGCCGATCGGCGACATCACGCCGGAGATCCGCAAGCTCGCGGAGGACATGCTGGAGACCATGTACGACGCGCCGGGAATCGGTCTCGCCGCGATCCAGATCGGCGAGCCGGTCCGGCTGATCACCATCGACGTCTCGAAGAAGGCCGAGGAAGGCGAGGAGCAGAAGCGCGAGCCGATGGTCTTCGTCAATCCGGAGGTGACCTGGCATTCGGACGAGCTCAGCGCCTATGAGGAGGGCTGTCTTTCGATCCCCGATTATTACGAGGAGGTCGAGCGGCCGGCGCGGGTCAAGGTCAGCTATCGCGATCTCGACGGCAAGGCGCAGGAGATCGAGGCCGACGGCCTGCTCGCCACCTGTCTGCAGCACGAGATCGACCATCTCAACGGCGTGCTCTTCATCGATCATCTGTCGCGGCTGAAGCGCGAGCGCGTCACCAAGCGCTTTGCCAAGCAGGCGAAGCGGGAGAGCGCCGCCTGAGCGCCAAGTCACTCGCCAGGGACAGCGTCACGATATGAGCTTGCGCATCATCTTCATGGGCACGCCGGATTTCGCCGTGCCGACCCTGACCGAGATCGTCGGCCAGGGCCATGAGGTCGTCTGCGCCTATACCCGCGCCCCGGCGCCGGCCGGGCGCGGCATGGAGCTGCGGCCCTCGCCGGTGCAGGTCACGGCCGAGCGCTTCGGCATCCCGGTGTTCTCGCCGAAGAGCCTGAGGACGCCGGAGGCCGCCGAGCTGATGGCCTCGCACCAGGCCGATGTCGCCGTCGTCGTCGCCTACGGCCTGATCCTGCCCAGGGCGATCCTCGAGGTGCCCGAACTCGGCTGCCTCAACCTGCACGCCTCGCTGCTGCCGCGCTGGCGCGGGGCCGCGCCGATCCAGCGCGCCATCATGGCCGGCGATACGGAGACCGGCGTCTGCGTGATGAAGATGGAGGAGGGGCTCGACACGGGCCCCGTTGCCATGGTCGAGACGCTCACGATCGACGGCAACGCCACCGCCGGCGAGATGCACGACCGGCTCGCCGCCCTCGGCGCCGACCTGATGGTCCGGGCGCTCGCCGCGCTCGGCCGCGGCGCCTTGCGCTTCACGCCGCAGGCGCAGCAGGGCGTCACCTATGCCAGCAAGATCGGCAATGACGAGGCCAGGCTGAGCTGGAACTTGCCGGCGCAGCAGGTCCACGATGTCGTGCGCGGGCTCTCGCCCTTTCCGGGCGCCTTCGTCGAGGTCGATCTCGGCAAGGGGCCGGAACGGCTCAAGCTGCTGCGCACCGCCCGGGCCGGCGGCGCGGCCGAGCCCGGCACGCTGCTCGACGACGAGGGCACGGTCGCCTGCGCGGTCGGGGCGGTGAAGCTGCTCCAGGTCCAGCGCGCGGGCAGGGGGCCGATGAGCGCCCAGGAGTTCCTGCGCGGGGCGCGGCTCTCGGCCGGGGCGAAGCTCTAGGCCGATGCCGCGCTACAAGCTCGTCATCGAATACGACGGCACGCCCTTTTCGGGCTGGCAGCGCCAGCTTAACGGGCCGTCGGTGCAGCAGAGCGTCGAGGAGGCGATCGAGGCGTTCTGCGGCCATGCGGTGCGCCTGCATTGCGCCGGGCGGACCGATGCCGGCGTCCACGCCACCCACCAGGTCGCCCATGTCGACCTTGCCAGGGACTGGCGCACCGATGTCGTGCGCGACGCCACCAATGCCCGGCTCAAGCCGATTCCGGTCGCGCTGCTGAGCGCCGAGGCGGTGCCGGACACCTTCGACGCCCGCATCTCGGCGACGCGCCGCTATTACATCTACCGCATCCTCGACCGCCGGGCGCAGCCCGCGCTCGACGCGGGCCGCGTCTGGCATGTGCCGGTCAGGCTCGACCACGAGGCGATGGACCGGGCGGCCAAGGCGCTGATCGGCCATCACGACTTCACCACCTTCCGCGCCGCCGAATGCCAGGCCAACAGCCCGCTGCGCACGCTCGACCGGCTCGATTGCCGGCGGGAAGGAGCGGAGATCGTGGTCTATGCCCATGCCCGTTCCTTCCTGCATCATCAGGTCCGCTCCATGGTCGGCTGCCTGAAGATGGTCGGCATGGAGCGCTGGCCGGAGAGCAAGGTCGGCAAGGTGCTGGCGGCGCGCGACCGCTCGCAATGCGCCGCGCTGGCGCCGCCTTGCGGCCTCTATCTGGCCGGCGTGGACTACTGAGGCCCGATCAGAAACCCGCCAGTCCGAAGGTCCTGAGCACCGCATAGTCGGCGAGCGCGCTGGCGCAGGCGATCGCGCCCGCGACGCCGCTTCGCGAACCGAAGGCGGCCCTGGCGACGCAGTAGCGCAGCCTGAGCACGATCGCCGCGAAGGCGAGACTCTGGAAGCCGGCGATGCCGGGATTGGACCAGCCGAGCGCGAATACGGTCGCCGGCACGGCCATCAACGCAGCGGAGAGGATGGCGGCCCAGTTCCAGGCGATGATGAAGCCGGTGAAACGCGGCTCGTGCATCTGGTTCGGCGCGAGCCCGACCAGCAGGACGGGCACCGCGACGATCGCGAGGATCTCGGCGGTGACGATGGCGCCGATCAGGCCGGGCGCGTCGAACAGCCCGCCGCCGGCAAGTCCGGCCAGGGTCCGTTCGGCCGCCAGCACCGGGATCATCGACGGCACGATCAGCACCAGCGCGAGATAGGAGCGCCAGAAACCCTCGCGGCTGAGGTCGAGATCGGGCAGGGCTTTCGCATCGGCGCGCAGCAGGCGCCAGGACGCGGCGAGCGATCGCGTCACATCGTCGGCAGCAAGCCTCATGGCCCAACCCTCCGGACGTCACGATATTAGACTTTCGTCTAACTGTGAGCGCCGGGGTCGGTTCCGTCAAGCACGCGGCGCTGCGGCAAAATAATCGGTCAGCAGCCGGTGCGTGATCCGTTCCAGCGCATGCAGGTCGGCGATCGCGACCCGCTCGTCGACCTGGTGCATGGTCTGGCCGACGACGCCGTATTCGACGACCGGGCAGTAGGTCTTGATGAAGCGGGCGTCCGAGGTGCCGCCGGTGGTCGACAGCGCCGGGCGCTTGCCGGTCTCGCTCTCGACCGCCGCGGCGACCATGGCGACGAACGGGCCGGGCTGCGTCAGGAAGGCGACGGCATTGGTCGGCTCGAAGCCGATCTCATAGCGCACGGCGTTGCCGGCCGCCTCGCGCAGCCGCCGCTCGATCTCGGCGGCCAGCGTCTCCGGCGTCCACAGATCGTTGAAGCGGATGTTGAACACGGCTCTGGCTTGCGCCGGGATCACATTGGTCGCGGGATTGCCGACATCGAGCGTGGTCACCTCGAGATTGCTCGGGTCGAAATGCTCGGTGCCGGCGTCGAGCGGCGTCGCCTCGAGGCCGGCGAGCAGCCTGACCATGCCGCGGATCGGGTTCCGCGCCAGGTGCGGATAGCCGACATGACCCTGGACGCCCTGCACCGTCAGCTTGCCGGTCAGCGAGCCGCGCCGGCCGATCTTGATCATGTCGCTCATCGCAGCCGGGTTGGTCGGCTCTCCGAGCAGGCAGTGGTCGAAACGCTCGCCGCGCGCGTCGGCCCAGGCCAGCAGCTTGACGGTGCCGTTCACCGCCGGACCTTCCTCGTCGCCGGTGACCAGCACCGCGATCGAGCCCGGCGCGTCCGGATTCTCGCGGCGATAGCGGATGGCCGCCGCGACCATGGCGGCGAGGCCGCCTTTCATGTCGCAGGCGCCGCGGCCGTAAAGCACGCCGTCCTCGATCTCGGCCGCGAAGGGGTCATGCGTCCAGGCGGCGAGGTCGCCGGGCGGGACGACGTCGGTATGGCCGGCGATGACGAGGACCGGCCCCTCGCCGCCGATCCGGGCATAGAGATTTTCGACATCGGGCAGGCCGGGCTCGGAGAAGACCGGTCGCTCGACGCCGAAGCCCTCGGCACTCAGAACGGCGCCGAGCAGGGCGAGCGCGCCGCCTTCCGCCGGCGTCACCGACCGGCAACGCACCAGGGCCTGGGTCAGGGCGATGGGATCGGTGGGATCGAAATCGAGCGGGGCCGGGATGGCGGGCGTGGTCTGCGTCATCGCGCCCGTTTAGCAGCGCCCTCGCGCTCCGCAAGCGACTCCTTCTGGTCCACCCCCGGCATCAGGCCGAGATCGACCAGCGCGATCAGCCAGGCGATCGTCGAGATCGCGACCAGCGAAGGGTCCCAGACATAGCCGAGGATGGGCCGCAGCTCGCCCGGCAGGACGATGGCGCAGACCAGCAGGATGCCGAACAGCGAGGAGCCGCCGCGATCGGCGGCGCGCTTCGCCGCCAGCGCGGCCCAGGGGAACAGGGCGAAGGCGTTGGCGAAGGCGGCGATCTTCGCCCCGGTATATTTGTCCGTGGCTTGCGCCGCGCCCCACTGGATCGCCAGCAGGCAGAGCGCGAGCGCGATGCTGCCGAGCCAGAACTGGCGCAGGCCGATGCGGCCGTCGAAATCGGTGAACAGGCGGATTGGAGACATTCGCGCACTCCGGTCCCGCACATTCGCATCTCCGGACCGCGGGGTGAAGCTTATGGTGAATAAAGGGTTAATCGTGCCGAACCGGTTGTATTGCCGAAAGAAAATGCTTGAACGCGGCCGGGCGCGCGGCTAGCTGCGGAGCGTTCCCCGGGTTTCGACGCGGCCGTTCGGCCGGCTGGTGGACGCCAGGCTGTCCGAGCGGCGCCCCGCGTCGCCGAATGAGGTTGAAGGGCATGACCATTCGTCTGCATCGCGGTGATCTGCCCGACGGGTTCGAGCCGGGGCCGGTCCTGGCGATCGACACCGAGACGCTCGGCCTCAATCCCCAGCGCGACCGGCTCTGCGTGGTGCAGCTCTCGCGCGGCGACGGCACCGCCGACATCGTGCAGATTCCGAAGGGTGCGCCGGCGCCGGCCAATCTCTGCCGCATGCTCGCCGATCCGGGCGTGCTGAAGCTGTTCCACTTCGCCCGCTTCGACATCGCCGCGCTCGAAAAGGCCTTCGGCGTCGTCACCACGCCGGTCTATTGCACCAAGATCGCCTCCAAGCTGGTCCGCACCTACACCGACCGGCATGGGCTGAAGGATCTCGTCCGCGAGCTGCTCGGCGTCGAGCTCTCGAAGCAGCAGCAATCCTCCGACTGGGGCGCCGAGACGCTGACGGAGGCCCAGCTCGGCTATGCCGCCGCCGACGTGCTGCACCTGCATGCGCTGAAGGCGAAGCTCGACGTGCTCCTGGCCCGCGAGGGGCGCACGCATCTGGCCGAGGCCTGCTTCGGCTTCCTGCCGACGCGGGCCGCGCTCGATCTCGCCGGCTGGCCCGAAGCCGACATCTTCGCGCATACGTAAACTTGATGTATCAGGATAGGGGGCATCCGTCCGGCGACCGCCTGACCGGCCGCGTCTGCCTGTCGGTATGCGCCGGTTCGACATGAAAAAGCCGCCGGTGGCTGGCAATGGGCGAGCATGACCTTGGCGATCACAACTCCTGAGACACGCAGCCCGGCGGCGATCAGGGCGCAGATGCGGCAGAACGCCTTCCAGGCGGCGCGCCGGCATTCCGTGCTCGTGCGCCTGTTGCGGCGCCTGATCCCGGTGGGAGCGGGGGTCGCGGTCGTCGGCCTGATCGTCGTCCCGTTCCTCAGCCCGCTGCGTCAGGCCGGCAATCTCTCGCTGGGCGGCATCAGCCTGTCCGGCGGCAAGGTGGTGATGGAAGCGCCGAAGCTCGCCGGCTACCGCAAGGACAACAGCCCCTACGAGGTCACGGCCGACTCGGCGCTGCAGGATGTGCGCAATCCGACGCAGATCGAGCTGGTCAAGATGACGGCGCGGGTGCTGATGAAATCGGAGGGCTGGATCAACATCAACGCCCGGAGCGGCCATTTCGATCAGCAGAAGGAGAAGCTGAAGCTGGTCGACGACGTGAAGATCCGCACCGATTCGGGTTATGACATCCGCATGCGCACGGCCGATGTCGACTTCAAGGGCGGCACGGTCAATTCGCGGGAGCCGGTCAAGGTCAACCTCGGCACGACCACGGTCGACGCCGATACGCTCGACGTGAAGGACAACGGCGCGCTCATCAGCTTCGAAGGGCGGGTGCATGTGCTGATCGAGAACGCGCCGGCGCGCAGCCTGGCCGGGCCGGAGCGCGAGGGCAGCACGCCCGATCTCGAAGCCGTCCGCCCGGCTGCGAAGCCGTGAGACCCTCGCATCGCGCCCTATGGATCAATGACGGATCGCCCATGAAACCGCTCGTTCTCGCTCTTGCCGCCTTGATCGCGCCCGCTCTGTCCGCCGCGTCGCTCGCCCAGCAGCCGCCGGCGCGATCCGGCGCGGCGCCTGCCGCTGCGAGCACGGCGCCGGCCAAGCCGGCCAAGGCGCGCGGCGGCGCGCCGGGCTCGCCTTTCGGCGGCATGGGCGGCGACAGCAAGGAGCCGATCAAGATCGACGCGAACAAGCTCGACGTGCTCGACAAGGACAACAAGGCGGTCTTTTCCGGCAATGTCGTCGCGGTGCAGGGCGAGACGACGGTGCGCTGCTCGGTCATGACGGTGTTCTACGAAGGCCGCGGCCAGGGCGGGACGCCGAAGCCGGCCCAGCCGGCCGCTCAGGGGCAGAGCCAGGCCAATGACGGCGCGATCAAGCGCATCGAATGCACCGGCCCGGTCACCGTGGTCTCGAAGACCCAGGCCGCGACCTCGGACAATGCCGTCTTCGACCGCGCCAACAACAAGGTGATCATGACCGGCAATGTCGCGCTGAACGACGGCCCGAACATCACCCGCGGCGATCAGCTCGTCTACGATACCCAGACCGGTGTCGCCAACGTCACCTCGAAGGGGCGGGTCCAGGGCTTCTTCGTGCCGAATTCGGGCGAGGCCGGCAAGGACGGCAAGGACAGCAAGGCGGGGGCCAAGCCGGCTGCCGCTCCGACCAACTGAATCACCTGCGGCAGGGGCGGCCGCAGGAAGGCGTTGCCAGCCGGGCGCGCCTCGCATACCAGAGCGGACCCATGTCGAACGTCAGCAGCGTGCGTTTCTCCCTGTGACGATATCCCTTTCCCCGCCTCCCGAGGCTGCCGCGCAGGCGCAGTCGAACGCGGCGCGTCCGGCCCGGGCGCCGGCGGCGCGCGGCGGCCTCTTCGCCAGGCTCGGCGGACTCTTTGGCCGCGGCAGGAGTGAGCCCGAGGCCGAGGACGACGCCCGGCCCGGCCGCATCGCGAGCGCTGTCGGCGGGGCCGGCATCCTCGCCGTCAGCGGCCTGCGCAAGAGTTACGGCGCCCGCAACGTGGTGAGCGAGGCCTCGCTCTATGTGCGCAATGGCGAGGCCGTCGGCCTGCTCGGGCCGAACGGCGCCGGCAAGACCACGATCTTCTACATGATCACCGGGCTGGTCAGCGCCGATATGGGCGTGATCTCGCTCGAGGGGAACGACATCACCAATCTGCCGATGTACCAGCGGGCGCGGCTCGGCATCGGCTACCTGCCGCAGGAAGCCTCGATCTTCCGCGGGCTCTCGGTCGAGGACAACATCCGCGCCGTGCTCGAGGTGGTCGAGCCCAACCGCAAGAAGCGCGAGCGCGAGCTCGACAAGCTGCTCGACGAATTCAACATCGCCCGTCTGCGCAAGGCCCCGTCGATCGCGCTTTCGGGCGGCGAGCGCCGGCGCTGCGAGATCGCCCGCGCGCTCGCCGGGCGGCCGTCCTTCATCCTGCTCGACGAGCCCTTCGCCGGCATCGACCCGATCGCGGTCGGCGACATCCAGGAGCTGGTGCGGCAATTGACCGATCGCGGCATCGGCGTGCTGATCACCGACCACAATGTTCGCGAGACGCTCGGCCTGGTCGATCGCGCCTACATCATCCATTCCGGACGCGTGCTGACCGAGGGCTCCCCGGCCGAGATCATCGCCAACGCCGATGTGCGCCGCGTCTATCTCGGCGAGGATTTCCGCCTCTGACCTGGCAGGCGCTCGGCGCGCCCATGCTGCGGCGCATTAACGCCTTGGCTCGAAAGCGCGCAGGAGGCTTTGACGCCGCTGCGGCGCACGGCTAGTCTCGTTCGCAGGCAAGAACCGTGCCGAGTTGCCGCAGGTAAGGAGTCGGAGTCGCGATGGCGATGATGCCACGCATGGAGCTGCGCCAGGGCCAGTCCCTGGTGATGACGCCGCAGCTGCTGCAGGCGATCAAGCTGCTTCAGCTCTCGCATCTGGAACTGCAGAGCTTCGTCGAGGGCGAGCTGGAGCGCAATCCGCTGCTCGAGCGCGGTGACGAGGCGCCGGAAGCGGCCGCGCCCGACGGCCAGGGCGACAACCCGCTCGCGGCCGATGCCGAGACCTATGCCAGGGCCGAGAGCCTTAACACCCAGGAGGGGATCGAGGGCAGGCTCGGCACGGGGCTCGACAACGTCTTCCAGAACGAGCAGCCCAAGGCGGCGCGCCTGGAGACGCAAGGGGCGGACAGCCTGCCGATCACCGGCGGCGCCTATGGCAGCTCCGGCGGCTCCTTCGACGAGGGGCCCGAAGGTTTCGAGAGCGGCCTGACCGGCGAGATCTCGCTGCACGACCATCTCAGCGCCCAGCTCGACCTCGCCGTGACCGCGCCGGCGGAGCGGCTGATCGGCCGTCATATCATCGACGGCGTCGACGATTCCGGCTACCTGACCGAGCCGCTCGCCGACATTGCCGAGCGCCTCGGCGTCGACCTTGCCCGGGTCGAGCAGGTCCTCGCCATCGTCCAGGGCTTCGATCCGAGCGGTGTCGCCGCCCGCGACGTCGGCGAATGCCTGGCGATCCAGTTGCGTGACCGCGACCGCTACGATCCCGCCATGCAGGCCCTGATCGCCAACCTGCCGCTCGTCGCCAGGCGCGACTATGCCGCCCTGAAGCGGATCTGCGGTGTCGACGACGAGGATATCGCCGACATGGTCGCCGAGCTCCGGCGGCTCGATCCCAAGCCCGGGCGCGCTTTCGGCGGCTCCGCGGCCGAGACCGTGGTGCCGGACGTCTTCATCCGCGCCGCGCCGGACGGATCCTGGCTGGTCGACCTCAACCCCGACACGCTGCCGCGGGTGCTGGTCAACCAGACCTACCACGCCCGCGTCTCGAAGGCGGCCCGCAACGACGCGGACAAGGCCTTCATCGCCGAATGCCTGCAGACGGCGAACTGGCTGACGCGCTCGCTCGAGCAGCGCGCCCGCACCATCCTCAAGGTCGCCAGCGAGATCGTGCGCCAGCAGGACGGCTTCTTCGCCCATGGCGTCGAGCACCTGCGTCCGCTCAACCTGAAGACCGTCGCCGATGCGATCGGCATGCATGAATCGACGGTGTCGCGCGTCACCTCCAACAAGTACCTCGCCTGTTCGCGGGGGGTGTTCGAGATGAAGTACTTCTTCTCGGCCGCGATCGCCGCAACCGGCTATGGCGAGGCTCATTCGGCCGAGGCCGTGCGCCACCGCATCAGGCAGATGATCGACGAGGAGGCGCCGGGTGACGTGCTCTCCGACGACGCCATCGTCGTCAGGCTGAAGGCGAACGGGATCGATATCGCCCGCCGGACCGTTGCGAAATATCGGGAATCGCTGCGGATTCCATCCTCCATGGAGCGGCGCCGGGAAAAGGCGGCGATGGCGCTCGCCTTACGCTGAGAACAGCGGTCTTCACGCTGTCCGGCCCGCCGGCGCCGCGGCGCGGCACCGGCGGGAGACCGCCCGCTTCCCCGCCATGCAGCCCGTGCAGCGCTGCCGGGCGGCTCATTGACAACCCCGCGGGCCCGTCCTTACCTCCTCAGGATGGTCGGTGACTGACCATGGCGACAAGAAGGGGAAGCAGTCCATGAGCTTGCGAATCTCCGGCAAGAATCTCGACGTGGGCGCCGCCCTGCGAGGACAAGCCGAGGCCAGGGTCGCCGCGGCGCTCAGCAAGTACTACGAGGGCGGCTACCAGGGGCACATCACCGTCGGCAAGGACGGTACCGCCTTCAAGACCGATGGTGTCCTGCATCTCTCCTCGGGCATCACGCTCGAAGCCTCCGCCACCGCGCACGACGCCTATGCCAGCCTCGACAAGATGGCCGAGCGCATCGAGAAGCGCCTGCGTCGGTACAAGCGCCGGTTGAAGGACCGCGCCGCGACGGCCAATGGGCGCGAGCCGCTGATGGAAATCCCCAGCTACGTGATCGCCGCCCCCGACGACGATGTCGAGGAGCACGAAGTCGAGCATGCCGGGGAAAACCCGGTGATCGTGGCGGAATCGACCAAATCCCTGCATCAGATGACGGTCGGCGACGCCGTGGCCGAGCTCGATCTGACCGGCGCCCCTGTGGTTATCTTCCGCCATGCTGGCAATGGCCGCATGAACGTCGTATACCGCCGCCGCGACGGCAATATCGGCTGGATCGATCCGCCGGCTTCTCTTTCTTGAAGTCCCGCCGCTGATGGAACTCTGGCACCGGCCGGGATGCCGGTGGTGCCTGCGCTCCGGCACGGGACATGCATGGATTGGCCTATGACGCTGACCGATCTTCTCCGGCCGGACGCGGTGATCTCGCCGCTGCGTGCCAACAGCAAGAAGCAGGCACTTCAGGAACTGGCTCAGCATGCCGCCATGCTGACCGGCCTGCCCGAGCGCGAGCTGTTCGAGGCCCTGCTGCAGCGCGAGCGCCTGGGCTCGACCGGCATTGGCGACGGGATCGCGATTCCGCATGGCCGCATGGCCGGTATCGACCGGCTCATCGGCCTGTTCGCGCGGGCCGAGAAGCCGATCGACTTCGAGGCGCTGGACGGCCAGCCGGTCGACATCATCTTCGTCCTGATCGCGCCGGAAGGGGCGGGCGCGGACCATCTCAAGGCGCTCGCCCGGGTGGCGCGCGTGCTGCGGAACCAGGCCGTGCTGGAGCAGGTGCGCCACGCCCACGACCCGGCCGCGATCTACGCCATCCTGGCCGAGACCGCCGCCAAGGCGGCCTGACCGGCGGGCCGGGCTTCGGCCCATTCCCTGGAATGATCACAGTCTGGGCTTGGAGGCCTTGCGCCGAGCGGCTATGACGCGGCCGACCTCGCGAGCACCGCGCGTCCCGCGCATGGCGCCGCTCAACCGCCGGAGCACCGCCCGATGGCCTACACCCATGTCGATCTCTTCCCGCTCGGCGAGGACAGGACGCCCTATCGCTCGCTCGGCAGCGAGGGGGTCACGGTCGAGACCGTCGGCGGCCGCGAGGTGCTGAACGTCTCGCGCGAGGCGATCCGGCGGCTGTCCGAGCAGGCCTTCATCGACATCAACCATCTGCTGCGTCCCGGCCATCTCGCCCAGCTCGCCAGGATCCTCGACGATCCCGAGGCGACGGCGAACGACCGTTTCGTCGCCTACGACCTGCTCAAGAACGCCAACATCGCCGCGGGCGGCGTGCTGCCGATGTGCCAGGACACCGGCACGGCGATCATCATGGCCAAGAAGGGCCGCAAGGTCTGGACGGACGGGGACGACGAGGCGGCGCTCGGCGAGGGCGTCTACGACGCCTATCTCAAGCGCAATCTGCGCTATTCCCAGGTCGCGCCGCTCTCCATGTTCGAGGAGAAGAACACCGCGACCAACCTGCCGGCGCAGATCGACATCTATGCCGAGGGCGAGGACGCCTACAAGTTCCTGTTCGTCGCCAAGGGCGGCGGCTCGGCCAACAAGACCTTCCTCTACCAGGCGACGCCCTCGCTCCTGACCAAGGACCGGATGATGGCCTTCCTGAAGGAGAAGATCCTGACGCTCGGCACCGCCGCCTGCCCGCCCTATCACCTCGCCATCGTCATCGGCGGCACCTCGGCCGAGCAGAATCTCAAGACCGTCAAGCTCGCCTCGACCAAATATCTCGACGCGCTGCCGACCAAGGGCTCGCCCTCCGGCCATGCCTTCCGCGACATCGAGATGGAAGAGGAGGTCCACAGGTTGACGCAGGCGCTCGGCGTCGGCGCCCAGTTCGGCGGCAAGTATTTCTGCCATGACGTGCGCGTCGTCCGCCTGCCGCGCCATGGCGCCTCGCTGCCGATCGGGCTCGGCGTCTCCTGCTCGGCCGACCGCCAGGCCAAGGGCAAGATCACCAGGGACGGCATCTTCCTCGAGGCGCTGGAGACCGATCCGTCGAAATACCTGCCGGAGATCGACGAGGACAGGCTCGGCGGCGACGTCGTCAGGATCGACCTGAACCGGCCGATGAGCGAGATTCTCGCCACATTGAGCCGGTACCCGGTCAAGACCCGTCTCTCGCTGACCGGCACGATCATCGTCGCGCGCGATGCCGCCCATGCCAAGATCCGCGAACGGCTGGAGCGCGGCGAGGGCATGCCCGACTATTTCAAGAATCACCCGGTCTATTACGCCGGCCCGGCCAAGACGCCGGCGGGCTTCGCCTCCGGCTCCTTCGGCCCGACCACGGCTGGCCGGATGGATTCCTTCGTCGACCAGTTCCAGTCCTTCGGCGGCTCGATGGTGATGCTGGCCAAGGGCAACCGCTCGGCTCAGGTTCGCGAGGCCTGCAAGGCCCATGGCGGCTTCTATCTCGGCTCGATCGGCGGCCCGGCGGCGCGCCTCGCCCAGGACTGCATCCGCAAGGTCGAGGTGCTGGAATATCCCGAGCTCGGCATGGAGGCGGTCTGGAAGATCGATGTCGAGGATTTCCCGGCCTTCATCGTCATCGACGACAAGGGCAACGACTTTTTCAAGGAGCTGAACCTCGGATGATCGCTCGCGTCGTTGTCGCCGCCCTGCTGGTCCTGGCGCCTGGCCTGGCGCCGGCGCAGCCTCGTCCCGTTCCGGCGACCTGCACGCGCGACCTGTTCCAGAACGAGGCGGCGATGCGCCAGCGGCAATACCGCATGCAGCAGGTCGCCAGTGCCGACCAGGCGACGCAGTGCGCGGCCTGGCGCGACCATGTCGCCTTCATGCAGAAGGCACGCTCGGTCTTCGCCACCTGCCAGACCGGCCGTGAGCGCGAGGAGAACGTCGCCCAGATGGACCAGTCTCTGGCCGATTATCGTGTGTTGCTCGCCAATCGCTGCGGGCGGCGCTAGCGTCGAGGACCGGAACCGATCCGTCATTCCGGGGCTTCGCGCAGCGAAGAGCCCGGAACCCATGAACACGACGCTGGACGGTGGGCGCTGCATGAGCCGCGTCATTATTCTCGTCGTGGGCATGGGTTCCGGGCTCGGGCCTGCGGCCCGCCCCGGAAAGACGCGCGTTTCCCCTCGATCGATTTTCAAACGAAGGGCGCCCGCATGACCGGTCAGACAGAAAGCCCGCTCGGCATCGCCGTTCTGCCCGTGACGCCGTTCCAGCAGAACTGCTCGATCGTCTGGTGCACGCGCACCCGGGAGGCGGTGGTCGTAGACCCGGGCGGCGACGTCGAGCGCATACGCGGTGCGTTGCGGGAACTCGGCGTCACGCCGGTCGCGATCTGGCTGACCCACGGCCATATCGACCATGCCGGCGGCGCGACCGAGCTCGCCGGCGGGCTCGCCCTGCCGATCATCGGCCCGCACGAGGCCGACAGGTTCCTGCTCGAGGCGCTGCCGCAGCAGGGGCTCATGTTTGAGATGCGCGGCGTGCAGGCGGTGACGCCGACACGCTGGCTCGCCGAGGGCGACACCGTCTCGGTCGGCGATATCGTCTTCTCCGTCCGGCACGTGCCGGGGCACACGCCGGGCCATGTCACCTTCTTCCAGAAGGAATTGCGCTTCCTGCTCGCCGGCGACACGCTCTTCGCCGGCTCGGTCGGCCGCACCGATTTTCCCTATGGCAGCCACGAAGACCTGATTGCCGGCATCACCGGCAAGCTGCTGCCGCTCGGCGACGACGTCCAGTTCCTGCCGGGGCATGGCCCGGCGGGAACGCTCGGCGAGGAACGCCGGACCAATCCGTTCCTGCAGGGCTGAGCCCCCGCAAGCCGCTCAGCCGGCGGCGAACTGGTCCCAGGCACGCAGCGCATCGGCCGCGTACATCAGCGCCGGGCCGCCGCCCATATAGACGCTCATCGCCGCGACCTCGGCGATCTCCTCGCGCGTCGCGCCGAGACGGTGCAGGGCCTTGGCATGGAAGCCGATGCAGCCGTCGCAACGCTGCGTGATGCCGATCGCCAGCGCGATCAATTCCTTCGTCTTGGCGTTGAGATGCCCGTCGGCCCCGGCGCTCTTGGCCAGCGCGCCGAAGGCCTGCATCGGCTCGGGCGTCAGTTTCCGCAGCTCGGCCATATAGGCGGAGATGTCGCGGGTGATCGCGATGTAGTCCTTGCTCATGGGAGGCCCTGCTGTTCGGCATTTACACTTGCGACAATTATAATATCATCAAAACAGCAATTGAGAAGAGGAGCGGCATGGATCTGGCGGGCGAGATGGCAGGCAAGGCGGAGGCGGTGGCGGGCTTCGTCAAGGGGCTCGCCAACCCGCACCGTCTGCTGATCCTGTGTGCATTGTCGGCCGGCGAACGCAGCGTATCGGAGCTGATCGCCTTCACCGGCCTGGCGCAGACCTCGATGTCGCAGCACCTGGCCAAGCTGAGAAGCGAGGGGATCGTCGAGTATCGCCGCGACCACCGCACGCTCCACTATCGGATCGTCCATCCGGCCGTGAGCGAGATCATGGCGGTGCTGTACGCCCATTTCTGCGGAGACGGCCGCTCGTGACGCGATCCGACGACGGGGGCAGCCACGCTGCCGGACATGCCGCGATGTGGAAAGGAGGGGCCGTCTCGACGGGAACGGCTTCCGGAAACGCCAACGGCCATGTCCGGAAGGGCGCGCGTACATCCGGCGTCGCTACCTTCGGGCTCATGGCCGTCTTCAACGGGATGGAGGACGGTGGAACACCCTCGACATCCGCGTGACCGGGATATGGGAGCCTGACCTCGCCATTGCAAGGGGGCGCAGCCGTGAAAGGCCGAGGCGCCTCGATGCGGCCGATCGCGTTGCCGGATCGGCATCGCATGCGATAGTCGCATCCCATGTGGGAGATTCTCTCCGCCTATTGGCCCCATATCCTGGGTTTCGCCTCGCTGGGGCTGACCGTGCTCGCCGCCAGCCATGCCGCGATGACCAAGGACGAGGTGCGCGCCGCCATCGGCTGGGTCGGCGTCATCGTGCTTTCGCCGATCATCGGGCCGCTGATCTACGCGGTCGCCGGCATCAACCGCATGCGCCGCGCTTCGATCGTCTCGCAGCGGAAGGCCAGGGCCGGGTCCGATGCGGCCGCGGAGCCGTTCGGCGTCACCGATGACGAGATCGCGGCCGGCTTCGGCCGGCGCTTCAGCGCATTGCGGGCGCTCGGCGACCGCGTGGCGCGCTGCGGTCTCAGGAGCGGCAACGCGATCAGGACGCTGCCCACGGGCGACGAAGCCTATGCCGCGATGAGCGAGGCGATCCGCGCCGCGCGCCGCAGCATCATCCTCGAAAGCTATATCTTCGACCGCGACCCGCTCGGGCTCCGGATCGCCGACGCCCTGATCGCCGCTGCTCGGCGCGGCGTCGCCGTGCGTGTGCTGATCGACGCGGTGGGCGCGCGCTATTCGGTGCCGAGCATCGTCGGTTATCTGCAGCGGGGTGGCGTGCCGGTCGATGTCTTCAACGGCAACATCATCATGGGGCTCAGGCTGCCCTATGCGAACCTGCGCACGCATCGCAAGCTGCTGATCATAGACGGGCGGACCGCCTTCGCCGGCGGCATGAACATCCGTCAGGGCTTCGCCGCGGAATTCGCCGGGGAGGCCGCCGGCCACGACACCCATTTCCGCATCGAGGGACCTGTCGTCGAGGACCTGTTCGCCATCGCGGCGGAAGACTGGCGCTTCGCCTCCGGCGAGGAGCTCGCCGGCGACGGCTGGGCCGCCGAAGCGCGGGGCGCGGTGCAGGGCGAGACGGTGCTGATGCGCGCCGTCGCCTCGGGGCCGGATTCCAGCCTGGAGACCAACCACAAGCTGCTGATCGGCGCCTTCTCGGTCGCGCGTCGCACGATCCGCATCATGTCGCCCTATTTCCTGCCGGATCGCGAGCTGATCAGCGCCCTGGTCACGGCGGCGCGGAGGGGCGTCGCCATCGACATCGTCGTGCCCGACGTCAACAACCTCGTCCTGATCGACCGCGCCATGCGGGCGCAGTTCGACCAGGTGCTGAAGGATGGCTGCCGGGTCTGGCGCGCCACCGGCTCCTTCGATCATTCCAAGCTGCTCGCGATCGACGGCACCTGGGCCTATGTCGGCTCCTCCAATCTCGATGCCCGCTCGCTGCGGCTGAATTTCGAGGTCGATCTCGAAGTGCTCGACCAGGGCTTCGCCCGCGCCGTCGAGGCGCGCATCGACGCGGCGATCGCCCGGGCGCGGCCGGTCACGCTGGCCGCCTTGCGGGCCGAGCCCTTCCCCTTGCGCCTGCTCGACCGGATGCTCTGGCTCTGCTCGCCCTATCTGTGAGGCGCGGGTGGCTGAAGCCGGGCGCTGCCGTCTTTCCGGGGCAGGCCGAAGCCTGAGCCCGGGACCCATGAGCACATGGATTCCGGGGTCGCTGCTGCGCAGCGTCCCCGGAATGGCGAGGTGCATCTCACGCGTCGAACACGCCCCTGAGGAAGTCCTGCTTGCCGATCTGGAAGCCGTTCTCGCGCAGGATGTCGTAGGCCGTCGCGGCGTGGAAATAGAAGTTCGGGACGGCGAAGCGGGTGAGATAGTCGACCCCCTTCATCGTCACGGTCGCCGACGGGCCGCGCGGGAAGGTCACGTCCCTGTCCAGCCCGGCGTCGAGGGCGGCCTTGTCGACCGAGGCGACGAAATCGAGTGTCCTGGCGATGCGGGCCTTGAGCTCCTCGAAGCTCTTCTCCTCGTCGGGGAAGCGCGGATTCTCGGCTCCGCTCAGGCGCGCGGCGGCGTTCTTGGCGAAATCCGACATCAGCTGGATCTGCCGGGTGAAGGACAGCATGTCCGGAGCGAGCCGGCTCGACAGCAGCACCTCCGGCTGGATCCTGCGCTGGGCGGCCTCCGCCACCGCCTTGTCGAGGATGGCGTCGAGCGCCCTCAGGGTCTGGACGAAACCGGGGAAGACGGCGTCATAGGCGGAAAGCGGCATGGCAGATCCTCAGCGAACGAAAACGGGCCCGGAAAGGGCCCGCTGCGTTCGTCGATATAGGGTTTCCGCCGCCGATGTCAGCGGGGCGTCCCGTCAGTCCTTGGCGCGCTCGACATAGGAGCCGTCCGCCGTCATCACCACGATGCGGGTGCCGACGCCGATATGCGGCGGAACGGCGCTGCGCACGCCGTTGGAGAGGATCGCCGGCTTGTACGAGGAGGAGGCCGTCTGGCCCTTGGTCACCGGCTCGGTCTCGACGACCTCGAGGGTGACGCGCTGCGGCAATTCGATCGCGACCGCCTTGTCCTCGAACACCGAGAGCGTGACCTTCATGCCTTCCTGCAGGTAGGGCGCGGCGTCGCCGACCACGTCGCCGTCGACCGGGATCTGGTCGTAGGTCTCCGGGTTCATGAAGACGTATTGCTCGCCGTCCTGGTAGAGATAGGTGAAGTCGCGATCCTCGACATAGGCGCGCTCGACCTGCTCGGTCGTCTTGTAGCGTTGCGAGACCTTCACCCCGTCGGCGATGCGGCGCATGTCGATCTGCGTCGTCGGCGTGCCCTTGCCCGGGAAGAAGCTCTCGGCCGACAGCACCGAGCAGAGATGCCCGTCGACTTCGAGGACGTTGCCCTTGCGGACGGAGGAGGCGATGACCTTGACCACGTGGATTTTCCCTGGCTGGCGCGGGCGCTGTCCGCGCGCTGTGCGAATGCCTGTGCCGCGCCACTACCGCATTGGAGCCTGAAACGGAAGCGCGGTGTCCGGAATCGCGTATGATCCATTGACATCACGGCGATGTAGATACAATTAGGGGGGTGGGGATCGCCTACGATCCGGCCAAGAGCGAACGCAATGCGCGAGAGCGCGGATCGTCGTTCGATCGTGGTTACGACTTTGATTTCGACCGGGCGGTGAGCAAGGAGGACGAGCGTTTCGCTTATCCGGAAAGGCGCGTCATTGCGACTGCCTTCGTCGAGAGCCGTCTACACGTGCCTTGCTGGACGCCGACAGTGAATGGCATCCGCGTCATTAGCTTTCGGAAGGCCAATGACAGGGAGATCAGAAAATATGAGCAGGAAGTCTCGTGAGCCTCTGACCGATGACGAGGGCGAGGTCCGAGAGCTGACGGCTGAAGACTTTGCCGAGATGCGGCCTGCTTCGGAGTTTCTGCCGGCGGAGTTTCTCGAAGCGATGCGCCGGCATCGCGCCGCCCGCGGCCCGCAGAAGGCACCGACCAAGAAGCTGGTCAGCATCCGATTGGATCAGGACGTGCTGGAACGTGCCAAGGCCGATGGACCCGGCTGGCAGACGCGCATCAACGATATCCTGCGCGAAGCCCTGCTGAAGAAGGCGGGCTGACCGCAGCCGTGATGAGCGACACACTCCCGCCCTTCTGGCGGCCGGACATCCATGCCGACAGGCGCCCCGCGCTTCTGGCGCGCGGGCGGATCAAGGCGGCGCTGCGGCGGTGGTTCGAGGCGCAGGGCTTCGTCGAGGTCGAGGCCGCGATCCTGCAGCTCTCGCCCGGCAACGAGACGCATCTGCACGGCTTTTCCACCACGCTGATCGACGATGCCGGCGCCGGCCATCCCTATTTCCTGCACACCTCGCCGGAATTCGCCGCCAAGAAGCTGCTCGCGGCGGGCGAGCCGCGCATCGTCGATTTCGCCCGCGTCTTCCGCAATCGCGAGCGGACGGCGCTGCACCATCCCGAGTTCACCATGCTGGAATGGTACCGCGCCGGCGAGGATTACGAGGCGCTGATGCGCGACTGCGCCGCCCTGCTGGCCGAGGCGGCGCGCGCCGCCGGCACGACGGTCCTGCGCTGGCGCGACAGCGAGGCCGACCCCTTCGCCGAGCCGGAGCGGCTCACCCTGCACGATGCCTTCGCCCGCCATGCCGGCATCGACCTGATGGCGACGATCGCCCGTGACGGCGCGACCGACCACGCGGCCCTGGCCGCGCAGGCGCAGGCCGCCGGCATCCGGACCGTGGCGGACGACAGCTGGTCCGACATCTTCAGCCGCATCCTCTCGGAGCGGATCGAGCCGCGGCTCGGCCGCGGCCGTGCCACCATCCTGTGCGAATACCCGATCTCCGAGGCGGCGCTCGCCCGGGCCAAGCCGGGCGATCCGCGCGTCGCCGAGCGCTTCGAGCTCTATGCCTGTGGCGTCGAGCTCGCCAACGCCTTCGGCGAACTGACCGATCCGGGCGAGCAGCGCCGGCGTTTCGAGGCCGACATGGACGAGAAGCAGCGCATCTATGGCGAGCGCTATCCGATCGACGAGGAGTTCCTCGCGGCGCTGGGCGCGATGCCGCAGGCGTCCGGCATCGCGCTCGGCTTCGACCGGCTGGTCATGCTCGCCACCGGCGCGCGCCGGATCGAGGATGTGCTCTGGACGCCGGTCGCGGAACCGGGCAGGGGAGGGCGATGACGCTTCACCAGCCGCCCGGCCAGCCGCTGAAGACGATCGACGCCCTCGTCGAGCGCGGTCTCGTCGCGCCTGGCAGGCGCGAGGCGCTGGCCGAAGTCGCCGGGCGTTATGCCGTCTCGGTGACGCCGGCGATCGCGGCGCTGATCGATCCGGCCGACGCGGCCGATCCGATCGCGCGCCAGTTCATCCCCGCTTCCGCCGAGCTGGAGACGCTGCCGGAGGAACTGGCCGACCCGATCGGCGACGCGGCGCATGCGCCGGTCGAGGGGGTCGTCCATCGCTATCCCGACCGGGCCCTGCTCAAGCTCGTCCATGCCTGCCCGGTCTATTGCCGCTTCTGCTTCCGCCGCGAGATGGTCGGCCCCGGCGGCGATGCGCTGACCGGCGACAGGCTCGACGCCGCGCTCGCCTATCTCGCCTCCCGGCCGGAGATCTGGGAGGTGATCATGACCGGCGGCGACCCACTGATCCTCTCGGCCCGGCGGCTGCGCGAGGTGGCGAAGCGTCTCGCGGCGATCGCGCACATCAAGGTGGCGCGCTGGCATACGCGCGTGCCGATGGTCCAGCCGGAGCGCATCACCGAGGATTACGCCCGCGCCCTGCGCATTCCGGGCAAGGCGAGCTACATCGCCGTGCACGCCAACCATCCGCGCGAGTTCACCGCCGAGGCCAGGGCCGCGCTCGCGTGCCTCGCCGACGCCGGCCATGTCCTCGTCAGCCAGAGCGTGCTGCTCAAGGGCGTCAACGCCGATGTTGCCACGCTGTCGGCGCTGATGCGCGCCTTCGTCGAGAGCCGGGTCAAGCCCTACTACCTGCACCATCCCGACCTCGCCCCGGGGACGGGCCATTTCCGGCTCTCGCTGGCCGAGGGGCGGGCGCTGGTCAAAAGTCTGCGCGGCAATCTTTCGGGCCTGTGCCAGCCGACCTATATCCTCGACATCCCGGGCGGGGCCGGCAAGATCCCGGTCGGGCCCACCTTTCTCTCGGGCTGCGAGACCCCCGGCGTCCAGGGCTTCGCGGAGGATCGCCATGGCGGCCTCCACGCTTATCCGCCGGTCTGAACAGGCCCTGCCGCGGCGATCCGCGAAGGATACGAAGTCATGCTGAACCCCGTCGCGGCCGACAAGCTGCCGATCGCCATCGTCTCCGACATCGCCTGCCCCTGGTGCTTCATCGGCAAGGCCCGGCTCGAGACGGCTCTCGGCAATCATGGCCTCACCGAGCGCGTCGCCATCACCTGGCTGCCCTATGAGCTCAATCCGGAGATGCCGGAGGAGGGCATGGACCGCACCGCCTATCTCGACGCCAAGTTCGGCTCCGGCAAGCGTCGGGAGATCGAGCTGCGCCTGTCCGAGGCCGCGCTGGAGAGCGGCGTCACCTTCAATTGGGCGAAGGTGACGAAGAGCGTCAACACGCGAATGGCCCATATGCTGGTCGCCGCCGCCGCGACCGTGCAGCGCGGCGGCGAGATGACCGCGGCGCTGTTCAAGGCCTATTGGCAGGACGGGCGCGATGTAGGCGACCTCGAGACGCTGGTCGCGATCGCGGTCGAGCAGGGCTTCGACGAGCAGGCGGCGCGCGACGAGCTCGCCAATGACGAGTTGCGCGAGACGATCATCGGGCTGGAGGCGCATGCCCAGAAGGTCGGCGTCACCGGCGTGCCCTTCTTCATCGTCGACGGCAAGCTCGCGGTCTCGGGCGCGCAGCCGCCCGAGGTCTGGACGCAGGTGTTCGCGCAGGTGCTGGCCGGTGGAGCCTAGCGCCCGTTCCGGTCGGCTTGCGCCGCAAGCTGATCGGATCCGACTCTAGGCTTTGCGGTCGGCCACATCGGCGCCGCGCATACCGATCGGCTCGGGAGGGCCTTTCGTCGTATCCCTGTAGGTCTGGCGCTCGGCTTCGGCGTTCAGCTCGGCGCCGACGAGGATGATCGTCGCCGAGATCCACATCCACATCATCAGGCCGATGACGGCGCCGACCGTGCCATAGGTCTTGTCGTAGTTCCCGAAATTGGCGACGTACCAGGAGAAGCCGATCGAGGCGACGATCCAGACGGCGGAGGCCAGCAGCGCGCCGGGGCTGACCCAGCGCCACTTCGCCTGGTCGCGGCTGGGCCCGAAGCGGTAGAGGACGGCGAGCACGGCCATCAGAAGAAGGACCAGCACCGGCCAGCGGCCGATCCGAACGAGAGGCTCGGCCGCTCCGTCGAGAAGGAGCCTGTCGAGCAGGAGAGGGACGGCCACGACGGCAGCGACGCCCAGCAGCGCGAAGACCAGAACGCCGGCCGTGAACCCGAGGGAGACGAGATTGAGCGTGACGAAGCCGCGCTTCTCGTCCTCGCCATAGGCGACGTTCAGCGCGTCGAAGATCGCCTTCATGCCGGCATTGGCGCTCCAGACCGAAAGAAGCAGGCTGAGCGCCAGCGACAGCCCGAGCCGCGGCTCGCCCTGGCTGCCGAGCTTGAGTGCCTGGTCGCGGATGAGCCCATACGCCTCGGCGGGCATCACGCCGCTCAGCATCCCCAGGTGATCCGCCACGGTCCCGGGGTCGGCGACGAGGCCATAGAGGCTGACGAAGGCCGCCAGCGCCGGAAACAGCGCCAGAAGGCCGTAGAATGTCACGCCCGCCGCCACGGCGAGCACGCGGTCGCGGCTGACTTCGCCGAATGTGCGCCTGGCGATCTCCCGCCAGCCCTGCGCCGGAATCTCCGGCGGCGAGCGCGCATCCTCGCCGCTTCGGGAGGCGGACGGACGCGATGCTCGCGCCTCCCGGTCGCGGTTCGAGCCGCCGCCAGGCCCGCGCTGCGGCATGAGCAGGAGGGCCACGAAGGCGCCCAGCCCGGCGAAGCCGAGATCACGCGCCAGCGCCGGCAGGCGTGGCACGACGGCATGGTGGCGCCGGGGCATTTCGGCGGCAGGTCGCGAACTGGTGGAGTGCTGCGGCATGGTATGTCTGGCTCATGGCGCCAACGCTCTCCGGGCCGGAACGTTCCGGCTGGGCGCATCGAGAGCCTGCGGCCTTGCATGCCGCCCCGAATCGTGTCCCATCGCCGCGTGCAGCAGGAGGCCGGGCGATGACGCAGAAGATCAACGATCTCCGGGACCGCATGATCGTCGCGCTCGACGTGCCGACGATCTGGGACGCCTATCGCATCGTGTCGACGCTCGGCGACGAGGCGAGCTTCTACAAGATCGGCTATCGGCTCGCCTTCGCCGGCGGGCTCGATCTCGCCCGCCAACTCGTGGGCGAGGGCAAGAAGGTCTTCCTCGATCTCAAGCTGCACGACATCGGCAACACCGTCACCGAGGGCGTCGAATCGCTGACCAGGCTCGGCGTCACCTTCCTCACCGTGCATGCCTATCCGCAGACCATGCGCGGCGCGGTCGAGGGCCGCGGCGAGGCGGCGCTGAAGCTGCTCGCGGTGACGGCGCTGACCTCCTATGACGACGCCGACCTGAAGGATGCGGGCTACGGGCTCGCAGTGCGCGATCTCGTGCGCATGCGCGCCCAGCAGGCGCGCACGGCGGGCGTCGACGGCATCGTCTGCTCGGCGGCGGAAACCGGCATCGTGCGCGATGTGATCGGCCCCGACATGGTCATCGTCACGCCAGGCATCCGTCCGGCCGGCAGCGCCGCCGGCGACCAGAAGCGCACGCTCACCCCGGCCGAGGCGATCCGCGCCGGCGCCGATCACCTCGTCGTCGGGCGTCCCGTCATCCGCGCGGCAGACCCGCGTGCAGCGGCCGCCGCGATCATGGACGAGATTGCGGGCGCCGCCTAATCTCCCGCCTCCTTTCCATCGGATACGGAAGCGGCAAATGCCCAAGGGATATGTGATCGGTCGCGCCAAGGTGACCAATGCGACGCAATGGGCGGTCTACGCCGCGAAGGCCTCCGAGGTGATCCGCCAATACGGCGGCACGCCTCTGGTGCGCGGCGGGCAGATGTCGGTCGGCGAGGGCGAAGGCCGGGCTCGCAACGTCGTCCTCGAATTCCCCGACTATGCGGCGGCGAAGGCCTATCTGTTCTCGGTCGAATACGGTGAGGCGCGCAAGCTGCGCGAGGGCGCCGGAGAGATCGACCTGATCGCGGTCGAGGGGGCGTGAGCATGGCGAAAGGCTACTGGATCGCCCGCGTCGACGTGCAGAACGAGGCGGAATACGCCACCTACCGCTCGCTCAACGCCATCGCCTTCGCCAAATATGGCGGCAGGTTCATCGTTCGCGGCGGCGAGTACAAGCTGGCGCGCGGCGAGGGCCGCAAGCACAACGTCGTCATCGAGTTCAAGGACATCGAGACGGCGCGCGCCTGCTACGAATCGCCGGAATACCAGGCGGCGGTGCAGCATCTCGCCAAGGTCGGCCCGGTCGATCTCGTCATCATCGGCGGCTATGACGGGGCGCAGCCGGGGGACTGAGCAACTGCTTCGGAATACGTCGTCTTTCCGAGGTGGCCCGCAGGGGCGAGCCCGGAACCCATGAACACTTGCCTTTGCCGTCATGGTCGGGCTTGTCCCGGCCATCCACGTCTTGATTGATCGAGTGCGGTGCTCAAGACGTGGATGCTCGCCACAGGGGCGAGCATGACGAACTGGAATGGCGCCGTGGTCATGGGTTCCGGGTTCTTCGCTGTGCGAAGCCCCGGAATGACGGCGTGAGCCCAGCTCAGCTCTCGAACAGCGTGCGGAACCGGCTCGGCTGCGAGCGCAGATATTGTTTCGGCGCCCTGACGCTGGCGCCGAGATGGGCGGCCGCATGCCAGGGCCAGCGCGGCTCGTAGAGGATGCCGCGCGCCAGCGCGATCATGTCGGCATCGCCGCCGGCGACGATCGCCTCGGCATGCTCGTAATCCGCGATCAGGCCGACGGCGATGGTCGGCAGACCCGTCGTCGCCCTCACGGCGCGGGCCAGGGGAACCTGGTAGCCCGGCGCCAGCGCGATCTTCTGGGCGGGCGAGATGCCGCCGCTCGAGACGTGGACGAAGCTGACGCCGCGCGCCTTCAGCGCCTGCGAGAAGGCGACGGTCTGTTCGATGTCCCAGCCGCCCTCGACCCAGTCGGTCCCGGAGACGCGCACGCCGACCGGGATCGCGGCCGGGACCGCTTCGCGCACCGCGTCGAAGACCTCGAGCGGGAAGCGCATCCGGTTCTCCAGCGAGCCGCCATAGATGTCGTCCCGCTGGTTCGCCAGCGGCGACAGGAACTGGTGCAGCAGGTAGCCATGGGCGCAATGGAGCTCGATCGCCTGCAGGCCGAGCCGGGCCGCCCGGCGCGCCGTCGCCACGAAGGCGCCGCGGATCCGGGCCAGTCCGGCGCTGTCGAGCGGCAGCGGCGGCCGGTCCTTGGCCTGCATCGGCAGGGCGGAGGGAGCGAGCGTCTGCCAGCCGCGGTCGTCGAGCGGGCGCTGGCCGCCGCCGCTCCAGGGCGAATAGACCGAGGCCTTGCGGCCGGCATGGCCGAGCTGGATGCCGATCGGCATGTCGGAATGGCGGCGAATCGCTTCCAGCACGCGCGCCAGCGCCGCTTCGTTCGCATCGCTCCACAGCCCGAGATCGTCGGGGCTGATGCGCCCTTCCGGCTCGACCGCGGTCGCTTCCAGGATCAGCAGGCCCGCTCCCGACAGGGCGAGATTGCCGAGATGGATTAGGTGCCAGTCCGTCGCGGAGCCGTCCTCGGCCGAGTACTGGCACATCGGCGCGATGACGATGCGGTTGGCGAGCGCGAGGCCGCCGAGATCGAAGGGCTGGAAGAGCTGGCTCGGCATGACGGTCTCCTGCGGGCGGTTTCGGATGCGCGACGGCGGCTCAGGCCGGGGTCAGCCAGAGTGCCAGAGGGAAGGTGAGGGCCGCGGCGGCCGTCGAGATCACGATCGCGGCCGCGATCGGGCGGCTGCCGGTGTCGAAGCGTTCGGAGATGACGAAGACATTGGCCGCGATCGGCAGCGCCGCATAGAGCACGCCGGCTTGCACCCAGAACGGGTCGAGATGCAGGATCGGGCCGAGCACGATGAAGGTCAGCAGCGGGTGCAGGACGAGCTTTCCGGTGACCAGCGGCAGGACGCCTCGCAGAGGCGGCCTGCCCTGGCGGCTCCACTGGAAGGCGGCGATGCCCAGCGCGAACACGCCGACCGGCGCGGCCGATGCGCCGAGGAAGAGCAGGAAACGGTCGACCGGCTCCGGTAGCGCGGCCCCGCTCAGCGAGAGGGCGACGCCGGCCAGGATCGAGAGCATGAACGGGTTGACGATCGTGCCGCGGACGAGCCTGAGCGCGATCGAGAGCGGCGAGCCCTGGCCGCGCCCGGCCTCGATCAGGCCGATCGCGATCGGCGCCGCCGCCCTGTCGCCGAGGAAGGTGAGCATCAGCGGGATGCCGAGAAAGGCGAAATTGCCGCCGACCAGCGCCTGGGCCCGCGACACGGCGGGCGCGAAGGGCAGGCCGAGCAGGCGCCGCTGCAGCAGGATGGCGAGGGTGAGGACCAGGACCCCGATCAGCGCGAGCGCCGCGAAGAAGACGCCGTTCCACAGCTCCACGATCGGCTGGCGCGACATCACCCGCAACACCATCGCCGGCGTCGCCACCATGAAGGCGAAGGTGTTGAGCACGCGCACCGCATCCGCCTGGAACAGGCCGCGCCAGCCGGTGAAGGCGCCGAGCGCGATCACGGCGAAGAAGGGCGTGCTGGTGGCGAGGAATTGCAGCATGGGCGGACCGATCGCCCGCGCGGCGGGCTGGCATCATCGCGCTAGCAGATTTTGCCGGCCATCACGGCTGCGGCAGACGCATGGGACCTGCGCTCGGGCGGCGTCTAATGCCGCTTCGCCTCGGCGGCGGCCGCTTTCGCGCCCCGGCTGCGCCAGGCCTTGAGCATCGGCCGGACGAGGACATGCATGCCGACGAGGCAGAGGCCGCCGACGGCGAGGCCGGCCACCGCGGCGGCGGCCGCGGCGGTCAGCCATTCGAGCGTTCCGGACAGCGCCGGCCAGGCGCGTCCGGCCACGATGGCGACCTCGTGGATGACATGCTCGATCCCGGCGAACCCGTAGGAGGCGAGGCCGTGGATGATGATGCCGCCGCCGACCCAGAGCATCGCCGCCGTGCCGACGGCGCTGAGCAGCTTGAGGAAGGGCGGCATGACGCGCACGAGGCCGAGGCCGAGCAGGCGGAACGGAGGAAAGCTCCGGCGCGCCAGGGCGACGCCGGCGTCGTCGGCCTTCACGATCAGGGCGACGACGCCGTAGACCAGCGCGGTCATGCCGAGCCCGACCGCGGCCAGCACCACCGCCTGCATCCAGTAGGACGAGGCGGTGACGGTCGAGAGCGTGATCGCCATGATCTCGGCCGAGAGGATGAAGTCGGTCTTGATCGCGCCGGCGATCTTCTCCTCCTCGAGCTGCTTCGCATCGAGGGGGCCGCTGCCGTCCTCGCCGCCGGTCTCGTCGTGATGCGCATGCGGCACGACGAGTTCGTAGACCTTCTCGAAACCCTCGAAGCAGAGATAGGCGCCGCCCGCCATCAGCAGCGGCGTGATCGCCCATGGCGCGACGAGGCTGAGCGCCAGTGCCGCCGGCAGCAGGAAGATGAGCTTGTTCCTGAGCGAGCCGAGCGCGATCTTCCAGATGATCGGCAGTTCGCGCTCCGCCGCGAAGCCGACGGCGTAGCGCGGCGTCACCGCGGCATCGTCGATGACGATGCCGGCCGCCTTGGCGCTGGCCTTGGTCGCCTGCGTTGCCGCGTCGTCGAGCGTGGCCGCCGCGACCTTGGCCAAGGCCGCGACATCGTCGAGAAGGGCGAACAGTCCCGAGCTCATGGCAGACTCCAGGCGCGGCCGCGGGCGGGCGGCGCGCGACCGACAAGCAGATCCGATCGGCCCCGATATGACAGCAGCGAGCGGCCGGCAGGCAAGCGGGAGCGGATGCGGGCTTGACTCCCGAGCGTTTTGGAGTCGCTTTTAGATCGGAACAAAAAGTGAACAATCCAGATGACCGACACCTCCACCCGCTCCCTGGCAGCCCTGCGGCAGAGCCTCGCTCTGGCGGGGCTGGCGCGCGGGCTCGCGCCGGTGGAGCGTGTCGCCTTCGGGGCGCCTTCGCTGGACGCGCCGCTGGAGGGCGGCATCGCCCGCGCCGCCCTGCACGAGGTCTATGCGGCGGCCGGGGCCGATTGTCCGGCCGCGACCGGCTTCGCCGCGGCCCTGGCTCTGCGCGCCGCCGGGACGCGGCCTGTGCTCTGGGTGCGGCAGGATGTGCTCGATGCCGAGGCCGGCCGCCTGCATCCGCCGGGGCTGGCCGAGCTCGGGCTCGATCCGGCGCAGATCCTGCTGGTCCGGGTCAGGGACGGCGAGGGTGCGTTGCGGGCCGGTGTGGAAGCGGCGCGCTGCGCCGCGCTCGGGGCGGCGCTGATCGAGCCCTGGGGCGAGCCGCGCCAGTTCGACCTGACCGCCAGCCGCCGCCTCGCCCTGGCGGCGGAGGCCTCCGGCGTCCTGACCCTGCTGCTGCGGGTGGCGGCTGAGCCGCAGCCCAGCGCCGCCAGCACGCGCTGGCAGGTGCGTGCCCTGCCGTCCCGGGCGCGCGAGGCGGAGGCACCGGGGGATCCGGCCTTCGGATTGCGGCTGCTGCGCCATCGCGGCGGCCTCGGTGAGCGTGAGTGGCGTGTGGAGTGGAGCCGTGACGAGCGATGTTTCCGGGACAGGATCGGGAGAGAAGGAGGCAGGAGAGATGCAGCGCCGCTATCTCGCCCTCTGGTTTCCCTATCTGGCGAGCGAGCGCCTGCGTCGGCGGGGGTCCGCCGGGCCGGATGAGCGCCCGCTCGTTCTGGTCGAGAAGGATCGGGGCGCGCTGCGCCTCGCCGATTGCGACAGGCGCGCCGTCGCGCTCGGCCTGACGCGGGGGCTGACCCTGGCCGATGCGCGCGCCCGCATCCCGGAACTGACGGTGGTCGAGGCCGACCCGGCCGCCGACCAGCGCCTGGTCGAATGGCTCGCCGCGCTCTGCGACCGCTTCACCCCCCTGGTCGCGCTCGATCCGCCGCATGGGCTCGTGCTCGACATCACCGGCTGCGCCCATCTCTTCGGTGGCGAGGCGGCGCTGCGCCAGCGGGTCGGCCGGAGCATGCACTGGCTGGGGCTGACCCTGCGCGCCAGCATCGCCGGCACGCCCCAGGCGGCCCGCGCCCTCTGCCGCTTCGGCGATTGCGCCATCTCGCTGCCGGGCGAGGATGAGGAACGGACGTTGCCGCTGCCGGCCGCGGCGCTGGAGGCGTCCCCCGAGACGGTGCTCGCCCTGGCGCGCGCCGGGCTGAAGACGCTGGGCGATCTCGCCGGCCGCCCCTCGCACACGCTCTCCGCCCGCTTCGGCGAGGCGCTCGTCACCAGACTGCGCCGCATCCTCGGCCATGAGGACGCCCGCATCACGCCGTTGCGGCCGCCGCCCGATTGCGTGGTCGAGCGGCATTTCCCCGATCCGCTGCAGGATACCGACGGACTCGAGGAGATCGTCACCCGCCTGCTCGGCGAGGCCGGGCGCCTGCTCGAGGCGCGCGGCGAGGGCGGGCGCGCCTTCGAGCTCAGCTTCTTCCGCAGCGACGGCGCGGTGCGAAGGCTGGTCCTGGAGACCGGCCGGCCCTCGCGCGACGCCGGTGCGATCCTGCGACTCTACCGCGAGCGCATCGACAGCCTGGCCGATCCGCTCGACCCCGGCTTCGGCTTCGATGCGATCCGGCTTGGCGTGGCGGTCTGCGAGCCGCTCGGCACGCCGCAGGCGAGCCTCGACGGGCGCGCCGTCGAGGAGGAGGCTGTGGCCGATCTGGTCGACCGGCTGGTCGCCCGCTTCGGCCGCGAGCGCGTGCTGCGCTTCGTCGCGCGGGACAGCCACCGCCCCGAGCGCGAAGCGGCGCTGGTTCCGGCCGCAGCCGGCCGAGCGGACGCGGCGCCGTCCTGGCCCGTCGCCGAGCCGGACGAGCCGCCGTCCCGCCCGCTCCAGCTCTTCGAGCCGCCGCAGCCGGTCGAGACCCTGGCCGAGGTGCCGGACGGGCCGCCCCTGCGCTTCCGCTGGCGCCGCGTGCTGCACGAGATCGCCCGGGCCGAGGGGCCGGAGCGGATCGCGCCGGACTGGTGGCGCGACGGGCCGGTGGAACATACGCGCGACTATTACCGCGTCGAGGATGCGCAGGGCCGCCGCTTCTGGCTGTTCCGCGCCGGCCTCTATGGCCGCGAGACGACGGCGCCGCGCTGGTATCTGCACGGGCTGTTCGCATGACGCCTTTCGCCGAACCGGTCGCCGCGACGAACTTCTCCTTCCTGCGCGGCGCCTCGCCCGGGCCGAACCTGGTGATGACCGCGCTGCTGCTCGGCCAGACCGGCCTCGGCATCGCCGACCGCAACACCGTCGCCGGCGTGGTGCGGGCCTGGAGCGCGCTGCGTGACCTGCGCGAGGAGGGGCTGCCCTCGCCGGAGAAGGTCCGCGAGGGTGGCGGCCCCGGCGAATATGTCTGGGTCGAGAACCCGGCCTTCGCCGAACTGCCCTTCACCGCGCCCCGGCTTCAGGCGATGGCGCGGGCCTTCAAGCTGGTCACCGGCAGCCGCCTCGTCTTCTCCGACGGCACGCCCGACATCGTCGCCTATCCCGCCAATCGCGCCGGCTGGGGCCGGCTCTGCCGCCTGCTGACATCGGGCAATCTGCGCGGGGCCAAGGGCGAGTGCATCCTCACCTTCGACGATCTCCTGAGCGATGCTCGCGATCTCCTGCTGATCGTCATGCCGGAGCGCCGGCTCGACGGCCTCTGCGACATTCTCGTCCGGCTCGATGCCGCGGCGCCCGGCGCGGTCTGGCTCGCCGCCACCATGGCGCGCCGCGGCGACGATCGCCGCCGCCTCGCCCGGCTGAAGAGCATCGCGGCGCCGACCCGCACCCCGCTGATCGCCACCAACGACGTGCTCTACGACGCGCCGGAGCAGCGCGACCTGCAGGACCTGCTGACCTGCATCCGCGAGGGTACGACGATCGACAAGGCCGGCCGCCTGCTCGAGGCCAATGCCGAGCGCCATCTCAAGGCGTCGCAGGAGATGGCCCGGCTCTTCAGGGAGGCGCCGGAAGCGCTCGAGGAGACGCAGCATCTCTTCAGCCGGATCGACTTCGATCTGGGCGAATTGAAATACGAATATCCTGACGAGCCGGTCCCGCCCGGCTGGACGCCGCAAGGCTGGCTGGAGGAGTTGGTGCGCCGGCGCCTGCCGATGCGCTATCCCGACGGCATCCCAGGGAAGGTCCAGAAGCAGGTCGACGCCGAACTGAGCTTGATCGGCAAGCTCGATTACGCCCGCTATTTCCTGACCATCCGCCAGATCGTCGAGTTCGCCGAAAGCGAAGGCATCCTCTGCCAGGGGCGGGGCTCGGCCGCCAATTCGGCCGTCTGCTACGCGCTCGGCATCACCGCCGTCGATCCGGACGAGCACACGCTGCTCTTCGCCCGCTTCATCTCGGAAGAACGACGCGAACCGCCTGATATCGACGTCGACTTCGAGCATGAGCGGCGCGAGGAGGTGATTCAGTGGATCTACAGGCAATATGGCCGTGAGCGTGCCGGCATTGCCGCGACCGTGATCCATTACAGGCCGCGCAGCGCCATGCGCGAGGCCGGCAAGGCGCTGGGGCTGACCGAGGACGTCACCGCCCGTCTCGCCTCGACGCAATGGGGCAGCTGGGGCTCCGACATCACCCGCAGCCAGATCCGCCAGGCGGGGCTCGACCCCGACAATCCGGTGATCGCGCAGGCCGTGCGCTTCGCCGTGCGCCTGCTCGGCTTTCCGCGTCACCTGTCGCAGCATGTCGGTGGCTTCGTGCTGATGCGCGGCCGCCTCGACGAGACGGTGCCGATCGGCAACGCCGCGATGAAGGATCGCACCTTCATCGAATGGGACCGCGACGACATCGATGCGCTCGGCCTGATGAAGGTCGACGTGCTCGCCCTCGGCATGCTGACCTGCATCCGCAAGGCCTTCGACCTGCTGCGTGACTGGGAGGGCATCGACCTCGGCCTGGCCGAGGTCCCGCAGGACGATGCCGAGACCTACGCCATGCTCCAGCGCGGGGAATCGCTCGGCGTCTTCCAGGTCGAGAGCCGGGCGCAGATGAACATGCTGCCGCGGCTGAAGCCGAAGGAATTCTACGATCTCGTCATCCAGGTCGCGATCGTCCGTCCCGGGCCGATCCAGGGCGACATGGTCCACCCTTATCTGCGGCGTCGCTCCGGAATCGAGGAGGTCGACTATCCCTCGCCCTCGCCGGATCATGGCGAAGCGGACGAGCTCTATCAGGTCCTGCACCGCACGCTCGGCGTGCCGCTCTTTCAGGAGCAGGCGATGCAGCTCGCCATGACGGCGGCGAAGTTCAGCGACCCCGAGGCCAACGGCCTGCGCCGCGCCATGGCAACCTTCCGCAATGTCGGCACGATCGGCCAATACGAAGCGATGATGGTCGAGCGCATGGTCGCGCGCGGCTATGAGCGCGGCTTCGCCCAGCGCTGCTTCGAGCAGATCAAGGGCTTCGGCAGCTATGGCTTCCCCGAGAGCCATGCCGCCTCCTTCGCCAAGCTGGTCTATGTCTCCTCCTGGCTGAAATGCCATCACCCGGCGATCTTCGCCGCGGCGCTCCTGAATTCGCAGCCCATGGGCTTCTACGCCCCGGCCCAGATCGTCCGGGAGGCGCAGGAGACCGGCGGCGTCGAGCCGCGGCCGGTCGACGTCAATTCCAGCGCCTGGGACAACCTCTTGGAGGCGGGAAGGCCGGGCTGGAAAAGCCCCTGGGCTCTGCGCCTCGGCCTGCGCCAGCTCGACGGCTTCAAGGAGGATTGGGCGAAACGTCTCGTTGCCGAGCGCGGTGGGGGCTATCGCGATGTCGAGGAACTCGCCCGCCGCGCCCGCCTGCCGGCCCGCGCCATGCGCCTGCTCGCCGATGCCGACGCCTTCCGCTCGCTCGGGCTCGACCGGCGCGAGGCGCTCTGGGCGGTGCGCCGCCTGCCGGATGACGAGGCGCTGCCGCTGTTCGAGGCGGCGCAGGCGCGTGAGCTCGGAGCCGAGCGGGCGATGGCGCTGCCGTCGATGCCGCTCGCCGAGCATGTCGTCGCCGACTACCAGACGGCGCGGCTCTCGTTGAAGGGCCACCCGATGGGTCTGCTGCGCGCCCGCTTCGCCCGCGAGCGCGTCGCCAGCTGCGCGCAGATTTCGGCGACGCGTGACGGCACATGGGCCAGCGTCGCCGGCGTCGTGCTGGTGCGCCAGCGCCCCGGCAAGGGCAATGCCATCTTCATCACGCTGGAGGACGAGACGGGCATCACCAATGTCGTGCTCTGGGCCCGCGATTTCGAGCGCTTCCGCCGCGAGGTCATGGCGGCGCGGCTGCTCCTGGTCGAGGGCAGGGTGCAGAAGAGCCCGGAGGGCGTCGTCCACCTGATGGGCAAGCGCGTCGTCGACCGCTCGGCCGAATTGCTCGGCCTGTCCGATACGCATCGCGCCGAGATCGTGCTGACCCGCGCCGACGAGTTCCAGCATCCGCAGATCCCGCGGGCGCGCCACCCGCGCAATGTCCGGATCCTGCCGAAATCGCGCGATTTCCACTGAGGCTGTGGCTCGAACGATTTCGGCTAGGTCACCGTCATTTCGAACAAGCCGCGAAACGCCGGAATGACGGTGATTTATGAGGAGGAGGCTCTGATCTAAAAGGGCATGACAGCGATCATCGGCTGTTCGCAGCCAGAGTGCCGGTCTTTTGCAGGAGACAGCCCATGGACATCATCCGCGCCGGAACCCGCCCGTCCACGAAAGGCCCGGGCGATTGGTTCAGCGGCATCGTCCGCATCGATCCGCTGTTCAATCCGCATGCGCCCGAACGCGTGCAGGGCGCGAGCGTCACCTTCGAGCCGGGCGCCCGTACCGCCTGGCATACGCACCCGCTCGGCCAGACCCTGATCGTCACCGCGGGCTTCGGCCGCGTGCAGCGCTGGGGCGGGCCGGTCGAGGAGATCAGGCCCGGCGACGTCGTCTGGTTCCCGCCGGGCGAGAAGCACTGGCACGGCGCCGGGCCGGAGACGGCGATGACCCATATCGCCGTGCAGGAGGCCAGGGACGGCAAGGTCGTCGACTGGCTGGAGAAGGTCACCGACGCCGAATACGAAGGCCGCGGGCCGGCAGTGATGTGAGGCCCGCAGCCTCTGGACCGTCGAAGGCGGCTCAGGCCGCCTTCTTGCCCGCATCGAGCGGGATCTCGATGTCGACGGCGAGGGTCGAGACCTGGGCGCCCCGCTCCATCCTGACGTTGACCTTCTCGCTGTCGAGCTGCACGTGATTGGCGATCACGCGCAGGATCTCGTCGCGCAGCTTGGTCACGAGGTCGGAGCCATTGGCCGACAGGCGCTCATGGGCGAGCAGGACCTGAAGCCGCTCGCGTGCGGCCGGGGCCGACTGGGAGCGGAAGAAGAAACGACGCAGGTTCATGCCGCTTTCCTTCCGAAGATCTTGCCGAAGAAGCCGCGCTTCTCGCCGGGGATGGTGACGGGAAGGTTCTCGCCCCTCAGCCGGCGCACCGCGTCGAAATAGGCGAGCGCCGGCGCGCTGCGCTCGTCCGCCAGGGTGACGGGCGAGCCGATATTGGAGGCGCGCAGGACGTCCATGCTCTCGGGAATGATGCCGAGCAGCGGGATCGACAGGATCTCGAGGACATCGTCCACCTTCAGCATGTCGCCGCGCTCGGCCCGGGCGGGATCGTAGCGGGTGAGGAGCAGGTGCTTCTCGATGCGCTCGCCGTTCTCCGCCTTCAGCGTCTTCGAATCGAGCAGGCCGATGATCCGGTCGGAATCGCGCACCGAGGACACTTCGGGGTTGGTCACCACGATCGCGACGTCGGCATGGCGCATGGCGAGGGTGGCGCCGCGCTCGATGCCGGCCGGGCTGTCGCAGATCACCCAGTCGAAATGGGTTTTCAGTGCGCCGATCACCTTCTCGACGCCCTCGGCCGTCAGGTTGTCCTTGTCGCGCGTCTGCGAGGCCGGCAGCAGATAGAGCGATTCCAGGCGTTTGTCGCGGATCAGCGCCTGCGTCAGCTTGGCCTCGCCCTGAATGACGTTGACGAGGTCGTAGACCACCCGCCGCTCGGCCCCCATCACCAGATCGAGATTGCGCAGGCCGACATCGAAGTCGACGACCACGACCTTGTCGCCGTTCTGCGCCAGAGCAGCGCCGAGCGCGGCGGAGGAGGTCGTCTTGCCGACGCCGCCCTTGCCCGATGTGACCACGATGACCTTGCCCATTGACCTCTCCTAGTTCCTGTGGACGCGCGTCTCGACGTTTTGAGTTGGCGCGAATTCCTGTCGCTCGGCCGATTCCGGTCGATCGGAGCGGGCTCTAGCCGAGCGACCCGGCCGCGAAGGTTTCGCCTTCGAGCCAGAACTGCGCGGGCTTGCCGCGCAGGCCGGGCTCCAGATCCTCGGCCGTCCGGTAGAAGCCGTCGATCGCGACCAGCTCCGCCTCGAGCTTGCGGCAGAAGATGCGCGCCGCGCCGTTGCCGAGCGTTCCCGCCATCGCCCGCCCGCGCAGCGTGCCGTAGATATGGATCGAGCCGCCGGCGATGACTTCGGCGCCGGAGGCGACCGAGCCGATGATGGTCACGTCGCCTTCGGCGAAGAAAGACTGTCCCGAGCGCACCGGCTGGGTGATGACCAGCGAGGCCGGCGCGGCCTTGGCAGGCGGCGGCGCGGTGGGTTGGGCGGCCACGCTCTCGGCGGCAGGCGCTTCCCTGACCGGTGCGGCCGCCGGCTCCTCGATGTCCCCGGTCGCCTTTCCGCCCGACATGGCCGGCGGCAGGTCGGCTCCGAGCAGCGAGGGGCGTGCACCCTCGATCCCCATGATCCGGACATTGCGTGCCCCGAGCTTTCCGACGAGATCGCGCAGCTGCGTGCGGTCGATCTCCAGCCCCTCGACGTCGAGCACCACCGGCCGTCGCAGGAAGAAGCCGGCGGAGCGGCTGGCGAGATCGTCGAGCCGCACCAGCCAATCCTCGAAAGGCAGCTCGGGCGTCAGCGTCAGCGCGAGATAGGATCGCCCCTTGAGGCGGATCGGCCGGGGTTGGGTTAACACGGCGGTCATCTTGGTAAATTTTCGGTTCCTCAGATGTAGGAATCGAATGGTTAACGAGCGGTAAATCGCGAGGGCGCGTCACGGCGAAAAGATCCGGCCCCCGCTTGCGCGGTTACGGCAAAGTTCAGTGATTCCAAGGTGATATGAAATTAACGCGCCGGTCTTCCGCCGCTCGAGCATCAAGATCGCGCGAAGCGGCTGCGCCGGCCGGGCCGGGAATCAGGCCGCGGCCGGCCCATGCGCCGCAGCGTCGAGGCCGCCGAAGCCGGCGTCGGAGGGCCTGCTCTCTCCGGCCGATCCAGGCTCGCGCGGATCAGGGTTGCGACAACTCGGCCGCGACCAGCGATCCGATCGCGGGCAGGAAGCCGTCATCCTCCGCGATGGCTTCGCCCTGCGTGAAGACGGTGAGCAGGAACTCCTGCCCTTGCGGCAGGATGGCACGGAGCGTGTCGTGCCGGCGGAACGAGGCGCGGTCGTCTCCGAGCCAGCGCGTCCGGCCCGCCTTCGACCAGATCTGCGTGCCCTTGGGCAGCGCCTCGCCGAGATAGCCGAGCAGCTGGTAGGCGCCGCGACCGCGGTCCGGAGAATCTGCGTGGCGGGCGAGGTGGTCGCGGGTGATGGCGCGGCGCGCCGGCGGCAGCAGGGTCGATTCGCTGAAGATCTCGTGCATCAGACGCGCCATGGCTGTCGGCGTCAGGCAGTTGTGTCCGCCGGGCGAGAGATCGAGCGCGATCTTCTCCCTGCCATAGCGCAGATCGTCCATCAGCTTCTGATTGAGGTTGATCCCGGCGAGCTCCGGCCAGCCCAGCCCGGCGAAGATCCGATTGATGCCCTCGCGGCGCTCGCGCCAGGCGGCCATCTCGGCATCGCCCAGCAACGTATCGCCCGTCGTGCCCGTCAGAAGATCGATGATGTAGTTGGTCGCCGAGTTGGACGACCACAGGATCATGTCGCGCATCGCGCGGTCGAGCTCGCCATGAGCGGTCAACCGGCCCTCCTCCAGCCCAAGCTGGGCCGCGACGAGGTGAAACACCTTCACGAGCGAGCAGGGATAGGCGCGCCAGTTCGCCCGCAGGGAAGCGCCGCGCGGGCCGGCGCCATCCCGTCCGGGCTGAAGCAGGACATAGGCGAATTGCTCGAAAGGGACGCCCCGCGCCGCGTAGATCGGGCGGGCATGGCCCTCGATCAGCGCGCCGATCCGCTGCAGTTCGGCATCGTCGGTAAAGAAGCTCATGAGCGTCTCGCGATAGGGCGGGTCGAGGGAGCGCGTCAGCCCTTGGGGCGCAGCGCGGTGTCCAGTCCTTCGCCGATCAGGGCGAAGGTCACGCCGGTGTAGATGATCGCCAGGCCCGGAGCGGTCGCGATCCACCAGGCGTCGAACATGAACTGGCGGCCGTCGGCGATCATCAGCCCCCATTCCGGCGTCGGCGGCTGGATGCCGAGACCGAGGAAGGACAGCGAAGTCACGGCCAGGATCGTCAGCACGACGTCGGCCATGGCGAAGACGATCGCCGGCGTCACCGCATTCGGCAGGATGTGCGCCACGACGATGCGGCGGTCCGTCGAGCCGAAGCTGCGCGCCGCCTGCACATATTCGAGCTCGCGCAGCACGAGCACCTCGCCGCGGGTGATCCGGGCGAAGGAAATCCAGTTCACCAGCAGGAAGGCGAGGTAGAGATTGGCCTCGCCCGGTCCGAGCACGCCGACGATGGCGATCACCAGCACATGGAAGGGGAAGGCCCAGAAGATGTCGGTGATGCGCATGAGCACGGTATCGACCCGCCCGCCGACGAAGCCCGCGAGCGCGCCGATGGCGATGCCCAGAAGCGCCGGCGCGATGACGCAGACGAGCGCGACGCGCAGATCGACCAGGCCTCCGGCCATCACCCGCGAGGCGACGTCGCGGCCGAGATCGTCGGTGCCGAACCAGTGCCGGGCGGAGGGCGGCTGCAGCGTGTTGCCGTAGTCGACCGCGAAGGGGTCGTGCGGAGTCCAGACCTGCCCGAGCCCGACCAGCAGGGCGAGCAGCAGCAGCATGGCGAGGCCGACGAGGAGCGTCGGATCGAGGCGGCGCCTGCTCATCGCGTCAGTCCAGCCGGATGCGCGGATCGGCCAGCGCATAGGCGATGTCCGTCGCGAGATTGATGAGGACCACCAGCACGGCGAACACGATCGTCAGCCCCTGGATCATCGGATAGTCGCGGGCGAAGATCGACTCCACGAAGAGCGAGCCGAGCCCGGGAAGGGCGAAGACGGTCTCGATCACCACCGTGCCGCCGATCACCCAGCTCGTATGGGCGCCGAGCACCGAGATCGAGCTGATCAGCGCATTCGGCAGCACATGGACGCGCATGGTGCGGGCGGTGGCGTTGCCCTTGGCGCGGGCCGTGGTGACATAGTCCGAGCCCAGCACGTTGAGCACGCCGCTGCGCAGGCTGCGGATCGTCAGGGAGGCCGTCGCCAGCGCGATGACGAAGGCGGGCAGCGTCAGGTGATGCAGCCGCGAGAGCAGGCCGTCGCCGTAGCCGGAGGTCGGAAACAGCGGCACCCAGATCGCCAGGGCGACGACGAGCACCAGGCCGAGCCAGAAGGACGGGATCGCGAGCAGCACCGTGAACAGCAGCTTGATGAGGATATCCGGCGCCCGATCGCGCCGGATCGCCGACCACAGCGCCAGCGGGACGGTCAGCACCACGGCGATCACGGTCGAGTAGGCGACGAGCCACAGCGTCGCCGGCAGCCGTTCGAGCACCAGCGAGATCACCGGCTGGCCATAGACGACCGAGCGGCCGAGGCTGCCGGAGAGGAGGTCGCCGAGGAAGAGCAGGTATTGCCGCCACAGCGGCAAGTCGAGCCCGAGCCGCTGCTTCATCGCGGCGATCTCCTCCGGCCCGCCGCGCGCGCCGAGCAGCAGCGTTGCCGGGTCGCCCGGCAGCGCACGCAGCAGGAAGAAGCAGGCCAGCGTGATGCCGAACAGCACGGGGACGAGCTGGACGAGCCGCTTGAGGATGTAGGTCAGCATGGCGGCAGGGCGGCCGTGGCCGCCCCTTCCTCATTTCAGCTTGACGTCTTCGAGGCGGAAATTGCCGGTCGGCAGAACCTCGAACCCGCCGACATTGCCGCGATGCGCGTAAGAGGTGCCGGGATAGAACAGGAAGATCGAGGGCGCGCCGTCATGGGCGAGCTTGACCATCTCCCTGAACATCGCCCCGCGCTCCGGCCCGTCCCTCGTCGCGCGCTCCTTCAGATAGAGCTCGTTGACGCGCTCGTTCTTCCATTCGGTGTGGTAGGCGTTGGCGCGCTCGGGGTTGACGATCAGGAAGCCGGCCATCTGATCGGGGTCGATCGTATCGCTCGACGCATAGGAGACCGCCATCTCGTAGTCGCCGGCCTTGGTCGTCGACCAGTGGGTGCCGCCTTCGACGAGGCGGATCTCGGCGGTGACGCCGATCTGCGCCAGCGCGCTTTGCAGCGCCTGGGCGAGCTGGCGGTGCAAAGGCCGGCCGGAGTGCACGAGGAGCGAGGTCTTGAAGCCCTCGGCATAGCCGGCCTCCTTGAGCAGCGCCTTGGCCTTGGCGACGTCATGCGGATAGGCCTTCAGCTCCGGGTCGGCATAGGCCATCGGCGGCATCGGCGAGTTCGCCACCTTGCCGGCCCCGTAGAGCAGCGCCTTGACCAGCCCCTCCTTGTCGACGGCGTAGTTCAGCGCCTGGCGGACGCGGACATCGTCGAAGGGCTTCTTCTTCGTGTTCAGCAGCACGAAATCGCTCCGCAGCACATTGGCGACGGCGGTCTTGACGGTGCCGGCGCGACCGAGGCTCTGCATCTGGTTCAGCGGGATTTCGAGCGCGGCGTCGATCTCGCCGGCCTGCAGCTTCAGCACGCGGCTGTTGCCTTCGGGCAGAACGAGGATCTCGGCGCCGTCGAGGCTCGGCTTGCCCGCCTGCCAGTAATGCGCGTTCTTCTTCAGCGAGAGCGCTTGACCCTTGTTCCAGGCCGCCACCGTGAACGGACCGGAGCCGATAGGCTTCTCGAAGAATTTCTCGGGCGCGGCCTCGAACGCCTTCTGCGGCAGGATCGCCGAGGAGAACAGGGCGAGATTGTTGAGCAGCGGCGTGAACACGCTCTTGAGCTTGAGCACGACGGTGCGCTCGTCCGGCATCTCGATCGCATCGATTCCGGCGAAGAAGCGCTTCCAGCTCGACGCGTCGCTGCCGGCGCGCTTCAGCGAGAAGGCGACGTCGGCGGCGGTGACCGGCGTCCCGTCCGAGAACTTCGCTGCTCTCAGCTTGAAGGTGTAGGTCAGGCCGTCATCGCTCACCGTCCAGCTCTCGGCGAGGCCGGGCTCCAGCCTGGTGGCGTCCGTGCTCGGACGCAGCAGGGTGTCGTAGATCAGCAGCTGCGCATGGATAGAGGGGTTGTCGCTGGTCGCGATCGGATCGAGCGAGACGAGGTCCTGCGTCTGCGCCAGCTTCAGAACCCCCTGCGCGACGGCGGCAGTCGGAGCGGCGGTCAGAGCCGGGCCGACGATGGAAAGCGCAAGCGCGGCGGCCGATACCATGGAGCGGAATGTGGTCATCGAGATCCCCTGATCTTGGCCGCTCTGCCTCGGCGGCGGCGGCTTGCAACCTTCCACGGCCGCTCCTAGTCTCGCAAATGAAACATTCGGCAAGATCATCAACCAAATGGAATAGTCTGGGTGAGGCTCGGCGCGCTGCAGGTGATCCATGCCTTCGTGCGGCTCGGCGGCACCGGCGAAGCGGCCCAGGGGCTGGGCGTCAGCCAGTCCGCCGTGATCAAATCCCTGCGCCTGGCCGAGCAGGAGCTCGATCTCAGCCTCGTCGCCATCGTGCAGGGCCGGCTGACGCCGACGCCCGAGGCCCTGGAACTGACCCGCCTCGCGCGGCCGGCCTTCGATGTCCTGCGCCGTGCTCACCACGAGGCCGACATGATCCGCGTCGGCATGGCCGACCGGCTGCGGATCGCGACCGTGCCGGGGCTGGCGCACAGCATTCTGCCGCCCGCCATCGCCGGCGCGCGCCACGCCCTGGCCGATCGCGCTGCCGTCGAGGTGATGTTCGATCATGTCCGCGCTCATCTGAGCGCCAACGAGGTCGACCTCGCGATCTCCTACGGCCCGATGGCGACCGAGGGGCTGCGGGACGTCGCTCTCCGCTGCAGCCCGCTCGTCTGCGTCCTCGCCGAAGGCCACCCGCTCGCTTTGCGCGACAGCCTGACCTGCGATGATCTCGCAGGTCAGCGCCTGGTCAGCTACGGGCCCGACGGCTTCAGCCTGGCCGACAGCTTTCAGGATGCGCTCGGCCGGATCGGCCTGTCCGGCCGGGTCGCGATCACCGTCCGCCATACCGATACGGCCTGCCACCTGGCGCGCGAGGGCGTCGGCATTGCCGTCGTCGACGGCTTCGTCATCAGCAGCGACCTGACGCGCGGGCTGGCAGTCCGCGCGCTCGCCGGCAGTCCGCTCGTCACCGCCTTTGCGCATCACCGTGACGGGCCGCCGCTCGACCAGGCCGCGCGCGTCCTGCTGGAGCATCTCGCGGGCGAGGGCGCATGAAGGCGTTGACGCCATCTCATGCGACCGTGCTCCGCGCGGTCGATCGCTGCGGCACCACCGTCGAGGCCGCTCGCCGGTTGCATCTGACCCAATCGGCGGTCAGCAAGATCATCGCCCGCAGCGAGGCGGTCCTCGGCGTCCCGGTGTTCGAACGCAGCGCGGGGCGCCTCGTCCTGCTCCCGCAAGCCCGCGCCCTGATGCGGGCGCTCGGGGACGTCGAGGACGAATGGGCCACGCTGCGCCGAGCCGTCGTCGACCTGCGATCGGGGCGGGCCCTGCCCCTGCGGATCGCGTCGACCCCCAGCATCGGCCAGGGGCTGATCGCGCAGGCGATCCGGCGGCTCGTGGCGGACTATCCGCAGGCGCGGATCGAGCTGATCATGGGCGATGCGCCGACGGAGCTGTCGAAGGGCGCGGCCGATCTCGGCGTGATGTTTTCGCCGCGCGTCACCGACGATATCGCTCTGACGCCGCTCGCCCGGGCCGCGATCATCGCCCTCGTCCGCCGGGACGATCCCCTCGCGCGCCGCGGTTCGGTCAGTCTGCCCGAGCTTCGGGGCAGGCGGCTGATCTGCTTCGACCGCGAGAAGTCGCCGCTGGGCTGGCTCATCGCGCGCGCCTATGAGCGCGCCGGCCTCGACTACGCCCCCTTCATGACGGTGCCCTACAGCATTTCGGCGGCCCATCTCCTGGCGCGTCAGGGCGATGTCATCCTGATCGACAGCCTTCTGACCCAGGCTCAGCATTTCGAGGGACTGGCAAAGCTGGACGTGACGCCGGAACTGCCGACCACGATCTGCCTCATGACCGTCCGAAGCCGGCCATTGACCCGGCTGGCGGCGCGCTTCGTCGAAATACTCGTCGGAAGCCGGCAGCCGGGATAGCGGACCTGCTCGTCGCCTGATCCGCATCGGTTATCGGCGCCGGCATGGCCGGATGCTTGCAGTTTTTGGACTTTGCGGCGTGAGGTCGGCGTGGCCTTGATGCGTTCGCCCGACGACAGTTGATTGAGCCGACCAACAGCCCGCCATGCGAAAGACCGCTACGCGCTCAGGGAATCGAAAAGGCATCCGGCCGAATCTGGGGAGGGGCGCCAATTCGTTAAAGTCGAATCGCTCGATTTTCAACGCGGCGTTGCTTTTGGCGGCTCTGTTTATAGAGCTTGAGAACTTTGGCTGCCAGGATGCGTTTTCCCAAACCGTCGGCAATATCGGCGGGCTAGCCGAAGTCTCGACTGACAATCCATTCCCTTACAACAGGCTATTATTTGTTGGGTCGGACGGCCATATCCGTGCGTTGGATGACCTCAGTCTCGGCAGTCTGGTCATCGTGGATACAGGTGCCGTAGCCCGTGTATCCGCTGTGGCCGGGCACTCGATGAACGTCTACTTCCACAGTTTCCTGACCGGGGCGACCGTGTATTTCGGGTCGGCCACGGATACCGGCAATATCAACTTCAATGGCTGGTACGGCAACGGTGGGATCAACCTCAATATTGTCCTGGACGGTGGGACATTGACCGCTTTGACCGTTCCACCCGATGGTGGTGCAGTCGTGCATTCCCTCAATGTCTTGCTGGGTGTGGCTAAATCCCTCACGATCAACAACGATGCGACGCTTTATCTATCGAGCGACGCGACCACGATCTCTCGCCTGGAGGGCAACGGTCGGATCGGCATTGCCGCACCGCTTACGATCGGGGGAGGAACGTTTTCGACGAGCATAACGGGCGCGTCGCGGCTCATTTTCTCCGGGGACAGTACCTGGACCGGCGCCGGCGCCGGCATCGGCACGCTGGAAGTGCGTCCCGGCGTGACGTTGACGACGAGCAACTCCGCGGCGGTCGAGAACTCGACCAATCTCCAGATCGACGGTACCCACCGGCTGAACGCTTCGCTGGAGGTGAACGGCCTCAGCGGCAGCGGGCTGATCGCCCTCGGTGCCGGCGCGAATCTGACCGTAGGCTCGCAAAATGCCAGCGCCACCTTCGGTGGTTCGATCTCGGGCGACGGTAGTGGATTCACCAAGCAGGGCACGGGCCGGCAGACGCTGACCGGCATCAACACTTACCTCGGCGGCACGACGATCGCTGACGGCACGCTGGCGCTGAGCGGCGCGGGCAGCCTGGCGGCGAGCGGCGGTCTCAGCCTCTCCGGCACCGGCGCCGGGTTCGACATCAGCGGGGCATCCGGCAACC
>NZ_FYAS01000014.1 GCF_900185715.1 Allobosea sp. CS1GBMeth4
ACCGGCCTCGTGCTCCTTCAGGATCCCGATGATCTGCTCGTCCGAAAAGCGGTTGCGCTTCATCCTCTGGTCCTCATCTCGGGCCAGAGCGAACTTCACAATGGATTAGGGCAGAGGGGCAACGTCATCGGCGCCGGCAGAAGGCGGCGAGATACAGACGCCCATCATGCTTGGCAAAGAATTCTGACAAGAGAGGGGCCGTCTTCTGCAAGGCATTCAAGGTCACGGCTTTTTCATGCTCGTAGGGCTCCAGCATGATTGAGCGTGGTACGGGATTAGAAGCGCTAGGAATCGTGATGTCCCAGTAGTCTCCCGTATCCGGATGATGGATAAGGTCGAAGGCGGCCGGTCCAAACTGCTCGACGGATACCAACTCGATGTCGGGGACCCGTGACATCAATCCTTTCAGGGCCCTCTCGTTGAAGAGCGACACGTGATACGGTGGCACAACATTCGCTGACGACCCCTGCGACAAGGTAGCATTCAGTTCGGAGAAGTGCGGGACCACCGTGACGAGCCAGCCTCCCGGCCGAACAAGACGGGCGTAACTGGTCAAGAACTCGTAGGGCTCGGGGATATGCTCCAGCACCGCCACTGAAGAGACGACGTCAAACCGCTCGCCGGCCGCAAGCAATTTAGCCGGGTCGTCGTTGACCACGTCAAAGTTGAACAAGCTTCTCGCAATCTCGATCGACTGGGGATTGAGCTCATTCAACGTGACCTTCCAATCGGGACGCATCTCCTGGATGAGGTTCGCGAATGCGCCTAGCCCGCCGCCGACATCGAGCCAGGCGCCTCGCTGAAGCCCGGCCGTCGCCCTGTCGACAATCTCACGCAGCACCTCGAGCGGCGCCGAGAAGGGGGTGCCAACGCCGCCTTCCTTCAGTAGGGGAAGTTCAAAAAGCTCGCGCGTCCGCGTATAATAGGCCCCGGCATAGAGCTTTTTCAGAATGTCGTCAGGAGGAAACGGGTCGACACAGACGAAGCCGCAATCGGCGCAACGCGCATGGCTGAAGCCGTACTTCTCGAAAACCGGCGTCAGCGGTCCCCCTGTGCAGGCAGGGCACCGTTTATGTCGCGGCCATTTTTCGGGGTAGCCGCCGTTTCCAAAGCATATCGCTTCGATCTCACCTCGCAGCGTCAGACTCTGCGCTTCCGTCGGCGCTTCCGCTCCCGCCTCAATCGAGGCAGGGAGCTCGCCGTCAGCGGGCGCCGCCTCTATCGCTGTGCCGACAGATTCGCTGGTCTCGTCGCTTTTGGCTGAAATCGCACTCGCTCCGTCGACGCCACGCAAATGGGTTAGTCGCGCGTCGAAGAAAACGGGCGCGCCAACGTCCATGCCGGCATCGTCGACGCTGAATGGATAGTAAAAATGTCTATACTCGTAAAATTCCCAAGTCCCTGGAGTGTTTGGAACGAGGCCTATCGAAAGAAAATACTCTCCTTTCCTAAATGGCGTATAGTCAAATTCAAGAATTACTACTCCCTTTTCTGCAGGTCGTTTTCGGTCGCTGGCATCAAAATAAGTATCTCTTGTTTCGCCTGGTCGAATATTTTGTGTGAAGTATTGCGCTACCGCGGAGAGATCATAGCGTCCATTCACGGCCAATGCTACGCCGAGGGTCTCTTCAGGGACATCTCCTTCGACGCGGTAGTGAATTCTCAACGTAAACGGCTTCAGTAGAGTCAACCGTGTCGTGAGCTCGCCAAGCGCATCGAGCATTTCGACACTATCGATAAACACCGGCCCGCGCCGGAAAATATGACGCTCGCCGTCGCCAGCTGCCTCGACGATATCCTTCAACGAGCTGCTGCCGCTCGGCGGCTCGGCCGTCGGGGCTTCAACTGTCAGCTCCGCTGTTTGGCGCCCGCTCTCAGTCCCTGCACGAGTGTCGAGGTCATCGTCGACAGTCTCGATCCAGCTTGCCGAGTCCGCCTGCTGATGCGCAGTCAAGTCATAAGCCTGGACAACGTTGATAGCCGGGCCGATCATTCGGACCTGGCCATGCTCCATCCAGATCACCCGCTGGCACAACTGCGCCAGTAAGCCCGTGCCATGGGACACCAAGAGGACGGTCCGCCCGCCCGAGCAGAGATTCCGGATGCGTCTCATGCACTTCTGCACGAACGCGGAATCACCCGCGGCCAGCGCCTCGTCGATGATCAGGATGTCGGGCTCGACGGCTGTTGCGATCGAGAATGCCAGCCGCGAATGCATGCCGCTCGAATACGTCTTGACCGGCCGTTCGATGAATTCGGCAAGACCGCTGAAGTCGATGATCTCTTCGATCTTGCGATCGATCTCATCGCGATCCATGCCGTATAGCAGGCCGCTGAGATAAATGTTCTCACGCCCGGAATACTCGGGATTGAACCCGAGGCCCAGCTCTAGGATCGCCGTAACCCGGCCGCTGATGTCGACCTTGCCGTAGGTCGGCTCCAGCACGCCTGTTATGACTTTGAGAAGCGTCGACTTGCCCGCGCCGTTCGAGCCGATGATGCCAAGGACTTCGCCGCGAGCGACTTGGAAGCTCACACCATCCAGCGCGCGGAAAACCTTGTGCCGCTTGCGACGCGTAAGAACCTCAACAGCGAGATCGATGGGTTTGGCGTAGACCTCGTATTCCTTCACGAGGCCGTCAACTCGAATGGCAATATCACTCACGGCATGAAAACCTTACACGACACTCGAAAAGTGATGACGCAGCCGAGAAAAGACGTACGACCCCAAGATGAGCATGGCCGCAGAAAAGCAGCTCAATGCAACCCAGGGCGAAATGCTCGTGATCTTGCCATGATAGATAACATCCTGATAACACCAGACAAGATAACTATATGGATTCATTGAAATCAAGAATTGCAACGGCTTCGGTACCATTCCAGGAAGATAAACAATCGGAACTAGGTAGATATTAACAGTTACGAACACTCTCACCAGTTCCGGGATATCTCTGAAGTACGGCGTTAAAGACGCCAGCAACAGAGCCCACCCCCAAAGCAGGCAAAGATGCAGCATAAAAAGAAGCGGCAAGAGCAGGAAACTTAATTGAATCTGTCCGCGCGTTATACTCGTGTAAATGAGGACGCAGGCAAAGAGCAGGCCCTGCACCGTCAGTGACGACAGAATCGTTTTCGCAACCAGAACCTCAGCTGGAAAAGTGACCTTCTTGACGATCGCCGAGTTGGCGATGACGACATTTGCAGATCGAGACAGGACATCTGCAGTCAAGATCCAGGGAGCCAGGCCAGAAAACAGATAGACCAGATAATCGGTCGGCCCGCGCTCCCCGATGCGGACGCTGAACACGACCGAGAACAAGAACGCGTTGACTGCGAACATCAGGATGGGGTGCACGGCAAGCCAAACGACGCCCGCCATCTGGCCCGCATGCAGATCCGTCATCTCACGACGCGCCATCTCACGCACGAGCCCGCGATGACGCCAGACCGAACGCGCGATATCGAGAACACCGAGCCCTAGTTCATGTGGAGCGGCAGCACGTCGCAAATGCTGTTCTCCAGCCAGTTCGCTACTCATTGTCCTCGCCTTGGATCGCCATGCCGCGCCCTAGCGCTTCTGGAACAGCAGCTAGGAATATCTCCGCACATCCGGCACGAAGTGCGCGTGGCTCATCATGCAGCGGGTGATAGTCGCTTTGTTGGCCTTCGTCCACTCGACGGTGCGGCGGATGCCGTCCTCATGCGGCACCTGTGCGGTGAAGCCGAGCTTTTCGCGGGCCTTGTCGGTGGCGGCGAAGCGCTGGCCGGAGCGGTCCCAGTCGCGTGCCGGCGTCAGGGCGATCGGGGTCGCGTTGCCGGTGGCGGCGTTGATGCGCTCGGCGAGTTCGCGGATCGAGACCTCGGCGCCCGAGCCGAGATTGTAGATCTCGCCGGGCTCGCCCCTGAGGCCGCACGCCATCAGGCCGCGCGCCATGTCCTCGACGAAGATGAAGTCGCGCGTCGCGATGCCGCCGTTCTCGACCGGCAGTGCCTCGCCGTGCAGCGATTTCCAGATGAAGGTCGGCGTGACATTGCGCCACACCGTCGCCGGCGTGCCGCGCCAGCGCCCGGCCCCCAGGATCTCGCCCGGCCCGTAGACGTTCTGGAAGCGCGCCTTGACGAAGGGCAGGCCGTGCCGGGTGAAATAGTAGTTGCCGTACATCTCGCCGATCAGCTTCGAGATCGAGTACGGGCTGTCGTGGAAGAGCGAGACCGGCGCGTCCTCGCTCGTCGCGGTGGCGCCGTCGAAGGTCTTGGCCGCGACCGCGCAGCCGGCCGCCGAATACACCACCTTCTTCAGCGTCCTGATGTCCTTCAGCCGCTCGAACAGCTTCAGCGTGGTCAGCGTGTTGTTCTCGTGATCCATCAGCGGATCGTGGATCGACGACTGGTTCCCGTGGAAGCAGGCGAGGTGATAGGCGTAGTCGAGGTCGTCGTCGAGCTCGCGCAGGATGCGTTCGCTGGTGATCGGCCCCGAGACCAGCGTCACCGCCGGGTCGTCCGGGACGTTGACCGGGTCGGCCGAGAGGAAGTTGTCGACGATGGTCAGCTTGCGCGGCTTCTCGCGCAGGATCTGCCTGACCAGGTTGGAGCCGACGAAGCCGGCGCCGCCGACGACCAGCACGTTCTGACCGCCGAAGCCGGCGCCCTGCGAACCAGACATTATGGGGAAGAACTCCGAATCGAAAATATGACTCTCAGGGCAGCGCCGCGAAGCGCGCCTCGGAGAACACCATGTAGCACAGCTGCTGGCTCGAGCGCATCGACAACATCGCTTCCCGGTCCATGTCGAAGATGATCGCCGGACCTGCGATCGAGAACTCGCGTCCGTTTACGAGCAGGCGGTCACCCTCCTGCGGCCGGCACCCGGCCTGCCCCGAGACCTGCAGGGAGACGCGGTACTTGCCCTGGGCGACGAAGCGGAGCGATGTCAGCCGGTTCTTGCGCTCAGGGACGATGTCTCCGACGTAATTGGGGAGGTGCTCGAAGCGCTCGATCATCTCGGGTCCATCGGGCACGGAGACAGTGACGAGCCCCTTGCCGTCGACCAGGACATCGAGTTCGGGACGGCGCAGATACGCCAAGGGATCGCCACGGTTGGCCCGCGCGAACAGAGACCAGGCGTCGAAGGCGTTCTCGAGGCCCTCTCCGTCGGGGTTCGCCCTGATCTCTTCCAGGCTCTTGAACTGGATACCGCCGCCTTCGCGAGGAACGGCGAAGCCCCAGGTCACGTCGATGAAGCGCCACCCGCCCAGAAAGAACACCTCCACCGCGATATGGCTCTCGCGCATGCCCTCGGTGCTGTAGAAGAACTGGACAGGCCTCGCCTTGACTCCCAGCGCCTCCATGATCGCCAGGAAAGCCTCGACATGGTTGCCGCAGATGCCGGCGCCCTCCTCCAGGCAGGTCTCGCTATTGGTCGGCAGCCTGCTCTTGGCGCGAGCGAGCAGGTAGGAGTAGCGCCCGGTGCTGAGCGCCGCCCGCACGGCGTTCGCCCCCTCGACAGCGGCGAACGCCTTGAAGAGTTCGCCCGGATCGAGATCCTTGTCCGGATAGACCGTACTGATTGCATGGGCGGCACTGCCCACACGGCAGGCCATCCGCAGGATGCCCGTCGGTTGGCTCCCGCAGTCGGCGAAGCGTGCCGGGTCGGTGCCGCGCAGATCCACGGGCCTTGCGTTGCCGGCAGGAGCCGGATTCCGGGGAGGAACTATCCCCGAAGCCGCCCGCTCATCCGACATTGCAGTCGCCGGCGCCTCGGGAGGAGGCACCAGGCCCGGACGATAGTGGACAACGGCCATTGCGATCGCCGTCACTGCGCCCAGAGCGACCAGAATTCGACTTCGCCCAGATGTCACCGCCCACGCCTCCACCGGATATATGAGGTCGCATGGCTTCCAATCGTCGTGGAACGATCTCCAACCTGGGCGTTTGTTCTACAACTTCAGATAGACAGTCAAGCCGGCGCCTTGAGATGGCTGTAGATCGCGGTGACGCCATGCTCGTCGTACCAGGCCAGCATGCGCCGGATCGTCTGCTCGAAGGAGTAGCGCGGCCGCCAGCCGAAGGTCGCGATCGTCTTCGCCGGGTCGAGCACCACGGCGGGCACGTCGTCCGCGCCCGGCTCGACTTCGGGAACCGGCTCCGACAGCGTGACGCCGAGATGGTCGACGACGATGTCGAAGATCTCCTTGATGCTGTGGCCCGTGCCGGTCGAGACGTTGAACAGCCCGGTCGGTGCGCCCTCCGCCATCACCGCGTCCATCACCGAGAAGAAATCGTCCATGTCGATGAAATCGCGCACCGTCTTCGAGCAGAAGCAGCCCTTGCCGGCCTTCAGCCTGGTGTAGAAGGTCGGGATCGGGCCGATCGCCAGGCGCGGGCCGGTGACGTTGGCGAGGCGCAGCGAGACGAAGGGCAGGCCGGAGACGGCGAGATAGTTCTCGCCGGCCTGCTTCGAGATGCCGTAGCTGGTAAACGGCCGCGCCGGCGCGTCCGCCGGGATCGGCAGCGTGTCGGGCCTGCCATAGCCGAGCGCGGTGTGGAAGTTGACGAAGCGCTTGACCCCCGCCGCCTTCGCCGCCTCGACGACATGGATCGTGCCCTCGACATTGGTGCGCGTGTCCTCGACCCAATCGTCCGGGTCCTTGTAGGCCGCGGCCGAATGGATCACATGGCTGGGCCTGAACTCGGCGAACAGCCGGTCGATCAGATCCCGGTCCTGCACCTTGCCCTCGACGACGCGCATCGCCGGATGGGCTTCCGGCAGCGAGCCGCGATGGCCCGTCGCGAAATTGTCGAGCACGAGCACCTCGTGCCCCGCCTCGAGATAGCGCTCGGTCAGGTTCGAGCCGAGGCAGCCGGCGCCGCCGGTGATCAGGATGCGCATGCCCGTCTCAGCCCTTCGCCGCCGTCTTGATGTCGGCACGGGCCTCCTTGAGATGGGTGTAGCCACCGACGACGCCCTCCTTCTCCCAGCGTTCGACCGAGAGCCGCGCGATCTCCTCGAGCGCGGTGAAGGTCACGTCGCCGAAATCGGCGAAGGTGCGCGAGGGATCGAGCAGGATCGAGGCCGCGTCGTCCGGGCCGAGCGGCTTCACCTCCGGCTCGGGGTAGTCGTTGAGCTTCATCGCCTTCACGACGGCGTCGTAGAGCTCCTTGATCGCCACGTCCTTGCCGGACGAGAAATGGTAGGTGCCGTTGCCCTTGCCGTCGGCAGCCTGGACCACGACCCTGGCGAGGTCGCCGGCATAGCAGAAATCGCGCCGCGCCGGCGTCACGAAGCACTTCTTCCCCTCTGCCAGACGCCCATAAAAAATCGGCAATGGCCCGGAGACATTGCGCGGGCCGATGACGTTGGCGAGGCGGAAGGTCACCCAGTCGACGCCGGAGAACTGGACATAGTGCTCGCCGGCTGTCTTCGAGATCGCATAGCTCGAGTTCACGGGGTTGATCGGGTGGTCGAGCTGGATCGGCTGCTGCAGCGGCTTGGTGCCGTAGCACAGCGCCGTCTGGAAATAGATCAGCCGGCCGACCTTGTGCAGCTTGCAGGCCTTGGCGATGTTGGCGCCGCCGACCGCATTGACCAGCGCGTCGGTCTCCCAATCCTCGGGATCCTTGTAGGACGCCGCGGTGTGCACGACGACGTCGGGCCTGAAGTCGGAGAAGAGCTGGTCGACCAGCTTCCAGTCCGTGATCGAGCCCTCGACCTGGGTCAGGCGCTCCTGATCGAGCAGGTTGTCGCGACGGCCGGTCGAGAAATTCTCCAGCGACATCACGGTATCGCCACGCGCGAGGAACATGTCCGCCGCCGTCGAACCCACTTGGCCGGAGCCGCCGGTAATGAAGACCTTCATGCTGCTGTTCCTGTGAGTGCGGGTTCTACTGGGCCGCGACGCGCGCGGGCTCGACCTCGTCGAGCATCCGCCGGTAGCCGGCGGCGCGGTCGTGGAAGATCTGGTGCCAGAGCTCGAGGCTGAGCAGCCCCCAGGTCTTGCGCGAGAAGCGCTCGCCCTTGTCGAAATTGGCGAGGATGGCGTCGCTGTTGAAGAATTCGCGACGGCGGTTCTTCTGGGTCGAGAAGATGTCGGCGACCATGCCGTTGAGCTCGCCCGAGAACCATTCCTTCAGCGGCACCGGGAAGCCCATCTTGTCGCGCCGCTGCGCCAGCTCCTGCGGCAGATCGGCGGCGAAGGTCGACTTGATGAAATGCTTCATCTGGCCGCCCTTGAACTTGATGTCGGCCGGGATCGTCGCGGCGAACTCGACGACCGGGTGGTCGAGCAGCGGCACCCGCGATTCCAGCCCGTGCGCCATCGACATCCGGTCCTCGACCTGCAGCAGCGCCGGCAGCAGGCACTTGAAGTCGAAATGCGTCATCGAGTCGAAATAGGCCTCCTTGCGGACATTGCGCTCGGAATTGAAGATCGCCTGGAAGCGCGAGAACACGCCGGCGAGGTCGAGGGCCGACCAGTCGACCTCGCTGCCCATGTCGGCCGAGCGGTCGATCAGGCGGAAATAGCGCTCGTCGAGCGGACCGAACAGCCCCTTGGAGAAAAGCTGCCGGATCAGCGGCTTGTATTCCTGCAGCACCGTCAGATGCGGGATGATCGATTCCGGCGTCACGACGAAGTTGCCGCTGTGCTGCGTGCCGTCGATCGAGGCCTTCAGGGCCTGTTCGAGATAGGCGATCAGATAGCGGGCGTAGCCGCCGAAGATTTCGTCGCCGCCCTGGCCGCCGAGCACGACCTTGACATGCTGCGCGGCGAGTTTCGACACCATGAACTGCGGAAACGAGCCGGGCCCGGCGACGGGCGTATCGAGGTGATAGACGACCTTCTCGATGCTGTCGCGGAAGTCGCTCGCGGTGATCTCGATCTGGTGCAGGTCGATGCCGCCGTCGCGGCAGGCGGCCTCGGCATAGGAGCTTTCGTCGTAGCCGGGGAACTCGGTGAACTTGCCATGGAAGCCGATCCGGCCCGACGCCTCCTCGCGCCCGGCGAGGATGCCGATCAGGCTGGAGTCGATGCCGCCCGAGATATAGGCGCCGACCGGCACGTCGGAGCGCAGATGAACCTTGACCGAGTCGGCGAGCCGGGCGCGCATCTCCTCGCCGAACCAGCGCGGCGTATGGCTCCAGTCGATGTCGTAATGCACGTCCCAATAGCGGAAGACGCGCACCTCGCCCTTCTCCACGGTCAGCGCATGCCCCGGCAGCAGGGTATGAACATGCCGGAACAGCGTCTTCTCGCCGATCGTGTACTGGAAGGTCATGTACTCCGCGAGCGCGTCCGGATCGGTCGCGATCTCGGGCAGCACCGGCAGCAGCGCCTTCATCTCGGAGGCGAAGTAGAGCGTGCCGTCGACCACCGTGTAGTAGAACGGCTTGATCCCGAAGCGGTCACGCGCGGCGAAGAAGCGCTCGCCGTCCCACAAGCCGAAGGCGAACATGCCGCGCAGGTGCTGCAGGCAATCGACGCCCCATCTCGCATAGGCCGCGAGCACGGTCTCGGTGTCGGAGGAGGACCGGAAATCCCAGCCGGATTTCAGCTCCGCCATCAGCTCGATGTAATTGTAGATCTCGCCGTTGAAGGTGATGACCGTCCCGTCATTGCCGGCCATCGGCTGACGACCGGCGGGCGACAGGTCGATGATGGCGAGGCGGCGATGGGCAAGCCCGCAGATATCGCCCGGAGCGCACCAGAAGCCATGGCCGTCAGGGCCACGATGGGCGATCAGTCGATTCATCGCGGCGAGCGCATTGGCAAGCTTCGCGACCGGCTGGCGCGTCAGGGAGACGGCGCCTGCAATTCCACACATGAATAGACCTTCTCTGCCGTCGGCCTCCTCGCAGCCAGGAGGCATCGACCTTAGCGAGACGAATTTGGATGACGCCGTTTAGCAGGCCGGTCGCAACTTGTCAGCTTCGCCCTCGCGGCCCCGACGGTCACATCGTGACGCCGAAGCGTTCGCCCCAGATGCCGAGGTTCACGATCCGCCAGAGCGTGAAATCGAGTGGACGTCCGCCGTCCAGCATGTCCTTGGCGAGCGCGCGCACGCCGTCGGCATTCATCAGCCCGGGATAACGGACGAGCGTCTTCTCGATGCCGTCCTCGACCAGACCGCGCAGCGGCCCGCGGAACCAGATCTGTTCCGGCGTCGCGAAGCCGAGCTTGTCGCGGCGCTCCCGTACGATCTCGGGCAGGACGTGGCTCATCCCCTTGCGCAGCACGCGCTTGGTATCTCCGCCGACGATCTTGTGGTCGTTGCCGAGCGCGAGGTCGAACTCGACCAGCGGGTGATCGAGGAAAGGGACCCGCGCCTCGATCGAATGCGCCATCGAGTTCCTGTCCTCCCAATGCAGCAGCATCGCGAGATTGGAACCATAGGTCATCGTCAGGCACAGCGAGCGGATATCGGTGACCGGCGGCAGGCCGAGCTCGTCGCTGGCCAGCTGAAAGGCGCCTTTCGGATTGCCGGCCTCACGCAGTATGTCGGTGCCGAGCCAATCATGTTGCGTCAGCGCCCGATGCTGGCGCCGCAGCACACCGGCGAGGTTCGCAGGCAGCAGCGGCACGAGATGGTTGCGGATCTGCTCGTAGATCGAGGTGCCATGATAGCGATTGCGCTCGACGATGGTGCGCAGCAACTGGTCGAACTGACGCCGCCGAGTCAGGTCGGCCATATAATAGGGAAAGCTGCCATGGTAGCCGGCGAGTTGCTCGTCGGCGCCCTGCCCGTCGAGCATCACCTTGACGCCGACCCGGCGCGCCTCCTCGAACACGCACCATTGCGCGAAGATCGAAGTCGAACCGAAGGGCTCGTCCTGATGCCAGGTGATGTCGGAGGCGCGCTGGAAGACGTCCTCGGCCTTTGGAAAGATGTAGTGCGGATCGGTATGAGCATGCGCCACGACCGCATCCATGAACGGCTTTTCGTCGACGCTCTTTTCGGCGTAGCAGGCCGAGACGGTGTTGACCCTCGAACCACCGGTGCCCGAGCCCATCATCTCGGACATCAGGCACACGATGCTCGACGAATCGAGACCGCCCGACAGGCAGGAGCCGACCGGCACGTCCGAGCGCAGATGGAGCCGCACGGAGTCGGTCAGCAATTCACGGAAGCGCGCGGCGGCCTCGCCCTCGGAGATCGACAGCGCGCCTGCCGTCGCGGGATACCAGCGCCGCACCGCGACGGTCAGCGGCCCTGACCCGCTGGCGTCGACCATGGCGCATTCGCCGCCGCGCAACTGCGCCACGCCGTCGAACATCGTCTCGGCGGTATGGTCGGCGATGCCGGAGGCGAGGAAGTCGTGGACGCGCGCGATGTTCATGCGGCCGCCGAGCCCGGGCAGACCGAGCAGCTGCTTGATCTCCGAAGCGAAGGCGGCGCCACGCGGCGTGGCGAAGAAATAGAGGGGCTTGATGCCGTAGCGGTCGCGCGCCGCGAACAGCTTCTTGTCGCGGTCGTCCCAGATCAGGAAGGCGAACATGCCGCGCAGCCGTCGAAGCGCATCCTCGCCCCACAGCATGTAGGCGCGCAACAGGACTTCGGAATCCGAATCGCTGACGAAGACCTCGCCCCGTGCGCGCATTTCCTCGCGCAGCTCGATGTAGTTGTAGATCTCGCCGTTGAAGACGAGGTGATAACGGCCGGAGGCGTCGGCCATGGGCTGCAGCCCGGCGTCGGAGACATCGATGATCGCAAGGCGTCGATGGCCGAGCGCGACCGGGCCGGCGGCACTCCCATAGACCTGCCAACCGCGGCCATCAGGCCCGCGATGCGCAACGATATCGATGCGCGCCGGATCGGGCTCGAAGCCGACAGAAGCAAACAGGCCGCACATGCGCAGGAATCTCCATCGGCGAGAGAGGCTCCTCTTATCTGAGCAGTGTCTGCGGCGAAAGCCCGGCGCATGGGGTCCGGCCACTCAGCTCTCTCGCCGGTCGGTCTTGCCCCTGCTGGCCGTCCCGATTGGACCTTGCCGGCGAAAATGACTATCAGCCGCGCTGGTGCCACGCCGGCTCGCGGCGGGGGCGGCGTTGAGGACTGCAGGCTGCATGTCCATGCGAAGATGGGATGCGGATTTGATTGGGACATGGGCGCGATGAAGATCCTGCTCCTGCATGACCTCATGCCGGCGCGGCCATTGCGCCGCCAGCTCGCCAACCAGTGTTTCCTGCTCCAGAAATACCGCCCGGGGACCGAAACCGTTCTGCACGCGGCCGGCGATCCGGTCGACGACGCGCTGCGGCATGGCGACTTCGACGCGATCGTGCTCGATGTCTCGTTCCTGTGCTGGCGCTGGGTGAAGCCCCGATCGATGTTCGAGGCGTTCCTGCGCGATTACGCCTGGGTGCCGGCGCACCCTGCGGTCAAGCTGGCCTTTCCTCAGGACGATTATGATCACCAGGCGGTGCTGGACGAGTGGCTGTCGTCCTGGCGGGTCGACGTGGTCTTTTCTCCGCTCGCGCATCTGGCGACCGTTCTTTACCCGAAGACCGCGCAGACCGGGCAGATTCGCCCCTTCCTCACCGGCTATGTCGACGATGTCGACCTCGCCATCGCCGAGCGCGGCCGTCTGCCGATCGCCGAGCGCCGGCTCGACCTCGCCTATCGGGCCCGGCCGCTGCTGCCGAATTTCGGCGAGCTCGGCCGGCTGAAGACGCGCATCGCCGAGGTCGTCGCGCCGGCTGCACGCCAGGCCGGGCTCGTCGTCGATGTCTCGACCGATCCGGCCGATACGATCTTCGGCGACGGCTGGCTGAACTTCCTCGGGTCGGCGCGCTATGTGCTGGGGACGCCGAGCGGCTCCAGCGTGATCGATGCACACGGCGAGATCGGCGCTGCGATCGCAGCCTTCACGGCGGCGCATCCCGGCGCCTCCTTCGATGAGATCACCCGGGCCTGCGTGCCGCCGGAGGCGACGCGACATCGCATGGAGGCCTTGTCGCCGCGCGTGTTCGAAACGGCGCTGAGCGGCGCCTGCCAGATCCTGGTGCGCGGCGAGTACGGGCCGCTCGAGCCGGACCGGCACTATATTCCGCTCGAGCCCGACTTCTCGAATCTCGAGGCGGTGATCGCGCGGCTCGGCGACCATGAGCGGGCCCAGCGCATCGCCGACGACTGCTTCACGCTCGTCACCACGGCCGACGAGCTGCATTATCGCCACGCCGCGGACGCGCTCGAACGCGCGGTGGCGGAGCGCTGGCTGGCGCGCGGCGACACGGAACGGGCGCAGCGAATCACGGCACGGCAGCCGGTTTCCACGGCGGAGGTGGTCGAGCGCGCCCTGTGTGCGGATATTCGGGGACGCCAGGGACTGCTCGGCGGGTTGGCCGGCCAGCTCGCCGGGGCGACGACCGGCGACCCGATCCAGATCAGCCGCTTCAACGAGCTCGGGCTCGTGGTGGCGAGCCGCTGGCAGCAGCTCGCCGGTCATGCCAGAGCCGAGACCGCGCGGGCCGAGGCGGAGCGGGACCGGACGGCGATCCTGCTGCAGCAGCTCGCCGCGGTCGAGGCCCGCGTCGAAGGATACGAGAATGCCTCGATTGCCAGGCTCGCCCGCATGATGGCAAAACGCCTGCTCCGGCGCCTCGGGTTGCGCTAGTTCGCGGGCTTGCCCGCTTCAGGAATGGATTGTTCGATGGCGTTCGGTGTCGACGAGCTTGCGGCGGGGGTCCGGCGCCTCGGTGTCCGGGAGGGCCACACCGTTCTCGTCCGCGCCGCCCTCAAGGCGATCGGCCCGGTCGAGGGCGGTGCTGCGCGCGGCTTGATCGAGGCCGTGCTGTCGGTGATCGGCCCCACCGGCACGATGGTGGGGCTCGCCTTCACCCCGGCCTATCCGCGCGGCAACCGCAATCCCGCGCATGTCTGGCGGCCCGGCACGCCGAGCGCGACCGGCGGGCTCGCCTCGGCGATGATGAACTGGCCGAAGGCATTCGGCAGCCGCCATCCCACCAATGGCTTCATCGCCATCGGTGCGCGCGCCGAGGAATTGCTGGCCGATCACGACCATACCAAGCCGTGCTTCCATCCGATGAACCGGATCGTCGAATGGGGCGGGCATATGGTCCTGGTCGGCTGCGTCAGCTCGAGCCCGGGATTCTCGACCGTGCACCTGGCGCAGGAACATCTCGGCCTTTCGACACAGACGATCCGCCCCGGCCTGTTCGGCAGCTATTTCGAGAATGATGGCAAGGTCGAGTGGTTCGCGCGCATCGACGAACCCGGCTGCAGCATGGGATTCAGTAAATTCTATGCCGACTATGTCCGCGAAGGGGAGCTTCGCGTCGGCGATGTCGGCGATGCCTATTCGCTCGGCATCGATGCCGCTGCGGCCTACGAGATTGAACGGCGCAAGCTCGAGCGTGATCATCGCGCCGCGCTCTGCGACCGCCCCGATTGCTATGGTTGCCGCGGGATCTGGCGGTACAATAAAAAAGATTGGCCGCGCTATTGGGGACGTGAATACGGGCGCCGCGTGCTTTCGCGGTTGAGGCTCGGATAGTCATGCCGGCATCCCTGTCGATGCCGGAGCATGCGTCCGGGGTTGTTGGCCGTTCGGAGCTCTGGAGAACTGCCCCTTGCGGTTTGGTCCTTCCCCGAACTGACCCAAATTGGGCCGAGACCCCTGACGCTGCCTTGGTCAGCTTGCCGGCAGCGCAAAAAAATGGCATGCGGGCCGGCCCGTGATCGAGGTTCCATGCAGCGGCTGTTTGCCTGCTCCCGGTCCGGGAGCCGGCGATCATTGAGGGCGGTAGGCCGTGTTGCAGGACGTGCATGAGGAGCCGATTCCGGTGAGTGCGGCAGCGCGGCGCCATGTCGAGCTGACCGTGCGGAGCTGGCTGGGCCTGCCGGAAGACGATCCGACGCCGGTGCCGGCGATGCCGGAAAGGCTGGTCCGCCTGTTCTTGCGCAGCGAGGAGTGGGAGATCGCCTCGCGCGACCAATGGGGCAATTTCGAGCACGGCCTGGCCGACAACGCGCTGCGCGGAGCGTTGTGGGAGCCCGAGGTCGATCAGTGGGTCGAAGCGGTCGGGCGCCAGCTCCCGTCGACGGCCAGGCGCCTGCCGATGTGGCCGCATGGCCACCGCTTCGCGCTGTGCCTGTCACATGATGTCGACGCCATCTCGACGCAGTATTCCAGGTTGCAGCTCCTGCGATTGAAACGCCGTGAGTTGCTGGCGCGGGCCACGCGCAGCAAGGAGGAGGAGCGCTTCCTGAGCGACTTCCCGCGCGCCTATTCCCTTCTGGCGGCGGGGCGTGGCAACGACGTCGCATCCGCGACGAGCGAGTCGATGGAGCGCGCCATTGCCGTCGAGGACGAGTTCGGGATCAGGGGATCCTACTTCTTCCCGGTCTGGCCGCCGCGCGAGGACAGCCCCTATGACTGCCTTTATGAGGCGGATGATCGCTATACCTATCGCGGTCGGCAGATGACGGCACGCGACATCATGATCGAGCTGGCACAGCAGGGGCATGATGTCGGCCTGCACGGGGGCTACCATACCGCGTTGAAGCTCGAGAACTTCCTGCACGAGAAGCACCTGCTGGAAGACGAAACCGGATTGTCGATCACCACGACGCGGCAGCACTGGCTGCACTGGGATGCGAGGATCACCCCCCGGCTTCACCAGCAGGCGGGCATCACAGCCGACTCCACGCTCGGCTATAATCGCAATGTGGGGTTCCGCGCCGGCACTTCGAAGCCGTATCGCTTCTTCGACGTCGGTCAGGACTGCGTGCTCGATCTGATCGAGCTGCCGATGGTCCTGATGGACGGCTCCGTCTTCTCGACCGTCGCGCTCGAGATGGACCTGGCGCGGTCCAAGCGCCTGGCGAAGCGGATCATAGACAGTACGATCGCGACCGAAGGCTGCGTCTCGCTGCTCTTCCACCCCGAGAACCTCGCCGACCCCGATACGTTCGCCCTCTATCGCTGGTGCGTGGCGTATTGCATGGAGCAGGGGGCCTGGGGCGCGTCGGTGAAGCAGATCGAACTCTGGTGGCGCGAGAGGCTGGCAAAGCTGGCTGCCGCGGGCGATACCGAGGTTGCCGCCTGATGCCGGTGCGATGCAGGTAGTTCACTGAGCGCTATGATGAATGATCAATCGCTGGATCGGCGGCCGAGACTCTGCCTGATTTCATTCTCGCCGATCGCCGACGATGCGCGCGTCCGTCGCCATGCCGACACGCTCATGGCGGCAGGCTGGGATGTGGTCGCGGTCGGGCTGCCAGGGGCCAAATCGACTCCCCCGGCCTGGAAGATCATCGACACCTTGCCTGCATTGGCTGCGCCGAGCGCGCCGGAGGCGCCGCAGGAGCCTGCAGAAGGCGCTGGTGACGGGGCTCCCGACGATGCGGTCGCGGTCGTGCCCGCTGCGAGCGAGCCGCAGGGACGGCCTCCGAGAAGCTTCGTGAGACGGCTCCTGGCCTTCTGCTACTGGCGCACGCTCGGCCTCGCCCAACGCCTTCAGCAGGCGAGCGGAATACCGGTCCGCAGCATCATCCAGCGCATCATCAACCTGCCCGGCACGATCAGCCGTCGTCTGGTCACGCCGCTGGTCCGGCGTTTCGTCCCGCAGCAGATGAAGGAGATGACGCTCAGCCAGATGCGGAGCTATCTCCCGCTGCTCAAGGCCCATGTCAGCCGCAAGGCGGCGCTCGACATCTACTGGTCCTGGGGCAACATGCAGGAGATGTATCAAAAGGCGCAGGGCGTCGAGGCCGATCTGTGGATCGCCAATGACTGGTCGACCTTGCCGATCGTCGCCCGCCTGATCGAGGAGAAGGGCGGCGTCTATCTCTATGACAGCCACGAGTTCGCGACCGAGGAATATCCCAACGATCCCTGGTGGCGGCTTTTCACGCAGCCTGTCGCCAAGGCTGTCGAGCGGACCTACATCGCGGGCGCCAGGCACAGCTTCTCGGTCTCGCCGGGGATTTCGAAGGCGTTGAACGCGCTCTATCGCCTCTCGCCGCCAAACGAAGTGCTGCGCAACATGCCGGGGCGGATCGATCTCTCCTTCCGCCCGACGGGCGAGCGCATCGAAGTGCTCTATCACGGCATCCTGTCGCCCTCGCGCGGGCTCGAGGCCGCGATCCGGAGCGTTCCGCAATGGCGTCCGGAATTCCATCTGACGATCAGGGGCCCCGGCAGTCCGGCCTATCTCGCCTCCCTGCGCAAGCTCATCAGGCAGACCGGCGTCAACGATCGGGTGACGCTGGCCGAACCCCTGCCGATGATCGAGCTCGTCCGCGCCGCAACCGCCTTCGACATCGGGTTCTTCGCCCTGCTCGACGATTCCCCGCAGAACAAATACGTGCTGCCCAACAAGTTCTTCGAGTACGTCAATGCCGGGCTGGCGCTATGCGTTTCCGACTGTCCGGATATGGCCGAGCTGCTGAATCGGCATGATCTCGGTGTCCTGATGAAGTCGACGTCTCCCGACGATATCGCCCGAGCGATCAACAGCCTGGATCGGGCCGGCATCGACCGCTTCAAGCGTCATTCCATCGCCGCCGCCGAAACCCTGTGCTGGGAGGCGGAACAGGAGAAATTGCTGCGTGCCTGCAATCAGGCTATTGGGCGCACCGTCGTGGCGGCCTGAGCGGATCCTGGCATGTGTGGCATCTGGTTTTCGGTCGGCGTCGCGCCCGATCCTCGTTTCATCGACATCGTCGCCCATCGAGGCCCCGACGGGCGCGGCTGGGAGACCTATGACAGCGTGGCGGGACCGGTCGCGCTCGGCCATCGCCGGCTGGCGATCATCGATGTCAGCGATGCGGGCCTGCAGCCCATGGCCGATGCCACGGGGCGCTATCACCTCGTCTTCAACGGCGAGATCTACAACTATGTCGAGCTGAAGGAGGAGCTGGAGGCGAAGGGCGTCCGCTTCCAGTCGCACTCGGACAGCGAGGTCCTGCTCGCCTCCTACATCCACTGGGGCGAGGACTGCCTGCAGCGCTTTCGCGGGATGTTCGCCTTCGCGATCTACGACCGGCGCGACCAGGTGCTCTTCGCGGCGCGGGATCGCTACGGCATCAAACCGCTCTATGTCCATAATTCCGCGCAGGGCATCGGCTTCGGCTCCGAGATCAAGCAGCTGCTGGAAATGCCGCATGTCGTGCGGCGCGTGAATCTCGAGCGGACCTACGACTATCTCTATGCCGGCCTGACCGATCACGCCCGCGACACGATGTTCCAGGGCGTCGAGCATATCCGTGCCGGCGAGTGCGTGAAGCTGGACCTGCGCCGCTGGCGTCCCGGCGAGCCGCTTCCGCTCCTGCGCTGGTACCGGCTGCCGGAGGTCGGTTCGATCGACATCTCCGAGGCCGAGGCGGCGGAGCGCTTCCGCGAGCTGTTCATCTCCTCGATCAAGCTGCATCTGCGCTCGGACGTGACCATCGGATCCTGTCTTTCCGGCGGTCTCGATTCCTCAGCCGTGGTCGCGCAGATCGACCGCGAGCTCGCTGGCAGCGGCGCCAGGCTCAATACCGTCAGCGCCTGCTTCGAGGGCAGCGAGGTCGACGAGAGCCGCTATATCGACATCGTCAATCGCGCCACCGCGACGATCGGCCACAAGACCTATCCGGATTTTGCCGATGTCCTCGACGCGGCCAAGACGATCACCTGGCATCAGGACGAACCCTACGGCTCATCGAGCATCTTCGCGCAGTGGTGCGTCTTCAAGGAGGCCCACGCGCAAGGCATCAAGGTGATGCTCGACGGCCAGGGAGCCGACGAAATCCTCGGCGGCTACAGCAGCGCCTTCTTCTATCATTTCCGCGCGCTGGCGGCGCAGGGCCGCTATCTCGAACTGGCGCGCGGCCTGCTGGAGCGGAAGTTCCACAACGGCGCCGGACTGGCCGAGCAGATTCGCTGGATCGATTGGCCGCGACCGCTCGCCCACCTGCTGCGCCGCAGCCGGAACATGTCGGCGCCGGCGAACATCGATTGGATCGCCTCGCCGGTCTGGCCGTCGCATCTGCGGGAGAAGGGCCCGTTCGATGCGATGGTCGCACGCGACGGCATGGAGCCCGTGACGTCGCTCGGCCGGCTCTGCGCCGCAAGCCTCCATTCGAACCTCCCGATGCTGCTGCACTGGGAGGACCGCAACTCGATGGCACATGCGATCGAGGCACGCGTGCCCTTCCTGGACCATCCCCTGGTCGATTTCTGCATCGGCCTGGGCGATCGTCACAAGGTGGTCGGCGGCGAGACGAAACGGGTGATGCGCCGCGGCCTCGAGGGCGTCCTGCCGCCCGAGATCGCGCGCCGCCGTGACAAGATCGGCTTCCAGGCCCCGGAACAGGCCTGGTACCGGGGCCCGCTCAAGGAGGGCATGCTCGCCGGCCTCGAGGAGACGATCGCACAGTTCGGCGATCTGCTCGACGTGCCCCGGACGCGCCAATTCGCCAGCGAGATGCTGGCTGGTGTGCGTCCGGTCGATTTCACCATCTGGCGCCTGGTCAATATGGGGCTCTGGGGGCGCACTTTCGCGGTCACCCTCTGACGGCCGCGATGCCGGCATCGCCCGGTTGCCGGCCCTGCGCAGGGCCGGCGACCGAACCTTGGCTTGCTTGCAATCCCGATGACGCTTGGCTAAGGCAGCCGCGGCGTGCGCCGTAGCAGGAGCCGAATTTCCGTATGTTGTTCACCTCGGCGCAGTTCATTTTCCTGTACTTGCCGATCGTCCTGGCCGGGTTCTTCCTGATCGGTAGCTTCAGCCGCCCTCTGGCGGCGGCCTGGCTCACGCTCGGCTCGCTGTTCTTCTACGGATACTGGGACGCGAAATACGTCGTCCTGCTGCTGATCTCGATCAGCATGAACTACAGCCTGGGGTATTTCCTTCAGACATCGTCGGACAAGCGGCGGAAGGGGATGGTCCTGGCGCTGGGCGTCAGCGCCAACCTGCTGCTGCTCGGCTACTACAAGTACACGAACTTCATCGTCGCCAACGTCGCTGCGATGACGGGGCTGGACTGGACCATCGACCAGATCGTCCTGCCGCTCGGAATCTCGTTCTTCACCTTCACGCAGATCGCCTTCCTGGTCGATGCCAAGCGGGGAGAGGCGCGCGAGCTCAACCCCATCCATTACGCGCTGTTCGTCACCTATTTCCCGCATCTGATCGCAGGGCCGATCCTGCATCACAAGCAGATGATGCCGCAGTTCGGCCGGGCGGAGACCTATTCGCCGACCCTGGAGAACATCGTCGTCGGACTGACGATCTTCCTCATCGGCCTGTTCAAGAAGCTGGTGCTGGCCGATGAGGTCGCTCCCTACGCCACCGCGGTGTTCGAGGCCGCAGCCGCCGGCAAGCCGCTGAGCTTCCAGGAGGGGTGGATCGGGGCGCTGTCATACACGCTGCAGCTCTATTTCGACTTCTCCGGCTATTCGGACATGGCGATCGGGCTGTCGCGCCTGTTCGGCATCCAGCTGCCGATCAACTTCAACTCGCCCTACAAGGCGTTCAGCATCATCGATTTCTGGCGGCGCTGGCACATCACCCTGTCGACCTTCCTGCGCGACTACCTCTACATCTCGCTTGGTGGCAGCCGGCGCGGCGAGCGGCGACGCTACCTCAACCTGTTCCTCACCATGCTGCTCGGCGGCATCTGGCACGGAGCGGGCTGGACCTTCGTCGTCTGGGGAGCGCTGCATGGCGCCTACCTGATCGTGAACCATGGCTGGCGCGCGGTCTGCGCGCGATGGCGGATCGAGCCGAAAGGGCCGCTCTGGGCTGCGGCCTGCTGGCTCCTGACCTTCATCGCGGTCGTCCTCGCCTGGGTCTATTTCAGGGCACCGTCGATCGGGGCCGCGCATGCCGTCCTGGGTGCGATGGCGAACCCATGGCTGGCTGTCGCCGCGCCGGCGCTGGCGCCGTCCAAGGCATGGCTCCTCTGCGCGCTGCTGCTGGCGATCGCGCTGTCGATGCCCAACACGCAGGAGTTCATGGCCTCGTTCCGTCCAGGATGGGAGTTCCGCGGACAGGGGACCCAGCCCGGCTGGTGGCGCTGGCGGCCGCAAGGAACATTCGCGCTCTACGTCGGCGGGCTCGGCGCGGCCGTGGTGCTGACCAGCATCTGGTCGACCCAGACCATCCGCGAATTCCTGTATTTCCAGTTCTGAGGAGCGGCGGATGCGACGCTACCTCGCGATTGTCCTGCTGCTGACCTGCCTGCCGGCCCTGGCCATCGCGGGCTTCAACTATGTGGTCGATCCCGTCCAGTATTTCCGCCCGGCGCGCTTCTACAAGCCGGGCATCTACACCCAGGAACGGTTCCTCTATCCGGCGCTGATCCGGCACCAGCCCTATGACGGCGTGATCATCGGCACCTCGACGGCGATGACGATCCGTCCGAGCCTGGTCAACCGGGCCTTCGGCGGCCAGTTCCTCAAGCTGACCATGAACGGCGGCCGCCCCAGCGAGCAGGCCATGGTGCTGGACGCCGCCCTCAAGCACAGCGAGACGCCGCTCAGGACCGTGATCTGGGGCATCGACCCGCATATGTGGGTCTATCCGGTCAACGACCGCAACCAGCTCTATTTCTTCCCGGAATACCTCTACAAGCCCGATCCGCTCGGCGTGCTGCGCTCGTATCTGCTCAGCCGCGACATCACGGCGATGTCGTGGACGTCGCTCTACAACCATCGCTATAATCAGGTGCCCGGCATCGACCTCGACAATGTCGGCAACTGGGTCGAGTATTTCGCCCAGTTCAAATATACCTGCAGCGCGGTCGAGACGCAGGTTTCGAAGTTCGTGCCGCGCGATGCGCGCGTGCCGGTGACGCCGCCGACGCCGGAAGCCGTCGCGCAGAACGGCGCCGTGCTGAATGCGAATTTCGAGCAGAATCTGCTGCCGCTGATCCGCGCCAACCCGCAGACGCAGTTCTATCTCTATAATCCGCCCTATTCGCGGGCCGAAGCGTTCTACCTGGCGGCCAAGGCGCCGGGAGCGCTCGAGGCCCGGCAGCGCTTCAAGGAAAGACTTGAACAACTCGCGCGCGAGAACGCTAATATACATTATTATGATTTCGAACAGTGGCGCGACATCACCGATAATCTCGATAACTATTATGACTACCAGCACCATAGCAAGGCAATCAACGACGCGATGTTCGAGTACATGGCGCGCCATCCCGGGCTTGCGACGTCCGGGCAATGGATCGAAGCGATGCGCGGGTTGAGCTATCAGGACGTCTTCAAGCAGTGCTTTCCCCAGGAGGTCGAGGCGGCGCGCGGCACGCCGCGACCCTGACGATCGGAGCGGGCGGCAATGCCAAACGGCCGGTTTCCGGCCTTCGCGCTCCGCTGACGTAGCGCGCAATCCAGCCCGGACTCGCTCGACGGCCAGCCGCGAGGTCGCGGCAGCCGAGTGTCCGCGCATCGACAGGTCCGGCACCATCGTGTAACAGGCCGGCAGCGGCGCCGGCTCTGGTTGTGGCCTCGAACCCAGCACCTTGGATCTCATGTCAGGCCTAGCAGCAGAACGCTTCGACTCCGTCGTCATGCTGACCTGGTCGGATTGGCATACCGAGCCGCGAAGCAACCGCCATCACTATGCTGTGCGCTTTGCCCGTCGCTGGCCGACCTTCTTCGTCCAGACGAACGGTCACGGCGACGCCATTACCTTCGAGCCGGTCGCAGGGCACGACATCACGATCGTCCGGATCGGGCCGATCTACAGCCCGGCTCAAGCCGCGCGCCTCGCCGCGGCGCTGCGCGAGCGCGGCGTCTCCCGGCCGCTGGTCTGGCTCTACAATCTCTTCATCGCGGGAGCGGTCGCCCGGCTGCATCCGGCCGCCGTGGTGTATCACGCGACCGAGGACTACCTCGCCAAGGCCGACAGCGTCAGCATAACGGCGAACGATCTTTCGGGGCTGGCTTCGGCGGCGATCAGGCGAGCCGACCTGGTCGTCGCGGTTTCGGAAGGGGTGGCCGAGAGCCATCGCCTCGCGGTGCCGGCCGGCAAGCCGGTCGTCGTCCTTCCGAACGGCTGCGATTTCGCTTTCTGGCAGCAGACGGGCGCGAGCGACTATAGGCGTCCCGCCGCCGGCAAGGTCGCCCTGTTCCAGGGCGGCATCAACGGCCGGCTGGATTTTCCGCTGCTGATCAGGCTCACGGAGCTGCTGCCGGACTGGCAATTCTGGTTCTGTGGAAAAGCCGCCGATGGTGGCGACGGCTGGGTCCGGCTCCAGCGCCAGCCCAATGTGAAATATCATGGCCTGCTCGACAGCGCCGGCATCGCCGAGCTCGCGCGCCAATCCCGCGTCGGGCTGATTCCGTTCAAGGACAGCGGCCTGATGCGCAGGTCGCTGCCGCTGAAGGCCTATGAATATCTCGCCTGTGGCCTGCCCGTCGTCACGACGCCGATCGATGCCCTGGCGGACCGTCCCGACCTGTTCGCGGCCGCGACGGACGCGGACGGGTTTGCCGAAGCGATCCGGCGGCTGGAATCTTCGCGCGAGGATGCCGCGATGATCGCAAGCCGGCTCGAGGCTGCATCGCGCAGTTCCTACGATATTCGTTTCGATGACCTGCTGTCCCATCTCGATCAGGTCATCGCGCGCCGCGTTCAGCTGCGTCCGGCGCTGAACGTGCTGATGCTCTACGATGATCGTTCCGCTCACGTCAGTACGGTCGCCGAGCATCTCGAGGGCTTCCGCAAGCATTCGCGGCATCGCTTCTTCTTTCTGCCCGCAACGGAGTTCGTCGGCCTGGCGGACAGCGGGGATGCCGCGCTGGACCTGTCCTGCTATGATGCGCTGATCGTCCACTATTCGGTCAGGGTTTCCGTCAGGAGCCACCTCTCGTCGGGGATCGCGGCGGCTGTTGCGGCCTATCGGGGGCCGAAACTTCTCTTCGTCCAGGACGAATACGACAACGTCGAAACGACGCGGCGCTGGATGGAGCGGCTCGGCATCGATGCGCTCTACACGACAGTCCCGCGGCAGGGGCTCGATTTCGTCTATCCGCGCGCCCGTTTCCCCAAGGTCGACTTCATTCCGACGCTCACGGGCTATGTTCCCGAAGACCCGTCCATCGATGCGTTTGCGATGCCGATGTCGGAGCGCAGGCTGCGTATCGCCTATCGCGGCCGTTCGCTCTCGCATCACTACGGGGCGCTCGCCCGCGAGAAATACAGCATCGGCGTCGATGTGAAGCGGCTCGCGCAGGCGCGGGGGGTGGCCGTCGATATCGAGGTCGACGAAGGCAAGCGCATCTACGGGAGCGACTGGTATCGCTTCATCGGCTCGGCGCGCGCGACGCTCGGCACGGAGAGCGGCAGCAATGTGTTCGATATCGATGGTAGGCTCGCAAAGCTCGCCCATGAAAACAAGGGCCTGGCATACGAAGCCTTCGCTGAGCGCTACCTGAAGGAGCATGAGGGCCTGGTGACGATGAACCAGGTTTCCCCGAAGATTTTCGAGGCGATTCGCCTGCGTACCGCGCTGGTCCTGTTCGACGGCGAGTACTCCGGCGTGGTGCGGGCCGACGACCATTACATTCCGTTGGCGAAGGACTATTCCAATATCGACGAGGTTCTTTCGCGGCTGGAGGATGTCGATTTTCTCGAAGCCATGACGGCGCGGGCCTATGAGGACGTCATCGCGACCGGCAGATATTCGCTTCGTGGCTTCGTGGAGGGGGTCGACGACTATCTGTCGCAACGGGCGATGGGGCGGCGCAGGGCGACCCTTCTCAGCACGCCGGTGGCGGCGATCTATGATGACGAGGCCGCCGACCTGCTCTTGCGGCCAGGGCCTGACGGGATGTTGCTCAGCGATGTCGTGCTTGCGCAGCAGCCCGACCGCGATCAAGTCGCGCGGATCGGCCAGGCGCTTGCCGCAGCCGCGGGCGGCAAGGACAAGGAGCCCGGGAACACGATCGACCTGCGGGGCCATGAGGGGAGCCGGAAGCGCGGCCCCGCCTTCCTTGTTCTCCGGGCTCTCTGGCGCGCTCTGCCCGAGCGGCTTCAGGTCACGCTCCTGGACCGCGCCCAGGCCCTGCTCGGTTCCGATGATCGCTCGTCCTCGCTGGCCAAGGTGACCAGACGCTTCTTGCGCGCAGTGCAGCGGCGCCGTGGCGGCGTGCTATAGCGCGGCTCGCGATCGAAGCGGGGAGGGGTGTTTCATTTGCCCGAGAATGGTCCGGACGCCGCGCTCCAAAGAGCGAGCGTCCTTTGCATGCCGTGCAGCCTCGCATCGACCCGTCCCGCTCCCAACCCGCCGCAGCCATATCAGGGGCCAGCCCAATGAGTATCAAGGTGGGTGCTGAACGTCCGCTGCGCATCGGACTGATCTCGTTCTCGGCGATCGCGGACGATCCGCGCGTGCGGCGGCAGGGCGACCTGTTCTGGGAACACGGCTGGGACGTCGTCGCGGTCGGGCTTTCCGGGGCCCGTTCGGAATCGCCGGCATGGCTCTGCCTGGAGGTTCCGGCGACCGACGAGGAGACCGCGGCGGCAGCGGTCGGGGCCGCGCCCGAAACGCGCGATCAGGCCGTCGGCTCGATCGCGCCGCAGCCTCCGACGGCGCCGAAATCCCTGCTCGACAGGGCATTGGATGTGTGGCGAACCTTGCCGGAGCCGCTGAGGCGCAAATTGCGTTCGCCCGCGAGATCGGCATTGCGGATCGCGGATGTCGCCAGCGTCTATCTTCGTGAGGAGCGCGCGACGGCGAGCTATTGGCGCATCAACGACCGCTATCCGCTGATCTACCAGCTCGCGAGCGGCCAGAAGGCGGATATCTGGCTCGCCAATGACTGGAGCGCTCTGCCCATCGTCCGGAAGCTCGCCGCCGAGCAGGGCGTTCCCTACGCCTATGACACGCATGAGCTGGCCGTCGACGAATACGCGCAGAGCTGGCGCTGGCGGCTGATCCACAGGCCGGTCATCGCTGCGGTCGAGCGGATGGGCATCGCCGGCGCCGTCGCGACGAGCTGCGTCTCGCAAGGCATCGCCGATCGTCTGCACGAACTCTACCGGTTGCCGGAGAAGCCCATGCTGATCCGCAACATGCCGCGGTACCAGGCCCATGCCTTCCGCCCCTGCGGCGAGACGATCGAGGTGCTCTATCACGGCATCGTCTACGAGGGCCGCGGGCTCGAGACCTGCATCGACAGCGTCGCGCTGTGGCGGCCCGAATTCCGCCTCACCATCCGTGGCCCGGGCCCGGAGGATTATCTCGCCGGGCTGCGCAAGCGGATCGAGGCGGCCGGGCTCGGCGGCCGGGTCGTGCTCGCGCCGCCGGTTCCGATGGTCGAACTGGTCAAGGAGGCGGCGCGCTTCGACATCGGCCTGTTCGCGCTGCCCGGCCACTCGCAGCAGAATGTCCATGTCCTGCCGAACAAGTTCTTCGAATACACCATGGCCGGTCTCGCGCTCTGCGTCTCGGATCTGCCCGAGATGACGGCGCTGCTGCGGCAGCACGATCTCGGCCGGCTGATCCCCGAGGTCACGCCGCAGGCGATCGCGGCCGCGGTCAACGGCTTCGACCGGCCGGCCATCGACGCCTGCAAGGCGCATGCGCTCGCCGCCGCCAAGCTGCTCAACTGGGAGGCCGAGGCCGATCGCCTCTATGCGGCGATCGCGCAGGCGGTGCCCGCGGCCGGAGAGGCGCAGCAGCCCGCGGCGCGGTAGAGCCGTTTCCGGAAGGAGGCGCCGGGCGCTATGCCGTGCCGGCGCGCGCCAGCTTCGCCACCAGGGTCAGCAGCTTGCCGCCCTCCGCCTCGAAGTTCAGGTCGCGGGCGCGCAGCAGCGCCGCGCGCTTGCAGGCGTCGATGCGGGCCCGGTCGAGGCCGGCGAGGCGGGCGGCGATGGTCCGCGGCGTGTCCTCGTCCAGCAGGAGGCCGCAGCCCGCCGCCTCGACCACCCGGCGAATCTCGGGCAGGTCGCTGCTGATCACCATCAGCCCGGCCTGGATGTACTCGAAGATCTTGTTGGGCATGGCGAAGCGCGCATGCGTCGTGCTGTTCGACAAGAGGAAGATACCGATATCGGCCTGCGCCGCGGCCGGAACGACCCGGTCGGGCGGAACGGCCGGCTCGAAGGCGATACGGGCGCCCAGGCCGCCGGCGAGCGCGCGCAGGTGCTGGTCGTAGCCGCCCTGGGCCGGGCCGCGGATCAGCAGGCGGTAGGCCTCCGGCCAATAGGCGACGCTTTCGATGAGAATCTCGAGGCCGCGCCGCGGGACGATGGCGCCATGGTAGAGCACGGTGATCGGATCGCCCGTCGGGCGGAAGGCGGTCTCCTGCCAGGCCGGCGTATTGGAGATCACCGTCGGCCGCGCCAGGCCGTAGCGGGCGGCGAGCGCGTCGGCGATGCCGTCGCTCACCGTGACCACGGCATCCGCCTCGCGGATGTAGCGCTCCTCGATCCGGACCACGTGCCGCCGGGCGAGGAGGCGCCAGCGCCAGCTGTCGGCGAACTCCTCCGAGGCGAACTCATGGCTGTCGTAGATGATGCGGGCGTTGCAGCCGCGCCGGGCCGCATCGGCGATCGGCAAGGCGCGCCAGTCATTGGCGATGACCAGGTCGGGAGCGAAGCGAAGCAGATCGCGCCGCGCGGCGAGCCTGGTCGCGGAGCCCCAATAGAGCAGGTCCGCACTGATCGGCAGCAGGGAGGCCGGGGCCTGCCGCAGCACCATGCCGAGCCGCACGCGCGTGTCGCTGCCCGGGCCGGGCAGGACGGTCACGGGCGTGGGCGGGGCGGCCGGCAGGGGCGCCTGCGCGAAGATGCGGACGTCGTGGCCGGCATGGGCGAGCAGGGCGGCATGACGCAGGACGCGCGAATCGTGCTGCAGGGGCGAGATGCAGAGGAGGGCGATGCGCATCAGCGGCTCCCCCCGGCCGCGACGGATGCGAGGATCCGGTCGATCTCGCGGCCGCGCTGGCGCCAGCTCGCCTCGCGCACGACGTAGTCGGCACCGTTGCGGCCGAGGGCGGCGGCCTCGTCGGGGGCCTCGCCGAGCGTCCTGACGGCGGCGGCGATGGCGGAGGGGCTGGCCGGGGGCACGACGAGGCCGGCGCCGGCCTGACGGACGATCTGCGCCTGGAAGGGCAGTTCGCTCGCGATCACCGGGACGCCGCAGGCCATCGCCTCGAACAGCTTGAGGGGGGCTACGCCCGAGGCGGAGCGGCCGTCCTGGTCCTCGATCACGCAGAGGGCCGCGAGCGCGCCGCGCAGCAGGGCGGGCACCGCCTCATAGGGCTGCCGGCCGAGCCAGAGCAGGCGGGAATCGGCTTTCGCGGCCTCGACCCTGCCGCGCTCGATGCCATCGCCGACGATGACGAGCCTGACATCCGCCGGCCAGGCCGGCTCGTGCAGGGCCGCGAGCATGGTGCCGACGCCATGCCAGGCGACGAGGCCGCCGACGAAGACGACATAGCGGCCGGCGATGTCGGCGCGAGGCCCGCCGGGCGTGAACAGGTCGGTATTGGCGCCGTTGGAGACGACGCTCACGCGCCCATGGCCGGCGAAGGCGCGGGCCCATTGCGCCAGCCCCTCGGTGACGGCGATCAGATGGGCGGCCATGCGGTACTGGGTCCGGTAGAGCCAGGCGAAGAGTGGCGCGAGCGGCTTCAGCGCCGGATAGGTCACGCCGATATCGGCCGGCTTGCCGTTGATCTCGTGCACCACGGGGATCCCGCGCCGGCGTGCCCACAGCGCGAGCGGCAGCGCCATGACATGGGAGCGGACGAAGACCGCGTCGAAGGCGCCGAGCCGGCGGGCGAGGGCGAGCTGGACCCGGCCATAGTCGAGCAGGCGGTGCAGGAAGGAGGTCCGCGCGCTGGCGCCGCCGCGGCTGGTGGCGAAGAGCTCGACATCCCAGCCGGACTGCCTCAGGCTGGCGATGATCTCGTCGATATGGGTCTGCGACGCCTGCCCCGGCCGAGGCGTCTCCAGCGAGAGATAGGCCAGCCGCAGCGGCCGGCTCATGCCACGGCGGCCGCCGGCGCAGCCAGAGCCTCGCGCACCGCCTCGATGATGTAGTCCTGCGTCGCCTCGTCGAGATAGGGATGCATCGGCAGCGCGACGACCTCCTGCGCGACGCGCTCGGAGATGGGCAGGCCGTTGCCGGCGACCGGGAAGTGCCGGTAGGCGGTCTGCTGGTGCAGCGGCTTGGGATAGTAGACCGTGGTCGGCACGCCCTTGGCCTTCAGCGCCGCCTGGAAGGCGTCGCGGCGGCCGGCATCGACGCGGATCGTGTACTGGGCCCAGGTCGAGACGCAGTCAGGCATCACGTAGGGCGTCGTGACGAGGTCCTTCAGCGCCGCGGTGTAGCGCGCGGCGACGACCTGCCGCTGCTCGATCTCCTGCGCATAGACCTTGAGCTTCTCGATCAGCACCGCGGCCTGGATGGTGTCGAGCCGCGAGTTCACGCCGACGCGGACATTGTCGTATTTGTAGGAGCCCTTGCCGTGGAAGCGCAGCGAGCGCAGCAGGTCGGCGTGCTCGTCGCTGTCGGTCAGGATCGCGCCGCCGTCGCCATAGCAGCCGAGCGGCTTGGCCGGGAAGAAGCTCGTCGTGGCGAAAGCGCCGATGCTGCCCGCGACGCGGCCCTTGTAGCGCGCGCCGTAGCCCTGCGCCGAATCGGCGATCAGCACGAGATCGTTCTCGCGGCAGAAGGCCTCGATCGGATCGTAATCGCAGGCCTGGCCGAAGAGGTCGACCGTGATCAGGGCGCGCGGCCGGAGCTCGTGCTTCCTCGCCGTTTCCAGCGCGGCGGCAAGGCCCTTCGGATCGATGTTGTAGGTCGCCTCGTCGATCTCGGCGAAGACCGGGGTCGCGCCCATCCAGGCGACGACCTCGGCCGTGGCGGCGAAGGTGAAGCTCGGGCAGAGCACGGCGTCGCCCGGGCCGATGCCGAGCGCCTCGAGCACCAGGATCAGCGCGTCGGTGCCGTTGGCGACGCCGATCGCGTGCTTCGAACCGCAGAAGGCGGCGAGGCCGGCCTCGAACTGGCCGACCTGCTCGCCGAGGATGTAGTTGCCGTCATGGACGACCTTCAGGATGGCCTCGTCCATCGCCTTGCCGATGCGCTGGCGCTGGGCCTTGAGGTCGATGAACTCGATCGCGGGACGCTCGCTCATCAGACGATCTCCTCCAGGGTATCGGGCCCGGTCTCGCGATAGCGCCGGCCGGTTTCGGGGCAGGTGAGATCGGGGCCGAGCCTGGCGCCGTTATGGCTCATCCAGCCGATGCGGCGGGCCGGAACACCGGCCATCAGGGCGAAGTCCGGCACGTCCTTCGCCACCACGGCGCCGGCGGCGATGAAGCAATAGGCGCCGAGCGTGTGGCCGCAGACAATGGTCGCGTTGGCGCCGATGCTGGCGCCGGTCTTCACCAGCGTCTTGCGGAACTCAGCCTTGCGGTTGAGGAAGGCGCGCGGGTTGTTGACGTTGGTGAAGACGCAGGACGGGCCGCAGAAGACGCCGTCCTCGAGCACGACGCCGTCATAGAGCGCGACATTGTTCTGGACCTTGCAGCCGTCGCCCATGCTGACGCGCGGGCCGACCATGACGTTCTGGCCGAGGACGCAGTCCTTGCCGATCACGGTCTGGCCGAGGACGTGTACGAAGTGCCAGATCTTGCTGCCGGCGCCGATCGCGACGCCGTCGTCGACATAGGCGCTCTCATGGATCGCGACGCCGGGAAAGCGCGGATCCTCACGCATCTCCGGCGCGGCCATCGCCCGTCAGCCCTTCAGATACTTGTCGACGAAGGGGTGGCGCTCGCCATCGGCGACGACCGGGAGCGTCCGGAACTGGGAGACCACCTCGACGCAGAAGCGGACGTCCTCGAGCCCGTAGCCGCGGCCGGCGAGGATCTCCTCGTAGCTGCGGGTGTGCAGGTCGGTGAAGCCTTCCGAGAACTCGACCTCCTCGCCGTCGAGGGTGATCGAGCGGTAGGTGGTCTTCTTGCCCTTGACGGCGTCCGGCAGGTCGTTGGCGTCGACCGAGAGGAACCAGCGCACATCGGCCTTCTCGTAGGAGAGCATGCCGCCGGCGCGCTCGGGCTGGCGCAGGCTGGCGGTCTGCGACTGCAGCGGGCCGAAGACATAGGCGAGCATGTCGAAGAAATGGACGCCGATATTGGTCGCGACGCCGCCCGACTTGGCCTCGTCGCCCTTCCAGGAGGCGTGGTACCAGCGGCCGCGCGAGGTGATGTAGGTCAGGTCGACCGCGTGGCGCTCGTTCGAGGTGGCGATGCGCTCCTTGAGCGCCTGGATCGCCGGGTGCAGCCGCAGCTGCAGGATCGTGTTGACCTTGCGGCCGGTCTGCTGCTCGATCTCGGCGAGGCCGTCGATGTTCCAGGGGTTGAGGACGAGCGGCTTCTCGCAGATGACGTCGGCGCCGGCGCGCAGGCCGAAGCGGATATGGGCGTCGTGCAAGTAGTTCGGCGAGCAGATGCTGACATAGTCGATCTGTTCGCCGCGGCGCCGCAGCTTGTCGACGTGCCGGTCGAAGCGCTCGAACTCGGTGAAGAAATGCGCCTGCGGGAAGTGGCTGTCGATGATGCCGACGGAATCGTTGGGATCGTAGGCCACCTTGAGATCGCCGCCATTGGCCTTGATCGCCGTCATGTGGCGGGGAGCGATGTAACCGGCGGCGCCGATCAGCGCGAAGCTCGTCATGATTGTCCGTCTCGATCTCGTCAGTCGCGCCGGCCGGGCGGGCCCCGCCGGCGCCGTTCTATCAGGCCTTGAAGACGTTGTCCGCCTTGATGCCGGCGCGGGCGCAGGCGTTGCGGGTGTCGACGACCAGCCGGGAGCCGGCGACGAGCGCCCGATAGTCGACGTCGTCATGGTCGGTGGCGATCAGCACCGCATCGAAGCCGGCGAGCGAGGCCGCATCGACCGGCACGCTCTTGCGGCCGGTGAGCTCGGCGTGCTCGCGGGTCGGCGGGATCACCGGGATGAAGGGATCGTGGAACTCGACATGGGCGCCGCGCTTCTCGATCAGCTCGATCAGCTTGAGCGAGGGGCTCTCGCGCATGTCGTCGATGTTCTTCTTGTAGGCGATGCCGAGGACCAGCACCTTCGCGTCGCTGAGGTTCTTGTGGCCCTTGGCGTCGAGGATCTCGGCGAGCTGGTTGACGACGCGATAGGGCATGCGCGAGTTGATCTCGCCGGCCAGCTCGATGAAGCGGGTAGCGATGTCGTATTCGCGTGCCTTCCAGGTCAGGTAGAACGGATCGATCGGGATGCAGTGGCCGCCGAGCCCCGGGCCCGGATAGAAGGGCATGAAGCCGAAAGGCTTGGTCTTGGCAGCGTCGATGACCTCCCAGACGTCGATGCCCATCGCCGCGTAGACGGTCTTGAGCTCGTTGACGAGGGCGATGTTGACGGCGCGGAAGATGTTCTCGGTCAGCTTGACCGCCTCCGCCGTCGCGGTGGAGGAGACCGGCACCGCCTTGACGACCAGCGTACCGTAGAGGGCGAGCGCCATGGCGAGCGCCTCCGCCCCGTCGCCGCCGACGACCTTGGGGATGGTCGAAGTGCCGAAGTCCGGGTTGCCCGGATCCTCGCGCTCCGGCGAGAAGGCGAGGAAGAACTCCTCGCCGCTCTTCAGGCCGGTGGCCTTCTCCAGGATCGGCCGCATGACCTCGTCGGTGGTGCCGGGATAGGTCGTCGATTCCAGCACGACGAGCTGGTCGCGGCGCAGGCGCTGGCCGATCGCCTCGGTGGTCTTCACGACATAGGAGAGGTCGGGCTCGCGATATTTGGTCAGCGGCGTCGGCACAGCGATCAGCAGCGCGTCGGGCTCGGCCATGCGGTCGAAATCGGTGGTCGCGATGAACTTGCCGGTCTTGGCGCCCTCGATGATCAGGTCCATCGGGATGTGCTTGATCGCGCTGCGGCCGGCATTGAGGTCGTCGACCCGCTTCTGGTCGATGTCGAAACCGATGACCTTGATGCCCTGGCGCAGTGCCGCGAGCGCCAGCGGGATGCCGACATAGCCGAGGCCGACGATGCCGACCACGATGGAGCGGTCGTTGACGCGTTCAATAAATCGCTGCGCGGCTGGCGAAGTCACAGTGCACTCCGGAAATGACGGCAAATAGGCCAGCGGCCCCGTTTTCTCGGGCGTGCTTCTTCCAGACTTGCCGAACCGCGTCAACATGCGCGGCGGGTTCGGCCGGAGCGATCCGCAACAGAAATCGCATGCATTCGACGGTGGAGCTTCGCCCGGGGAGGGAGCCCGGGCGGAGACAAAAACGCCGGCTGATCTCGTTGTGGGCCAGGTTCCGGCGTCGTTCCGTTAGGTCAATCCGGCCCGCCGGCCCGCGGCTGGGGCGTGGCGGACGCTCAGTGAATCTCCGGCTCCGCCACTTTCGCCGTGCCGGCGAGGTAGTCGAAATCGCAGCCCTTGTCGGCCTGCTGGATATGAGCCGCTGACATCTTGCCCCAGCCGCGCGGATAGTCGCGGTCGGGCGGCGACCAGCTCTTCAGGCGCTCGGCGATCTCGGCGTCGCTCAGGTTCACCGAGATGCTGCGCGCCTCGACATCGACTGTGATGATGTCGCCGGTCCTGACCGCCGCGAGCGGGCCCTTGATGTAGGCTTCCGGCGCGATGTGGAGGACGCAGGCGCCATAGCTGGTGCCGGACATGCGGGCGTCGGAGAGCCTGAGCATGTCGCGCACGCCCTGCTTCAGCAGCTTCTTCGGGATCGGCAGCATGCCCCATTCCGGCATGCCGGGGCCGCCGACCGGGCCGCAATTCTTCAGCACCATGACATGGTCGGCGGTGACGTCGAGATTTTCGTCGTTCACCGCCTTCATCATCGCATCGTAGTCCTCGAACACCAGGGCCGGGCCGGAATGCCTGAGCAAACGCTCCTCGGCGGCCGAGGGCTTGATGACGCAGCCGCCGGGGGCGAGGTTGCCCCTGAGCACGGCGAGGCCGTTGGCGGTCGAGACCGGCCGGTCGAGCGGGCGGATGACGTTGTCGTCATAGACCTGGGCGAGCGCGATGGTCTCGGAGATCGGCTTGCCGGTGACCGTCATGGCGCCGGTGTGGAGCTTGCTCTCCAATTGCTTCAGCAGGGCCGGCAGCCCGCCGGCATAGAAGAAGTCCTCCATCAGGAAGTCGCCGGAGGGGCGCAGGTTGGCGATCACCGGGACCTTGCGCGAGAAGGCGTCGAAATCATCGGGCGTCAGAGGCACGCCGGCGCGGCCGGCCATGGCGATCAGATGGATGATCGCATTGGTCGAGCCCGCGACCGCCATGTGAACGGTCAGCGCGTTCTCGAAGCTCTCGCGGGTCAGGATGCGGTCGGGCGTCAGGTCTTCCCAGACCATCTCGACGATGCGCTTGCCGGCGGCCGCGGCCATGCGCGGATGGGCGGCGTCGGCGGCAGGGATGGCGGAGGCGCCGGGCAAGGTGAGGCCGAGCACCTCGGCATGGCTCATCATGGTCGCGGCCGTGCCCATCACCATGCAGGTGCCGTGCGAGCGCGCGATGCCGCTCTCCATGTCGCGCCACTGCGCGTCCGAGATGTTGCCGGCCTCCTTCTCGGCCCAGTATTTCCAGACATCCGCTCCGGAGCCGAGCACCTTGCCGGCCCAGTTTCCGCGCAGCATCGGCCCGGCCGGCACGAAGATGAAGGGCAGGCCGGCGCTGCAGGCGCCCATGATCAGGGCCGGCGTCGACTTGTCGCAACCGCCGAGCAGTACGGCGCCGTCCAGCGGATGGGACCTGATCGATTCCTCTGCCTCCATCGCCAGGAAGTTGCGATAGAGCATGGTCGTCGGCTTCTGGTACTGCTCGGAGGCCGACATCACCGGGATCTCGACCGGGAAGCCGCCGGCGGCCCAGACGGCGCGCTTCACCGCCTCGGCGCGGTCGCGCAGATGGGTGTGGCAGGGGTTGATCTCGGACCAGGTGTTGAGGATGCCGATCACCGGCTTGCCCATGAACTCCTCATGGTTGAGTCCCATCTGCAGCGCCCGCGAGCGATGGCCGAAGGAGCGCAGGTCGCTGGCGCCGAACCAGCGCTTCGAGCGCAGCGTGTCGGGCGTCTTGCGGGGATGGGACATGGGGTTTCCTCAGTGCTTTGTGGTGTTGGTGCGCGAACCTCTCCGTCATTCCGGCGCGGCCCGCAGGGCCGAGCCCGGAACCCATGAACACGGAGCCATGAGGACGGGCGCGGCGATGGCGGCGGAGATTCCGCGCCGCCAGTGTTCATGGGTTCCGGGCTCTTCGCTACGCGCAGTCCCGGAAAGACGGCGAGCCTACTCCGCCGCCGCGCGCCGGCTGCCCCAGCCGGAGACGATCCTGCGCAGTTCGGCGCGCTCGCTCTCGTTCAGCTCCGGCAGGCCGGGCAGGCGCACCGGGCCGACATGGGTGCCGGTGAGGCCGAGCGCTTCCTTCACCACGGTGACGTTGGCGCCGTTGCCGTATTTCGTCCGCAGCGCCTCGAAGCCGGCGATCTCGTCGACGAGGTGGCGGGCGCGGTCGTAGTCACTGGCCTCCAGCGCCCGCCAGATCGCCAGCGAGCGCTCGGGGGCGACATTGACCAGACCGGAGGTGAAACCACGGGCGCCGAGCGCGTGGAAGGGCGCGGCCCAGCCCTCGGCGAGGCCGCAGATCCAGTTGGCGCTGGAGCCTTGCGTGGCGCGGACGCATTCGGCGAGCAGCATCATGTTTGGGGAAGCGAATTTGACGCCGGCGACATTGGGATGGGTGGCGACGCGGGCGAGATCCTTCACGCCGATCGCATCCGAGCGGATATAGGCGACGAGCGGGATCGTCAGCGCCTCGGCGATGGCGAGGATGTAGTCGGCCTGGCTCTGCGGGGCGGCGAAGGGGTCGAGCGGGTGGTGGACCATCACCGCGTCGCAGCCGGCCGTGGCGGCGAGCCTGCCGGTCGCCACCGCCTCGCGCAGCGAACGGCCGATGCCGGCGGTGACCAGCGCCTTGCCGGCGGCCGCCTCCGCCGCCACGGCATGGCTGCGCACCACCTCCTCGGTGGTCATCGGGTAGAACTCGCCGGTATTGCCGGCCGAGACGATGTTGTGGATGCCGGCTGCAGCGATGCGCGCGACGATCGCGCCGGTCAGCGCCCAATCGGCCTCGCCATCGTCCTTCCAGGCGGTGACGTGCACGCCCGAGATGCCGCGCAGCGCGGCGCGAACCCTGTCACTCATCGTAATCCAATCCTTCCGCATCGGCGCCGAAGACCTGGCGCACATGGCTCTTGGCGGAGCGCACGATATGGCTGCGCATGCGCTGCTCGGCCCGCGCCGGCTCGTGCGCGCGCAGCGCCTCGAAGATGCCGCGATGCTCCTCGAAGCCCCTGCCGCGCTCGCCGGGCTCGGCCAGCAGGGCGATGCGCTGGGCATGGTCGTACATGCGCTGGCCGTCGAGCCGGCGCTCGAGATAGAGGCAGCCCGAAATCCGGTGGATCATGCCGTGATAGGCCTCGTTCAGGTTGACGAGGTCCTCGAGGTCGCCGTGCCGGGTGGCGTGCGCCATCTCATCGATCAGGCGCGCCATCTCGGCGATCTCGGCCTCGCCGATCCGGTTGGCGGCGATATGGGTCATGACGCTTTCGAGCGCGGCGCGGCCGAGCGCCATCTCCAGCGCCTGGCGGGCGGAGAATTCGACGAAGACGCCGCGGCGCGCCTCGGTCCGGACCAGACCTTCGCTCTCGAGCATGCGGATCGCGTCCTTCACCGGGGTCGTCGAGACGCCCAGCATGTCGGCGAGCTGGCGCTCGTTCAGGCGCTCGCCGTTGCGGAAGCGGCCGGCGACGATCGCCCGGCGCAGGCGCTCATGCACATGCTCGCGCAGGGAGCGCAGCAGATGCGGCGAGACGGGTTCGATCGCGAGCGCGTTTGACATCCGGATTCCTCTGGCGCGCGCCGCCGCACGATTCGCTCCGGGCGCCGGCCTTCGCCATTGCCTCACCAGACATCACAAAGCGCAAGGGACATCAAGTCTGAAATTTCAGATTTCAAACCTGGAATTGCGTGCTATGCAGTGCCCATACGGCCGCACGACGCCGGAACGGCGGGGCCGCAGGGCTTCGTGAAGAGGGAGGATTGGAATGACGTCGATCACACGCCGCGGCCTGCTCGCCGCAGCCGGCACGATGCTGGCAGCGCCGGCCCTGGCTCAGAGCGGCTATCCGGGAAGCCGGGTCGTCACCATCGTCGTGCCGTTCGCGGCGGGCGGAACGACCGACCTGCTCGGCCGCATCCTGGCCGATCGCCTGGGCGCGCGCCTCGGCGGCAAGTTCATCGTCGAGAACCGGCCCGGCGCCGGCGGCAACACCGGGGTCGCGGCCGTCGCGAAGGCCGAGCCGGACGGCTACATGCTGACAATGGGCACGGTCTCGACCCACGCGATCAATCCGGGCGTCTACCCGAAGCTGCCCTTCGATCACGTCAAGGATTTCGCGCCGATCTCGCAGGTGGCGAGCGTGCCCAACCTGCTGATGGTCAATGTCGACCTGCCCGCCAGGACCGTGCCGGAGCTGATCGAGCTCCTGAAGAAGAATCCGGGCAAGTATTCCTTCGGCTCGTCCGGCGCCGGCACCTCGACCCATATGGCCGCCGAGCTGTTCAAGGTCTCGACCGGCACCGACATGGCGCATGTGCCCTACCGGTCGAGCGGGCAGGTGACGCAGGACCTGCTCTCCGGCCAGATCCAGCTCACCTTCGACAACATCACCATCGCCTGGCCGCATGTGCAGGCCGGCAAGATCCGCGCGCTCGCGACCGCGACGCCGAAGCGCCTGCCCGTCGCGCCCGAGCTCCCGGCGCTGGCGGAGTTCATCCCCGGCTACGACGCCAGCTCCTGGCACGGCTTCTTCGCCCCGTCGAAGGTGCCGCCCGAGATCGTCGCCAAATTGTCGAGCGAGACGCAGGCGATCATGCGCGAGCCGGCGGTGATCGAGCAGCTCAAGAAGCTCGGCGTCGACCCGGTCGGCTCGAGCCAGGCCGAGTTCGCCGCCCATATCGCGAGCGAGACCAGGCGCTGGGCGGAGGTCGCGCAGAAGGCGAATGTGAAGATCGAGTGATTTGCCGAGCTGTGTGACAAGCACGCCGTCATCCCGGACGCAGCGAAGCGGAGCTCCGGGATCCATCGTAAGGTGCCGAGCTCTACGATGGATCCCGGGTCAAGCCCGGGATGACGGGTTCTGGAACGACGCGCCAATTATCGGCCGCGAGAGGATGGTTTCGACATGACCGGTACAACCCTCACCCCCGAGAACCGCGAGAAGCTGAAGCGCGTCTCGACCGCGACGTTGACCACGGCGCTGTTCAAGCGCGGCCTGCGCAACCAGTTTATCCAGGATGTGCGGCCGCTGTCGCCGAACGCGCCGCGCATGGTCGGCGAGGCCTTCACCCTGCGCTACATCCCGGCGCGCGAGGACCTCGACCAGCTCTCGGCGTTCGAGGGCACGCAGCATCCGCAGCGCGTCGCGGTCGAGACCTGCCCGCCCGGCCACGTCATGGTGATCGACAGCCGCAAGGACGCGCGCGCCGCCTCCGCCGGCTGCATCCTGGTGACGCGGCTGCTGCAGCGCGGCGTGGCCGGCATCGTCACCGATGGCGGCTTCCGCGACAGCCCCGACATCGCGGCGCTCGGCTTTCCCGCCTATCACAGCCGGCCGAGCGCGCCGACGAACCTGATCCATCACCACGCGCTCGACATCAACGCGCCGATCGGCTGCGGCGACGTGGCGGTCTATCCCGGCGACATCGTCGTCGGCGACGGCGAGGGCGTCTGCGTGCTCCCGGCCCATCTCGCCGACGAGGTCGCGGCCGAGGCCTATGAGCAGACGGCCTATGAGGACTTCGTCGAGGCGAAGGTCCGCGAAGGGCGCGGCATCTTCGGCCTCTACCCGGCCAATGCCGAGACCAAGGCCGAATTCGCGAAATGGCGGCCGGACTGGAAGTGACCTGAGACCGCGCCCGCCGCCGAAGCGGCGGGATGAGACCCGCCGCCGAGCGGTGAAGACCGGGCGTCGTCAACGCGTCGCCCGAACGGATAGCCATGACAACAAGAGCGCAGGGGGAAATGCCATGATCGACATGTCTCGCCGTCATCTGCTCAAGGGCGGGCTCGCTGCGGCGGCCGGCCTGACCGCCGGCCCCGCGCTGGCGCAATCCTTTCCGTTCAGGCCGAACCAGCGCTACCCCGATCCGGCAGTCGAGATCCTCGATCCGGGCTTCGCCAGGTACCGGATTTATTCGAGCACAGTCGAGCAGGTCGGCACCGGCATGCGCTGGGCTGAAGGACCGGTCTATTTCCCGGACGGGCGCTATCTCCTCGTCAGCGACATCCCGAACAATCGGATCATGAAGTATGACGAGGTGAAGAACAGCTTCACCGTCTTCCGCGAGAACGCCAACTACGCCAACGGCAATGCCCGCGACCGGCAGGGCAGGCTGATCACCTGCGAGCATTCGGTGACGCGGCGCATCACCCGCACCGAGAAGAACGGCAAGATCACGGTGCTGGCCGACAGGTTCGAGGGCAAGCGGCTGAACGCGCCCAACGACGTCGTCGTCAAATCGGACGAGACGATCTGGTTCACCGATCCGCTCTTCGGCATCAACGGCGAATGGGAGGGCGCCCGCGCCAAGCCCGAGCAGGCGACGACGAATGTCTACCGGCTGGCGCCGGACGGCAGGCTCACCGCCGTGATCACCGATCTGGTCAACCCCAACGGGCTCGCCTTCTCGCCCGACGAGAAGAAGCTCTACGTCGTCGAATGGCGCGGCACGCCGAACCGCAGCATCTGGAGCTACGACGTCGAGGCCGACGGCAAGGTCTCGAACAAGGCCAAGCTGGTCGACGCCGCCGATTTCGGCGCGCTCGACGGCTTCCGCGTCGATCGCGACGGCAATCTCTGGTGTGGCTACGGCAGCAATGGCGCGCTCAATGCCGAGCCCGCCGATGTCGGCGGGCGCAAGGTCTATGGTCTCCGCGGCAAGCCGGAGGATCTCGACGGCGTCATGGTGTTCAGCCCGGCCGGCAAGCCGCTCGCCTTCATCCGCCTGCCGGAGCGTTGCGCCAATCTCTGCTTCGGCGGGCCGAAGGGCAACCGGCTCTACATGGCGAGCTCGCACTCGCTCTACGCGCTCCATGTCGAGGCGCACGGCGCCGTGTGAGGCTACCGGCCGCGCCCGCGGTGCCAAGATCCAGAGGGCCGGCGGCCGTGGGGCCGCCGGCCTTTTTCGCGTCCCGCAGGCTCAGCTCTTCAGGAAGGCGAGCATGTCCTGGTTGAGCCGCTCCTTGTGGGTGTCGGCGAGGCCGTGGGGAGCGCCTTCGTAGACCTTGAGCTCGGCGTGTGGAACGAGCGTCTTCGCGGCACGGGCGGCGGCGTCGATCGGCACGATCTGGTCGTCGTCGCCATGGAGGATCAGCGTCGGCCGGTCGAACTTCTTCAGGTCCTGCGTGAAGTCGGTGGCGGAGAACGCCGCGATCGAATCATAGGTGTTCTTGAAGCCGCCCTGCATGCCCTGCGCATACCAGGCGTCGATGATGCCCTGGCTCGGCTTCGCGCCGGGCCGGTTGTAGCCGAAGAACGGGCCCGAGGCGATGTCGCGATAGAGCTGAGCGCGGTCGGCGATCGAGCCGGTGCGCAGGCCGTCGAAGACCTCGATCGGCAGGCCGCCGGGATTGGCCGGCGTCTTCAACATCAGCGGCGGCACGGCCGAGATCAGGCCGAGCCTGGCGACGCGCCCGGTGCCGTGGCGGCCGACATAGCGCGCCACCTCGCCGCCGCCGGTCGAGAAGCCGAAGGCCGAAATCGCGCTGAGGCCGAGCGCCTCGATCACGTCCGCGAGGTCGTCGGCATAATGATCCATGTCGTTGCCGTCCCAGGGCTGGCTGGAGCGGCCATGGCCGCGGCGGTCATGGGAGACGACCCGGAAGCCGTTATTGGCGAGGAAGAAGGCCTGGTTCTCCCAGCTGTCGGAGGAGAGCGGCCAGCCATGGCTCAAGGTGACGACGGGGCCATCCTTCGGGCCCCAGTCCTTGAAGTAGAGGCTGACGCCGTCGCGGGTGGTGACATAGCTGCCGCTGACGGCCGGCTTGGCATTGGCGCTCATGATCGAACTCCTTGTCTCGGGGAACCCGGGGCTCCGGGCAGATCACGTCAGAATTTTATCGCTGACGATTAGATCGTGCACGATAGATACGGCTGCCCGGACATCATGTCAATCCCTTGCGATCAGATCGTGCGCGATTTATCTCGATGGCGAAGGAGATGCTTCATGACCACCGGCAAAGCCGCAGCGGGCGCAACCCTCAAGCTCGACGATTTTCTCTGCTTCGCGGTCTATACCGCCGGGCACGCCTTCAACCGGCTGTACAAGCCGCTGCTCGATGCGCTCGGCCTGACCTATCCGCAATATCTCGCCATGGTCGCGCTCTGGGAGAAGGACGACCGGACGGTCGGCGAGCTCGGCGAGCAGCTCTTCCTCGAATCGAACACGCTGACGCCGCTGCTGAAGCGGCTCGAGGGGATGGAGCTCGTCGCGCGCGTGCGGGACAAGGCCGACGAGCGTCAGGTGCGGCTGCGGTTGACCGCGGCCGGCAAGGCTTTGCGGGCGAAGGCGGAGACGGTGCCGCCCTGCGTGCTCGATGCGACCGGGATGACCGCCGCCGAGGCGCAGGCCCTGACCGGGGCGGTGACGAGCCTGCGCGATACCTTGCTGCGGAAAGGCTAGGCCGGATCCGATCGATCTCAGGCGAGGGCCGGCGCCTCGCCGACCAGCTCGCGCACCATCGGCACGACCTCGCGGCCATAGAGCGCGATGCAGCGCAGCAGCCTGTCCTGCGGCAGGGGGCCGGCGCTGATCTTGAGCTGGAAGCGCGACAGGCCGAGGGTCTTCACGGTCGCGGCGATCTTGCGGGCGACGGTCTGCGGCGAGCCGAGATAGAGCGACCCGCCCGCGACCTCGCGCTCGAATTCCTCGCGCGTCATCGGGCCCCAGCCGCGCTCGGCGCCGATGCGGTCGCGCATCGCCTTGTAGGCCGGGAAGAACTCCTCGGCCGCCAGCGCGTCGCTCGCTGCGACATAGCCCGGCGAATGCACGCCGATCGGCCGCTCGGCCTGGCCGAGCCGGCCCATGGCGTCGCGGTAGAGCTGGGCATAGGGCGCGAAGCGCTGGGCCGGGCCGCCGATGATGGCGAGCATCAGCGGCAGATCGTAGCGCGCCGCCCGGACCACCGATTCGGGGCTGCCGCCGACGCCGATCCAGGTCGTCAGTTCGCCGGCTTCCAGCGGTGGAAATACCGGCTGGTCCTCGAGCGGCGGGCGCAGGCGACCTTTCCAGGTGACGCGCTTCTTGCGGATCAGCTCGACGAAGAGATCGAGCTTCTCCTCGAACAGCGTCTCGTATTGACGCAGGTCAAAACCGAACAGCGGAAAGGACTCGGTGAAGGAGCCGCGCCCGAGGATGACCTCGGCGCGGCCGCTCGAGAGCGCGTCGACCGTCGAGAAGCGCTGGAAGACGCGAATCGGGTCGTCCGAGCTCAGCACCGTGACGGCCGAGCCGAGACGGATGCGGCTGGTGCGCGTCGCGATGCCGGCGAGCACGGTCTCGGGCGAGGAAACGGCGAAGTCGTCGCGATGATGCTCGCCGATGCCGAAGAAGTCGATGCCGAGCCCGTCGGCGAGCACGGCCTGCTCGACGAGGTCGCGGATCACCTGCGCATGCGGGAGCAGAACGCCGTCTGGGCCGGCGGTGACGTCGCCGAAGGTGTCGAGGCCGAGCTGGAGGGGGGCGGGCATGGGCGGGGTCCGGGACTGCGGCGCGCCGCGACTCCGGCGTCCCGGCGATCTGGCGCCGGAATCGCCACGATTCAAGAGGCCCGGGCGCCGAAGGCTCTATGCGAATTCGCCGAAATCGGTACCATGAGGAACAATAAAGATCCGCTCACCCCCAGTCGGGTGTGGCGGGTCGCAGATAATTGCTGTTGCCTCGGCAGGCTCTCCGGAGGAGCGGGTCGGGTGCGACGCTCAGGGGGACGGGTTCATGGACGGCGAGGCCGCAGCCGAGAGCGACCGCTCGATCGTGGGCAATCCGATGCTGCTGCCGTTCTTCGATCTTTCGATCGACGAGATCGAGTTGCTTTGCCGGGTCCCGGCGGAGCCTGCCGGCGCGCCGGCAGGCCCGGCCGATGGCGCGTGGTTCGTGACTTTCATGGCTGCACGAAAGGAGCAGGCCCGATAGGCGAGGTGCTTCTTGTCACGCTCGGCATGCTCGCCATCGCGGCGCTGGCATGGTGGGCGACGAATCGATGGCGGCTCTGAGGGGCCGCCCGCAGGCGATCACGCCGCCGGATCGAGCCTGGCGCGGCCGCGCATCATCACGCGGTCGACCTGAAATCCGCCGCGCCTGAGCGCGTCATGGTCCTGCGGCCAGGCGGCCGAACGCTCCAGCGAGAGCGCGATCCGCGGCAGGTCGAGCTGCCCGGCGAGCTGGTTGGCGAAGCGCAGCAGCGCGTCGACCAGATGGGTCCCAGGCAGGCGCAGCATGGCGATCTCGGAGATCTCCAGCGTCGTGCCGCCCTCGATGGTGCTGCCGACGCGGAAGCCGAACACGGCGTGCGGCACGCCGCGGGCATCCCGCAGGGCGAAGACGCCGCGCGGCCGGGAGCCGTCCTGCGAGTGATCGCGAACGAAAACGGCCCAGGCGTCCGGCGTGACGTCTGGATGCAGAAGGGCGACCAGCCCATAGACGGTGTCGGCGCTGCTCGGCACGATGCGCGCGACTTCGAAGATGTCATCGCCCGTCACATGCGCACTCCTGGGTTCGGGCGGGTAGCGTGGTTTCCCGAGGCGCCCGGGCGCATTGATCTGGGTCAAATTTGGCCCCTGCGGCGAGAAGGGCGCTTTCTGCGTTTCCAGGCATAAGTTAGACTTCGCGCATGAGCAGGAAGGTCCGATCGTGAATTGTCAGCCCGCGCCGTGCAACGCCGTAGCCCAGGGCGACGGCGCATGTGGCAACTGCATGGTCCGCCTGGTCAGCGTCTGCGCGCCTCTGTCGGAGGAGGAGCTCGCACTGCTGGAATCGCTCGCGACTCCGACGCATTTCTCGTCCGGCGACACGCTGTTCGCGCAAGCGGCCGAGGCGCATTGCGTCTACAACGTCACCAGCGGTGTGGTGCGGCTCTACAAGCTGCTGTCCGACGGGCGCAGGCAGGTGGTCGGCTTCGCGCTGCCGGGCGATTTCCTCGGGCTCGCCATGCGCGACGCCTACGGCTTCTCGGCCGACGCGATCGGCGAGGTCACGGTCTGCGCGTTCTCGCGGGCAGCCTATACCGCGCTGGTCGACGCCAAGCCGCATCTGCTCAAGCGGCTGCACGAGTTCGCGACGCATGAGCTGACGCTCGCCCATGAGCAGATGATGCTGCTCGGACGCCGCACCGCCGAGGAGAAGCTGATCTGCTTCCTGCTCGGCATGCAGCAGCGCTGGGCGCGGCTCAGCAAGCCGTCCGTCACGGTGCCGCTGCCGATGACGCGGCAGGACATCGCCGATTTCCTCGGCCTGACGATCGAGACGGTGAGCCGCACCTTCACCCGCCTGGCGAAGGAGAACACGATCCTGATCGTGCCCGGCGGCGTGCGGCTGATGAATCCGGATCGGATGAACGCCGTCGCGGCCTGAACTGCGCCGTCGCGCCGCAGTGCACAATTCCGACCTCTTGACCTGAATCAAAGCCGTTCCGCCCCCCTGTCGCTAAGCCTCCTGCTGTTGGCGCGATTGCGCGCCGGTTGAAGAAGCGGGAGTCGGATGTGACGGCGACGACAAGCCCTGTCAGGCGGATGACGGTCGGCGAGATGATCGGGATGTTGATTGCGGCGGCCTGCGTGCTGCCGCTGATCCTGATCGCTGCCATGGCCGAGAATTCCGGTTACGCCTTCCACGCAGCGCTCGGCGCTGCCGCAGCGGCCGCCAGTGTGATCCTGATCGGCAATCGCTGCTTCGACGGGACGCCCGCCGCCCCGCCGCAGGAGATCGACGGCAGGCCCAACTACAATCTGGGCCCGGTGAAGTTCGCGACGGTGGCCGCGATGGTCTGGGGCCTCGCCGGCTTCATCGTCGGGCTGATCATCGCGCTGCAGCTCGCCTTCCCGGTGCTGAACTTCGACCTGCCCTGGACGAATTTCGGCCGGCTGCGGCCGCTGCACACCTCCGCGGTGATCTTCGCCTTCGGCGGCAACGCCCTCATCGGCACCTCCTTCTATGTCGTCCAGCGCACGTCGCGGGCCCGCCTCGCCGGCGATCTTTCGCCCTGGTTCGTGGTGCTCGGCTACAACCTGTTCATCGTCATCGCCGGCACCGGCTACCTGCTGGGCATCACCCAGAGCAAGGAATACGCCGAGCCCGAATGGTATGCCGACCTCTGGCTGACCATCGTCTGGGTCGTCTATCTCCTGGTCTTCCTCGGCACGCTGATGAAGCGCAAGGAGCCGCACATCTATGTGGCGAACTGGTTCTATCTCGGCTTCATCCTGACCATCGCGGTCCTGCATATCGGCAACAACGTCGCCGTGCCGGTCTCGATCCTGTCGCCGAAGTCCTACGGGCTGTGGTCGGGCGTGCAGGACGCGATGTTCCAGTGGTGGTACGGCCACAATGCGGTCGGCTTCTTCCTGACCGCCGGCTTCCTCGCGATGATGTACTACTTCGTGCCGAAGCGCGCGGAGCGGCCGATCTACAGCTACAGGCTGTCGATCATCCACTTCTGGGCCCTGATCTTCATCTACATCTGGGCCGGGCCGCACCATCTCCACTACACGGCGCTGCCCGACTGGGCGCAGACGCTGGGCATGACCTTCTCGATCATGCTGTGGATGCCCTCCTGGGGCGGCATGATCAACGGCATCATGACGCTGTCGGGGGCCTGGGACCGGCTGCGGACCGACCCCGTGCTGCGGATGATGGTGGTCTCGCTCGCCTTCTACGGCATGTCGACCTTCGAAGGGCCGCTGATGTCGATCAAGGCGGTGAACGGCCTCTCGCACTACACCGACTGGACCGTCGGCCACGTCCACTCCGGCGCGCTCGGCTGGGTCGCCTACATCTCCTTCGGCGCGATCTACTGCCTGGTGCCCTGGCTGTGGAACCGCAAGGGGCTCTACTCGCTCAAGCTGGTGAGCTGGCACTTCTGGGTCTCGACGCTCGGCATCGTCTTCTACATCTCGGCGATGTGGGTCTCGGGCATCCTGCAGGGCCTGATGTGGCGGGCCTACACCTCGCTCGGCTTCCTCGAATACGCCTTCATCGAGACGGTCGCGGCGATGCATCCCTTCTACGTGATCCGTGCTCTCGGCGGGGGGCTCTTCCTGCTCGGCGCGCTGATCATGGCCTTCAATCTCTGGATGACGGTGCGCTCCAAGGAGGCCGCCGACACGCCGGAGGCCCGTGTGCTGCCCCCCGGCCAGCTCGCCACCGCCTGAGGATCCGTCATGACGAGCATCGAACACAAGGCGCCGCACCGCTCGCTCTGGGCCAAGCACAAGATCTTCGAGACCAATTCGATCATCCTGGTCATCGGCGTGCTGCTGATGGTCTCGATCGGCGGCTTGGTCGAGATCGCGCCGCTCTTCTATCTGAAGAACACGATCGAGACCGTGCAGGGCGTGCGTCCCTACACGCCGCTCGAACTGGCCGGCCGCGCCATCTATGTCCGCGAGGGCTGCTACAACTGCCACAGCCAGATGGTCCGGCCGCTGCGCGACGAGGTCGAGCGCTACGGGCACTATTCGCTCGCGGCCGAGAGCATGTACGACAAGCCGTTCCAGTGGGGCTCGAAGCGGACGGGGCCGGACCTGGCCCGCGTCGGCAGCAAGTACTCCGACGAGTGGCAGCGGGCGCATCTCGCCGAGCCGCGCGCGATCGTGCCGCAGTCGATCATGCCGGGCTACCCCTTCCTGGCGAAGACGGACCTGACCTTCGGCGACATCGCCGGCGAGCTGCGGGCCAACCGGGCCGGCGGCGTGCCCTACACCGATGAAATGATCGCGCAGGCCGAGACCGACCTGAAGGCTCAGGCCACGCCGGAGCATCCCGGCCAGGCCGATCTCGAGAAGCGCTATCCGAAGGCGCAGTCGCGCGATTTCGACGGCAACCCCCAGCGCCTCACCGAAGCCGACGCCCTGATCGCCTATCTGCAGGTGCTGGGCACCCTGGTCGACTTCAAGCTCTACGACGACAAGGCCAACATCCGGTGAGCACGACGATGCAAACGACCTATCACTGGCTCGCCGGCTTCGCCCAATCGGCCGGCCTCCTCTACTTCGTCGCCGTCTTCCTCGGCGTCTGCCTTTACGCCTTCTGGCCGAAGAACCGCGCTCGCTTCGAGGAAGCTGCGCTCACCCCGCTGCGCGAGGACTGACCGATGGACCAGCAGCACGATGCCCCGCATGTCGACGCCGTCACCGGCCAGGCCACGACCGGCCATGAATGGGACGGCATCCGCGAGCTCAACACGCCGCTGCCGCGCTGGTGGCTCGGCATCTTCTACGCCACGATCGTCTGGTCGATCGGCTACTGGGTGGTCTATCCGGCCTGGCCGCTGCTGACCGGCGCGACCAAGGGCGTGATCGGCTACGCCAGCCGCAACGACATCACCGTCGAGATGGCGCAGCTCAAGGCGCAGCGCGCGGCCCGGGCCGCGGGCATGGCCGACGCCACGCCGGCGCAGATCAAGGCCGATCCGGCGCTGTTCCAGATGGCGGTGGCGCAGGGCAAGGCCGCCTTCGGCGACAATTGCGCCGCCTGCCACGGCGTCGGCGGCGTCGGCGGCAAGGGCTATCCCAACCTCAACGACGACGAATGGCTCTGGGGCGGTTCGCTGGATGCGATCCAGCAGACCATCCGGCACGGCATCCGCGTGGCCGGCGACAACGATACCCGCGTCAGCCAGATGCCCGCCTTCGGACGCGACGGAGTGCTCAAGCGCGAGGAGATCATCGCCGTCGCCAGCCATGTGCGCGAGCTCGCCGGCCTGTCGACCGAGGCCAAGGCCGACCTTCCGCTCGGCCGCAAGGTGTTCGCCGACAATTGCGCGGCCTGCCACGGTGCGGACGGCAAGGGCAATCAGGAGTTGGGCGCGCCCAACCTGACCGACGCGATCAGCCTGTACGGCATGGACATGGCGTCCCTCACGGAGACGATCAGCAACAGCCGCGGCGGCGTGATGCCGGCCTGGGCCGGGCGTCTCGACGACACCACGATCAAGGCGCTGACCGTCTACGTCCATTCGCTGGGGGGAGGACAGTAGCGTGACCACGACCGAGACCGATCCCGGCGATATCCCGCTCTTCGCGACGTCGCGGAAGGTCTACCCGCAGAGCGTGTCCGGACCATTCCGGCGCGCGAAGTGGCTCATCCTGATCCTGTGCCTGGGCATCTACTACCTGCTGCCCTTCCTGCGCTGGGATCGCGGCCCGCACCTGCCCAACCAGGCGGTGCTGGCCGATCTCGCCAACAACCGCTTCTACTTCTTCTTCATCGAGATCTGGCCGCAGGAGGTCTACTACTTCACCGGGCTGCTGATCCTGGCGGCCTTCGTCCTGTTCCTGATGAACGCCGTCGCCGGCCGGGTCTGGTGCGGCTATCTCTGCCCGCAGACGGTCTGGACGGATCTCTTCCTCGCGGTCGAGCGCTTCTTCGAGGGCGACCGGCGCGAGCGGATGCGCCGCGACGCCGAGCCCTGGGGCTTCGACGCGATCTGGCGCAAGGGCGCCAAGCATCTGGTCTGGCTGCTGATCGCCTGGTGGACCGGCGGCGCCTGGGTGCTCTATTTCGCCGATGCGCCGACGCTGGTGCGCGAGCTCGCGACCTTCACCGCGCCGCTCTCGGCCTATGTCTGGATCGGCATCCTGACCTTCACCACCTACACGCTCGCCGGCATCATGCGCGAGCAGGTCTGCAAGTACATGTGCCCCTGGCCGCGCATCCAGGCGGCCCTGACCGATGACGACGCGCTGAACGTCACCTATCGCTACGACCGCGGCGATCCGCGCGTCTCGGTCAAGCAGGCCGCGAGGCTGCGGGCGGAGGGAGCGCCGGCCGGCGACTGCGTCGACTGCTTCCAGTGCGTCGCCGTCTGCCCGACCGGCATCGACATCCGGGACGGCGCGCAGATCGACTGCATCCAGTGCGGGCTCTGCATCGACGCCTGCGATTCGGTGATGACCAAGATCGGCCGGCCGACCCGGCTGATCGCCTACGACACGGACGGCAACGTCAAACGCCGGCTGGCTGGGCTCGCCTCGATCTACAGGCCGGTGCGCCTGCGCACCCTGGCCTATACGGCGCTGATCGTCGTCGTCGGCGGGGCGATGCTCTGGCAGCTCGCGACACGCAGCACCGCCGGCATCTCGGTGCTGCACGAGCGCACGCCGCTGTTCGTCACCCTGAGCGACGGCTCGATCCGCAACGCCTATACGGTGCGCCTGCTCAACAAGCGCCCGGAGACGCGGCCCTTCGCGCTGACCGTCGCCGGGCTTCCAGGCGTCCGGATCGAGGCCGTCGGCGCCGCGCCGAGCGCCGATCTCCGGCCCATCGTGATGGTCGAGCCCGATTCCTCGCGGGAGGTGCGGGTGCTCGTCACCGTGCCGGCCGGCGTGCCGCTCGCGCCCTCGCAGCCGATCACCATCACGGCTTCCGACCTCTTCGCCGGCGAGACGGTGCGCGCGAGCGACCATTTCATGGCGCCGGGGGCCCATCCATGAGCTGTTGCGGAGTCATCATCATGCCCTACGAGAACCCGCGCCCGGCCGCACCACGCCGTCCCTTCGAGCTCACCGGGCGCATGGTCGCGGCGGTGCTCGTCATGTTCTTCGGCGTGGTGGTCTCGGTCAACGCGACGATCATGACCGTGGCGCTGCGGACGATGCCGGGCGTCGAGACGCGCAGCGCCTACGAGGACAGCCAGCGCTACAATGACGAGATCGCCCGCCAGCACGAGCGCGACGCGCGCGGCTGGACCGCGACGGCGGCGCTCGCCCGGCAGGGGGAGGGCGCGGCCCTCGCCGTGACCCTGGCCGATCGGACCGGCGGGGCGCTCTCCGGCTTCGTCACCACCGCGCGTCTGCGCCATCCCGCGACGTCCGCCCAGGACCGGGAGGTGACGCTGAACGAGAACGGGGCGGGGCGCTACGAATCCCGCTTCGACCAGATCCCGGCGGGCTCGTGGATCCTCGAGCTGCAGGCGCGCCGGGGGGACGAGGTCGTCTTCCTCTCGCGCAGCCGCGTCAGCCTCGCGGAGCACTGAGATGGCGGCGCAGGATCTCTCGGTCTTCGTGCGCCATCGCGACGATGGCGTCGCCAGCATGGAGCTGGCGGTCGACGGGATACGCTGCGCCGGCTGCATGCAGGCGATCGAGGGCGGGCTCTCCCGCGAACCCGCGATCCTCGGCGCCAGGGTCAATCTCGCATTGAAGCGGGTCTCGGTCGAATGGCGCGAGGCGCTGCTGCGGCCGGAAGCGGTGGTGGACAAGCTCGCCGCGCTCGGCTTCAAGGCCTACCCCTTCGTGCCGGAGCGTCAGGCGGACGGGGCGGCGAGCGAGGAGCGGCGCCTGCTGCGCGCCCTCGGCGTCGCCGGCTTCGCCGCGATGAACATCATGCTGCTGTCCGTCGCCGTCTGGGCCGGCAACAGCGGCGACATCGACCCGACGACGCGCGACTTCTTCCACTGGCTCTCGGCGCTGATCGCGCTGCCGACCGCAGCCTATGCCGGCCGGCCCTTCTTCGAGAGCGCGCTGCGGGCGCTGAAGGCCGGTGCCGTCAACATGGACGTGCCGATCACCATCGGCGTCGTGCTGGCGCTCGCAATGTCGGTCGCCGAGACCTGGAGCCATGGCCGGCACGCCTATTTCGACGGCGTCGTCATGCTGCTGTTCTTCCTGCTGATCGGGCGCTATCTCGACCAGCTGATGCGGCGGCGGACGCGCGACCTCGCCGGCAATCTGGCCGCGCTCAAGGCCGAGACCGCGACGAAGCTCGCCGCGGACGGCAGCTGGGTGGTGACGCCGATCGCCGCCATCGCCCCGGGCGACCGGGTGCTGGTGCGGCCCGGCGAGCGCGTCTCGGTCGACGGGATCGTCGAGACGGGCCGTTCCGAGCTCGACCAGAGCCTCGTCACCGGCGAGACCGCGCCGGCAGCCATCGGCCTCGGCGGCCGCGTCCACGCCGGCACGCTGAACCTGACCGGCCCGCTGACGGTGCGCGTCGAGGCGGCGGGCGAGGGCACGCTGCTCGACGAGATCGACCGGCTGATGGACCAGGCGGTGGGCAACCGCTCGCGCTATGTGCGGCTGTCCGACCGCGCGGCGCGGCTCTACGCCCCGGTCGTCCACACGCTGGCGGCGGCAACCTTCCTCGGCTGGCTGGCCTTCGGCCTGTCCTGGCCGGAGGCGCTGATGATCGCGGTGACCGTGCTGATCATCACCTGTCCCTGCGCGCTCGGCCTGGCGATCCCGGCCGTGCAGGTCGTCGCGGCCTCCGCCCTGTTCCGGCGCAAGATCATGCTGAAGGAGGGCGACGCGCTCGAGCGCCTCGCCGAGGCCGACGTCGCCGTCTTCGACAAGACCGGGACCCTGACGCTGCCGGAGCCGGAGATCCTCAACCCCGAGGCGCTGCCGCCCGAGTGGCGGAGCGAGGTCGGCGCGCTCGCGGCGGCGAGCCGGCATCCGCTCGCGCAGGCGCTGGCCCGTGCCCTCGGCGGCGCACCTTGCGGGGGCGATATTCACGAGGAACGTGGCCAGGGCCTGTCGACCGGGCAGGGCGAGGATGAGCGGCGCCTCGGCAGCGTCACCTTCTGCGGCGCCGAGGCGGAGGCCGCCGCTGTGGCGGCGGCTCACCCCGGCGCCTCGCTGATCGCCTATCGCCATGGCTCGCGGCGCACGGTGCTGGCGCTGGGGCAGGCTCTGCGCCCCGAAGCCCGCGAGACGGTCGCCGCTCTGCGGAGGGCCGGACTCGCGGTCACGATCCTCTCCGGGGACCGTCTCGAGGCGGTGGCGCCGATCGCGGCCGAGCTCGGCGTCGCCGAGCTGCATGCCGGCCTGCTGCCGGGCGAGAAGCTCGCCCTGCTCGAGCGCATGGCGGCGCAGGGCCGCAAGGTCCTGATGGTCGGCGACGGGCTCAATGACGCGCCGGCGCTGGCGGGCGCGCATGTCTCGATCTCGCCAGTCAGCGCGACGCATCTGGCGCAGGCGGCGGCCGACATCGTCTTCCTCGGCGACAGTCTGGCGCCGGTCCAGGCCGCGCTGGCGATCGCGCGCAAGGCGCGGCGGCTGATGCTGCAGAACCTCTATTTCGCGGTGCTCTACAATGCGGTCGCGGTGCCGCTCGCGATCGCCGGGCTGGCGACGCCGCTGGTCGCCGCCGCCGCCATGTCGGGCTCCTCGCTGGTGGTGACGCTCAATGCCTTGCGGGCCCGCGCAAGCGGGCCGGAACAGGAGGCGCGCTCATGAACATCATCGTCATCCTGTTCCCGCTCGCGCTCGGGCTCGGGCTCGTCGGGCTCGGCGCCTTCTTCTGGTGCATGCGCAGCGGCCAGTTCGTCGATCTCGAGGGTGCCGCCTGGCGCATCCTGCAGGACGACGATGCCGGCGGGCCGTCCCTGAGCGACGAGCGTTAGCTCGGGAACCGATCCGACCGCGAAATCCGTGCCGGTATATACGGCCCCGTGATCGGCCGACCACGGGTCGCGTCACGGGCGCAACTCAGGACAGCCAGGCGGGCAAACGGGCGGGAGCGACGCCGGTGAGGGCGGCCGCGATGCAATCCTCGAGCGTGCCGAGCCTGACGGTGCAGCCCGAGAGCCCCGGCCCGTAATGGGCGTATTTGCCGGAGTTGGTCAGGACCACCCTCGCACGCGCGGGGAAGACGGGGCGGGTGATCGAGCACCAGCAGAGGTCGGAGACGATCTCGACGCCGCTGGCCCGCAGCTTCGCCAGCGTCCCATCCTGTCTGGCCGCGGCCACGACGTCGCGGCTGGTGGTGACGATGAGGGAGAGCTGCCGCGCCAGAGGGCGGCCGCCGAGCCTGTCGGCGACGGCGCGGCACTCGTCGAGGGAGGCGTGGGGGCTGCCGATGGCGACGAGATCGACCTCGGACGGGCCGTCGTTCAGCTTGCGCCAGCCGTCGGCGAGAGCGCCCTGCGTGACGAGGATCACGTCCTCCGGCTCGCCGCCGAGGCTTTCCGCCTCCGGCGTGATGCCCGCGATATGCAGCATGGCTGCCGCCGAGGTCGTCCCGAAGGCGGCGCAGAGCGCCTTGAGATCGTCATGGGACGGGCGCGCCTGCGCGAGGCCCGTGATCAGCGGGACGCGGTCGGGCGAGGCCAGCCCGGCGAGATAGCCGATCAGCGGCCAGGCCGCGCCGTCGGCACCCTCGGGCAGCTCGATGCGGACCGCGCGGCGCGCCTGCCGGCCTTCGTCGAGAAAGGCTCCGGCGAGCGGGGCACGGCCGGTGACGGCGATGCAGAAATCCAGGAAATCCGGATGCTTCGCCGTCCGGGCCCCGAGCACGGAATTGGCGAAGATCACGGCATTCGATTCCGACCAGCCGATCGCCTCGCCGAAAGCCGGTGGATCGGGCAGGGCGTAAGGCGCGCAGGTGAAGCTCGGGCGGCAGCCCATCCGGACATAGGCGTCGGCGAGGCGCGCGGCCGGCTCGCCGAACGCCGGTGCGACGCCCTGCCGGCGCCAGTTGGCATGGTCGACGGAGATCGCGTTCATCGTCGTCGGGATGCGGACCTTCGCGCCGAGCGCCTCCATCGCCTCGGCGAAGATGAGATTGGCCGGGCCGGCATAGATGCAGCCGTCGACATGCGCCCGCGTGACGTCGACGAGCGCGCGCGCGCCCTGCTGGCAGGCCATGGCGCAGAGGATGCGCAGGGCCTGCTGCGCTGCCGGCCCCCCCGCCCCGTCCAGCATGCGCCGGTCGTCGGGAGAGAGCTCCAGATCCTCCTGCGCGGCCGCGGCGAGCGGAATCCGGACGCGCCCATGATCGGCCGATAGGGCGTCCGGCGCGATCGTCGCCTCCGTCGCGGAGGACAGGGCGGCGAAGGCCTCGTCAGCGAGCCGAATGACGGGGATGCGGCGTCCGAACATCTCGGCGGCGACGATGGCGCCGAGCGTCAGCGTGTCCTCGGGGGCGGCGAAGACCAGGGCGGCGGGATTGCGCCCCGAGAGCGCGAGCTCCAGCAGCACGCCCGAGCCCGAGCATGAGCCTCGGCTGGTCGGCATCATCACCACCGCTCCGGCGAGCGAGGCACCATGCGAAGGGTGGTGCACGTCGATGACGATGCCGGTGGCGGGGTCGACGCCGCCCCAGAAGCTGAGAGGCTCCCGCATGACCACGAGCGGCCCCGCGGCGATCCCGGGGACGATGGCGGTCCCATTCTCCTGTCGCTGGGCTGAAGTCATGGCGCGGGTCGGCGGGTACAGGTGGGAACGGGACGAGGCCGCGCGACGGATCATCCGCCGACGCGGCCTGCTTCATTCCGGTGGTGATAGCACCGAAATTCGGGCGCGTATCGCGGCCGCCCCCGCGGTTGGCCGGAAGCGGGTCGAGCGTCGCCGCCGTCAGGCGAAGAGCGCGTCCGGGTCGGGCGTGTACCTGGCGAGCTTGTCGCGGTCGATGGTGACGCCGAGGCCCGGCAGATCGGGAATCGTCAGCCAGCCGTCCTCGTCGAGGGCGAAGGGCCTGGCGAGGATGCCGTCGACATAGGGGCTGCCGCCGATGAACTCGACCAGATCGGCATCCGGGAAGGCCGACGCCATCTGCAGGTCGGCCGCAAGACCGAGCGCCGTGTTCCAGCCATGGCCGACATATTTGACGCCGAGATCATAGGCCATCCAGGCGATGCGCCGCTGCTCGGAGATGCCGCCGACCTTGGTGACGTCGGGCTGGACGATGTCGAGCGCGCCCGTGGTCAGCCAGGGGATGAAGCTCTGGCGCCGGGTCAGCACCTCGCAGCCGGCGATCGGCACCGGGGAGGAGCGGCGCAACTCGCGGTAATCGTCGATCGCGTCCGGCCGCACCGGCTCCTCGAACCAGCCGACCTCGTAATCGGCCAGCATCTCGGCGGTGCGCCTCGCCCATTTCAGCCCGTGCGGCCAGAGCGCGTCGCTGGCGCCGGCATCGACGAAGAGCCGGGAGCGCTCGCCAGCCGCTTCGCGCGCGGCGCGCACGATCGCCTCGTCGAGCCTGGTGTCGAGCGCGCGCCCGAACGGGCCCCAGCCGATCTTGAAGGCGGTGAAGCCCTTGTCGCGATAGCTCGCGACCACCTCGCGCATGGCGTCCGGCTCCTCCATCAGGAGCGAGCAATAGGGCTGTACGCGCTCGCGATAGCGGCCGCCGAGCAGCCGGCCGACGCCGAGGCCGGTGGCCTGGCCGAGAATGTCCCAGAGCGCGATGTCGATGCCGCTGATGGTATGGGTCAGCGTGCCGCCGCGGCCCATCCAGAAGGTGTTCTGGTGCAGCTTCTCGCTGACGAATTCGGGCGAGAGCGCATCCGCGCCGAGGAACAGCGGCGCCAGCACCTCGAGCCCGGCCTGGACGAGGCGCCCGTCGGTGAAGACGCTGCCATAGCCGGTCAGGCCCTGGTCGGTGTGAACCGCGATCAGGGCGTGGATCGAATCCTCCGGCCGGATCTCGGCCGACCAGCCGCCCTTCGGGCTCTCCCCGAAGAGCGGGGCCGCCTCGATCCGGGTGATCCTGAAGGGCGGCAGCCCTGCCGGGCGGGCTGCGCGCGTCTGCCGAAGTGCCTGATCGTTCACTGTGCGTCCCTTTCCCTGCGGCGCCTGGCGACGATCGCCTCGTAGTCCATCGCGTGGTTCATCACGGTGATGTGCTCGTCGAGCGTGCGCCCGATCGCCTCGATGTCGCCGGCCTCGAACACGGCGAGGAGATCGACATGCTCCTCGACGACGCCGGCCATCGGCTTGCCGAAAGTGGCGAGGCCGAAAATGATCGTGCATTGCGGCGCCAGCGTCTCCCACAGGTCGAGCGTGACGCTGTTGCCGCCGAGCCGGCAGAGCGCGCGGTGGAAGCGCGTATCGGCGACGGCGACGCCATAGGCGTCGCCGCGAGCCGCCATCAGCTCCATCTCGGCGACCGCGCCGCGCAATGCGTCGAGATGGCCGCCGCGGTTGCGGCCGGCGGCGACGGCGCGGGCGGTCGCGCTGGCTTCGAGCGCGATGCGGGCCTCGATCAGATCAGAGACCCGCTCATTGGTGACGGGCCGCAGCCGGATGCCCTTATAGGCCTCGCTGACGACGACACCCTGGCTTTCCAGCAGGCGCAGCGCCTCGCGCACCGGCACGCGGCTGACGCCGAGCTTGCGGGCGAGGTCGACCTCGACGATGCGGTCTCCCGGCAGGATCAGCCCGGCGGCGGCGCCCGCGATGATCGCCTGGATGGCGCGGTCGACGAGCGTCTGCGGCTGGAGCGGCTGCCAGTCCGGAGGCGGGCTTCCCGCGCGCTCTCGCGCCGCGCTCTCGACTGTCGCTTCACCTCCGGCTGTCTCCGGCATTCGAATCTCTCTCGCTTGACACGTCGTCTAATCGTATACAATCATACGCAGACAAGGGCAAGGAGGGGCTCGCCATGTCGTCCACAAGCCGGGTTCGCTGCGAAGTCGATCTCGAAGCGAATGGCCGTCAGGCCGGCTATCTGCGCGCCCCGCTTTCCCGCAACACCTCCGGCTGGGGCGTCGTCGAGATCCCGATCGTCAGCGTGAGGAACGGCAGCGGACCGACCATCCTGTTCACCGGCGGGGTCCATGGCGACGAATACGAGGGCCCGATCGCGATCTCGCGGCTGGCCCGCAGCCTCGACCCGGCCGCGATCCAGGGCCGCGTCATCATGATCCCGGCGCTCAACATTCCTGCCGTGATGAACGACACCCGGCTCTCGCCGGTCGACAACCGCGACATGAACCGCTGCTTTCCGGGCAATCCGAAGGGCACTTTCTCCGAGATGCTGGCCCATTTCGTCGATGCGATGCTGCTGCCGCTCGTCGACGTCTCCGTCGATCTGCATACGGCGGGCCACTCGGGCGATTCCGCGCTCTCGACCAACATGCACTATGTCGCGGACGCCGCCCTCCGCGAGCGCACCATGGCCGCTGCCGCGGCCTTCGGCGCGCCCTATAATGTCGTGTTCTGGGGCGTCGACGAGGGCGCGACGCTGACCTCGTCGGTCGAGCGCCGCGGCATCCTCTCGCTCGGCACCGAGCTCGGCGGCTGGGGGCGCGTCAATGTCGAGGGCGTGCGCATCGCCGACCGGGCCCTGACCAACATCCTCAGGCATTGCGGGCTGATGGAGGGCAAGCCGGATACGCGCCAGCGCGACGGGTCGGCCGGCACGCGCCACATGATGGTGCGCGATCCGGCCGGCTATTCGTTCGCTCCCGCCGGCGGGCTGTTCGAGCCGCGCAACGTCGTCGGCGACGCCTGCCGGGCCGGCGAGCTCGCCGGCTACCTGCATTTCGTCGAGGACATCGACCGCGCCCCGCTCGAGGTGCGCTATCGCCGGGACGGCGTGCTGTGGATGTCGGCGGGGCCCGGCCGCGTGCAGCGCGGCGATGCCGTGGCGGTGCTGATGGAGGATTACGACGCGCAGCGCGCCGCAGCCTGAACGACTTCGTGCCTGACCATCATCCGGAGGGGAGAAGACCATGGCAAAGCACATCATTCTCGGCGCGGCGATCGCGGCGGCGACAGCCCTGGGAGGGGTTCAGGGAGCGGTGGCGCAGCGCAAGGGCGGCGAGGTCGTCATCGGCATCAGCCAGGCGCCGCCCTCGCTCGATGCGCAGATCACCTCGGCGCAGGCCGCGCGCAACATCACCCTGCATGTCTTCGAGACGCTCTACGCCCGGGACGAGAACGCCAAGCCGGTGCCGGAGCTGGCCGAGGGCGTCAGCGTCTCCCCCGACGGCAAGACCTATGTCTTCCCGCTCCGCAGGGACGTGACCTTCCACAACGGCAAGAAGCTCGATGCCGGCGACGTCGTCGCCTCGCTCGAGCGCTATCGCAAGATCGGCGCGTCGCCCGCACTCGTCGCCGCGATCGAGACGGTCAAGGCGAGCGGCGAGCACGAGGTCACGGTCACGCTGAAACAGGCCCAGTCGACCTTCCTCGACAACCTGTCGTCGCCGCGCGCGCCGATCGCGATCTATCCGGCGAGCGAGGCCGCCAAGGAGGCCGGCAAGATCGAGATCGTCGGCACCGGCCCCTACAGGTTCGTCGAGTACAAGCCGGACAGCCATGTGAAGCTGAGCCGCTACGACGGCTACGCGCCCAATCCGAAGGGCACCGGCCGCGACGGCTTCGCCGGGAAGAAGGAAGCCTTCCTCGACGGCGTGACCTTCCGCTTCATGCCGGAGGGCGGCGCGCGCACAGCGGCGCTCGAGGCCGGGCAGATCCAGTTCAACGAGACCGTCGACGGGCCGACGGCGAAGCGGCTCGCCACCGATGCGCGCTTCACCATCCACAAGGTGATGCCGTTCGGCCTGCAGGTGATCAAGTTCAACCAGGCGCAGCCGCCCGCCGACGACGTCAACTTCCGCCTCGCCGTGCAGGCGGCGCTGGACATGGAGGAGATCATGGCGATCTCCTATGCCGACATCTACCAGCTCGATCCGAGCTGGCTCTATCCCGGCGCGGCCTTCCATTCGACCGCCGGCGGCGACAAGTACAACAAGGCGGATCTGAAGCTCGCCAGGGAGCTGCTCGGCAAATCCTCCTACAAGGGCGGCAAGGTCACCTTCATCGTCGACAATCTGCGCGCCAATGTCGACACCGCGACGGTGGTGCAGCAGAAGCTCAAGGAGATCGGCATCGCGGTCGAGATCGCGGTGTCCGACTGGCCGACCGTGTCCAAGATCGGCTTCACCCCGGCGAACTGGACCTTCTGGACGCATGGTTTCGGCATCGAGCCCTATGAGGGGCCGGGCTCGGTGATGGCGCCCTGGGTGAACGGCCTGTCGCAGCAGGCGAAGGACCCGGAGATCGACCGCATCGCCGCCGCCTTCAACGCCGAGCTCGACGAGGGCAAGCGCAAGGCGCTCTACGACGCCTTCCAGAAGCACATGTACGACGCGGCCGTGGCGATGAAGGCCGGCAATTACGGGGTCTTCCAGGCCTCGACCGCCAAGCTCAAGAACTTCAAGCCCTATCGCATCCCCCGGATGTGGGGCGTCTGGCTCGAACCGTGAGCGCGGCCGGCTGACCCTCGCCTGCGGGTTGCTCCTGCAGGCTGCGCCGGCAGGCACGCCACCGTCATTTCGATCCTCGAGGAGCTGCATGGGAAGCTTCCTGATCCGCCGGCTCGCGGGCGCCGTTCTCGTGCTCGCGCTGGTGTCGCTGATGTCCTTCGCGCTGATCTGGCTCGTGCCGGGCGACCCGGCGGCGGCGTTCCTCGACGCCTCGGCGACGCCGGAGCAGGTCGCCACGCTGCGGCGTGCGCTCGGGCTCGACCTGTCGCTGCCGCAGCAGATGCTGGGCTGGTACGGGCGGATCCTCAGCGGCGATCTCGGCCAGTCGATCCTGCTCAACCGTTCGGTGAGCGCCGCGCTGATCGAGCGCCTGCCGGTGACACTGGCGCTGGCGGCGCTGGCGCTCGTCTTCGCGGTGCTCGTCGGCGTCGCCGCCGGCCTGGTCGCCGCCGTCAACCATAATCGCTGGCCCGACCAGGCGGTGATGACCGCCGCGCTGCTCGGCCTGTCGGTGCCGGATTTCTGGCTCGGCCTGGTGATGGTCCTGGTCTTCGCGGTCTCGCTCGGCTGGCTGCCGAGCGGCGGCTTCACCGCCTTCGGCCAGTCGCCGGCCGAGTGGCTGCGTGGCATGATCCTGCCGGCGCTGACGCTCGGGCTGGTCCAGGTCGGCTTCATCGCCCGGATGGCGCGCGCCTCGATGCTCGACACGCTCGGGCAGGACTATGTCCGGACTGCCGACGCCAAGGGGCTGGGGAAGCTGCGCGTCGTGCTGCGCCATGCGCTGCCCAACGCGCTGATCCCGATCCTGACCGTGATCGGCATCGTCTCCGGCGCCCTGCTCGGCGGGGCCGTCATCGTCGAGCAGGTCTTCTCGATCCCCGGGATCGGCCGGCTGATCGTCGGCGCCATCGCCGCGCGCGATTTCCCGGTGCTGCAGGGCGGGCTGCTGTTCCTCGCGGTCGTCTATCTCTCGATCAACCTTGTCGTCGACATTCTTTACGCCGTCGTCGACCCGCGCGTGAGGCTGGCATGAGCGCCGGCGCGCCGCTCGTCGGCCGCGCCGCGCTGCGGCGCCTGCTGCGCAACCGCTCCTTCGTGATCGGAGCCGCGCTGGTGCTCGCCATGGTGCTGGTCGCGCTCGCGGCCGACCTTTTGTCACCCTTCGATCCGCTGCGCAGCAATGTCCGGGCCCGGCTGGTGGCGCCGGATGCCGTCCACTGGTTCGGCACGGACCATTTCGGCCGCGACATCCTCTCGCGGGTGATGATCGGCGCGCGCATCTCGCTCGCGATCGGCGCCTTCACCGTCGTGCTCGCCGGCATCGCCGGAACGCTGTGCGGTGCGGTCGGCGGCTTCTTCCCGCGTCTCGACCAGCCGATCATGCGGATCATGGACGCGCTGATGGCGTTCCCCTCGATCGTGCTCGCCATGGTGGTCTCGGCGGTGCTCGGCGCCTCGCTCACCAATGTCGTGATCGCGCTCGCCATCGCGACGACGCCGCACACCGCCCGGATCGTGCGCGCCTCGGTGCTGCTCGAGCGGGAGCAGGACTATGTCGCCGCCGCGCGCTCGATCGGCGCCGGCGAACTGACCATCCTGTTCAGGCATGTGCTGCGCAACGTGGCCGGGCCGCTGATCGTGCGGCTGACCTATGTCTTCGCCATCGCGGTGCTGGCCGAGGCGGCCCTGTCCTTCGTCGGCGCCGGGCCGCCGCCGCCGGCCGCCTCCTTCGGCTCGATCATCGCACAGGGCCGCGATTTCATGCGCGAGGCGCCGTGGATCACGGTGTTCCCTGGCCTCGCGATCATCGTCTGCGTGCTCGGCCTCAACCTGCTCGGCGACGGCCTGCGCGACGTGCTCGACCCCCGCCTCAAGTTCTGACCCGCCGGAGCCCGCCATGAAGCGCATCCTGATCGCCGACTGCAAGCAGGAGATCTCGTCCTTCAACCCGCTGCCCTCGCAATACGAGGACTTCCTGATCCGCCATGGCGAGGGGCTCTACGAGCAGCGCGGCAGGAACCAGGAGCTCGGCGGCGCGCTCGCGGTCTTCGAGGCCCGGCCCGGGGTCGAGATCGTGCCGACGATCTGCGCGCGCGCCGGCAGCGCCGGGCTGCTGTCCGCAGAGGGCTGGAAAAGGCTGTCGGAGGAGGTGCTGGCGGCGATCTTCGCCGGGCTCGACGGCGTCGACGGCATCTATGTCTCGCTGCACGGCGCGATGGGCGCCGATGGCGAGCTCGACCCGGAAGGCCATCTGCTGGAGAAGCTGCGCCAGCGCGTCGGCCCGGACATGCCGATCGTGATCTCGCTCGACCTGCACGGCATCCTGACCGACCGGATGCTGCGGCAGGTCGACGGCTTTTCCATCTACCGGACCTATCCGCATGTCGATTTCGCCGATACCGGGCGGCGCGCCGCCGAATTGCTGCTGAAGCTGATGGAGGGCGGCGTGAATCCGGTCGCCGCCCGCGTCGTCATTCCCGCTTTGGTCCGCGGCGACGAGCTCATCACCAAGACCGGCTGCTATGGCGACCTGCTCGCCGAATGCCGCCGGCTGGAGGAGGAGGGCAGCGTGCTCGCGGCCGGGATCATGATCGGCAACCCGTTCACCGACGTGCCGGAGCTGTGCTCGCAGGTGCTGATCCTGACCGACGCGGACCGCGCCACCGCGGAGCGGGAGGCGACGCGGCTGGCGCAGGAGTTCTGGCCGCTGCGCTTCCGCATGCAGGGCAAGCTCGTGCCGCTGGAGCGGGCCATCGCGCAGGCGCGCAGCATCGACGGGCCGGTGATCTTCACCGACGCCGCCGACGCGACCTCCTCGGGCGCGTCCGGCGACAGCAATGCGATCCTCGCCGGGCTGCGCCGGGCCGGTTACGGCAAGCGCGTGCTGGCCCAGATCGTCGATGCGCCGGCCGCGGCGGCGGCGCATGCGGCCGGCGTCGGCGCGACCCTCTCGCTGACGCTCGGCGGCTCGATCGATCCCGCCCGCTTCCCGCCGATGCCGGTGCGCGCGACGGTCAGGCTGCTCTCGGACGGAGAGGCCTCTCTGGAGACGATGAAGGCGCCGCTCCGCGCCGGGCCGACCGCGGTGCTGACTTACGACAACGTCACCATCGTGGTGATGAGCCGCTCGGTCAGCCTGTTCGACCGGGCGATGTACTACGCCAACGGGCTCGATCCGGAGGATTTCGACCTGATCGTCGTGAAGTCCCCGCACACCGAGTTCCACATGTACGACCAGTGGTGCGCCCGCAACTTCAACGTCGACGCGCCCGGAGCGACCTCGGCGAACCTGAAGAGCCTCGGACACCGCATCTGCGCCCGCCCCGTCTATCCGCTCGACGAGACCGTCGCCTTCGCGCCGCGCGCGTCGATCTACGAACTGTGAGGACAAAGCCCGTGCCGAGGATCGAGGCCGTCGACTTCTTCTATCTCGCCATGCCCGTCGTCACCGAGGAGGCGGATGGCAGCCAGGACGCGCTGCTGGTGCGGGTCGCCGCCGGCGGCCTCGTCGGCTGGGGCGAATGCGAGGCGGCGCCGCTGCCCTCGATCGCCGCCTTCATCTGCCCGATGTCGCACGGCGTCTGCCGGCCCGTCGCCGATTCCGTGCTCGGCCAGACGTTGGATGGTCCGGAGGACATCGCCCGCATCGCGGCGGCGGTGGCCTACAACTCGATGGACCTGCTGCAGGCGCCGCATACCTTCTCCGGCGTCGAGATGGCCCTGTGGGACATTCTCGGCAAATTGCGCTCCGAGCCGGTCTGGCGCCTGCTCGGCTATCGCCGGAGCCATGCCAAGACGCCCTACGCCTCCGTGCTGTTCGGCGACACGCCGCAGGAGACGCTGGAACGCGCCCGCGATGCCCGGCAGCGCAATTTCCGCGCCGCCAAATTCGGCTGGGGCCCGATCGGCCGCGGCAGCGTCGAGGCCGATGCCGAGCATTTCGTCGCGGCGCGCGAAGGGCTGGGGCCGGACGGCATCCTGCTGGTCGATACCGGCCAGATCTTCATCGAGGATGTCGAGCGCGCCGCCGCGCGGCTGCCGGCGATGGAGAAGGCCAATGTCCGCTGGTTCGAGGAGCCCTTCCACGCCAGCGCCCTCGAAGCCTATGGCGCGCTCGCCCGGCGCAGCGCCACGGTGCGCCTCGCCGGCGGCGAGGGCGCCCACAACGAATCGATGGCGCGGCACCTGATCGACTATGGCGGCATCGGCTATGTCCAGATCGATTGCGGCCGGATCGGTGGCATCGGCCCGTCGAAGGCGGTGGCGGATTATGCGGTGGCGAAGGGCGTGACCTTCGTCAACCACACCTTCACCTCGCATCTTGCCCTGTCGGCGTCGCTGCAGCCCTATGCCGGCCTCGCCGATCACGAGATCTGCGAATACCCGGCGATGCCCAAGCCGCTGGCGACGGCGATCGCGGCCAACCAGCTGGCGCGCGACGCGCACGGGCAGGTCGCGGCCCCGGACGCGCCCGGGCTCGGCATCGCGGTCGCGACGGAAGCCCTGCGCGACTATCTTCAGGAGGTCGAGATCTCCGTCCGGGGCAAGCGGCTCTACAGCACGCCCCGGCTCTGAGCGGGCCGCCGGAACGCAGCCCGACATCTCAGTCCCGGGAGAGCTGACCAGCCTGATCGGAGGAGACCACTTCCCGACAGCGAAAATGTCGGGGGGTAGAGTGGTAGCGGGAGAGGGACTCGAACCCCCGACACGCGGATTATGATTCCGCTGCTCTAACCAGCTGAGCTACCCCGCCCCGATGGCGACGCGCCTGAAGGAGGCGGTCAATCGCGACGGCGCGGATATAGGGGGCGGCGGGTGTCGGCGTCAAGCCTCGATGGCGCGGTTCAGCGCAGCTTCCTCAGCCTGACCACCTTGAAATAGCCCTGGCCGACATGGACGGTCTCGTAGCGGCCGGTGGCGGCGGCCCAGCCGGTCAGGCGCGAGACCTTGAAGTCGCTGCTCCAGCCGATCGCCCGCGCCAGCGGCGCGACCAGCTTCCAGAACGGCGCGGCGAGGCCGCCATCGCCGACGAGGCGGCTGGAGATGACGATCTCGCCGCCCGGGCGCAGCACCCGGTCCATCTCGGCGAGCGCCTGCTCGGGATCGGGGACGAGCGTGATCACGAACTGGGCCGTCACCGCGTCGAAGGCGTTGTCGGCGAAGCCGAGCCGGCAGGCGTCCATCACCATCAGCCCGCGGACATGGGCGAGGCCCTGGCTCTCGACCTTGGCTTTCGCGACGCGCAGCATGTCGAGCGAGAGGTCGGCGCCGACGACCTGCCGGTCGCGCTCGAAATAGGGCAGGGTCAGCCCGGTGCCGACGCCGATCTCGAGGATGTCGCGGCCGCTGGCGCAGGCCGCCGCCACCGCCTCGCGCTGGGCGCGGGCGAGCAGGCCCTGATAGATCCGGTCGTAGAATTTCGCCCAGACCGCGTAGACGCGCTTCTGCGCGTCGAGACCATTCGTCGTCGTCATGAGGTGGCGTAGGCAGGCTCGGGCTTCGGCGCCGGCCGCGAGGCCTGGTTCGCCATGATGACGCCGCCGCCGAGCACGCGCGCGTCGGCGCCGGCATGGTCGTAGATCACGCAGGCCTGGCCCGGCGAGACGCCTTCCTCGCCCTGCGCCAGCAGGACATGGACGCCTGTCGCGTCGGCGAGGAGCCGCGCCTCGCGCGGGGCGCGGGTCGAGCGGACGCGGACCGCGACCTCGATCCCCTCCGGCGGCAGGTCCGCGAGGGCGACGTCGCCGATCCAGTTGAGGTCGCGCAGGTCGACGCGGCCGACGCTCAGCGCCTCGCGCGGGCCGACCAGCACGCGGGCGTTCTCGGCGTCGAGCGCGACGACGTAGAGCGGCTCCGCGGCGCTGATGCCGAGACCCTTGCGCTGGCCGACGGTGTAGCGCAGCACGCCCTCGTGCCGGCCGAGCACGCGGCCGTCGAGATGGACGATGGCGCCGGGCCGGGCGGCGCCGGGCTTCAGCCGCTCGATCATCTCGGCATAGCGGCCGTTCGGCACGAAGCAGATGTCCTGGCTGTCGGGCTTGTCGGCGATGGCGAGGCCGAACTCGGCGGCGAGGGCGCGGGTCTGCGCCTTGTCGAGGCCGCCGAGCGGGAAGCGCAGCAGGTCGAGCTGCTCCTGGGTGGTGGCGTAGAGGAAATAACTCTGGTCGCGGCTGGCGTCGGCGGCGCGGAACAGGCCGCGATGGCCGTTGCCGAGCTCGCGGCTCACGACATAGTGGCCGGTGGCGAGCGCGTCGGCCCCGAGCTCGCGGGCGAGGCCGAGCAGGTCGCGGAACTTCACCGTGCGATTGCATTCGACGCAGGGGATCGGCGTCTCGCCGGCGAGGTAGCTCTGCGCGAAGCGCTCGATCACGGCGTCGCGGAAGCGGCTCTCATAGTCCAGCACGTAATGCGGGATGCCGATCGCCTCGGCGACGCGGCGGGCGTCGTGGATGTCCTGGCCGGCACAGCAGGCGCCGGCGCGATGCACCGCCGCGCCATGGTCGTAGAGCTGCAGGGTGACGCCGACGACATCGTAGCCCTGGCGCTTTAGCAGGGCGGCGACCACCGAGGAGTCGACACCGCCCGACATGGCCGCGACGACGCGCGTCGCCGCGGGCGGCTTGGCGATGTCGAGCGAGTTGAGCGAGGTGGTCATCGGGGTTCCGGGACAAAGGGTCGGGGGCGGGGCACCCGAGATTTGGGCGCTCTATAGCGGTTTTGACAGGTGCGGGCCAGCATCCGGCCGGCAATTCCTGCCGGGTCGGCCGGCGGGAGCGCGCGCTTCCTGCCGGGTGGGTTCCAGGGCGATCCGTTATAACCCTTTGATATTGAAGATATCTGCCGTTGGCTCGGCTCTTGCTGGTTCGGGGCGTCGCATCGTCACGGTTCTGTTCCGGAGAGTATCCATGTCCGCCGCGCCGGTCTCGCGTTCGTCCGCGTTGCCCGAGGTCAGCTTCCCCAGCCGCCGCGCTTCCGAGGCGGGCCGGTCGGAGCCGGCGTTCAGCTTGCCGCCGGAGCCCTCCGAGCGGCCGCGCCCGCGGCTCGACGAGGAGCGGAGCGGGCAGGAGCGGACACGGCCCGACGACGCCCCCCGTACCGGCGCCGCGGCCGAGACCAGGCCGCCATCGCGAGCCGAGGATGCCGGCAAGGATGCGAAGCCGGCGGAAGCCGCAGGACGATCCGGCACGGCGAAGGTCAGCCCCGAAGCAGAGCCGGCCACGGCCGGGGAAGCCGCCACGGCCGATGGCGGCAAGAGCGCGGCTGCGGCCGGCGCAGGCTCGGTCCAGGGCAAGAGGGTCGAGGAACGCAAGGCGGTTCTGGCCACCGCCCTCGACGGGGCGCCGGTGATCGGCAAGGAGATGCCGGAGGAGCAGGCCGCCGCAGGGGCGGCGATGCAACCCCCGGCGGTGCCGCCCGTCAGCGCCGAATTTCTCGCACTCGCGGCTGCCATGGCCCAGGCAGGCGAGCCGCCGAAGCCGGAGGGCGTGGCCGCTGCACCGGACAAGGGCGCCGAGGCGGCCGGCGAGACGGGCGCCACGACGCAATCCACGGGCAGCGCGGTCGCGGTGCCGGTTCCGCCCGGTCTGCCGGCCAGGGCCGACGGCCAGGCAAGCGCGGGCGGCGAGGCGGCGGCGGCCGACATCAAGGCCGGGCTGGCGCCGCAGCTGCCGGCGGCCGGGGCCGATGGCAAATCGGGCGATGCCAAATCCGGCGACGCTCCGCAGGGCGACACGAAGACGGTGGAAGCGACGCCGGGCGACGCGCCAGCCGCCGGCCAGGCCGACGGCGAGGCGGGCAAGGCCCTGCCGACGGCGCAGAGCGGCGATGCGAAGGCGGCGGGCGAGGTCAAGCCCGCCGACTCCGCCGCCGCCGTCGCCCAGACCACGCAGGCAGCACCGGCCGAAACCGCCGGCGGGCAACAGGGCGCCGCGCCGCTGAGCCCGCAGGCCATTCTCGCCGCCGGGCCGCAGAGCCTGACCAAGCCGCAGCCGCCGCTGACCGAGCTCGACGCCGCCGCTCAGGCGACGGCGCATGCGCAGGCGGAAGCCGCCGCCAGGACGGCCTCGGCCGAGGCAGGCCGGCCGACGCCGCTGCATGTCGTCCCGGTCGAGATCGGCGCGCGCGCTCTGGCCGGCAACAAGCGCTTCGACATCAGGCTCGATCCGGCCGAGCTCGGGCGGATCGACGTCAGATTGGAGATTTCCGACAAGGGCGACGTCAGCGCCAAGCTGACGGTCGACCGGGTCGAGACGCTGCAGATGCTGCAGCGCGACGCCCGTACGCTCGAGCGCGCCTTCGAGCAGGCCGGCCTGAAGCCGAGCGAGGGCGGCATCGACATGAGCCTGCGCGATTCCGCCGACCAGTCGGGCTCGCGCCAGCAGCAGCGCCAGGACGACGAGACGCCGCGCGGCCGCCGCGCCTGGGTCCAGACCTCCGAGGACAGCGCGCTCGTCGGCGAGGTCGCGTCGCGGCCACGCGGCAGCCGCCTCGGCGGCGTCGATCTCAGCATCTGAAGGAGGGACGCGATGGCCGTCTCCAACACCAGCACCTGGAGCGCGTCGCAGATCGCTGCGGCGCAGAACAACACCGCGACCGGCAGCAACACGACGATCGCCAATAATTTCGACCAGTTCCTGACCCTGCTGACGACGCAGCTCAAGAACCAGAACCCGCTCGATCCGCTCGACACCAACCAGTTCACCCAGCAGCTGGTGCAGTTCGCCGGCGTCGAGCAGCAGCTCAAGCAAAACGAGACGCTGACCGCGCTGCTCGGCGTCAGCAAGGCGACGACGGGCGCCAGCGCGATCGGCTTCGTCGGACAGACCGTCACAGCCGACGGGGCGGCCACCCAGCTCAAGGACGGCAAGGCGGAGTGGAAGCTCAACGCCTCCAAGGGCGGCACCGGCACGATCACCATCAAGGATGCGGGCGGCAAGGTCGTCTACACCGGCACCAAGACGCTCGTGGCCGGCGACCAGACCTATACCTGGGACGGCAAGACCTCGACCGGCTCGGTCGCATCCGAGGGCGAGTACACGATCACCGTCGACGGCACCGACGTTTCCGGGGCGGCGATCACGGTCAAGACCGAGATCACCGGCAAGGTCGACGGCATCGACTTCTCGACCCAGGTCCCGACGCTTCTGATCGGGGCGATCAAGGTTTCGCTCGACAAGGTCAAATCAGTGAAGAGCACGTCCTGACGGTGGAGCCATGGACCATGCCGAAAGCCTGCGCGGTTGCTTTAGGCAAAATTTAAGTCCGTCGGGGCTAGGCTCCCGGGCAGTAGGTCTGTTGAGTTGTGTGAGAGTACCATGACCGAGCCGCTGCGACCGCGCGTCAAATATGTGATCGGGCCCGATGGCAGCCCCCTGACCATCGCCGACCTGCCGCCGATGAACACCCGCCGCTGGGTGATCCGGCGCAAGGCCGAAGTCGTCGCCGCGGTACGCGGTGGCCTGCTCAGCCTGGAGGAGGCCTGCCAGCGCTATACGCTGACCGTCGACGAGTTCCTCAGCTGGCAGTCCTCGATCGACCAGCACGGCCTCGCCGGCCTGCGCACCACCCGCATCCAGCATTATCGCCAGTAAGGCTTTCCGGGATCAGCGGAAAATTCAGGGGCGTCGGCCGAAGGGCCGGCGCCTTTCTGCTTTTTCCGGCGAGGCGTTCCATCCGACTGTGCCGTTTCCGAACCGCCGTTAACCCGGTGCTAACCATGCACCGGGAAAAACTTGCCTAGTGGTGCGTCTGCGCGTTGGTCTCGCAGGCACCGGGGGACGGAAGAACGGCGTGAACGGGCTAGTCGATCAGTTCCGGAGATTCGGCGCGGCACGGCTGGCGGCGATGCTGGCGGTGACGCTGGCGCTGATCGGTTTCTTCGCCTTCGTCATGCTGCGCATGTCGCAGCCGGCGATGGGCGTGCTCTTCGCCGACCTGTCGAGCCAGGACGTCGGCGCCATCGTCAAGGATCTCGATGCCCGCGGCGTGAAATACGAGCTGCGCGGCGACGGCCAGACCATCCTGGCGCCGCGCGCCGACGTGCCGCGGCTGCGGCTGGAGCTCGCCGGCAAGGGCATCCCGACCGGCGGCGGCGTCGGCTACGAGATCTTCGACAAGGGCGACGCCTTCTCCTCCACCAGCTTCGTCCAGAACATCAACCATCTGCGCGCCCTGGAAGGCGAGCTCTCGCGCACCATCCGCTCGATCGGCCGCGTCCAGGCGGCACGCGTCCATCTCGTCATCCCCGAGCGGCGCCTGTTCGAGCGCGACCGCGAGCCGCCGCGCGCCTCGATCGCGCTCAAGCTCGCCGGCGATCTCGACAACGCCCAGGTGCGGGCGATCCGCCACCTGGTTTCCTCCGCCGTCGACGGGCTGAAGCCCGAGCGGGTCTCGATCGTCGACGAGCGCGGCCGGCTGCTGGCCGATGGCGCCCAGGGCGAGCAGGGGCTCGTCGGCGTCGCCCTCGACGAGCGCCAGGGCGCGATCGAGCGGCGGATGAAGGGGCAGATCGAAGACATCGTCGCCAGCATCGTCGGGCCCGGACGGGCGCGCGTGCAGGTCTCGGCGACGCTCGACACGAACCGGATCGAGAGCCGGTCCGAGACCTACGATCCGGAGAGCAAGGTCATCCGCTCGAGCCAGAACCGGACCGAAGCCGCAGCGACCAGCGAGCAGCGCGAGGGCGTCACCGTCGGCAACGAGCTGCCGGGGGCGCAGCAGAACCAGGGGCAGCAGCAGGCCGCGCAGCGCGATTCCAGCTCGAAGAACGAGGAGGTCGTCAACTACGAGATCTCGCGCACCACCCGGACTGAGGTCCAGGAGGGCGGGCGCATCCGCAAGCTCTCGGTCGCGGTGCTGGTCGACGGCGTCTACAGCCGGCAGGGCAACGAGACCAGCTATCAGCCGCGCCCGCAGGAGGAGCTGGAGCGGATCGGGCAGCTGGTGCGGACCGCGATCGGCTTCGACCGCCAGCGCGGCGACCAGGTCGAGGTCGTCAATCTGCGCTTCGCGGAAGCGCCGCCGGCGCAGACCGATCTCGTCGAGCAGAGCCTGATGCAGCAGCTGCTCTCCTTCTCGCGGGAGGACCTGGTGCGCTTCGCGGAGATCGGCGTGATCGCGCTGCTCATCCTGATCGTGCTGATGGTCGTCGTGCGCCCGCTGCTCAAGCAGGTGCTGGCGCCCGACCAGGAGGTCCGCGCGCTCCCGACCTTCATGCGCAACGGGGCGCTGGTCGTCGACCAGGGCAACGGCGATCCGTCGGCGTTTCCCTCCGTCTCCGGCGGCGCGGCCGTCGGGCCCGGCGGGGAGCCGGGCCAGATCGAGGTCGAGGCGCCGTCGGAGCGGATGCTCGCGATCGCGCAGATCAAGGGCCAGCTCAAGGCCCAGTCGGTCGAGAAGATCGGCGCCATGGTCGCCCAGAACCCGGCGGATTCGGTCGCGGTGCTGCGCGGCTGGATCCATGAGAAGTCGGCGGCGTGAGGGGGCCTGAACCATGGCCATGACACGCTCCATCGCAACGCGCAGCGGCTCCGCCAGCTCCGACAACGACTCCGGCAGCTATAGCGAGGGCCCGGTCACGATCGAGAGCATGACCGGGCCGCAGCGCGCCGCCGTGATCCTGCTCGTGCTCGGCGAGGAGCATGGCCGCCTGATCTGGGAGGAGTTCGACGACGAGGAGATCCGCATCATCACGCGGGCGATGGCGGAGCTCGGCACGGTCGATTCCGACCAGGTCGAGAAGCTGATGCTGGATTTCGTCGGCAGGCTCTCCAGCGCCGGCGCGATCACCGGCTCGTTCGATCGCACCATCTCGCTGCTCGAGAAGATCCTCCCGAGCGACCAGGTCGCGCTGATCATGGAGGAGATCCGCGGCCCGGCCGGGCGCAACATGTGGCAGAAGCTCGGCAATATCGATGCGGTCGTGCTCGCGAACTTCCTCAAGAACGAATACCCGCAGACCATCGCGGTGATCCTGTCGCGCATCCGGGCGGAGCATGCCGCCAACGTGCTGCGCAACCTGCCGAACGAGCTCTCGATCGAGGTGGTCAGCCGGATGCTGCGCATGGAATCGGTGCAGAAGGAGGCGCTCGACCACATCGAGAACACGCTGCGCACGGAATTCGTCTCGACCCTGACGCAGACGCGGCGGCGTGACCCGCACGAGATGATGGCCGAGATCTTCAACGGCTTCGACCGCCAGACCGAGATGCGCTTCCTCGCCGCGCTCGACGCCACCAACCAGGAATCGGCCGAGCGCATCCGCGCGCTGATGTTCACCTTCGAGGACCTCGGCAAGCTCGATTCCGCCGGGCTGCAGACGCTGATGCGCCAGGTCGACAAGGACATGCTGGCCCGCGCCCTCAAGGGCGCCAACGAGGAGATGCGCACGTTCTTCCTCGGGGCGATGTCGCAGCGCGCCGCCAAGAACCTGCAGGACGACATGCAGGGGCTGGGTCCTCTCCGGCTCAAGGAGGTCGACGAGGCACAGATGAAGATGGTGACCCTGGCCAAGGACCTCGCCGAGAAGGGCGAGATCGTCATCGCCAAGGGCAATTCCGAAGACGAGCTGGTGTACTGACATGGCTGCGGCGAAGAAATTCATGTTCGACACCGATTTCCGCGGCAACGGCCGCAAGGCGGTCGACGAGGCGGCGCTCGCCAGCGCCCGCGCCGAAGGCTTCCACAGCGGGCTCGACCAGGGGCGGCGGGACGCCGACCAGCAGCTCTCCGCCGTGCTGGCGCAGCTGGTGCGCCATGGCGAGCGCCTGCTGTCGCAGCAGGACGAGCGGCTGGCGCAGATCGAGGCGCAGGCGGCGCAACTCGCGGTCGCGACGGCGCGCAGCCTCGCCGGGGCGGCCCTGGCCGACAAGCCGCTGGCGCAACTGCTCGCCGCCGCGCGCGAATGCCTCGCCCATGCCAGGCATGCGCCGCATCTGGCGATCCGGGTGCATGAGAGCCTGGTCGAGACCGTCGAGGGCAAGCTCGCGGTGCTGGCGCGCGAGGCCGGCTTCGCCGGCCGCATCGTCGTGCTCGGCGAGCCAGACATCGCCGTCGGCGACGGGCGACTGGAATGGGCCGATGGCGGCATCGCGATCGAACGCGCAGAGCTCGACGAGGCGGTCGGCAAGGCGGTCGAGGCCGTCTTCGGCCCGACAGCGAGGTAACACAGATGGCGAACGAGAACGACCTCAACCTGCCGCCGCTCAACCCGGCCGATCTCTCCTTCGACAATGCCGGGGCCGAATCGGTGGCGCGCTCCGGGCCGGTCCCGGTGAAGACGGCGGAGGACCTCGAGCAGGTCTTCGACGTGCCGGTCACGGTGTCGGCGGTGCTCGGCTCGTCGCGGATCGCGGTCGGCGATCTGCTGCGCGTCACGCCCGGCACCGTGCTGGAGCTCGACCGGCGCGTCGGCGAGGCGATCGACATCTTCGTCAACGAGCGCCTGGTGGCGCGCGGCGAGGTCGTGGTGGTCGAGGAGCGCCTCGGCGTCACCATGACCGAAATCATCAAGACCGACCGGTGAGCAGCCGGCCGGAACGAATGCAGCTGTCAGGGAAGGCCTGAGCCATGCGCCTCATCATCGTCGGCAGCCTGAAGGGCCAGCTCATCACCGCGGCCAAGATCGCGGTGGCGCAGGGCGCCGCCGTCACCCATGCCGAAACCGTCGAGCAGGCGTTGGCGGTGCTGCGCGCCAAGGGCGGCGACCTCCTGATGGTCGATGTCGAGCAGCCGATCGGCAAGCTCGTCGCCGCGCTCGAGAGCGAGCGCATCCGCACCCCGCTCGTGGCCTGCGGCACCTCGACCGACGCCCGGGCCGCCGTCGCCGCGATCCAGGCCGGAGCGCGCGAATACGTGCCGCTGCCGCCCGATCCGGAGCTGATCGCCGCCGTGCTCGCCGCCGTCGCCGGCGACAAGGCGAGCCTGATCTGGCGCGATCCGGCCATGGAGCGCGTGGTCCAGCTCGCCAACCAGATCGCGCGCTCCGACGCGCCCGTGCTGGTCACCGGCGAGAGCGGCACCGGCAAGGAGATGATCGCGCAGCACCTGCATCAGAAATCGCTGCGCAAGGACAAGCCGTTCGTCGCGGTGAACTGCGCCGCGATTCCCGAGAACCTGCTCGAGTCCGAGCTGTTCGGCCATGAGAAGGGCGCCTTCACCGGCGCGGTGGCCCGGCGCATCGGCAAGTTCGAGGAGGCCAGCGGCGGGACGCTGCTGCTCGACGAGATCTCCGAGATGGACGTGCGCCTGCAGGCGAAGCTCCTGCGTGCGCTGCAGGAGCGGATGATCGATCGGGTCGGCGGCACGCAGCCGGTCAAGGTGGATCTGCGCATCATCGCGACCTCGAACCGCAACCTCGCCGATGCCGTCCGCGAAGGCTCCTTCCGCGAGGACCTGTTCTACCGGCTCAACGTCGTGCATCTGCGCCTGCCGGCGCTGCGCGAGCGGCCGGGCGACATCCTGGCGCTGGCCGACCATTTCGCCAGGAAATATGCCGAGCTGAACGGCTTGCCGCTGCGGCCGATCGCGCCCGAGGCGCGCAAGCTCCTCCTCGCCAACGCCTGGCGCGGCAATGTCCGCGAGCTCGAGAACACGGTGCACCGCGCCGTGCTGCTGGCCCAGGGCGTCGAGATCGGCACCGAAGCCATGCTGACGCCCGAGGGCGAGACGCTGGGGCCGGCGAGCGGGCGCGATGTCGCGGCGCGGGCGGCGCAGACGGCCGAGGCCGTGACGCGCGGCCTGGTCGGGCGCACGGTCGCCGATGTCGAGCGCGATCTCATCCTCGACACGCTCGACCATTGTCTCGGCAACCGCACCCATGCCGCCAAGATCCTCGGCATCTCGATCCGGACCTTGCGCAACAAGCTCAGCGAATATGTCGCGGCGGGCGTCCCGGTCGCCGAGCCGGGGCAGGCGCGCACCAATACGCTCTGACGACCAGCGTCAGAGCCGCGGGACGACGAACGGGCCGGAGCGATGGCCCCGGCCCGTTTACGGCACTCAGTAATAGTAGCGGCGGCGATAATAGTAGCGTCGCGGCCGATAATAATAGCGTGGGCGATAGTAGTAGCGCCGGCGATAATAGCGCGGCCGGGCATAATAGCGCGGCCGGCGATAGTAATAGTACTGGCTGAAATCGGTGTCGGCCTTGTCGAGGCCGTCCTTGATCTCCTCAGGCAGATCCTGCGGCAGGTCTTCCGGCTTCTTGGCCGGCAGCGGCGCCGGCCTGGGCTGCGCCGCTTCCGAAGCGGCGACGCCGCCGATACTGGCCGCGGCGAGGCCTCCGAAGAGCGCCATCACGAATGAACGTCGATCCATGTCATGCCTCCAGTTGGTTCGGTCCCGACGCCGCGTCCCGCGGGCCGGATCATAGTCCCTTTCTCGCCGCCGATCACGTCCGCGGTTCGTCGGGGCCGACGGCGCGTGGGTCCGGCCGTAGGTTCCTTGCAGCGGTCAGGCGCGGAATCGCCGCCGGCCGCCGAGCTCCGGACCGGCGGTTCGTCCCGCCCCGTCATACCGCGCCCAGGGGTTTGCTGACCTCCTCGAGCGGGCGCCGCTCGGCCTTCACCGCGAACCCCCAGGCGATCGCCCCGGCCGCGATCATCAGCACCGCGCCGAAGAGATAGCCGCCGAGCACGCTGAGGCGCGAGCCGGTGTCGATCAGGATGCCGAACAGCCAGGGACCGGCCACGCCGCCGAGCCCGGTGCCGAGCGAGTAGAACACCGCGATCGCCAGAGCCCTGATCTCGAGCGGATAGGTTTCGCTCACGGTCAGATAGGCGGAGCTCGCCGCGGCCGAGGCGAAGAAGAAGACGATGCTCCAGCAGATGGTCAGCTGGCTGGCCGTCACCATCTCACGCGCGAAGAGGAAGCCGGTCCCCGCGAGCAGGACGCCGGAGATGATGTAGGTCGCGGCGATCATGGGGCGGCGGCCGAGCGTGTCGAAGAGGCGGCCGATCAGGACCGGGCCGAGGAAGTTGCCGACCGCGAAGGGCAGGATGAACCAGCCGATCAGGTTCGAGGGTATGCCGTAGAAATCGGTGAGGATCAGGGCATAGGTGAAGAAGATCGCATTGTAGAAGAAGGCCTGCGAGGCCATCAGCGCCAGCGCGACCAGCGTGCGCGGCCGGTGCGTGACGAAGAGCGTGCGGGCGACCTCCCACAGCGGCGTGTGCGGGCGCGGGCGCAGCGCGAGGGTCGGCAGCGTCGCCGCCGGCTGCGGCGGGGAGAAGGATTCGATATGGTCGACGACGGCCTCGGCCTCGCGGATGCGGCCATGGCTCATCAGCCAGCGCGGACTCTCCGGAATCCACTGCCGCAGGATCATGATGATCAGGCCGAGCACGGCGCCGACGAAGAAGGCGAGGCGCCAGCCGATATCCGGAGCCACCAGGGCGGGATCGAGCAGGACGATGGCGGCGACGCCGCCCATCGCGGCGCCGACCCAGAAGGAGCCGTTGATGACGAGGTCGGTCCAGCCGCGCACGCGGGCCGGCACGAGCTCCTGGATGGTCGAATTGATCGCGGTGTATTCGCCGCCGATGCCCATGCCCGTCAGGAAGCGGAAGAGCAGGAAGCTCCACAGGTTCCAGGAGAAGGCGGTGGCCGCGGTCGCGCTCAGATAGACCAGGACGGTGATGGTGAAGAGCTTCTTGCGGCCCAGCCGGTCGGTGAGCCAGCCGAAGAACACCGCGCCGAAGACGGCCCCGGCGAGATAGGCGGCGCCGGCGATCCCGACATCGGTGTTGCTGAAGCGCAGGGTCGGGCTTTCCTTGAGCGCTCCCGAAACGGCGCCGGCGAGCGTGACCTCGAGCCCGTCGAGGATCCAGGTGATGCCGAGCGCGACTACGACGAGCGTGTGGAAGCGCGACCATGGCAGCCGGTCGAGCCTGGCCGGAATGTCGGTGACGATCTCGCCAGTGCTCCGGCGTGCCTCGTTCACGAGCGTTTCCCTTCGACAGACGGTCTTGGCGCCGCTTCAAAGGCGACGGGCGGCCGGAAGCCGCCCGTCAATCGGTTGTCCTCTCAGCGATAGATCACGCGCCGGCGCACGACGGTACGGTGCGGACGGCGCACGACGGTGGTGCGGCGCACCACGACCGGGCGTCTGTACGGGGCAGGCCTGCGCACGACGGTGGTGCGGCGCACGACGACGGGACGGCGGTAGACCGGCCGGCGGACCACGGTGGTGCGCCGGACCACGGTCTGGCTGTATTCGGCATCGGTCTTGTCGAGCCCGGCCTTCAGCGCCGGGGCAAGCTCTTCCGCCGCCGCGGGCGCTGCCGTCGCCGCCCGGGCGGCACCCAGGCCGCCGACGCCGGCGGCGGCAAGGCCGCCGAAGAGGCTCAGCATGAACGAACGTCTATCCAAGGCATCCTCCAGGAGATTTCGGCCCCACGGCCGAGATCGTCGACCCCCGCGCGAGTTGGCTGGCCGAATGCGGCCAGAACGCGGCCATTCGATAACAGCCCGTTCAGGGAAAGGTTCCAGACGGGATTTTTTGAGGCGTCTTAACCACTCGTTCACCATGCGCTCGGCAAGAATTGCCGGGTACGGCTCGCGCCCGGCGACGGGCGACGCGTGGGAGCGGCGACTTCATGAGCGATGTGACGGCGGGCAGCGGCGGCGGCATGGCGATGCCGACGCGCGGCCAGATGGGCGCGCTGCTCAACCGGCCGGACCTGTTCCTCGCCATCGGCGTGATGGGCATCCTCGTGGTGCTGATCTTCCCGCTGCCGGCGGTCCTGCTCGACCTCCTGCTGGCGCTCTCGATCATCCTGTCGGTGCTGGTCCTGATGACGGCGCTGTTCATCGAGGAGCCGCTGGAGTTCTCCGCCTTCCCGACCGTGCTCCTGATCGTGACGATGCTGCGGCTGGCGCTGAACCTCGCCTCGACGCGGCTCATCCTGTCGCATGGCCATGAGGGCAGCGCCGCCGCCGGCCACGTCATCGAGGCCTTCGGCAACTTCGTGATGGGCGGCAATTTCGTGATCGGGGTGATCGTCTTCGCCATCCTGATCATCGTCAACTTCGTCGTCATCACCAAGGGTTCGGGCCGCATCGCCGAGGTCGCGGCGCGCTTCGCCCTCGACGCCCTGCCGGGCAAGCAGATGGCGATCGACGCCGACCTCTCGGCCGGGCTCATCGACCAGGAGCAGGCCAAGCAGCGGCGCAAGGCGCTCGAGGACGAAGCCAATTTCTTCGGCTCGATGGACGGCGCCTCGAAATTCGTGCGCGGCGACGCGATCGCGGGGCTGCTGATCACCTTCATCAACGTGATCGGCGGCATCATCATCGGCGTGGCGCAGCAGGGCATGGGCTTCGGCGCCGCGGCGCAGAGCTATACGACGCTGACCGTCGGCGACGGCCTGGTCAGCCAGATCCCGGCGCTGATCGTCTCGACCGCAGCAGGCCTGCTGGTCTCGAAATCGGGCGTGCGCGGCGCCGCCGACAAGGCGCTCGGCAAGCAGCTCTCGGGCTATCCGAAGGCGCTCGGCATGTCGGCCGCGGTGATGGCGCTGATCGCGGTCCTGCCCGGCATCCCGATGCTGCCCTTCCTGGCGCTCGCCGCCGGCTCGGCCTGGCTGGCACGGCATTTCGGCAGGCTCGCCAAGGCCCGGGACGCGGAGGCGGCCGTGCAGGCGCAGGCGGCCTCGCCGCTGGCGCCCGACGGCACGCCGAAGGAAGAGACGCTCAACGACCTGCTCAAGCTCGACGAGCTCAAGATCGAGATCGGCTACGGGCTGCTGCCGCTGGTCAACGCGCCGGGGGGCGCCGACCGGCTGACCGACCAGGTCAGGGCGCTCCGGCGCCAGCTCGCCGCCGAACTCGGCTTCGTCATGCCGGCGGTGCGCATCGTCGACAACGTCCAGCTCGAGGCCAACCACTACTTCATCAAGATCAAGGAGATCGATGCCGGCCACGGCATGGTCTATCCCGGCCAGTACATGGCGATGGACCCGATGGGCGGCAGCGTGACGCTGCCCGGCCACAACGTGCTGGAGCCGACCTTCGGCCTGCCGGCGACCTGGATCGACGGCGCGCTGCAGGACGAGGCGCAATTGCGCGGCTACACCGTCGTGGACGCGGCGACGGTGATCTCGACCCATCTCACCGAGGTGCTGAAATCGCACATGCCGGAGCTGCTCTCGCATGGCGAGGTGCAGAAGCTGCTGCGCGAATTGCCCAAGGACCATGCCGACCTGGTCAAGGAGATCGTGCCGCAGCAGATCTCGACCACCGGCATCCAGCGCGTGCTGCAATTGCTGCTCTCCGAGCGGATCTCGATCCGCGACCTCGGCACCATCGTCGAGGGCATCGCCGAGGTCGCCGGCGCCCTCAAGAATCCGCGCGACATCGCCGAGCATGTCCGCGTCAGGCTCGCCCGCCAGATCTGCGCGCAGTTCTCGAACCAGCACGGGCAATTGCCGATCATCACGCTGTCGCCGGCCTGGGAGAGCGTCTTCGCCGAATCGATCGTCGGCCAGGGCGAGGATCGCCATCTCGCCATGCAGCCCTCGCGCCTGCAGGACTTCGTCCATGTCGTGCGCGAGAAGTTCGAGGAGGCGGCCCGGCTCGGCGAGATGCCGGCGCTGGTCACCTCGGGCATGGCGCGGCCCTTCGTGCGCCAGATCATCGAGCGCTTCCGCCGCGAGACGCCGGTGCTCTCGCAGAGCGAGATCCACCCGCGGGCGAAGCTGAGGACCGTGGGGAGCGTTTGACGGAGATCAGCGCCGGCTCACCACCACGAGATAGCGCGCCGGCTCCGGGCCGGGATTGCTGAAGCGGCAATCGCTCGGCGGGCCGAGCTCCATGCAGTCGCCCGGCCCCAGCCGCGTGATGCTGCCGCCCTCGTCGAAATCGAGCAGGCCGGACTGCATCCAGATCTGCTGGCGGATGAAGGCGTAGGAGCTGGCGGGATAGGCGATCGCCGCGCCGGGCGGGAGCTCGCCGGCGACGAGTTCGAGGTCGCCGTTGCCAGCCGGCGAGATGGCGCGGCGGATGAAGCCGGTCTCCGGGTCGCGCCAGACCGGCTGGTCGGCGGCGCGGCGGAGACGCTCGCCGGCATTCTCGATCCGCGCGAGCAGGTTCGAGAGGGTCAGGCCGAAGGCGCCGGAGAGCCGGCCGAGCAGGACCGCGGTCGGGCTCGCCTCGCCGCGCTCGATCCGGCTGATCATCGCCCGCGAGACGCCGGAGCGCTCGGCGAGATCGTTCAGGCTCCAGCCGCGGACCTCGCGCTCGTTGCGCAGCCGTTCGGCCAATCTTGACGCGAGATCGTCCATCATCATACCCTCTATTCTCTTATAATAGAGCGCGGCGCGGGCGTTGGCCAGATGGCGAGGCGGCGTCGCGTCGCCGGCGACGGCCGCATCCCGGCCAGCATCGCCGCTCCCCTCCACACATCAAGCGCAGCCCATGTCCCGCAACGCCGCCCTCTTCGCGCTGATGTGCCTCGTCTGGGGGCTGACCTGGCTACCGATCAAGGTCGGGGCGCAGCATGTGCCGCCGGTCTTCCTCGCCGCCTCGCGCTTCGTCATCGCCGGCACGCTGATGCTGGCCTGGGCCGGACGGGACGCGCTGCGGGTGCCGGCCGGAGCCTGGACGCGCGTCGTCATGACGGCGCTGCTGCTGAACACCGGCAACTATACCCTGCTGTTCTGGGGCACCGCCCAGGCGCCGACCGGGCTCGCGGCGATCGTCAACTTCGCCACCATCCCGATCTTCACCATCATCGCCAGCCGCATGATCGAAGGGCACGGGATCGGCAGGCGCAAGCTCGCCGCGATCGGGCTCGGCGCGGTCGGACTCGGCTTCCTGTTCTCGACGCGGGCGCTGGGCGGGCTCGCCGCGGCGCAGGGCGGGCCGCTCGAGCTCTGGGGGCTGGCCGCCGTCGCGGCCGGCACGCTGCTCTACTGCTTCGGCGCGGTCCGGTCGCGGCCGGTGATGGGCCGCATCCCGACGCTGACGCTGGCCGGCTGGCAGACGCTGATCGGCGGCTTCGGGCTCTGCCTGATGTCGGCCCTGCTGGAGGATGTCAGGCCGGCCCATTTCGGCGCGCTGCTGTCCTGGCCGGTGCTGCCGGCGCTGGCGGTCCTCGTCGTCGGCGGCTCGCTGATCGGCTTCACCATCTATCTGCGGCTGGTGCGCGACTGGGGCGCCTTCCGGGCCGGGCTCTACGCCTTCATCAGCCCGGCGGTCGCGGTGGGGGCAGGGGTGCTCGCGCTGGGCGAGCCGTTCGGTCCGGCGGAGGCGGTCGGCAGCCTGCTGATGTTCGGGGCGGCGGCGATCGCGCTGAAGCGCTGAGGCCTCATTCGGGCTTGTCGATGTGCAGGGCTGCCGCCTTCGCCGCCGCCTGCTCCTGCGCCTTCACCTGCGTCTCGTGCGCCAGCGCCTTGCGCAATTGCGCGCGCTCGAAGGCGAGCACGATCGGCAGCGAGAACACCAGCGGAAGGATCAGGTAGAACAGCCGCCAGATCAGCAGGGCGGCGAAGACGGCGGGCGCCGGCACGCCCGGCATCACCGCCAGGAAGACCGCCTCCATCACGCCGACCCCGCCCGGCACCTGGCTGAGCAGGCCGGCCGAGAACGAGATCAGGAAGGCGCCGAGCACGATGAAGAAGCCGGGATTGCCCTGCTCCGGCAGGGCGAAATAGATGATGCCGGCGGCGCCCATCAGCTCCAGCGGGGCGGCGAGATATTGCCGGGCCACGATCGGCAGGCGCGGATAGACCAGCTCGAACGTGCCGATCCTGAGCGGCCTGAAGCGCAGCCAGGAGCCGATCGTATAGAGCAGGCAGAAGGCGAGCAGCGCGAAGCCGATCAGGCGCGCCTGCTTGTCGCCGATGCCGAACCAGTCGGAGAGGCGATGGAGCGGGCGCAGGATCTGCGGCTCGCCGACCAGGACGAGCCCCATCAGCAGGATGGTGCCGAAGGCGAAGGTGAAGGAGCAGAGCGCGACCAGCACCGCGATCTCGGCGGCGCTCAGGCCTTTGGCATGGTAGGCGCGGTAGCGCACCATCCCGCCGGAGAAGACCGAGGCGCCGATATTGTGGGAGAGGGCGTAGGTCACGAAGGAGCAGAGCGAGATATAGGCCCAGGAGATGCCCTTCTCGCGGTGGAGGTGCAGAAGCGCGATCCGGTCGTACCAGGCGAGCGCGGCATAGGCGACGAGCGTGGCGAGGCCGGCATGGAAGAAGGCGCCGGGCGGGATCAGCGCGATCTTCTGGCCGATGCCGAGGGCGACGATCTTGAACGCGTCCCAGAGCCCGGCCTGCTCGAGCTGGGCCGCGACCGCCTCGTTGGTCAGGGCCTCGGTCTTGAGCTTGTCCCAGAGCAGGTCGACGGACCAGATGACTGCGACGAGGCCGATCAGCGGCCAGAGATAGTCGAGGTACTTTTTCATCGAACCCGCGAGCAGCCGAAGGCGAGAGCAGAGCCCATATGCGATTCACGGCTTGTGCATGCAGGGGGGGCTGGACGCAAGTCGTGCGGTCTCTCTGCCAAAGCCGGCCCGGCAGGGCAAGCGCCGGCGCCGGAAGACCCGAGTGCCGGCTCGGCCGGGTGCGTCGCAAGCGACACCTTGTCGCGAAGGGGACGCTGCCGCCGACGCGCTGCGGGCCCGACGGCGCCGGGCGCAAGAGGGCGGATCTGCGGCGGCGCGCGCCGCGGCGAGGGGCCGGCCGCGCTCCGCCGAGGGAGCTCGGCGGCCGCATTTCGACCACGTCCTGACCATCGCTTGGGCACAGGCCGGTTGACGCCTCCGAGGACGCATGCCTTCCTGCGCTGCCGATCATAAGAAAAGAGGCGAAACGCCTCGCATTCGGATCATGGACCGATGTCAGCAGAGGGGATCAGCAATGGATGAACACAAGTTGCGCGAACTGGTTGCGGGCGTGAAGGACGGGGCGGTCTCGCGGCGCGCCTTCATCCAGCGTCTGGCCGCGGTCGGCATCGCGGCCCCGATCGCCAGCCAGATCCTGGCCTGGAACGACGTCGCCATGGCGCAGGCGTCGCTGCAGTACAAGCCGACCAAGGCCGGCGGCGGCGGGCCGCTCAAGATCCTGCTCTGGCAGGCGCCGACGCTGCTCAACCCGCATTTCGCCAGCGGCACCAAGGACCAGATCGCCGGCCGCATCTTCTTCGAGCCGCTCGCCGGCTGGGACAAGGAGGGCAACCTCACGCCGCAGCTCGCCGCGGAGGTTCCGACCAAGGCCAATGGCGGGCTCTCCGCCGATGGCAAGGAGGTGATCTGGAAGCTGAAGCAGGGCGTCAAATGGCATGACGGCAAGCCGTTCACCGCCGACGACGTCGTCTTCACCTGGGAATACGCCGCCGATCCGGCGACCGCGGCCTACACCACCGGCGCCTACGCCAACATCAAGGTGGAGAAGATCGACGACCACACGGTCAAGGTCATCTTCAAGGAGCCGACGCCGTTCTGGGCCGATCCCTTCGTCGGCGTCGCCGGCCAGATCCTGCCGAAGCATCATTTCGGCGAGTACAAGGGCGCCAAGTCGCGCGAGGCCCCGGCAAACCTCAAGCCGGTCGGCACCGGTCCCTACAAGTTCGTCGACTTCAAGCCGGGCGACATCCTGATCGGCGAGCGCAATCCCGATTATCACGTCAAGAACCAGCCGCATTTCGACACGATCGAGGTCAAGGGCGGCGGCGACGCGGTCTCGGCGGCGCGGGCCGTGCTGCAGACCGGCGAGTTCGACTATGCCTGGAACCTGCAGGTCGAGGACGAGGTCCTGAAGCGGATGGAGACCGGCGGCCGCGGCAAGATCAGCGCGGTCGCCTCGGGCGACATCGAGTTCATCATCCTCAACACCACCGATCCGTGGACCGAGGTCGACGGCGAGCGCTCCAGCGTCAAGACCAAGCACCCGACCCTGTCGGATCCCAAGGTGCGCCAGGCGATCAACCTGCTGATCGACCGCGATTCGATCCAGAAGTTCATCTACGGCCGCGGCGGCACCGCGACGGCGAGCTTCGTCAACGAGCCGAAGCAGTTCAAGTCGCAGAAGCTGAAATACGAGTTCAACATCGAGAAGGCCAACAAGATCCTCGACGAGGCCGGCTACAAGCGCGGCGCCGACGGCATCCGCGAGAAGGACGGCAAGAAGCTCAAATACGTCTACCAGACCTCGATCAACGCCCCGCGCCAGAAGACGCAGGCGATCATCAAGCAGGCCTGCCAGAAGGCCGGCATCGACCTCGAGCTGAAGTCGGTGACGGCGTCGGTGTTCTTCTCCTCCGACGTGGCGAACCCCGACACCTACACGAAGCTCTATGTCGACATGGAGATGTACACGACCACGCAGCCGCAGCCCGATCCGGAGCGCTTCCTCAACCAGTTCACCTCCTGGGAGATCGCCAACAAGGAGAACAAGTGGCTGGGCCGGAACGTCTCGCGCTATTCGGACCCGGAGGCCGACAAGGCCTACAAGGAGGCGCAGAAGGAGCTCGACCCGGTCAAGCGGGCCGCGCTGCTGATCAAGGTCAACGAGATCTTCTGCGAAGCCAACGTCATCCTGCCGCTGCTCTCGCGCACCCGCGTCGCCGCCTCGGCGACGAGCCTGATGCACGATCACAGCGGCTGGGACGTCGACACCTGGAACGTGGCGGCCTGGTATCGGAGCTGAGGCCGGCAAGGCCGCCCGCGGCGCGCTGAGCAGCGCCTCGCGGGCGGACACCGTCCTCCGCTCGGCCGGTCCGGCCTGACGGCGGTTCGCCGCCGCCAGGCCCGTCAGGCTATCCCCGCGACCCGTCCGTTCCACGGGAATCCCAGATGGCGACCTATCTTCTGCGGCGATTGCTCATCGCCATTCCGAGCCTGCTCGGCATCAGCCTGATCCTGTTCACGGTCCTGGCCCTGGCGCCGGGCGATCCGTTCTCGGAAATGGCGACCAACCCCAACGTCCCGCCCGAGGTCCGCGAGGCGCTGCGCGCCAGCTTCGGCCTCAACGACCCGATCATGGTGCGCTATCTGCGCTGGCTCGCCGCGATGGCGCAGGGCGACTGGGGCTTCTCCTTCGCCAGCCGCATCGACGTCGACGACCTGATCCTGCAGCGCGTGCCCACCACGCTCTTCGTCGTCGGCTCCTCGCAGATCCTGGCGCTGTGCATCGCGCTGCCGGTCGGCATCTACGCGGCGACGCGGCCCTATTCGGTCTTCGACCAGATCGCCAACACGCTCGCCTTCGTCGGCTTCTCGCTGCCGACCTTCTTCACCGGGCTGCTGCTGATCCTGCTGTTCTCGATCAAGCTCGACTGGTTCCCGTTCGTCTATCGCTCCGACATCGCCGCGACCGGCTGGCGCTGGTACTGGGAGCTGTTCCGCCAGGCGATCATGCCGATCACCGTGCTCGGCCTGTTCCAGGCGGCCTCCTATACGCGCTATGTCCGCTCGGCGGTGCTCGACGTGATCCGGCTGGACTATGTCACCACGGCACGCGCCAAGGGGCTCAGCGAGAAGACCGTCACGCTGCGGCACATCACCCGCAACGCGCTGATCCCGGTGGTGACGCTCGTCGCCCTGCAGATGCCGGCGGTCTTCGGCGGCGCGATCGTCACCGAGCAGATCTTCCGGATTCCCGGCATCGGCTCGCTGCTGATCGACGCGATCCTCGCCAACGACACCCCCGTGATCATGGCCGTGACCTTCGTGTTCGCCTGCCTGGTCGTCCTGTTCAATCTCATCGCGGACCTGCTCTATGGCTGGCTCGACCCTCGCATCTCCTTCCGCTGAGCCCGCGGCCGTCGCCGCCGCGGCCTCCGTCTCGGTTTCGCCCGGGCGCGAGACCTGGCGGCGGTTCCGGCGCCATCGGCTCGCCATGGCGAGCACGATCGTGCTCGGCCTGCTGATCCTCGGCGTCGTCGTCGGCCCGTGGTTCTGGACCGTGCCGATCAACGAGATCGACTTCGCGGCGCAGCTCCAGGGCCCGTCCCTCGAGCATCCGTTCGGCACCGACGATCTCGGCCAGGATCTGCTGGCGCGGATGATGTACGGCGGCCGCATCTCGCTCGCCGTCGGCCTCGCCGCGATGGTGGTCGCGACCACGGTCGGCGTCGTGATCGGCGCTGTCGCCGGCATGTCGCGCAAGATCGCGGATCCCGTCCTGATGTGGGTGACGGACCTGTTCCTGTCGCTGCCGCAGCTGCCGCTGCTGCTGCTCGTGATCTACCTGTTCCGCGAGCAGCTGAAGGCCATCTTCGGGGTCGAGGGCGGCGTCTTCATCCTGATCGTCGTCGTGATCGGCGGCCTGCGCTGGATGCCGGTGGCCCGGCTGGTGCGGGCGCAGTTCCTGTCGCTGCGCGAGAAGGAGTTCGTCGAGGCCGCCAGGGCCCAGGGCGCCACCAGGTTCCGCCAGATGACGCGGCACATCCTGCCCAACGCCCTCGGCCCGGTGATCGTCGCCTCGACCATCGAGGTCTCCTCGGCGATCATCGCGGAATCGACGCTCTCCTTCCTGGGCCTCGGCTTTCCGCCCGATATCCCGACCTGGGGGCGCCTGCTCTTCGACGCCAAGGACCAGCTCGACACCGCTCCGCACTGGGCCCTGTTCCCGGGCGCGGCGATCTTCCTGACGGTGCTGTCGATCAACTTCATCGGCGACGGCCTGCGCGACGCGCTCGATCCGCGCCGCGTCATCTGACGCGGCGAGGTGCTTCCGGCGGACGAGCCCTTCGGCTCGAGCCGCCGGCCGTCCCGCCGAGGCAGCCGGGCGATGCCGCGTCGCCCGATCGCGAGGGGCGCCGCGTCTGCGCTCGAGGGGAGGCGACTGGTAGATTGGAATTCGCGAGTTGAAGTAATTAAAAAGTATTCGTTGCGAATATGGTACAGTCGGATGCAGTTGTAGCGCTGACGATCCGTTGAGGCGCATCGGTGCTTTTCTTTTTTTGACGCAGCGAACAGGGTCCCCGCCGATCGGAAACGTTCCGATCGGCTGGTTCGGGGTCCTTTATGTCCAGAATTCGTTCCGCGACGACGTGCCGTCGTTCCCGTCCGCTCCCCGGCATGGGCGGGCGTCTGCCGTCCTTGCTGACGAGCACGGCCCTCGCCTTGGTCGCGGCGTCGGCGGCCGGCGCGCAGGAGCGGTCCGGGAGCCAGCTCCAGCTCGAGGAGATCGTGGTCGAAGGCCCGGCCAACGCTGCCGGCGTGCCCGCCCCGTTCGCCGGCGGGCAGGTTGCGCAAGGCAGCCGGCTCGGCCTGCTCGGCAATGCCGGGACGCTGACATCGCCCTTCAGCGCGACGAGCTATACCGGAGAGCTCGCACGCAACCTGCAAGCCTCGACCGTCGCCGATGCGCTGATCCTCGATCCGTCGGTGCGCAGTTCGCACCCGGCCGGCGGGATCGTCGATTCCTTCAATATCCGCGGATTCCCGATCGGCGAGGGCAATAGCGGCGAGATCGCCTTCGACGGCATTTACGGCGTCGCGCCGAACTATCGCGTCTTCACCGACTATGCCGAGCGCATCGAGGTGCTGAAGGGGCCGGCCGCGGCGTTGACCGGCATCGCGCCCAATGGCGGCGTCGGCGGCGTGATCAACGTCGTGCCCAAGCGCGCCGAGGCCGATATCACCCGTATCGGCGCCGAGTTCTCGTCGAAGGCCCATGGCGGCGCGACCTTCGACATCGCCCGCCGGTTCGGCCCCGACCGCGCGTTCGGTCTGCGTGCCAACGGCTCCCTGCGCGGCGGCGACACGGCGGTCGAGCGACAGTCCGAGCAGACCGGCATCGCGTCGCTCGCGCTCGACTATCAGGGCGAGCGCTTCCGCAGCTGGCTCTACGGCCTCGCCCAGCGCGACGATTTCGACGCACCGTCGCGCCCGTTCCTGATGACGCGGGGCCTGCCGGTGCCATCCGCGCCGAGCGGACGCGAGAACGTCATCCAGCCCTGGGAATGGTCGCGCATCGAGGACCGCTCGGTGCTGTGGAAGAACGAGGTCGATCTCACCGACCAGATCACGATGTTCGGCAATGTCGGCGGCTCGCAGACCCGCGTCGAGCGCTTCTTCGGCCTGCCGACGATCCTGAACGCGCGCGGCGACACCAGCCATCTGCCGCAATATTTCGACCTCGGCATCGGCCGCCAGAGCTACGAGGCCGGCATCCGTGCCCGGTTCGAGACGGGCTTCGTCAAGCATTCGCTGACCCTGCAGGCGTCCTATTATCGCGAGACGCTGGAGCGGGCGCTGACGAACGGCGCGCCGGTCCTGTCGAACATCTACGCGCCGGGCTGGAGCGCCCCGCAGCTCGCGAGCCGGGCCCCGCGCACGCGCCTGTCCGACAGCGACCTGACGAGCTTCGCGCTCGCCGACACCATGTCGGCCTTCGACGAACGGGTGATGCTGACGCTGGGCGTCCGCCGGCAGTCGGTCGCCTCGCACAATTACGCAGCGGGCACCGGCATCCTGACCTCGGCCTATGACGAGAGCGCCACCACGCCCGTCGTCGGGCTCGTGCTGCGGCCGCTGGATCACCTCTCGGTCTACGCCAATTACGTCGAGGGCCTGAGCCGCGGCGACGTCGCCCCGGCCACGGCGAGCAATGCCGGCGAGACCTTCGCGCCTTACCGCACCAAGCAGTACGAGGCCGGCGTCAAGCTTCAGTATGGCAGCTTCGGCGCCTCGCTCGCCGGCTTCCAGATCGACAAGCCCAGCGGCGAACTGAATGGCGGCGTGTTCTCCGTCACCGGCGAGCAGCGCGTGCGCGGGCTCGAGCTCAGTGTCTACGGCGAGGTGACGCCGCAGCTGCGCCTGCTGGGCGGCGCCTCGCTGCTCGACGGAAAGCTGACCAGGACCGCGGTCGCCGCCAATCTCGGCAACCGGCCGATCGGCGTCGCGCCGGTGCAGCTCAATCTCGGCGCCGAATGGGATGTGCCCTGGCTCAGGGGGCTGACGCTGACCGGGGCGCTGATCCACACCGGCAAGCAGTATGTCGATGCGGCCAACACCCAGTCGCTGCCGGACTGGACGCGGGTCGATCTCGGCGCGCGCTATGCGACCGAGATCGCCGGGCGCAGGACGGTGTTCCGCGCGACGGTGCAGAACGTCGCCGACAGCAAGTACTGGTCGAGCGTCGCCTCCTTCGGCACCTTCTATGTCGGGGCGCCGCGCACGCTCAGGCTGTCGATGTCGGTGGATCTGTAGGGAACGCGGCCCTGCTCACATCTTCTTGCCGTCCTTGCCGAACTGCTTGAGGAAGGCGGTGAGATCCTTGATCTCCTGCTCGTTCTTGATGCCGGCGAAGACCATCTTGGTGCCGGGGATCTTGGCCTTCGGGTCCTTGATGTACTCGGCGAAGGTCGCCTCGTCCCAGGTCAGGTTGGCGCCCTTGTTCGCGGCCGAATAGCTGTAGCCCTCGACCTCGCCGGTATGCCGGCCGAACAGGCCGTTGAGGTGCGGGCCGACCAGGTTCTTGGCGCCTTCGCCGATCTGGTGGCAGGCGCGGCACTTGTTCCACGAACGCTCCCCGGCGGCGACGTCCTGCGCCCGCGCGCCGGTCGTGACCAGGGCGGCGGCGAGGGCAGCGGCGATGATGGGCAGTCTCATGCGTCTATCCTGATTGCGGGAGAGAAGGTTGAGCCGCCGAAAGCGGCGGCGTGGCGAGCGGCTGTCAGCCGAACATGTCGGCGGTGATCGCCGCATACCAGCCGATGTTCTCGGCCTGGTTCTCCTTGCGCAGCTCGGCGCTCTCGCGCGGCTGGGAGACGAAGGTCTCGGTGGCGGCGATCTTGCCGTCCCTGGCCTCGTAGCGGCCGCCGACCTTGACGGTGTCGTCGGTCTCGATCAGCGACCAGCAGGTGTTGATGTAGCGCGCCGGGAAGGTCCGGGCGTTGGTGAGCTCGCCGCGGATCACCATGGCCGCGACCTTGGCCTGGCTGTTGGCGGCGAAGGCGGATTTCGGCATGTCGCCGGCGATGCAGGCGTCGCCGAGCACGAAGATGTTCGGATCGGCGACGGACTTCATCGTGGCGGGGTCGATGGTGCAATAGCCGCCGGCGGGCGCGAGGCCGGCCGCCCGGGCGATCTCGCCGGCCATCTGCGCCGGGATGACGTTGACGAAGGCGCAATCCTTGTAGGTCTCGAAGCCGGTGACGACGGTGTTCGTCTTCGGGTCGACGGATTTGATGCCGTCATGGACCTTGGGGCCGAGCCATTCGATCATCGAGCCGTAATGCTTCTCCCAGCCCTCCTGGAAGACGCCCTGCTTCGAGAAGCTCTCCTTCGGGTCGAGGACGAAGATCTTGCAGTCGCCCCTGCCGCTCGCCTTGAGCGCATGGGCGAACATCGAGACGCGCTCATAGGGGCCGGGCGGGCAGCGATAGGGGTTGGGCGGGGCGATCATCACGAGCGTGCCGCCATTTTGCACGGCGTCGAGCTTCTGCCTGACGAGCTGCGTCTGCCGGCCGGGCTTCCAGCCATGCGGCATCGCCTCCTCGGCCTCCTTCGACCAGCCGGGGACGGAATCGTATTTCAGGTCGATGCCGGGCGAGACGACGAGGCGGTCATAGGGCAGGCGGTCGCCGGTCGAGAGCACGACCTCCTTCCTGTCCCGGTCGATCCGGGTGGCGCGGGCGCGGGCGAGCGTGACGCCGTGGTTCTTCGCCAGCGCGTCGTAGCGATGGCTGATCTCGTCATAGCTCTTGAAGCCGCCGATGAAGAGGTTGGAATGGAAGCAGGTCTGGTAGGCCTCGTTCTCCTCGACCAGGGTCACCGCAACGGCGCCGTTCGAATCCCTGGCGACGTATTTCGCCGCGGTCGCGCCGCCGGCTCCGCCGCCGATCACGACGACGCGCGGCTTGCCCTGGCCGAGCACGGCCGGCGAGGCGATGGCGAAGCTTCCGGCGGCGGCGAGGCCGGACAGGAATGAGCGGCGGCTGGCAAGCATGATGTCCTCTCCCGTTCCCATCGTGACGGCTGGTGTCCTGCGAATGCTATCCGACCTTCAGATAGGCGAAGCCCCTGGCCTGCATCGCGGCGACGGCCGCGACGCCGGACGGCACGAAGCTCACGAACTCCGCCTTGCGCGCCTTGCCCTTGTCGATCTTCAGCCGCGCGAAGGTGATCTCGCAGAGATGGACCTTCAGCCCGTTCCTGGCGACGTCCTCGACGCGCTCGAAGATCTTCGGGACCATGACCTCGTCGCGCCAGCTCGTGTCCTCGAGTGTCTCCAGGAAGAACTTCACGCCGGGGCCGTGCGCGACGATGGCGAGCTGGAGCGCGAACGGGTCGGCGCCATAGGCGGAGTAATGGTTCGCGATGTTCTGCAGCATCTGGACGAAGCGCGGCGGGTCGCCGAAATCGCAATGGTAGAGGCAGGCGATGTCGGCCTCCTTCCGGAGCTCGGCGAGCGCCATCTGCCGGGGCGCTGCGAGCGCCGGCGCCGCCGCGGCGACGACGCCGCTCGCCGCCGCCAGCATCAGGGCCCGGCGCGAAGCCTGCTGCGTTTCCTCCGACATCGTGTCCACCTCCGCTGACCGGGCCATGCGCCCGGCTAAGGCTGGAGCCGGATCCGATCAGGCTGTGCCAGCCAGATCGATGAACCCGCCTCCCATTTCGAGGTGGAGACCGCTTTACCGTTCAGCGTGTGCAGCAGGCTGATCGGAACGGGCTCCAGGCTTCAGACTCGCATAGTAGGCGGCGAGGGCTGCGATCTCCTCGCCGGAGAGCCGGGCCGCCACCGCCTGCATCACCTTGTTGTCGCGCTGGCGCTGCCGATAGGCGTTCATCAGCGCGACGAACTGCTCGGCCGGATGGCCGGTGATCGCCGGGATGCCGCCGACCTGCCTGCCGCTGCTCTGGTGGCAGCTCGTGCATTCGGACGAGAGATATTCCCCGAGTGCCCGGTCGCCCTCCGCCCTGGCCGGCGCGCTGGCCAGCATCAGCCCGAGCATCGCAAGCTGGACGGCGCCGGCCAGCGGCATCAGTCGACCTTCGGCGCGGTCTTGGCATCGGGCGTCACGTCGAGCACCGCCGCCCGTCCGGTGATCGTCACCTGCTGCTTGCAGTCGCTCATGCACGGCTCCCTGCCCCAGAAGGCCTTCTCCGTGGTCTCGCGGTCGTCGTCGTAGAAGGCGGCCGCGTTCGGCAGCTTCACAGAGGTAAAGTTCTTATCGGACAGTTCGAAGTCCTCGTCCTTCACGATGTCGTTGAGGTAGAGGAGATAGGCGGTGACGGCGTAGATCTCGTCCGGCGAGAGCGAGCGCGCATTGCCGAAGGGCATGGCGCGGCGGACATAGTCGAACACGGTCGACAGGTCGGACCAGAACGAGCCGATCGTCTTCTCCGGACGGTCCGACCGCAGCGAGCCCTGGCCGCCGGCCAGCACCGGCCAGCGGCCATTGCCCTGGCCGAATTCCCCGTGGCAGCTGGCGCATTGCGCCTGGAAGATCTCGTCGCCCTGCCTGACCGTGCCCTTGCCGGGCGGCAGGCCCTTGCCGTCGGGGCGCACGGATATGGCCCAGGCCTGGATCTCCTCGGGCAGCGCCTCGCGGCCGAGGCCGAGTTTCGCCGCCGGCGCGGGAGCGCCCGTCGCGGCCTTTGCCGGCGGATGCGCCTGCGCCGACTTGGCCGGGGCGGCCGCTTTGGTCTGCGCGATCAGCGGGGCGGCGGCCAGCACCGCGGCCGCCGCGAAGCCCGCGAGCAGGAGGGGGCTAGCCGATCTCGACATTCTCGGTCTCCCCGTTCGCCTTCACATGCCAGGTCTGGATGCCGTTGTTGTGATAGATCGAGTTGGTGCCGCGGATCTTGCGCAGCTCGTCCTTGGTCGGCTGGAGATAGCCGGTCGAGTCGATGGCGCGGGACTGGATCAGCAGATCCTGCCCGGCCCAGTCGAAATCGACGTAGAAGCGGGTCAGGGACTTGTCGAGGGCCGGCCCGTCGATCCGCGCATGCTGCCAGTTCCGGCCGCCGTCGAGGGTGACGTCGACGCGCTTGATGGCGCCGCGCCCGGACCAGGCGAGGCCGGTGAGGACGTTGCGGCCCTTGTGCCGGAGCGGGGCCTGGGGCGAGGGATTGGTCACCACCGACTTGGCGTCCATGACGAAGGTGAAGCGGCGCGAGCGGCCATCGGCCAGCAGATCGGTGTATTTCGAGGTTTCCTCGCGGGCCTGCCAGGGCATGTCGCCGACCTCGATGCGCCGGAGCCATTTGACCCAGAGATTGCCCTCCCAGCCCGGGATGACGGCGCGCAGCGGGTAGCCCTGGTCGGGCCGCAGCGCCTCGCCGTTCATGGCGAAGGCGATCAGCACGTCGTCGAGCGCCTTGTCGAGCGGCAGCGAGCGGTTCATGCCGGAGGCGTCGGCGCCTTCCAGCATCAGCCATTTCGCCTGGGGCTTCAGCCCGGCCTCCGCCAGCAGCAGCTTCAGCGGCACGCCGGTATACATGACGTTGTGGACCATGCCGTGGGTGAACTGGCAGCCGTTGAGCTGCGCGCCGCGCCACTCCATCCCCGAATTCGCCGCGCATTCGAGGAAATGGATGCGGTTCTGCCGCGGCATCCGCCTGATGTCCTCCATGGTGAAGACCAGCGGCTTTTCGACCAGGCCATGGATCATCAGCCGGTGGCTGGCGGGATCGATCTCGGCGATGCCGCCGTGATGGCGCGAGAAGCACAGGCCGGACGGGGTGATGATGCCGTCGAGCTCGTGCAGCGGCGTGAAGCTGACCGAGGATTCGGGCGAGGCCGTCAGCCAGGGGACGTCGCGGCGGATCACGTGCCTCTCGAAGCGCGAGGGCATGCCGTAGGGCCGCTTGTCGACACCCTCGCCGAGATAGCGGTTCCAGTCCTGGACCTCGGTGATCAGCGGATCGGGCTTGCCCGCTTCGGCGCGGGCGGTTCCGGCGCCGGCGAGGCCGGCTCCGGCGAGCGCCGCCCCGCCGAGGAAGCGGCGGCGGCTCAGCGCATCGGGTCTTGCGGGAGAGGTCATGCCTCGTCTCCTCGTCCTTCGCGGGTCACGGTGGTGGCGGCGCTCATGCCCCGCTCACCTTCACGGCGTCGTTCGGCTTGATCGTGATGGTCCGGGCCGCGGCGACATGGTCGCGCACCACATCCCAGATCGGCGGCCCCTGCGTGCCTTCGTTGACGCTGGCCCAGCCGGCGACGACGTAGCGCTTGCCGGCCTCGATCGGCCGGCCCGACTTCAGATGGGTCAGGCCGGAAATGCGGCTGCCCATCGACTTGCCGACATCGATGGCGTAGCCCATGCCGCCGGTGCGGACCATGTCGCCGCCGCCCTGGAAATAGGGGTCGGGGTGGAAGATGTTGTCGGCGACGTCCTCGAGGATGTCCTTGAGCTGCTGGCCGGTCATCTCCATCCGGTAGCAGTTCGGATAGGTGATCGCGGTCGCGTTGCTGATCGCTTCCCAGGTGATCGGCTCACCCGGGAGCAGCGTGCCGCCCCAGCGGAAGCCGGGCGAGAGCGCGATCTCGGCGTCGCGCTGGCTCAGCATGGCGTCGCAGATCAGATCGTCGAAGGTGCCGTTGAAATTGCCGCGCCGGTAGAGCAGCGACTCGGTGCGGCCGATCTCCTTCGCCAGCTCCGTCGCATAGGGCGCGCGCAGCTTCGTCACCAGCGCCGCCATCTCCGGGTCGGGCGCGACCGCCTCGCTGAAGACCGGCATCAGCTTGAAGCGGATATCGGAGACCTTGCCGTCCTTCACCGCGATGTCGAGGCGCGAGACGAACTTGCCGTGCGAGCCGGAGGCGACGAGCACGGTCTGCCCGACGCGAATCAGGCCGGGCATGGCGTCATGCGTATGCGCGGTCAGGATGATGTCGATGCCCTTGACGCGGCTCGCCAGCTTGCGGTCGACATCGAAGCCGTCATGCGAGAGCAGCACGACGATCGCGGCGCCTTCGGCACGGGCTTCCTCGACCTGCTTCTGCAATTCGTCCTCGCGGATGCCGAACTCCCAGTCGGGGAACATCCAGCGCGGGTTGGCGACGGCGGTGCGCGGCAGCGCCTGGCCGATCACCGCCACCTTGACGCCGCCCTTCTCGAAGAGCTTGCGCGGCGGGAAGACCGGCTCGTTCCATTCCTTGTCGCGGATGTTCTGGGCGAGGAAGGCGAAGGGCGCGGCCTCGACGATCTCCTTGACGCGCTCGGCGCCGAGCGTGAACTCCCAGTGCGAGGTCATCGCGTCGAGCTTCAGGGCCGACATGACCTCGACCATGTCCTGGCCCTTGGTCTGGAGCGCGCTCCAGCTGCCCTGCCAGGTGTCGCCGCCGTCGAGCAGCAGGACCTTGTCGTCGCCGCGCTCCGCCCGCACGGCCTTGATCAGCGTCGCGATCCGGTCGAGCCCGCCCATCCGGCCATAGTTGCGCGCCAACGCGACGAAGTCGTCCGAGGTCAGCGCGAAGGCGTCGGCCGAGCCGGCGGCGATCCTGAAGTGCTCGCGGAAGGCGGCGTCGGTCAGGTGCGGCGGCAGTCCCCTGACCTCGCCGACGCCGAGATTGACCGCCGGCTCGCGGAACTGCAGCGGCATGAGCTGGGCGTGGATGTCGGCGACGTGCAGGATGGTGACCTGCCCTTGCGGCTCGAAGCGCAGAATGTCGGCCTGCGACAGCTTCTGCTGGGCGGCGGCGCGCCCGAGCGGGCCGAGGCCGGAGCCGGTCGCCAGTGCCGCGGCGACCGCCGTCGCCTGCAGGAATTCGCGTCGTGAGATCATGACTCGTCCTTTGGATCCGCGCACATCGCGATCCAGAGCTTGGCAATCGGAGTTTTCGTCGTCGCTGCGAGGAGCGTAGCGGCGGAGCAATCCGGGGGCGCAAAGACCTGCAGCGTCCGGATTGCTGCGCGTGCGCTCACGCCGACGGCTGGCGTCAGCCCACCGTCAGCTTGTTCTTGGCAGTGTATTCCGAGCCGTCGTCATCCTTCCAGATGAAGGTGAACTCGCCCGATTCCGTCGCCTTGAAGAAGAAGGACTGGTAGGGATTGGCCGAGATCGCCGGGTGCCAGTCGGCCGAGAAGACCGGCTTGCCGTTGAAGCTCGCCGAGAACTTGTTGATGATCTTGCGCGGGATCGTCTCGCCCTTCGAATCCTTGCGCTGTCCGGATTCCATCTCGTGCGAGATCAGCGTCTTGATCTCGATCAGCTCGCCGGCGGCGGCCTTGGCCGGAACGCGCACGCGGGGCGTGGGCTTGGTCGTCATGGGGTTTCCTCGCCTTGTTCTCTGTTCTGTCGACGCTGATGCGGAGGCGTCAGCCGCCGCAGCCGCCGATCGTGACCTTGATGTTGGCCTTGGCGGTATGCAGAGCGCCGTTCGACATCTCGGCGACGCAGATCACGTCCTGCGTCTGGGCGAGCCGCATGCGCGTCGCCGCCGACGCCTTTCCGCAGGCGGGCGTGAACTGGTAGCTGACGATGCCTGGCAGCGGGTTGCCCTCGGCGAAGACGTGCACGGCCTTGACGTAGTCGGTCTCCGTCATCGGGCTCTCGACCTCGACATTGATCGGGACCACGAGGCCGTTCTCGGCGATCTCGGGCACGTCGAGCCTGATCTTGCCGGAGGCCATCGGCTTGTCGCCGTAGAGCTTCTTGATCTCGGCGGCGACGGCCTTCTCGTCGGCGAAGGCGAGACGCGGCGCGATCGCCGCGGCGGCGACGGCCCAGGCCGCGACCTTCACCGCATCGCGGCGCGACAGCGCCGGTCGTTTCGTCTGCATGCGAGCTCCTCCCTGGATTTCGTCTTGTTTTCGCTCTTGACGGCGCGACGGTCGGTCGCACATCATTTGCACGTATCGTGATATTGTTTTTTGTGAATGTAAAGCCCCCTGAGAGGGCCGACGGCGAGACCGCAGGATAAGCGGCCCAGCTTCAAAGAGGGAGACCGTTTTGCCGATCCGCCTGCGAGGCCGGGCGATCGGAGCGGGCTCCGGGGAAACGAAAGGGAGAGGGATGAAGCTTCCGATCATCGGAGCGGCTGCACTGGCGGCCGTCATGACAGTGGCGGCCGGACCGCTGACCGCGCAATCGCCGCCGCAGGACGAGAGCGAGAAGGAGATCGAGCGGTATCGCCAGATGCTCTCCGACCCGTTCTCGAATCCGGGCTTCCTCGCGGTCGACCGCGGCGAGGCGCTCTGGGCGGAGAAGCGCGGAGCCAAGAACGTCTCGCTGGAGGGCTGCGACCTCGGCGAGGGGCCGGGCAAGCTCGAAGGCGCCTATGCCAAGCTGCCGCGCTATTTCGCCGACGCCGACAGGGTGATGGACACCGAGCAGCGCCTGCTCTGGTGCATGGACAAGCTGCAGGGGCTCGATACCAAGGACGTGGTCCAGCGGCGCTTCTCCGGACCGGCGAGGGCCTCGGACATGGAGGATCTCGTCGCCTTCATCGCCAACAAGTCGAGCGAGATGACGATCCAGCCGCAGCTCTCCCATCCCAAGGAGAAGGAGATGGCAGCGGTCGGCGAGGCGCTCTTCTACACGCGCGGCGGCGTCAACGACTTCTCCTGCGCCACCTGCCATGCCGAGGAGGGCAAGCGCATCCGCCTGCAGGGCCTGCCCAACCTCTCGGTCAAGGGCAAGACCGCGCAGGAAACGATGGGCTCCTGGCCGACCTACCGCGTCTCGCAGAGCGCGCTGCGGACGATGCAGCATCGGCTCTGGGACTGCTATCGCCAGCAGCGTTGGCCGGTGCCGGAATACGGCTCGGACGCGCTGACCGCGCTCACCGTCTTCCTGCAGAAGCAGGCTGAAGGCGGTGAGATCAAGGTTCCGTCGATCAAGCGCTGAGGGGCAACGCCATGATGAGGACAGTCATTTCCCTGGCGGCCCTGCTGGTCGCCGCGGGCACGGCCGCCGCCCAGGAGCGGCCGCCGCAGGCCGTGATCGACGCTTATCTGAAGGCGACCTTCGGCAAGGCGTCGGCCGAATGGCAGGCCAGGATCACGCCGGACGAATCGCTTTCGGTCTGCAATGCGACCCGCAACAATCCCTCCTCGGCGCAGGGCGAGGCGATGATGAAGCGGGAGCAGGCGCGTGTCGTCTATCCCGCCGACGGCAAGTTCCTCGGCGACTGGAAGAAGGGCTATCAGGTCGCCAATAACGGCCGCGGCGGCCAGTTCTCCGACCCGCCGGGCACGGTCTCCGGCGGCAACTGCTTCGCCTGCCATCAGCTCGACCCGAAGGAGGTCAGCTACGGCACGCTCGGGCCGAGCCTCGCCGCCTATGGCAAGGACCGCAAATACGATCCCGCGACGATCAAGGACGCCTATACCAAGATCTACAATTCGATGGCGGTGGTGCCCTGCTCGAACATGCCGCGCTTCGGCGTCAACAAGGTGCTGGACGAACAGCAGATCAAGGACGTGATGGCCTATCTGTTCGATCCGGAATCGCCTGTGAACAAGTAAGGGTGGCTCGTATTGCGGCCACATTCGTCATTGCGGGCGCAGCGAAGCAATCCAGAGGGGACGTAGGTCTCTGCCGCCCCCGGATTGCTTCGTCGGCTTCGCCTCCTCGCAATGACGGCGAGGGAAGCACCCGCCTTTGGAACTCACTGCACCGATCGATCCTCGGAGTGCTCCATGCTGACGCGCCGCCTGTTCGTCACCGCCGGTGCCTGCGCCTTCGCCTCGTCCTCGCTCGCACAGGTGGTCGCGACGCTGGGCTCGGGCGACGGGACGCTGACCGTGCTCAGCGACGGCAGCTTCGAGCTGCCGCTCTCGATGCTGGCGCGGGACGTCGCGCCGGCCGAGCTCGCCGCCGAGGCCAAGCAGAACGGGCCGATGCGCTCGGTGCTCAACGTCACCTGCCTGCGCCGCGGCAAGGACGTCATCCTGTTCGACTGCGGCTCGGGCGCGAACTTCCTGGCGGGCTCCGGCAAGCTCGGCGAGAGCCTGAAGGCGGCCGGGATCGAGCCCGATGCGGTGACGCATGTGCTGTTCACCCATCTCCATCCCGACCATTTCTGGGGTGCGCTCGACGAGTTCGACAGCCCGGCCTTCGTCAATGCGCGCTGGCTGGCGGCTGCGCCGGAGATCGCGTTCTGGAGCGATCCGAAGGTCTATGAGCGCCTGCCCGGGGACCGGCACGCCTTCGCCGCCGGAGCGCAGCGCATCGCCAGGGAGCTGGGCGAGCGGCTCGAGCGGCTGGAGCCCGGCCGCGAGTGGCTGGCGGGCATCGAGGCGGTGGCGACTCCCGGCCATACACCGGGCCATGTCTCGTTCTCGGTCCAGGCGGCCGAAGGACCGGTGATGGTGCTCGGCGACGCCCTGACGCACCCACAGGTCTCGTTCGCGCGGCCGGAGTGGCGTCCGGCTTCCGATCACGACGCCGATCTCGCCGTCGCGACGCGGCGCAGGCTGCTCGACCGGCTCAGCCAGGACAGGGCGCAGGTGATCGGCTACCACCTGCCCGGGGCGGTCGGGCGCGTCGAACGGCAGGGCGCGGCCTACCGGTTCGTCGCCGCCTCCTGAGGCGCGGCCGCACCGTCCTTCGCCGGAATCCGTCAGACGAGGACAGCAACTCCGCGCCAGACGACATAGGCGCCGACGAGCGCGACGATGCCGGCGAAGACGCGCGTCAGCATGGTCTTGCGGGTCGACAGCCGCTGCGCCAGCACCGTGCCGCCGATCCCGCCGGCGATTCCGCCGCCGACGAACAGCGCCGCGACATGCCAGTCGACCAGGCCCGAGAGCGCGTAGGAGACCGCCGTGGTGACCCCGAAGGCGGCGACCGCCACCAGCGAGGTGCCGATCGCCATGATCATCGGCATGCGCGCCGCGGTCATCAGCCCGGGGACGATGAGGAAGCCGCCGCCGATACCGAAGAAGCCGGAGAGGGTGCCGACGGCGCCGCCCATGCCGAGGAGGCGCGGCAGCAGCGTCGGCGCGCTCTCCTTGCGCAGCGGCGCGAACGCGGCGCCGTCGCTCCGCTTGCGCAGCAGCATCGCGATGGCGATCGCGATCATCAGCAGGCCGAAGAGCAGCAGCAGCTTCTGCCCGTCGAAGCGCTTGCCGAGGGCCGAGCCGGCGGCCGCGCCGGCGATGCCGGCCACGGAGAAGGCCAGGGCGCAGGGCCAGCGCACATTGCCGGCGCGCGCATGACCGACGAGATTCGAGACGGCGCTGAGCGCGACCGCCACCGAGCTCGTGCCGATCGCGACATGCGGCGAGGCGACGCCGACGACATAGACGAGCAGCGGCACGGCGAGGATCGAGCCGCCGCCGCCGATCAGGCCGAGAACGAAGCCGACCAGCGAGCCGGAGCCGACCGAGGCGAGGTCGCCGGAGACGATCATGACGTGCTTGCTCTCACAGGGTGTCGAGCGGGACCTTCAGGAAGCGCTTTCCGCTCTCGTCCGGCTTCGGCAATTCGCCGGCCTTCATGTTCACCTGCAGCGAGGGAATGATCAGCCTGGGCATTGCGAGGGTGGCATCGCGCTTCTCGCGCATCGCGACGAACTCGTCTTCCGAGATGCCGTCGCGGACATGGATGTTGTGCTCGCGCTGCTCGGCGACGGTGGTCTCCCAGCGGATCTCGCGGCCGTTCGGGCCGTAGTCGTGGCACATGAACAGGCGGGTCTGCGGCGGCAGCGCCAGGACGCGCCTGATCGAGCGGTAGAGCGTGCGCGCGTCGCCGCCCGGGAAGTCGGCGCGGGCGGAGCCGCCATCGGGCATGAACAGCGTGTCGCCGACGAAGGCGGCATCGCCGATGACATGGGTCATGCAGGCCGGGGTGTGGCCGGGCGTGTGCATGGCGAAGGCCTCGAGGCCGCCGATCATGTAGCTGTCGCCGTCGGCGAAGAGGCGGTCGAACTGGCTGCCGTCGCGCTGGAACTCGGTGCCCTCGTTGAAGACCTTGCCGAAGGTCTCCTGGACGATGGTGATGCGGTCGCCGATGCCGATCCTGCCGCCGAGCTTGCCCTGGATATAGGGCGCGGCCGAGAGATGGTCGGCGTGGACATGGGTCTCGATCAGCCAGGCGACCTCGAGCCCGTGCTCGCGGACGAAGGCGATGATCTCGTCCGCCGATTCATAGGCGATGCGGCCGGCGGCGTAGTCGATGTCCATCACCGAATCGATGATGGCGCAGGCCTTCGAGCCGGGGTCCTTCACCACATAGCTGACGGTGTTGGTCTCGCCGTCGAAGAAGGCGGTGACCTCGGGCTTGGCCGACAGGTCGACCGGGTGCGGGATCGCTGTCATGGTTCTCTCCTCAGGCTCGGCCTGGCTCGGCCGGTCGAACGGATGGGGTCCTGCCGGCGGCGAGCCGGCGGGCGAGGGCCATGCCGGCGAGCATCGCGGCCAGGAAGATCAGGGCCGGAACCCCGCCGGTCAGGGCCGAGACCAGGGCCGGGCCGGGGCAGAAGCCGGCGAGGCCCCAGCCGACGCCGAACAGGGCCGCGCCGGCGACGAGCCGCGAATCCGGCCGGCTCGCGGCCGGCAGCGCGAAGCGCTCGGCCAGCAGCGGGCGCCCCCGCGCGAAGGCGAGCCGGTAGCCGAGCATGGTGACGGCGATGCCGCCGGCCATCACGAAGATCAGGCTGGCATCCCAGCCGCCCGTCGGGATGGCGGCGAGGTCGAGGAAGTTCAGCACCTTCGCCGGGTTCGACATGCCGGCAAGGATCAGGCCGAGCCCGAAGATCAGGCCGATGGCGAACTGGACGAGGATCGACATGGGGTGCCTCACAGCAGGTGCCGGACGACGAAGACGGTCGCGATCGCGCTCGCCATGAAGGTCGCGACCGCGATCAGCGAACGCAGGGACAGGCGCGACAGGCCGCAGATGCCGTGGCCGGAGGTGCAGCCATTGCCCCAGACCGAGCCGAAGCCGACGAGGAGGCCGGCGGCAACGAGCACGGGCGTGGTCGCCGCGATCTGCGCAAGCGGCCAGGCCGACGTCGCGGCGTAGACGACGAGCGGCGCCAGGACGAGGCCGGCGACGAAGGCGAGCCGGCCGGCCGCCTCGCCGTCGGGCTCGGGCGGCAGCAGGCGGGCGAGAATCCCGCTGATGCCGGCGATCCGGCCCTGGAACAGCATGAGCAGCACGGCCGCCAGGCCGATCAGGGCGCCGCCGGCCAGCGAGGCCAGCGGCGTGAAGCTCGTCTCGATCATCTCAGCGCCGCTCGGCCGGGCAGGTGCTGATGCCGAGCAGCGTGTAGGCCGGGCAGAAGCGCATCGCGGCCGTCGCCAGCATCACGGCGCCCCAGGCGGTCAGGGCATATTTCCAGGAGCCGAGCGGGGCGACCCAGTCGGAGAGCGGCGGCACGAAGGCGGCCGCGGCCAAAACCAGACCGAGGACGAAACGGATTGTGCGATCGAGCGTGCCGACATTGACCATGGCTGCCTCCTGGGCTATCAGTTGCGCTAAATCATATATATGGAAAATATGATATGTCAATCGCGCCTTCGATCGCTCCGGAGCAGATGCCGCCTCCGCGAATCGAGGAAGCGGCGGCGCTGCTCGCCGCCATGGCGAGCCCGCGCCGGCTCGCCATTCTGTGCCGGCTGGTCGAGGGCGAGGCCGGCGCCGCCGAGCTGGCGCAGATCACCGGGCTGAGCCCGGCGGGCGTCGCCTCGCACCTGGCGCAATTGCGGCGGTTCGGCCTGATCGCGGCGCGGCGGCAGGGCGTGGCGGTGCTGTTCTCGCTGGCGAGCGCGGAGGCCGAGGCGGTGCTGCAGACGCTGCACGGGCTCTATTGCGCGCAGCCGCCGGGCCTCAGCCGCGCCGCCAGAGGCCCGTGATCGAGCCTTCCATCAGGAAGGCGATGCCGATCCTTGCGCCGATCATCATGCCGGCGATCGCCAGCGGCCAGGACAAGGCCAGCATCGAGCCGGCCGAGATGCCCTGTCCGATCGTGCAGCCGCCGGCCAGCACCCCGCCGCCGCCCATCAGCACGGCGCCGAGGAGGTGGCGGCGCATCTCGCGGTCGTCGTCGAAGGCCTCCCAACGGAACTCGCGATCGTAGAGTGCCGACAGGAAGGAGCCGAGCGTGACTCCGGCGAGCGTGCCGATGCCGAATTCGAGAAGGGCCGATGGGGCGCTCAACACGGCGTAGAGCGCCCGCCCGACCGGCGAGACGAAGGTCAGGCTCTGCGCCCGCGGGACGGTGTCGAAGGCGTCGACGGCGATGCCCGTCGCCCACCAGCCGGCGACGACGGAGAGGCCGAGCGTCGCTCCCGCCAGCAGCAGCCGCGGCGAGCGCCGCAGCCGCGGGTCGATGGCGACCGCCGCGATCAGGACGAAGGCGGCGAAGGTGGTGATCGCGGCCCGCGCATTGGGAGCGCCGAGATAGGAGAGGACGCCGGCGATGTCGCCCTTGAGGCCGCCGGGGAGCGGCCAATAGACCTTTTCCAGCACGTCGATCCGCACCGGGGCGAGCATGCCGCGCAGCGTCGCATAGGCGACCGCGCCGAAGACCATCATCACGATCAGGCTGCGCAGGTCGCCGGAGCCGAGCCGGACGAGCGAGCCGAAGCCGCAGGTGCCGACCAGGGCCATGCCGAGGCCGAAGAGCGTGCTTCCCACCGCGATCGAGAGCCAGGGCAGGGCGGGCTGGACATAGGTCGAGTTCGCGGGGTCGAGCAGGCCGAGCCCGACCAGCCCCTGCGCGCCGATCAGCGCGATCGCGAGGGCGAGGCCGAAGATCCGCAGCCGGCGGGTGTCGCCCCCCATCCAGGCGTCCTCGACCGAGCCGAAGGAACAGAGCCGCGCGCGCCGCACGGTGAAGCCGCAGGCGGCCCCGACGGCCACGCCCGCGAGCGTCGCGCTCCAGGCGGAGAGCTCGATCATGGCAGGGGCCGATCGGGGCGGTGCTGGCTCACGATTTCCCGGCTTCGGTCCCCGGCGGGCCGCAGAAGATGTCGTAGATCACCGCGATGACCCGCCGGACGTCGTCATTGGCGAGGCTGTAATAGATCGCCTTGCCGTCGCGGCGGGTGGTGACGAGCTGGTCGAGGCGCAGCCGGGCGAGCTGCTGCGAGACCATGGGCTGGCGCAGCGACAGCAGGTTCTCGAGCTCGGTCACGGTCCGCTCCCGTTCGGCGAGCAGGCAGAGCAGGAGCAGCCGGTTCTCATGCGAGAGGGCCTTGAGGAAGTCGCTGGCCTTGCGGGCCTTGCGCATCAGCTGGTCGAGCTCGGGCGAGAACTCGGCGCCGTCGCGGAGTTCGGTTTCGAGCGCTTTCGAGACGATCGCGGTCATTGTGTCCGTGTGCCAGAGCGTTGAACATCGTCGGGAGTCTCAATGACAGCAACCAGCCGCCCGAGCAAACCCCAGAACATGTCGTCGTTGAGATAGCCGGTGATGCGGCCGATCTCCCGGCCGTCCTCCACCAGCACGAAGGTGGGCGTCGCGATCACCGGCTCGCGCAGCGCCCCGCCACGCACGCCGCCGGCCGGCAGGTCGACACGCCGCAGCGGTGCCGCCTTGCCTTCGGGGGTCTTCGCGTAGACCGGGGCGACCTCGCGCTCGAAGCGCAGGCAGAACGGGCAGCCATTGCGCGTGTACATCACGAGCTCGGCGGCGGCGGCCGGCCGTGCCGCCGCGAGCGACAGCACCAGCGCCGCCGCGGCCCAGCAATATCTCGCGCTTGCAATCATCCGCAGAACATAGTCGTATTCATATGTTTATACCAGAGCTCGCCGGGCCGAGCGCCGGTCCCGATCGACTTGCATCGCAAGTCGATCGGAAAAGCGGTCTCTGACTCAAGGTGAGAGACGGATCTGCCGACCGGATCCGGCTCTGGTGCGGAGGCGACGCCATGATCACACGACGCGGCTTGCTGGCAGGCGCGATGGCGGCGGCCGGCCTCGCTCCGGCCCGGGCGAAGGCGCGGCTCGGCGAGGACGGGCTCTATCAGCTCGACTGGTATCTCGAGAGCTTCCTCGACCTCGGCGAGGATCTCGCCGGCGCGAGCCAGGGCGGCAAGCGCTTCGCGATCCTCTGGGGCCTGCGCAACTGTCCCGCCTGCCGGCGCATGCACGAGGTTCATCTCGCCGACCCGGTGATCGAAAGCTATATCCGCGACAATTTCGCGGTGCTGCATCTCAACATCCTCGGGGCGCGCGAGGTCACGGATTTCGACGGGACGAAGCTGACCGAGAAGGCACTGGCGGCGCGCTACGGGATCGAGGGAACGCCTTCCATCCAGTTCTTCCCCGCGAGCGTAGCGGGGCTCGCCGCGCGGGCGCCGAAAGAACGGGAGGTCGCGCGCATGGCCTCTCTGCCCGATCCCCAGGCCTTCATCGCGCAATTCCGGGCCGTCCGGAACGGCATGTGACGACGCCGTCCGATGCGGCCTGCGCCAGCCCGGGCATGATGTCGCGGCGCGGGACGATCGAAAGGGCTTGACCTTGCCATCGTGGGAAGGTGCAGGCTGCCGGCATCGTCGAATGAAGGACATCGCCATGTGCTCTTGCCAGCAACCTGCGAACGCCGCCTCGGCCGCCGCGCCGTCTCCCGATGAGGCGATCAGCGTCCGGGTGGAGGACATGAGCTGCGGTCATTGCGCCGGCACGATCAAGCAGGCCATCGAGAGCCGGCTTCCGGGCGCGGCCGTCGTGGCGGACCCGGTTTCCAAGCTGGTCAGCGTGCGCGGCAGCACGGATCTGGCCGCGATCAAGGCGGCCGTGACCGCCGCGGGCTATACGCCCAGCGCCGCGCCGGCCGGCTGAGGCCGGCCCCGCCGATGCGGCATCAGCGAACCAGGATCTTCACCATGGATCATGCGCTTTCTCTATCGCGCCGCAGCCTGATCACCGCGCTTGCGCAGGCCGTCGCCGCCCTGTCGCTGCCGCGCCTTGCGCTGGCCGGCGAGGCGCTGCCGAAGATGACGGTGACCCGCGATCCGAACTGCGGCTGCTGCGGCAGCTGGGTCGCGCATGTCCGGGCCGCCGGCTTCACCGTCGAGGTGGTCGAAGTCGCCGATGTCGCGCCGCTCAAGCAGAGGCTCGGCGTGCCTGACGCGCTCGCCTCGTGCCACACCGCCGAGATCGGCGGCTATGTCGTCGAGGGCCATGTTCCGGCCGAGGCGATCAGGCGGCTGCTGGTGGAGCGGCCGCAGGCGACGGGCCTCGCGGTTCCGGGCATGCCGTTGGGCTCGCCCGGGATGGACGTGCCCGGGCAGGCGCCCGACCGGTACGAGGTCGTCATCTTCTCCGCCGGCAGACAGAACGTCTTTGCGCGCTATCGCGGGCTGCAGCCGATCTGAGGCCGGCGGGGCAGGGCGCCTGCTGCCGGGCTCGTCCGGCCTCACGGAGCGGCGCGATCCCTCGTCCTCGGGAAGGGGCGGGCTGCGGGCAGGACAGCGGCCAAGTGCCGGTGCGGGCGCTCTCGGGCCGGCCGTTGAAAATACATTTGTGTCATAAAACATTCATTTGTATGGTCCAGGGCAAAACCGCCGCCCCGCACGGACGGAGGCGGCCCGCATTCCCCACCGCGGGAAGCGTGCTCGGAGGGACCTATGCGCCGGATCGTGCAAATCTCGGACACTCATCTCAGTCCGACCAAGCCGCATTTCGCCTGCAATTGGCAGCCGCTCACGGCCTGGCTGGCGACGCAGGCGCCGGATCTCGTGGTCCATACCGGCGACGTCACGGTCGACGGCGCGGATGTCGCCGAGGACATGCGCCATTGCCGGGAGCTCCTGGACGGTGTCGGCGTCCCGGTGCTGAGCATCCCCGGCAATCATGATGTCGGCGAGGCTCACCATCCGCACCAGCCGGTCAACGCGGCGCGTCTGGCGCGCTGGCGCGAGCATCTCGGGCCGGATTTCTGGGTGCATGACGTCGAGGGCTGGCGCCTGATCGGCCTCAATTCGATGCTGTTCGGCAGCGACGAGGCCGAGGAGGAGCGCCAGCTCGGCTGGCTGGAGCGGCAGATCGCCGAGGCCGACGGGCGCCGTCTCGGCTGGTTCCTGCACCGGCCGCTCTTCGTCGAGACGCCCGGCGAGGGCGACAAGGGCTATTGGAGCGTGCCGCCGACGCCGCGGGCGCATCTCCTCGACCTGGTCCGCAGGCATCAGGTCGCCTTCGTCGCCAGCGGCCATCTGCATCGCGCCCACGACATCGAGGTCGACGGCACGCGCTATATCTGGGGTCCGTCCTCCGGCTTCGTCGTCGGCGAGGCGCTGCAGCCGGGGATGGCCGGCACGACGACGCTCGGCGCGGTGACCTACAGCTTCGACGGCCGGGACTACGAGGCGGCGATCCACGAGATCGGCGGGCTCGAGACGCTGTGGATCGACGACGTGATCCATGAGGTCTATCCGCCGCGCGCCGCCTGAGGCCGCTTCGGCCCCGAGGGCCGCGATCCGGCGTCGCCCGCAAGACGTCTTCAGTTCCTGCACAGAAAGGCGAGCGACGTGGCAACTGTCACTCTGTCTTCCATCGCCAAGTCCTTCGGCACGACGCGCGTGCTCGGCGGCGTCGATCTCGACATCGCCGATGGCGAATTCCTGACGCTGGTCGGCCCCTCCGGCTGCGGCAAGTCGACCCTGATCCGGATCATGGCCGGCCTGGAGCACCAGGATGGCGGCGCGGTCGCGATCGGCGGCCGGCCCGTCGACCATCTGCGCCCGCACGAGCGGCGCGTGGCGATGGTGTTCCAGTCCTATGCGCTCTATCCGCATATGAGCGTGCGCCAGAACATCGCACTGCCGCTGACCATGTCGCGGTTGAAGCTCTGGCAGCGCCTGCCACTGCTGCGGGCGCTGTCGGCCGGACGCCGCGCGCTGATGCGCGGCATCGAGGCCGATGTCGCGGCGGCGGCCGAGCAGCTCCAGCTCGGCCATCTGCTCGATCGCAAGCCGGCGCAGCTGTCCGGCGGGCAGCGCCAGCGCGTCGCGCTCGGCCGCGCCATGGTCCGGCACCCCGACGTCTTCCTGATGGACGAGCCGCTGTCCAATCTGGACGCCAAGCTGCGCGTCCATATGCGCACCGAGCTGGCCGAGCTGCACAAGCGGCTGGGGGCGACCTTCGTCTACGTCACGCACGACCAGGTCGAGGCGATGACGATGTCGGACCGCGTCGCGATGATGGATTCCGGCACGATCCTGCAGCTCGGCACGCCCTCCCGGCTCTATGAGAAGCCGGCTTCGCTCAAGGTCGCGCAGTTCATCGGCAGCCCGGCCATCAACCTCTTGCCGGCAAATGTCGGGCCGGGCGGCCGGCTCGAGCTGTTCGGCCGGCCGATGGCGCTGGCGGTTCGGCAGGCGCAGGGGCAGGCGGTGACGCTCGGCCTGCGCTCCGAAGCGCTGTCGCTGGTGCAGGGCGAGCCCGGCGGAACCGGCCGCGCATGGTTCTCGGCCCGGCTGCGGCGCAAGGAGAATCTCGGCTCCGAATACATCCTGCATTTCGATCTCGCCGGGCGCGACATGCCGGGCGTGACGATGCGCGCCGCGCCGGCCATCGCCGCCGGCGTCGCCGAGGCGGCCGAGGTCACGCTCGGCTTCGACGAGACGGACTGCCATCTCTTCGCCGCCGATGGCGAGCGGATCGAGCCGCGCGGCGCAGGTGCCGCGACCGCCGCGATCGTGCCGCTGAGGGCCTGACGATGACGCTCGCGCTCGACATGCCCGCGCAGCTCGCATCCGGCAGGCGCCGGCGTCTGCGGATCGAGCGCGTCACCGGGCTCGGCTTCGCCATGCCGGCGCTCGTCCTGCTGCTGCTGACAATCCTGGCGCCGCTCGCCGTGCTGGTCGTGCTCAGCCTCACCAGCTACGAGTTCGGCGGTGTCGACCTGGATTTCGTCGGGCTCGCCAATTTCCAGAAGGCGCTGGCCGATCCGATCATCCGCCGCTCGCTGCTCAACACGCTGGTTTATGTCGCCATCGTGGTGCCCGGCGGCGTCTTCGGGGCGCTGCTGATCGCGATCCTGATCCACCGGCGGACGCGCTCGCGCTCGCTCTACGAGGTCATCTACTTCCTGCCGGTGACCTCGACGCTGATCGCGATGGCGACGGTCTGGCAGTTCCTGCTGCATCCCTCGCTCGGGCCGATCAACGGCCTGCTGAAATGGCTCGGCATCGGCCCGGTCGCCTTCCTCAGCGAGCCCTCGACGGCGCTGGCGACGCTCGCCGTGATCGGCATCTGGCAGATCCTCGGCTTCAACATGATCCTGTTCCTGGCCGGGCTGACCGCGATCCCGCGCGATCTCTACGAGGCCGCCGACATCGACGGCTGCTCCAGCGGGATCGACCGCTTCCTGACCATCACCTGGCCGCTGCTCGGGCCGACGACGATGTTCGTGGTGATCACCACCATGATCACCGCCTTCAAGATCTTCGACACGGTGGCGGTGATGACGCGCGGCGGGCCGGTCGGCTCGACCGAGGTGCTGCTCTACAACATCTATCTCGAAGGCTTCCAGTATTTCCACACCGGCTATGCCGCGGCGCTGACCTTCATCTTTCTCGCCTTCATTCTGGTCTTCTCGGCCGTGCAGACCTTCGCCCTCGACAAGAAGGTGCATTACTGATGCCGGCTCCGGGTCCTTCCGTCGCAATGATCTCGCCGGCGCATTCGGCGGCGCGCCGCTTCCTCTCGCTCATGCTGATCCACGGCGTGCTCGTCGCCGGGGCGGTGTTCATGCTGGCGCCGTTCATCTGGATGCTGGTGACCTCGATCAAGCCGCCGGCCGAGATCTTCAGCGCCGAGATCGCGCTCTGGCCGAAGCAGTTCTACGGCGTCGAGAACTACCGCTTCGCCATGGAGAAGGCGCCGCTGCTGCGCTTCGCGCTGAACGGCGTCATCCTCTGCGCCGGCATCCTCGTGGTGCAGCTGCTGGTCGCGATCCCCTGCGCCTACGCGCTGGCGAAGCTCGACTTTCCAGGCCGCAACCTGCTCTTCGTGCTGGTGCTGCTCGGCCTGTGCATCCCGGTCCAGGTGCCGGCGATGCCGCTCTATATCGGCCTCGCCCAGCTCGGCCTGCTCAACACCTATTTTTCGATGATGGTGCCGTTCTTCCTCTCGGTCTTCGCCATCTTCCTGTTCCGCCAGTTCTTCCGCAGCTTTCCCGACGACATCATCAACGCCGCCCGGCTCGACGGGATGAGCGAGTTCGAGATCGTCTGGCGCATCGTCACGCCGAGCGCCTGGCCGGCGATCGCCGCCTTCGCGGTGTTCTCGACGGTGGCGCACTGGAACGATCTGTACTGGCCGCTGATCGTCATCTCCGATGCGAGGCTGGCGCCGCCGCCGCTCGGGATGATGTTCTTCGCCGACGCCGAGACCGGCTCGAACTACGGCGCGCTGACCGCGGCGGCGACGATCCTGACCGCGCCGCTCGTCCTCGCCTTCCTGATCGCCAGACGCAGATTCATCGACGGCATCACAATGACCGGCGTGAAATAAGCCGACCCCGCGAAACGCCCGAGCCTACAAAATCCAACTCTCTCAAGGAGATCACCGATGAAAGCTTTCGGTAGGACGCTGGCCGCCGCGGCGCTGGCGCTGGCCGCTTCGACGGCGGCGCGCGCCCAGGAGGTCACGCTCGACGTGCTCTACGCCTTCCCGGCCTTCGCGAAGTTCCACGAGCCCATCGCCGCTGAGTTCATGAAGAAGAACCCGGGCATCAAGATCAATTTCCGGGCGCCGGCAGCGAGCTATGACGAAGGCCATCAGGCGATGCTGCGTTCGTCGGTGACCAACCAGCTGCCGGACGTCTACTATTCCGGCTTCCACCTGCTGACCGAGCTGGTCGAGACGCTCGACAAGCGCAAGCAGGTCGTCGATCTCGGGACGCTCCTCAAGGCCGAGCCGGAGGCCTGGCGCAAGGCCAATTATTCCGATGCGCTGCTGTCGCTCGGCCAGGTCGCCGGCAAGCAGGCAGGGCTCGCCTTCAACGCCTCGACGCCGCTGATGTACTTCAACGCCGAGCTGGTGAAGAAGGCCGGCGGCGATCCCGAGAAGATGCCGGACAACTGGGCCGACACCATCGCGCTCGCCAGGAAGATCCGCACCGCCGACGTCGCCGGCCTCGCCTACAACATCCACGACTGGCCGGACGACTGGCTGTGGCGCGGCATCGTGCAGCAGGGCGGCCACACCCTGCTCGACGCCAGCGGGGAGAAGGTCGCCTTCGGCGGCGATGTCGGCCTGAAGGCGCTGGAGACGCTGCGCAGCTTCGTCACCGAGGGCGGCATGCCGCTGATCGACTGGGATCAGTCGCGCCAGCAGTTCATCGCCGGCAAGATCGGCATCTTCTTCGACACGCCGGCCCGCCTGCGCCAGGTCACCGACCTCGTCGGCGAGCGCTTCACGCTGAAGACCGCGCTGTTCCCGATCGACGACAAGGCCAAGGGCACGCTGCCGACCGGCGGCAACGCGGCGATCATCACCGCCAAGGATCCGGCCAAGCAGAAGGCGGCCTGGGAGTTCGTGAAGTTCGTCACCGGTCCCGAGGCGCAGAAGATCGTCGTCGAGACCTCGGGCTACATGCCGACCAATCTGCGTGCCGGCGAGGACGCCTTCCTCGGGCCGTTCTACAAGGACAACGCCAATTTCCGCACCATCAACGGCCAGGTGAACCGCGCCTCGCCCTGGCAGGGCTATCCCGGCGGCAATTCGGTCCGCATCTGGCGCCAGCAGCGCGAGGTGATCGCCGGCGTGATGCGCGGCGAGATCCAGCCCAGGGCCGGCATCGAGCGCATGGTCTCCGAGACCGAGGGGCTGATGAAGTGACCGGCTCGCCCTGACGCATTCACGATCGCCGCCCGGCCTCTGCGCCGGGCGGCACGCCTTTTCCGCCACTGCACCGAGACGCCATGATCATCGCCCAGCTCAGCGATTTCCACGCCAGGCCGCATGGCCGCCCGGCCTATGGCATCGTCGACACCAATGCCGCCATCTCGGGCGCGGTCGACGCCGTGCTGGCGCTCGATCCGGCGCCGGATTGCGTGCTCGTCACCGGCGACCTCGCCGATTGCGGCCTCGCCGAGGAATACGCGATCGTCAGCGCGGCGCTGCGGCGGCTGCCGATGCCGGTCTATGTCCTGCCGGGCAATCACGACCGGCGCGAGAGCTTCGCGGCGGTACTGGGCTCCGGCTATGGCTATCTGCCGAAGGCCGGCTTCCTGCACTACACGGTCGAGGATTTCCCGGTCCGCCTGATCGGGCTCGACACGGTGATCGCCGGCGAGGATGGCGGCGAGATCTGCGCCGAGCGCGAGGCCTGGCTGGCGGAGCGCCTGCGCGAAGGGCAGGGGCGGCCGACCCTGATCTTCATGCATCACCCGCCCTTCGCAGTCGGCGTCGACGGCATGGACGTGATCCCCTGCCGCGTCTCCCGGCGCTTCCCGGCTCTGATCGCGGACCATCCCGAGATCGAGCGCGTGCTCTGCGGGCACTATCACCGCCCGATCCAGCGGCGCTTCGCCGGAACGATCGGCTATGTCGCGCCCGGCACGGCGCATCAGGTCGCGCTCGATCTGCGCCCGGGCACGGAGAACCAGTTCGTGATGGAGCCGCCGGCCTTCGCCGTGCACGTCTGGCGCCCCGAGACCGGCATCGTCAGCCATCTCCAGCCGATCGGCGATTATGGACCGCGCCGGCCCTTCGTGCTCGACCCGGCCTATCCCGGCAAGCCGCAGGCCGCCCATGCCTGAGCCGCGCCTCCTCGCATTGCTCGACGGGGCGGCCGCGATCGCGCGGCAGGCCGCCGAGCTCCTGGTCGACATGCAGGACGGCGAACTCGCCGTCGCGCGCAAGGATTTCCGTGACGTCGTGACCGCGGCCGATCTCGCCTCGGAGCGGCTGGTCATCGACGGCTTGCGGCGGCTGACGCCCGGGGCGGCGATCCTGTCGGAGGAGGCCGGCTTCTCCGGCGCGGCGTCGGCGCCGCGCTGGATCGTCGACCCGCTCGACGGCACGGTGAACTATGCCGGAGGGCTGCCCTGGTTTTCGGTGACGATGGCCTATCAGGAAGAGGGCCGCACGCTGCTCGGCCTGACGCATGCGCCGCTCGCCGGGCTCGTCGCGCATTATGCCGAAGGCGGCATGGCGACGATCAACGACCGGCCCGCCGCGGTCTCGGCGACGGCGAGCCTCGCCGATGCCGTGGTCTCGATCTGCCTGACCTCGCATTATGCGCCGGAGGAGCTGGCGCGGACCAATGAAGTGATCCGCCGGCTCTCGGGGCTCTGCCGCGGCGTGCGCGTGCTGGTCTCCGGCGGGCTGGAGATGTCGCTGGTCGCGGCCGGGCGGCTCGACGCCTTCATCGGTCTCAAGGCGGACATCGTCTCGCATGCGGCGGCGATGCCGCTGGTGCGCGCCGCCGGCGGCAGGGTGACCACGGCGGCCGGCGCCGAGGCGCGCGACGAGGATCTGGAGAAGATCGCCAGCAACGGCCTGATCCACGAGGAACTGCTCGCGGCGATCCGCGCGGCCTGACCGGCTCAGCGCAGGGCGAGCACGGCGGCCGCCGCCTGCTCGTCGGTGATCAGCACCGTGGCGAGCCCACCCCTCAGCGCGGCGGCGATGACCGCGGCCTTGTTGGCGCCGCCGGACGCCAGGATCGTCGTCGGAATGCGCGCGAGCGCCTCCAGCGGCAACGCGATGGCGCGGCGGTTGATCGGGTGGTCGAGCGGTTCGCCGCCGGCGTCGATGAACTGCCCGAGCAGATCGCCGACGGCGCCGCGCGCCGTCAGTTCGGCGATGTCGACATCGCGCGGCAGGCCATAGCGCACCAGCAGCGAGCGCTCGCTCATGTCGCCGGCGCTCAGAATGGAGACGTCGGTGGCGCGGATGCGGGCGAAGGCGGCCTCGAACACGTCCTGCGCCAGGATGGTGTCGCGCGATTGCGGCGTGCCGGCATAGATCGGCGCGGCGAGATAGTGGCACTGCGCCTGCCAGAGCCGCGCGAACTGGCTGGCGATCTCGAAGGTGTTGATCTCGATGCCGTAGGTCAGCCCGCCCATCATCGCGGTGACGGCGAGGTCGCGGAACTGCCCCGGCCTGACATGCCGGATCGTCTCGCGCAGCGTGCTGCCCCAGCCGACGCCGAAGACGCCGGAGGGCCGCTCCTCGACGATGCGCGAGACGAACTCGCCGGCGGCCCGGCCGATCTGGGCCGGCACCTGGGCCGGGTCGTCGGGCGTCGGCACCACCATGGCGGCCTGGAGCCCGAATCTGTCGGCGAGGGCATGCTCCAGCCGCACGCAGCTTTCGAGCCGGGAATTGATCGTGATGTTGACCAGCCCGCTGCTGCGGGCCTCGACCAGGAGGCGGTTGACCCTGAGCCGCGTCATCTTCAGCCGGTCGGCGATCTCCGCCTGGGTCAGCCCTTCCATATAGTACAGCCAGGCGGCTCTGACCTGGGTCTGGGCATCTTCCGGCATCGCGGATCCTTCAATCGGCTGCCGAGCGTTATATCGCGCCGGCCGGCCCCTACAACCGAAGGCTGTCGGCTCGCCGTTTTCGCCTTGACCGTAACTGATGTAAATAAGAGAATACATTTGTTGAGATGAGTGCTGGCCGAGCCGGAGCGCCGCCCCGATATGTCCCATGCCGTGTTCCTGCATGCCGCGGGCGATGCCCGCGTCGCGCCCTTCAACCTGCGCGAGGGCGCGCCCGGCGAAACGCTGATCGACGTCGCCGCCGTCGGGCTCTGCGGCAGCGACCTGCACTATTACAAGGATGGCGGCATCGGCTCCGCGGTGATCGCCGAGCCCTTCGTTCCCGGGCACGAGTTCAGCGGCTGGCTGACCGAGGACCTGCCGGAGCTCGGGCTGGCGCGCGGCGCGCTCGTCGCGGTCGATCCGAACCAGGCCTGCGGCCATTGCCGGCATTGCCGCGCGGGGCATCCCAATCTCTGTCCCGAGGTCGTCTTCATCGGGGCGCCTCCGAACGACGGCGCCATGACCGAACGGATCTGGGTGCCGAAATCGCAGATCGTGCCGGTACCCGGGGATTTCACCCCGAGCGATGCGGTGATGCTGGAGCCGCTCGGCGTCGCGATCCACGCCGTCGACCTCGCGAGGCCGCGCCTGCTCGAGCGCGTCGCGCTGCTCGGCTGCGGGCCGATCGGCCTGTTGATCCTGCAGGTGCTGCGGACGGTCGGCGCCGGCGAGATCCTGGCATGCGATCCGCAGCCGCACCGGCGGGCCCTGGCGCTGAAGCTCGGCGCCAGCAAGGCCGGCGAGAGCGTCGCCGATATCGCCGCGTGGACGGAGGGCGAGGGCCTGCCTCTCGTCATCGAGGCGACCAATGCCCCGGAAGGCTTCCGCGACGCGGTGCGCGCCGCGCGCATCGGCGGCCGCGTCGTGCTGGTCGGGATCCCCGACGGCGACAGCTATGTCGTGCCGGCGGCGGAGGCGCGCCGGCGCGGCCTGACGATCAAGTTCTCGCGCCGCATGGGCCATGTCTATCCGCGCGCCATCGAATTGGTGGCGCTGGGCAAGGTCGATGTCGAGGCCGTGGTCAGCCATCGCTTCGCACTGGCCGAGGGGCCCGACGCCTTCCGCCGCCACGCCGCCAACGAGGCCGGCATGGTCAAGAGCCTGATCTATCCCGGAGGGGCCGAAGCGCGCCGGCGCTGAGCACCTCGCCGCGACCAGGGGCTGATGCGTTTGACAGGATTCCGAGCAGATGCTCTCTATCGGAGCATCTGACCACAATCCTGTTGCGCCAATGACCCGCTCGTCCCCGCATTTCGATCTCGTGATCCTCGATTGCGACGGGGTCCTCGTCGACAGCGAGACGATCAGCTGCCGGATCCTGGTCGAGCTTCTCTCGCCTTTCGATCCCGCCTACGATCTGCGTCACGTGATGCGGCGCTTTCTCGGGCGGCCGGCGAGCGCGGTGATCGAGGACTATGAGCGGATGAGCGGCGGCCCCGCCCCGGACGGCTTCACGCGGGACTGGCGCGCCAGGCTGTTCGCTGCGTTCTGCGCCGAGCTGCGTCCGATCGCGGGCGTGCGCGAGGCGGTCGAGGCCTTCGCCGCCGATTACTGCGTCGCCTCCTCCAGCGACGAGGAGCGGATCGAGCTGAGCCTGCGCCAGGCCGGCCTGTGGGACCTGTTCGACGGGCGGATCTTCAGCACGACGCGGGTGGCGCGCGGCAAGCCGGCGCCCGATCTGTTCCTGCTGGCGGCGGCCGAGCGCGGCGCGGCGCCGGAGCGCTGCCTCGTCGTCGAGGACAGCGTCAGCGGCGTGAAGGCGGCCAGGGCCGCGGGGATGACCGCCTTCGGCCTGGCGGCCGGCAGCCATTTTTCCGTGCTCGACCAGCGCGACGCCCTGGCCGAGGCCGGCGCCGAGCGGGTGTTCGGCTCCTGGCGCGAACTCGCTCTGCAGGAGGCCGGCTGAGCATGGCGGAGAACGACAGCGCCCGCCTCGACGATGCCGCCCGCGCCGGCTGGCTCTACTACATCGCCGGCCGCACCCAGGAGGACATCGCCCAGATCCTGAACATCTCGCGGCCGGCGGCGCAGCGGCTCGTCTCGCTCTGCCGGACGGAGGGGCTGATCAGCTTCCGGATGAATCATCCGATCGCCGACTGCATGGACCTGGCGGCGCGCCTGCGCGATCGCTTCGAATTGCAGCATTGCGACATCGCGCCGGCCGATGGCTCGGACGAGACGGCGGCCTCCGGCGTCGCCTCGCTGGGCGGGTTGCTGATCGAGCGCTGGCTGCGCTCGCGCAAGTCGCTGGTGATGGCGCTCGGCACCGGCCGCTCGATGCGCGCCAGCATCGAGCGGGTCTCGCCGATGTCCTGCCCGCTGCACCGGCTGGTCTCGCTCGTCGGCACGATCTCCCCGGACGGCTCGGCGAGCCGGTTCGATACGCTGGTCAAGCTGGCCGAGCTCACCAAGGCCCAGCATTTCCCGATGCCGCTGCCGCTTTACGTCTCGAGCCCGGAGGAGCGGGCGCAACTGATCGAGATCGAGTCGGTCCGGCGGATCCGCGCCATCGCCGGCGAGGCCGATCTCTGGCTGATGGGCATCAGCCAGATCGGCGACGACGCCGTGCTCTATCGCGACGGCTTCATGACCCGCAGCGAACTGCTCGAACTGGTCCGTCACGGCGCCGTCGGCGAGGTGACCGGCTGGGCGTTCGACGGCGAGGGCAGGGTGCTCGACCGCGGCCTGAACCTGCGTGTCACCAGCGTGCCGCCGGAGCCTGGCAGCAACCGCCTGCGCATCTGCATCGCGCACGGCGCCGCGAAGGTGGCGCCGCTGCGGGCCGCCCTCGCCGGGCGCATCGTCAACGGCCTGATCATCGACGAGGACACGGCGCGCGCCCTGCTCGCCGGCTGAGCGCGGCAGTCTCCGATCCGCTCGGCGGCCGTCCCTGGCGCGCCGTCATCGCCCTGTCACGGGCGGTTGACATAAGGAGGCGATGTGCGAGCATATGCTTCAATAAAGAGCATATGCTCGCATAACGTCATGACGGGAGGCTTCGATGCGACCTATCCATGCGGTGTTGGCGGGCGTGGGTGCCCTGGTGCTGGCCGGCCTGTCGCCGGCCCGGGCGGCGACCGAGATCGAGTTCTGGCACGCGATGAGCGGCGCGCTCGGCGAGCGCGTCGAGGAGATCGTCAGGAAGTTCAACGACTCGCAGAAGGACTATGTGGTCAAGGCGATCGCCAAGGGCAGCTATGACGAGGTGCTGAACGGCACGATCGCGGCCTACCGGGCCAAGCGGCAGCCGGAGATCGTGCAGTCGAACGAGCGCTCCTTCCTGACCATGGTCAATTCGGGCGCGATCATCCCCACGGCCGAGCTGATGGCGCAGCAGGGCTACAAGGTCGACTGGTCGAACTTCATCAAGCCGGTGGTCAGCTACTACGCGGTCGACGGCAAGCTGCAGGCGATGCCGTTCAACTCGTCGACGCCGATCCTGTTCTACAACCGCGACCATTTCAAAGCCGCGGGCTTCGACAAGCCGGGCGCGACCTGGCAGGAGCTCGAGCCGCAGCTCGACGCGATCAAGGCCAAGGGCGTCTCGAAATGCGCGATGGTTCTGCCCGGGGACTACGAATGGAGCTTCCTCGAGAACTACAGCGCCGTGAACGACATCCCGTATGCGACCAAGCGCAACGGCATGGACGGGCTCGATACGTCCTTCGTCTTCAACAAGGGCAAGCTCGTCGGCCAGGTCGAGCGCATGAAGCGGCTGGTCGGCTCCGGCGTGATGCAGATCGCCGGGCAGGGCGTGATCCCCGTGCAACTCTTCACCTCCGGCGAATGCTCGACGATCATCGCCTCGACGGCGGCCCATGCGGCGGTGGTCGCCGCGGCCAGGTTCGAGTGGAGTGCGGCCGAACTGCCCTATGAGCAGGGCGTTTCGCCGAAGAACAGCGTGATCGGCGGCGCGGCGCTCTGGACCCTGAAGGGGCATACGCCGGAGAAGTACAAGGCGGTCGCCGCCTTCTACAATTTCCTGGCGCAGACCGACACGCAGGTCTGGTGGCATCAGGCGACCGGCTATGTGCCGGTGACCGTCGCCGCCTATGAGGCGGCCAAGGCGCAGGGCTATTACGACAAGAACCCGACGCGGGCGCTCGCCGTGCTGCAGCTGATGCGCGGCACGCCCAGCGACAATTCGCTCGGCTTCCGCATCGGCAACAGCAACCAGATCAATGTGGCGATCATGGAGGAGGTCTCGGCCGCCTTCCTCGGCCGCAAGCCGGTGCAGCAGGCGCTCGACGAGGCGGTCAACCGCGGCAACGAGGCTCTGCGCCGCTACGAGCAGCTCAATGCCGGCAAGAAATAGCGGCAGCCTGGCGGTACCGGCCGGCGCCGGAGCCCTGGCTCCGCGCCGGCCTGCGACCCGCCGGCCTCTGCCCGCGGCGGGGACGGGCGAGGCGGAGAGCGGCCTGAAGCGCGCCCATTTCGACGATTGGCGCCTGCCGTTCTGGCTGCTGGCGCCGCAGCTCTTCATCCTGCTGCTGTTCTTCTTCATCCCGTCGGTGCGGGCGCTGCTCCAGGCCTTCCAGCTCACCGACCCGTTCGGCGCGACGACACAGTGGGTCGGTCTCCAGAATTTCGAGCGGCTGTTCCGCAGCGGGGTCTACTGGTCCTCGGTGCAGGTGACGCTGGCCTTCACCCTGGCGCAGAACATCCTGACGCTGTCGGCCGCGCTCGTGCTCGCCTTCGCCACCAACCATATCGCGCGCGGCCGCGGCGCCTATCGCACCATCCTGCTGCTGCCCTACGCCATCGCTCCGGCGATCGCCGGCATCATGCTCGCCTTCCTGTTCAATCCGCGGGTCGGGCCGGTCGCGCATCTGCTGCAGGGGCTGGGCCTCGACTGGGACCCGAACCGCAATTCCGGCCATGCGCTGGCGCTGATCGTCATGGCCGCGTCGTGGAATCACATCTGCTACAATTACATTTTCCTGGTCGCGGCGCTGCTGTCGGTGCCGCAATCGATCCTTGAGTCGGCCTATCTCGACGGGGCGGGGCCGATCCAGCGCTTCCTGCGCATCTCGCTTCCCATGATCGCGCCGACCCTGTTCTTCCTGGTGGTGATCAACTTCGTCTACGGCCTGTTCGAGACCTTCGCGATCGTCGACGCGACGACCCGGGGCGGCCCGGCCGGCGCGACCTCGATCCTGGTCTACAAGGTCTATCAGGACGGCTTCGTCACGCTCGACCTCGGCTCCTCGGCGGCGCAGTCGGTGGTGCTGATGGCGCTGGCGCTCGCGCTCACCTTCGCGCAGTTCCGCTTCATCGAGCGGCGCGTGAACTACAGCGTCTAGGGGCGGGGATGAACGAGCGCACGCCGGTCCTCGACCTCGCCTGCCACGCCATCCTGGTGCTCGGGGCGGCGATCGTCTGCCTGCCGATCTATTTCGTCCTGGTCATCGGCTCGCAGTCGCAGCAGGAGATCATGCAGGTGCCGCTCTCCTGGCTGCCGGGCGACCAGTTCCTGGCGAACATGCAGAGCGTGCTGAGCAGCGCGAAATTTGGCCGGCTCCTGCTCAACTCCTTCATCGTCGCCTGCGGCATCACCTTCGGCAAGCTCGCGGTCTCGCTGATCGCGGCCTTCGCCGTCACCTATTTCCGCTTCCCGTTCCGGCTCACCGCCTTCTGGCTGATCTTCATGTCGCTGATGCTGCCGATCGAGGTGCGGATCGTGCCGACCTATGAATCGGCGGCCAATGTGGCGCTGCCGCTCAACATTCTCGGCGGCTGGCTCGGCTGGCAGGCGCTGGTCGATCTCGACTGGAACCTGGTCAACAGCTATTCCGGCCTGATCCTGCCGCTGATCGCCTCGGCGACGGCGACCTTCCTGTTCCGGCAGTTCTTCCTGACCGTTCCGGACGAGCTCTGCGAGGCGGCGCGCATCGACGGCGCCAGCCCCTGGCAGTTCTTCCGGCTGGTCCTGCTGCCGCTGTCGCGCTCCAACATCGTGGCGCTGGCGATCATCCTCTTCCTGATGGGCTGGAACCAGTATCTCTGGCCGCTGCTGCTCACCACCGATCCCGACATGGCGACCGCCGTGATCGGGCTGAAGAAGCTGATGCCGCAGAGCGACTCGCTGCCGACCTGGCACGTGCTGATGAACGCGGCCTTCCTCACCATGCTGCCGCCGACCATCGTCATCCTCCTGCTCCAGCGCTGGTTCGTGAAGGGGCTGGTCGACAGCGGCAAATAGGTCATCGCACTCGGATAACGGGACTTCCCTCATGCGGATCATCGGGCATCGCGGCGCACGCAACCTCTGGGCCGAGAACAGCATCTCCGGCTTCCGGAATCTCTGCGGCCTCAAGGTCGATGCGGTCGAGCTCGACGTGCACCTCTCCAGCGACGGCGAGATCATGGTGATCCACGACCCGCTGCTCGAGCGCACCACCGATCACAGGGGGCCGGTCGGCGGGCTCGACCGCGAGGCGCTGCGCCGGGTGAAGCTCAACGACACGCTCGGCGAGACGATCCCGACGCTGCCGGCCGTGCTCGACGTCTTCGGCCCGACCGGGATCGAGCTCGAGATCGAGATGAAGATGGACGCTTTCGGCAGCCCCTATCCCGGCCTGCTCGACAAGGTGATCGCCCTGGTCGAGGAGCGCGGGCTGTCCGCGCGCGTCGTGCTGACCTGCTTCGTGCCGGAGGTGATCGAGGAGATCCGGACCAAGGCGCCGCGGCTGCGCCGCCTCGCCTCGGTCGACCGGCGCTCCTGCGAAGCGTATGGCGGCGTCGAGCGGACGCTGAAGCGCTTCGCCGATCTCGGCTGCATCGTCGCGGTGGAGCAGTCGCTGCTGCGCCTTACGCTCGACCGGGCGCTCGCCATCGTCGGGCGCGAGCGCCTCGGCGTCTGGGTGCCGAACACGGTCCGCGACATCGCCTTCTGGCTCGGCCAGCCGGTCTCGCAGATCACCAGCGACCGGCCCGACCTCGTCATCCAGCTCGCGGCGGCGCGGGCGAAGTGACGCCGATGGCGGTCAGGCTTTCGCGCGCGACTCTGGCCGCCGTCGCCGGCTCCGCTGCCGTCCCGCAATACCGGCCGCAGCTTCTCTCGCCCGGCATCGTCCATATCGGCGTCGGCAATTTCCACCGCGCGCATCAGGCGGTCTATCTCGACGAGCTCTTCGAACGGGGGCTCGACCGCGACTGGGCGCTGATCGGCACCGGCATCCGCGAGGACGACGCCAGGATGCGGAGCGATCTCGCGGCGCAGGACTTCCTCACCACGGTGGTGACGCAGGAAGCCGGTTTCTCGCAAGCCCGCATCATCGCGCCGATGCTCGATTTCATCGCCCCGGGAGAGAGCGAAACCGTGCTCGCGCGCCTGGCCGACCCGCGCATCCGCATCGTCTCGCTGACCGTCACCGAAGGCGGCTACCATGTCGACCCGGCGACCCAGGCCTTCGCTGGCGACGATCCCGACATCGCCGCCGATGCCGCCGACCGGCTGCGACGCCCGAAGACCGCCTTCGGGCTGATCGCCGCGGCACTGCTGCGGCGCCGGGCGGCCGGCGTCGCGCCCTTCACGGTGATGTCCTGCGACAATCTCCCCGGCAACGGCCATGTCGCGCGGGAGACGGTCGCCGGCCTGGTCGAGCTGGTCGACCGTTCGGACGCCGCCTGGATCCGCGAGACCGTCGCGTTCCCCAACGGGATGGTCGACCGGATCACGCCGGCGACGACGCAGCGCGAGCGCGAGCGGCTGCTGGCGGATTTCGGCATCGACGATCGCCGCCCGGTCTTCTGCGAGGATTTCCGGCAATGGGTGCTGGAGGATCGGTTTCCGGCCGGCCGCCCGCGGCTGGAGGAGGTCGGCGTCCAGTTCGTCGCCGATGTCGCCCCGTTCGAGCTGATGAAGATCCGGATCCTGAATGGCGGGCACGCCGCGATCGCCTATCCGGCCGGCCTGCTCGGCATCCGCTTCGTCCACGAGGCGATGCAGGACCCGCTGATCGCCCGTTTCCTGTCACGCCTGCTCGCCGAGGAGGTGGTGCCGCTGGTGCCGCCTGTGCCGGGGACCGATCTGCGCGCCTACAGGCGGACGGTGGAGCGGCGGCTCGCCAATCCGACGATCGCCGACACGATCGGGCGCCTGTGCCGCGACGGCTCCGACCGCCAGCCGAAATTCATCCTGCCGACGCTCCGCGACGCGCTCGCGACCGGGCGCGGGATCGACGGGCTCGCGCTCGTCTGCGCCTTCTGGTGCCGCTATTGTCATGGCGAGAGCGAGAGCGGCGCGCCGGTGACGGCCGAGGACCCGATCTGGCCCCGGCTGCGCGAGCGGGCCCGGATGGCGAAGGCCGAGCCGGCCGCCTGGCTCGGGATGCGCGACATCTACGGCTCGCTCGCGCAGGAGCCGCGTTTCAGCGCCGCGTTCGGCGCGGCGCTGCGCGCCATCTGGGCCGAGGGGACGAGAGCGGTGCTGGAGCGCTACTGCGCGGCGGAGAGCACGCCGCCGTGAGGCCAAGGCCAGCGCCCAGCGCCGGAGCCTCGACAGGTCGGCCAAGACGCGCGCCACAGCGCCCAAAAAGCAAAAAGCGCCGGGAAACCCGACGCTTACGTGCCTCTCAAACCTTGAGAAATGTCTGGAGCGGGCGAAGGGATTCGAACCCTCGACCCCAACCTTGGCAAGGTTGTGCTCTACCCCTGAGCTACACCCGCATCCGAGACAGTCGCGCCGGTGGCGCGGCCGGGTTATTGCCCCAAAGCGACGGGAAGCGCAAGCGCCTTGTTGCAATTTTCTGATGGTGGCGTGTCGGCCCGGCGAAACCGGCGTGAAAACCGCGTTGCGAGCGGGATGCCGGCCCGCCTCCCGCCGGGAGCGTGGCACGACGGGGAGAGGCCGGGCGCCAGAGCCCGTGGGTCGCGCTCCGAGTCGGGGCATGCCGGGGCCGGCTCGCCGCCGGCCGGGCCGCCAGCGAGCGGCTCGATCGCCGGCCGCCTCGCCTGCGGCGCTTGCCTGCGCCGGCCGGCGGGCTTAGAGCCGAACCGATCGGGCTCAGCCGGCCCGATCGGTGAACCCGTCCCGCCTCCCGCGCCCGGGGCCGTCCTGCCGATCGGCTTGCGATGCAGGCGGGCCGGGCGGCTTCGTTTCGCGCGTCCTGCCTGCTCCGGTCGACCATGCCGACACCGCTCTCTCCCGACGCTCTCATCGCCAAGCTCGAAGGGCTCGGCATCGCGACGACGCGCCTCGACCATGTCGCGGTGTTCACGGTCGCCGAATCGAAGGAACTGCGCGGCAAGGTGCCGGGCCATCACACCAAGAACCTGTTCCTCAAGGACAAGAAGGGGCGGCTCTTCCTGGTCTCGGCGCTGGAGAGCACGCGCATCGACCTGAAGCGGCTGCACGAGCGGCTCGGCGCCAGCGGCCGGCTCTCCTTCGGCTCGGCCGAGCTGCTGATGGAGAAGCTCGGCGTGACGCCGGGCTCGGTGACGGCCTTCGCCGTTGCCAACGACCATGCGGGGGAGGTGACCATGGTGCTCGATGCCGCGCTGATGGACGGCGAGCGCCTGAACTTCCACCCGCTGGTCAACACGGCGACGCTCGGCATCGCACGCGACGACATGCTGGCCTTCCTGCGCGCGACCGGGCACGAGCCGATGATCGTCGCGCTGCCGGCGCCGCCGGACGATGGACAGAACGGCTGAAGCCACCCATGTAAGAGGCGGCGCGCTGCGGCGGCCATCCGGTTTCCAGATTTCCAAGACCGACAGATTGCTAGGTGAAGGACGAGCCATGCTGGTCAACGGCGACGCGGCCCCGGCCAAGGGCCTGATCAAGGACACGACGACGCAGGGCTTCCGCCAGGACGTCATCGCCGAATCGATGAACCAGCCGGTGCTGGTCGATTTCTGGGCGCCCTGGTGCGGCCCGTGCAAGCAATTGACCCCGGTGATCGAGAAGGTGGTCGGCGAGGCCGGCGGCAAGGTCAAGCTGGTCAAGATGAACATCGACGAGCATCCGGCCATTCCGGGCCAGCTCGGCATCCAGTCGATCCCGGCGGTGATCGCCTTCCAGCGCGGCCAGCCGGTCGACGGCTTCATGGGCGCGCAGCCGGAGAGCCAGGTGAAGGCCTTCATCGAGCGCCTGGTCGGGCCGATGGGGCCGGGGCCGGTCGAGGAGGTGCTGGCCGCGGCGGCAGAGGCGCTGGAGGCGGGCGACGCCGCCGGCGCGAGCGAGCTCTATGCGCAGGTGCTGGCGGCCGAGCCGGAGAATGTCGCGGCGATCGCCGGCATGGCGCGGCTGCATCTCGACGCCGCCGACATCGAGGGCGCCAAGGGCTTCCTCGCCATGGTGCCGGCGGCAAAGGCGCAGGATCCGGCGGTGGCGGCGGTCAGGGCCGCGGTCGAGCTCGCCGAGCAGGCCGCCTCGCTCGGCGACACGGCCGAGCTCGAGGCCAGGGTCGCGGCCAATCCGCGGGATCATCAGGCCCGGTTCGACCTCGCTTTGGCGCTCAACGCGCGCGACAGGCGCGAGGAGGCGGTCGACCAGCTGATCGCGATCATCAAGGCCGATCGCGCCTGGAACGACGACGGCGCCCGCAAGCAATTGCTGCAGTTCTTCGAGGCCTGGGGGCCGATGGACGAGCACAGCGTCGCCGGGCGGCGCAAATTGTCGGGCCTGCTGTTTTCGTGAAGGGAGGCGCGCCATGGGCATGAACGCGGTCTATTCCGGGCCGGAGGACTGCCCGGCGGTGATTCCGCTGTTCCCGCTCGCCGGCGCGCTGCTGCTGCCGCGCGGCCAGATGCCGCTCAACATCTTCGAGCCGCGTTACCTCAGCATGATCGACGACGCGCTGCGCTCGCACCGCGTCATCGGCATGATCCAGCCGGAGCCGGAGACCGGGCGCCAGTCGCAGGTGCCGGCGCTGCTCCAGGTCGGCTGCCTCGGCCGGATCACCCAGTTCGCCGAGACCGGCGACGACCGCTACATCGTCACGCTGACCGGGATCTCGCGGTTCCGCCTGGAGGAGGAGCTCTCCGTCGCGACCCCCTATCGACAGGGGCGCGTCGCCTATGACGGCTTCGCGACCGATTTCCAGGCGCGCGCCGGCGAGGAGGAGGTCGACCGCGCCGGCCTGCTCAAGGCGCTGCGCAGCTTCGCCAAGGCGAACGAGCTCAAGATCGACTGGAAGGGCGTCAACGAGGCGCCGAACGAGGCGCTGGTCAACGCACTCTCGATGATGTGCCCGTTCGGCCCGCGCGAGAAGCAGGCGCTGCTCGAGGCCCCCAGCCTGAAGAGCCGGGCCGAGGTCCTGGTCGCGATCACCGAGATCGAGCTCGCCCGCGGCGGCTCCGACCCGGACACCACGCTGCAGTGAGCGCGGTTTCCCCGCCTGCCGCCGGCGACCAGCCGGCGAGCTATCCGCCGCGGCGCTCGGTCGTCGCCTGGATCTTCTTCGACTGGGCGGCGCAGCCCTTCTTCACCCTCGTCACCACCTTCGTCTTCGCGCCCTTCTTCGCCGCGGCGCTGGCCCGCGACCCGGCGCAGGGCCAGGCGCTGTGGGGTTACGCGACCGGCCTCGCCGGGCTCGCCATCGCGCTGCTCTCGCCCCTGCTGGGCGGCATCGCCGACAGGACCGGCCCGCGCAAGCCCTGGATCGCGGTGTTCGGCGCGATGCTGGTCGCCGGCTCGGCGATGCTCTGGTACGCCAGGCCGGGCTCACCCTGGGCGGTGCCGATCGCGCTCGCCGGCTTCGTCGTCGGCACGATCGGCGCGGAATTCGCGACGATCTTCAACAATGCGATGATGACGCGGCTGGTGCCGCCGGAGCGGCTCGGGCGCCTGTCGGGCACCGGCTGGGCGGTCGGCTATCTCGGCGGGCTGGTCTCGCTGGCGCTGACCCTCGGCTTCCTCGCGGCCGATCCGCATACCGGCAGGACCCTGGCGGGGCTTGCGCCGCTGTTCGGGCTCGACGCGGCCGCGCGCGAGGGCGACCGCTTCTCGGGGCCGCTCACCGCGCTGTGGTTCGTGATCTTCGTCACGCCGATGTTCCTGCTGACGCCGGATTCGCCGCGAACCGGCATCCCGCTCAGGCGGGCGGCGGCCGGCGGCTTCGCGCATCTCAGGGCGACGCTGGCCGAACTGCCCTCGCTGCCGGGGCTCGGCCGCTTCCTCCTCGCCAACATGATCTATCAGGACGGGCTCGTCGCGCTCTTCGCCTTCGGCGGCATCTACGGCGCCGGCGTCTTCGGCTGGCAGACGATCGAGCTCGGGGTGTTCGGCATCCTGCTCACCGTCACCGGCACGCTCGGCGCCTGGGCGGGCGGCAAGCTCGACGACGCGATCGGCGGCAAGCGGGTGATCCTCGGAGCGATCGCCTGCCTGCTCTTCGCCTGCGTCGGCATTCTCTCGCTCGGGCCGGACCGCGTCGCCTTCGTCGTCGCGGCGGCGCCGGCCGTGCCGGGCGACGGGCTCTTCGCCTCGCTGCCGGAGCAGGTCTATCTCGGATTGGGGCTGCTGATCGGCCTGGTGGCAGGCCCCCTGCAGGCGTCCTCGCGCAGCCTGCTCGCCCGCATCGCGCCGCCGGCCAGGATCGGCGAGTTCTTCGGCCTGTTCGCGCTCGCCGGCAAGGTGACGTCGTTCCTGGGGCCGACCCTGGTCGCGCTGGCGACGAGCCTGTTCGCCAGCCAGCGCGCCGGGCTCGCGGTGCTGATCGGATTCTTCCTGACCGGGGCCTGGCTGATCGCCGGGGTGAAGGTGAAGCGGGGCGGTTGATCGAGGGCGCGGGGAACCCTCTCCTGTAAGGAGAGGGCAGGGTGAGGTGTAGGCCATCCGACCAGTTCCGCGAGCGCTGACCGCGCGTCCAGGTTCAGGCCAACGTTTCCAGTCCGAACACCTCACCCCTGCCCCTCTCCTTCCAGGAGAGGGGTTCTACGTCGCGCCCTAAGGCAGCGCCTTCAGATACCGCACCGGCCGGCCCGGCGCGGCCGCCTGCGCCGCATGGACGATGGCGTTCGCGTCGATGCCGAAATGGCGGTAGAGGTCGGCGACCGTGCCGGTCTGGCCGAAATGCTCGACGCCGAGCGCCTTCTGGCGGTGGCCGTGGACGCTGCCGAGCCAGGCGAGCGTCGCCGGGTGGCCGTCCAGCACCGAGACGATGCCGCAATCGCGCGAGAGCTCGCCGAGCAGGCGCTCGACATGGCTGGTCGCCGCGTGGTTGCCGCGCTGGCGCGCCCGCTCGGCCGCCTGCCAGCCGGCATTGAGCCGGTCGGCCGAGGTGATGGCGAGCAGGCCGACATCGCGCCGGTCCTCGGCGAGCAGGCCGACGGCCTCGATCGCCTCGGGCGCGACCGCGCCGGTATAGGCGATGACGACCGAGGCGTTCGGGCCGGGTCTGCGCAGCCAATAGGCGCCGTCGATGATGTCGCGCTCCAGCTCCGGCGTCATCGGGCGCTTGGGCTGCTCGACCTGGCGGGTGGAGAGGCGCAGATAGACCGAGCCGCCGGTCTCGTCGCGCAGCCAGGTGCGCTCGTCCGGGTCGCCCTCGCCATCCTTCTGCAGGTAGTCGAACGACCAGCGCATCATCACCGCGAGCTCGTCGACGAAGGCCGGCTCGAAGGCGCAGAGCCCGTCCTGGCTCATGCCGATCAATGGCGTCGCGATCGACTGGTGCGCGCCGCCCTCGGGCGCCAGCGTGACGCCGGCCGGCGTCGCGACGACCATGAAGCGGGCGTCCTGGTAGCAGGCATAGTTCAGCGCGTCCAAGCCGCGCGAGATGAAGGGGTCGTAGAGCGTGCCGATCGGGATCAGCCGCTCGCCGAAGACCGAATGCGACAGGCCGAGCGCCGAGAGGTTGATGAACAGGTTCATCTCGGCGATGCCGAGCTCGATATGCTGGCCCTTCGGCGAGAACTCCCATTTCTGCATCGAGGGGATGCGCTCGTCCTTGAAGGTGTCGGCCAGCGAGGCGCGCGCGAACAGGCCGCGCCGGTTGACCCAGGGGCCGAGATTGGTCGAGACGGTGACGTCGGGCGCGGTGGTGACGATGCGGTCGGCCAGCGGCCCGCCGGTTTTCGCCAGCTCGTCGAGCACCTTGCCGAAGCCCATCTGCGTCGACATCACCGGCTGGATGCCGGCCTCGAGCTTGGCCGGGACGGGCAGGGCGGGCGCGGAATGGCGCCGGCGGCCCCGCGAGAAGAAGGGCACCTCGTCGAGGAAGGCGCGGATCTCGCTCTCGGGCAGCGTCAACCCCTCGAACAAATCCCATTCATGGCCGGGCCGGATGCGGTTGGCGGCCTTGAAGCCCTCCATCTGCTCCTTCGTCATCAGGCCGGCATGGTTGTCCTTGTGGCCGGCGAGCGGCAGGCCGAAGCCCTTGACCGTATAGGCGAGGAAGCAGACCGGCCGGTCATGCCCGATGCCCTCGAAGGCTTCGAGCAGCGAGGGCAAATCGTGGCCGCCGAGGTTGCACATCAGCGCCGAGAGCTCGGCGTCGGAGCGGCTTTCGATCAGCTTCGTCACCGGGCCCTGGTCGCCGAGATCGTCCATCAGCCGCTTGCGCCAGGCGGCGCCGCCCTGAAAGGTCAGGGCCGAATAGAGCTGGTTCGGGCAGGAATCGATCCAGGCCTTCAGCCGCTCGCCGCCCTTCTCCTTGAACGCCGCCTGCTGGAGCGAGCCGTATTTCAGCGTGACGACGTCCCAGCCGAAAGCGCGGAACATCTGCTCGATCCGGTCGTAGAGGCCTTCGCGCACGACGGCGTCGAGCGACTGGCGGTTATAGTCGATCACCCACCAGGTGTTGCGCACGCCGTGCTTCCAGCCCTCCATCAGGGCCTCGAAGATGTTGCCCTCGTCGAGCTCGGCATCGCCGATCAGCGCGACCATGCGCCCTTCCGGCCGATCCTTGGCCCAGCCATGCGCCTTCACATAGTCCTGGACCAGCGAGGAGAACAGCGTCTGCGCCACGCCGAGGCCGACCGAGCCGGTCGAGAAATCGACGTCGTCGATGTCCTTGGTGCGCGATGGGTAGCTCTGCGCGCCCTTGTAGCCGCGGAAGCTCTCGAGCTTCTCGCGCGTCTGCAGCCCCATCAGGTAGTTGATGGCGTGGAAGATCGGCGAGGCGTGCGGCTTCACCGCGACGCGATCCTGCGGCTTCAGCGCGGCCATGTAGAGCGCCGTCATGATGGTGGCGAGGGAGGCCGAGGAGGCCTGATGGCCGCCGACCTTCATGCCGTCCTCGTTCGGGCGGATATGATTGGCGTTGTGGATCGTCCACGAGGCGAGCCAGAGGATCTTCTTCTCCAGCTCGGCGAGGATGGGCAGACGGGGATCGGACATGAAAAGCCTCCAGCGCAGGCCATCATGCATGGTTCGCGTGGCGAAGGCAGCTAAAGATCGGCTGCCACGTCGGCGGTTTTAGCGGAAACCGCCAAGATCGGGGGCGATCCCTATTGAGGCTGCTGCTGTGGCAAGAGCCAGTCCCTGAACTCCATGGCGAAGTTGACCGTGAGCCGGTCGATCGGCTCGGCGAGGAAGGCCGCGTCGATCAAGGTGCCGCCGATGCCCTCGCCAGCGCGCGCGATCACCCGCAGTCCGGTGCGGACCAGGACCGGCGCGCCACTCTTTGCATCGACGATCGTCACGTCCGCCGTCATCTCATGCGGGCCGCCGACCAGGATGCGCTGAATGACCGACGTCAGACGGAGATTGCGCAGCGTCACCAGGATCTTCACCGGCCGCTGGCCGGCGAGGAGCGGCCTGAGCTCGTGTTCGAGCGCCTTGGAGATCTTGTCCGAGGCGGCCTTGGCGATGAAGGCGCGCGCCTCGGGCGTCTTCGAGAGCTCCTCCGCGTCCTGCTCCGGCAGGCCCTTGCTGCGGGCATAGGCCCGATCGCCATCGCCCCACCACAGGACCGCCGCCGGATCGACCTCGACGGCGACCGCCGTCAGGCGGAGCGCCTCGACCTGCTGCGGCGTGAGCGGGTTCGGGACGGTGACGCAGCCGGAGAGGGCTGCCGCGAGCAGGCAGAGCGAGAACAGGCGGTTGAGCATGGCGGGATCCGGAAGGCGGGAGCCCGACTAGACCTGAGTCGAGCCCGCAAGCCAGCGCGCGCCAATGCCGAAAGCTGAGCAAATCTGCAACCGTGGCGGGAATGTCACGATCGTGGCCCCAGCTCTTCCGCTTTTGGAGGCTTCCGCTAAGTTCGGCGGATCGGGTGAGGGAAAATGCCGGAATTCAAGCTCGACGACATCGACCGCCGCATCGTCCAGATCCTGCAGGCGGACGGGCGCATCAGCGTGCAGGAGCTGGCCGGCAAGGTCGGGCTCTCGCCGAGCCCCTGCGCCCGGCGGGTGCGCCTCATGGAGGAGGCCGGGATCATCGAGGGCTACGTCGCCATCGTCAGCCAGGAGAAGCTCGGCCTGCCGGTCTCGGTCTTCGCCTCGATCAAGCTGGAACGCCAGCGCGAGGAGGAGCTCGACCGTTTCGCCGCCGCGGTCTCGCGCTGGCCCGAGGTCGCCGACTGCTATCTGATGACCGGACAGCGCGACTATCTCCTGCGCATCATCGTCAGCGACCTCGCCGCCTATGAGCGTTTCCTCAAGGACAAGCTGACCCGGCTCGACAATGTCGCCTCGATCGAATCGAGCTTCGCGCTGGGGCGGGTGAAGCGCTCCTATTCCGTGCCGGTCGCGCTCGGGCGGGGCTGAACGCTCGCGCTGTCCCGAGGACCGGCGCGGCGGCTCCCGAGCCGGCCGGGACGTCAGTGCTTGCGTTCCAGGCTCCGGCTCCAGCGCGAGAGCGCGAAGCAGATCAGCCAATAGAGGCCGCCGGCAAAGGCATAGGCCTCCATGTTCATGCCGACCCAGTTCGGATCGGCGAGCGAGGCCTGGGCGATGCCGAGCAGATCGAGGATCGAGACCACGAGCACCAGCGTGGTGTTCTTGACCAGGGCGATGAACTCGTTGGTCATCGCCGGCAGCGAGATGCGCAGCGCCTGCGGCAGGATGATGAACCAGGTCGCCTTCCAATAGGAGAGGCCGAGCGCGGTCGCTGCCTCGCGCTGGCCCTTCGGCAGCGCCTGCAGGCCGCCGCGCACCGCCTCCGCCATATAGGCGGCGATGCAGAAGCCGAGGCCGATCACGGCGCGGGCCAGCCGGTCGACACCGATGCCGGCCGGCATGATCAGCGGCAGCAGCAGCGAGGCCAGGAAGATCACCGCGATGATCGGCACGCCGCGCCAGAACTCGATGAACAGCACCGAGACCAGCTTGACCACCTTGAGCTCGGATTGCCGCCCGAGCGCGAGCAGGATGCCGAGCGGGATCGCGATCAGGCTGGCGTAGATCGAGATGAAGACGGTCAGCATCAGCCCGCCCCATTCGCGCGTCTCGATGGCGCGCAGGCCGAAACCGCCGCCGAGCAGCCAGATTCCGAGCGGCGGCAGGATCACGAGCGCGGCGAGGCCGAGGCCGAGCTTCAGCCGTTGTGGCGCCAGGACGATTGCGGCGCCGGAGAGCGCGAAGACGAGTCCGGCGAGGTTCGGCCGCCAGCGCTCCTCGGCCGGATAGAAGCCGTACATGAACTGGCCGAAGCGCGCCTTGACGAAGACCCAGCAGGCGCCGGTGCCGGTGCAGTCGTTGCGGGTCTGGCCGCTCCAGCTCGCGTCGATCAGGGCCCAGCGGATGATCGGGACGGCGATCCAGGCGATCAACGCCGCGAGCACCAGCGTCACCACGGCGATGGTCGGAGTGCCGAACAGGCGCTCGCGCCAGCTGTTGGGGAGGGCGGCGGCGCTCATCGGGTCACCAGCGCGATGCGGGCGTTGTACCAGTTCATGAAGGCCGAGACGGCGAGGCCGATGACGAGATAGACCGCGAGCGTCATGGCGATGATCTCGATCGCCTGGCCGGTGTTGTTGAGCGCCGAGCCCATGAACAGGCTGACCACGTCGGGATAGGCGATGGCGGCGCCGAAGGACGAGTTCTTCAGCACGTTGAGGTACTGGTTGGTCATCGGCGGCGTCATCACCCTGAGCGCCTGCGGGATGGTGACGAGCCGCAGCGTCTGGCCGGGCCGGAGCCCCAGGGCCGACGAGGCCTCGATCTGCCCGTGCGGGACCGACTGGATGCCGCCGCGCACGATCTCGGCGATGAAGCCGGCGGTGTAGGTGACGAGCGCCGCCAGCAGCGCCACGAATTCCGGGATGACGACGAAGCCGCCGCGATAGTTGAAGCCGCGCAGCACGGGGATGTCCCAGCGGGTCGCCAGCGTCGCCCAGGCCAGGGCGAGGGCCGGGACGAGCAACAGCAGGACGAGCCCGACGCGCAGCACCGGCGCGTCGCGCCCGGTCGCTTCCTTGCGCCGCCTGGCCCAGCGCAGGAAGAGCCAGTGCAGCAGGACGGCGACCGCGATCGCGATGACCGCGCATTTGAAATTGGCGCCCGCATCGGGCAGCGGGATGGTCAGGCCGCGATTGTTGAGGAAGGCGACGCCGAAGACCGAGAGGCTCTCGCGCGGGGCGGGCAGCGCGGCGATGACGCCGAAATACCAGAACAGCACGAAGAACAGCAGCGGGATGTTGCGGACGAACTCGACATAGGCGCCGGCGATCGCCTGCACGAGCCAGATCGAGGAGAGCCGGGCGATGCCGATCAGGAAGCCGAGCAGCGTCGAGAGCACCAGCGCGATGGCGGTGACGAGCAGCGTGTTGGCGACGCCGGCCCAGAACAGGGCGAGGATGTTGTCGGACTGGGTATAGTTCGTCAGGACGAAGGGCACCTCGATGCCGGAGGTGCGCCAGAGGAAGTCGAAGCCGGAGGCGATGCCGGCCTGGACCATGTTCTGCGAGGCGTTGCGGATGAAATAGACCAGCAGCGCCACGAGCCCGATCAGCAGCGCGCCCTGGTAGAACACGTCGCGGACGCGCTTGTCGTTGATGAAGGCGAGGGCCCTGGCCACGATGCTCGATCTCTTAAGCGCTGAAAACGCGGCCGTCATTCCGGCCGAAGCGAAGCGGAGGGCCGGAATCCATCGTAGGGGACTGCGCTCCACGATGGATTCCGGAGCTGCGCGGCTTCGCCGCTTGTCCGGAATGACGGCGGTTCAGGTGCCGAGGCGGAACCGCCGTAGTGCTCTCACTGGAACGGCGGGGTGAAGAGCAGGCCGCCCTTGGTCCAGAGCTGGTTCTGGCCGCGCTCGAGCTTCAGCGGCGAAGCCATGCCGACGGTGCGCTCATAGCTCTCGCCATAGTTCCCGACCTGCTTGATCGCCTTGTACATCCAGTCGTCGGGCAGGCCCATCATGGCGCCGAAGCCGCCCTCGGCGCCGAGCAGGCGGCGGACTTCCGAGTTCTTCGAGCTCGCCTTCATCTCGTCGACGTTCTTGGAGGTGACGCCGAGCGCCTCCGCTGCGATGGTGCCGTTCAGCACCCAGCGCACGATCAGCTGCCAGCGTTCGTCGCCCCAGCGCGTCACCGGCCCCTGCGGGTCGTTCGAGATCGGCTTGGTCAGGATGATGTGGTCGTCCGGGACCTTGAGCTTGACGCGCTGGCCGGCGAGCGCGCCGACGCCGGCGGTGTAGGCGTCGCAGCGGCCGCTGTCATAGGCGGTGATGGCGTCGTCGTTCTTCTGGAAATTGGTGATGGTGACCTTGAGGTTGCGCTCGCGGAACCAGTCGGCGGCGTTCTTCTCCTCGGTCGAGCCGGCGGCGACGCAGACCGAGGCGCCGTCGAGCTCCTCGGCCGACTTCACATTGGCCTTCTTGCGGACGATGAAGGTCTGGCCCTCGTAGAAGTTGATGCCCTGGAAGTTGAGTCCGAGCGTGGCGTTGCGCGAGAAGGTGATGGTCGAGTTGCGCGAGAGCACGTCGACCTGGCCCGATTGCAGGATCGGCCAGCGCTGCTGCACCGAGGTCGGCGTGAACTTGACCTTGGTGGCGTCGCCGAGGATGGCGGCGGCGAGCGCCCGGCAATAATCGACGTCGAGCCCGCTCCACTCGCCCTTGTCGTTGGCGAAGGAGAAACCCGGCAGGCCGAGATGCACGCCGCATTCGAGATGGCCGCGCGCCTTGATCGCATCGAGCGTCGGGCTCGGCGCGAGCTGCTGCGCCGAAACGGCGAGGGTGCCGGCGGCGACGAGCGCCGCGGCGAGAGCAAAGGTCTTCATGTCCGTTCCCCAGTCTTGCGGCGCCGTGACGCCGCGTCGCGGCGACTATGCAACAGCGGAGCGGGGGAAGGTAAGGGGGGTGCCGCGCTTTCCTGGCGGGCCCCCGTCCGCCGTCAGGCACAGGCTCTGCCGCTTCTCGCGGAATCGGGCCCGGCCGGAGCGATTCAATCTCGCTGATCGGCGCGGGGCGAATGGCTGCAGCGGAAGGGCTTGATGTCGAGGAGCGGCGTGCCGTCGAGGCAGTCGAGCCCGCGCACCAGCAGGGTGCCGTCCGCGACGCCCTCCAGCTTCACCCGCGACAGCGCGATCGGGTTGGGCCGCACCGGCGAGCGCAGCGCGAAGGTGCCGAGCGTGCCGCCGCCGCGCGGGCTCTGCGTCAGCAGATCGCGCCTGGCCTCGTGCATCCAGTAGAGCAGGTCGAGCTCGTCGAAGGCCTCGATGCCGGCGAGCGCCGGCCGCCAGAGCGGGTCGACCTCGACGCGGCAGAGCGGGCCGTCCCGCCGGCCCTGGCGCGGGCAGTCGTCGCGCGTCGCGAAGGGCGTGCGGATACGGCCGATGAAGACGAGGCGGGCATCGCTCCGCTCGGGCAGCGGCGCTTCCGTCTCGCCCGGCCGGGCCGCCTGCCAGTCCATCGTCTCGCGCGTCATCGGATTCTCCGGAGATCGGAGCCATCCCCATGCGGCGGGGAGGGCAGGCTCATGGTTCCGTCCGCGGCAGGCCGGGCGCGGCGAAACCATGGCTCGCGAGGATCGCCTGCCCGCGCGGCGAGAGGATGAACATGGCGAGCCGGTAGCCGTTCGGCGAGGCCCGGTCCAGCACGCTCAGACCGTAATCGGCGCCGACGGCGAGCCGGTCGGGCAGGCGCAGCATCGCGATGCCCGGCTGCTCCTTCGCCAGCGGCCGGGCATTGGTGCAATAGGCCAGGAAGATGTCGGCCTCGCCGTTCGCGAGCTTGTGGCCGTAGACGTTGAGCCCGTCCGGCGCCGGCGTGCTGTCCGGCCCGCCGGTGAGCTTCAGCGCCTTGGCTTCGAGCGCCGCCCTCGCGCCGGGCTTCATCGCGTCGGCCCTGGCGAAGACGGCGAAGGCGTAATCGCCCGAAGGGTCGGCTTTGGGCGTCGAGGTGCCGAGCCTGACTTTCGGATCGAGCATCAGGTCGAGCAGGGTCGCGCCAGTCGCCGCCATGCCGGGCCGCAGGAAGGCGCAGAGCTCGTTGCGGGCGAAGAGCACGGTCGGCCCGGCGAGGCCGGCGCGCCCGAGCGCCTGCGGATGCTCCATGTTGGCGGAGGCGAAGACCTCTCCGGTCTCGCCGCCGGCGAGGCGGTCCCTGAGCAGGCCGGAGGCGCCGAAGCTCGGCTTGACCGGCAGCCTCGTCTCGCCTTCGAAGGCTTGCGCAATCTCGGTGAGGGCCGCGCGCAGGCTGCCGGCCGCATGCAGCAGCACCGGTTCATGCGCTGCGCCGAGCCCCGGCATCAGCGCGGCCAGCGCGGCGAGGAGGAGGCGGCGCATGGCATTACGCCCCGGCCTGCCCGGCATTGGGGAAGAAGAGCTGCTGGCCGTCGATCCTGTAGTCGGCGATCGCCTTCTGCCCCTCCGGGCTGGTCAGCCAGTCGGCGAAGCGCTTGCCGTCGTCGAATTTCACATGCGGGTGCTTGGCGGGGCTGACCGACATCACCCCGTACTGGTTGAACAGGCGCTTGTCGCCCTCGACGGATATGACGAGATCGCCGCGATTCCTGAACGAGATCCAGGTGGCGCGGTCGGAGAGAACATAGGCGCCCATCGCGGCGGCGGTGTTGAGCGCGGCGCCCATGCCCTGGCCGATCTCGCGATACCAGGGCCCCTTCTGCGCGGCGATGTCGATTCCGGCCACCTTCCAGAGGTTGAGCTCGGCGGCATGGGTGCCCGACTTGTCGCCGCGCGAGACGAAGGGGGTGGCCTTCTCCTGGATCGTCTTCAGCGCCGCGACGATGTCCTTGCTGCCGGAAACGCCGGCCGGGTCGCTCTTGGGCCCGATCAGGACGAAGTCGTTGTACATCACCGGCCGCCGCTCGTCGGCGAAGCCGTCGGCGACGAATTTCAGCTCCTGCGCCCTGGCATGGACGAAGACGACGTCGGCGTCGCCGCGCCGGCCGGTGTCGAGCGCCTGGCCGGTGCCTTGCGAGATGACGCGGACCTCGATGCCCGTCCTCGCCTTGAACAGCGGCAGGATGTGGTTGAACAGGCCGGAATCCTGGGTCGAGGTGGTCGAGGCGACGGTGATGAAACGCTCGCTGCTCGGCGCGGCGGGCGCCTGGGCGAGAGCGAAGCCGCCGAGCCCGAGGAACAGGCCTGTGGCGAGGAGGGAGCGGCGGGGCAGACAGGTCATCGGGCGTTTCTCCATCTCGTCTTTATGGTTCACCAGAGCAGTTCCCCGGCGAGGAAGGCGCGTGCCTCGGCCGAATGGGGGCCGGAGAAGAAAGCCGCGGCGGGTGCGTCCTCGACGAGGCGGCCGCGATGCAGGAAGAGCACGCGGTCGGCGAGGCGGCGGGCCTGGCCGAGGTCGTGGGTCGACATCATCACGGTGATGCCTTCGGCGACGAGGCCGGAGAGCAGGCCCTCGATCTGGCGCGTCGCCGCATGGTCGAGCTGCGAGGTCGGCTCGTCGAGGAAGAGCAGTTCGGGCCGCAGCGCCCAGGCGCGGGCGATGGCGAGGCGCTGCTGCTCGCCGCCGGAGAGCAGGCGGGCCGGCTGGCTGGCGCGTTGGTCCAGGCCGAAGCGCCGCAGGGCCTGTGCGGTGCGGGCCCGGCGTTCCTGTCCGCCCGCGCCGGCGGCGGCGAGGGCGTGGGCGATGTTGGCCTCGACCGAGCGGCGCAGCATGATCGGCTTCTGGAAGACCATGGCGTGGCGCTTGGCCCGGCCGTCGGCCGCGGCGGCCCAGCGCACGGCGCCGCGGCTCGGCGTCAGCAGGCCGTGGCAGAGGCGCAGCGTCAGCGACTTGCCGGCACCGTTTGGCCCGAGCAGCACGGTGAGGCCGCCGGCCGGGATGGTGAAGCTGTTCGGCTCGACCAGCAGGCGCCCGTCCCCGGCGAAGGCGGCGGCCTCGACAGTCAGCGGCAGGATCGAGGTCGCGCTCAGCATGACGGCCAAGAGCTCCTAACCGGCATAGCGCGCGCCGATGCGGCTGGCGCCGAAGGCGATGGCGTTGATCATCAGCGTCAGCGAGAGCAGGACGAGGCCGAGCCCGAGCGCCAGCGGCAGGTCGCCCTTCGAGGTCTCGAGCGTGATCGTGGTGGTCATGGTGCGGGTGTAGCCGGCGATGTTGCCGCCGACGATGAGCACCGCGCCGACCTCGGCGCTGGCGCGGCCGAAGCCGGCGAGCAGCGCCGTCGCCAGGGCGAAGCGCCCGTCGAAGAGCAGGGTCGGGATGGCGCGCATGCCGTCGAGGCCGACCGAGCGCAGATGGTCGCGGTATTCGCTCCACAGATCCTCGATCACCTGGCGCGTCAGCGCGATCACGATCGGCAGCACGAGGATGACCTGGGCGAGGATCATCGCGCTCGGCGTGAACAGCAGGCCGAGCGGCCCGAGCGGGCCGGAGCGCGAGAGCAACAGGAAGACGGCGAGGCCGGCGACGACCGGCGGCAGTCCCATCAGCGCGTTCAGGCAGACTATCACCGCGGCACGGCCGGGAAAGCGCGCCAGCGCCAGCGCGGCGCCGAGCGGCAGGCCGATCAGCGCCGCGACCAGGACGGCCGTCAGGGTGACGCGCAGCGACAGGGCGACGATGCCGAGGAAGCCGGGATCGAGCCCGACGACCAGCGCGAACGCCGCCTGAAAGATCGCGCCGACCTCCACGTTCCTCTCCCGAGACGCTCTATCGAATTGCAAGCATTTGCAATTTGTAGAGTTCAATGCGACAAAATGCCAATCCCGTAATGGATGCAGGCAAGCGCAGTCAGATGCAGGAGCAGCTCTGGCTCACCACCGAGGAAGCCGCCTCCTATCTGCGTCTCAAGGAGCGCAAGCTCTACGAACTGGTCGGGCAGGGCGCGGTGCCGTGCACGAAGGTCTCCGGCAAATGGCTGTTCCCGCGGGCCGGGCTCGACCGCTGGCTCGAGGCCGGGCTGTCGCGTCCGGCCGGGCTGGAGGCGGTGGCGCCGCCGCCGATCGTCGGCGGCAGCCAGGATTCGCTGCTCGAGCTCGCCATCCGCGAATCCGGCTGCGGGCTGGCGCTGCTGGCCGAGGGCTCGCAGGCCGGGCTCGACCGGCTCCTGCGCAACGAGGTGGCGATCGCGGCGGTGCATCTGCACGCGACGCCGGACGACGACGCGGCCAATCTCGCCGCGGTCACGGCCGAGCCCTCGCTGCACGACGCGGTGGTGATCAACTTCGCCCGGCGCGAGCAGGGCCTGCTCCTGGCGCCGGGCGATCCGCTCGGCATCGACGGGCTCGGCGCGGCGGTCGCGAAGGGAGCGCGCTTCGCCCAGCGCCAGCGTGGTGCCGGGGCGCAGTTGCTGCTGCTGAGTCTCTTGGAGCGCACCGGCGTTCCACCCGGCCGGATGATCGTCGCCGACGGAGTCTGCGCCACCGGCCAGGATCTGGCGCTGGCGATCCGCTCCGGCCGGGCCGATTGCGGCGTCGCCGCGCGCGCCATCGCCATGGCGTTCGGCCTGCCGTTCCTGCCGCTGGTCTGGGAGCATGTCGACCTGGTGATGCGCCGGCGGAGCTATTTCGAACCGGCGACGCAGACGCTGCTCGCCTGGATGCGCGGCCCCGACATGGCGGCGCGGGCGGCGGAGTTCGGCGGCTATGACCTCTCGCTCAGCGGCAGCGTGCGGCTGAACCGCTGAAGCGCGGTCTCCCGTGCTCCGTGCCGAGGAGGTTCTATCCACTCGAGCACGAAACAAGCTTGCAGATCGGGCCGGCAATTGCAGCGCCTCTTGCGCCGGCGTCGACATAATCTTCCGGCCGAGTGAAGCAGGCGAGGGCAGCCCGTGCCGATCGATCTCGACATGCTCATGCGGGAGATGAGCGGCTGGCGGCGCGAGCTGCACGCCCATCCCGAATTCGGCTTCGAAGAGAGGCGCACCAGCGCCTTCGTCGCGGCGAAGCTGCGCGAATTCGGGCTCGGCGAGGTCGTCGAGGGCATCGGCGGCACCGGCGTGGTCGGGACCTTGACGCGCGGCGGCGGCAACCGGGCGATCGCGCTGCGGGCCGACATGGATGCGCTGCGCATCGCCGAGCAGAGCGAGCTGCCTTATCGCTCTCGGAACCCTGGAATCATGCACGCCTGCGGCCATGACGGCCACACCGCCATGCTGCTCGGCGCCGCCAAGCTGCTGGCGGAGGAGGGCGGCTTCGACGGCACGGTGCGCTTCGTCTTCCAGCCGGCCGAGGAATGGGGACGCGGCGCGCTCGCCATGCTCGACGACGGGCTGCTGGAGCGCTTCCCCTTCGAGGAGATCTACGGGCTGCACAATGCACCGGGGCTGCCGATCGGCCAGTTCCAGACCCGCAGCGGCCCGATCATGTCGGCCGAGGACAATTTCGAGATCGTCCTCAGCGGCGTCGGCGGCCATGCCGCCCGTCCGCATGTCGGCAGCGAGACCCTGGTCGCCGCCTGCGCCCTGGTCACCAGCCTGCAGACCATCGTCTCGCGCCGGCTCAGCCCGGCTGAGATCGCCGTGGTCTCCGTGACCGAGCTGATCACCGACGGCACCCGCAACGCCCTGCCGGGGCAGGCGCGCATCCTCGGCGACGCCCGCAGCTTCCATCCCGAGGTCAGCGCCGGGATCGAGGCGCAGATGCGCGTGATCGCTGAGGGCATCGCGCGCGCCTATAATGTCGAGCAGTCGGTCATCTACACCCGAGAATTCGTGCCGCTGGTGAATCAGCCGGTCCAGACGGAGGCTGCGCTGGAGGCGGCGCGCGCCGTGCTCGGCGCGGAGTACGTCTCGGTCGTGTCGGAGCCCTTCACCGGCTCGGAGGATTTTGCCCGCTTCCTCGCGCATGTTCCCGGCTGCTTCTCCTTCCTCGGCAACGGCGCCAGCGCGCCGCTGCACAATCCGCGCTATGATTTCAACGACGAGGGCCTGATCCACGGCGCGCGTTTCCATGCGGAGATCGTCAGGCGGCGGCTGGCTGTGGGGTGAAGCTGCTCATGCGGGGATCAAGCTGAAATCGATCCCCGCCGCTGGAAGCTGTCCTATGCTTCGTCCCGTTCCGCCCGACCGAGGGGGCTGTCGCGAGGCATCGTGCGGCCGGGCGGGAGAGCGGTGTCCGTTCTGAACGACCGTTGCGGGTCGCACATGGCGGAGGGGCTTCGTCCCGGCGAAGCCGGGTCCTGCCCGACCCGATGGCTCGGCGAGGCACCATCAGAGAACCGCGCGCGGGGTTCGGCTCGCGGCCTCCCAGCCGCTTCGACACTTCGACATCGACATTCGACATGGCGGCGAAGGCTGCCGCATCCCGGACCCCGCGCTCCCTTCGGGATTGCGCATGCTTCAGACCCTCGCGGCGCAGGCCGGCGGGGCTTCTGGTATGTGCGTGATCGCGCGGGCTGCTGCAGGTGTACTTTGCGAAAGCCGAAACCTGCTTGTTTTGCAGCATGGCCTGAGGGAGTAACGTCCGATGACATGGTCGATCATCGCGCGGGACGAGCAAACAGGCGCGTTCGCTATCTTATGTGCCTCGAAGGCGCTGGCGGTTGGGGCTGTCGTGCCCTACGGCGCTGGTCGAACCGGCGTGATCGCGACCCAGGCTTTCGCGAATCCATTTTTTGGCGTCGATGGGCTGCGAATGCTTCAGGAGGGATGCTCGGCACACGATATCGTAGCGGCCTTGTCGGCCTCCGATGGAGGCCGCGATCATCGCCAACTCCATCTGATCGATCGCGAAGGACGCGTTGCCGCCTACACGGGCTCGGCGTGCATCGAGTGGAGCGGAAGCGTCACTGGCCCGCAGGTCTCCGTCGCAGGCAATATGCTTGCGGGCCCGCAGGTCGTCGAGGCGACGCTGAACGCCTATGTTTCTGCTTCCGGGCGCGATTCGACGAGCGTCTGATCCTCGCTATGGAGGCGGGCGAACGCGCGGGAGGCGACAAACGCGGCCGTCAGTCATGCGCCATTCGCATTTGGACCGAAGCCTCATTCCCGCGCTTCGATCTGCGTGTCGATGATCATACCGACCCCTTGAAGGAGCTTCGCCGCCTCTGGCGGCTGGCTCATCAGGGCTATGTGCCGTTTCAAGCCGCTCTCCCGTCGCGTGCGCGACCGGCAGGCCATACGGATCGCGATGCGGTGTATCGGATGTGCGCCGAATATGCCGAGGCATGGAACGCAAGGCATCCCGAGTAGCCGATGCGGGGTTTTCACCCCCTGGCCGTATGCATTTGCGGTCGCGCTAGCCGAACCTCCGCCACGCGCAGACCTTGTGCACATATTCCCGGTCTCGCTCGGCCTCGCCGAAGGGCGCGACCGGCCAGAGCCAGCTCTCGTCCGCTTCCGGCAGGGCGACGCCGTACATCAGGTCGAGCCGGTCATGGATCGCCCCGTCCCGGTCGCGCTCGACCATCTCGACATCGCTGATCAGGCAGACATGGCCCCTGAAGCGAGCGAGGTCGTCGAGATGCCAGGCGATGCAGCGGGCCGGAAGATCGGCGGGGAGGGCGGCGGCGCGGACAGGATTGGCCTCGAGCCAGTCGGCCACCGGCCAGGCGAGCTGCGAGAGCAGGTTGGCCGAGACGACGAGATCGACGCTCTCGTCGGCGGCGAGGTCGGCGAGCGGGTCCTGCCGCCCCTCCGCCTCGCCGGCGAGCCAGGCCATCGCGCCGGTGAGGTCGCGGCTGAGCAGGCCGACCTTGGGCTGGCGCCAGAGCTTCAGGCGGACCAGCGGCAGATGGACGATGTCGACGAGCACGACCTGGTCGAAGCCCGCGCAGAGCGCGTCCAGCGGGATGTCGCGGACGGGGCCGGAGCCGAGCACCACCGCCTTGCGGCGGCGCGGCAGGGCGGCCGCGACCTCGGCGATGACGGCGCGGCAGCGGGCCTGATGCGGCTGCCAGGCCTCGCGCTGGCGAAGGCCGCGCGACCAGAGCGCGACGCCTTCCTGCAGCAGGCCGAAGCGGCGCGCCAGCGGCGCCGCCGGGGTCAGGGCGCGCAGCGCGAGCTCGGCTAGCACGGTTAGCTGAGCGCCCCGCGCCCGGCGACCGGCCAGACCGCCTCGACATGGGCGTCCGGGCCGGCAAGGCCGCGCACGCAGACATACCAGTCGTGCAGGTTGACCGTCGGGTCGCAATGGCCGGGCACGAGCAGCACGCGGTCGCCGCGATGCGGCACGGCGACGGGGTCGCCGGTCAGGATGCCGTGCTCGTCGGACGGCTTGGTGTAGATCACGCCCTCGCGCTGCCAGGGCACCGGCATGCCGGAATCGACCGCCGCGGCCTTGTGGCCGGCGTCGAGGATGGCGCGGTCGGGCACCGGCTTGCTCATCACCCCGGCGAGGACGAACAGCGCGTGCTGGAAGGTGTGGAAGGGCGTGCCGTCGGCCATGCGGTTCCTGGCGTAATCGGCATCCATGAAGATGTAGGAGCCGCATTGCAGCTCGTTCCAGATGCCGGAGCGGCTTTCCAGCTCGAAGGTGCCGGTGCCGGCGCCGCCGACGGTGTCGCAGGCGAGCCCGGCCTGGGCGAGGCGCTCGACCGTGTTGCGGGTGAGCAGGCCGGCGCGCTCGATCGCCTCGCTGCGCTCGTCGACCGAGCGCATGTGCTGGGCGGAGCCGTGATAGGCCTGCACGCCGCGGAAGCGCAGCGTGTTGCTGCGCGCCACCGCCTCGGCGAGCCGGACCGCCGCCTCGCCGGGGGCGACGCCGCAGCGCCGCCCGCCGATGTCGAGCTCGACCAGCACGTCGAGCACCACGTCGTTGCGCGCCGCGGCCTCGGCCGCCTCGCGCACGCCGTCGACATGGTCGACGCAGAGCCCGATGCGGGCCTCGCGAGCGAGCCTCGCCAGCCGGTCGAGCTTGGCGGCGCCGGCGATCTCGTTGGTGACGAGCACGTCGGTGACGCCGCCGGCGACGAGGATTTCCGCCTCGCTGACCTTCTGGCAGCATTGCCCGACCGCACCATGGGCGATCTGGCGCATGGCGATCTCGGGGCTCTTATGCGTCTTGGCATGCGGACGCAGGCGCACGCCCGTCGCCTCGGCGAAGGCCGCCATGGTGACGAGATTGCGCTCGAAGGCGTCGAGATCGATGATCAGGGCCGGGGTGTCGATCTCGGCGAAGGATTGTCCGGGCCGGGCCGGCGGGGAAAGGGGCATGGGCGCTCGATAGCTGGGGAATCAATCTCATGGCCATCGGACGTCAGCTTCGTGTCCGGAGCAAGACCGGCAGTGGCGCTCGCATGGCGGCCATGTTAGGCCCCGCGCCATGAAGATCGGCCGCGTCACCGACGACACCCTTGCGCTCTTCGCCCGAGTCTGGCGCGAGCGGGGGCGGCACTACCTGCCGCAAATGCTCACCATCCTCGGCCTCGTCGTGATCATCGCGGCGACGACGAGCTTCTATCCGCTGCTGATCAAGGCGGCCTTCGACGCCTTCGCCGATCCGATCGGAGCCGAGGCGACCGGCTTCGTGCGCCGGATGGAGCGGCTGGTCTCGAAGTCGATCGATTTCGAGATCGGCGTGGTCAACGCCGTCGCCGTCGTCGTGGTCATCGTCACCGCGATCAAGGGCTTCTCGCTGCTGACCCAGACGGTGATGACCAACAGCGTCGTCAGCCGGATCGAGGCGGACATGCAGAGCGCGCTCTACGACCATCTGATCGATGCCGATCTGGCGCAGCTGCAGCGGGAGAACCCGGCCTCGCTCACCCAGCGCTTCACCACCGACTTCACCTTCGTCAAGGAGGCGCTGACGCGGCTGGTCAACATCGCGATCCGCGACGTGATGACGGCGATCGCGCTGGTCGGCGCGATGCTCTGGATCGACTGGAAGATGACCGCGGTCGTGCTCCTGATCGCGCCCGTCGTCGCCAGGCCGATCGGCCGGATCGGCAAGAAGCTGCGCCGGATGGCGGCCTCGCAGCAGGAGCAGACCGGCATCATGGCGAGCCTCGTCACCGAGAGCCTGCAGGGCGCGCGCGTCGCCAAGACGGATTCGCTCGAGCCCTATCTGAAGGAGCGCGCCGCCGCGGCCTTCGAGAGGATCCGGGCGCTGAAGATGAAGGCGGCGAATGCGCGCGGCCGGCTCGACCCGCTGCTCGAGGTCGGCGGCGGCATCGCCGTCGCCGGGGTGCTCGCCGCGATCGGCGTGCGCATCACCTCGGGCGGCTCCACGGTCGGCGATTTCACCGGCTATGTCTCGGCGCTGCTGCTCGCGGCGCAGCCGATGCGCTCGCTCGGCAATCTCAACGCCATCGTCCAGGAGGCCGGCGCCTCGCTGAAGCGCTATTATGCGCTGATCGACGAGAAGCCGCTGATCGCCGAGCGGCCCGATGCCAGGCCGCTGGCGGTGAGCGCCGGCGAGATCGCCTTCCGCGACCTGCGCTTCCGCTATCGCGACGACCAGCGCGGGCTCGAGGGTATCGACCTCGTGGTCGAGGCCGGCAAGACCACGGCCCTGGTCGGCCGCTCCGGCTCGGGCAAGTCGACCATGCTGGCGCTGGTGCCGCGGCTCTACGACCCCAATGAGGGGCGGGTCGAGATCGACGGGCAGGACATCCGCGACGTCACCCTGCGCAGCCTGCGCGGCCAGATCGGCGTGGTCAGCCAGGACGTCGTGCTGTTCGACGATACGGTGCGCGCCAATATCGGCTTCGGCCGGCCCGGTGCGAGCGAGGCCGAGATCGTCGCGGCCGCCAGGGCGGCGGCGGCGCACGACTTCATCATGGCGATGCCGGACGGCTACGACACCCGGGTCGGCGAGCGCGGCTCCCGGCTCTCCGGCGGCGAGCGCCAGCGCCTCGCCATCGCCCGCGCCGTCCTCAAGGACGCGCCGATCCTGCTGCTCGACGAGGCGACCTCGGCGCTCGACACGCAGTCGGAGCGGCTGGTGCAGCAGGCGCTGGCGGAGCTGACCCGGGGCCGGACGACGCTCGTCATCGCGCACCGGCTCTCGACCGTGCGCGAGGCCGACCGGATCGTCGTGCTCGACGAGGGCAAGGTGATCGAGACCGGCGACCACGATACGCTGATCGCCCGGGACGGCGCCTATGCGCGGCTCTACCGGCTGCAATTCGCGGAAGGATAGAGCCATTCGCCTGGAGACCGAGCGCCTCGTCCTCGACCTGCACGGCCTCGGGCATTTCGAGCCGCTCTGCCGGCTATGGGCCGATGCGGCGGTGGTGCGCCATATCGGCCAGCCGTCGACGCCGCAGGAGGTCTGGATGCGGCTGCTGCGCTATCGCGGGCTCTGGCCGCTGCTCGGCTACGGCTACTGGGCACTGACCGAGAAGGCGAGCGGGCGTTTCGTCGGCGATCTCGGCTTCGCCGATTTCCACCGGGCGGTCGAGCCGCCGATCCGCGGCATACCGGAGGCCGGCTGGGTGCTGGCGGGCTGGGCGCAGGGCCGCGGCTTCGCGAGCGAAGCGCTCGCCGCGGCGCTCGCCTGGCTCGACGGACAGGACGCGCATGAAGGTTCGGTCTGCCTGATCGCGCCGGAGAACGCGCCCTCGCTCCGGCTCGCCCGGCGCTTCGGCTTCCGGGAGGAGCGCGTCGTCGGCTTTTCGGGGCACGACACGCTGCTGCTCCGGCGCGAGCGGCGGGCGCCGCGCTGAGATGGCGCGCATGCCCGGCCGCAAGCATGCCGGGCATGCGCGCGCGGTGCGCCCGTGCTGACAAGAGCTGCCACATTCGGCTGGCAGTGTCGCGGCCCGAGACCGACGAGACCGACACCGTGACGACTTCCCCGACAGCCGGCGACGAGCGGCGCAAGGCGACACGCCGCGAATGGCTGGGCCTGATCGCCATCGCCGTGCCCTGCATGATCTATTCGATGGACCTGACGGTGCTGAACCTCGCGGTGCCGACGCTGGCGCGCGAGCTGAAGCCCTCGGCCGGGCAGCTGCTCTGGATCATCGACATCTACGGCTTCATGGTCGCCGGCTTCCTGATGACCATGGGCACGCTCGGCGACCGGATCGGCCGGCGCAAGCTCCTGCTGATCGGCGCGGCGGCCTTCGGCGTCGCCTCGACCGTCGCCGCCTTCTCGACCAGCGCCGAGATGCTGATCGTGACGCGGGCGCTGCTCGGCATCGCCGGGGCGACGCTGGCGCCCTCGACGCTCTCGCTGATCGCGGTGATGTTCGAGGACGAGACCGAGCGCACCTTCGCGATCTCGATGTGGATCGCGAGCTTCTCGGCCGGCGCCGTGATCGGTCCGCTGATCGGCGGCGTGCTGATCGAGTATTTCTGGTGGGGCTCGGTCTTCCTGATCGCCGTTCCGCCGATGCTGGTGCTGCTGGCGATCGGCCCGGTCCTGCTGCCGGAGTACAAGGCGCCGCATGCGGGGCGGCTCGACCTCGCCAGTGCGCTGCTCTCGCTGGCGGCGATCCTGCCGGTGATCTACGGGGTGAAGCACGGGGCCGAGTTCGGGCTCTCCGCCTATGCCGCCGCCTTCGTCGTCGTCGGGGTCGTGCTCGGCGTCGTCTTCGCGCGCCGGCAGAGGCGCCTCGCCGATCCGATGGTCGACCTCGCGCTGTTCGGCATCCCCGCCTTCCGCGCCGCGCTGGCGATCAACCTCGCGGGCATCATGGTGATGTTCGGCAGCTTCATCTTCCTGGCGCAGTATTTCCAGCTCGTCGCCGGGCTGACGCCGCTGGAGGCGGGCATCTGGTCGCTGCCGTCGGCGCTCGCCTTCACGCTCGCCTCCTTCGGCGTGACGCCGCTGACGGTGCGCTTCAGGCCGGCGGCGCTGATGGCGGCCGGCATGGTGCTGTCGGCGCTCGGCTTCGTCTGGCTCGCCCTGGCGCCGAGCCTCGTCCAGATCGTCGCCTCCTCAATCGTGTTCTCGATCGGCTTCACGCCGGTGATCACGCTGACCACCGGAATCGTGGTCGGCTCGGCGCCGCAGGAGCGGGCCGGCGCGGCCTCGGCCATGTCGGAGACCAGCGCAGAGCTCGGTGGGGCGCTCGGCATCGCGACGCTCGGCAGCCTCGGCACGGCGCTCTATCGCCACGGCATGGCCGATCTCTCGGTCGCCGGCGTCGACGGCGCGGTGCTGGCGCCGGCGCGCGCGACCCTGGGCGGCGCGCTCGCGGCAGCAGAGCAACTGGCTCCGGACCAGTCGGCGCATCTGCTGCAGGCGGCGCGCGACGCGTTCATGACCGGCTTCCACGCGGTCGCGCTGATCGCGATCGCCGGGATGCTGTTCTGCATCGCGGTGGCGCTGACGACGCTGCGCGATGCACGACCTTCAGGAGCGCATTGACGCCTGCCGATTACGGCTCGCGCTGCAGGGCCTCGGCCGCGGCCGGAAAGCCGCGGAAGGAGAGCGGCAACGTCACCTCGCGGCGGCCGGCGTCGAGATAGCGCATCTGCCCGGCCTCACTGAGCCCGCGCCAGCGCTTGAAGGCGTCGTCGCCGAGGCTGGCCTCGGCGAAGCAGCCGACCGGCAGGCAGCGCTGGAAGATCGCGACCGCCTCCTCCTTGTCGGCGACCGTCACGCGCACGCTCGCCTTTTCGCCGAGCGAGAGATTGGGCGGCACCTGGATCACGAGCTTGATCGGCTCGCTCTTGACCGGTCGCCCGATCGCCACCAGCGCGATCGGGCCGCGCTGGCCCTGCTGCTCGATGGTCTGGACGATCTCGCAGATGCGGGCGGCGACGCTCTGCTGGCAGCGCAGCACCCAGTCGCCATAGGTCGCCGTGGTGTTGTCGGGCTGGGAAACGGCACCGGGCGCCGGCGTCGCCTGCGCCTGGGCCGGCCGCTGCTGGGCCGGGCGCTGCGCCGGCGCCTGGGCGGAGGCCGATCCGGCGAGGAGGGCGGCGAAGAGGGCGAGGGCGGTCTGTCGTCTCAGCATGGTCGCAAAGATCCGGAAGCAGGCGGAGAGGGCATTCTCCCGCAAAACGGGTACCGGCCCACGCGAAAAAAAGCGATCACAAAAAAGCAGGGGATGGTTCCGCGATCGGCAGACATGCGGATAGCGCTGCGCCAAGGCCGGGATCGCCAGCGGGTAGTGCCGGGCAGGCCCGCACCCCCGCGACCGGCATCAGGGGTGCCAGCCGGTCTCCTCGGCGGGGGCCTCGTCCTTGGCCTCCTGCGCGCGCGCTTCCTCGACGACGGCGAAGACCGCGCGCAGCGCCGCCTCGACGCCTTCGCCCGACGCGGCCGAGAGCGCGATCGGCGTGCGGCCGCAGGCGCGCTTCAGGCGGGCGAGCTGCTCCTTGCGCGCCTCCGGCGTCAGCGCGTCGACCTTGGAGAGCGCGACGATCTCGGGCTTCTCGTCGAGATCGGCGCCGTAGGCGGCGAGTTCCTTGCGCACGGTCTTGTAGGCCTTGCCGGCGTGCTCGCTGGTGCCCTCGACCAGATGCAGCAGCACGCGGCAGCGTTCGATATGGCCGAGGAAGCGGTCGCCGAGACCGTGGCCCTCATGCGCGCCCTCGATCAGGCCCGGAATGTCGGCGAGCACCATCTCGCGCCCGTCGACGCGAACGACGCCGAGGCCGGGATGGAGCGTGGTGAAGGGATAGTCGGCGATCTTGGGCTTCGCCGCGGTGACGGTGGCGAGAAAGGTCGACTTGCCGGCATTGGGCAGGCCGACCAGGCCGGCATCGGCGATCAGCTTGAGGCGCAGCCAGACCCAGCGTTCCTCGCCGGGCAGGCCGGGATTGGCGTGGCGCGGCGCCTGGTTGGTGGCGGTCTTGAAATAGGCGTTGCCGAAGCCGCCATTGCCGCCCTTGCACAGGGTGAAGCGCTGGCCCGGCTCGGTCAGGTCGGCGATCAGCGTCTCGCCGTCCTCGTCGAGGATCTCGGTCCCAGGCGGCACCTTCAGGACGACCGGCGCGCCATTGGCGCCGTGCCGGTCCTTGCCCATGCCGTGCTCGCCGGTCTTCGCCTTGAAATGCTGCTGGAAGCGGAAGTCGATCAGCGTGTTCAGCCCCTGCACGCATTCGACGACGACATCGCCGCCGCGCCCGCCGTCGCCGCCATTGGGCCCGCCGAACTCGATGAACTTCTCGCGCCGGAACGAGACGCAGCCGGCGCCGCCGTCGCCGGCCTTCACATAGATCTTGGCTTGGTCGAGGAATTTCATGACGACTTGGTAGTCGGATGCGCGGGGCAGGGCAATGCGCCGCGACGCTGCGCCCGCCGACATTGTCGAAGCCGGCACGAAATTATGTTGCAGTGCAGCAACGAATGCCCATCTCAGGCGTTGTCACCTGCCAGCGCCACTCCGGCGGCTGACGGAGCAAGGGCATGACGATGCGAAATCTTTCCGACACGATCGCCCGCCTCTCGGCCTATCGCAAGCAGCTCGGAGCGGAGCCGGCCGCCGACGCCCCGGGACGGCTGGCGTCGCTGGCGGATTTCGGCAGCAATCCTGGCGCCCTGCTCGCCCGGACCCATATCCCGGACGACCTTCCGGCCGGGGCGCCTCTCGTCGTGGTCCTTCATGGCTGCACGCAAACGGCGGCGGGCTATAACCGCGGCGCGGGCTGGTCGGCCCTGGCCGATCGCGCCGGCTTCGCCTTGCTCTTTCCCGAGCAGCGGCGCACCAACAACGCCAATCTCTGCTTCAACTGGTTCGAGCCTGGCGATACGCAGCGCGGCCGGGGAGAAGCGCTTTCGATCAGCCAGATGATCGAGGCCGTGGTCGCGCGCCATGGCCTCGACCGCGGCCGCGTCTTCGTCACGGGGCTGTCCGCCGGCGGCGCCATGGCCGGCGTGATGCTGGCGACCTATCCCGAGCTCTTCGCCGGCGGCGCCATCATTGCCGGCCTGCCCTATGGCTGCGCCGCCACCATCCCCGAGGCATTCGATCGCATGCGGGCGCATGGCCTGCCGAACGAGCTGCGGCTTCAGGCCTTGCTGCGCGGCGCCTCGCAGCATGACGGACCCTGGCCCCGGCTTTCGATCTGGCATGGCGGCGCCGACCGCACCGTGCACCCGGCCAATGCCGCCGCCATCGTGGGGCAATGGCGCGGGGTTCACGCCATGCCGGCCGAACCGTCCGCGAGCGAGCAGGTCGACGGCCATAGTCGCAGGATCTGGCGCAATGACGAGGGCCGGGAGCTGATCGAAGAATACCGCATCGCCGGAATGGGGCATGGCACGCCGATCGCCGGTGACGGCCAGGCCGGGCCGTTCATGCTCGCCGCGGGCATTTCCTCGACCCAGAGGATAGCCCGGTTCTGGGGAGTGGCACCCGGCGAGGCGGAGGCGACCGCGCCGCGCCTCGCTGTCGCCGCTGCCGTGCCGGAGCGCCCGAACCCGACTGCCTCAGCCGGCGCGACGCGAGCACGAGGCGAGCCGTCGCACGAGTCGCCGATGGCCGCCGCGGGCGGCGTGCGCAAGATCATCGAGGACGCGCTCCGTTCCGCCGGGCTGATGCGCTGAACGGCGGGCTCGGGGTTCCGCACTGCCGCGGAACCCCGCCGCTCACGCCATGCAGGGCTCCTCGCTGCGGTTCTCGGCCTGCTGCTCGTCCGCCGGGAGCGGTGCCCAGCCGGAGGCGCTCCAGCTCTTCAGCGCCGCCCAGGTCGAGCGGTCGAGCCGGAACTGCTCGCAGGGGAAGAGGCCGCCGCGCGCCGGCAGCGACTTCAGGAAGGAGCCCTCCTGCCGGAAGCCGCTCTTCTCCAGCACCCGGCGCGAGGCCGGGTTGATGACGCGGGTGTCGGCCTCGATCGCCTCGATCTCGACCAGCGAGAACAGCGTGTCGATCAAGGCCTGGACCGCCTCGGTGGCGTAGCCCTTGTTCCAGTAGGGCGTGCCGAGCCAGTAGCCGATGAAGGGCCGGCCGCTCGCCTGCTTGTGCGCACCGATCATCCCGATCAGCTCGTTCGGCTTCTCGCGCGGCGTGATCGCCAGGACGAGATGGTCGCCGAGGGCGTTGCCCTTGCGCGTCGCGAAGATGAAGGGATCGGCCGCCTGGGTCGGATAGGGATGCGGGATCGAGGCCGTCATCTCGGCGACCGCCTTCTCGCCGGCGAGGTGCAGGATGGCGGTGGCGTCGGCGATCCGCGGCCAGCGCAGCCACAGCCGCCTGGTCTCGAGCCGGAAGACGTCGTCTCTCGTCAATTCGGGGAACATCTTGGTCTCTCCGTCGGCGCAAACGAGAAGGGGGAGATGAGACTTCAGGTCCCATCTCCCCCTCGCTTGACCTTCGGGAAACCCGTTCCGGGCTTTAGTCCCTTGATCCGTTCGGTTCGATGGAACCGGCGGATCGAGACAATTCCCTATCCGCCTTTTACTCTGCGGCCTCTTGGGCCGGAATCACGTTCACGAAAGCTCGGCCGAGTTTCGTCGTGAATCGGACGCGGCCGTTCGTCGTGGCAAAGAGGGTATGGTCTTTACCCATGCCGACATTGGCGCCGGCATGCCACTTCGTGCCGCGCTGACGTACGATGATGTTGCCGGCCACGACCGCCTGGTCGCCGAAACGCTTCACGCCGAGACGCTTGCTTTCGGAGTCGCGCCCATTGCGCGACGAGCCGCCTGCCTTTTTGTGAGCCATAACGCCCTACCTCAAAAACTCTTCAGTCCATGTAACCCGAATCGGCGGCAAAAGCCACCCCGCTCGGGCGTGAAGCTGCGCGGAGCCTGTCAGCGCCGGTCAGTAGTCTTCGCCGGAGGCGAGCTCGGCCTGGTCGGCCTTGGCCCGCGGCGGCTTGCCGGCGAGCAGCTCCCTGGCCTGCTCGACCCACTCCTCGCGGGTGGCGCGGCCACGCAGCTTGAGCTCCTCGTCCCACTTGGCGACGTCGGCCTCCGTCCAGGCGGCGATGTCGTTCCAGGAGGTGATGCCGGCGGCGCGCAGCTTCTTCTCGATGGTCGGGCCGACGCCCGAGATCAGCGAGAGGTTGGAGGCGTCGAGGCCCTCGGCCTTCGCCTCGGACTTGGCGGCCTTCGGCGCGGCCTTGCCCTTGACGGCTTCGCTGCCGGCCTTGAGCGCGACCGGGGCGGCGGCGCCCTTCTTCATCTCCGGCTTCTTGCCGCCGGTGAGGATCTCGGTGATGCGCACCACGGTCAATTCGGCGCGGAAGCCACGCTTGCGCTTGGAATTCTGGCGGCGGCGCTTCTTGAAGGCGATGACCTTCTCGCCGCGGGTCTGCTCGACGATCTCGCCGGCGACCGTGATGTCGCCGAGGAAGGGCGCGCCGATCGTCGACTTCTCGCCGTCGGTCAGCATCAGCACGGAGCCGAAGGCGACGGTGTCGCCCGGGTTGCCCTCGAGCTTGGCGATGGTGATCTCGTCGTTGGCGGCGACGCGGAACTGCTTGCCGCCGGTCTTGATGACTGCGAACATCTCAGTGTTCTCCAGGTTGAGCCCCGCCCTGTCATGAGCCCCCGATAGGGGCGCACGCGGGACGGCTTCTTGGCAGTCGGTTGCGTGGTCGGGTTCGCTCTCGAAGGCCGCTGCGTCCGCCGCGTCGAGGCGGGCTGGTCGGCGGCGGCCAAAAGAGATCAGGCGCGGGTTTCCCCACGCCGGACGCGGCTTCCTAGTCGCGCATGGGCGATCCGTCAAGGACAAGCAGCATGGCGGCGGCGAATTGCAGGGCCGTGACGGGTCCGTCGCCGACGCGCGCCGGAAAGGCTTGTGCACGGCGACCGCAATGTGTAGTAAGCACCCCGCTTCGACCAGAGCGACCGCGGACAGGTGGCAGAGTGGTTGAATGCACCGCACTCGAAATGCGGCATACCTGCAAGGGTATCGGGGGTTCAAATCCCTCCCTGTCCGCCATCATCCTGCTAATGGGATGATTTTATTGCGAAATAAAGATTCTCTTTCGCTCTGAACCCAACTATCACCCCAACTCGTGTTCCCGCTCGCAAGACTCTCGGATGGTGCGGGGCTCCCCCGCCACCAGTCATTTTGAAATTCGATTCCGGTTCGCCATCTAGACATTGGCTGATCGCCGAAAAGCAGACATTCGCTTCGAGCGTGTAGCGGAATGGCTTTCCTTCCCACTCGGACGGATACATTGAAGGGCCGATTCTAGGCGCGTTTGAACCGCTTGGGACAGCGAACCACCACGGCCTGATTGCACTGGGAGTTGTTCGACCCTGCGTGTTGCGGTGCTTCTTTCCGACCATATCTACGATCGATGATCCCGATCGCCTTTGACAATTCCTATGCGCGGTTGCCGCCCCGCTTCTTTGCAGCTGTCGCCCCCACCCCCGTTCGTGCGCCTCGTTTGATCCGGCTGAACGCCCCGCTCGCATCGCAGCTTGGGCTGGACCCCGACTGGCTGAAGGGCCCGGAGGGTGTGGCGATGCTATCCGGCAATGACGTGCCGGCCGGAGCAACTCCGATCGCAACTGCCTATGCCGGCCATCAGTTCGGCAGCTTTACCCCCCAGCTTGGCGATGGGCGTGCCATCTTGCTGGGAGAGCTGATCGATCGGCGCGGCAAGCGTCACGATCTCCAGCTCAAAGGCGCAGGCCCGACCCCGTTTTCACGTCGGGGCGATGGCCGGGCCGCTTTGGGGCAGGTCCTGCGCGAATATATCGTCAGCGAGGCCATGGCGGCGCTTGGCGTTCCGACAACGCGGGCGCTCGCTGCAGCTCTGACGGGCGAGACCGTCCGGCGGGAGACGCTGTTGCCCGGCGCCCTTCTGACTCGCGTCGCCTCCAGCCATGTCCGGATCGGCACTTTCCAGTTCTTCGCGGCGCGAGGCGATGTTGAGGCCCTGCGCCTGCTCGCCGACCACGTGATCGCGCGCCACTATCCGGATTGCGCCGGTGAAGACCGCTATCTCGCCTTGCTCGAGGCCGTGATCGCCGCGCAGGCCGGGCTCGTTGCGCAATGGCTGGCGATCGGCTTCATCCATGGCGTGATGAACACGGACAATATGTCGATCGCCGGCGAAACTATCGACTATGGGCCTTGCGCTTTCATGGATGCCTATCATCCGGCGACCGTGTTCAGCTCGATCGACGAGCATGGACGCTATGCCTTCGGCAACCAACCCCCGATTGCCCGCTGGAACCTCGCGCGGCTTGCCGAGGCGCTGCTGCCGCTACTGGCCGACGATCAGGACAAGGCCGTGTCGATCGCGCAGGACGCTCTCGACCGGTTCGATGCGGAGTTTCAAGCGCAATTGATCGAGAGGTTTCGCCGCAAGCTCGGTCTTGCCACGCAAGAAGCAGACGATTTCGAGCTCGTCAGGGCGCTTCTCGACACGATGCAGCGTGGCGAGGCCGATTTCACGCTCGTCTTCCAGCATCTGAGCGAGGAGGCCGGGCAGTCGGAAAGCGCAGACACCTGTCGGAATCTCTTTGCCGACCCCACCAAGTTCGACGTTTGGGAGAGCCGCTGGCGGCAGCGCCTGCTGAGGGAGCCCACATCGGCCGAGGCGCGCCGGGATGCGATGCTGCGGGTCAACCCGCTGTTCATCCCGCGAAACCACCGGGTCGAAGCGGCGATCGAGGCTGCCGTGGAACACGATGACCTCGCCCCGTTCGAACTCCTCCTGGAGGTCCTCGCCAAGCCTTTTGACGCGCAGCCGGGCCTTGAGGACTATGCGCGGCCTCCGGCCGTGCATGAGCGAGTGGTGGCGACGTTTTGCGGGACTTAGCTGCCCCGGATCGAATGACCGTCGCGACCGAGTTGCCATTGCCGTCATCGGCGACGCTTGGATCGTCCATGCGCGCCAAGGGGATCGAACGCGAGCTGCGGCGCCGCCTTCCCTGGGCACTCCGGAGCTGCGTCACGGTCGAGGCCGGGCGCGCCCTGTTACGCGCGTCTGAGGCCGAAGCGTTCCGCGCCGCCTCCGAGCGAATCCGAGAAGCGCTGGACAAGGTCGCCGATCTGCCCGTGTTTCCGCGCGAGGTCGAGGACATTCTCTCGATCTCTTCCCATGAACGGCACAAATGGTTGAAGGGCGGCCGCATCAAGAGCATCGGAACCCGCACTGTCAAATTGCGCGAACGCGCGAAGGCCGTGACGTTTCACATCTTCGATCCTCGGCACATTGAGGACGTCCTCGATGGCGACTTGCCGGCGCTCGGGAGAGACGAGGATGCACAGGCCCTCGCCGAAAGCCGTCGGCGCTCCGCCGCCAAGGCGGCGCTGGCCCGTGCCTGCAAAGGTAGGGAGAAGGCCGCTCACAAGCCGAGCGACGCGGGCAGGCGGCCGCCACTCCTCGGCTGGGAAGCCTTCGACGCAGAAGGCCTGCTGCGCTAGGCTGGCTCCCTGAGGGTAGCCAGGAACTGGGGGCTCGGCTCGTCGAGGCAGGGCACGCGATGTTTCTTTTTGATGGTTCCGATCGGGCCGACGTTACCATCCTCATGGCGCACGGGGCCGGAGCTCCAATGGACTCGCCGTCAATGAAGGCGAGTGCCGAGGCGCTGGCCGCAGCGGGTTTTCGCGTCGCCCGCTTCGAGTTCGACTATATGGCAGCCCGGCGGAGCGGGGCTGGTCGCATGCCGCCCCCGCGAGCTGAAAAGCTGAATGCGCAATACATCGCCGCAATCGATGCACTCGGCGCCACGGGAGCCCTCGTCATCGGCGGCAAATCGATGGGTGGCCGCGTCGCGAGCATGGTCGCTGATGCCGAGTTCGAACGGGGCCGGATTCGCGGTCTTCTTTGCCTCGGTTATCCCTTCCATCCGCCCGGCAAGCCGGAGCAGCTGCGAACCGGGCACCTTGCCGATATCAAGACCCCGACTCTCATCGCCCAGGGAACGCGGGACGAGTTCGGCACCCGGGAGGAGATATCGACCTATAGGCTTTCGCCGCTCATCGAGGTCCTGTGGTTGGAGGATGGCGATCATGATCTGAAACCGCGCAAGCGGGTTTCCGGCTTTTCAGCGGCCGACCACCTCAAGACCATGGCCGAGACAGCTTTCGCCTGGGCCGGGCGCCCCGATGCGCCACACGTCGCTCGGCGAACCGGCCGGTCGTAGGCTCGGTAAAGTTCAGGCGCGGATCGGTCGTCGCCGTCGAGCTTGCGCGAGCAGCGGGAGCAGCGCGCCAATCTGCGACAAGAGCTCGGCCGCTGCGGTTGTGGCGCGGAACCGCGCGAGGCCGAGCCGAGAATCGGCCCTTGAAAGGCGCAAATGTCCTCGGCTGCTGCGAAACAGCGAACGTGCCGGCGCCTTCGAAGCGCGGAAAGACGGCCATTTTGACCGGTTCTGCGCTGTAGGCTGAAGCTGGGAGACGAGCTGGCGGACAGGGCGGGATTGCCCTGGCCGCAGAAGCTCAAGTATTTCAACGGGCTAGCGTGTCGCGGTTGCGCAAGGTGTTGGACGTGTTGCCGTACGCTCCTTCAGCGTGGACCAGGCCTCATCTGCCAAGCGCGTCGATCATCTCCACAGCCGATTGCCACACTATCTGAATCCGAACAGCTTGGTCGGATTGTCGACGAGGATGCGGTTGCGCACGCGCTCATCGGGCGCGATCTCGCCGAGCAGGTCGACCAGCTCGCCGTCGTCTGGCATCGGGCCGTGCAGGTTCACATGCGGCCAGTCGCTGCCCCAGACGACGCGCTCGGGCGCGTGACGCACCAGGCTCGCGGGGATGGCGAGGGCGTCGCGATAGGGTGGCCCCTCGGCCGAGAGGCGGTCGGCGCCGCTGATTTTGACCCAGATATTGCCCTTGTCGAGCAGCCTGCGCAGCGCCGCGAGCGCCGGTCCGTCGGCGCCTTCCGCCACCGGCGGGCGGGCCATGTGGTCGATGACGACGGTAGCGTCGATCGAGCCGATGAAGTCGGCATAGCGGATGATGTCATGCCCGGTGACGTGGATGGCGACATGCCAGCCGAATGGGCTCACCTTGGCGATCACCTCCCGCACGGTTGAAAGATCCGGCGCGCCGCCGAGATGAGCGAGGAAGCTGAAGCGCGCGCCGCAGAAGCCGGCTGCATCGAATTCTGCGATCAACTCTTCGCTATCGGTGGGGCGGATGAGTGCGACGCCGCGATAGCGCCCGGGATTCTCGCGCAGCGCCGCCAGCACCGGCCGATGGTCGAAACCGTGCCCTTGGCTCTGGACGATCACAGCACGTGAGAACCCGAGACGATCATGCAGCGACCTCAAGGCTGTTTCGGGCGTTTCGTTCGGCGTGAAGCTGCGCCCCTCCGTCAGCGGAAAGCGTGCGAACGGACCGTAGATGTGGCAGTGGCTATCGCAGGCGCCGGCCGGCAGCGCGAAGCCGGGCTGGCGCGGGGAAGGGTTCGGCGGCGGGCCATCGGGCGTGTGAGTCATGGCGGTTGCCTTATTCAGTCGCAGCGCGCGGTCATGCCGCCGTCGACGACGAGTTCGGTGCCGGTGACGAAGCGGGCTTCGTCCGAGGCGAGGAAGAGGGCGGCATGGGCAGTGTCACGGCCATCGCCCATGAAGCCGAGCGGGATCCGCGCCTGGCGCGCCGCCAGCAGAGCCTCGATATCGCCGCCCGTGCGCTGCCCGGCGAGCCGGGTCTCGACCATCGGCGTGTGCATCTGACCGGGGACGACGGTGTTCACGCGGATGCGCTTGGGCGCGTATTCGACCGCCGTGACGCGCGAGAACTGGATGATCGCCGCCTTGGCCGAGGCATAGGCGACCTGGGCCGAGCCGGTCCAGCGCAGGCCGGAGGTCGAGGCGGTGTTGACGATCGCGCCGCCACCGGCGGCCTCCATCACCGGGATGACGTGCTTGCAGGTCAGGAAGACGCTGGTCAGGTTGAAATCGAGCTGGGCCTGCCAGCGCTCCTCGCTCAGCGCCACCGCGCCGCCAGCAGCCGAGCCGCCGACATTGTTGACGAGGATGTCGATCGTGCCGAAGCGCTCGACGCAGGCACGGACCGCCGCCTCGATCTGCGCGCTGTCGGTCGCGTCGCAGAGATGGGTGACGATCGTGCCGCCTTCCTCCTCGACCCGCGCGACCGTCTCCGTCATCGTCTCGGCCTTGAGATCGACCGCGAAGACCTTGGCACCCTCTCGGGCGAAGAGCACGGCGGCGGCGCGGCCATTGCCCCAGCCAGGGCCGACGCAGCCGGCGCCGGTGATGAAGGCGACCTTGCCGGCGAGCCGGCCTCTCCCCTGGGATCCGGTCATGGTTTCAGCTCCGGCAATTCGCCTTCCGGCAAGCCGATCTCGAAGGCGTTGAGGGTCATGGAAACGAGGGCGTAGTAGCCGAGCACGCCGACGAGCTCGACGGTGCCGGCCTCGCCGAGAGCGGCGACCGCCGCCTCGTGGATCGGCTTCGGCACGGCACGGGTCTCGATCAGCGCCGTGGCGTAGTCATAGACGGCCGCGGTGCGCGGATCGGCGAAGGCGGGCCTGCGCCGCTCGGCGATGGCGTCGATCACGGCTGGATCGAGCCCGGCCTTCAGCGCCTCGCGCTTGTGCACGGACCACTCATACTGCGAGGTCCAGTGCCGCGCCGTCACCAGGATGGCGAGCTCGGACAAGGCCGGGCCTAGGCAAGTGTCGTAGCGCAGGAACTCGCCGAGCCGCTGGGCACGAGCGCCGAATTCGGGGCTGTGAATCCAGGCCCTGAGCGGCGCCGGCATGCGCCCGCGCTTGCCGGAGGCCGCCTCTTCGGCGGTGCGCCTCTGCTCCGGCGTCATCGCTTCGGGCTCGACAGTGCTGATCCGCATGGGCGTGGTATCTCCTTGAGATCCGGTTACGCGCGCCGGTAAGGCGCATAGAGATTGGCGAGCGTCGGCTCTAAGCCGCCTGCCGACAGCAGCGAGGGCATGTCGGCCATACCGACCGGCCGCGAGAACGCCGCCAGCGCCCAACTGGACGTCCCATCGTCGAACAGCCGCAATTGGCGCAGCCCCTCGGTTCCGTCGGTGGCATCGCGCAGGGCGGGCAGGACGTCGCTCGGACGCGCCGGATAGCGTGCCAGGGCGAGACGGCAGATCGTCTCGGCGGCAGGGGCGAGCGCTTCGCCAGGATAGACCTGCTCCGCGACGATGCGCTGGCGCCCGAGCGTCCGTGACAGGATGCGGCGGCTCCACGGCGTGGAATGCGGACCGGATACCGCGACATAGGCGGCGTTCTGGAGCGCCGCGGTCGACGACAGGTCGTAGATCGCCAGCCAGCGCGGCCAGCCCGACAGGCAGACCCAGCGCGAGCCGGTCTCGAAGCCGGGCAGGCCGAGGCGCTGCGGCAGATGCTCGCCGTCATACCAGTCGTGGAACTCCTCCTCCAGCGTCGCCGGAGGCTCCATCATCACGAGCAACAGGCCCTTAGGCATGGGCTTGCTCCCGGCCCGGTCGTGGCAAGCTCCCGAAGAAGGCGAGCAGATGCTCGGCCATCTCGGCCGGCGCCTGCATCGGCATGATGTGCCCGCTATCGACCGCCGCGAACCGCGCGCCCGGCACGCTTCGCGAGAGCCGCTCGATCTCCGCCGGCGGCCGCAGCTCGTCATGCCGGCCGGCGAGGAACAGGCAGGGCTGCGTGACATCCGGCAGACGCTCGACGAGATGCGCCTCGCCCAGGGCGAGATTGGCCGCCGCATAGCTCGCTGGGTCGGTCGCGAGGAAGCGGCTCAGATAGCGCGCGAAGGCGGCTTCGTCCCGGCGCAGGGCAGGCGGATAGGAGCGCAGCAGGCTCGCCTCGGCGATCGCGGTCATCCCCTCTGCCCGTGCCCGCGCCGCTCGCTCCTTGAGGTACGTCCGGCGGTGGACGGCGACCTCGAGCGCCGGCGCGCAGAGGGCGAGCGCGGCGATGGCGTCGGGGCGGGCGAGGGCGGCCGTGATCGCGATGGCGGCCCCGGCGGCGACGCCGACGATCCGGCAGGGTTCGCCCTCGAACGTGTCGGCGATCAGCTCGAGGAGAAGATCGGCCTCGCCAGCCAGCCCGAGGGAGACCTTCGCCGGCGCGCTCATACCGCAGCCATTCTGATCGTAGCGCAGCACCTGGTGGGAGTCGGCCAGGTGAGGGACGATCAGCTCGAAGCTGTCGAGCGAGCCCCCCAATTCGTGGACGAGGACGAGCGGCTTGCCCGTGCCCTCGAGCCGGGCATGCACGGCCTTCGCCGTCGCGCCGAGCGGTAGCATCGGTTCAGTTCGGCTTGACGCCGGCGGTCTTCACGACCTCGGCCCATTTGTCGATCTCGCTGCGGATATAGGCGGCGAACTCGTCCGGTGTGTTGCCGACCACGACAGCGCCCTGAAGCGCGAGCTTCTCCTTCACCTCGGGGGACTGCAGCGAAGCGACCAGCGCCGCGTGCAGCTTGTCGACGATGGGTTGGGGAGTCTTCGGCGGCGCGACGACGCCGTACCAGTTGTCTGCGACGACCTGCGGAAGGCCGAGCTCAGCGGTGGTCGGCAGATCGGGCAGAGCGTCCGAGCGCCTGGCGGAGCCGATCGCGACGGCCCTGATCGTGCCGGCCTGGACATGCGGCAGCAGCACCGCGATGTCCATGAACATCAGGTCGACCTGCCCCGCCAGCAGGTCGGTGACCGCCGGCGCCGCGCCGCGATAGGGCACATGCGCCATCTCGACCTTGCCGTATTGCTTCAGCAGTTCGCCGGCCAGATGCGGCATGCTGCCGGCGCCGGAGGAGGCGTAGTTCAGGGAGTTCGGCTTGGCTTTCGCCAGGGCCAGCAGTTCCGGCAGGGTCTTCGCCGGCACGGTCTTGCCGACGACCAGTAGCTCGGGGACGCTGGCCGCCAGCGTCAGCGCCCGGAGGTCCTTGCGGGGATCGTAGCCGATCGCTTCCTGCATGCTCACGCTGATCGCCAGCGCGCCTGCCGTGCTGATTCCGATCGTATACCCGTCAGGCTCTGCCTGAGCGACGGCCCTGGTGCCTACGGCACCGCCGGCACCGGCGCGGTTGTCGATCACCACCGGCTGCTTGACGATGCCTTGCATCTTCTCCGCGACGGCGCGGGCGATCGTATCGGCGGGACCGCCTGCCGCGAAGGGGACGACGAGCTTGATCGGCTTGCTCGGAAACTCCTGCGCGGGAGCCGTTGTCGGTTGCAGCAAAGCTGTGGCGAGCAGGACTGTGGTCAGCAGCGTTCGCAAAGGGACCTCCCTGAAGCGCGAGCTTCTGGCTGCCCGCTTGCTCGGGTTATCGCCCCTTGGACCTCTTATGACAAAAACCGTCTTGCGATAGCCCGCGATGCCAAAACGGCCTAGCTTGTGCATGGGGAGGAGCGATGGACTCGCGCAAGCTCAGATATTTCGCGGTGACAGCGAGGCTCGGCAGCTTCAGCCGGGCCGCCGAAGAGCTGCGTGTGGCGCAGCCGGCTTTGAGCCGGCGCATCCGCGAGATCGAGGACGAGCTCGGCCAGCCGCTGTTCAGCCGCCATGGTCGCGGCGTCCGCCTGACCGCCTTCGGCGCCTCCGTGCTGCAGAAGGCCGAAGAGATCGAGCATCTGATCGGGCAGATCAGGCGCGAGGCCCGCGAGCCCCATCGACTGCAGGGCAAGGTCGCGCTTGGGATGCCGCCAGCGGCGGCGCTGCGCATCGGGCCGCCGCTGGCAGCGCGCATCCGCCAGTCCTGTCCCGAAGTGATGCTCAGTTTGCGCGACGGCGTGAGTTCCCTCATCCAGGAATGGTTGATTGGCGGCCGCATCGATCTTGGCGTCACCTACAATGCCACGCCGATGGACGGGCTGGAGATCGTGCCGCTCCTTCGCGAGCAGGCCGTGCTCGTCGGCCCGCCGGCTGGCGCTTTGGCCGATGGTGGCCGCGAGTCGATCCGGCTTCGTGATATCGCCGGCCTGCCGCTGATCATGCCGAGCCTGCCGCACAACAATCGTCGGGTCCTGGAGGAGGCCGCAGCCCGTCACGAGGTCCGGCTGGTGATCCGGGCCGAGGTCGACAGCGTTGCGCTGACCAAGGCTCTGGTGCGGGACGGGCAGGGCTACACCATCCTCTCCCACGCCTCGGTCGAGGACGAGGTCCGGCGTGGCGAATTGAGCCGGCGCGCGATCGACAGCCCGCCTGTCTTCGCCGATCTCTCGCTGGTCGCGACGAAGGCGGCGCTCGAAGCGCCGCTGAAGCGGCATGTCGCACTCGAGCTGCGCCGGCTGTTGACGGAGCTCTGCGAGAGCGGCGCCTGGCCCGGAGCGACATTGCCGAACCAGAAAGCTTGAGCGCGACCCCGATCAATCGTTCGAGCATCAACGGGAAGGCGAGCTACCGTCATCTCAAACGACCGGCCGAATTCACGGCGGCCTGGAATTCCACTTAGTGGAATAGTGGTGCTTATCGAACAACGCGGCTCGCCTAGGGTTCCGGCATGATCCGAGCCTGATCGACGCGCGCTCGCCGCCGCGCTCGGCTGGCCCAAGCAACTAAAGCCCTATCCGGGGAGGTCCCATGATCCAGGCATTTCAGGGCGTGCGCGTCATCGACGCGACCCATGTACTGGCGGGGCCTTTCGCCAGTTATCAGCTCGCCGTGCTGGGTGCCGACGTCATCAAGGTCGAATCGCCGCATTCGCCCGATCAGGCCAGGATGCAGGGCTCCGATCGCAAGCTCAACGACGCCCAGATGGGCACGGCCTACATGGCGCAGGCCTCCAACAAGCGCGCATTGGCCCTCGACTTCAAGACGGAAGGCGGCCGTGAAGCGTTCAGGCGGCTGGCGAAGACGGCCGACGTGCTGGTCCAGAACTACCGGCCGGGCGCGCTCGATGCGCTGGGCCTCGGCTACGACGCGTTGTCCGTGCTCAATCCGCGGCTGATCTATTGCGGGATCTCCGCCTTCGGGGCCAACGGCCCCAAGCGCGAGGAGACCGGCTACGACAACGTTCTGCAGGCCTATTCCGGCATCATGGCGATGACCGGCCACGGCGATGGGCGCCCGCTGAAGAGCGGCGCGCAGGTTGTCGACTACGCCACCGGCCTCGCCGCCGCCTTCGCGATCTCGGCGGCGCTCTATCAGCGCGAAAAGACGGGGCGAGGTCAGTTCATCGATCTGGCGATGCTGGATGTTTCGCTGATGCTGCTCACCTCGCATGTCGCCGGATACAGCTGGAACGGCGCGCATCCGGAGGCGAAGGGGAACCGCTTTCCGTTCGCAACGATCGGCTGCTACGCGGCGGCCGATACCGACCTGATGATATCGGCCTCGAACCTGGCGCAGCAGCGCCGGCTCTGGACTGCGCTCGGCCGAGAGGACCTGATCAAATCCGGCAATAATCAGCGTCTCGACGATCATGCTCGCGAAAGTGCCGCGCTGGCGGAGATCATCGCGACGCGTCCGGCCGCCGAATGGGAGGCGTTCTTCCGCCGGCACCGAATCCCGGCAGCACGCGTCCGGCGGATGGAAGAGGCGTTGGCCGATCCGCAGATCGCCGCGCGCGATGTCATCCAGCGGCCCGCTGCCGCCGGGGCCTTCGAAGCGCTCGGCGTGGCGGTCGCCCCGTTCAGTATGTCTGACAGTCCGGCGCGCGTCACGGCACCGCCCCCGGCCGTCGGCGAGCATAACGAGCTGCTGCTGGCCGAGCTCGGCTATGACGCCGCAGAGGTAGCAAGGCTGAGGGCCGAGGGCGCGATCGGCTGATTGCGCACGCAATCGCCCCGCTGATGGAGGCAACTCTGGAACGCCACCAACTGGAGATGACGGTGCTGATGACGCCGGACATGGCGAATTTCAGCGGCAAGGTGCACGGCGGCGCACTGCTCAACCTGCTCGACCGCGTCGCCTTCTCATGCGCTTCGCGCTATTCGGGCGCCTATGCCGTGACGCTCTCGGTCGACCAGGTCGTCTTCAAGGAGCCGATCCATGTCGGCGAGCTGGTGACGTTCCGCGCTGCGGTCAATCTGACTGGCCGCAGCTCGATGGAGATCGGCATCCGGGTCGAAGCCGAGAATATCCGGCTCGGGACGCGCCGGCACACGAACTCCTGCTATTTCACCATGGTCGCGGTCGACGATGACGGGCGCCCCGTCCCGGTGCCTCCGCTGCAGCCCGCCACTGTGCTGGACCGTCGCCGGTTCAGCGCGGCGCAGATCAGGCGCGAATTGCGCCGCGAGATCAGCCAGCGCCAGGAGCAGGCGACCTTGGCGAGGGCCGAGCCGCAGACGGGAGGAGATCGATGAGCAACCCGTTGGTGGAGCTCGCGCAGGCCGCGGCGCGCTGGCAGAGCGAGACGCTGCCCGAACCGATCCAGTGGGCGGCCCGCCGGGCCGTGCTCGACTGGTTCGCGACCATGCTGCCGGGCTGCCCGCTGCCACCGGCGACAATGCTCGTCCGTGCCCTCGCCGAGGAGCGTCCGGCCGGCGGCGCGGTCTGCTATGTCGATGGTGGCAGCTCTTCGCCCCGCCATGCGGCGCTGCTGAACGCGGTCGCCAGCCATATCGTCGAGTTCGACGATATCTTCCGCGATGGCGGCTATCATCCGGGCAGCGCGACCGTGGCGGCGGCGCTGGCCTTGGCGCAACACCGCGGTCTGTCCGCGCAGGCGCTGCATCGCGCCATCGTCGCAGGATATGAGGTCGGCTGCCGCATCTCGCTCGCGATCCAGCCGAGCCACTACGCCTTCTGGCACACGACCGCGACCGTCGGGGCGATCGGCGCGGCTGTCGCCGGTGCGGTCCTGCTCGGCTGCGACGCTGCCGGCATCGGCCATGCCATCGCGCTGGCCTCGAGCTTTGCAGGCGGCCATCAGCAGAACCTGCAGGGCGAAGGGATGGCGAAGGCGTTGCACCCGGGCCACGCGGCCGATGCCGGGCTGCTCGCTGCCTATGCCGCCGCCGCCGGCGTCACGGGCTCGCCGGAGAGCCTTCACGCCGCCAAGGGGTTCGCCGCGGCGACGAGCGCTTCGCCGGGCGACTGGAGCGCCGCCCTCGACGGCCTGGGCGAATGGACGCCGATCACCCGGATGACGGTGAAGGCGCATGGCTGCTGCGGCCACATCTTTCCGGCGCTCGACGGCCTCAAGGCCATGCGCGAGGCCACACCGTTCGGGCCCGAGCAGATCGCCTCGATCCATGTCGACGGTTATGGCGCCACGCGCGCGATGTGCGACCGGCCGCAAGCCGTATCGGCGCAGGACGCCCGCTTCAGTATCCAGTACTGCCTGGCGGCGCAGCTCGTGCTCGGCGGGGTCAGGCTGGACGCCTTCCGGCCGGAGGCGCTGGCCGACCCGCGCATCCGCGCGCTGATGCCGAAGATCAGCGTGGCCGAGGATGCGGAGCTCGCGGCCGCCTATCCGCGCCGGCGGCAGGCCCGGCTCACAGTCACGCTCGCGGACGGGACCCGGCTCGAACACTACCAGGGCGTCCGCAAGGGCGATCCCGAGGCGCCTTTGAGCGACGCCGAGCTGATCGCGAAATTCGAGGAACTCGCCGGCTCGGTCGCAGGCCCGGCGGACATCGCCGCGCTTCGGAAGACGATCCTGGAAAGCGACCGGCTGCCCGGCCGGCTTCCGCTGCTCCCATCGCACTAGGAGGATACCATGAGTCCGGTCAGGCTTTCGCGCGCCGGCGATGTCGGCGTGATCGAGATCGATAACCCGCCCGTCAACGCGACCTCTCAAGCTGTGCGCCAGGGCCTGCTCGATGCGATCCGCCAGGCGCGGGCCGAGCCCGGGATCGAGGCGATCGTCATCGCCGGCGCCGGCCGGACTTTCACTGCGGGCGGGGACATCACCGAATTCGGGCAGCCGCCGCGCGAGCCCCATCTGCCGGACGTGCTCGCCGAGATCGAAGCGAGCGACAGGCCTGTGGTGGCGGCCTGGCACGGCACGGCGCTGGGCGGCGGCTGCGAGATCGGTCTGGCCGCCCATGCCCGCATCATTGCGCAAGGCGGCTCGGTCGGCCTGCCGGAGGTGAAGCTCGGGCTCGTTCCCGGCGCCGGCGGCACGCAGCGCCTGCCGCGCCTCGTCGGGGCTGTGGCAGCGCTCGACCTGATCGCGACCGGCCGGATGGTCGGCGCCGACGAGGCGCTGCGCCTGGGCCTTGTCGGGCGCATCGCCGCCGGAGATCTCCGGGAGAAGGCCATCGCCTTCGCCCGCGAACATATCCGAAGACGTCCTTCGCGCGTCTCGCTCCAACCGGTGCAGACGCCGCCGGCTTCCGAATGGCAGGCTGCCACGGACAAGGTCCGGCGCGAGGCCAAGGGCCGTATCGCTCCGCTCAAGGCGATCGAGCTTGTCGAGGCGAGCATCGCGCTTCCGTTCGACGAGGGGCAGCCGATCGAGCGGAAAGCCTTCTTCGAGCTGATGGTCTCAGACCAGTCGCGGGCACTGCGCCATCTCTTCCTGGCCGAGCGCGAGGCGTCGAAACTGCCGGAGCTCGCTGGCGTCGCCCCGCGCGAGATCAGCCGGGTCGGAGTCATCGGTGGCGGAACGATGGGATCGGGCATCGCCGTCGCCTTTCTCGACGCCGGCTACCGCGTCATTCTGCTCGAGGCGAACGAGGCTGCCCTGGCCGCCGGGTGCGAGCGGATCGGGGGGCTGTATCAACGCTCCCTGAGTTCGGGCCGCATCTCCGAGGCTGCCAGGGACGAGCGCCTGTCGCGGCTCGAGACCGCCCTCGATCTTGCGGCACTGTCCTCCTGCGAGCTGGTGGTCGAAGCGGTGTTCGAGGACATGCAGGTCAAGCTGGACTTGCTGCAGCGTCTTGGCGCGACCTTGCCGGCGGAGACCCTGATCGCGACCAACACCTCCTATCTCGACATCGAGGCGATGGCCGATGTCCTGCCGGCGCCGGAGCGCTTCCTCGGCCTGCACTTCTTCTCGCCTGCCCATGTGATGAAGCTGCTCGAAATCGTGCGCGGCCGGCGCACCTCGCCGCAGGCGCTGGCGAGCGCCTTCGCGATCGGCCGCAAGCTGCGCAAGATCGCGGTCGTCTCGGGCGTCTGCGAAGGCTTCATCGGCAACCGCATCCTCGCGAAATTCCGGGCGCAATGCGAGTTCATGCTGGAGGAGGGCGCGTTGCCGCGGCAGGTCGATGCGGCGATGGAAGCCTTCGGCATGGCGATGGGGCCGTTCGCCGTGCAGGACCTCGCCGGGCTCGACATCGCCTTCGCGCGGCGCAAGCGCCTCGCCGCCAGCCGCTCCGCTGCTCAGCGCGACGTGCCGCTCATCGACCGGCTCTGCGAAAAAGGCCGTTTCGGGCAGAAGGCCGGCCGCGGCTGGTATCGTTACGAAGACGGCAAGCGCAGCCCCGATCCGGACGTCGAGGCGATGGTGCGGGCTCATGCCGCCGCGACCGACCGACCCCAGAAGGACTTCACGCAGCAGGAGATCCAGGACCGGGTCGTCGCGGCGATGGTCAACGAGGGCGCTAAAATCCTGGCGGAGGGAATCGCGGCCCGCTCCTCCGACATCGATCTCGTGCTGGTCAACGGCTACGGTTTCCCGGCCTGGCGCGGCGGGCCGATGCAGCATGCCGACACCGTCGGCCTGCCGGCGGTGCTGGCCGTGGCCGAGGCGACGGCGGCGCGCGACGGGCAAGGCTTCGAGCTTTCATCGCTCCTCGCTGAACTTGCAGGGCGGGGCGGCCGCTTCTCCGATCGCGCGATCTGACATCGCCGATTTCTTCCTAGAGGATCAGCCATGAGCAAAGCCTATCTCGTCGACGGAGTGCGCACGCCGATCGGCCGCTATGGCGGCGCGCTGGCCGGCGTCCGGCCGGACGATCTCGCTGCGCAGGTGATCAGAGCCTTGCTCGCCAGGCATCCGGCGTTGCCGCCCTCGGCCCTAGACGAAGTCGTCTTCGGCTGCGCCAACCAGGCGGGCGAAGACAATCGCAATGTGGCCCGCATGGCCGTCCTGCTCGCGGGCCTGCCGGTCGAGGTGCCCGGCACGACGATCAACCGCCTGTGCGGCTCCGGCCTCGACGCCGTCGGCACTGCCGCGCGCGCGATCAAGGCGGGCGAGGCCGAGCTTGTGCTGGCCGGCGGCGTCGAGAGCATGAGCCGGGCCCCCTTCGTCATGGGCAAGGCGGAGACGGCGTTCCAGCGCGCCGCCGAGATCCATGACACGACGATCGGCTGGCGCTTCGTCAATCCGCTGATGAAGGCGCAGTACGGTGTCGATTCGATGCCGGAGACGGCGGAGAACGTCGCGGAGGAGTTCCAGGTCTCGCGCGAGGACCAGGATCGTTTCGCGCTGCTGTCGCAGACCCGCGCCGCGGCTGCCCAGAGGAGCGGACGCTTCGCCAGGGAGATCGCGCCGGTCTCCATTCCCCAGCGCAAGGGCGAGCCGATCCTCGTCGAGAAGGATGAACATCCGCGCGAGACCACCCTCGAGAAGCTCGCCGCGCTGCCGACGCCGTTCCGCGAGGGCGGGTCCGTCACCGCAGGCAATGCCTCGGGCGTCAATGACGGCGCGGCGGCGGTGCTGCTCGCTTCGGAAGCGGCACTGGAGCGTCACGGCCTGACGCCGCTCGCCGAGGTCGAGGGCCTGGCGACGGCCGGCGTCCCGCCACGGATCATGGGGATCGGCCCGGCTCCTGCGACGAAGAAGCTCTGCGAGCGCCTGGGCATCCGCCCGTCAGATTTCGACCTGATCGAGCTCAACGAAGCCTTCGCTGCCCAGGGGCTCGCATCGCTGCGTCTGCTCGGCCTGCCGGATGCGGCCGAGCACATCAACCCGAACGGAGGCGCCATCGCACTGGGGCATCCGCTCGGCATGTCCGGTGCACGCCTTGCACTCACCGCGGCGCTGGAACTGCGCGAGCGCGGCGGGATGCGCGCCTGCGCCACCATGTGCATCGGCGTCGGGCAAGGCATCGCCCTTGCCCTGAAGCGGGTCTGAAACTGCGAAAGCCGGCATCCCGTCGGGACGCCGGCTTTCCTCCTCTCCGCAGGTCCTGCGATCCGGTTCAGTCCATGGTGATGCCGGCCGACTTGATCACCTTGCGCCATTTCTCGGTTTCGGAGGTGATGAGCGCGCCGAATTCCGCCGCGGATATCGCGTGCGGGGTGAGGCCGGTCGGAGCGAGCTTGGCGACGAGCTCGGGGTTGGCGAGGCCGGCGTTCAGCTCCTTGCTCAGCGCCTCGATCACCGGTTGCGGCGTGCCTTTCGGAGCGGAAAGCCCGTAGAAGTTCGTCGCTTCATAGCCGGGCAGGATCTCGCCGATGGCGGGCAGATCAGGAAGGATCGTAAGCCGCCTGGCGCTGGTGACCGCGATGCCGCGCAACGTGCCTGCGCGGATATACTCGGCCGAGGAGGCCGAGGAGGCGAAGGAGGCCTGCACATGGCCGCCGATGAGATCGTTGATGACCGGGCCGCCGCCTTTGTACTGCAGGAATGGCAGGTCGATTCCTGTCATCGTCTGGAACAAAGCTGCCGACAGGTGCTGCGGACTGCCGATCCCTGGCAGCCCGACGCTCAGCTTGCTGGCATTGACCTTCGCGTAGGCGATGAACTCGGACAGCGTCTTCACCGGCACCGACGGATGGATGACGAGAACGTTGGGCAAGGTGCCAATTAGGCCGATCGGCTCCGAGTCGCGGATGAAGTCGAATTTCAGCTTCGGATAGAGCGTCGCGTTGACCGCGTTCGCCGTGCTGGCCAGCAGCAACGTGTGGCCATCGGGATCGGAGCGGAGTGCGGCTTCGGTGCCGATATTGGAGCCGCTTCCGGCGCGGTTCTCGACGAAGAACGAGCCGTTCAGTCGCTCGCCCAGCCATTGTCCGATGAAGCGGGCGATGATGTCGGTCGCGCCGCCGGCCGCATAGGGCGAGATCAGTTTGACTGGGCGTGATGGATAGGCCTGCGCGAGCGCCGCGACGGGCCGAAGCGCCGCTGCCGGCATGAGGCCGGCGGCAGCAAGTTGCAAAAGTCTCCTTCGCGAGATCGTGCTCATCGTTTCCTCCATGGTTTTTTGAGTTCTCATGCGGCTCCCGAAGAAGCCGCGGCTGCCGCCGCGCTGGCGGCGGTCGTCAGTCGTCCTGGAAGGCCTGTTCGCGCGTTCTGGAGAAGGACGGCAGCAGCACGAGCGTCAGCAGCACGGCGGCGAGGGCGAGCATCGCGGCGCTGATCGGGCGGCTGACCAGCACCGTCGGGTCACCCTTCGACAGCAGAAGGGCGCGCCGCAGGAACTCTTCCATCATCGGGCCGAGGATGAAGCCGAGCAGCAGGGGCGCCGGCTCGCAATCCAGCTTCTTGAAGACGTAGCCGACCACCCCGAACAGGGCCATCAGGTAGAGGTCGAAATGCGCATTGTTGAGGCTGTAGACGCCGATCGCGCAGAACACGACGATCATCGGGTAGAGATAGCGATAGGGGATGGTGATCATCCGCACCCAGATGCCGATCAGCGGCAGGTTGAGGACGAGCAGCATCAGATTGCCGAGCCACATCGAGGCGATCACGCCCCAGAACAGGGCCGGCTGCTCGGTCATCACCGATGGCCCGGGTTGGATGCCTTGGATGATCATCGCGCCGATCATCAGCGCCATGACCGGGTTGGAGGGGATGCCGAGCGTCAGCATCGGAATAAACGACATCTGGGCGCCGGCATTATTGGCGGCTTCCGGTGCGGCCACGCCCTCGATCGCGCCCTTGCCGAATTCGTGGCGGTTCCGGGAGACCTTCTTTTCCAGCGCATAGGCACCGAAGGAGGCAAGGGCGGCGCCGCCACCGGGCAGGATACCGAGAATAGAGCCGAGCGCCGTGCCCCGCAGCGTCGGCGCGACCATGCGGCGGAAATCCTCGCGCGTCGGGAAGAGCCCCGTGACCTTCTTGATCGTGACGTCGCGTGTCGCCTCGTTCTCGAGATTGGCGACGATCTCGCCAATGCCGAACATGCCCATCGCCACGATGACGAAGCCGATGCCATCCGAAAGTTCGGGCAGGCCGAAGGTGTAGCGCTGCGTGCTCGAATTCACGTCGGTCCCGATGAGCCCGAGCAGCAAGCCGAGCACGATCATGCCGAGCGCATGCAGGATCGAGCCATGCGCGAGCACGATCGACGCGATCAGGCCGAGCACCATCAGCGAGAAATACTCGGCCGGGCCGAATTGCAGCGCGATCTCGGCGAGCGGCGGCGCAAACAGGGCGATCAGCAGCGTGCAGACCGTGCCGGCGAAGAAGGAGGACAGCGCCGCAGTCGCCAGGGCCCGACCCGCCTTGCCCTGGCGAGCCATCTGATAGCCGTCGAGCGCGGTCACGACGGAAGAGGTCTCACCCGGCAGGTTGACCAGGATCGCCGTGGTCGAGCCGCCATACTGCGCGCCGTAGAAAATGCCGGCGAGCATGATCAGCGCCGTGACCGGCGGCATGACGAAGGTGGCCGGCAGCAGCATCGCGATGGTGGCGGCGGGGCCGAGCCCGGGCAGCACGCCGATGGCGGTGCCGAGGAACACGCCGACCAGTGCGTAGAGCAGGTTGACGGGCGTGATCGCGGTTTCGAGGCCGAGCCCCAGATTGGCGAAGAGTTCCATGTCCGTCTCGCCCTCAGCGCTGCCAGGAGGGTGGGACGAGCCCATCGAACCACGAGCCGAGGATCGGCATCGGGACGCCGAGCCCCTTCACGAACACGAGGATGCAGAAGACCGTCAGCGCGATGAGCGCCAGCGCCGAGCGCAGATCGTAGACCGTCTGACGCGAAGCGGTTGCCGAGATGACGACCAGCGCCGGCAAGGCGAATATCAGCCCCGCTGTGGGGACGAGCGCAGCGAAGGCGATGACCGCGAGCGTGATCGCGACGAGCGGCCTGAAGCCGATCCCCCCGACCCGCTCGCCATCGGTCCAGAAGGAACGCAGCAGCGAAAGGGCGCCGAAGGCGAACAGGATCCATCCCAGCACCAGCGGGAAATAGCCAGGCCCCATGCGCGATGCTGTGCCCAGCCGGTAGTCGCGCCCGAGCCAGAGAAAGCCTGCCGCGATTGCGAGATATAAAAATCCCGCCCAGAAATCCTTCTCGGCCCGGATCCTCATGCGGGTGACCTCCCGAATTCTCTTGCTCTCGCGCTGGTCAGGCTCGGGTTTCCCGATCCCTGTCCGATCCGCATTTCCGGTCAGGATATGGACAGGTGGGGCAGCATGCGCCTATTCAATTCCACTGAATGGAATTGGTGGAGGCGATGGCGCGCCAGGGATTCAGCGACCAGAACCGCTCTCTTGAGCGTGGCATCGCCATTCTCAGAGCGTTCCGCCCCGGCGTGAGCGAGCTCGGCAATGCCGAGATCGCGGAACGGACCGGCCTCGCCAAGGCGACCGTGAGCCGGCTGACGCAGACACTGCTCGGCGTCGGCATGCTGGAACGCCATCCGTCGCGACGCTCCTATCGCCTGGCGCCGGCCGTCCTCAGCTTCGCGCATGCGATGCGGCTTGGCTCGCCGATCCTGCCGGCGATCGCCCCATTGATGCGGCAGGAAGCGACGCGCCGGCGCGTCAATGTCGGGCTGGCCGCGGCCGACGGCGACATGATGGTCTACCTCGAATCCTTCCGCTACAGCCCGCGCAGCAGCTTCCGCACTGTCGTCTCGGGACAGCGCGTGCCGATCGAGCTGACCTCGCTCGGCCGAGCCTATTTGTGGGCTTTGCCCGAGCGGGAACAGCGCCGCGAACTGGGCGTGATCGCCGAACGCCGGAGCCGTGCCTGGCCGCAGCTCGAGGCGGACATCCAGGCATCTTTCGCAGAGCTGGAAGCCGATGGATTTTGTATCGTCCGCTGGCAGCCTGGCGTTGCTGCGGTCGCTGCTCCGGTCCTGCTGCCGGGCTTGGCGCCGCATGCTCTCAACATGAGCGTGGCGAGCTCGGAGCCGCTGCCACGGTTACAGCGCACGCTCGGTCCCTGGCTCCTTGACCTGAATAGGCGGTGTGTGGCGGAACTCGAGGCGAGCCTGCTCCCGGAGAATTGACCAGATCCAATAAATTCCACTGCGTGGAATAGAGTAGGCCCGTCCGCCATTGAAGGCGAATAGGGTCGCTTCCGCCAGAGGCGCAGTCGAACTGCGCCCGCTCCCGAACAGTCGGGGAATGGAGGAAGCGCAATGTCCCGCAGATTCAGCTCATCCATCTTGTCTTGCTGCGCCGTCGCACTGCTCGCGGCGATCGCCGCCGCTTCGCCGGCGCGCGCCGAATATCCCGAGAAGCCGGTTCGACTGATCGTACCGTTCGCGCCGGGCGGCGGAACGGACACGGTCGCGCGCAGTCTCGGCGCGCTGATGGCCAAGGAGCTCGGCCAGCCCGTGATCATCGAGAACAAGCCTGGCGCCAGCACCATCATCGGTTCGGAAGTCGTCGCCCACAGCCAGCCGGATGGCTACACGCTGCTGGTCGCGACGCTGGCGCATGCGGTCAATCCCAGCATGCAGCCGAAGATGCCTTACGACACCGACAAGGCCTTCGCCGCGGTGACGCTGATCGGCAGCTCCCACAACGTGCTGGTCGTCAAGCCCGACAGCCCGTTCAAGACGGTCAAGGACGTGCTCGACGCGGCCAAGGCCAAGCCGGCCCATTACAGCTTCGCCTCGCAAGGCGGCGGCACCTCGGCCCACCTCGCCGGCGAGATGCTGAAGAACCTCGCCAAGATCGACTTAGTCCATGTGCCCTATCGCGGCGCCGGCCCGGCGCTGACCGATCTGCTCGGCGGGCAGGTTGACATGATGTTTGCCACGAACGCTGCCGTCGCCGGTTTCATCGCCAACAAGCGTCTGCGGCCGATCGCGGTGAGCGCCCCGACGGGGCAATCGAAGATGCCGGGCGTGCCGACGATCGAGGAGAGCGTACCCGGTTATGTCGTCGACAGCTGGTATGCGCTCTATGCGCCCGCCGCGACGCCGCGGCCGGTGATCGACAAGATCATAGCGGCGGCGCGCGTCGCCGCGAAGGACGCCGGCTTCATCAAGCGCGCGACCGACGAGGGCATCACCTTGCGGATGAGTTCGCCCGAGGAGCTCGACACCTATGTGCGCGCCGACATGGCGCGCTGGAAGAAGATCGTCGTCGAAAACAAGATCGTCGCTGACTGAAAGCACCACTCCATGACAACCGACCTCATCCTGAAGAGCGTCGCCGATGGCGTCGCCACCCTGACGCTCAACCGGCCGGACAAGCGCAATGCCATGAGCGACGACATGCGGAGCGCCTTCATCGATCATCTCGAAGAGATCGCTGCGGATCGCTCGGTCAAGGCGCTCGTGCTGACCGGCGCCGGCAAGGGCTTCTGCGCCGGCGGCGACATCGCCGGGATGAAGCGGCGCATGGAGGCGCCGGCCGGCGAGGTCGCCTTCAATGGCTGGAGCCGCCAGCAGCGCGTGCACCATGCGGTCGGCCTCCTCGTGAACATGCCGAAGCCGACCATCGCTGCGGTCAACGGCGCGGCCGCAGGCCTCGGCGCCGACACCGCGCTGGCCTGCGATTTCGTGATCGCCAGTCCCGCTGCCAATTTCGCCTGGTCCTATATCCTGCGCGGTCTCATCCCGGACGGCGGCGGCATGTATTTCCTGCCGCGACGCGTCGGCCTGGCGCGGGCCAAGGAGCTGATCTTCACGGGACGGCGCGTGAATGCCGACGAGGCGCTGGCGCTCGGCATCGCCGATCGCGTCAGCGGTTCCGAAACGCTGCTCGACGAGGCGCAGGCCTGGGCGCGGGAGCTCTCGCAAGGCTCCGGCACGGCGCTGGCGCTCGGCAAGACGATCCTGAACCGCTCGCTGGAGAGCAGCGCCGAGGAGATCTTCCAGAGCGGCAGCCAGGCCCAGGGCATTTGCTACACGAGCAGAGAGCATCGCGAGTCCGTTCTCGCCTTCCTCGCCAAGATGGGAGCCTGAGCGATGAGCGCGATCGAGACCCTGTTCCGCCCGCGCAGCGTCGCCGTCGTCGGCGCCTCGACGGATGCCACAAAGACCTCCGGCCTGCCGATCCGCTTCCTGCGCCAGCAGGCCTTCGGCGGCGAAATCTATCCGGTCAATCCGCGTGTCGGCGAGATCGACGGGTTGCGCTGCTATGGCAGCGTCGACGCGCTGCCCTCGGAACCCGACGTCGCGATGGTCCTGCTCGGCGCGGCGCGAACCGTCGAGGCGGTCCGCGATCTCGCCGCCAAGGGCACGCGATACGCCATCGTGCTGGCGAGCGGGTTCGGCGAGTCGGGCGCGGATGGCAGGAGCCGGCAGGCGGAGCTGCTCGAAGCAGCCGGGCCCATGCGCATTCTCGGCCCGAACACGATCGGCCTCGTCAATGTCAGCGACGGCGTTCCGCTCTCGGCGAGCGGCGCCCTCGCCGCCGGTCAGTTCCAGAAGGGCCCCGTCGGGGTGGTCTCGCAGAGCGGCGGCATCCTCGGGGCGCTCCTGTCGCGCGCTGCGGCCCGCGGCATCGGCCTGTCCAAGCTCGTGGCCACCAGCAACGAGGCCGATCTGGAGATCGCCGACTTCATCGACTATCTCGCCGACGACGCCCGGACCTCGGTGATCGCGCTCTACATCGAGACGATCCGCAACCCCGAGACCTTCCGCCGTGCCGCCGCCAAGGCGCGCGCGGCCGGTAAGCCGATCGTCGCGCTCAAGATCGGCCGCTCGGACGCCGGAGCGCGCGCCGCCGCCTCCCATACCGGGGCAATGGCGGGCTCGGACCGGACCTATGACGCCTTCTTCCGTGACCTCGGCGTCATCCGCGCTCAGAGCTTCGGCGATCTCGTCGACGTGCCGGCCGCGCTGGCGACGCAGCCCGTGCTCAAGGGGCGGCGCGTTGCGGTACTCACCTCGACGGGCGGCGCGGGCACGCTGGTCGCCGACAGCCTCGGGCTAACCGGCTTCGATGCGCCGGTTCCCGACGAAGCGACGGTCGCTAGGCTCAAGCAGGCGATGCCGGAGGGCCATGGTGCGCTCGACGGCAATCCGGTCGACATCACGCTCGCGGGTCTGCAACCCGACGTGCTGAAGGGCTGCATCGGCGCGCTGCTGGAAAGTCCATCCTATGACGCGCTGGCCGTGATCGTCGGTTCTTCCAGCGTCGCCCAGCCCGAGCTGATCGGTGATGCGATCCGCGCCGCTTCGCCGAGCGGCAGCAAGCCGGTCCTCGCCTATGTCAGCCCGCACGCGCCGGAGGCGGCGGCGCGGCTGACCCGGCAGGGCGTCCCGGCGTTCAATACGCCGGAAGCCGTCGCGGCCGCGCTCTCGGCGCTCTGGGCTGCCGGGCAGCCCCCGGCGAAGGCCGAAGCGGCCACTGGGCGGCAGGTGGCGGAGGTTCCTGCCGACTGGCGCGGATCGCTCGACGAGAAGCGGGCCAAGGAGCTTTTCGCCCGCTTCGGCTTGCGCTGCGTGCGCGAGGTCGAGGTCAGTAACGCGGGCGAAGCAAGCGCCGCCGCCCGCAATTTCGGAGGCTCGGTCGTGCTCAAGATCCTGTCCTCGACGATCACGCACAAGAGCGATGTCGGAGGTGTTGCGGTGTCGCTCGATGCCGAGACCATCGGTCCTCGCCTGGAGCGGATGAGGCAGGAGGTCGAACGACGCGCCGGTGTCGCGCCCGAGGGCTATATCGTCCAGGAGATGGTGCCTCCCGGTGGGCTCGAGCTGATCCTGGGCTGCCATCGCGATGCGCTCGGTAGCGTCCTGCTCCTCGGCCTCGGCGGCGTGACGGCGGAGCTGATGAAGGACACGACGATCCGGTTGCTCGCGCCCGGCACCGTGCTGAGCCGGGAAGAGGCGCTCGCCATGGCGCAGGAGCTCAAGGGCTGGCCGCTGCTCGACGGCTATCGTGGCCGGCCGAAACTGGACGTCGATGCCCTGGTCTCGGCCATTGTCGACTTCTCCGCCATGGTCGCCCAGCTCGGCGAGCGGCTGTCGGAAGCCGAGATCAATCCGCTCTTTGTGTTGCCGCAAGGGAGCGGCGCCGTAGCGGCGGACGGTGTCGCCGTCCTCTCCGGCCGAGACTTTGCATGACAGGACCGAATGAGACCCTTGCAGCGGCGGGCTGGTCGCGGATCGAGGATGAGGGCTTCATCGGCCTGATCGGTCCGTTCTGGCAGCGAGATCAGGGAGGCGACCTCGAGCTCGCGCTCGCCACCGCCGAGAAGCATCGCAATCGATCCGGGATCGTGCAGGGGGGGCGACCTGGGCGGTTGGGCGCCTGCTCCACCTCGTGCAGGTGCACCTGCACGACGCGCATGGCCGCGCGACAGCCTCTTGCGCTTGGGCAGCCGATTGCTGAGATGGCCGTGCCAGCGCGCCGGGTTCTCCCAGGGCGATGCGATCAGCCCGCGCGCTTTTGCAGCATCGAGGACACGCTCGATCCGGCCGCGGATCCGCGAAGCGGTTTCCGGCTTGCTATGCCAAATCGGGACAGGGCCTTCAGAACCAGATCTGTCGTGATTTTGCGGATATCTTCGCGGACCTGCGTGACGGTGACGCCGGTGAGCAGGAACTGCAGTTGCTGTCCAACCTCGGCAGGCGAGAGACCGATCAGATTGAGGCGGTCCTGACCCACGAGAACGGGCTTGCTTCTGCCGCCGCGGCGTGGGCGTGTAGCGCCACTCGCGGGCAAGCAACGAAGGCGCCCGCCTCGACACTCACTCCCGCGGCAGGCTGCGGGCGCTGAAGTCACAGGATTGCTGCGCGATTGCCGCAACGCGCTCGGCCAGGGGCGACACATCGCCCTTGCGATGGACGGCGTAGTAACGCAGTGGCGGAATCGGCGGATCGGTCCTGATGATGCGCAGGTGGCCGCGGGCGATCTCCGGTGCGAAATAGCTGGCCGTCAGGAAGGTGACGCCCAGCCCGGCGGCGGCGAGGCCGGCCAGAACGTTCAGGCTGTTGCACTGCACGGCGCGGTTGATCTCCAGCCCATTCGCCACCGCCCAGTCGAGTACCAGCTTCTGCAGGCCCGAACCCTGGGTCTGCGTCAGGATCGGATAGCGTGCCATCTCCCGCAGCGGGATAATCTCCTCCGCCGGGCCGAAGCCGGGCGCAGCCACCCATTCCAGCTGGGCGGCGTCGAGCGGCAATCTGGAGAACTCCGCCGTCTGCGGCGGGTCGAGCCCAATGACGAGATCGAGCTCGTTGCCGCCGAGCTTGCCGAACAGGTCGACGCTGGCCGCGACCTCCGGAACCGGCACGACATTGGGGTAGTCGCGCTTCATCGCGACGATCAGCTTGGGCAGCCAGGTCAAGGCGACGAGCTCGGTGGTGCCGAAGCGGAACGGCCCCGAGAAGGTCGCCGCGCCGCCCGCCGCCTCGCGGAAACGCGGCTCCAGCGCCAGCATCTCGGCGGCGAGGGGCAGGCTCGCCTCGCCGGCCCGGGTCAGGCACAAGGCATGGCTGGCGCGATCGAAGAGCGGCCCGCCGATGACCGCCTCGAGTTCGATGATCCGTTTCGAGACGGTCGACTGGGCGAGGTGAAGATGACGCGCCGCCTCGGTGAAGCCGCCGAGCCTGGCGGTCCAGTAGAACGCCTCGATCTGCCTCAGGCTCGCCGGCATCGCTTCGCCTCCACCTGCCAGCTCTGCTAATGAAGAAAAGCGATGGCTGGCAAGAAATTAATTCGCTTTCTGTCATTCGGAACGTGTCACATAGTTTTCACAACGACGCCTGCCGGGACAGAATCTTCCATGCCGCTGATCGGTCATCGCAACAATCCGAGCGGCCCCGCCGTCCCCGGCACGATCCTCGACGGCTTCCGCGATGCCGCCGTCTCGATCATCTCCGACGTGATGAATCGCCTGCACGGCACGAAGGCCCTGCGGCCCTATCATCGCTCAGGCCGCCTCCTCGGTACGGCTGTCACGGTCAAGACCAGGCCCGGCGACAACCAGGTCCTGCACCGCGCCTACGAGCTGCTGCGTCACGGCGACGTCCTCGTCGTCGACGGCGGCGGCGACCTGACCCAGGCGCTTGTCGGCGAGATCATGATGAGCCGTGCGCGCCAGATGGGCATCGCCGGCTTCGTCATCGACGGTGCGATCCGCGACGTCGATGCGTTCCTGCGATCGGACTTCCCTTGCTATGCCCGTGGCGTGACGCATCGCGGCCCGTACAAGAGCGGGCCGGGCGAGATCAACGTGCCGATCGCGGTCGACGGCATGGTGGTGATGCCGGGTGATGTCGTGGTCGGGGACGCTGATGGGGTCGTCGCCTTCGACCGCGCCGACGCGGCCGAGCTCCTCGCGCTGGTCCGACAGCAGGAAGAGCGTGAGGCGAACGCGCTCGCCGCGATCGCCGAGGGCAAGGTCGACACGTTCTACATGGGCGCGGGAAAGGCCACGTCATGACGCTTGCTGCGATCCCGCTTTCCGCGCGCGTCAGCCGGATCAAGCCCTCGCCCAGCATGGTGGCGCGCATGCGCGCCCAGGAACTGAAGGCGCAGGGGCGGGACATCGTCGACCTCACCACCGGCGAGCCGGACTTCGACACGCCCGCCCATATCAAGCAGGCGACAACCGCCGCCATGGCGGCCGGCGAGACGCGCTATGCGCCGGTCAACGGCACGGTACGCTTGCGCAAGGCGATCATAGCCAAGCTCGAGCGCGAGAACGGCGTGACCTATGCCGCCGACGAGATCGTGGTCGGCAGCGGCGCCAAGCAGGTGATCTTCAACGCGCTGGCGGCGACGGTCGGGGAGGGTGACGAGGTCATCGTTCCCGCGCCCTATTGGGTGTCCTATCCCGACATGGTGCTGGCCTGCGACGGCACGCCGGTGATCGTCGCCTGCGGCGAGAATGCCGGCTTCAAGCTCACTGCCGATGCCCTCGAAGCGGCGATCACGCCGCGCACGCGCTGGCTGATCCTGAACACGCCGTCGAACCCGAGCGGCGCCTTCTATTCCGCCGCCGAGATGCAGGCGCTGACCGGGGTGCTGAAGCGCCACCCGCAGGTCGCCCTGATGACCGACGACATCTACGAGCACATCCGCTTCGACGGCGGCGCGCCGGTCTGCCCGGTCGCGCTTGCGCCTGAGCTGCGCGAGCGCACCCTGCTCGTCAACGGCGTCTCCAAGACCTATGCGATGACCGGCTTCCGGATCGGCTACGGCGCCGGGCCGAGGGCGCTGGTGAAGGCGATCAACATCATCCAGTCGCAGACGACTTCGGGCGCGGCCTCGATGTGCATGGCTGCGGCCGCCGCGGCGCTCGAAGGCGATCAGAGCTTCGTCGCGGAGGCGCGGACCGCCTATCGCCAGCGTCGCGACCGCGCCGTCGAATTGCTCGACGCGATCGATGGGATGAGCTGCCTGAAGCCGGATGGAGCCTTCTATGTCTATCCGAGCTGCGCCGGGCTGATCGGCCGACGGCGGCCGGATGGACGCGTGCTGCAAAGCGATCTCGATGTCGCGCTGTACTTCCTCGAGGAGGCCGGCGTCGCCGTCCTCGACGGCTCGGCCTATGGGCTCTCGCCCTATCTGCGCCTGTCGATCGCGACCTCGCTCGGCGCGATCGAGGACGCCTGCGCCCGCATCAAGACGGCCTGCGACGCACTGCAACGATCATAACGACAGGGGATGATGATGAAGCTCTTTTCGGTTCTCGGCCTCGCGGCCGCTCTCGCCGCCGGCATCTCCGGCGTCGCCCGGGCAGACCAGCTCGCCGACATCAAGGCACGCGGCAAGCTGATCTGCGGCACGCTCGGCACCTCCGAGCCGTTCTCCTTCCAGCATCCGCAGACCCGCGAGATCGTCGGCTACGACGTCGACATCTGCAAGAAGGTCGCGGATGCGATCGGCGTCCCGCTCGAACTGAAGACGATCGCCGTCGAGGCCCGCATTCCCGAGCTGCTGCAGGGCCGCGTCGACATCCTCGCCGCCAATCTCGGCTACACGCCGGAGCGCGCCCAGCAGATCGACTTCTCCTATTCCTATTTCGTCAGCCAGCAGAAGCTGCTGACCACCAAGGAGGCCGGCATCACCACCGCCGAAGGGCTCGCCGGCAAGAAGATCACCGCCATCAAGGGCTCCTCCTCCGAGCAGGGCGTGCGGCGGCTGATCCCGACCGCCGAGACCGTGACCTTCCAGGATACCTCGTCGGCCTTCCTGGCGCTGACGCAGGACAAGGTCGACGCCTTCTGCGCGTCGGAGCTGATCCTGGTGAAGCTCGCCAAGCAGTCCAAGGTGCCGATGGTCGTGATCGAGAAGTCGCTCTTCGTCGAGCCCTGGGGGCTCGGCCTGCGCAAGGGCGAGACCGCCTTCAAGACGCTGGTCAACGAGACCCTCGCCAAGGCGGCCGGCTCGGGCGAGATCGACAAGACCTTCTCGAAGTGGTTCGGGCCGGAGACAGCCTTCAACATCAAGCGCGACTACAAGATCGAAGAGATCAAGGGCTGAGCCGAGGGCGGACACCAGGAAGCCGGCCGATGGGTTATGTCTTCGATCTCGGCAGCGTGCTGAGCGGGAAATATCTCGACTGGTTCCTGATCGGCGTCGCCACCACGCTGGCGCTGACCGCGGCGGCCTGGTGCCTCGCCATGGCGATGGGGATCATCCTGACGCTCGTCCGGATGATCCCGTTCCCGCCGTTCGGCTGGTTCGTGGCTCTTTATGTCGAATATCATCGCAATGTCCCGCTGCTGGTCCAGATCTTCGTCTGGTATTTCGGCGTGCCCGCGCTGCTGCCACGGCCGGCCCGGCAGTGGATCAATGCCCATCACGGCGAATTCCTGCTGGCCATGATCGCGCTCGGCCTCGCCGCGGCGGCCTATGTCGCCGAGGATATCCGCAGCGGCATCCGCTCCATTCCGAAGGCCCAGTACGAGGCCGCCCGCTCGATCGGCTTCGGCTATCTCGGCGCCATGGGCTATGTCGTCCTGCCGCAGGCGATGCGCATCGCGGTGCCGCCGCTGATCAACCAGACGCTGCTGCTGTTCAAGAACACCAGCCTCGCCATGGCGATCGGCGTCGGCGAATTGACCTACCGCACCCGCGAGGTCGAGAGCTATACCTTCAAGACCTTCGAGGCCTTCGCGGTCGCGACCGCGATCTACCTCACCATCTCCTTCGGCATCATGGCGCTCGGCAGCTGGTCCGGGAACCGCCTCAAGCTCGAGACACGCTGATGCTCGAGATCCTGCAGAACAACTGGCTGCTCTTCCTCATCGGGCAGTATCCGCACGGACCGATCGGCGGTCTCGCCATGACGCTGTTCATGGCGTCGATCTCGCTGGCGCTGTGCTTTCCCTTCGCGATCGGCCTGGCGCTCGCCCGGCTCAGCCCCTATCGCTGGCTGCGGCTGCCGGCGACCGCGATCGTGCACACGGTCCGCGGCCTGCCGCTGATCATGTTCATCTTCTGGACCTATTTCTTCTCGCCGCTGATCATCGGCCGGGCCGTCGGCGGGGTCGAGACCCTGGTGATCGCGCTCGTCGTCTATGAAGCGGCCTATCTCTCCGAGATCATCCGGGCGGGCATCGAGGGCCTGCCGAAGGGCCAGGTCGAGGCGGCGACCTCGCTCGGCCTGCGCTACTGGCCGACGACGATCAAGATCGTGCTGCCGCAGGCGCTGCACAACATGCTGCCGAGCATGGTCAGCCAGTTCGTCTCGACCATCAAGGAGACCTCGCTCGGCTATGTCATCAGCGCCCATGAGCTGACCTTCGCCGCCGCGCAGGTCAACAATGTCCTGCTGACCCAGCCCTTCGAGGTCTACGGCATCCTGGCGCTGACCTATTTCGCCCTCTGCTTCGCGCTGACCTCGCTGGCGCGCTTCATCGAGCGGCGCATTTCGGCCGGCCGCGGCGGCACGCCCGGCGTCATGGTCGCGGCATGAGGCAGCCATGATCCGCTTCGAGAACGTCGAGAAATGGTTCGGGCCGCTGCAGGTGCTGGCCGATGTCTCCGGCGAGGTCCGGCGCGGCGAGGTCAAGGTGCTGGTCGGCCCGTCCGGCTCGGGCAAGTCGACCCTGATCCGCACCGTCACGCGGCTCGAGCGCATTCAGGGCGGGCGCGTGCTGGTCGGTGGTGCCGATATCGCGGCCCGCGGCCTCGACATCAACCGGCTGCGCCAGCGGGTCGGCTTCGTCTTCCAGGCCTATAACCTGTTCCCGCATCTCAGCGCGCTCGGCAACATCACGCTCGGCCTCACCAAGCTGCGCCGCATGTCCAGGGCGGCGGCGCGCGAGCGCGCCATGGAGGAACTCGCCCGCGTCGGCCTGACCGAGAAGGCGAACGAGATGCCCGGCATGCTGTCGGGCGGGCAGAGGCAGCGCGTCGCCATCGCCCGCTCGCTGGCGATGGACCCCGAGGTGATGCTCTTCGACGAGCCGACCTCGGCGCTCGACCCCGAAATGGTCGGCGAAGTGCTCGTGGCGATGAAGCGGCTCGCGGCCGGCGGCATGACCATGATCTGCGTGACCCACGAGATCGGCTTCGCGCGCGAAGTCGCCGACGAGATCTGGTTCATGGAAGCCGGCAAGGTGATCGAGCGCGGCAGGCCGGCCGAGCTGGCCAGCGCCTCGGCCCATCCGCGGCTCGCCGGCTTCCTGCACATGGTCGGCCATCACCGATAGGTCCGGCCGCCCGGCTATTGCCGCCCGAAGGGTAGGCCGGGACGATGCCCACGTCGGTACGGTCTGATGTCGGACTGCATCCTCGCCAGGGCAGGCCGGGACGAGAGAAGGATCCGGCCACCCGAGGCTGCATCCGCGGGCTCAAGTCATGTTGTCGCGCAGGAAGATTTCGATACGGATGCGCTCCTGGTCGGGCAGGATGGGTTCGCCCGTCGCCTGCGCCATCAGGACGCGCGCGGCCGAGCGCGCCTCATGGCCCGGGTCCTGGTTGATCACGGCGGCGACCGTCCCTGAGAGAAGGCCGCGCCGCGTCGCCTCGGTCAGCTCATGCGCGATGAAGACGAGCGGCCTGCCGGCGGCCTCGAGCGCCGCGACGATACCCTCGTTGCCGGCGCCGATATTGTAGAGCCCGATCAGGTCGGGATGGCCCGCGAGGAGCCCGGTCACCGCCGCCTCGTTGCGCTCGCTCCGGTCGCGCCCCTCCAGGGCCGGCAGCAGGGTCAGCCCGGGATAATCGCCGGAGAGCACTTGCTGGAAGCCGTAGAGCCGCTCGACATGGTCACGCAGCGACATCGAGCCGAGGATGACGCCGACCTTGCCGCTGCGGCCGCCGAGGAAGCGGCCCATCAGCGAGGCGCTGGTGCGGCCCGCCGCCGGATTGTCGATGCCGACATAATGGGCGCGGCGGGAGGTCGGGGCGTCCGAGACCAGGGTGACGACGGGAACGCCGCGCGCGACGAGGTCGTCGATGGCGGCGCGGACCTTGGGATGGTCGAGCGCCACGGTGGCGACGCCATGAAAATGCTCGGCGAGACCGGCGAGCCCGCTCGCCAGCGCCTCGGGATCGAAGACGTCGAGCTGCAGGATGTCGACGAAGGCGTTCTGCGGCTCGAGCCAGTCGCTGATCCGGCGCACCTGCTGCATCAGCCCGGCCATGAAGGCGTTGGTGCTGGAGGGCAGGATGAAGGCGAAGCGGAAGGACTGGCCGCGCGCCAGCCGCGCCGCGGCGGGATTGGCCCGGTAGTCGAGCTTGGCGATCGCGCGCCTGACGCTCTCGACGGTCTTGGCGCGGACACCTTCGCGCTGGTTCACGACGCGGTCGGCCGTGGCGAGCGAGACGCCGGCCTCGCGCGCCACATCCTCCAGCGTCGCCCTCCTGATCGGGGTCCGGATCCGATCCACCTCGTCCTCCACGAACTCTCCTCTCGTCTGCGCCACGGAATCGCCTTGCATCCTGTCTCGCGGCGCAGGCCTTGGCATTGCCGGGCAGCCTGAGTCCAGCCTCCCGGCGGGACTCGCCGCCGCGCCTCAGCGTGCAGCCCAGAGCAGGCCACGCGTCATGATCGAGCGGATCTCCGGCACGTCGAGCTCATAGGCGCGATGGCCGAGCGAGGAATAGAACACCCGTCCCTCGCCGTAGCGCTTGCGCCAGACCACGGGCATCACCACGCCCTCGATCCAGGGCGCATGCTCGCCGGTGAAGGTCGTGGTCGCCAGCACTTCGTTGGCCGGGTCGACATGCATGTAGTACTGCTCCGAGCGGTGCTCGAAGCTGGCGATGCCCTGCATCAGCGGATCGTCCGGGCGGGTGATGTCGACGGTGTAGTCGATGATCCCTCCGGGATGGGCCACCCACTGGCCACCGCACATGAACTGATAGTCGACGGAGTCGCGGAAGGCGTCGCACATGCCGCCATGATGGCCGGCGAGGCCGACGCCGCCGGCGACCGCCTCGCACAGGGCGAGCGCCTCCGGCTTCTCGATCTTCGACATCGTGTAGATCGGCACGATCAGCGAGTAGTTGCGGATCTCGGGATCGAGGAAGGCCGAAGTCGCGGTCTCGACGCGCACGTCGAAGCCTTCCGCCTTCAGCCAGCCCCGGATCATCGAGCTGCAGAGGTCGGGGTCATGGCCGCTCCAGCCGCCCCAGACGATCAGCGCAGTCCTTGTCATGTCGATCCTCGTTCAATCCAGAGTGCCGGTGGGCAGGCCGGGCGGCAGCATGGCCGGCCGCTCGACCGTGGTTGCGAGCGTGACGCGCCGTCCCTCGTCGGAGGCGGTCTGGAAGGCTTCCATCGCTTCGAGCACATGCAGCGCCAGCGCGCCGCTGGCCCGGTGCGGCCGGCCGGAGATCAGGCCCGCCGCCATGTCGGCGACGCCGATCGAGCGGAACTCGCCCTCGCTGTTGCCGTGGCTGAGGGTCTGCGCCTGCCAGTCGCCGCCGGCCTTGGCGACCAGGACCTCGCCGCCGAACCGGTTCGGGTCGGGCACGGACAGGCTGCCCTCGGAGCCGTAGATCTCGATCGGGCGGTGGCTGTGCTTGGGAACGTCGAAGCTCATCGTGATCGAGACGACCGCGCCGCAGACGAATTCGAGCACGCCGGTGACATGGGTCGCGACCTCGACCGGGATCAGCGTGCCGTTCATCGGCTGGCTGGTGACGAGACGCTCGGCCCTGGGCCGCGTCGCGAAGCCGACGACGGAGGCGATCGGCCCGAGCAGGTTGACCAGGTCGGTGATGTAATAAGGGCCCATGTCGAGCATCGGGCCGCCGCCGCGCAGATAGTAGAAGCCCGGCGCCGGGTGCCAGCGCTCATGGCCGGGGCAGCCGAAGAAGGCGTTGCCGGCGACGGCCTTGCCGATGGCCCCGTCGTCGATCAGCTTGCGGGCGGTTTGGTGGCCGCCGCCGAGGAAGGTGTCGGGCGCGGAGCCGACGCGCAGGCCCTGCTCCTGCGCGAGATCCATGACCTTGCGCGCCTCGGCGACATTGACGCCGAGCGGCTTCTCGGAGTGGACGTGCTTGCCGGCCCGCAGCGCCGCGAGGCTGACATCGGTATGGGCGAGGGGCACGGTCAGGTTGACGACGATCTCGACGTCGTCGCGCTTGAGCAGCTGGTCGACCCGCATCGCCGGCACGCCGAACTCGGCGCCGCGCGCTTCGGCCGGGGCGGTGCGCATGTCGGCGACGGCGCGCAATTCGATGGTCGAGAACTGCTGCATCGCCGTCATGTATTTCGTCGAGATGTTGCCGCATCCGATGATGCCGACGCCGATCTTTCGCATGGGACGCTCCTTGATAGCCGGATGGGCAGCCGCTCAGCCTTTCACCGCGCCGGCGGTCAGGCCGGCGACGATGTGCTTCTGGGCGAAGAGGAAGAGGATGATGGTGGGCAGGATGGTGAGGGTGATGAAGGCCAGCACCAGGTGCCACTCGGTCGAGTACTCGCCCTGGTAGACCATGATGCCGAGCGGCCAGGGATAGAGGCTGTCGCTGTTCAGCATCACCAGCGGGATCAGATAGGCGTTCCAGCTGTGCACGAAGGTGATGGTGCCGACCGTCGCCAGGATCGGGCGCGACAGCGGCAGCGTCACGTAGCGGAAGAACTTGGGATAGGAGCAGCCGTCGACGAGGGCGGCCTCCAGCAGCTCGGTCGGCAGGTCCTTGAAGAAGCGCCGCAGCAGGAGGATGCTCATCGCCAGCGCGAAGGCGACCTGGGGCAGGACGACGCCGAGATGGCTGTCGAGCAGGCCGAGATCGCGCACCTTGATGAACATCGGGAGGATCGCGGTGGCGGCCGGGAAGAGCAGGCCCATCGTCAGGTAGTTCAGCAGCATGTCGCGCCCGAAGAAGTGCAGATGGGCGAAGACGAAGGCGGCCATGGCGGCGCAGATCAGCGTCAGCAGCACGGTCAGCGTGGCGATGGCGAAGGAGTTGCCGAGGAGCTGCCAGTAACGCCGCGAGAGCAGGATGTCGGCGTAGTTGCTCCACTCCCAGACGCTCGGCAGCCCGAACGGGTTGACGCGCAGTTCGCCGAGCGATTTGAAGCCGCCGAGGACCGTGGCGATGAGCGGCGTCATCACGAACAGGACGATGGCGGCGAGATAGAGCGCCTTGCCGATCGCGACGGCGCCGAAGCCGTCATCGCTGAAGGTGGCGGTGGAGGCGGGCTCACTCATCGCGCATGATCCAGCGCTTGTAGGTGAAGGCGAAGACCACGCAGATCAGGAACAGGATGACGCCGACGGCGCTGCCGAAGCCGACGCGCATGCGCGTGATCCCGAAGGTGTAGAGGAAGCTCACCATGGTGTGCGACGAGTCCGAGGGGCCGCCGCGCGTCAGCGGCATCACCAGGTCGAAGAGCTGCAGCGAGCCGACGATGGCGAAGAAGACCGAGAGGCGGATGGTCGGCGCCAGGGCCGGGATGACCACATAGCGCAGGCTCTGCCAGCGGCTGGCGCCGTCGATCCTGGCGGCCTCCAGCATGGAGCGGTCGATGGTCTGCAGCGCCGCGATGAACAGCATCATGTGGAAGCCGAAATACTTCCAGACCACGACGACGAGGATGGCGGCGAAAGCCGTCTGCGGACTGGCGAGGAGATGCGGCGCTTCGGCTCCGAAGCTCTTGTAGAGCGCGGCCAGGAGACCGTAATCGCCGTCATAGACGAAGCTGAAGATCAGGCCGGTGGCGATCTCCGCCAGGATATAGGGCAGGAAGAACACCATCCGCAGCGCCACCGCGCCGCGGAAGCGGTCGGCCAGGATGATCGCCAGCGAGAGCGCCAGCGGCAGCTGGATCAGCAGCGAGACGGCGATGATCAGCAGGTTGTTCTTGAAGGCTGTGCCGAAGGCGCGGTTGTCGAAGACGAAGCGGTAGTTGTCGAGGCCGATCCAGTTGGTCGGCGCACCGAAGCCGTTCCAGTTGAAGCCCGAATACCAGGCGGCCTCGCCGACCGGCAGCACGACGAACAGCGTGAACAGCAGCAGCGCCGGCGGCAGGAACAGCAGGATGGTCGAGAGCTTGCCGACATCGGCGACTCTGCGTCCGGCGAGAGCAGCCATGATCACCTCGCGCGATGACGGGATGGCAGGGGAGGTCGGTCGGCGGCGGGAGACCGCCGCCTGATGATCCGATCGGCCGGGAATCTGCCTAACGGGTCGTCGTTGTTTGCGTCAGTTACCCTGGCGGAACGCGTCCTGGATCGCCTTGGCCGCCTGTTTCGGCGTCATCGTGCCGGCGGCGATCTCGGTGGTGGCATCATTGACGACGCGGCCGACGGAGGGGCCGAGATCCTGGTCGTAGAAGTTCTGGTGATAGGTCGAGTTGGCGATGTTCTGGGCGATGTTGCGCATGAAGGCGCTGCCGAGGCCGGCTTCGGCGCCCTTGTAGACCGGCACGATGAAGTTGCCGGCGGCGAGGCGCTTCTGCGGCTCGGCGCTGACGAAGTGCTTCAGGAAGGCGACCGCCTCCTTCGGCGCGCCCTTGGTGACGAGCCAGCCATTGATGCCGCCCAGCGTATCGCTCGGCAGACCCTTGCCGCCGGGAACGCTCGGGAAGCTGATCCAGGCGAGCTTGTCGTCCGGCACGCCCGTCTTGTCGACCGCGAAGACCTTCTGGGTGTGGTAGAAACTGGAGATGGCGAGCAGCATCGCCGCCTTGCCGTCGCCGAAATGGCCGATGGCCTGCTGGCTCTTGAAGCCGAGAAATCCGTTCTGGAAGGGCTGGAGATCGACGAGCTGCTTGAACAGCTCGCCCGACTTCTGGAAGGTCTCGCCCTCGAAGCCGCCATCCTGCCCCTTGAGTGCCGCCTGCATCGCCGCCTTGCCGCCGAGGCGCACGGCCAGGTGGGTCCAGTAGAAATGCACCGGCCATTTGTCGGCGCCGCCGACCGCGAGCGGCGTGATGCCGGCGGCCTTGAGCTTCTTCACCGCATCGAGGAAGTCGTCATAGCGCACGATCTTGCCGGCATCGACGCCGGCCTTCGCCAGCAGGTCCTTGTTCGCCATGAAGCCGACCTGCGAGACGCCGTAGGGCACGCCATAGATCTTGCCGTCGAGCGTGAAGGCGTCGACCGCGCTCCCGGACAGATTGTCCTTGTATCCCTGCATGGCCGCGGTGACGTCCTCGAGGACGCCGGCCTCGACCTGCGACTTCAGCACGCCGCCAGCCCAGCTGTAGATGATATGCGGCCGATCCCTGGACTGCAGCAGCGTCGGCGCCTTGGCCTTGTAGGCCTCGTTCTCGAGATACTGCATCTCGACTTTCACGCCTGGGGTCTTCGCCTCGAACTCGCGGGCAACCTCCTCCCAGATCTTCACCACGACAGGGTTGGCCTCGATGTGCAGCCATTTGACCGTGGTCTGGGCGAGGGCGCCGCCGCCGGTGAAGGCAAGCGCGGCAATGCCGGCGAGCAGGCGCTTGAAACGAGCCATGGCTTCCTCCTGGGGTTCGGCCTCTGGCGGGCCGTCGTTTGCGGAGACCGTAACCTCAGGATTTGAGGTGCGCAACTCAAATGCTGATGCTATTCGAATCCCTGGAACTCCGCGATACGTGCGCGGCAGAGATGAAGGAGGCGGTCTTGGCGGGTGCGATTTATCCCGATCTCGCGGGCAAGGTGGTGCTGGTCACGGGTGGCGGTTCGGGGATCGGCGAAGCGATCGTCCGGGCTTTCGCCGGGCAGGGCTCGAAGGTCGGCTTCATCGACCTGAAGGAAGACGAGTCCCGAGCCACCGCGGCAGATCTCGCCGCCGGCGGGGCGAGCGTGCATTTCGAGCGTGCGGACCTGACCGACATCGCCGCGCTGCGCCAGGCGATCGCCGCGATCCGCACGGCGCTCGGCCCGGTCGACATCCTGATCAACAACGCCGCGCACGACCAGCGCCATGACGCGCTGGAGATCACGCCCGAATACTGGGACGAGCGCATGGCGGTGAACCTGAAGCACCAGTTCTTCGCGGCGCAGGCGGTGCTGCCCGACATGATCGCGCGGAAAGGCGGCGCGATCGTCAATTTCGGCTCGACCTCCTGGATGATCGGCCAGGGCGGGATGCCGGCCTATACCGCGGCCAAGTCGGCCGTGCTCGGGCTGACGCGCTCGCTGGCGCGAGATTTCGGCGTGCACAACATCCGGGTCAACGCGATCGCGCCGGGCTGGATCATGACGCCGCGCCAGATCGAGCTGTGGCTCACGCCGGAAAGCGAGGCTGAATTGATGCGCCGGCAATGCCTGAAGCGGCGGCTGGTGCCCGAGGACATCGCCCGCGCGACGCTGTTCTTCGCGTCGGAGGAAGCGGGAGCCTGCACCAACCAGCACTACGTCGTCGACGGCGGCTGGGTTTGAATTCGGGCATTCCGCCGGAGCGGCCCGCCGCCGCGACCGGCGGTCTTCCTTGCGAGGAACGCTCATAAGCGCCGCTGGGCGAAGCGTGAGCGCAGGACGGCATGGCTGCGGTCCCCGGACATGCGGCGGCCCAGCATCAGGCGGAGCCTGACCGGTGCGCCGGGCCGGGAGCGGAACCTGCGCGATTGCCTGAAAGCGGACGCGGACCTTCTCCGGTCGGAGACGAGCATCGCGAACGGCACGAACGGACTGAGCTGTTGCGACGCACTTCCTCTGCGGCGCATCCGGCGCTATGCAGGGAGCGGGGGAGCATTCGTGTCGCACAGGCCCAAGCCGCGCTGGAGATCATGGACCGCGATGCTCGCGGCCTATCTGCTCGTGGCTCAGGCGCTGTTCGCCGGCTTCGCGGCCGGCGCCTATGCGAACGGTCTCTCGCTCGACCGGACGCTGGCGCTGTCGCACTGCGCACCGGGCGGCGATATTCCGGGCGGTGGCGATCATGACAGGTCGCAGGCGCATGCCGGCATGAGCTGCTGCACCGCCGGCTGCCCGATGCTGACCGGAGCCGATCCGGCGCTGCCGGATTTCCAGGTCCTGCCGCTGCGGCCGGCCGACCGGGTCGCCTTCTCCCGCAGGCTCGACCGGCCGGTCGGCTTCCTCTCCGGCCATTCGCCGGGCAATCCGCGCGCGCCGCCCGCGGGCATCTGAGCCGCCGTCCGGCGCCTGCCGGCGTCCGCGACGGCTGATTCAGCCTGCCGCTGGCTGTCGTGACGGGCCCGGACCCGCCCGACGCCATGGCGGCGCGGATTCCGACACCATGCCCTTCCCTGCCTCGCCCGCCGCGCGGGCTCGCTCGCGCTCGTCGCGCTCCGCTGCGCGGCGGGCCGTCGCCAGCGCCGCGGCGCGCGGCGCGCCTTTCAGGCCGGCCGGCGCCAGCCGCGGCCGTTTCCCGCCATCATTTCACGGAGACCACCATGCATAAGCTCATGTCGATCGCGCTCGGCGCGATCTCCCTGTCGCTGTCGGCAATCGCCGCGCTCGCGGCGCCGACCGAGATCACGGACGCGCTCGGCCGCAAGGTCACCGTCGACCTGCCGGTCAAGCGCGTCGCGGTGAATTTCAACTTCGAGGAATTTACGGCCGTGGCCGGCGTCGACGGCTGGCGGAAGGTCGTCGGCATCTCGCGCGCGCCCTGGGAGGGCTGGCGGCCGCTGATCTTCAACCGCTACAAGGCGGTGATCCCGAACCTCGCCGCGATGCCGGACATCGGGCACAGCGAGGACGGCAGCTTCAGCGCCGAGAAGGTGATCGGGCTGAAGCCCGACGTGCTGCTGATCGCCGACTGGACCTACAAGTCGGCGCAATCGCAGGTCGCCCAGATCGAGGGCGCCGGGATCCCGGTCGTCGTCATCGACTACAACGCGCAGCTGCTCGAGCGGCACCTCGCCTCGACGCGTGCGCTCGGCAAGGTGACCGGGCAGGAGGCGCGGGCCGAAGAGCTCGCGACGCTCTACAAGAGCCGGTACGACGACATCCTGGCCCGCGTCGCCAAGGCCAAGGCGGCGGGCGTGCCGGCCAGGAAGGTCTATGTCGAGCTCGGCCAGGCCGGCGCCGACACCATCGGCAATACCTACAACAACACGATGTGGGGCAAGATCATCACCACGCTGGGGGCGGAGAACATCGCCGCCGGCAAGATCCCCGGGCCCTGGGGTCCGTTGAACGCCGAAGCCGTCATCGCCGAGAACCCGGACATGGTGATCTTCGCCTCCTCGTCCTGGGTCGGCAAGCCGAAGGCGGTCCGCACCGGCTACGACATCCCGGCCGACGAGACCCGCGCCAGCCTGAAGCCCTATGTCGAGCGGGCGGGCTGGGCCGAGCTCAAGGCGGTCAGGGCCGGGGAGATCAACGCGATCGAGCACGGGCTGTGCCGCACGCTCTATGATTTCGTCGCGATGCAATACATCGCCAAGCGGCTCTATCCGGAGCAGTTCGCGGACATCGATCCGGTCGCGAGCTTCAAGGCCTATCACGAGAAGTACCTGCCGCTCGCCTTCAACGGTACCTGGATGCTGGCGCTGAAGCCATGAGCGCGACCCTGTCGGCGGTCTCCGGAGGCGGCGTCGAAGCCGTCTATGCGCGGCTGGCGCGCAAGCGCCGCGCCGTGCTTCTCGCGGGGCTGGCGGCGCTCGCCGTCAGCCTCGTCTTCGACGTGGCGACGGGCCCGGCGATGCTGCCGGTCCCGGCGGTGGCGCGCTCGGTCCTCGGCCTGGCGCAGGACCGGACGATCGACGCGATCGTCTGGTCTATCCGGCTGCCGATCGCCTTCGTGGCGCTCGCGGTCGGGGCCGCGCTCGGATTGTCCGGGGGCATCATGCAGACCATCCTGAACAACCCGCTGGCGTCGAGCTATACGCTCGGCGTCTCGGCCGGGGCGGGCTTCGGCGCGGCGCTGGTGATCGTGCTCGGCGTCGCCATGCCCCTGCCGGAGCCCTGGGCGATCCCGGCCATGGCCTTCCTCTTCGCCTGCCTCGCCTGTGCCGGTGTCTACGCCATCGGCAGCCTGCGCGGCTCCTCGCCCGAAATGCTGGTGCTCGGCGGCATCGCGCTGCTCTTCCTGTTCCAGGCGCTGCTGGCGCTGCTGCAGTTCGTCGCCTCGCCGGAGGCGCTCCAGCAGATCGTGTTCTGGCTGTTCGGCTCGCTGCAGAAGGCGAGCTGGTCGAAGCTCTGGATCATCGTCGCGGTGCTCGCCGTCGCCTTGCCGCTGCTGCTCGCCGACGCCTGGCGGCTGACGGCGCTGAAGCTCGGCGACGAGCGGGCGAAAGGGCTCGGCGTCGACGTGCCGCGGCTGCGCATGCGCGCCTTCGCCGTCATCTCGGCGCTGACCGGCGTCGCCGTCGCCTTCGTCGGCACGATCGGCTTCGTCGGGCTGGTGGCTCCGCATCTCGCGCGGATGCTCGTCGGCGAGGACCAGCGCGGCCTGCTGCCGGCCTCCGGCGTGTTCGGGGCGCTGCTGCTGTCGCTCGCCTCGATCGCCAGCAAGACGGTGATGCCGGGAGCGATCGTGCCGATCGGCATCGTCACCTCGCTGATCGGCGTGCCCTTCTTCGTCTGGCTCGTCCTGCGCAGCCGGAGGGCATTCTGGTGAGACTCACGATCGAGGATCTGTCAGTCCGCTATGGCGGGACGACGGCGCTCGCGGGCCTCGGCCTGTCGGCGATGCCGGGCGAGGTGCTCGGCGTGATCGGCCCCAACGGCTCCGGCAAGTCGTCGCTGGTCAAGGCCGTCGCGGGCCTCGTCGCCCATGGCGGCCGGATCCTGCGCGGGGCCGATGACGGCGCGGCGGCCCGGATCGGCTACATGCCGCAGGACACGTCCACCCGCGCGGCGCTCACGGTCCTGGAAGCCGTGCTGCTCGGGCGGCTCGGAAGCCTCGGGCTGCGGGTGAAGCCGGACGATCTCGCAATGGCCCGTGCGGTCCTGGACGAGCTGGATCTCGGCCGGCTCGCCGGGCGCTATCTCGGCGAGCTCAGCGGCGGCCAGCGGCAGCTCGTCTTCCTGGCGCAGGCGCTGGCGGCGGAGCCGAAGCTGCTGCTGCTCGACGAGCCGATCAGCGCGCTCGACATCCGCCATCAGCTCGGGGTGATGCAGACCGTCCGCCGCCTGACGCATGAGCGCCGCCTGACGACGGTCGTGGTCCTGCACGATCTCAACATCGCGGCGCGCTTCGCCGACCGGATCGCCGTGATCTGCGCGGGACGGCTGATCCGCCACGGCCGGCCGGCGGAGGTGATCGAGCCGGAGACGGTCGCCACGGTCTTCGGCGTCGAGGCTGCGATGTCCGCGGCGCCCGACGGCTCGCTCGTCGTCACGCCGCTGCGCGCGGTGACGGCCGCCGCGCCGATGGATGGCGGAGCGCCGGAAGCCGCTCCGCACCGTCCGCCCGCTGCGCCACCGCCCGGCGCCGTAATCCGGAATGGCCGGTGACGCCGTCTCATGCGCGATTGACCGGACGGGCGGCCGATCTAGCGTGAGAGCTTCAGCAGGCACTCCGTCGAGGGCCAATGCGGATGACCATCGCGCTCGTCATCGCCGTGCCGGCCTATCTCCTGGTCGCGAGCCTGGTCGCGCTGAATTGCGTGCTCGAAGCGGAGCGCCCCGCCTTCACCGCCACGGATGCAGCCATCGTCGCGCTGATCAGCGCGGCGTGGCCGGCCGCAGGCCTTCTGCTGCTGTCGATGCAGGCGGTCCGGGGATTGCTGCGGGGAAGACGTCCGGTCGTGCGCGCAGCGCCATGGAGGCCCTTCCGGTCAGGCTGACCGGAAGGGCCTCCAGATCTTGCTTCGTTCCCCGAAAGCAGCGTGATCCAGTTCCGGCGGCGCTCAGAAATGCGCTTTCGGCTGGAGCTTCAGCGTGGTGCGCGTCGTGTCGGCCATCTTCGACAGCAGCCAATCGGGATTGGCGAGGTTGAAGTAGGTCTTCAGCAGAAGGCGCCAGAACAGGCGCTCGGCCTGCGATGACGGCCCGTGCTGCGCGTAGATCCTGGCGCATTCGGCCGTCGTGCGCGCGCCGTGAATCGCGCTGTTGTTGACGCCCGTCCGCCGGAAACAGGCGATCGGCCGGGCGATCCGGCCATAGGGCTCCTTCGCCAGCGCCCGACAGAACATGTCGTAATCGCCGGCGTCCTTGTAGGCGATGTCGAATCCACCCAGCTCCTCGTAGAAGGACCGCGAGAAATAGGTCGCCATGTGCATGATCGGGTTCCAGCCCAGGCAGACGAGCATGGCGGGCGTCATCCAGTTCGGCGGGGCGGCGAGCCCGCCGAGGCCGTGCCCGCGCGAATCGATCCACCGGATGGCGCCGACGACCCAGCGCCGCCGGCTGGTGCGGTAGGTGTCGACGACGGCGGCCGCGGCGCCGGGGAGCATCACGTCGTCGGCGCCGAGAAAGCCCAGCAATTCACCCGAGGAATTGAAGGAGCCCTTGTTGATGGCGTCGAAGATGCCGCTGTCCTTGCCCTGCATGACGCGCAGCCCGTAGCTCCGCGCCAGCTCGACGGTCCCGTCCGTGCTGCCGCCATCGACGATGACGTGCTCGATCTCGAGTCCGCGCGTCGCATTGCGACGCGCGGACTCGATGCATTCCCTGAGGTAATCGACGGCGTTCAGCGTCGGGGTCACGATTGTCAGGATCATTTGTGCAGCTCCGTCGCCGAGGTCGTCCGATCAGGCCAGCCTCGCCGAGGCGACCATGTCCGGCCGCGCGGCGATGATCGGTGCCGAGGGCGTGGGCGCGATTTCTGAGTCTTCGACCACCGGAATCCGCGTCACCGAATTCTGCATCGCCCACATCGCCGCCTGCGTGCGGTTCCTGACGCGCACCTTGCGCAGGATCGCCTTGACATGGACCTTCACGGTGGCTTCGGCGATCTCGAGCTTGCGCGCGATCACCTTGTTGGACTCGCCCAGCATGAGTCCTTCGAGAATGCTGACCTCGCGGGCCGAAAGCCCCTGGAACGGCGAGCCGTCGGCCCGGCGCTGCACGCCCTGGAGCAGGCGCTGCGGCTCGACCGCGACCTCGGAGAGCTGCGACAGGAGATCCGGCGGAAACACGGCGCCGTTGGCGACGACGACCTCGAGCGAGGTGATGAGGTCCTGCGCCGAGACGGACTCGACCAGGTAGCCGACCGCACCGAGCTGCATGGCGCGGCGCATCAGGTCGCGACTGTCGCGGAGGGCGAGGGCGACGATCTTGGCGCTCTTGAACTGCCGGCGGATGTCGCCGACGATCGAGCAGGACGTATCGTCGATCACGACGATGAAGAGATCGGGCGCCTTCTGGCTGCTCTCGTATTTCTGGAAGTCGAAGCTGGTGGATCTCTGGCTTACCCGGAAGCGCGCTCCGTCCAGAAGCTGGGTAATCCCCTCGCGAAGCAGGGCATTGTCGCTCAGCACGGCGGTCTCGATAATGTCAGCCATTGTTACTCCCCTTTACTCGAAACAAGACTGATGTCGCGAATGCAACAGAAGGTACAGGCTATCGATGAGGTGATGTTTTTAGTGTGCGGACTGCGAAGCAGGCCGCGTCGGCTAATCATTTGTGGGCATCGCCATCCGAACAGGGGCGCCGCAACCCTCTGCCCGATGGTTAATAATTAGTTCATTCGGATGTGTTCGTCGTGTCGGGAAAAATACGGTCCTGTCGGGAAAACCCTTACAGGACGAATAATAAATCGGCGCGCGAGGGCTTACAGCCACCTGCATTACCTTGCGTTAGTGGGCTGAATCGACCTTGAGGATGCGGATGAGGTCTTTCGCGAGCACCGCCGCTTCCGTGCGGTTCCGCACGTTGAGCGTCCGCATCAAGGCCGAGACGTGGATCTTCGCGGTCGGCTCCGCAATATGGAGCGCCTGGGCGATTTCCCGGTTGGAGAGCCCGTCCGCCAGCAGCGCCAGGACGTCCTTCTGCCGGCGGGTCAGCCCGAACGGATCCTGTTGCGAGCCGACGCGGCGCTGCGACGTCTCGCGCGAGCGATGGCCTTCCGCCGTCGAGCCGAACGGGGTGAGGCCGCGCGGAATGGCGAGGCGCCCGGCCAGGACATCGTGGACCGCCTCGACGATCTCGTCATCCCGCTGCAGCTTCGAGATGAAGCCGTGGAAGCCCTCGGCGACGTAATGGAGGACGTGGTCGAAGGTGCCGTTTCCGGAGATGGCGACATAGCGCGTCGTCGTGGAGGCGCGCTTGAACTCCCAGATGATCTGCGGGCCGCTGGCTCCGGTCAGGCTGAGGCTGACCAGCGCGAGATGGATCGGCTGCTCTTCCATCAGGCTGCGCATCAGGCCGTCGAAATCCTCGACCTCGATGAATTCGGCGTCGGGCAGCGCCGCCTGGAGGATGGTGCGCAACCCCGTGCGATACAGAGCATGTTCGTCGGCAACGAGGATTTTCACCATGTTCGCGCCGCCGGTCTGGTCGCCCCTGCCATTGGGGGACGTGGCCGCACGTCGCGCTCCGCCTGATCGCAGGCGGTACCCGAGCCCAGGCTCCTGATCCCCGAGCATTGTGGTAGCGGGAACGGTCCTTCAAGTCGCCACGCTCTTCGGGAGATGCCGCCGCACGACGTGTGGCCATTATTGTTCCGGTCTCGCCAAGCTGAGTACTCCGCACAGACCCAAACGCAGCAGATCGGCGCGCCGATGGCTTAGCCAGAACCGTCAGACATCGACGAGCCAGCCGTTGCTGGCTCCGTATCTGATGATGTCGAGGCGCGAATGCAGCATCAGCTTCTTGCAGGCCCTGTAGCGATAGGTCTCGACCGATTTGATGCCGAGGCCGATGCGCCGGGCGATCTCCTTGTTGGAATGGCCGACGGCGGCGAGGCGCAGGACCTGCGTCTCACGATAGGTCAGCGCGCCGTTCCCCGCCGCGGGCGCCGCGCCGGCGGACGAGGACAGCTTGCGGATCCATTCCGAGCGGAAATCTTCCAGGTCGGAATCGATATAGACGCCGCCGCTCAGCACGGTCCTGATCGCCTGCGCGACTTTCTCGCCGGCCGATGCCTTGAGGACATAGCCCCGAACGCCGGCCCTCAGGGCCTTCTGGACGTAGCTCGGTTCTTCGTAATGCGTCAGCATCACGATGCGCGTGTCGGGCGCCTGCTCGAGAATGCGCTCGGCCAGCGTCTGCCCGCTCATGCCGGGAAGGCCCATGTCGAGCACGACGACCTCGGGACGCCGGTCGCGGACGAGCGCGAGCGCTTCCGATCCGCAAGTCGCAAGCCCGGCCAGTTCCAGATCGGGCAGGCCGAGCACGAGCGCCTGCATGCCGGCCAGCACCACGGGATGGTCGTCGACCAGGATGATGCGCGCCGTCATGACGGCAGGCTCCGCTGCGGCGCGCAGACCAGCGGCGCGACGGCCGTGACGATCGTGCCCTTGTCGAGGCGCGGCCCCACCTCCAGCGTCCCGCCGATCTCCTCCATGCGCCGGCGCATGCCGCGCAGACCGATACCGGCGTCGCCGTGCCTTTCGGCCCCGACGGCTTCGAGCCGGATGCCGGCGCCGTCGTCGGCCATCGTCAGCGCGAGCGATTCCCGGGCGAAGTCGAGCGTGATATCGATCTTCCTCGCGCCGAGCGCATGCTTGACGATATTGGTCAGAGCTTCCTGAGCCACCCGATAGAGCGCGCATTCGACGGCGGCCGGCAGGAGCTCCGGTTCGAGGCCCTTCGTCCTGAAGCAGAGGTCGATCCGGCCATCCGCCGCGAAGGATGCAGCCATGGCCTCGATCGCCCGGACGAAGCCGAGCTCCTCGACGAGGTGCGGCCGGCCGCTGGTGACGGCATGGTGGATCTTGCGCCCGATCCCGCCGATGTGCGCGACGATGGCGCCGAGCCGCGCTTTCGCCGGGCCTTCCGCGTCGTGCTGCATGGTTCTGAGTTCCGCCAGGGCGAGCGCCATCTCGTGCCCGACATGGTCGTGGAGATCGCGGGCGATGCGCTCGCGCTCGTCGGCGCGGATATGGTTGACCTTGTCCCGGAGCTCGTGGGTTCGCGCCTCCACGATGCGCAGCGCTTCGGCGACGTAGCAATACTGCTCGACCAGCCTGAGGCGGTCGCTGCGCAACTCCTCGCATTGCTGCATGGCAAGGCGCCGCTGCCGCTCCGCAGCGAGGCGCTTCATCCGCTCCGCTGCCGCCGAGAACCGCGCATCCCTGGCGGGGTGCAGGCGCAGCAGCAATGTGGCGGGGCGGCTCCGGCGCCGCGGGACCAGGGCATGGCCGACGCAGCGATAGTCGGCGGCGCCGCCCGGCCCGTCGAAACGGACCTGTTCGATCAGCGGCAGGCGCGAGCCCGAGCAGGCGACGAGGAAAGCCCGCAGCGAGTCCGCCCGGCTCCTGCAGATGTCGAACAGCGACGGCGCCATGCCGCTGCAATCGAGAACCCGGCTCGCGACGCGGTTGAGCGCATGGATGCTACCGTCGCTCGCCGCGATGACCGACGGCTCGAGATTGGTCTCGAGGTCTAGCTCATGCCGAAGCTGCAGATGCATCATCGCGGAAGTATTCCCTTGTGTCCGGCTCCAGTGCCGTCCGCCTGAGGTGAACGACCACGCGGCAGTCGGAATCTCCCCTGGCGATGGTCCGCTCGAGGTCGACAGCCGCGTATCCGACCGCGTTCGCGGTCATCCGGCCGAAGATGTTCGAGGTCAGCATGCAGAGGGAGGGGTGGTTCGATGCGGCCTTCCCCAAGGGGCAGGCGCGGTTCCCGAATACCAGCCGGTCTTCGTCCTGCTCGGTCAGCGAGAACCCCCCGCCGGCGCGGTTCTTCAGGTCGATCAGCACCGCGACGAGCTGATTGCGATTGAGATGCTGGACGTTCAGCGCCGCCTTGTACTGCTTCTCGATGTCGGCTCCCAGGCGCGCGGCGATGCTGCTGACATAGGCGCACGCATCCTCGGGGCCGGCGATGGTCTCCAGCAACTCCGCCATGCCGGCGACCAGGGCGTCCGAGAGGACGTGATCGTCGAAATCGATGTCGAGCGAGCTGATATTCGGCATAGTGGTAGCGGATGAAGTCACGATGGCTAGCCCTCCTGACTGGATCGCTGTCCCAAGCCGGGACGTCCGGTGATGCGTTCGTGGAGACTCTGTTACTGTCCGGGCGAGCAGCTTCCTTTCGTGAACAAGTGTTCCATCTGGCTTAATCTCTGTGCGCGACTGCGTTCCTGTGCATCAGAATTGGGCGGCGGAGCTGTATTCGAACACATTTGAAAATTTTAAGCCCGTCTGAACTCGCCTATAATTATAGCAATGAGACTTTTTCAGATCGAAACGATGGCATTGCCAGCATTCCATAATTTTCTAAAATTTTAATTATATCTAAAAAGTTTAGTTTTGGCCTCCCTTACGGCAGCTCAAGCGCCGTCGATGACCTGAAGTCGGCAACGCATGAAACGCATGCGGGAGAGATAAGACGAAACGGCAAAAATCAAGCGCTTATCGAATTCCTCACCGGGCCAAATCGAACGCGACCTCCTATACCCAAACGAGCATCCTTTCGCGAAGATAACATATTTTTGGAACTTGTCTGCTCGAAATTGAATAAACCTGTCCCAAAAAGGATTTTCATTGTTTCGACTCGCATGAAAGTTGTGCTGATCGTGCCGATTGGGCTGCGCCCGGCCATGAAGATACCAAGTTGCCGCTCAAGGGAACCAGCGTATCGGATGGCACTCGACCTGGATTTCTGGTAGCTTTTGAATGACGCCTCAGATTTAAAGTATTTAGCTAAAATTCACGCGTTAATTCCAGATACAAATCTATTGGATTCGAATTCGCGGAGAGGGCCGCGGCGACACCTCTCCGGCTTCGAGCGCTCATGGTTCCTTTCGGAACCAAATCTGATCTGGGCCGGATATTCGAAGTCATAATGTCGTGATCGTGGCGCCATTCCGCCGCTCATCGGTGCAGCGCGGCCGATCATGCAGGGCTCGCCGTCGGTTCCCGCCCCCCGTCACGAGACCAGCGGCCGCCTGCGATCCATTCGCCGATGCCGCATCAGAGCGATCAGTTTCCGAAGCCGCTGCCAGGCGAAGGGCAGGAAGCCCCGCTCGGCATGGTCGCCGGGCGTGAGCAGCACGAGGCCGGGATCGACCAGCATCGTCCCGCCGGTCAGGGCGGCGAGGCGACGATTGAAGACCAGGTGCTCGCAAATGTCGGCGCCGGCTTCGAGATAGCTGCCGAGACGGTAGATCTCGGCCCGGTAGAGGCAGAGGCCGTTGAAGGCCGAGGCGCAGGCGATCTCGCGATCGGCCGTCAGGGCGCGCTGCTGCGGATAGATCCGCGACCGGAAGAAGCGATAATAACTGACGATGTCGCGCCGATTCTTCGCAAGGTCGTCGAGCAGCGTCTCGAAGGAGCGATGCTCGTCCTGGAACGCCAGGAGATCGTAATAGTGCGGGCGGGAGGTCGCAGATACGCCGAAGACGCCGTTCCGATCGAGTTTCGCCGCCGCGGCGAGCAAGGCCGGGACCGTGGGCGGCCTGGCGATGGCGTTGTCGATGTCGATGACGCAGACGAAGCGGGCTTCGATGCCGGACGCTTCGAGTTCGGTCTTGAGCCGCTCGCGGCCCAGCGCCATGCGCCGGAGCCGCGCGGGTTCCTCCGCCATGAACGCGGTCGGGACGAGGACGATCTCGCCGTGCGCCGCGGCGCTCCGAAGCAGCGCGTCGGTTCCGTCGCGCGAGCCGTTCTCGCCGACGAAGGCCGCGACGCTCAGGCCGCTCCGCCGCAGTGCGCCGAGCAGGTCGAGGAAGCGCGGCACCGTGCCGGCGCAATCCCTGGCCAGGGCCAGAAAGGCGAAATCCCGCGCCGGGGCGCCGTCAGCGCTCACCGTCCCTCGGTCCTGACGGCGATCAGCGACTTCGCCAGGAAGAAGACGTCCTCCGTCAGAATCTCCGCATCGGGAAAAAGTCCGGCGAGCTGGGCGCGATCGAGCATGGAGGTGCCTTCGACGATCCGCATGGCCTGGTCGAGCGAGGCCGCCTTGGCGTAGAAGCCGCGCGCCTTGCTCGACACCAGGCGCCGCTGCAGGGGCTGCGGCAGCCAGTGCATCATCGGAGCGTTGCTGTGCGGATCGAGCGGAAACCAGAAATTCGGCGTCTGCACGTAGTAGTTCGGAGCCAGGCGCCTGATCTCGGCAGCGACCCGCTTCATGTCCGCCCATTGGCCGACATGTTCGATCAGCGAGTTGGAATGGACGAAGTCGAAGCTCAGATCGTCGAACCCGCTGACGTCGCGCGCATCGCCCTGGACGACATGGAAGCGCGGATCGGGAGACGGCTCCCTTGCTTCGATGTTCAGGAGCCAGATGTCGATTCCCGAAGCCGGCAGGTCGAACCGCCAGTAGTCGGCGTCCCCGCCGAGGTCGAGGATGCGGCACGATCCGCGGGTCCTCATCACGGCGTCGATGATCGGGCGGACATAGGTCTTGAACCGCTCCTCGCGGAACTGCGACCGGCGGAACGATCGCGGAATCATGTTCATGAGCTCTCGGCCTCGCGACGCCATGCGGATTGTGAGGGCGGATCTTACCTGCAAACCCGCCGCTCGCGGCCCGGTCCGAGGACTAGGCACCAGGGCTTGCGGACTAAGCCGATCTGGGCATTCGCGCCCGGAGCGGCGCGACATCCCGGTCGATCGCCGGGGCCTCCCGGCCCCTTGGCCTAGTCGGGCGGCACGATCCGGCCATTGGCCTCCTGGCCGAGGCTGCGGAACCTGTCGTAGGAGACCGGCTCGTGGCCCCAGATGAAGAGGGGCGCCTCGGTCGGCCGGCGCAGCACATAGGTATTGCGATCGAACAGGTTTCCGCCCGTCTCGATGATCCCGAAGTTCGGATGTGAAGCCGGGACATCGCTGGCTCCGCCCGACAGGCCGGTCTCGCCCTCATAGACGATCTCGTTGTCATGGACCGCATTGCGTGCCGTCCGGTAGAATTGTTGTTTCGCGCCGTTCCCCCGTCTGGGCTGGTCGACCCGTTCGCGGCCCTGGTCGACGATGACGATCCCGCGGCCGCCCTCGGCGACGGTGACCTTGTTGCCGTAGACGCGTACGCCTTCGGAGGCGGCGATCTGGATGCCGGCGCCCCAGACCCAGAAGCTGCCCTGCTGGCCGCCGCGCCCGGTCCCGTTCAGGCGAACGGTGTTGTTGCGGATCACGGCGTCGAAGCTGATCTCATAGAAGATGCCGGCGTCTGAATTGCGCTCGACGAGGTTGTTCTCGAACAGGACGTTGCGGCAGTCGACATCGCACCAGAGGCCCGAGCCGTAATTGTCGTGCACATGGTTGCCGCGCAGCGTCAGGCGCTCGACCTTGCCTGCCTTGACCCCCCCGGCCTCCCAGCCGGCGTCGAAGCCATAGGTGTTGTTCTCGTGGATCTCGTTGTCCTCGATCACGACGTCGGTTCCGTTCGGCGAAATCCCGAGCTGCCCGTTACGGTGCACCTTGTTGCGGCGGACGATGCTCCTGTCGCCGGTCGCGATCCCCGATCCGCTGTTGAGGCGGACCTCGTTGCCCTCGATCAGCCAGTCGGTGGCGCGGGGGTTCTCGTCGCCGAAGATCGCGCCCTGCTGTGCGGGGGTCGCATATTTCTCGACGATCAGGCCCCTGACCGTGATGCCGCGGGCTCCGGCATTGTCGAAGGCGTAGAGCTGGCGCGTCCGTTCCAGGGTGCGGCCGCGCGGATCGTCGGCGAGATGGCTGAGGCCGGTCGCGGGATCGGAGAAGACGCGGCCGGGCGCCAGATCGGCGCGGTCGGCAACCGGCTCCAGCGGCTCGCCGTCCAGGAAGAAGCGGTGCGGATCGTTGCAGCGGGCGCGATGGGGCAGGCAGGTGCCGAACGGCCTGATCCCGGGCTTCGGGGACGCCGTCACCCAGAAGGCGCCCTGCCGGCGAATGTCGGTGACCAGCTCGGCGCCGTTCAGGATGGCGCCGGGCTGGCCGACGAAGGATTGCCTGTCCTTGGGGGCGACCGTCTGGGCCCGGTGGAGGCCGGCCGCGATGCAGAAGGCCGCTCCCGGCGGGGCCCTGTCGACGAGGGCCTGGATGGACGCGCCGACCGGAACCAGGATAGCGCCGGCCGGGCAGGGGGCATTCGCCGCCGCGTCCGAGGCGGGGCCGCCGAGCAGCCCCGCTACCGCGATGAGAGCTGCCCCGACGAGGCGCGCGCCGTTGCGTGGCACCCGCGCGAAGCGCGCCGGCGCCTCGACGAGATGCCAGGCGCGGTAGACCATCAGCGAGCCGAAGCCGATGCCGAACAGGATCCAGAAGGGAATGCCGAGCATCGGCCCCTCGAGCGCGACGTCGAAGGAGGCGTCGATGACGATCGAGGCGAAATAGCAGAGCAGGAAGACGAAATAGCGCGCCCAGTCGAGATCGCCGCGCCGCCAGGCGAGATGGGCGGCCCGCAGCATCGCGACGGACCAGCTGCCGATGGTCAGGAGCCAGAGCGCCAGCCCCGGCACGCCGCCGCGGGCGAGATAGGTCATGTGGACGCTGTGGGGACTGCGCAGCGTCGGCCCGCCGCGTTCGAGGCCGACCACGAACCCGTCCGCCTCCGCCAGGTTGATGCCGAAGCCCTTGCCGGTCCAGAAATAGGGGCCGTGGACGGTGTAGTCGCGGATCGCCTGCCACCAGCCCAGCCGCCACTGCTTGGTTCCGTCGAGATTGTTGGCGTCGCTCGATCCCGCAATGCTGGCGAGATTCTCGATGACGGCGGCGGCGCTGATCGGCCGCTCGCCACGCGGCAGGTCGATCTCGAAGTCGACCGCATAGGCCATGAGCAGGACGAGCATGAGCCCGGCGGCGATCGCGGCGAGGCGGCCGACCTGTCCGGTCAGGATCATGGCCAGCACCAATGGGAGCAGCAGGGAGAGCATGCCGCCGCGGCTCTGGCTGGCGACGAGCAGGGCGGCGCCGAGGGCGACGACGAGCCAGGTCCGGCTGACCTTGCACAGGCCGACGAGGACGAGCACGAGCGCGCCGCAGAGATGCGCGGCGAGCTCGCCCGAGCGCACCGAGATGATCTCGACATTATGGCCGGGGAGCTTCGGGATCGAGGCGCCGAAGAAGCGGGCGATGAGATAGAGGACGATCGCGATCGGAATCAGCACCCGCGCGTGCACCCTGAAATAGCCGACGATCTGGGCGATGCGGGCCGGGCGTTCGACGAGCAGGGCCGCGACGATGAAGGCGAAGCCGGCATAGAGCGCGACCGCTCCGTCGCGCAGCGCATCGACGCCATAGGCGCCGACGCCCTGCAGCGTCCGCAGGAGGACCCAGGCCATGAGGAGGGCCGCGCTGACCGCAGGCACGGTGGTCAGCAGCGTCGTCACGCAGCCCGAGGCGAAGAAGGCGAGCAGGCCCAGCGCGAAGAGAATCTCGCCCATGAAGAGCGGAGGCATTCCGAGATAGGCGAAGCTCTTCCCGAGGACGACATAGCCGGCGAAGCCGAGGGCGAGGACCGGCAGGTAGCGGTCGGTCGCCCGCCGGTCGGCCGCGACGCTCGCCGGTATCCGTGACATCCCGTTCACCGTCCGCCCTCGCTCCGTGCGGCGACCTCCGTCGCACGACAAGGGTAGCGCCCGGCGGTGCCCGGGCGGGGTGGGCATCAGAGGTAGCCAGGCCGGCGAGGTCGGCGGCCCCCCTCCTTTTGGGCAGCCCCTATGCCCAGCGCGGCCGGAGGGGGCGCGACGCTAGAGTCCGGCGTGGACGATGCGGCGGGGCGATCGCCAGCTGGGGCGCGGGAATGCAGAGCGGGGGCGAGATCGGCCGGATGCCCGGCCAGCGGGAGCGGGGCGGCGCAGGCAGGACCTGGACGGGCCTGAGGGCGCGGCTCCGCGCCATGCGCGGCCCGGCCCTGTCCTTCGGCGACCAGGCCCTGTCCAGCGCCTGCAACTTCCTGACCACCATCCTGCTCGCGCGGGCGCTCGGCCTCGAGGCCTTCGGGGTCTACACCATGGTCTGGCTCGCGCTCTATTTCGCGATGAGCCTTCAGCTCGGACTCATCGTCAGCCCGATGATGAGCATCGGCACCAAAGAGCAGGGGGCCGAGGCCGAGGCCTACTACACCGTCGTCTTCCTGCATCAGGCCGGATATGTCGTCGTCGCGGCCGTGGCGATCTTCGCGGTCCTGACAGTCGCCGCGGGCGCGGCCGCCCCGCTCGCCGAGGTCGCCCTGCCGGGAGCGATGGCGGCGGCCAGCTATCTGACGCAGGATTTCCTGCGGCGCTATCTGTTCGCCCGCCGCCAGCCGGCCGGCATCCTCCTGATCGACGCGGTCAACCAGATTCTCAAGCTCGGCGCGCTCGCCGCCCTCTGGCAGGCCGGGGTGATCGACGTGGCGAATGCGCTGTGGGCCGTGGCCGGCGCGGCGGCGATATCGACGCTCTGCGGCCTCGGCATGTCCGGGCCTCTCCTGTGGCGGCGGCGGATCCTGACCAGCGTCACCGGACGGCAATGGCGCTCGGCGCGGTGGCTCGTGCTCACCGGCTCGGTGCAATGGGTGCTCAGCTATAGCGGGCTCCTGGTGACGGCGGGCCTGCTCGGGCCGAAGGTGCTCGGCGCGCTCAGGGCGGCGCAGAGCCTGCTCGCCGTCCTCAACGTGGTGCGCGAGGCGCTGGAGAACATCGTTCCGCCCCTGGCCGGGAAGGCTTTCGCGCAAGGCGGCATGCCCGGCCTGCACCGGACGCTCGCCGGCGCCATGCTGTTCGCCGGCCTGGCCGGCGCCGCCGCCGTCATCGGCCTCGGGCTGTTCGGTCCATGGCTGCTGCAGCTGCTCTACGGCGGCGAGATCCTCGAGTTCGACTGGGTGATCGTCTGGTATTCGCTCGCCTTCCCGATGGCGCTGATGAGCCTCGTCCTCGGCTGCGCCTTTCGGGCGCTCGAGCTCACGCGGCCGGTCTTCCTCGCGGCGCTCGTCGGCGGCTGCCTCAATCTGCTGCTGGTCTATCCGGCGGCGCTCGTCTTCGGCGTCGCCGGGCTGATCGCGGTGACGCTCCTGTCCGAACTCGCGGCCCTGGTCGTGCTGGCGCTGCTCGCCCTGCGGGTTCCGGGGCTGCTGGCAAGCGCGCCGGATACGCCAGCCGGCGGTCGCATCGCGACGGCGCCCTCGCCATGATGCCGCTGCCGCCTTCCGAGGTGCATCTCTGGTGCTGCCGCGTCGATCTTCATGCCGGCGAGGCGGCCGAGCGGCTGGGAATGCTGTCGACGGAGGAACGGGCCCGGGCCGACCGCTTCCACGATCCCAAGACGCGGATCGCGTTCGTGGCGGCGCGCAACTGGCTCCGGCGCGTCCTCGCGCTCTACATCCAGATCCCGCCGCCGCAGCTGCGCTTCGGCGAGACGGCCTTCGGCAAGCCGTTCCTCGCGAACGCGCAGGGCGGACGCACCGTCGCCTTCAATCTCAGCCATTCCGGCGAGCTCGCGATCGTCGCGGTGGCCGAGGGCATGGCGGTCGGCGTCGACATCGAACGGATCCGGCCGGTCTCGGCCGATCTGCTGGCCGGCTGCCTGGCGCCGCGGGAGTTGGCGATGCTGGCGGCCCTGACGCCGGCGCTGCGCGAGGAATCCTTCATCCGCTGCTGGACGCGCAAGGAAGCCTGCCTGAAGGCGATCGGCGTCGGTCTCAACGGCTCGCCGTCGAGCTTCGAAGTCTCGTTCGACCCGCGCAGGGCGCGGCTGCTGGCGGTCGAATCGGATCCGGCCGAGGCCGATTTCTGGCAACTCGCCGATTTGGAGCCGGCGCCCGGCTATTGCGGCACGCTGGCGGTGCGCCAGCGCGGCTGGTCGCCGGTCTGGATGGCGCGGCCATAGCGCTCGCGCGGCCTCCTTCCGTCAGTGGCGGTCCTGGCGCGTGGCCTCGATGATCCGCTCGGCCATGGTCCGCGAGCCGGCTTCGGAGAACGCGCCTTCATGACCTTCGCCGTCGACGGCGAAGCAGGGCGTGTCCGGCGCGAGATGGCCCGCCCAGCCCAATGTGGCGTCCGGGGGCCAGCCGGGCGGGATCGCGCCACTCCTGAAGACCAGGACACGCCCCTCGTAGCGTGGCAGCGCATAGCGCTGGACCAGCGCCTCGAGCTCGTCGGTCGTGCGCCAGAAATCGGCCTCGTCGGCCGCTTCCTCGGCCGGCCGCCAGAAGAGCAGGCGCTTCGCCTGCCGGACCGCGGCGGTCGATTGCAGCCAGAACGACATCCGCGTCACGAAGCTGCGCGGCCCGGCACGCCAGAACCGGCGGGCGAAGCGGGCCGCGCGCTTCAGCCTGAACCGCAGGCGCGCGAGGTAAGGCTGCCGCAGAAAATAACCCGGTGCCCAGCAGTCGATCAGCACGACCAGATCGACCTGCCTGCCGCTCGCGGCCAGCTGGCGTGCGACTTCCAGGGCGATCACCCCGGAGCGGCAGAAGCCGGCGAGCCGGTAACCGCCCTCGGGCCTGGTCGCGACGATCGCCTCGCAATAGGCGGCCGCGAGCTGCTCGATCGAGGTCGGAGCCGCGCCGTTCACCAGCGGATCGAGCAGCTGCAGCGCGGCGAAGGGCTGATCCGGGCCGAGCTCGTGGGACAGCGGCCGGTACAGACGCAGATTATGGGCGGTGTGGTTGAGGGCGAACAGGGTCGGCTGCGAGCCGGCCTGCTGCAGCCAGGTCCGGCGCAGCGCCGTCGCGTCGATCACGGGCGGGGGGGCGGGCGTCGCCGGCAGCCAGAGCGGCGAGGCGATCGGCAGCGAGGCTGGCGCCGGCCGCGGCAGGCGCGCCGTCGGATCGGCGACGAGCCTCTCGGCCAGGCTCTCGAACTGCGCCGCCAGCTCGCTCGCGGTCCCTTCATCGTAGAGGTCGCGATGATATTCGCAGGTCAGGCGCCAGCCTTCCTCGCGCTCGACCAGGATGAAGTTGAGATCGTAGAGGGCGCCCGGCAGGGGCGAGGGGATGCCAGACAGCTGGAAGCTGTCATTGGCGAGCTCGCCGATGAAGGCGCGCTGGACGATGAAGTTGATCGAGACCGGCGGCCGGCCGGCATCGTCGCTGCCGGGCAGCAGCGGGACGAGCCGGTCGAACGGCCATTGGTGATGGTCGACGGCGTCCTCGAACGTGTCGCGGGCTGCCTGGCAGAGATCGAGGAAGCTCTGCTCGTCCGAGAGCCTGGTCCGCAGCACCAGCGTGTTGACGAAGGGGCCGACGATCCCTTCCAGCTCGACATCGTCGCGGTTCGCGAACTGCGTGCTCAGCACGATGTCGGAGGCGCCGGTGCGTTGCCGGAGCAGCGTCAGGAGGACGGCGTAAGCCGCCGAAAAGAAGGTCGTCCCCTCCCGGCGCGCGAGATCGGCGAGCCCGGCGGTCACCGGGCGGGGCAGCAATCGCGACAGCGAGGCGCCGCTCGTGCTGCGCGTCGCGGGGCGCGGGCGGTCGGGCGGCACCTCGACGATCGGCAGCCCCGCGAGCTTGCCCAGCCAATAGGCTTCTTCGCGCGCGAGCGCCTCGCTGGCCATGCCGTCGCGGCTTCCCTCGGCGAAGTCGGAATATTGCAGCGGAAGCTCGGGCAGGACCGGCTCCCGGCCACGGCCGAGCGCCTGATAGGCCGCGACGAAATCCTTGGCGACGAGGCCCATCGACCAGCCGTCGCTGACGATGTGGTGGGCGACGACCAGGATCACGGCCTCGGCGCGGCTCTTGCGCAGCAGCGTCGCCCGCAACAGCGGAGCCTCGTCGAGGTCGAAGCGCGTGCACGCCTCGCTCTGGGCGATGCGATCGGCCTCCCTGGTCCGGTCCGCCTCCGGCAGGCCGGAGAGGTCGATCTCCGGCAGCTTGAAGGGAACATGCTCGCTGATCGCCTGGACGGGGCGGCCATCCTCCAGCCGGATCGCCGTGCGCAGCGATTCGTGCCGGTCCAGGATCGCCTGGAAGGCCTCCTGCGCGAGCGCGGCGTCCAGGTGCCCGCGGATCCGCCATTTGACCGCGATGTTGAGCGCCGGCGTGCCCGGGTCCCGGCTATCGATCTCCCAATAGCGCTCCTGCGCCGACGAGCATCTCGCCGTCGTCGCGATGCGATCCGGCTCGCGGGGGTGCGGTTCCGGTTCGCGCGTGAACTGGTTCGCCATGGCTTCGTTCACCCTCTCTCACGCTGCGAGACGGCATTCGGGACATTCGCCTGTCCGCCATCGCGCGCGTTCCGCCAGGGCCGCTTCCAGAAGGTCGCGGCCGGAGTGGCGGCCTCGGCGGCAGGCTCGTCCGGCAGCGCCGCCGCAACGGCGGCGATCGTCCGGTTGCGGAAGAAGTCGCGGGCCGCGAGCTTGAGGCCCTCGCGGCGGGCGCGGCTGGTGATCTGGAAGATGCTGAGCGAGTCGGCGCCGAGGTCGAACAGGTCGTCGTCGACGCCGACATCCTCGCGCCGCAGCACCTCGCTCCAGATCCGGACCAGCGTCTCCTCGACGGGGGTGCGCGGCATGGCCCTGGCGACCGTCTGGTCGGCTTTCGGCGCTGCGCCGGCGGCATCCGGCGCCGGCAGCGCGGCGCGGTCGAGCTTTCCGCTCGGGTTCAGCGGCAGGGCCGGCAGGCCGACCCAGGCGGTCGGGACCATGTAGTCAGGCAGTTCCTGCGCCAGCGCGGTGCGCAGCTCGGCCGGGGGCGGGCTGTCCACGCCGGTGACGTAATAGCAGACCAGCCGCGGCTCGCCCGGCACGTCCTCGCGCAGGATCACGGCCGAGACGATGCCGGTCTTGCGCGCCAGCACGGCCTCGATCTCGCCCGGCTCGATGCGGAAGCCGCGCAGCTTGACCTGATGGTCGAGCCGCCCGAGATGCAGGATGCGGCCGTCCGGGAGGTACTTGGCACGGTCGCCGGTGCGGTAGGCCCTGGCGCTGCGGGCGGGGTCGACCGGGTTGGCGACGAAACTCCTGGCGGTGAGCTTCGGGTTGTTGGCGTAGCCGCGGGCCAGGCCGGCGCCGGCGATCAGCAATTCGCCGGGGATGCCGACGCCGACCGGCGCGTCGTTGCCGTCGACGATGTAGAACTGCGTGTTGGCGATCGGCTGGCCGATGGTGACGACCTCGTCCTCCGGCCGGATGCGGGCGACCGAGGACCAGATCGTGGTCTCGGTCGGCCCGTACATGTTCCAGAGCTCGCCACCGCCCTCGAGCAGCCTGCGCGCGAGTTCGAGCGGCAGCGCCTCGCCGCCGCAGAGCATGCGCAGGCCGGGCCGCGAACGGAAGCCGGCTTCGAGCAGCAGGCGCCAGGTCATCGGCGTCGCCTGCAGGACGGTCGCGCCGCTCTGCTCGAGCCGCGCCAGCAGCTCGGCCCCGTCCTTCGCCTCGTCCGCGGTCGCGATCGCGACCCGGCCGCCCTGGACGAGCGGCAGCAGCAGCTCCAGCGCGGCGATGTCGAAGGTCACCGTCGTGATGGCGAGCAGGGTGTCCGTGCCCGAGAAGCCCGGTTCGCGCGCCATCGCGAAGAGCAGGTTGGACAGCCCGCCATGGGTGACCTCGACGCCCTTCGGCGCCCCGGTCGAGCCCGAGGTGTAGATCACATAGGCGAGATGCTCCGGCGTGACCGCCGCCGTCCTGATCCCGGCCAGATTGATCGTGGTCTGGTCGACGTCGATGAGCACCAGCCCCTCGTCGGGCTCCAGGACGGCCGGGTCGAGCGGGCCGGCGACCAGGAGCGCGACAGCCTCCGAATCCCGCAGGATCCGCTGGATGCGCGCCTTCGGCATCACCGGATCGAGCGGCACATAGGGGAAGCCGGCCTTGAGGGCGCCGAGCATGCCGGCGACGAGGGCCGGCGAGCGTTCGATCAACAGGCCGACGCGGCTTTCCGGCGCATCGATGCGGGCCGTCAGCTCGGCGGCGATGCGGTCGGCCCAGGCGTTCAGGGCGGCATAGGAGAGCTGGCGGTCGCCGCAGGACACGGCGATCGCCTCCGGCTGCTGCTGAACCTGTCGCTCGAAGGCCGGAATCGTGCCGGCGTCGAGCTGGAACGCGACCTCGGTGTCGTTGATGTCGCCGACCAGCCGCTGCCGTTCCTCGCCCTCGATCAGGGGCATCGCGCCGATGAGGATATCGGGATTGGCGACGAAGGCGGCGAGCAGCGTGCGGTAATGGCCGAGCCAGCGGTCGATCGTCGCCTCGTCGAAGAGGTCGGCGCCATAGCAGCAGTCGATGCGCAGGCCGTCATCGGATTCACCGATGTTGACGTAGAGATCGAAGGTCGAGAAGGCCTTGGGGTTCGGTTCGACGCTTGCGTCGATGCCCGGCCCGAAATCGAGATTCCCGGCCAGCCGCTCGAGGTTGAACTGAACCTCGACCAGCGGCAGCCGCCCCGACACCGGCGGGACGCGCAGCCGCTTCAGCAGCGCCCCGAGCGTGAAGCTCTGGTGTTCGTAGGCGTCCAGAACGAGGCGCCCGACCTTGTCGAGATGGGCGGAGAACGGCTCCGCCGGGTCGATGCCGCCGCGGATCGGCAGGAAGTTGACGCAATGGCCGACGGGCGTGGGGCCTTCGAGCAGGGATTGTCCGGCGGCGGGAACGCCGATGACGAGGTCGCGCTGTCCGGAGAGCCGCAGCAGCAGAACCTGAAAGGCGGCGAAGAGCGTGGCGAACAGGGTCCGTCGGCGGCGGGCGCCGGCCGCTTTCACATTGCGATAGAGTTCGGCGTCGATGAAGCTGGTGCGCGTGCCGCCGCGGAAGCTGCGCTGCGCCTGCCGCGGCCGGTCGGTCGGCAGTTCCAGAGGCGCGGGACGCTCTGCGAACATCCCGACCCAGTAGGCCGCGGCCTCCTCCGTGCGCGGGTCCTGGCGGGTCGCCGCGGCATAGTCGGCGAAGGGCATCGGCGCCGGCAGGGCGCCCGTGCCGGCGCGATAGGCCGTCGCGACCTCGTCGAGCAGGATATTCGTCGACCAGCCGTCGCAGACGATGTGATGCGCCGAGAGGATCAGCACGTGCCGGCTTTCGCCGAGGCGGAGAATCTCGGCCTCCGCGACCGGTCCCTGCACCAGATCGTGCGGCCGGTTCGCATAGGCCTCGATCCTGGCGCGCAGCGCGGCCTGCGGGTCGGGCTCGCCGCGCAGGTCGCCGATGGCGACCGGGAAGGCCTCCGAGGGTGAGATCCGCATCGTCTCGCCGGCGGCGGAGAAACGTGCCTGCAGGATCGCATGCCGGGAGGCGACCTGCCTGACCGCCTCGGCGAGACGAAGCGCGTCGACCTCGCCGTCGAGCGTCAGGCTGACGGATTCGTTGAAGGCGGCGCTCGCCTCCGGGCCGGTCTGGTCCGAGAGCCAGATTTCGGTCTGGGCCTCGGTCAGCGGAAGCTCGATCGGCGCAGGCGCGGCGGAGCTGTCCGTCACGGGCTCGGCCGTCGTTCCCGGCAGCATCCCGTCGCGGCGCATCAGCGCGAGGCTGTCCTCGAAGGCGGCGACGATCGCCGCGATCTCGGCCTCGCCGTGCTCGGTCGTCAGGAAGCAGGGATAGTGCTCCTGGATGAAGATGCCGCGCGCGCGCAGATGGTAATGCAGCAGGCTGCCGAGCCGGTGGTCGCGCGCCGGCTCGAAATAGAAGACGCTGCCATAGCTCTCGATCGGCACATCCCAGCCGGCCTTGGCGAAGACGCGCCGCAGGGCTTCGACGAGCTGGCGCATGCGCTGCGTCAGCGCCTCGGTCAGGGCCGGGCCTTCCGCCTTGACGTGCTTCAGCACGGCGACCGTGGCCGCGAGCACCAGCGGATGCCGGACGAAGGTCCCGGCGAAGAAGGTGACGCCGACCTCGGGCACGCTGTCGTCGCCGAAGCGCCAGGCGCCGCCGTCGAGCGCATCCATGAAGCGGGCCTGGCCGGCCAGCAGGCCGACCGGCAGACCGCCGCCGACGACCTTGCCATAGGTGGCGAGGTCCGGCTCGATGCCGAGCAGGGCCTGCACTCCGGCCGGATGGACGCGGAAGCCGGTGACGACCTCGTCGAAGACCAGGGCCGTGCCCGAGCGTTCGGTGATCGTCCGCAGCTCCCGGAGGAAGTCGGCGGGGAGATAGCCCGGCCGGCGGCTCTGGACCGGCTCGACCAGCACGGCGGCGAGCTCGTGCGCGTGCTCGCGCAGCCAAGCGAGGCTCTCGTCGGTCCCGTAGTCGAGCACGGTCATGCGCCCGACGGCGTCTGCAGGGATGCCGGGGGCGGCCGGCACGGAGCGGCGCTGCTCGCCGGCCCCGACGCCGCGGACCAGGACCTCGTCGAACTGGCCGTGATAGGCGCCGGAAAAGGCCACGATCCGATCGCGGCCGGTGACGGTGCGGGCGACGCGCATCGCCGCCATCACCGCTTCGGAGCCGGTGTTGCAGAAGGCGACGCGGGCGTGGCCGGTCAGTTCGCAGAACAGGCGCGCGGCTTCGTGCGCCAGCGGCGATTGCGGGCCGATGGCGAAGCCGTCCTTCAGCTGGGCCTCGACCCCCTCGACGACGAAGTCGGGCGCGTGGCCGAAGGCGGTCTGGCCGTAGCCGTTGACGAGGTCGATGTAGGCGTTGCCGTCGACATCCCAGATCCGGGCGCCCTTCGCGCGCGCGGCGACGATCGGATAGACCATCTCCTTCCAGTCGGCGGCGAAGCCTGACACGGTGCGGGGGTCGGCCAGGACCGGGCGATGCTCGTCCGCGAGGCGCTTCGACGTCGCGGTCCTGGCGACATAGAGGCTCGTCAGCCTTGCGATATGGGCGCGCTGAGCGTCGCTGAGGGTTTCACCGCCCGTGCGGATCAGCGGCTTGAAGCGCGCCGTCGAACCGGCTGCGGCGCCGGCCGCGGACGCGGACGCGGGCGCCGGTCGGGGCGGGGCCGCCGGCGGCGGCGCCAGCGC
>NZ_FYAS01000016.1 GCF_900185715.1 Allobosea sp. CS1GBMeth4
CGGGGCGACCGCCGCGACGGTCCCTGCCGCACCCGCGAGATCGACCCCGGCGACGGGCGGAGCGCCCTGCGCCAGCGCCGCCTCGACCGCCGCCGCGAGGGCCTGCGGCCCCGCCGACGGGTGGACGACGCGCGCCAGCCCGGCCCGTTCCAGCGCCGCGGCCCGCAAGCCCTGCTCGGTCTCGTTGCCGGCGTCGAAGGGAGCGAGCAGCGCCGGCCGCCCGGCCTGCAGCAGGTCGAGCACCGTGTTGTAGCCGGCCTGGCTGATCGACAGCGCGCAGCCGGCGAGGAGCGTCGGGAAATCCGGTCGAGCCGGCTCGACCACGGCGTTGCCGGGCGCCGCTCGCCGCAGCCGGGCGAGATCGGCATCCGGGACGCCGCGGCCGACCAGGAGACGGAAGGAGCGCCGCGGCAGCAGCCGCGCCGCCGCGAGCGCCGTCTCGAACAGCGGCAGCGCTGCCGCCGAGCCGCCGCCGGAGACGAGGATGGCGGCAGCCCCGTCATTGCTTCGCTGCGCTCGCGATGACGATTGCGCCAGATAGCCCGTATAGACCAGCTTGCCCGCGATCTCCGGCGTCACCGGCCAGGAGGCTTCGAGCGGCAGCACGTCCGGATCGCCATGGACGAGCACGGCGTCGAACAGGGTCGCGACTCGCTCGGCCGCCTCGGCGAGCCGCTCCGGCCGCTGCGGCGCGACCAGCACATCGCGAATCGAGGCGAGGACGAGGAGGCGGGGATTCGCGGCTCGCGCCGCCGCGATCAAGGCGAGGAACTCGTCGGCGAGCTGGCGCCGGCCGAAGGGGAAGTGCTCGGTGACGACGATGTCCGGAGAAAGCTCGTCCGCCAGCGCTTCCAGCTGCCTGCGGCGCGCGGCGAGCCGCTCCGGCGCCGCCGCCGCGCCGCCCTCGTCGAGCAGGTTGCGGAAATCGGTCCCTTCGGTGCGCACCGGCGGCAGCTGCACGAAGCGATATCCCGACGCTTCCCCGCCATCCGGCATGCCGCCGCTGGCGAGCGTGACCTGATGCCCCGCCCCGGCCAGCGCCCGCGCCAGCTGCCGCGCCCGCACCAGATGGCCGATGCCGAGCAGATGCGTGACCGCGATCAGGATGCGCGCGCTCACGGTGCGCCGCCATCCCCGCCGGCGACCGCCGCCAGCAGTGCCCGGTGGATCCGCTCCAGCCCGGCCTGCGCCGAGAACTCGGCGCGCAGCCGGGCGAAAGCGGCCGCCCCCAGCCTCGCGCGCCATTGCGGATCGCGGCTCAGCCCGTCCAGCGCCTTGGCCAGGGCCGAGACATCGCCCGGGCGCAGCAGCAGCCCCTCGCGCCCGTGCCGCACGAACTCGGGAATACCGGCGAAATCGGTCGCGACGACCGGCAGAGCCTGACTCGCCGCCTCCATCACCACATTGGGCAGGCCGTCCCGGTCGCCATTCTCCGCCTGCTTCGACGGCAGGACGAAGAGATCGGCCTCGCGCAGCGCCGCGACCACCGCGTCCTGCGCCTGGGGGCCGAGCCATGCGATCCGCCCGGCGAGGCCCAGCCTGTCCGCCTGCGCCTTCAGCGGCGCCAGCATCTCGCCGCCGCCGATATGGGTGAGCCGCCAGCTCAGTCCCGGGGAGAGGATCGCGAGCGCCGCCAGCAGGTCGTCGAAGCCCTTCTTCGCCACCGCCCGCCCGATCGTGACGAACCGCACCGGATCGGCCGGATCGGAGCCGTCGCGCGCCGGCCGGGCCGAAGGCGGGGCCGGGAAACGTGCCAGGTCGAGCCCGTGATAAAGCAGCGCCACCTTGTCCGGCCGATCCGCCAGGCGCTGAAGCTCGGCATGGCCGTCGCGGGTACAGGTCACGCCCCAGACGGCGTCCGCGATCTTCTCGCGCTTCTCCCAGTGCGGCGTCGTCCAGATGTCCTTGGCATGGGCGGAGAACGACCAGGAGAGGCCGCGGCTCAACGCCGCATAGCGGATCACCGAGGCGGGGGTGTGCAGGTAATGGACATGGAGATGGCGGGTCCCCGCCGGCAATTCGTCCGCCATCACGCAGGCCTGGCCGAAGCGGCGCAGGCGGTTGCGCGTGCGGTCGCGGGCGAGGTCGCGCAGGAAGATGGCGAGGAGCCCGGCGATGCTCGGCCGGGTGAAGGCGCGCGCCACGGCGCGCAGCACCCGCCGCCAGTCGTCGTGCAGATATTCCGGCAGGTAATGCAGCGGCGCCGTGATCTCGTTGTGCATCATGTGCCGTGCGCCGTCCGTGGGGTGGCGCAGCGACCAGATCGCGAAGGGCAGGCCGAGCCGCTGCAGGCCGAGCAACTCCTGGGCGATGAAGGTCTCCGACAGGCGCGGATAGCCTTTCATCGCGATCGCGACCGGCGGCCCGGTGGGTGCCCCCTTGCTCATCGGCGGCCGATCAGCATGAAGCGGGTGTAGTTCCTCGCCGGCAGCGCCCCCGCGAACCACAGCTCCGACAGCCCCGCCTGAGTCTCGAAGGCCGCGAGCGTCGGCACGCAGCTGCGATGGTCCGGCTCGCGGACGTAATCGTTCGACTGCAGCAGCAGCGGCAGCCCGGCGGGCAGGCCGGCCAGCCAGGCCGGCACGTCGGCCAGATGCTCGCAGCTGGTGTTGATCACCAGCCCGGGCCGTACCCCGTCCGGACCGGCGAAGTCGAGCGCCATCATGTCGGCCGTCACCGCGCGGAAGCGTCCCGAAGCGACATGGCGATGATTGAGCGTCTCGGCCACCGGCGCACAGTCCGGATCGATATCGAGGCTCACCACCTGCGGGATCGAGAGCCGCGTGTCGGCGAGGAGCATGGCCCCGAGCACGCCGTGCCAGGCGCCGAGCACCCAGACCGGCCCGTCCGGCCTCGGCAGGATCTCGGCGAGCGTGTCGACCAGCCAGCGCTTCGAGGCGATCTGCTTGGGATTGAAGGCGACCGAGATGTCGGCGCGGACACCCTTGCCGACCAGCCGGGCGAGATCGGCGACGATCGCGTCGCCCGTCAGCGCCGCGACGCCGCGCAGGATGTCGTGCAGCGCTTCGCGGGAAATCTCGTCTGTCATCGAAGCTCTGGGCGGTGGGGCGGACGCGGCGGGACCATAGGCGGGCAGGCTCACGCTTGTCACCCGGTCCCGGCGATGTTCGCGAGTGCATTCTGTCCGATCGATCCCGCTCGGGCGGACGGCATGCTAGCCGTCACCGTTCCGGTCAGCGGCGGATGGCGCCGCGCCCTGCGATTGAGACGCCTGTCCGGCCTTGACCGCCCTCGCCTTGGCCGCCTGACCGTCGTCCGGACGGGCTTCGCCCTGCGGCGTGCTGCCGAAGCCATAGGCCAGGATCGGCTTGTCGCGCCCCTTGACCGCGATCTTCAGCGGAACCGTGTCGCGATAGCTGCGCCCCGTCGCGCTCACCGTCTCGGCCGAGACCACGATGTCGGACAGGACCCGCCGCGTCGCCGCCTCGAGCTGGCTCGCGATCATCACCGTCTCGCCGACCGTGATCTCGCGCCGCCCCATGCTCTCGTTCTCGACGGCTCCGACGATCGCCTGGCCGCCATGGATGCCGATGCCGATGCGCAGGGGCAAGGGCAGGGCATTGGCGTATTCGCGATTGAGCGCCTCGACGGCGCGCACCATGTCGCCGGCCGCCGCGATCGCCGCCGCGCTCGCCCGCGCCGATGTGGTTTCCAGCCCGAACACCGCCATCAGCCCGTCGCCATAGATCGCCTCGATCCGCCCGTTATGCGCCGCGATCGCCTGGGACATCTCGTCATAGAAGCGGTTGAGCAGGTTCATCAGCTCGTGCGGCAGCTGCCGCTCGGACAGCGCGGTGAAGGCGCGCAGATCCGCGACCATCACCGTCAGCCCCTTCTTGCCGATGCGGTCGTCGGGGTCGAGGCCGGCCGGGCCGGCGCCGCGCTGCTTGGCGGCGAGCAGGATCTGGACCTGGAGATCGCGCTTCGGCCTGATCTGGCAGGCCAGCCGGACATGATCGCCGGCGGAGATCCGGCGCAGGAGCCTGGCCTCGTTCGGCCCCGGCGGCGGCAGATCGTCGCCCCCGTCGAGCACCAGCACCCGGCAGGTGGCGCAGCGCGCGCGCCCGCCGCACAGCGCGGCATGGGGAATGCCGAAGCGGCGGAAGATCTCGAGCAGGGTCGGGCCGGGGACGACGCGGCGCACCCCGTGTCCGACGAAGCGCACCGCGATGGCGCCGAGCGCGCGCGCCCTCAGCTCGCGCAGCACGACGAAGCCGGCGAAGCCGCCGATCAGGCCGAAGAAGGCGCGCTTGGCCCAGGTCACGTGAAGATTGAAGCTGTCGATCTGCAGCGCCGTGTAGAGCTCGGGCGGCAGCGTCATCATCTGCGTCTCCCGCCCGGCCACCGAGAAGCCGATCAGGGCGAGCAGCGGCACGAGGATCGCCGCGAGCAGGAACGGATCGCGCCAGCGTGCATAGGCATCGCGCGCCCGGAAGGTGAAATGCAGGCCGATCACGCCATGGGTCCAGACCAGCAGGAGCAGCAGGCTCTGCGACAATGCGAGATTGGGCCAGAGCCGGCGCAGCACCGCATGGTAGCTCTCGTCCTGCCCGAACAGCACGCCCTGGACCCGGGTGCTGACGATGTGGTCGATCAGCAGGAGCGGGATCGCCACCCCGAGCACGATCTGGATCACCTCGCGGCTCGGCATGCGGAAGGTGCGCCGCTGCGCCACGCGCAGCAGGGCGAAGACGGGATGGACGATGAGCGAGCCGTAGAGCGCGACCGTTCCGATCCAGCTGTGCCAGAACCAGTAGCGCCAGTGCTGCACCGCCTCCATCACCCCGACGCCGAAGATGCCGAGTGCGTGGTTGAGGAAATGCGTGGTGGCGAACAGCATCAGGATGCAGCCCGACGCGAAGCGCACGTCGCGGCTCCAGGACGACATCTGGTCGAAGCCGGAAACGGTGGCCCTGCCGCCGGCCGGGCTGCCCGGAACTGCCGTCATCGGCGCACCTGGCGCTTCAATGGATCTTCTCGCCATGCAGGACGGAATCCGCCAGCCGGTAGAGCCGCCCGGCGAGATCGCGCGACAGCGCGACCGAGAATTCCGGGATGTTGTCGAGCAGCTCGAAGAACAGCGCCCGCGGCAGCCTGAGCGCCACCACGTCGGTCTTCGCGGTAGACCTTGCCGCATAGGTCTGGTTGCACAGCAGCGGCACGTCTCCGATGATGCTGCCGGTGGCGAGCCGGAAGCTCTTCTGCCGCCCGTCGGAGAGATCGTGCGAGAGCTCGACCTCCCCCTCCAGCACGCAATAGACCTCCTCCGGCTTCTCGCCCTCTTCGGTGATCACCGTCCCGGCCGGGAAATAGAGCCGTTCGCCCATCAGGGCGAGCAGCTTCAGCCGCGGGCCCGGCAATCCTCGGAACAGCGGGATCGACTTCAGGCAGGTGATATCGCTTTCGAGCGTCATGTCCTCGCCTCGATCGGGACCGTCCTGTCGGGCCGCGGCGCCTCGTCCTGCAGCTCATCCGCCTCGTCGCCCGGCGCCCCGGCGCCGTTGATCCTGGCCACGGGCCCGTTGAAAACGATCTTCTGTGGGATATCGGCAGCCAGCCCCTGATCGGTCAAGAGCAGGAACAGCGTTCTGTCCCGGCAATAGCCGGCGATGCGGCGGATCAGGCCGCCCGGATCCGGGCAGGTGACGAGGAAGGCGTCGAGATCGAGCACCAGGATGTCCGGCCGCTTGATCAGCGCCTGTGCCAGCGGCACCATCAGGCGCAGGCGCAGCGGCAGGTAGCGGCCGCGCAGCCCGACATCGGTGTTGAGCCCGAGGCGATAGGCGGTCGAGTCGAGCCCGGCCCGCGACAGCGCGACCCGCGCGATCTCGGCCACCTTGCGCCCGGCATCGGCCACGCCGAAACCGATGCGCCCGAACAGCAGGTTGTCGCGCACGCTCGCGCCGTGGATCACGTCGTCGGGATCGTAGAATTCGATCTCGTCCGCCTTCTCGCCCGGCAGATAGGTCCTGAAGCTGTGGCGGGCGCGCAGCACCCGCCGCCGCAGCGCGATGTCGAGCAGGTTGAGCCGGTGCTTGGGCTCGACATAGCCGAGCGCGAGCGCGATCAGCTCGCGCTGCACCAGCGGGTCGAGCGGCCCGCGCCGGTCATGCCGGCGCAGCGTCTCGCTCAGCTCGCCAAGCTTCTCCAGGTCGACCTCGCCGCCGAAGGCGTAGCGCTCGAACAGCGTATGGCCCTGCGGCAGGCCGGCGAAGATCTCGACCAGCGTCGCCGCGATGCGCCCGCCGATCTCGGCCAGCGGTTCCTCCAGCGCCTCCGCCTGCAGCACCGAGCGGGCATAGGGGTCGTTCAGCAGGAAGTCGGCGGGCTGGCGGCCATTGCGCATCGCGCCGAAGACGAGGTTCTCGGCGATCGTCGCATTGGCGTTGTAGCGCTCCAGGTCGAAGGTCTCGATCAGCCCGCCGAGCTTGGTCTTGGCGAGCTCCGCCGCCACCACCCGGCGCGCGGCGATGATGCGGTCGGCCGCCCCTTCCGGGAGCGGCGCGATCACCTTCGCGTCGAGGCCGAGCTCGTAGACCTCGTCGGCACAGCCGAGGGTGTCGAGCACGGCGAGCACGCGCTCTTCGAGCGCCGCCGCGCCGTCGAGCCCGGCGCCCTCGTAGTCGTGCCAGTCGGCCGTGAAGGGCAAGGGCGTGTTGCCGGCCCGCAGCGCCTCGATGAACCGGCGGTGCTCGGCCTGGTCGATGACCTCGTCCGGCTTGACGACCGGGCGCTTGCGCTTCAGCGGCAGCAGGATGTTGTCACGCAGCGATCCGTTGATGATCTCGATCTCCGGCCCGGCATAGCCGATGAGATGGCTCGCCCGCTCGACGCTGATCGCGTCCAGCGGCTCGCCGTCGATCAGGATGCGGCCGGTATGGCTCATCGTCTGTCGGCCGAGGATGCGCCCGAGCGTGTCGCGCCCGCCGCCGGCGGGGCCGATCAGCGCGATCCGGCCCGGCCGCCGCAGGGTCAGCGTCAGCGGCGCCAGCAGCGGCTGGCCGCGATTGTCGACCATCTCCACCTTGTCGAGCCGGATCTCGCCCTCCGGCGGCAAAGCGGCGATCTCGCGCTCCTCCTCCAGCCGCAGCGTCTCGCCGGGATTGAACTGGGCGATCACCTGCTCGTACTTGATGGTCACGTCGTTGCGCTGCTGGTCCCAGTCGATCAGCTCCTTGATCGGCGGCGGCAGGTCGCGATAGGCCGCGATCACCGCGACGAGCTGGCCGATGTCGAGCCGGCCCTGCAGCGCGAAATAGCCGCCGATCGCGTAGAAGAAGAAGGGCGTGATCTGCGCCAGCAGGTTGTTCAGGAACTTGACCGCGAATTTGCGCTTGTAGAGCGCGTAGCGGATGTCGAACAGCGTCCCCAGCCGTCCGGCGATGTCGGACTGGATGTAGGAGGTCGCGCCATGGCCCTGGATGGTGGGCCCGGCGTCGACGATCTCGCCGATGCGGCCGGCGAGCTGGCGCGAGGCGAGCTGGCGCTCGCGGCCGAGCCGAAGCTGCTCCTTGCGCAGGATCGGGATGATCACCGCCTGCATCAGCACGATGATCAGCGCGACCGATCCGAGCCAGACGCTCTGCATCATGATGAAGACGAGCGCCGTCAGCGCCTGGCTGAGCAGGAAGGCCGGCTGGATGAAGGCGTCGCCGACGAAGCCGCCGATCGGCTCGACCTCGTCCTTGATCATGCTCGCGACCTCGGCCGGCTTGACCGAGCGGATCTCCTCCGGCCGGAAGCGCATCAGCTGGGCGAACAGGTCGTAGCGCATGCGCCTGAGCATGCGCTCGCCGAGCACGCCCTTCTGCAGGTTCACGACGTATTTGAAGCCGCCATTGATCAGGACGAGCGCGAGGAAATAGAAGCTCAGCGTCAGTAGCAGGCCGAGCTGGTTGACCCTGAAGCCCTCGAACAGCTGAAAGCTGCCGCCGCCGAGGAATTCCGGCAGGTCCAGCGTCCACGCGAACACCGTCACGCTCGTCTGGCCGTGCTTGAAGGCGCCGCCCTGGATCGCATCGTTGACGATGCGCTTGGGCACCTCCAGCGAGGCCCAGTTGAACGGGATCGAGACGAGGATCACGAGCAGAACGATGATCTGCTCCCGGCGGCTCTTCTGCCAGACGTAACGGAAGAGGCTTCTCTCCAAGGGGCTTTCCCATCCCGCGCCCGGAAAGGCGGAAGCCCCGCCGGCTAGCCCTCATATGTGGGCAGTTCACGACGCGGCGCAACATGCCGCAGGGACTCGACAAGCCCGGCGAATTCAAGTTCGGTCGCGACGGCGGCCGTAGTCGGGAGCGCGGCCGCGTCGCGGGATCGTCATCGGAACGGGGCAAGGGCTGCGGAGAGGAAAGCGGGACGGCGCCGCCGCGGCGGACACGGAAGCTTGGGCGTTATATTGATCCGGATCATGGCGCAGGGCGTGCATCCGGCACCATGGACATGAGGGGACAACGGCGACAGCCGCAGATGAACATTCTCGAGATCAACGACCTGCGGATCGGCTTCACCGTTCACGGCTTCGCTCGCGATGTCGTGAAGGGCGTCGACTTCCGGATTCCGGCGGGCAGGACCGTGGCGCTCGTCGGCGAATCCGGCTCGGGGAAATCCGTGATCTCGCAGGCGATCATGGGCCTGCTGCCGCGCGCCGGCGCGATCACCGGCGGCCGCATCCAGTTCCGCGATCCGCAGAATCCCGCCAGCCCGATCGACATCGCCGCGCTGCCGGCCGAGGGCAAGCAGATCCGCGAGCTGCGCGGCGGGCGGATCGGCATGATCTTCCAGGAGCCGATGTCGTCGCTCTCGCCAGTCCATACGATCGGCAACCAGATCGAGGAGGCGTTGCAGCTGCACCGGCCGATGCCGGGGCCCGAAGCCCGCGCGCTGATCGAGGCGATGCTGAAGCGCGTCGGCTTCAAGGACCCCGTCCGCGCCTACGGTTTCTACCCTTTCGAGCTCTCCGGCGGCCTGCGCCAGCGGGCCATGCTCGCCATGGCGCTGATCTGCCAGCCCGCGCTCCTGATCGCCGACGAGCCGACCACGGCGCTCGACGTCACCATCCAGGCCCAGGTGCTCGACCTGATGCGCGATCTCCAGGCCGAGATGGGCATGGCGATCCTGCTCATCACGCACGATCTCGGCGTCGTCGCCAACATGGCCGACGAGGTCGTGGTGATCTACCATGGCGAGATCATGGAGAGCGGCACGGCCGAGGACATCTTCCGCCGCCCGCAGCACCCCTATCTCAAGGCGCTGCTCAAGGCCTCGCCGCATTTCGACATGCAGCAGGGCGAGCGGCTGGTCGCCCTGCGCGAGGCGAGGCCGCGCCCGCCGGCCGCGCCGAAGCCGGCCGCCCCACGGCAGACCGCCGGGCAGCAGGCGCCGCTGCTGGCGGTGCGCCATGTCAACAAGACCTATACGACCCATTCGGGCCGCTTCTTCGGCAAGGGCACGAGCTCGACCGTCGTCGCGGTCAACGATGTCAGCTTCGACATCGAGCGCGGCGAGTGCCTCGGGCTGGTCGGCGAGAGCGGCTGCGGCAAGACCACGCTCAGCAAGATCATCATGCGGGCGGTGACGCCGGATTCCGGCGAGGTCCGCTTCGACGACGGCAAGGACTGCCTCGACATCCTCGCGCTGCAGGGAGAGGCGCTGCGCCGCTTCCGCCCGAAGCTGCAGATGATCTTCCAGGATCCGGTCTCGTCGCTGTCGCCGCGCATGACGGTGATGAACATCCTGCGCGAGCCGCTGGTGATCCACGAGCGCGGCGACGGCGCCGAGCAGCGGGCGCGGATCAGGGCGCTGATGGACGATGTCGGGCTCGACCCACGCTTCCTCTCGCGCTACCCGCACTCCTTCTCGGGCGGCCAGCGCCAGCGCATCGGCATCGCGCGGGCGCTCGCCCTCGATCCGGAGCTGATCATCTGCGACGAGCCGGTCTCGGCGCTCGACGTCTCGGTCCAGGCGCAGATCCTCAATTTGCTCAAGGACCTCCAGGCCGAGCGCGGGCTGACCTTCCTGTTCATCTCGCACAATCTCGCGGTGGTGAACTACATGGCGGACCGCATCGCGGTGATGGCGAACGGGCGCATCGTCGAGCTCGCGCCGCGTCATGCGCTCTTCACCGCGCCGGTCCATCCCTACACCCGGGCGCTGCTGAAATCGGTGCCCTTCGCCGATATCGACCGCAAGCTCGACTTCAAGCTGGCCGCGCCGGGCGGCGCCTCGGACACGCGCCATTGGCCGGCGAGCTTCAAGCCCGACCCGGCGGGCGAGCCGCTCGCGCATCTCGATCTCGGCGCCGGCCATCTCGTCCTCGCCAGGCCCGGCGCCAATGTCAGGGAGCTCGCCTGATGCGGATCGCGCGCAGGAGCTTCCTCGTCGGGACCGGCGCCGCGCTCATGGCGCCGCGGCTCTGCCTCGCCGGCGTCGGGGCGCCGATCGACAGCCCCATGCTCGCCGCGAAGGTGGCGGCGGGCGAATTGCCGCCGCTCTCCGAGCGCCTGCCGAGATCGCCGCGCCTGATCGAGGTGGCGGCGATGGGCCGCGAGCCCGGACGGCATGGCGGCACCATGCGCATGCTGATGGGTGACCAGCGCGACATCCGGATGATGACGATCTACGGCTACACCCGCCTCGTTGTCTACGACGAGAAGCTCGAGCTCGCGCCCGACCTTCTGGAGAGCTACGAGGTCGAGAAAGGCCGGGTCTTCACCCTGCGCCTGCGCCCCGGGCATCGCTGGTCGGACGGACATCCCTTCACCGCCGAGGACTTCCGCTACTGGTGGGAGGACGTCGCCAACAACAAGCGGCTCTCGCCCGGCGGGCCGCCGCAGGCGATGGTGATCTCCGGCCGGCCCTGCCGCTTCGAGATCCTCGACGAACTGACGCTGCGCTACAGCTGGGACGAGCCGAACCCCGTCTTCCTGCCGGCGCTCGCGGGGACGCAGCCGCTCTATATCGCGATGCCGGCGCATTACCTGAAGCAGTTCCATGAGCGCTATGCCGACAAGGCGGTCCTGGCCGAGAAGGTCCGCACGGTGCGCGTCAGGGACTGGGGCTCGCTGCACGAGCGCTTCTCGCGCCAGTACCGGCCCGAGAATCCGGACCTGCCGACGCTCGACCCCTGGCGCAACACCACGCCGATCCCGGCCGAGCGGTTCAGCTTCGTCCGCAACCCCTACTTCCACCGGGTCGACGAGAACGGCCGGCAGCTGCCCTATGTCGACGAGGTCACGCTGACCATCGGCGGCTCGGCCCTGATCCCGGCCAAGACCGCCGCCGGCGACAGCGACCTGCAGGCGCGCTATCTCGCCTTCGCCGACTACACCTTCCTCAAGGACGCCGCCAAGCGGATGAACTTCCAGGTCCATCTCTGGAAGCGGGCGGAGGGAGCCTCCTTCGCGCTGATGCCCAATCTCAACGCGATCGACCCGGTCTGGCGCGATCTCAACCGCGACGTGCGCTATCGCCGCGCGCTCTCGCTCGCGATCAACCGCCGCGACATCAACCGCGTCATCTTCTTCGGCCTCGCCAAGGAAAGCGGCAACACCGCCCTGCCCGAGAGCCCCCTGCATGACGCGGCGCTTGCGCAGCTCTACATGACGCCGGACCTCGCCGAGGCCAACCGCCTGCTCGACGAGATCGGCCTCGCCAGGCGCGACCGCGAGGGCATCCGCTTGTTTCCGGAGGGGCGGCGTCTCGAATTCACCATCGAGACCGCCGGCGCCTCGACCGACGAGACCGACATCCTCGATCTGATCAAGCAGGACTTCATCGCGATCGGCATCAAGATCCACCCGCGCTCGAGCCAGCTCGACGTCTTCCGCCGCCGCATCCTCTCGGGCCAGACGATCATGTCCGGCTGGACCGGCATGGATAACGCGCTGGTCGCCGCCGAGATGGAGCCCGACGCGCTGGCGCCGACCTCGCCGGCCCAGTTCAACTGGCCGCGCTGGGGGCAGTATTTCGAGAGCGGCGGCCGCGAGGGCGAGGCGCCCGACCTGCCCGAGGTGAAGGAGCTCGTCGCGCTCTACAAGGCCTGGCGGCATTCAGCGACGCATCAGGAGCGCCGCGAGATCTGGCGGAAGATGCTGAAGATCAACGCCGAGCAGCTGTTCACCATCGGCGTGGTCAACGCCACGCTTCAGCCGGTCGTGGTCGCGAAGGCGCTGCGCAACGTGCCCGATCATGGCCTCTACAGCTTCGAGCCGGGCGCCTTCTTCGGCCGCTACATGCCCGATACCTTCTGGTTCGAGGGGGCGTAGCCGTGCTGCTGAGCTACATCTTCAAGCGCATCCTGGTGATGATCCCGACGCTGCTCGTCACCAGTATCCTGATCTTCACGGTGATCAACCTGCCGGAAGGCGACTATTTCGAGACCATGGTCGCCGAGATGCAGGCGCAGGGCGAGAAGGCGGACATGAGCCGCGTCGAGTTCCTGAAGAAGGAGTACGGTTTCGACAAGCCCCCGGTCGAGCGTTATTTCTGGTGGGTCGCCGGCCTCCTGCAGGGCGACATGGGCTATTCCTTCGAATACCAGCTGCCGGTGCGCGACATCGTCGGCGACCGCCTGCTGCTGACCATGGTGGTCTCCTTCTTCACCATCATCTTCACCTGGATCGTCGCCTTTCCGATCGGAATCTATTCGGCGACGCACCAGTACAGCTGGGGCGATTACGGGCTCACCTTCGTCGGCCTGCTCGGCCTGGCCGTACCGCACTTCCTGCTGGCGCTGATCTTCCTCTACTTCGCCAACATCTGGTTCGGCATCTCGATCGGCGGCCTGGTCGATCCGCAATACCTCAACCAGCCGATGAGCTGGGCCAAGTTCAAGTCGGTGCTGGAGCACCTGTGGATCCCGGTGATCATCATCGGCGCCGGCGGCACCGCCGGCATGATCCGCAAGCTGCGCGCCAACCTGCTCGACGAGCTCCAGAAGCAGTACTACGTCACGGCCCGCGCCAAGGGCCTGCCGCCGGGCAGGGCGCTCCGCAAATATCCGCTGCGCATGGCGCTCAACTTCTTCATCTCCGATATCGGCGACATCCTGCCCTCGATCGTCTCCGGCGCCGAGATCGTCGCGATCGTGCTGTCGCTGCAGACCACCGGCCCGCTGCTGATCCGGGCGCTGCAGAGCCAGGACATGTATCTCGCCGGCTCGTTCCTGATGTTCCTCTCCTTCCTGACCGTGATCGGCGTGCTGATCTCCGATATCGCGCTCGCCATCCTCGATCCGCGCATCCGGCTGCAGGGGACGGCGACCAAGTGACGACGCCCCCCGCCCCCCCGGCCCCGGAGCCGCTGCCGCATCGCTGGTCGACCGCGCCGTTCGAGCCCTATGCGGTCGAGGCCATGTCGCCTGAGCAGGAGCGCGTCTACCTCGCGCCGCAATGGAAGCTGATGTGGTGGAAGTTCCGCAAGCACAGGCTCGCGGTGATCTCCGGCATCGTCATCCTGCTGATGTACGCCTCGGCCGCCTTCTGCGAGTTCCTGGCGCCGTACCACTACACCACCCGCAACACCGACTTCATCCGGGCCCCGCGCCAGGAGGTCCACCTCTTCCACGAAGGCAGCTTCGTCGGCCCCTTCGTCTACCCCTACACCCAGCGCCTCAACATGGAGAACCTGAAGCGCGAATACGATGTCGACACCGGCAGGCCGCAGAGGATCCGCTTCTTCTGCCGCGGCGACGGCTACCAATTCTGGGGCCTCATTCCCGGCAATCTCCACCTGGTCTGCCCGCCCGAAGGCGGCACGCTCTACCTGCTCGGCACCGACCGGCTCGGCCGCGACATGCTCTCGCGCATCCTCTATGGCGGGCGGGTCTCGCTGACCATCGGCCTGCTCGGCGTCGGCGTCTCCTTCGTGCTCGGCATCATCATCGGCGGCATCGCCGGCTATTACGGCGGCCGGATCGATCTCGTCGTGCAGCGCGTCATCGAGATCGTGCAGTCGCTGCCGCATATCCCGCTCTGGCTGGCGCTGGGCGCGATCATGCCGCCGTCCTGGAGCCCGCTGCTGGTCTATTTCGGCATCACGGTGATCCTCGGGCTGATGGACTGGACCGGGCTCGCCCGCGCCGTGCGCTCGAAGCTGCTGGCGCTGCGCGAGGAGGACTATGTCGTCGCCGCGCAGTTGATGGGCGCCAGGCCCGCCCGCATCATCGGCCTGCATCTCGTGCCGGGCTTCATGAGCCATCTCATCGCCGCCGCGACGATCACCATCCCCAAGACCATCCTCGGCGAGACCGCGCTCTCCTTCCTCGGCCTCGGCCTGCGCCCGCCCATCACCAGCTGGGGCGTGATGCTGAACGAGGCGCAGAACATCAACGTCGTCGTGCTCTATCCCTGGCTGCTCTATCCCTGCATTCCGGTGATCGTCATCATCCTCGCCTTCAACTTCCTCGGCGACGGCCTGCGCGACGCGGCCGACCCCTATCGCTGACGACCGTCGTGAAGATCGCCTTCCACACGCCGCTGAACCGCTATGGCGACGGCGGCTTTTCCGGCGACCGACTGATGGCGCGCCAGCTGGTGAGCCTGCTGGAGGAGCTCGGCCACGCCGTCGAGATCGTCCCGGCCGAGCGCAGCTTCATGCGCACGCCCGATCCGGCGCAGCTCGCCGCGCACCGGCATGCGGCGCAGGGCGTCGCGGCCCTGCTGACGGAGCGATGGCGGGTGCCGGAGGCACGGCCCGCCCTCGTCTTCACCTATCATTGCCATTACCGCGCGCCCGACCTGATCGGCCCCGTGCTGGCGGAGCGCTTCGACCTGCCCTACCTCGTCGCCGAGGCCAGCGACGCACAGAAGCGCTTCGACGGCCCCTGGGCGGAGGCGGCGGCGCTCGCGCGCGCGGCGATCCTGCGCGCCGACCTGCATCTGTGCATGACGCAGCGCGACCGTACCGGCCTGAGCCGGTTCGTTTCCGAGCCGGAGCGAGTGCTCGACCTGCCGCCCTTCCTGCTCGGCGTCGACGACGTGCCCGCCCGAAAATCCTCTCCGGCAGCCTTATCGCGGGAGCTGCCCGTCCGCCTGATAGCGGTCGCGATGATGCGCTCGGGCACCAAGGCCATCAGCTATCTCGCCCTCGCCCGCACGCTCGCCCGCATCGCCGACCTGCCCTGGACGCTGACGCTGATCGGCGACGGCCCGGAGCGCCCCGCCGTCGAAGCCGCCTTCGCGGATCTTCCGCCCGGCCGCGTCCGTTTCCTCGGGCGCTGCGAGCGTCCGGACATCCTCGCCGAGCTCGCGGCCCACGACCTCTTCGTCTGGCCCGGCCTCAACGAGGCCTATGGCGTGGTCTATCTCGAGGCGCAGGCTGCGGGGCTTCCCGTCGCGGCCTTCGACAGCGGCGGCGTGCCGGCCGTCGTCGCCCGCGGCCGCACCGGCCTGCTCGCACCTCACGGCGACGAGGCCGGCCTCGCCGCCACCATCGCGCGGCTGATCGGCGATCCGGCCCTGCGGGCCCGCCTGGGCGCCGCCGCGAGCCGCTTCGCGCGGCAGGAGCGCAATGGCGGGCAGGCCCGTGCGATCCTCGCCGCCGCCCTTGAGGGCGCGATCGCCCGGCACGGCCGCAAGATCCTGGAGGCGGCGTCATGACGGAGGCGGCCGCCTGGGCCGCCCTGCTCGCCGAGCTCGACCGCTGGGAGGCGGCCGGCAGGCGCCTCGATCTCTGGCTGCGCGACGACGACGCGACGGTGCCCGGCGAGCAGCTCGACCGGCTCGCCGCCCTCTCCGAGCGTTTCGCGCTGCCGGTGCTGCTGGCCGCGATCCCGCTGCTGGCGCAGGAGGCGCTGGCGATGCGGCTCGAAGCCGCGCCGCTGCTGCGCCCCTGCCAGCACGGTGCCTGGCACTGCAATCACGCCCCCGCCGGCGAGAAGAAGAGCGAGTTCGGGCTGCATCGACCGCTGCCGGCGATCCTCGCCGAGATCGCCGCCGGACGGCAGCGGCTGCGGGAGCTTTTCGGCGGCGCCGTCCTCCCGGTCTTCGTGCCGCCCTGGAACCGCATCGACCCGGCGGTCGCGGCCGCGCTGCCGGAGCTCGGTTTCGCCGGCCTGTCCTGCTTCCGCAAATTCGTGCTCGGCCCGGGCGGCGGCCCGCGCCTCGTCAACACCGATCTCGACCTGATCGACTGGCATCGCGGCCGTACCGGCCGGCAACCCGCCGACCTCCTGGCCGAGATGGTCCGATTGCTGACCATTCGCCGCGGGCAGCCCGAACCGCACCAGGCCTTCGGCCTGCTGCTGCACCATCGCGACCATGACGACACCGCCTGGGGCTTTCTCGCGACGCTGCTCGCCCGGCTGTCCGGCCATGCCGCCGTCGCATTCACCGGGCCCGATGCGCTCTTCGGCGCGACAATGGGGCCTGCGGCAGATTTGGCGGCAGACTTGGATTGACGCGCCGCCGGCGCTATGGTTTTGGCCAGTCGGGTGCGTGCTTGCGTCCCCCGGAGGCCATCTGAGCTTCAAGCAGAGGACGCGACGCGCGCATGGGCCTCAGTCTGATCGACGAAAGCGGGGTACGCCGCCCGCCATGCAGCCCGCATGCACCGCGCGTCCTGATCTACAGCCACGACACCTTCGGCCTCGGCCATATCCGCCGCTGCCGGGCGATCGCCAACTCGCTGGTGGCGAGCTATCCTCATATATCAGTCGTCATCGTCTCCGGCTCGTCGATGATCTCGAGCTTCCAGTTCGGCGACGGCGTCGACTATGTCCGCATTCCCGGCATCGAGAAGCAGAGCGACGGCCGCTATCTGCCGCACCACCTCAACCTCGAGCTCGCCGACACGATCCGCCTGCGCACCGACCTGATCAAGCAGACGGTGCTGTCCTTCGACCCCGACATCGTCATCGTCGACAAGGAGCCGGTCGGTCTGCGCGGCGAGCTCGTCCCCGCGCTGGAGATCCTGCGCCGGCGCGGCGCCCGCATCGTGCTCGGCCTGCGCGACGTTCTCGACGAGCCGGCCAAGCTGCATGAGGAATGGCGCCAGAGCGGCGCTCTCGACGTGCTCGCCAGCACCTATCACGACATCTGGGTCTACGGGCTGGAGAGCATCTACCGGCCGCTCGAAGGCTTGCCGAACCAGCATCTCTTCGCCGACAAGATCCGCTACACCGGCTATCTCAAGCGCGCCGTGCCCTCGCCCATGCCGCCCAACCGGCATCCGCGCATCACCAAGGGCCCGTTCATCCTGGTCACGCCCGGCGGCGGCGGCGATGGCGCCGGCGTGATCGACTGGGTGATCTCCGCCTACGAGGCCGACCGGACCATCGACCTGCCGGCGCTGGTCGTCTTCGGCCCCTTCATGTCGCGCGAGAAACGCAAGGAGTTCACCGAGCGCATCGCCCGCCTGCCCAAGCTCGAGAGCATCGGTTTCGAGCCGCGGCTCGAATTGCTGATGAACCGGGCCCATTGCGTCGTCGCGATGGGCGGCTACAACACCTTCTGCGAGATCCTCTCCTTCGACAAGCCGGCGCTGATCGTGCCGCGTGTCAGGCCTCGCCTGGAGCAGGCGATCCGGGCCGAGCGCGCCGACAGCCTGCGCCTGGTCGACGCGCTGTTCGATCCGACCCAGACCGGGGCGAGCACGCGTGACCCGCTGGAGATGGCGAAGGCGCTGCACGCTCTGCCCAAGCGCCTGCCGCCGTCGCAGGCCTTCCTGCCGAACCTGCTCGACGGCCTGCCGGCGATCAACCGCGCCCTCGCTGACGACCTCTCGCTGCCGGTCCGCGGCCGGGCACTGGCCCAGAACGCCGCCGCCGGCTGATCGCGAAAGGCGACCCCGCCGCCGGCTTGCGCGCAGGACGCGATGGACATGGCGCGCGAAGGCCATAATATATCAGGACTTCCCCGGGAGACGCCGCCATGACTCAGGTCCTGTTCCGCAATTTCGCGATGCTGGAGCCCGATCATGGCGAGCTGCGCGACGGTCATGAGCTTCTCGTCGAGGGCGAGCTGATCCGCGAGGTCTCCGACAAGCCGATCAAGGCCGACAAGGCGGCCGTGATCGATTGCGGCGGCCGCACGCTGATGCCCGGGCTGATCGACAGCCATGTCCACGTCATGCTCTCCGAGGTCTATATCCGCCTGCTGGAGAGCGTGCCGCTGACGCTCGCCACCGCCCGCGCGGCAAGGCTGATGAGGGGCATGCTCGACCGCGGCTTCACCTCGGTCCGCGACACCGGCGGCGCCGACTGGGGCATCAAGGAGGCGGTCGACAAGGGCGACATCGCCGGCCCGCGCCTGTTCATCGCCGGCGCCGCCATCGGGCCGACCGGCGGCCATAGCGACCCGCGCCGGCGCACCGATTTCGGGGCGCGCTGCCATTGCTGCAACGCCATGGCGTATACGATGAACATCTCCGACGGCGTTTCCTCGGTCATCAAGTCGACGCGCGAGCAGATGCGGCTCGGCGCCGACCATATCAAGATCATGATGTCCGGCGGCGTCGCCAGCCCCTACGACCCGCTGGACTCGATGCAGTTCACGGTCGAGGAGGTCACCGCCGCGGTCACCGAGGCCAGGGCCTTCGGGCGCTATGTCTGCGCCCACGCCTATACGCCCGAGGCGATCACCCGCGCCGCGCAATGCGGCGTCCGCGCCATCGAGCACGGCAACCTGATCGACGAAGCCTCCGCCAGGCTGATGGCGGAGAACAACATGTTCCTGACCGCCAACCTCGTCGCCTATTATGCGATGAAGGAGCGTGCCGCCGAATTCGGCATGAACGCCGACATGCTCGCCAAGAACGACCTCGTCATCGACGGCGGCCTGAAGTCGCTGGAGATCTGCAAGCGCGCCGGCGTGCCGGTCGCCTATGGTTCGGACCTGCTCGGCCAGCTCCAGGTCGACCAGTCCCGCGAGTTCCTGCTGCGCCGCGAGGTGCTCTCGCCGATCGAGATCATCCGCTCGGCCACCACGGTCGGCGCCCAGCTGCTGCGCATGGAAGGCAAGCTCGGCACGCTGCGTGCAGGGGCCTATGCCGACATCATCCTGGTCGACGGTGATCCGCTGAAGAGCCTGGAGCTGTTCCAGGACCAGGGCGCGAAGCTGCCGCTGATCATGAAGGCTGGTGCCTTCCACAAGAACACGCTGCATTGAGAGCAGGCACGAAGCGATGAAGAGGACAGCGATTTGACTGCCGCGCGCTTGAGCCTGGGCCGCATCGCGCTGAACGGCGCAGCCACCCTCTCGCTCGGCTTCATCCTGCTGCCGCTGATCTTCGTCGTCTGGCTGGCGTTCTTCCGGCAGGAGATCCCGTCCTTCCCGCCGGAAGGCTATTCGCTGAAGTGGTTCCAGGCGGCGGCGAACAACAAGCCCTTCGTCGACGGCTTCCTGCTCAGCCTTCAGGTCGGCGTGCTCGCGACGCTGATCGGCCTCGTCGTGGGCGTGCCGGCGAGCCTGACCCTGGTGCGCCACCGCATAGTGCTCGGGCCGGCGATCAACACCCTGCTGCTGCTGCCGCTGGTGATGCCGGGCATCGTCCTCGGCACCTCGCTCTACGTCTTCCAGATCGAGACCGAGATCGCCACCGGCCTGCCGGTGATGGGCTCGCTCGGCGGCCTCGTCGCCGCCCACAGCCTCGTCGTCATCCCCTGGGTGGTGAAGCTCGTCACCGCGAGCCTCGCCGGCTTCGACCGCACCATCGAGGAAGCCGCGCAGAATCTCGGCGCCGGTCCCTGGACGACCTTTCGCCGCGTCACGCTGCCGAGCATCAGGCCGGGCCTCGTCGCCGCCTCGCTGTTCGGCTTCGTCACCTCCTTCGGCAATCTCGAGATGAGCCTGTTCCTGGTCGGACCGGGCCGCACGACCTTGCCGATCGCGATCCTGCAATATCTCGAATGGAAGATCGACCCGACCGTCGCGGCCGCCTCGGTCATCCAGATCGTCCTGATCGGAGCGGCGATGATCGTCACCGACCGTTACGTCAAGCTGAGCCGGGTGGTCTGATGGCGAGGCTCTCGATCGATCACCTGCGCAAGGTCTATGGCGAGTTCCACGCCGTCGACGATTTCAGCATCGCCATCGCCGAAGGCGAGTTCCTCGTCCTGCTCGGCCCCTCCGGCTGCGGCAAGACCACGACCTTGCGCATGGTGGCGGGCTTCATCCAGCCGACGGCGGGCCGGATCACCATCGGCGAGCGCGACGTCACCGCCCTGCCGCCCTGGAAGCGCAATTGCGGCCTGGTCTTCCAGTCCTATGCGCTGTTTCCGCACATGACGGTCGCGGAGAACGTCGCCTTCGGGCTGGAGATGCGCAAGATCGCGCCGGCCGACCGGGCGCCGCGCGTCGCCGAGGCACTCCGCCTCGTGCAGCTCACCGGCTTCGACGAGCGCTATCCGCGCCAGCTCTCCGGCGGCCAGCAGCAGCGCGTTGCGCTCGCCCGCGCGCTCGCCATGGAGCCGGACGTACTGCTCCTCGACGAGCCGCTCTCCAATCTCGACGCCAAGCTGCGCCAGGAGGTCCGCGTCGAGATCCGCGATCTCCAGCGCAAGCTCGGCCTGACCACGATCATGGTCACGCACGACCAGGAGGAGGCCCTGACCATGGCCGACCGGCTGGTGGTGATGGAGAAGGGCAAGGTCCGTCAGATCGGCAGCCAGCGCGAGCTCTACGAGAAACCGGCCGACCGTTTCGTCGCCGGCTTCATCGGCCGCAGCGCCTTCCTCGACGGCGCCGTGGCCGAGGCCGGTCGCTTCCGTACCGGCGGAGGTCTCGACATCCGCTGCACGGCGACGGCGAGCGGCCCCGCCACGCTGGCGCTGCGGCCCGAGCGGCTCGCCATCGGCGCGGAGGCCGAGGCTTGCGCCAACCGCTTCCCGGCCAGGGTCGAGCACGTCTCCTATCTCGGCGCGCTGCTCGACATCGATGTCCGGCTGACAGAGCAGGACCGCATCCTGCTGCAGATGCCCAACCGTCCCGGCGCAGCCGAACCGAAACCGGGCGACATGATCACGATAGGCTGGGCCGAAGACGCCGGGCTCGTCTATCCGCGCGAGGCCTGAGGCATGACGCCGAAAAGTGGAAACCGGTTTTCGGACCACGTCATGCCCCGGAACCTCGACCAGGCGTCCACGAGGGGAACCACCATGAAGACGATCGACAGACGTGATGTCCTGAAAGGCCTGGCCGCCGGCGCCGCGGCCGTGATGCCGGCTCTCGGCGGCGGCGCGCAGGCGCAATCCGCCGGCAAGGTCGTGGTCGGCACCTGGGGCGGCGACTATGCCCGCCTGCTGACCAAGAACATCGAGGACCCGCTGCTGAAGTCCAAAGGCATCGAGGTCGTGCAGGACCAGGCCGGCGACGCGCCGCGCCGCGCCAAGATGGTGGCCGAGCGCCGCCTGCCGCGCGGAACGGTCGACATTCAGGGCTTCTCCGCCGCCAACATGTTCGAGATGAACGAGGCCGGCGTCGCCGAGCAGCTCGACTACTCCAAAATCCCGAATGCCAAGAACCTGCTGCCGACGATGAAGTACCCGTATGGCATCGGGCACATCTATTCGGGCAACGTCGTCATCTACAATCCCAAGCTGATCAGCCCGGCTCCGACCGGCTTCAAGGACTGGCTCGACCCGAAATGGGGCAGCAAGATCGGCTTCATCGACATCCAGTACCAGTCGATCATCATCGCCGCCTCGCTCGCCGCCACCAACGGCGCCAGCATGAACGATCTCGACAAGGCCAAGGAGGTCCTGCTCGCGGTCAAGAAGGCGGGCGCCCGCGTCTATCCGACCAACGAAGCCTTCGCCCAGGCGATGAAGAACGAGGAGGTCGGCATCAGCGCGATCTGGAAGGCGCGCGTGGTGCAGTGGCAGAATGCCGGCATCCCCTGCGAGGCCGTCTCTCCGGTCGAGGGCATCCCGGCCTATGTCTCGGGCTTCGTCATCGCCAAGAACGCGCCCAACAAGGAAAACGCCTACGCCTACATGAACGCTATGCTGGCCAAGGAGCCGCAGGAAGCCTTCGCGGTCGACATGGGCTATAACGGGACGGTCTCCGGCCTCTCCGTCGCGCCCGATCTGCAGAAGCGCATCGGCTTCACGCCGGAGGAGGAGAAGCGCCTCAAGGACCTGGACTATGCCTTCCTCGCCAAGAACGATTCGGCGATGAAGGAATGGTGGGACAAGGTCTTCAAGGGGTGAGCGCCGTCCCCGAGCCCGTCGCGGGTGCCCGCACCAGCCTCGCCGGGATGCTCGTCATTCCGGCGACGCTCTTCGTCGCGATCGGGCTGATCGGCCCGATCGCGATCCTGTTCCGCTATTCGCTGAATCAGTTCATCCCCGGCCAGTTCATGGTCGACGGTCTGACGATCGAGAACTACGTCAAGTTCTTCACCGATTCGTTCTATCTCAACGTGCTCTGGCGCACGGTCCGGGTCGCGGTGATCTGCACCGTCATCTGCCTGATCATGGGCTTCCCGCTGGCCTATGTGCTGGCGCGCACCGAAAGCCGCTTCAAGAACCTGCTGATCATGCTGGTGGTGCTGCCGCTCTTCGTCGGCAACGCCGTGCGCGCCGCCGGCTGGATGACCGCTTTCGGCAGCAAGGGCGCGCTCAACGCCTCGCTGATGGGCCTCGGCCTGATCGACCAGCCGCTCGAGATCATGTTCACCGAGACCGCCGTGATCATCGGCATCATCGCAGTCAACCTGCCCTTCATGGTGCTGACGCTGCAGAGCGTGATCGAGGGCATCAACCGCAATGTCGAGGAGGCCGCCTTCAGCCTGGGCGCCGGCCCGGCGGCGATGTTCGCCCGCGTGCTCTGGCCGCTCGCCATGCCCGGCATCCTCGCCGGCACGATCCTGACCTTCATTCTGGCGATGAACGCCTACGCCACCCCGGTGCTGCTCGGCGGCCCGAAATTCCAGACCATGGGCCCGCTGGTCTACGGCCAGTTCGCCCAGCAGAACAACTGGCCCTTCGGCGGGGCGATCTCCTTCATCCTGATGACGGCGACGCTGCTGCTCACCGTCGCCGCCAACCTGATCGTGCAGCGGCGCTATCGCTGAGGCAGCGGTCGGAAAAACCGCCATCATCCTGCGGACCTCCTCAGGATGAGGGCTGAAAAAGGTCTCTCGGGCCGAGGTCCCCAGGCTGTGGCGCTTCGCCGCCGCCACCATGCTGGTCAACCGTCCTCCCGGGGACTAAACCACCGCGATGAACGTCTCCTCCGCTCTCGTCCCGATCGCCGTCGGCGCCGTCGCCGTCGTGCTGCTGCTCGGCCTGATCAACATGCTGCGCGGCGGCAGCGCCGATACGTCGCAGAAGCTGATGCGGCTGCGCGTCGTGCTGCAGTTCATCGCCATTCTCGTGATCCTCGGCGTGCTCTGGTGGCGCGCCGGTTGACCAATCCGCGGTCCGCAGGGGCGGTGTCGTCACATTGCGGCCACCACTCTCTGCGCTTGTCCAATCGTCAGAAACTCCGCCGAAAGCCCAACTCTCCTGCCATGGTTCGCGTCGCGTCGCTGTTCGTTGCCCTCTCGGTCCTGTCCGCGCCAGCACTGGCGCAGGGCGACCGCGGCGGCAGCCGCGCGCTCGGCTATGCGCCCGCGACGGAAGCGCCCGCGCCGGCCTGGGAGGCGCGGTTCGGCCTCGGCGCCGCCAATCCCGGCGGGCGCGAGAGCGGCCTGCTCAATCTCGGCGGCGAGATCCTGACGCCGCGCATCGCCACGCTGAGCGACCGCTTCGCCAACGCTTTCGTACCGCGCTTCCATCTCGGCTCGAGCCTGAACGTCAACGGAACGCAATACGCCTATGCCGGCGCGACCTGGACCTTCGACGTCTCGCAATCGGTCTTCGTCGAGGCCAGCCTCGGCGCCGCCGTCAACAACGGCAAGGCCGGCGCCGTCATCCCCGAGAACCGCCTGAATGTCGGCTGCAACACCGGCGCACGCGGCGCCGCCGCCCTCGGCTTCCGCCTCAACGACCGCTGGAGCCTGATCGCGACGCTGGAGCATTTCAGCACCACCGGCTGCTCGGACAACCCGGTCGCGAATGCCGGCAGCCCGCGCGGCCCCTCGAATTTCGGCGCCCGCCTCGGCTATACTTTCTAAGTCGACCGCACGGGGTCGGCCTCGCCGGGAGGCGGCACCATGAAGCTGCACGGCTATTTCCGTAGCTCCGCGGCGTGGCGCGTGCGCATCGCGTTCAACCTCAAGGCCATCGCGGTGGAGCACGTCCCGCATCACCTGCGCCATGGCGCGCAGCGCGACCCCGCCTACCTCGCGCTCAACCCGCAGGGGCTGGTGCCGGCGCTGGAGCTCGACGACGGCACGGTCCTGACCCAGTCGCTCGCCATTATCGAATGGCTCGACGAGACGCATCCGCGGCCGGCGCTGCTGCCCAAGGCGCCGCTGGAGCGAGCCAAGGTCCGCGCCTTCGCGCAGGCGATCGCCTGCGACACCCACCCGGTCCAGAACCTCAAGGTGCTGAACCGGCTGCGCGAGCTAGGCCATGACGGCGAGGCCGTGCTGGCCTGGGCCGCCGGCGTCAATGCCGATGGGCTCTCCGCCTGCGAGCAGCTCGCCGCGAACAATCCCGGCCCGTTCTGCTTCGGCCCGGAACCGGGCCTCGCCGACATCTGCCTGGTGCCGCAGCTCGGCAATGCCAGGCGCTTCAAGGTCGATGTCGCACGCTTCCCGCGCCTGTTGCGGGCGGAGGCGGCCGCGATGGAGCGCCCCGCCTTCCGCGACGCGGCGCCCGATCGTCAGGCCGACGCCGAATAGGCGTTCACCAGCGGCGATACGGCCACGGCCCCCAATAGGGACCATAGAAGCCGGACGCCTCCAGCCGCGCCCGCCGGGAGGCCGAGCGGTCGAGATCGACCTCCATCAGACAGTTGGCGAAACCCTCGGCTCCGGGCCGGAAGCCATAGGACCGGCAGCGCTCCTCGTCGATGGCGCGCTGCTCGGCCGCGGTGACGCAGCCGCCGAGCGCGGCTGCCAGCCCCAATGCGATCAACCATCTCGCGCGCATCATCGGATCCTCCGGCCGTGCAGGCATTTCGCGGATCATGCCATGAAAGCGGCGCCTTGACGTCGCCGTTTCAGATCGCCCTCGCCAATGCCGTCCGTGTCGGGAGGTCTTCTCCGATTTACAGCGAGGTCGCCAGCTTGCCGACCTCGGCCAGCACCGCCTCGCGCTCGGCGAGGGAGGCCCGGGCCTCGGCGTAATAGGCGGTCACGACCAACGCCGCCCGGCCCGGAGGTGACGAGATCGGCCCTGCCATAGCTCACGCCGATGAGTGGAGGCTGTGGAGCGAGGCGGCGGGCATCGAGCCCTTGCAAGCACGCGGCCCCGTCTTCGACACATCGATCGCCCTCGCCGAGGTCGCCGCCGCGGGCGAAGGTGCCGCCCTTGTGCCGGCCCTGGTGTTCACGCGCTACTTCGACGACGGCAGGCTGGTTCGCCCGTTCCCCGTCGAGGTTCCGCTCGGCGGCTACTGGCTGACCTGGCTGCAGTCACGCTCGCTGTCGCCGGCCATGCTGGCTTTTCGCGACTGGCTCGTCGACGAAGCCGCGCCGACATCGCATCGCGAACGCGCTGAGCCCAAAGCAAGACGGCCGCCGGTGGGGCGGCCGTCCGTCCTTGGATCCAAGGAGGAAAATGGTGGGCGCGACAGGGATCGAACCTGTGACCCCTACGATGTCAACGTAGTGCTCTCCCGCTGAGCTACGCGCCCGTTCCGCCCGAAGGCGTCCGGAACGATACCGGCCCGGGGGCGGCATCGCTGCGAGGTGGAGGGGCTATAGCGGACACCTGCGCGGCTTGCAAGGCGCTTCGTCGGCTTCCGTGCAAGAAGCCGCGCGGGCGCCGTCACGCCGCCAACAGCTTCTCGACTTCGTTGACCAGCTCGCGCAGATGGAACGGCTTCGACAGCACCTTGGCGTCCTTCGGCGTCTGCGAATCGGGATTGAGCGCCACCGCCGCGAAGCCGGTGATGAACATCACCTTGATGTCCGGGTCGAGCTCGGTCGCGCGCCGCGCCAATTCGATGCCGTCCATCTCCGGCATGACGATATCCGTCAGCAGGAGCTCGAACGGCTCCTCGCGCAACCGGTTGTAGGCGGAGAGCCCGTTGTCGAACGAGGCGACGTCGTAACCCGCATTCTGCAGCGCCTTCACCAGGAAGCGGCGCATGTCGTTGTCGTCTTCGGCCAGGAGGATCTTCGTCATGGCGCCTTGCTTCGTCCGTGATGTTGCGCCGAGCCCACGCCACCCCGCCCGTCCGGCCGGAAGTCGATTCGCTCGCCTCGTCGTCCCCGCACCCGGGCAGCCGTCCCTGCCATTCCGGGCTTCGCCGGTCCAGCCCGGCGCGGGCGAACTCAGCGCTCGCACACAGCCGGATGGATCAGCCAGCTCAATCTGGCGACATTACGGTAAACATCCCGTGAAGGCGCGGCCCGCCGTTGACGATGGGGCATCCCCTTCAACCCGCTCCGGCTTTGTGCTTGAGTCCGACGGCATGACGCTGCCAGCCGCATTCCCTCACCCGGACCACGTGATCGCCGAGATCGAACGGCCGTTCACGCTCTATCAGCCCGCGCTGCAGGTGGTGCCCGTCATCGTCGACGTGCCGCATGCCGGGCGGCGCTATCCACAGGCCTTCGCCGAGGCCTCACGCCTGCCGCTCAGGGCCCTGCGCCGGTCGGAGGACGCCTATGTCGACCTGCTCTTCTCCCAGGCCGTCGCGCTCGGGGCGCCGCTGCTGGTCGCCGAATTCCCGCGCGCCTATCTCGATGCCAATCGCGAGCCCTACGAGCTCGATCCGCGCATGTTCGAAGGCCGCCTGCCCGGCTTCGCCAACACCCGTTCGCTGCGCGTCGCCGGCGGCCTCGGCACGATCCCCCGCATCGTCGGCGAAGCCTACGAGATCTATGCCGGCCGCATCCCGGTCGAGGCGGCGCTGGCCCGGATCGAGGAGCTCTACCGCCCCTATCACGCCGGCCTGCGCCATCTGGTGAACCGGACGCAGGCCAGCTTCGGGACCTGCATTCTCGTCGACGCCCATTCGATGCCATCGACCGGGCTCGACCGCGACGGCGTCGCCAAGGCCGACATCATCCTCGGCGACCGTTTCGGCACCAGCGCCTCGAGCTTCATCGTCGACGCGGCGGAAGCCGCCTTCGCACGCGCCGGGCTCACGGTGACGCGCAACCGCCCCTATGCCGGCGGCTTCATCACCGAGCATTACGGCGCCCCCGGCTCCGGCGTGCACGCGCTCCAGATCGAGGTCAGCCGGGCGCTCTACATGAACGAGGCGACGCTCGAGCCCCATAGCGGCTTCGCCGCGCTCCAGCAGGTGATCAGCGCCGCCATGGCCGAATGCTTCGCACGCTGGAGCGGCTGGAGCGACGACTGGCGCCAGGCGGCGGAGTGAGCCCTTCGCCGAGGCGCCGACACCCTGCCCCGGAAAGCCTGCCCCGGAAAGAAAGAGGGCCGCTCACTTGCGTGGCGGCCCAAGTCTAGGGAGGAAACGCCCAAGGAGGGCAACGAAGGTTTGAGGTCATCGCCCCTTCGCAGTGCACAATAGCGCATTGCAGCGCAAAAAAGCAAGTGCTGAGGCGGTGCCAGCCATGCGCAAATTGCATATCTCGGCAGCATTTCCGCACGAGACCTTGCGATTTCGCCGAGCGCGCTGCGTTGGGCCGATCCGCAAATCCGCGTCGGTGAAGCAGCCACGGCATCAAGCGTCCCACGTTCCGGCACGGCGTCGTGGACCATCGGCGCTTGTCATCCGTACCGCCGCGCCGCAAGAAGACGGCGCCCCTGAGGAGCCGAAGGAACCCTGGATGAGCGCGGTCGATTTCGCAGAGTTCGTCGCCCGTCTGGCGACTTTGTCGGGCCAGGCGATCCTGCCCTTCTTCCGCGCCCGGCATACGGCCGAGGACAAGTCCGGCGGCGGCGTCTTCGATCCCGTGACGGAAGGCGATCGCGCCGGCGAGGACGTGATGCGCAACCTGATCAAGCGCACATTTCCGGCCCATGGCATCCTCGGCGAGGAGTTCGGCGCCGAGAATGCCGGGGCGGAATATGTCTGGGTGCTCGACCCGATCGACGGCACCCGCGCCTTCATTTCCGGCATCCCGGTCTGGGGCACCCTGATCGGGCTCACGCGCAAGGGCATTCCGGTCTACGGCATGATGAACCAGCCCTTCACCGGCGAGCGTTTCTCCGGCGACGGCCTCGATGCGCGCTACGAAGGACCGAACGGGCCGCGCCGGCTGCAGACCCGGCAGGTCGCGAGCCTCGCCGAGGCGACGCTGATGACGACGAGCCCCCACCTCTTCGCCGATACGGAGAAGGCGGCCTATCAGCGTGTCGAGAGCGCCGTGCGCCTCGCCCGCTATGGCTGCGACTGCTACGCCTATTGCATGCTCGCCGCCGGGCATGTCGATCTCGTCATCGAGAGCGGCCTGAAGCCCTATGACATCGTCGCGCTCATCCCGATCATCGAGGGCGCCGGCGGCATCGTCACCTCATGGGACGGCGGCAGCGCCGCCCAGGGCGGCACCATCCTCGCCGCCGGCAACAGAAGGCTGCACCAGGCCGCTCTCGCCCTGCTGAACGGCTGAGGCCGGAGCGGCCAAGCTCCCGGCCGACAGATCCTCGCCCGGCACGAAAGCGTCGAACGCGGCCCAGAACTGTGCCCTGATCGCGTCCGTCTCCATCAGGATCTCATGCCGGGCCGTCGGCAGCACCAGGGCCGGGCCGGTCTTGAGCCGCGCCGCGAAGCGCTCGATCGCCGGGGTCGACACCACGGGATCGCGCCCGGCCGCGATGACCAGCGTCGGGACCCTGACGGCGAGCGGCGCGCGCGGCTGGGCCAGCCGGTCCATCAGCTGGAAGGCGGCATGGACCCAGCCGACGCTGGGATCGCCGATCGCGAGTTCGCGCGCCGCCGCCGAGAGCGCGGCGTTGCGGGCATAGCGGACCGGATCCGAGCTCAGCCGATTGCCGTCGAACGGCTTGGTGCCGATCGCCGTATCGCCGCCGCCCGGGACGAACGCCTTGCCGAGGCCGAGCCAGTACAGCGTCCGCGCCAGCCAGCGCGCCGCCCGCGGATTCTCGATCATGCTGATGCCGAGCATCGGCGCGAGCGCGACCAGGCGCGCCACCGGAAACGCCTCGCGCCTGATCGCGTCGAGGCAGAGCGCCGCGCCCATCGAATGGGCCAGGGCGAAATAAGGCGGTGGAAACCGCTCCTGCATCTGCGCCACCGCGAGAGCCAGATCGCGCTCGTAGTGCACGAGCCGGCCGACATGGCCTCGGCGCTGCCGATTGGTGAAGCGCTGCGAGCCGCCCTGCCCGCGCCAGTCGAAGGTCAGGACATGGAAGCCGCGCCTCCGCAGTTCGGCGATCGTTTCGCTGTAGCGCTCGATGAATTCCGCCCGCCCCTGCGCGACCAGGATCGTGCCCTTCTCCCGTCGCACGCTCGGGCGCCAGCTCGCCAGGCGCAGGCGCGCACCGTCGCCGGTCACGGCGAACCAGACCCTGCCATGGCCGGGCACGGGATAATCCGGGTGATGGAAGAACTCGGCCTCGGTCATCGGCGCTCCGGCGCGGTCGCCCTCTGGTTATGCCCAGCCGGAGATGGTCTTGAAAAGCCGAAAACACCACCCAGATCAGGTTTGCGCAGGCCGCGGAGCGGCTGCGCGAATCCGAACCTGGCCCGCGCTCACGACGAGGCGGGCCGCCACGAATGTCGCTTCCTCTGGAGGACAATCATGCGTTCCTACGATCTTTCCCCGCTTTATCGCTCGACCGTCGGTTTCGACCGCCTGTTCTCGCTGCTCGACCAGGCCACCAGCGTCGACAACGCGCCGAGCTATCCGCCCTACAACATCGAGCGGACCGCCGAAAACGCCTATCGCATTTCGATCGCGGTCGCCGGCTTCTCCGAGGCCGACCTCTCGATCGAGAGCAAGGAGAACGCGCTGACCGTGCGCGGCGAGAAGAAGACCGCCGAGGATGAGCGCAAGCGCGAGGTCCTGCATCAGGGCATCGCCGCCCGCGCCTTCGAGCGCCGCTTCCAGCTCGCCGACTACGTCCAGGTCACCGGCGCCAGCCTCGAGAACGGGCTGCTCCATATCGACCTGGTGCGCGAGATTCCCGAGGCCAAGAAGCCGCGCCTGATCCCGATCGGCGGCGGCTCCGCCAAGGTGATCGAGGCCAGGAAGGCCGCCTGATCGGCGCGCCCTCTCCGTCAGCGCAGGCCTGACAGCAGAGAGCCTCCCCGGGAGACCGGGGAGGCTCTCTTGTTTGGGCGTCCGTCGAACTCGACCGTTCCGGACGACTGGGTGGCTGGCCGGGATGGAGGCCGGCGCTTCGGCCCGGATCAGCCGAGAGCGCTCAGTTCAGCGGATTGACCGGCGCGATCGGCGTCTCCGGCTTCGGCTGCGCCGTCTTCATCTCCTCGATCTGCACCGGCGGCAGCGTCGTGTCGGGCGTCGGAATGCCGCCCGGCCGCGCGCGGGCCAGCGGCGGCAGCCGGTCGGGCTCGTCGGTGCCGCGCACGTCCTGCGGATCCACCAGCTTCGGCTTGCCGATATCCCTGGGCGCGATGGCCGGCATCGCGGCGGGCTTCCCCGGCACGGTCTCGGATTTCGGCGCCGCCGGGGAAGGCGGAACGGCGGTCGCCGGCGCACTCGCCTGTGTCGGCGGCGCGGCGGGCGTCAGCCCGGCGGGGCGCTCCGGCGGACGCGGCGTCAGCTTCTTCGGCGCCGGACGCTCCTCGTCGCGCGGATCGAGCCCGACGGTCCGCGGCGGCGGTTGCAGCACGATGCGGTCAATCAATTCGCCGGTGAAGCGGTCGATCACGAGGCGCACGCGCGCCCCGTTCGCCGCCACGCCATCGACGACCACGGCCGAGCGGGTGCGAACGGTCCGCTGCACCTCGCGCAGGCCGAACTCCCGAGCCGCGCTGCGCTCCAGCGCCCGCGGCGGCATCGGCGCCGGCCGGATCGGCGCATAGTCGTAGCGCCGGCGATAGCCGTCCTCGTAGTCGTAGCCATAGCCATAGCGGGCATAGCCGCCGTAATCGTCGAGCTGCGCCAAAGCAGGGCCGCTCGCGCCGGCCATCACGGCCAGCACAGTGAAACCTGCCAGCCGGCGGCGCGCGGGGCGCGGCGCGGTGCCAGGCGGAACCAGGACTGCCATGGTCTTCCTCTGTCAGACGTAAAGTCGCCGTCTTCAGTTCTCGATAAGGATTGCGGCGCGCTTGCGGCATGATTCCGCTGGGAAACAGGCTGTTTCCGGCGCTCAGGCGGCGTTCAGAACGGCCGCGAGCCGGTCCACCTCCTCCGGCTGCGTCGCGAAGGAGCAGACGAAGCGCCCGACCACCTCGCCATGCTGCAGGCCCTGCCCCGGCGGCAAGGCCGCATCCGACCAGACGATGTAACGCACGCCCTGCGCCGCCAGCCCGGCCTGCGCGGACGGCGGCAGCACCAGGAAGACCTCGTTCGCCTCACATGGCCAGGCGAGACGGAGCCTGCCGGCCGCCGCGACCGCGTCCGCCAGGCGGCCCGCCATCGCATTGGCATGGCGTGCGAGGTCGAGCCAGTGGCCGCTTGTCAGCAGCCCCTCGAACTGCGCGCCGATCAGCCGTCCCTTCGACAGCGTGTGCCCGCCCCGCTTGCGTCGCCAGGGCATCTCGGCCGCATCGGCCGGATCGAAGACGATCACCGCCTCGGCGGCGAAGGCGCCGTTCTTGGTGCCGCCGAAGGACAGCACGTCGACGCCGGCCTTCCAGCTGATCTCGGCCGGCGTGCAGCCGAGCGCGACGAGCGCATTGGCGAAGCGGGCGCCGTCCATGTGCAGCTTCAGCCCGCGCGGCCGGATCGCCGCCTTCAGCGCGGCGACCTCGGCCGGCCTGTAGACCAGCCCGCATTCGCTCGCCTGCGTGATCGACAGCATCTGCGGCTGCACCTGATGCAGGGAGCCGGCAGCCATGCGCGCGAGCTGATCCGCGACGACCTCGGGGACGAGCTTGCAGCCATCGCCGGGCAGGCCGACGATCTTGGCACCGCCAGTGAAGAATTCGGGCGCGCCGCATTCGTCGGCGGCGACATGCGCCTCGTGATGGCAGAGCACGGCGCCCCAGGGATCGACCAGGCTCGCCAGGGCCAGCGCATTGGCCGCCGTGCCGGTGGCGACCAGGAAGACGGCGACCTCGCGCTCGAACAAGTCGGCAAACAGGCCCTCGACCCGCTTCGTCCAGGCGTCGTTGCCATAGGCGGCGGAGACGCCGTCATTGGCCGCCGCCATCGCCTGCATCACCGGCGCACTCGCCCCGGCCAGATTGTCGCTGACGAAGTTCATGAGGATCGGATCCGGAGGCCGCTGGGAGGACTGCGAGGGATAAGCGCCGGCCTCGGGCAAGGCAATCGGCGCCGATGCAGAACGGCCCCTCGATCCGGGCAGTCGACAACTTCCGGCTTGGCCCGACGACCGGGCCAATGCGAAAATGTCCGCACATCGGCACAGATAGCAACAAAATGTCGCCACGTGGCAAAATCGGCGCTTGTGCCCAGATTGGAATTCTGGCAAGGTCGAGACATTAGGACAGTGTTGCTGTCCCATTTTCGAAGCGGGCCTCGCTGAGGCCCCGGCGCGGACGGATGGAGCGGAGCGATGACGGGAGGTACGGCAAACAAAGCCAAAGCCAACCGTACGACGCGCGCCGCCCGCAAAACGGCGGCGTGACCAGGCGCGGCAGGGCTTGAAAGCCCAGGGCGCCTGCGGAGGACGCGGGCGCAAGACCAGACCAGCGCAAGCGACCTTCGCAGACTGACGACAAGGCCGATCCGGCCCGATCCTTGCGCGGCAGGGAGACACCGGAACGGCGGCGGCACGGCGATCCACCGTGTGGACTTTGACCGGCCTCCCGGCGGATGCTGCGGGGCCTAGGGCGGGCGGAGGTAACGATGAGCCAGGGCAGGAAGGCGGGCGCGATGGCGAAGACCACCAGGGCGGCGGCTGTCGAGCGCTTTCCCGAGGTGCGCGACCCGGCCATGCCGGAGCGCCAGGGCCTCTACGACCCTTCCTTCGAGAAGGATTCCTGCGGTGTCGGCTTCATCGCCGACATGAAGAACCGCAAGAGCCACGCCATCGTCGCGCAGGGCCTGCAGATCCTGCACAATCTCGATCACCGCGGCGCCGTCGGCGCCGATCCCAAGCTCGGCGACGGCTGCGGCATCCTCACCCAGATCCCGCACCGCTTCTTCAAGGAGGAATGCGCCAGGCTCGGCATCGACCTGCCCGAGCCCGGTCATTACGCCATCGGCCAGTTCTTCATGCCGCAGGAGGCCGACAACCGCGCGGTCTGCGAGGAGATCGTCGCCCAGACCGTCGAGGAAGAAGGCCTGACCTTCCTCGGCTGGCGCGACGTGCCGGTCGACAACAGCGATCTCGGCGAGGCGGTCAAGGAGACCGAGCCCTGCCACCGCCAGATCTTCGTCGGCCGCCCGGACGGGTTCGACAGCGAGGACGAGTTCGAGCGCCGGGTCTATGTCCTCAGGAAGTCTGTCTCGAACAAGGTCTACAAGCGCCAGGACCGGGCGACGGCGACCTATTATCCGGTCTCCTTCTCCTGCCGGACCATCGTCTACAAGGGCATGGTGCTGGTCACCCAGCTCGGCGCCTATTTCAAGGACCTGACCGACGAGCGCTTCGAGAGCGCGCTCGCTCTCGTCCACCAGCGCTTCGCCACCAACACCTTCCCGTCCTGGCGCCTCGCCCATCCCTACCGGATGGTCGCCCATAACGGCGAGATCAACACGCTGCGCGGCAACGTCAACTGGATGGCGGCCCGCCAGGCCTCGGTCGACTCCGAGCTCTTCGGCGCCGACATCTCCAAGCTCTGGCCGATCTCCTATGAGGGCCAGTCCGACACCGCCTGCTTCGACAACGCCCTCGAATTCCTGGTTCAGGGCGGCTATTCGCTCGCCCACGCCATGATGATGCTGGTGCCCGAGGCCTGGGCCGGCAACCCGCTCATGGACGAGAGCCGGCGCGCCTTCTACGAGTACCACGCCGCTCTGATGGAGCCATGGGACGGCCCCGCCGCGATCGCCTTCACCGACGGGCGCCAGATCGGCGCGACGCTCGATCGCAACGGCCTGCGTCCCGCCCGCTATCTCGTCACCGACGACGGCCTCGTCGTGCTCGCTTCCGAATTCGGCGTGCTGCCGATCCCGGAGGAGAAGATCGTCCGGAAGTGGCGGCTCCAGCCCGGCAAGATGCTGCTCATCGACCTCGACCAGGGCCGCATCATCGGCGACGACGAGATCAAGCAGACGCTCTGCCAGGCCAACCCCTACAAGGACTGGCTGAAGCGCACCCAGATCGTGCTCGAGGAGTTGCCGCCGGTCGAGGCGCGCGCCGCGCGCACCGATGTCGCGCTGCTCGATCGCCAGCAGGCCTTCGGCTACACCCAGGAGGACACCAAGCTCCTGATGGCGCCGATGGCGGTGACCGGGCAGGAAGCCGTCGGCTCGATGGGTACGGATACCCCGATCTCGGCGCTCTCCTCCAGGTCGAAGCTGCTCTACACCTATTTCAAGCAGAACTTCGCCCAGGTCACCAACCCGGCGATCGACCCGATCCGCGAGGAGCTCGTGATGAGCCTCCTCTCCTTCATCGGGCCGCGGCCGAACATCCTCGACCTGGAGGGCACCTCGCGCCGCAAGCGCCTCGAGGTGCGCCAGCCGATCCTGACCAATGACGATCTCGAGAAGATCCGCTGCATCGGTCACTACGAGGACCGCTTCGACACCAAGACGCTCGACATCACCTATCCGACGCGCGAGGGCGCGGCCGGCATGGAAGGCGCGCTCGAGCGCCTGTGCGAGCGCGCGGAAGCGGCCGTCCATGGCGGCTACAACATCATCATCCTGTCCGACCGCCAGGTCGGCGCCGATCGCATCCCGATCCCGGCGCTGCTGGCGACCGCCGCCGTCCACCATCACCTTATCCGCAAGGGCCTGCGCACCTCGGTCGGCCTCGTGCTCGAATCGGGCGAGCCGCGCGAGATCCATCATTTCGCCTTGCTCGCCGGCTTCGGCGCCGAGGCGATCAACCCCTATCTCGCCTTCGAGACCATGGAGGCGCTGCTGGAGGCCGGCGAGTTTCCGCCCGAGGTCGACCGCTACGAGGTGGTCAAGCGCTTCATCAAGTCGATCGGCAAGGGCCTGCTCAAGGTCATGTCCAAGATGGGCATCTCGACCTACCAGTCCTATTGCGGCGCCCAGATCTTCGACGCCGTCGGCCTGCGCACCGAATTCATCGAGAAGTACTTCAAGGGCACCATCTCCTCGATCGAGGGCGTCGGCCTGCCCGAGATCGCCGAGGAGAGCGTGCGCCGCCATCGCGACGCCTTCGGCGACTCGCCGATCTATCGCGAGGCGCTCGACATCGGTGGCGAATACGCCTTCCGCCTGCGCGGCGAGGCGCATGCCTGGACGCCGGAGAACATCGCCCTGCTCCAGCACGCGGTGCGCGGCAACGCCCGCGACAAGTTCAAGGCCTATTCCGAGCTGGTCAACGACCAGAGCCAGAAGCTCTCGACCATCCGCGGCCTCTTCCACGTCAAGATGGCGGAGGAGCTCGGCCGCAAGCCCGTGCCGCTCGACGAGGTCGAGAGCGCGGCTTCGATCGTCAAGCGCTTCTCCACCGGCGCCATGTCGTTCGGCTCGATCAGCCATGAGGCGCATTCGACGCTGGCGCTGGCGATGAACGCGATCGGCGGCAAGTCGAATACCGGCGAGGGCGGCGAGGAGCCGGAGCGCTTCAGGCCGCTGCCCGACGGGCGCTCGATGCGCTCGGCGATCAAGCAGGTCGCCTCGGGCCGCTTCGGCGTCACCACCGAATACCTCGTCAATTCGCAGGTGATGCAGATCAAGATCTCGCAGGGCGCCAAGCCCGGCGAGGGCGGCCAGCTTCCCGGCCACAAGGTCGATGCCCGCATCGCCAAGGTCCGGCATTCGACCCCGGGCGTCGGCCTGATCTCGCCGCCGCCGCATCACGACATCTACTCGATCGAGGATCTCGCCCAGCTGATCTTCGACCTGAAGAACGTCAACCCGGCGGCCGACGTCTCGGTCAAGCTCGTCTCCGAGCTCGGCGTCGGCACCGTCGCCGCCGGCGTCGCCAAGGCGCGCGCCGACCACATCACCATCGCCGGTTTCGAGGGCGGCACCGGCGCTTCGCCGCTGACCTCGATCAAGCATGCCGGTTCGCCCTGGGAGATCGGCCTCGCCGAGACCCACCAGATCTTGGTGATGAACAAGCTGCGCGGCCGCGTCGCGCTCCAGGTCGACGGCGGCCTGCGCACCGGCCGCGACATCGTCGTCGGCGCGCTGCTCGGGGCCGACGAATTCGGCTTCGCCACCGCGCCATTGATCGCGGCCGGCTGCATCATGATGCGCAAGTGCCATCTCAACACCTGCCCGGTCGGCGTCGCGACCCAGGACCCCGTCCTGCGCAAGCGCTTCAAGGGCACGCCCGAGCACGTCATCAACTTCTTCTTCTTCCTCGCCGAGGACGTGCGCGAAATCATGGCGGAGATGGGCGTCAGGAGCTTCGACGAGCTCGTCGGCCGCTCCGACTGGCTCGACAAGAGAGGGGCGATCGACCACTGGAAGGCCAAGGGGCTCGACTTCGCCCGCATCTTCCACAAGCCCGAGGCCGGCGCGGGCGTCGCCATCCGCAATGTCGAGCGCCAGAACCATCCGATCGAATCGGTGCTCGACCGCACGCTGATCGCCAAGGCGGGCGCCTCGCTCGACACCGGCGCCCCGGTGGTGATCGAGAGCACGATCCGCAATGTCGACCGCTCGACCGGCGCGATGATCTCGGGCGAGATCGCCAGGCGCCATGGCTCGGCCGGGCTGCCGGAGGACACGATCACCGTGAAGCTCACCGGCACCGCCGGCCAGAGCTTCGGCGCCTGGGTCGCCGCCGGCCTGACGCTCGACCTGACCGGCCAGGCCAACGACTATGTCGGCAAGGGCCTGTCGGGCGGCAAGCTGATCGTGCGGCCCGATCCGAAGTCGCGCGCCGTCGCCGAGGAGGCGATCATCGTCGGCAACACCGTGCTCTACGGCGCGATCTCCGGCGAGTGCTATTTCCGCGGCGTCGCCGGCGAGCGTTTCGCCGTGCGCAATTCCGGCGCCATCGCGGTGGTCGAGGGCACCGGCGATCATGGCTGCGAGTACATGACCGGCGGCGTCGTCGTCGTGCTCGGCCAGACCGGGCGCAACTTCGCGGCCGGCATGTCGGGCGGCATCGCCTATGTCCTCGACGAGGACAGGAGCTTCGCCAAGCGCTGCAACCTCTCCATGGTCGATCTCGAGCCGGTGCCGGAGGAGGAGGAGCTGACCCAGCGCCTCTACCACCATGGCGGCGACCTCGAGTTCAAGGGCCGCATCGACGTCATGGCCAACATGTCGGGCTACGACGCCGAGCGCCTGCACCAGCTCATCGCCAACCACCTGAAATACACCGGTTCGGCGCGGGCGCAGGCGATCCTCGAAAACTGGGCCGAGTATCTGCCCAAATTCGTCAAGGTCATGCCGGTCGAGTACCGGCGCGCACTCATGGAAATCGAGCGGGCGCAGGCCGGCGTCTCGGTCGCGGCGGAGTAAGGGCGATGGGCAAGGTAACCGGTTTCCTCGAGATCGACCGCCGCGACCGGAAGTATCTTCCGGCCTCGGACCGCATCCGCAACTACAAGGAATTCGTGATCCCGCTCGGCGCCGAGGCGACGCGCGACCAGGCTGCGCGCTGCATGAACTGCGGCATCCCGTATTGTCACAATGGCTGCCCGGTCAACAACCAGATCCCGGACTGGAACGACCTCGTCTACAACGACAAGTGGCAGGAAGCGCTCGGCAACCTGCACACCACCAACAACTTCCCCGAGTTCACCGGCCGCGTCTGTCCCGCGCCCTGCGAGGCGTCCTGCACGCTGAACCTCGAGGATACACCCGTCACCATCAAGACGATCGAGTGCGCGATCGTCGACAGGGGCTGGCAGGAGGGCTGGATCAGGCCCGAGCCGGCCGAGGTCAGGACCGGCAAGAAGATCGCCATCATCGGCTCGGGCCCGGCGGGCCTCGCCGCGGCGCAGCAGCTCGCCCGCGTCGGCCACGAGGTCCATGTCTACGAGAAGCAGGCCCGCGCCGGCGGCCTGCTGCGCTATGGCATCCCCGACTTCAAGATGGAGAAGTCGCATGTCGACCGGCGCGTGAAGCAGATGGAGGCAGAAGGCGTCGTCTTCCATTACGGCGTCAATGTCGGCGTCGACATCGACCCGCAGGAGCTGCTCGCGCAATACGACGCGATCGGCCTGACCGGCGGCGCCGAGAAGCCGCGCGACCTGCCGATCGAGGGCCGCGACCTCGACGGCATCCAGTTCGCCATGGACTTCCTGCCGCAGCAGAACCGGCGCAATGGCGGCGAGCCGGAGACGGCGGGCAACGCCCGCCCGATCCTCGCCGGCGGCAAGCATGTCGTCGTCATCGGCGGCGGCGACACCGGCTCGGACTGCATCGGCACCTCGGTGCGCCAGGGCGCGCTCTCGGTCACCCAGCTCGAGATCATGCCGCAGCCTCCGGAAAAGGAGAACAAGCTGCTGACCTGGCCGGACTGGCCGCTGAAGCTGCGCACCTCCTCCAGCCATGAGGAAGGCGCCGAGCGCGACTTCGCCGTCGGCACGCTGAAATTCTCCGGCGAGAACGGCAAGGTGAAGACCCTGCACTGCGCCAGGGTCGATGCCGGCTTCAAGCCGATCGCCGGCACCGAGTTCGACCTGAAGGCCGACCTCGTCCTGCTCGCCATGGGCTTCGTCTCGCCGGTGCATGACGGCCTGCTGCACAAGCTCGGCGTCAAGCTCGACGGGCGGGGCAATGTCGAGGCCAACATGCTGGCCTACAAGACCTCGGTCGAGAAGGTCTTCGCCGCCGGCGACATGCGCCGCGGCCAGTCGCTGGTGGTCTGGGCGATCCGCGAGGGCCGCCAGATGGCGCACGCCATCGACAAGCACCTGATGGGCGAGACCATCCTGCCGCGCTGAGCGGCGGGAGCAATGGGTAAGCACAGAGCGGAATGACGAGCGCGGGGAACCCTTCTCCCGTGTGGAGAAGGGCAGGGATGAGGGCCTGCCTTATCCGTAGAAGGCGCAACGGCGCCGCCTCGCCCCAACGATCAGCGGCGGTTCCTCACCCCTGCCCCTCTCCCATCCGGAAGAGGGGTTTTGCGTTGCGGTTCCTCGCGATCGCAAATTGAGCCTCACGCTCCCAGCAGATCGACCAGCGGCGGGATCAGCGGCTCGTCGGCCGGCGGCATGGCGAGCTCGCGCAGCTTGCCGGGGCGGACCCATTTCAGCGCCTGCCCCTCGCGCGAGCTGACCGTCCCCTCCCAGCGCCGGCAGATATAGAGCGGCATCAGCAGGTGGAACTCGGGATAGGCGTGGCTGGCGAAGGTCAGCGGCGCCAGGCAGGCCTCCTTCACCGCGATGCCGAGCTCCTCGGCCAGCTCTCGGATCAGCGCCGGCTCCGGCCGCTCGCCGGCCTCCAGCTTGCCGCCGGGGAACTCCCACAGGCCCGCCAGGGCCTTGCCTTCGGGACGTTGGGTGACGAGCACGCGATTGTCCGGATCGACCAGCGCGCAGGCGACGACGAGCAGCAGTTTCACGAAGAGCTAATGTCCCGAGAGGATGACCTCGACCGGCTCGGTTTCCTTGCCGGTCAGCGTGACCTCGTCATAGACCGTGCCGCCCTCGCGGAAAACCGCATCCTCCTCGCCCCAGATCACCTGCGTCGAGACGAAATAGCTGCCGGGCGCGACCTTGTCGAAGGTGAACCGGCCATTTGCCGTCGTCTTGGTCGTGCGCGTCAGCTCGGCATAGGCCGGATCGACCTGATCGTTCGGATAGCGCCAGTGCGGCAGGAACTTGGCCTTGCCGAAGACGCGAGTGAAGCGCTCGCGCGCAAACTCCGTCGCCGGGATGAGCTTCACGATCTCGCCGGCCGCGTTGACGACCTGCCCCTTCGAGCGCGTCCGGAAGGCATGGCCGACGATCACGCCGGTGCCGGGCTTGCGGATGAAGGCCGCCTCCTCCGCCGAAAAGGACGACGTCGTCGGCCCCTGCGCGACGCAGGATCCCAGCAAGGCCGCAAGGCCGAGCACGCACGCGAACGCTCTCATCTGGCTCGTCCCCCCGTCGGCGCCGTTGATACCAGAAAGACGCCGGCGAGGATGATGCAACCTCCGGTAATCTGCCGCAACTCCAGCGTTTCGCCGAGGACGAGCACACCCAGGACGGCAGCCACTGCCGGCACCAGATAGCCGGTCATCGCCGCGCGCGTCGGCCCGGCGGCGCGGATCAGCCGCATGAAGATCGTCACCGGCAGCGCCGTCGCGAGCACGCCCAGCGCCAGCACGGCCTGCCAATGCGGCGTGAGAGCCGCGAGCGCCCCCCAGCCGGAGACGATCAGCGTCAGCAGCAGCGCCGCCGAGCCGGACACCATCTGCTGGCCGAGCGCGAGCCTGATCGGGTCGCCGGCCTTCGGCGGCACCGCGCGCGTATAGAGGTTGGCGCAGGCATAGGAGAGCATCACCCCGACCATGGCGAGGAGGCTGAGCGCTGTGCCCCCGCCCTCGATCAGGCGTGGGCCGATCAGGATGGCGACCCCGACCATGCCGACGAGGATGCCGCCGAGACGGCGCCGGCTCAGGCGCTCCTCCGCGAACAGGAGATGCGCGAACAGGGCGGTGACCAGCGGCCCCGCCGCCTGGATCATCGCCGCCGGGCCGCTGGCGAGCTGGATCAGCGCATAGGCGACGAGCACGTTGGGCAGCCAGCCATTGGTCGTGCCCAGCACGAGCCAGTGGCGGACCTCGTGGCGGCGCGGCAGCGGGTTCTGGCCGCGCGCCGCGACATAGAGCGCGAGCGTCGCGGCGCCGAGCAGGCCGCGGCCCGCGGCGATCGCCCAGGGGGTGACCTCGCCGGCCAGCAGTTTGATGAACAGATAGCTCGAGCCCCAGAGCAGCGAGCAGGCGGCGAGATTGCCGATGACGAAGGCCCTGCTCGGCCCGGTCGGGCCGGCTGGCTCAGGACCGGTAGTCGCCGTTGATCTCGACATAGGCCTTGGTCAGGTCGCAGGTCCAGACGGTGGCCTTGCCGCGGCCGAGGCCGAGATCGGCGGTGACGACGATGTGCTCGCCCTTCATGTAGTCGGAGACGGCCTGCTCGTCATAGGAACCGGCGCGCGCGCCGGCCTCCGCGACCTTGATCGCGCCGAAGGAAATGTCGAGCCTGTCGCGATCGGCCGGTTCGCCCGCCTTGCCGACAGCCATGACGATGCGGCCCCAATTGGCGTCCTCGCCGGCGATCGCGGTCTTGACCAGCGGCGAATTCGCGATCGAGAGCGCGACCTTCTTGGCCGAGCGGGCCGACTGCGCCCCGACGACGCGGACCTCGACGAATTTGCGGGCGCCTTCGCCGTCCTTGCAGACCAGATGCGACAGCTCCAGCAGCAGCGCGTTCAGCGCCCGCTTGAAGCCGGAGAGCCGGGCGTCTGCCGGGTCGCTGATCTCGGGCACGCCGCGCGCCCTCGCCTGTCCGGTCGAGAACAGCATCAGCGTGTCGGAGGTCGAGGTGTCGCTGTCGACCGTAATGGCGTTGAACGAGCCCTTGACGCCCTTGCTGAGCAGGGCCTGCAGCACCGGGGCCGCGATCGGCGCGTCGGTGAAGACGAAGGACAGCATCGTCGCCATGTCGGGCGCGATCATGCCGGCGCCCTTGGCGATGCCGGCGATCACCACCTCGTGCCCGTCGATCCTGGCCTTGCGCGAGACCGCCTTCGGGAAGGTGTCGGTGGTCATGATCGCCCTGGCGGCGTCGAGCCAGGGCCCGTCGGCGGCGCGCCTGGCGCAATCGGCCAGCACGCCCTCGAACTTGCCCGCGTCGAGCGGCTCGCCGATCACGCCGGTGGAGGCGATGAAGACCTCCTCGTCCTTGCAGCCCGCGGCCTTGGCCGCGATCCTCGCCGTCAGCGCCACCGAGTCGCGGCCCTTCACGCCGGTGAAGGCGTTGGCGTTGCCGGAATTGACGACGATGGCGCGCGCCCTGCCCTGCGCGAGATTGGCCCGGCACCAGTCGACCGGGGCCGACGGGCATTTCGAGCGGGTGAAGACGCCGGCCGCCTGCGAGCCCTCGTCGAGCAGGACGAGCAGCACATCGGTGCGGCCCTGATAGCGGATGCCGGCCTCTGCGGTGGCGAAGCGCACGCCGGGCACGGCCGGAACCTTGGGCTGGCGCTTGGGCGCGAGCGGGGAAACGGGAACATCCTTGCCGGCCATCGGGCGCCTCCTGCGAATTCAGGCCCGATGTGCCGCAGCGGCGGAGCGAAGACAAGAGTCAGTGGCCCCGCAAAACGAAACGCCCGGGCATTGCCCGGGCGCATCGCGGTGATCGTGTGAAGGCGCGGCGGCTCAGGGCTTCTTCGGCTCGGCCGGAGCGGCCGGGCTCGCCGGCTTGTCGAGGCGCTCGACCTTGGCCTTCTCGCGCAGCGCGACGATGATGTCCTGCTGCGCCTTGCGGACCAGGTACTGGTCGATCTGCGGCCTGACCTCGTCGAAGCTCGGCAGCGGCTTCACGCGCTTGTCCTCGAGCTTGATGACGTGCCAGCCGAACTGGCTCTTCACCGGCTCGGAGAGCTGGCCCTTCTCCAGCTTGAAGGCGGCTTCGGCGAACTCCGGCACCATCCGGTCCTTGGCGAACCAGCCGAGATCGCCGCCCTCCTTGCCCGAGCCCGGATCCTTGGAGAGCTCGGCCGCGACCTTGGCGAAGTCCTCGCCCTTCTTCACCCGCTCCAGCGCCGCCTTTGCCTGCGCCTCCTCGGGCACCAGGATATGGCGGGCGTGAACCTCCTCCTCAGGTTTCATCGCCTTGACGGTGTCGTCGAAGAGCTTCTTCGCCGCCTCCGGCGTCGCCGCCTTCTTGGCCTCGACGGTCAGGTATTCGTCGAGCAGCAGCTTGTCGCGGTTGTAGGCGAGGCGCTTGGCGAAGTCCGGCCCGTCGCCGATCTTGGCGGCCGCGGCGGTCTTGGCGCCGAGCTTGAGGTCGACCAGATAATTGATCAGCTCCTCGCGCTTGCGCTCTTCCGGCATCTGCGCCGTGCGCTCGCCCAGATCCTCCTCGGCGAGCTTGAGGTCGCCTTCGGTGATGGTGATGCCGTCGACCCTGGCAACAGGCTTGTCCTGCTGCGCGAAAGCCGGCCCGGCGGCCAGCGCGAAGCCAAGCGACAGCATGGCGAGACGGGAGGACAACATCGGTGCGGCCTTTCGACTGGACGGCGCGGAGATCGATCTCGCCGGCTGAGTGCCAGCAGAACGCGGCCTTGGCAAGGCGGCGCCATGCACATCAACGCGAGCCGGCCGGCCTGGTTCGGCCCGTCGCGGCAGGGGCGGGGCCGCGTGCGACCTCTTGGAAGCGGCCCCGCCGGACCCCACATGCGCGCGGACAAGCGCGTGCTGGACCACGCGCCCGCGCACGTCTAAACACGCGCGAGAAATTCTCAGGGTACCGCTTCGGCCGCGCCTTCCGGCGCCGGCCGGATTCGCCATTGAAAGGCCGGACATGCTTGGCGCGCTTGCAAAGAAACTCTTCGGCTCGTCCAACGACCGGCGGGTGAAGGGCTACCAACCCCGCGTCGCCGCGATCAACGCGCTCGAAGCCGAGGTGTCGCAGCTCTCCGACGAGGCCCTGCGCGGGCGCACCGAGACCTTCAGGCAGCAGCTCGCCAACGGCGCCAGGCTCGACGACCTGCTCGTGCCGGCCTTCGCGACCGTGCGCGAGGCGGCCAAGCGCGTGCTCGGCCAGCGGCCCTACGATGTCCAGCTCATCGGCGGCATGGTGCTGCACGAAGGCTCGATCGCAGAAATGAAGACCGGCGAAGGCAAGACCCTGGTCGCGACGCTGCCGGTCTATCTCAACGCGCTCGCCGGCAAGGGCGTGCACGTCGTCACCGTCAACGACTATCTCGCCCGCCGCGACGCCGAGTGGATGGGCAGGATCTACAATTTCCTCGGCCTCTCCGTCGGCACCATCGTGCACGGACTCGACGACGAGGAGCGCCAGCGCGCCTATGCCTGCGACATCACCTACGGCACCAACAACGAGTTCGGCTTCGACTATCTGCGCGACAACATGAAGTACGAGGTCGCGCAGATGAGCCAGCGCGGCCACCATTTCGCGATCGTCGACGAGGTCGACTCGATCCTGATCGACGAAGCGCGCACGCCGCTGATCATCTCCGGCCCGCTCGACGACAAGTCCGACCTCTATGTCGCGATCGACAAGGTCCTGCCCCGGCTGGTCAGGGGCGATTACGAGGTCGACGAGAAGCAGCGCACCGTCGCGCTGACCGAGGCCGGCAACGAGCATATCGAGCAGCTGCTGCGCGAGGCCGACCTGCTCAAGGAGGGCGACCTCTACGACGCCGCCAACGTCACGCTCGTCCACCACGTCAACCAGGCGCTGCGTGCCCATTCGCTGTTCACGCGCGACAAGGACTACATCGTCCGCAACGACGAGGTGGTCATCATCGACGAGTTCACCGGCCGCATGATGCCGGGCCGGCGCTATTCGGAAGGCCTGCACCAGGCGCTCGAGGCGAAGGAGCACGTTACCGTCCAGCCCGAGAACGCGACGCTCGCATCGATCACCTTCCAGAACTATTTCCGCCTCTACTCCAAGCTCGCCGGCATGACCGGCACCGCCGGCACCGAGGCCGACGAGTTCGAGCAGATCTACAAGCTCGAGGTGGTCGAGATTCCGACCAACGTCCCGGTCGCCCGCATCGACGAGGATGACGAGGTCTACCGCACCTTCGAGGAGAAGGTGCGCGCCATCATCAGGGAGCTGGAACGCGCCAGCGAGCGGCTGCAGCCCGTGCTGGTCGGCACTGCCTCGATCGAGAAGTCGGAGCTGATCGCCGAGATGCTGGTCGCGGCCGGCTTCAAGCAGATCGACTTCAGCCAGCCCAACGCGCTCGACAGCCTCTACGCCGCCGCGCGCTCCGGCAAGAGCAACAAGCAGTTCGCCGTGCTCAACGCCCGCTTCCACGAGCAGGAGGCCTTCATCGTCGCCGAGGCCGGCGTTCCCGGCGCGATCACCATCGCCACCAACATGGCCGGCCGCGGCACCGACATCAAACTCGGCGGCAATGTCGAGATGCGGGTCGCGATCGAAACCGCGGGCATGGAGGACGGGCCGGAGAAGCAGGCCAAGGTCAAGGAGATCGAGGCCGAGGTCGCCCGCTTCAGGGAGATCGTCCTCAACGCCGCCGAGACGATCGAGCTCGAGCCGGCCAAGGGCTCGCGCCCGGCCAAGACCATGACCCGCCCCGGCGGCCTCTACATCATCGGCACCGAGCGGCATGAGAGCCGGCGCATCGACAACCAGCTGCGCGGCCGCTCCGGCCGCCAGGGCGATCCCGGCCGCTCCAAGTTCTTCCTGTCGCTGCAGGACGACCTGATGCGCATCTTCGGCTCCGACCGGATGGACGGGATGCTGCAGAAGCTCGGCCTGCAGGAGGACGAGGCCATCGTCCATCCCTGGATCAACAAGGCGGTCGAGAAGGCGCAGGGCAAGGTCGAGGCGCGCAACTTCGACATCCGCAAGAACATCCTGAAATACGACGACGTCATGAACGACCAGCGCAAGGTCGTGTTCGAGCAGCGCCGCGAGTTCATGCGCGAGGCGAGCGTGCGCGAGACCATCGACGACATGCGCCAGGGCGTCGTCGAGGATACCGTCTCCCGCCGCATCCCCGAGGACGCCTATCCCGAGCAATGGGATGCCGCCGGCCTGCGCCAGGATGTCGTCACCTACCTCAACCTCGACCTGCCGATCGAGGACTGGGCCAAGGAGGAGGGCATCGCCGACGCCGAGCTGCGCGAGCGCATCCGCAAGATCGCCGACGAGGATTATGCGGCACGCATCGAGCGCAACACCGACGAGGTGATGACCTATATCGAGAAGCAGGTGCTGCTGCAGACGCTCGACCATCTCTGGCGCGAGCACCTCGTCACGCTCGACCATCTGCGTCAGGTGATCGGCTGGCGCGGCTATGCCCAGCGCGACCCGCTGAACGAGTACAAGCAGGAGGCCTTCGAGCTCTTCGACGGGCTGATCGGCCGCCTGCGCGAGCAGGTCACCGGCAATCTGATGCGCGTCGAGGTCCGTTTCGAGCAGCCGCCGGAAGACGGCCAGGGCTTCGATCAGGGCGGCAACGACGCTCTGCCCCCGCCCCCCGCCGGCTTCTTCGCCGGCCAGCCGCAATTCGCCGCGACCGATGGCGATCTCGCCGTCGCCGAGCGCGATCCGGCCGACCCGTCCACCTGGGGCAAGGTCGGCCGCAACGAGCTCTGCCCCTGCGGCTCCGGCAAGAAGTACAAGCACTGCCACGGCCAGTTCATCTGAGGCCGGGCCCACGACCATCGCCATGAAGAAAGGGCTCCGGCCGTCGGCGGAGCCCTTTTTCCGATCCGCGACCGCGCCGCCTATGCGGCCTGCGTCGGCGCGGGCACCGAGCGCAGCCTCAAGCGTTCTCCGGCTCGGCAGGTCCGCCCGCGTCGGCGCTGAAGCCGAAGGGGCCGCCCTCGCGGGCGGCCCCATGCGGATCGGCCTGTCGGGCCGCAGCACTCACTTCGGCGCGAAGATGCCGACGCTGCTCGCGGTGATATCGAAGGACAGCGTCGCCACCACGGTCGGGTTGCACCATTTCGAGCGGCCCGAGCCCGAGACGATACCGCGCGGATCGGCCGTCAGCGCGAAGCACTCGGTCTTCGACAGGTTGGTGTCGTGATAGCGCACGTCCGCCGTCAGATTCTTCCAGGTGTAGGAGATGCCGGCGTTCCAGTAGGTATAGTTCGGCAGGTCGGTCGGCGGCAGGGTCGACCAGATCGCGATATTGGTGGTGCCCAGCCAATAGTGACCGAGCTCGCCGGAGACCGACAGGCCTTCCAGGAAGGGCAGATTGTACTTCGCCGTCACCGAGGCGTAGGTGCCGGAGGCGCCGGTGCCGAGCCAGTCCCATGCATAGAAGAGATTGGCCCCGAGGATGAGCTTGTCCTCGAAATTATAGCTCACCTTGCCGTAGACTTCGGTGTAGTCTGTGTTCTTCGGCGTCCAATAGGTGCCGGCCGGATCGATGTACTGCTTCTCGCCGGGATAATAGTACTGCATCACGCCGAGATCGAGCGTCACCGGGCCGAACTTCGGACGGATGCCGCCATAGAAGTCGACTTCCGCCGGCGGGCTGGTCGCCAGGTCGACATTCGAGGCATAGACGCCGACATAGAACAGGTTGTCGTATATCTGCAGCTCGGCGCCGCCCTGGATCGCCGGCTTGCGGTCGGTCTGCGAGATGCCGCGGAAATTATAGTCCGTCATGCCCTTCACGCTGACGGCGATATCGAACCAGGTGATGCTCGGCGCCACCGGCACGGGCGGCGCGCCCTTGCGGCTCGGCAGATCGGAGGCGAGAACCGCGCCCGAAGCCGCGAGCCCGGTCGAAAGCGCAAGCCCCGCCAGCAAACCTGAAATCTTGAAGGCCATCGCGACTACCCCCGAGGTTCATGCATGGATGCGTCATGCATTCGCCATGATTAGGGGGCTGCGGGCGTAAAATCGGCAAGCCGAGGTTTTTTGCAACCTGCCCGCGTATTGTGCAACCGCGGCCGATTTCGACCTTTAGACGCCTACAAAAGCGCCCGCGGCCTTCGCTGGCCGCGGGCGTGACTTTTCTGCATCAGCGTCGCCCGGCTGTTCAGCGCAGCGCGGGCTGGCTCGCATAGGCGGCGTCGGGCTGCCGCAGCTGCGATGTCCGCAGGGTCGAGGCCCGGCGTGGCGGCAGCGGCGCGGTCACGGTCTGGGGCGTCTCCGGCACCACCGATGCGACCGGGGCCTGCTCCTTCGCCTCGGACGACGCGCCGAGCAGTGGCACGAAGCTCAGCGCCCGCTGATAGAAGGAAGGCTGTGCCGGTTCGGCCGAGGCCGTCTGGATCGGCGCGGCAGCGGCGGCGCCCGGCGTCGCCTTGGCGACCTGCGTCGCCGCATCGGTGCTCGGCTTGGCGGCAGGCTGGGCGGCGGGCTTCGCCGGCACCGCGGCCGCCTTGGTCTCGGCTTCGGCCTGCTGCGCGCTGCCGCTGACGGCCGCGATCACCGCCTCGTGCTCGGCCGATTCGGCCCTGACCGTCGCCTTGGCGCGCCCCTTGTCGTCGAGCACCACGACGCGCGGGCCGATCAGCGAATCGACGCGGCTGATGCCGACATCGCGCGAGGCCCAGGCGACCGACCTGTTCATCGAATCGGCGCCGGACTGGGCCAGAAGGCGCTTGAACGAGGAATGCTGGTCGCCGTCGTCATAGATCAGCTTGATCGCCGGCGTGCCCTTCGAGACCAGCGCCGCGACCTGGATCTCGTCGCGCTGGCGCTTCTCGGCGAGAGCCTGCGTCAGCGAAGGGTCGACCTGGCTGCCGTCGCGGTTGAAGGCGTAGCGCCCGCCGGCCACCGACACGGACGGCTCGTCCTTGGCCACCTCGAAGAAGTCCGAACCTTCCTTGAGGTTCTTCCAGAAGCCGATGTTCGGATCGAGCCGATGCTTGGCGAGGTTCTCCGGCGTCATCCGGAACGGGAGGGCCTGCATCTGCACGGCCCGCTGCCCGCCATTATGGGCCTCGCGCACCAGCGCGTAGATCTCGCCGATCTGGTCGTCGGTCATCGAGTAGCAGCCGGCCGAGGAACAGGCGCCGTGCACCATCAGATGTGCGCCGGTGCGGCCATGCGCCCGGTCATAGGCGTTCGGATAGCCCATGTTGAACGAGACGTAGTAGGACGAGTTCGGGTTCATCTGCGCCGGGGTGATGGCGTAGAAGCCCTCCGGCGCCATACGGTCGCCCTCGCGCACCTTCGGCCCGAGCTGGCCCGACCAGCGGCACATCGGGAAGGTCTTGAGCAGCGCATATTTGCCGTCGGCGCGCTTCTTCCAGATCTCGAGCTCCGACTCCTTCTTGTAGGAGCGAATCAGGATCGGCTGGCTCTTGCTCATGCCCTTCTCGGCCATGAGCGTGTAGGTCGCGGACGGAATCGGGATGTTGTGGCGCGCCGAGCCGCGATAGCGGTCCTCTTCGCAGGCCGCCAGGGTGAGGCCAAGGAGCGCCGCCAGCGCGAAATGTCTCACAGCCACGTCGTCAATCCCATCTCGCGCAGACGCGTCAAGCCAGACCATGCACCACGCAACGCGGCCAAATTATGCCCGTTGCCCGGTTGTAGAACCGTTAGCCTTGACCGTTCCTTACCACAGGGCCCGCGCAGAAGGCCATATGGTGAAACCGCGGTAAAGCGCTGCCGCCCGGCTCCGTCCGTTACAGCGCCCTTCCGATCGCCAGATATTTCTCCGCCCGCCGGTCGACGATCTCGTCGGCGCTCAGCCCGCCGAGATCCGACAGCGCCGCCTCGATCGCGGCGCCGGCGCGCTCGATCGCGAGCGCAGGGTCGCGATGGGCGCCTCCCGTCGGCTCCGCGACGATCCGGTCGATCACGCCGAAACGCAGCAGGTCCTGGGCCGTGATCTTCATGCCCGTCGCCGCATCCTGGGCGCGGGCCGTGTCGCGCCAGAGGATCGAGGCCGCGCCCTCCGGCGAGATCACCGAATAGATCGCGTGCTCCAGCATCAGCACCTTGCTGGCGGCGGCGATGGCGATCGCCCCGCCCGAGCCGCCCTCGCCGATCACCAGCGCGACGCTCGGCGTGCGCAGCGAAAGGCAGGTCTCGGTCGAGCGCGCGATCGCCTCGGCCTGGCCGCGCTCCTCGGCCTCGATGCCGGGATAGGCGCCGGCGGTGTCGATGAAGCTCAGAACCGGCAGGCCGAAACGATCGGCCAGTTCCATCAGCCGCACCGCCTTGCGATAGCCCTCCGGCTTCGGCATGCCGAAATTGTGCCGGATGCGGGTCTCGGTCGAATTGCCCTTCTCCTGGCCGATGATGCAGACCGGCTCGCCGCGGAAGCGGCCGAAGCCGCCGACGACGGCCTCGTCCTCGCCGAAGGCGCGGTCGCCGGCGAGCGGCGTGAACTCGTCGATCAGAGCCGAGCAATAGTCGAGGAAATGCGGGCGCTGGGGATGGCGCGCCACCAGTGTCTTCTGCCAGGGCGTGAGGGCGCCGTAGAGATCCTTCAGCGCCTGCGAAGCCTTGGCCTCGAGCTTGCCGATCTCCTCGGCGAGCGAATAGCCGTCGCCCTTGCCGTCGAGCGCGCGCAGTTCATCCGCCTTCGCCTCCAGTTCGGCGACCGGCTTTTCGAAATCGAGATAGCTTCGCATCGACATCCAGATCTGGTCCCGCTTCCTCGAGGACAAGGCGGCAGCGGGGGCCGCGAGACGGAACGGTCAAAAAAGGCGGCGGACCTTGGCCGCGCCCCACGGAGATTGTCAACCCGCCGGCAGCTTCGCCTCCTCCTGCCGCGGCAGCCGGCCGGAGGGATGGGGCTGCGGCAGCAGCACCGGGCGAAACGCGAAGCTGCGCCGCGTCGCGCGCAGGGGCGCGCGCCGGTAGAACTGCTTGGTCGCGTCGATGACGTAGACGCCGGCGAAGGGCAGCGACAGCCCGGCGCCGAGGCATTCCCAGGCCGTGGCCGAGCGCATGAACAGGCGCCGGCGCAGTGGCGGCACATAGAGCGCCTCGCCCCAATGCTCGGGCGAGAACATGGCGCGGCGCATCAGCGCCTCGATCTGGGAGCGGCTGAAGGGCCGGCCATGGCCGAAAGGCGTCGTATCCATCCGCGCCCACAGGCCGCGCCGGTTCGGGACGACGACGATCAGCCGCCCGCCCGGGCTCAGCACGCGCGAGATCTCCTCGAGCAGGTCCTCCGGGCTCTCGGTCTCCTCGAGCGCATGCACCATCAGCACGCGGTCGATCGAGGCGGTGGGGAGCGGCAGCAGCGTCGGCTCGACCAGAGCGGAGGCGGAGAGCCCGGGCGAGGGCCAGTTCACCACGCCCTGCGCCGCCGGCATGAAGGCGAGCACGCGCTCGGCGCCGCCGCCGAGCAACGGCAGATAGGGTGTCGCGAAGCCGAGGCCGAGCAGGCGCTGGCGCCGGCAATCCGCCCAGAGCTTCAGCATCACCTTGCCGACGGCCCGCCGCGCCACATGCCCGAGCGGGCTGGCGTAGAAGGCACGCAGGTCGACGACGTCCAAGGCCATGCCGACGGAGATGGCGCAGCCCGGGCGGGAGCGCAAGGGTGGACGGCAGTCGGCAATCGGCAGTAGGCAGTCGTCATCCAGGCTTGATAGGTTGCCGCCTCGATCCGCGCCGGCTCGGATTCTCCGACTGCCGACTGCCATTGCCGATTGCCGGAGTTTGCCATGCCGCTCGACATCCATGTCTTCCGCACCCTCAGCGACAATGCCGGCGCCCTGCTGCACGACCCGGCGACCGGCGCCTGCGCCGCGGTCGACGTGCCCGATGCCAGCGACGTGCTCGCCGCCGCCAGGGCGAAGGGCTGGACGATTCGCCAGGTGCTGGTGACGCATGAGCATGCCGATCACGTCCAGGGCATCGCCGCCCTGAAGCAGGCAACCGGCGCCAGGGTCTATGGCCCGGACGCCGCCCGCGCCGGCGCGCCGGTCGACGTCGTCGTCGGTGAAGGCGACCGCGTCTCCGTTGGCGGCCATGCCTTCGAGACCTGGGCGACGCCCGGCCATGCCGAGGGCCATGTCAGCTTCATCGGCCGCGAGGCGGGCCTCGCCCTGGTCGGCGACGTGGTCTTCGTGATGGGCTGCGGACGCGTCATGCCCGGCCGGATGGAGGCGATGTGGACCTCGCTGTCGCGGATCATGGCGTTGCCCGACGCGACCAGGCTGATCACCGGCCATGACTACACCTTGTCGAACGCCCGCTTCGCCGCCGCCATGGACCCGAGCAACGCGGCCGTCGCGGCCCGTCTCGCCGAGGCCGAGGCGGCGAAGGCGGAGGGCCGCTTCTGGGCGGTGACCACGATCGGCGAGGAGAAGGCGACGAACCCGTTCTTCCGCGCCGGCGAGCAGGCGCTCGCCGCGACGCTCGGCATCGTCGGCAAGCCGGCCGGCGAGGTCTTCGCCGCGCTGCGCGAGGCCAAGAACAAGTTCTGAACCGCCATGAACACGCTGAGCGGCCTCAGCGCCGCCGAGGTCATCCGTCTGCTCGCGCTCGAGCCCCATCCCGAAGGCGGGCACTATCGCGAGACCTTCCGCGACCCTGCCGGGCCGGAGGGGCGCGGCTTCTCGACCGCGATCTATTATTTGCTCGATGTCGGAGAGACCTCGGAATGGCACCGCGTCGACGCGGCCGAGATCTGGCATCACTATGCCGGCGCGCCATTGGTGATCACGCTCTCCCCGAACGGGCACGACACCTCCGCCCATCATCTCGGCAAGGACCTCGCCGCCGGTCAGCGGCCGCAGATCGTGGTGCCGGCCGGGCACTGGCAGAGCGCGACCTCGCTGGGCGCCTGGACGCTGGTCGGCTGCACCGTCGCGCCGGGCTTCGCCTTCACCGGTTTCGAGATGGCGCCGTCCGGCTGGCGGCCGACGCCGCGCCCGGCCGGAGGCTGACCATGGACAGACCCGTCACCGATATGGCGCTCGTCGCCGCCTGCGAGACCCGCATCGTCAACGCCTGGCCGGCGCCGACCACGCTCGTCGTCGATGAATGGGTGGTGCGCTTCGCCAACGGCTATTCCGGCCGCGCCAACTCGGCCTCCTCGCTGCGCGAGGGCGGCGACATGGACGAGGCGACGCTGACCTTCGTCGAGGGACTCTATCGCCAGGCCGGACTGCCGCCGCGCATCCGCTTCACGCCGCTGGTCGCCGAGGGCGCGCGCGAGCGCTTCGCCGCGCGCGGCTACCGGATCGAGACCGCCTCCTTCGGCATGGTCGCGGAGCTCGATGGGGGAATCCATCCGCCCGTTGACGGCCTCGTCACGACGGCGCGCGCGCAGGATGACTGGATCGACGGCGTCTGCAGCCACCAGACCGGCCCGAAGCGCAATCGCGACCATCTCTCCGCGATCGTCTCGGGCGTGCGCCTGCCCGCCGCCTTCGCGACGCTGCTGCATGAGGGCCGCCCGGCCGCCTATGCGATGAGCGTCGCCGAACGCGGCATGGCCGAGATCGGCGCGGTGATCGTCGACGAGAGCCTGCGCGGCAAGGGGCTCGGCAAGCGGCTCGTGCTGGGGCTGATGGGCTGGGCGGCGGCGCAGGGCTGCCGACAAGCCTATCTCCAGGTCGACCAGAGCAACGGCCTCGCCTTCGAGATGTACAAGCGGCTCGGCTTCCGCACGGTCTACGCCTACGAGACGCGGGCGCTCGATATCTGACGACAGCTTTACCCTCCGGCCGCCTTCGGCGCCGCGCCTCGCGCTCCCGGGCCGAAGCTCGCGACCAGTGCGCCGACCACGATCAGCACGCAGGAGACGGCCAGCAGCCAGCTCGCCGGCGCGTAGCCGGCGCTGACCAGGGTCACGGTCGAGAGCACCGGCGCGGCATAGGAGGCGACGCCGAGGAAGGCGACGTCGCCCTGCTTCATGCCGATGTCCCAGCAGATGAAGGCGAGGCCGATCGAGCCCAGCCCGAGCCCGAGCACGCCGCCCCATTCGACCGGGCTCGGCGTCCACAGGGTCGTCTCGAAAGCGAGATGGCAGGCGAAGGCGGGAACGGCGCAACCGAGCATGGTGATGGCGAGGCTCTCCGACGGCACCCCGGCGAAACGCCGCGACAGCACCGAATAGCTCGCCCAGACGAAGGCGCCGAGCGCCGCCAGCCCATGGCCGAGCTGGATTCCGGCACCGCCCGAGCCGATACCGCCGGAGATCAGCATCGCGGTCGCGAGAAGCCCGATCAGCGCCCCGATCAGATGCCGCGCCTTGAGCCCCCCGCCCGGCAGCAGCGCCGCGAACAGCACGATCAGCAACGGCCAGAGATAGTGGATCAGGTTGGCCTCCGCCGCCGGCGCCGTCTTCACCGCGGCATAGTACAGCGCCGTATCGCCGAACGGACCGTAGAGCCCGAGCAGGAAGGAGGCCGGCGTCGGCCGCGCCAGATGCAGGCGGCCCCGCGCCGCCGCGATCGCCAGCACGAACACGCCGCCGATCACGAAGGTCATGCCGACGAGCTGGAAGGGCGGAACCCGCCCCGACATGGCGGTGAACAGCGCCAGCGTCGACCAGAGCAGGATGGCGACGGAGCCGGTTGCGGTGGCGGTGCGGGAGGTCATGACGGGCGCGGCTCGAACGTTCGCGCCGGGTTAGCAGAGCGGCGCCGTCGTGCCTATCGCGAAACCCGCCTCAGCCGGGAAGCGCCAGCCGCAGATAGTTCTCCCCGAGAATGCCCCGGATCTCCTGCGCTCCGAAGCCTTCCGCCTCCAGCGCGGCGAGCAGATCGCCGAACTGCTCCGGCTGGAAGAAGTGCCAAGGCGGCTCGGGGTAGCCGCGCGGCCAGCGTCCTCTCGCGGTGTGATAGAACCCGTAATCGCTGTCCTCGAGAAACATGAAGTCGAGCCCGAGGCCGACCCTGCCCGGCCCGGCGAGTCCGGCGATATGCGAAAGGTGCCGCGCCATCGCCTGCGGAATCTGTGGCCCGGCGGCGCCGAGGAACATGCCGACGCCGTTGACACCGATATAGCCGCCGCGCGCGGCGCAGGCCCTGATCTGCTCGTCACTGATGTTGCGCTCGTGCTCGTGGAGCGCCCGCGCATTGGAATGGGAGAAGATCGGCAGCGCGGCCAGCTCGGCCTCCAGCGCATCGAGGCTCGTCCGCGCGCCGCAATGGCTGAGATCGATGCGCATGCCGCAGGCGTCCATGCGCGCGAGCAGCCGCCGGCCCAGCGCCGAAAGCCCGCCATTGCGCGGCTCATGGCAGCCATCGGCGAAGGGATTGGCCTCGTTATAGGCCAGGATGGCGCGGTCGATTCCCGCTGCGCGGAAGGCCTCGACCAGATCGAGATCGGGCGCGAACGGCGTGGCCGACTGGAAATGGAAGGAGACCGACAGCTTCCCGTCCGTCTTCGCCTGCCAGATCGAGGCCGCGTCCGCGGCGATCGTCAGCCAGTCGCCCGCGGCCGCGATCTCGCGGCGTAGGAAGCCGAGCCGGGCCATCGCCTCGACCGGTCCGTCGGCTCCGGCTGCGACGGTGAGCGAGATGTGATCGCAGCCCTGCGCCCGAAAGCGCGCCAGTTGCGCGCCGAGCCTTGCCCCCGGCGGCAGGAAGGCCTTCGCCCAGGGCAGCAGCCCGTCGCAGACGATCGCATCCGCGAGCGCCGGCCTCGCCTCGCGCCATTCCGTCATTGCCGCTCCTCTCACAGGCCGAGCGCGGCGCGGACGCGCGTACCCAGGCCGCGCAGGCGCTCGACCGGCTCGTTGGCGTAGACGAAGCGGACGTACTGCGCGCCATGGCTCTCGCCCCAGCCGGTCATCGCGGTGGCGCAGACGCCCTGCTCGAGCAGGCGCTCCGACATCGCCGCGCCGTCGAGGCCGAAATCACTGACCCGCAGCAGCAGCGACCAGCCACCGCCGGGAATGCCGACGGGCAGGCCCCGCAATTCCGCCAGGATGCAATCCCGCCTTGCCTGCAGTTCGTCGACATAAGGCGTCAGCGTCGCCGCGGAGTTCTCGAGCGCGGTCGCGACCGCGTCCTGCCCGATGCCGACCGGCACCACGACATTGGCGAGCGAGACGGCGACGAGGTCGGGCATGAACGCTTCGGGCGCGACGATCCAGCCGACGCGCCAGCCGATCATCCGCAGCTCCTTGGCCGAGGAGCCGACCGTGATCGTCCGCTCCGCCATGCCGGGCAGCCCGGCCGGATGCAGCACCGGCCGCCCGTCGAAGAGCAGCCGCTCCATCGCCGTGTCGACGATCAGCAGCAGGTCGTGCGCCACGCAGAGCTCGGCGACGAGCGCCCAGTCGCCGGCGTCGAGGCAGCCGCCCGACGGCATCGACGGCGACATCAGCAGCATGGCCGTGGTCTTCGGCCCGATGCTCGCCCGCAGCGCCTGCCGGTCGAGCCGCCATTCGCCGCCCGGCTCGAAGACGAAGGGCACGAAGCGCGGCACGCCGCCGGCGAGCCGCACCCGGTTGATCAGCCCGGCATAGGTCGGGTCGGTGACGACAACCTCGTCGCCGACCTCGATCGTCGCCAGCAGCACATTGAGGATGCCGGAGAGACCGCCGGCCGAGATCACGCAATTGCGCTCGCCGCTGTAGCTCACGCCGGATACCGCCGAGACGTGGCGGGCGGCGACCTCGCGCAGGCGCGGCTGGCCGATGAAGGGCAGATAGCTGTTGTCGGCATCCTCGCCGGCGGCGCGGACCGTGCGCGCAATCGCCGCCGGATCCGGCGGGATGTCGGTGTCGAGATTCTCCAACCGCAGGAAATCCTTGCCCGAGGCGTCGGCGATTGATCCCATGCGGTCGACGCCGATTCCGGCGATATGGCGCAGGCGGGCTGGACGAGAGCGCGACATCGTGACACCTCATTTCATATATTATCTATGAAATCATACGAACCATGAGCTTTCAAGACGAGAGCGAGGCCGGCGCCTCGCTGACCGGCCGCATCGCCAGGAGCCTGGCGCAGCGCATTCTCACCGGAGCGCTGGCGCCGGGGGCAGCCGTGCGTCAGGACCATGTCGCGGCCGAGTTCGGCGCCAGCCATGTCCCGGTTCGGGAGGCCTTCCGCACGCTGGAGGCCCAGGGGCTTCTGATCAGCGAGCCGCGGCGCGGCGTGCGGGTCGCCCCCCTGGACCCCGGCCTGGTCCTGGAGGTGACGGCGATGCGCGCCGCACTGGAGGTTCTCGCCCTGCGCCGCGGCTTCGCCAGGCTCGGCCCGGCCGAGCTCGAAACCGCCGCGGCGGCGCTGGCCGAGGCCGAGGCGAGCGACGACGTGCAGCTCTGGGAGGCGGCCAATCGCCGCTTTCACCACGCGATCACCGCTCCCTGCGGCATGCAGCGCCTGCTGGCGACGATCGAGGGCCTGCAGCGGACGAGCGCGCGCTTCTTGTTCGCGGCCTGGCGCGAGCTCGACTGGCAGCCGCGTTCGGAGGCGGAGCACCGGCACATCCTCGCGGAGCTGGCAGCGGGGCGGATCGACGCCGCCGCCCGAGCGCTCGAAGCCCATATCCTCGCGGCGGGCGACGCGCTGGCGGCGAGATTGGCCTCCGCCTGACGCATTGCCCCGGCGCAGCTTCTGGGCGATGGCGGCCATGCACGCCGCGCCGCGCCGACCGATTGACCGCGCCGGGAGACGGAGGCAAGCGTCTGGGCATGACCACGCTCCCCCTGCCGACCGCCGCCCGCCCGCTGATGCCGGTCCTGGCGGCTCTCAGCGTCGCCCATCTGCTCAACGACCTGATCCAGTCGATGATCCCGGCGGTCTACCCGCTGATCAAGGAGAGCTATCGCCTCGATTTCGTGCAGATCGGCCTGATCACCCTGGCCTTCCAGGTCACCTCGTCGCTGCTGCAGCCGGTCCTCGGCTATCTCACCGACAGGAAGCCCTGGCCCTATGCGATGGTCGCCGGCATGGGCGCGACCTTGGCCGGCCTGCTCTCGCTCGCCTTCGCCCAGAGCTACCCGATGGTGCTGGTCGCCGCCGCTCTGGTCGGCACCGGCTCCGCCGTCTTCCATCCCGAGGCGACGCGCATGGCCCGCCATGCCGCCGCCGGCCGGCAGGGGCTGGCGCAGGGCGTCTTCCAGGTCGGCGGCCATGCCGGCTATGCGGTCGGCCCGCTGCTCGCCGCCGCCATCGTCGTGCCGAACGGACAGCACAGCCTGTCCTGGTTCTCCGGCATCGTGCTCGTCGCCATGCTGCTGATGGCCTGGATCGGCTCGCGCTATACCGCCTTCCGCCGCGAGCAGGCCGCCTCGAAGGCCCAGGCCGACGACGTCGCCGCGCATGGCATGTCGCGGTCTCGCGTCCTGCTCGCCATGGCGGTGCTGATCGCCATCCTGTTCTCGAAGAACGCCTATACGGCCTCCTTCACCTCCTACTACACCTTCTATCTGATCGAGCGCTTCCAGGTGCCGCTGCAGCTCTCGCAGATCCTGCTCTTCCTCTATCTCGTCGTCGGCGCGGTCGGCGTGATCATCGGCGGCATGATCGGCGACCGGATCGGCCGCCATCGCGTGATCTGGCTGTCGATCCTGGGCTGTCTGCCCTTCGCGCTCGCCCTGCCCTATGCCGACCTCCTCTGGACCGCGATCCTGAGCATCGTCATCAGCTTCATCATGGCGAGCGCCTTCTCGGCGATCCTGATCTACGCGATCGATCTGGTGCCGCATCGGGTCGGGCTGGTCGGCGGGCTGTTCTACGGCCTCGCCTTCGGTCTCGGCGGCCTCGCAGCGGCGGGCCTCGGCGCGCTCGCCGACAGGATCGGCATCGTCCAGGTCTTCGCGCTCTGCGCCTGGCTGCCGGCCTTCGGCCTCCTCACCTTCCTGTTGCCGAAGGGCGCGCGTAGCTGAGGCTCGCCGTCATTCGGGGCTTCGCGCAGCAAAGAGCCCGGAATGACGAAACGGCCACGCGAAGCCTGGCAGAACGAAGAAGGGCGGAGCCAGCCGGCTCCGCCCTTCTCATGTCAGCCGATGAGCGGCGTCAGGCCATGTATTGCCCGCCATTGGCGGTCAGCGTCGAGCCGGTGATGAAGCCGGCATCGTCGCTCGCCAGGAACGCCACGGCTCGCGCGATCTCCTCGGGCTCGCCGAGGCGGCCGACCGGGATATGCGGCAGGATCGACTTCTCGACCACGGCAGGATCGATCGCCTTGACCATCTCCGTCGCGATGTAGCCGGGACAGATCGCGTTCACGGTGATGCCGGCCCGCGCCCCCTCCTGCGCCAGCGCCTTGACGAAGCCGATGTCGCCCGCCTTGGCCGCGGAGTAGTTGACCTGGCCCATCTGGCCCTTCTGGCCGTTGATCGACGAAATGCAGATGACGCGGCCGAACCTGCGCGCGCGCATGCCCTCCCAGACCGGGCGGGTCATGTTGAACAGCGAGTTGAGATTGGTGTTGATGACGGCGTTCCACTGCTCCTTGGTCATCTTGTGGAACATGCCGTCGCGCGTGATGCCGGCATTGTTGACGAGCACGTCGACCGGGCCGAGCTCGGCCTCGACCTTGGCGATGCCGGCGACGCAGGAATCATAGTCCGAGACGTCCCATTTGTAGGCCTTGACGCCGGTTTCGCCGGTGAACCTGGCGGCCGCCTCGTCATTGCCGCCATAATTCGCCGCGACCGTGTAGCCCGCCGCCTGAAGCGCCTTGCAGATCGCCGCGCCGATGCCGCGCGTTCCCCCCGTCACCAGTGCAACTCTCGCCATCGTCTTCTCCCCTCTGAGGCCGGCTGTTAACCGCGTTATTGTTTGCCGAGATCGAGACCGGGCTCGTAAGCCCGGTCGACATCCTTGATGATCGCCTGACCGCAGATCACCCGCCCCGACGTCGCGTCATAGGTCAGGGTCGGGTGGCCGTAGAGCTCCCAGCCCCGGCTCAGCGCCTCCGAGACCCGATGACAGAAGGAGGCGTCGTCGGGGCCGGTCAGATAGCGGTAGAGCGTGGTCTGCTTCGGCATCGGCCGGCCCTCAGCGCTCCACCGCCAACGCGATGCCCATGCCGCCGCCGATGCAGAGCGTGGCGAGCCCCTTCCTGGCGTCGCGCCTGGCCATCTCGTGCAGCAGCGTCACCAGCACGCGCGCCCCCGAGGCGCCGATCGGATGGCCGATCGCGATCGCACCGCCATTGACGTTGACGATCGCCGGATCCCAGCCGAGATCCTTGTTCACGGCCAGCGCCTGCGCCGCGAAGGCTTCGTTGGCCTCGACGAGATCGAGGTCGCCGATCTTCCAACCCGCCTTCTCCAGCGCCTTGCGCGTCGCCGGGATCGGACCGGTGCCCATGATCGCCGGGTCGACGCCGGCCGTCGCCCAGGAGGCGATCCGCGCCAGCGGGGTGAGCCCGCGCCGGCTCGCCTCCTGCGCCGTCATCAGCACCAGGGCCGCGGCGCCGTCGTTGATGCCGGAGGCATTGCCGGCGGTGACCGTGCCGTCCTTCGCGAAGGCCGGCCTGAGCTTGGCCATCGACTCCAGCGTCGCGCCCTCGCGAATGTACTCGTCGGCGTCGACGACGATGTCGCCCTTGCGGGTCGAGATCGTCACCGGCGCGATCTCGTCCTTGAACCGGCCGGCCTTCTTGGCGGCCTCGGCCTTGTTCTGCGAGCCGACGGCGAAGCTGTCCTGCTCCTCGCGCGTCAGCTGCCAGCGCGCCGCGACGTTCTCGGCCGTCGTGCCCATGTGATAGCCGTGGAAGATGTCCCAGAGCCCGTCCTTGATCATGGTGTCGACGAATTTCACGTCGCCCATCTTGGTCCCGGCGCGCATATGCGAGGCGTGGGTCGACTGCGACATCGATTCCTGGCCGCCGGCGACGATGATCCTGGCATCGCCATTGGCGATCTGCTGCATGCCGAGCGCCACCGCGCGCAGGCCCGAGCCGCAGACCTGATTGAGGCCCCAGGCGGTCGATTCCTGCGGCACGCCGGCATCCATCGCCGCCTTGCGCGCCGGATTCTGTCCCTGCGCCGCGGTCAGCACCTGGCCGAGGATGACCTCGTCGACTTCGGCGGCCTCGACCTTGGCGCGCTTCAGAACATCCTTGATCACCGCCGAACCGAGATCATGGGCGGGCGTATTGGCGAAGGCCCCGTTGAAGGCGCCGACCGCGGTGCGCGCCGCGCCGACGATCACGATGTCATTCTCAGCCATGGGCCTCGTCCTCCGGTTCTCTCCCGCCGGCCCACCCGGCCGGACGGCTTGTCGCGTCCACCTTCGAAGCGGCAGGCGACCGCGTCAAGACGGCGAGGCGGGGAAGCCCATCATCGAGGCAGTCCCGACGCGGCCGCGGCCCGCGCTCAAAAAACTTGCAGCGAACAACCGAAGGGTTATCGTTCTCGTCGAGACCGTTCTCCGGCGTTGCCCGCCTCGGGTCATGACCGCAACAAGCCGCGTGGGTGTCGATGGCCAGCGACAAAGAACCGACTGTCATCAAGAAATACGCCAATCGCCGGCTATACCACACGGGTACGAGCTCCTACGTCACGCTGGAGGATTTGGCCGGCCTGGTCCGCAAGGGCGAGGACTTCGTCGTCTATGACGCCAAGAGCGGCGAGGACATCACCCGCTCGGTGCTGGCCCAGATCATCTTCGAGGAAGAGAGCAAGGACGGGCAGAATCTTCTGCCGATCACCTTCCTGCGTCAGCTCATCCGCTTCTACGGCGACAGCATGCAGGCGCTGGTGCCGCGCTATCTCGAGTTCTCGATGGAGAACCTGACCCAGGAACAGAACAAGATCCGCGAGCAGATGAGCAAGGCCTTCGGCGCCGGCGCGATCGACGCTCTCCAGGCCCAGACGCGCGCCAACATGGCGATGTTCACCGAGGCCTTCCGGCTGTTCAACCCGTTCGCGGCCGCCGCCGCGACGAAAGCCCGCGGCGAAGCCGGGGCGTCGGCCCAGAGCGAGAACGGCGAGCTCGGCGACCTCAAGCGCGAGCTCAACGAGATGCGCGAGCGGCTCGACCGGCTGGCCAGGGAGAAGTGAGGCTGCGACGCCCGCCGTTCCCGGGCAGCCCTGTCCGGGGCGGGCCGGGCGGACGCCCGCTCAGCCGGCGGCCCGCAGCGGCGATGCCCCGGCCGCCGCGTCCGGCTGCGTCAGCTCGGCCTGGCCCACCAGGTGCCCCTGCAGATAGGTGACGCCCCAGTCGCACAGCATCGAGGCCTGCAGCTCGTCGTCCACCCATTCGGCGACCGTCTCGACGCCGAGGTGATGGGCGAGTTCGAGCAGGGTGCGCACGAAGAAGCGGTCATCGGTCGAGCGCCGCAGATTCTGGGTGAAGGCGCCATCCAGCTTGAGGATGTCGATCGGGAAGGCCCGCAGATGCCGCAGCGAGGTGTGACCCGCCCCGAAATCGTCGATCGCGATCCGCGCGCCCCGCTGCTTGATGCGGGCGAGCTGCCGCGCCATCAGGGCCGGATCCTCGATCGTCGCCGTCTCCGTGATCTCGACGATCAGCCGTTTTGCGGCCGCGGGGTGCGTGCGTAGGCTCGCCTCGAAGCCATCGACCCATTCCCGGTCCGCAAGCGAGCGCGGCGAGACGTTGATCGACAGCGCCGCTGCCGGCTGCTCGCGCAGATGCGACATGGCGAGCTCGAGCACGCGATGGTCGAACAGGCCGATCAGCCCGCGCGTCTCCAGCAGCGGAACCAGTTCCGCCGGGGCGAGAAAGCCGTCGCCCTGGCGGCGTTCGACCCGCAGCAGCGCCTCGCTGAAGGCGAGCGTCCGGCCCTTCGCCGTCACCACCGGCTGGAGCGCGAGCCTCACCCTGCGCTCGTTGAGCGCGGCGACCGCCTCCAGATCGAGGCGCGGCGCGGCGGTGTTCGCCTCCGCCGCAACGCTGCGGCGCGCGACCACCGCGGATTCGGCGGCGCTCGCCTCCGCTCCGGCGAGCGCGTTCTCCGCGGCCTGGATCAGCACGGATCCGTGGCGGGACAGGTCGGGAGCGATGGCGGCGCCGACGCGCAGCCGGGCCAGAGCGATCCCGCGCGACGTCTCGACCGCCGAGCGCGTCACCGCCCCGATGAAGCGCTGCGCGGCCGCTTCGATCTGGCCGGCCGGGCAGCCGCTGAGCAGGATGGCGAAGCGGTTGCCGGCGTAATGCATCAGCTGGTCGCGCCGGCGCATCACCGAGTGCAGGCGCTGGCGGACCTCCTCGACGATCTCCCCGATGCCCTCATGGCCGAAATCGCCGCTGAGCCGCGGCAGGTCGCCGATCGCGGCGATCAGAACGACGACGGGACGCTCCGCCGGCAGATGCTCCGCCAGAAGCGCGTCGACGCGCTCGACCAGGGCGTCCCGATCGCACAGATCATGATCCGCGGCTCCGAGCTCCTCGGGCCGCACCGCGCGCTCCAGCCTGAGCACACCGCGCGCCCGGGCGGGGCGGCCGTCGATGCCGGCGAACCAGCGTCCCGCATCCTCGATCCACATCTTGCGGCCGGCGAGATCGGCGGCATAGCGCGTGCGGTAGACCGCTCCGTCGCCGAAATCCTGCCCGCCCGAGGAGAAGATCGCGTCATAGCGGCTGCGGCCGCTGCCGGGCTCGACCAGTCCGGCGAAGGACAGGCCACGCTCGAGCACGGCCTGCGGCACCGGCCCCAGCACCTCCGCGGCATTCGGCCCCCAGCTCAGCGTGTCGCTGCCGATGTCCCAGCTATAGGCCACCTCGCCGATCGAGGAGAGCAGGCTGCGCGGCTCGACGATCTTCTCGTCGCGGGAACCGAACAGGAACGGCGCAGGCATGGTGCGGCTGCCTCGGGCGACGGAGGAGGTATCGTCCCGTTCCGAAAGCGGGATGGCGGGAAATCGTCCCGAAACGATGCATGCATTTGCCTTAACGGCCGGTTAAGATCGGCCGGCAGATTGCAGAGATTCGCTCTCGAAACCCCGATGTTCCGGAGCGGCACGATGGGCGAGACCGAGCGGCCGGACGCGGCCTTCTTCGCGGATCAGGGGGAGCGCCGCGCGCGCGTGCCCGCGGTCTTCCTTGTCCAGCTCGCCGCCAGCCAGGCGGAAATCGGCCCCTTCGCCGGCCGCGACCGCGAGACGCCGCTCATCGGCGCCCGCCGCTATCACGAGGGCCTGGCGTGCCGCCCGTCCTCGAGGCTGCTGCGCTCGGCCTGATCCCCAATCCACAAACGAAAAAGGCCGGCCTCGCGGCCGGCGCTCCTTCGTCGTGCGGGTCGGGGCTCGTCCGAGCCTCGTCGCATCAGGCCTCGGTCTTGGCCTTGAGCACCTGACGGCCGCGATACATGCCGGACTTCAGGTCGATATGGTGCGGACGGCGCAGCTCGCCCGAGTTCTTGTCTTCGATATAGGCGGGCTGCTTCAGCGCATCGGCCGAGCGGCGCATGCCGCGCTTCGACGGCGAAGTCTTTCTCTTCGGAACGGCCATGGGTACTCTCCATCATGCCTTCGCGCGGGGCGCCAGGCTCTCGCCTGCACCACTGTCGCGACGACGTCACATTCGTGATGAGGCGTTGCCCTTACACGCTCGCGCGCGTCCTGGCTAGACGGTCGGGCCGAAAAAGTGAGGCCTGCGCGCCCGCGCCGGCCGGCAGGACACAATTGCCGAGGGCGCCGAGCTGGTTCATCCGGCGCTGCACGCGGCCGGCGGCCGCCATCAGCGCGCGGCTCGGCCGCGACGGGTCGCGCAGGGCCGGGTTCGGCAGGGCGCCGGCCAGCCGCGCCGCCTCCGCCGGCGTGAGCCGCGCCGCCGGCTTGCCGAAATGGCGCCGGGCCGCCGCCTCCGCCCCGAAGACGCCGTCGCCCCATTCGGCGATGTTGAGATAGACCTCGATCACCCGCCGCTTCGGCCAGGCCAGGTCGATCGCCAGGGCGATCGGCAGCTCCAGCCCCTTGCGCAGATAGGAGCGCCCCGGCCAGAGGAAGAGATTCTTCGCCGTCTGCATGGTCAGTGTCGAGGCGCCGCGGCTCGGCCCGTCCTCGTCCTGCAGCACGGCGTTGAGCTCGCCCCAGTCGACGCCGTGATGCGAGCAGAAGCGCTGGTCCTCGGAGGCGATCACCGCCCGGACCAGATGCGGCGAGATCTGCGACAGCGGCACCCAGTCGCGCTCGACCGGGCGCAGGCTCAGCCAGCGGCCCAGCATCAATGTCGAGGGCGCCGGCACGAAACGGTAGAGCAGCAGCAGGGCGAGAAAGACGGCGGCCAGCACCGTCGCCAGCCTGAGGAGGAGGCGAACGGCCCGCCCCGCGGGACTCCCGCGCCGCGGAGCCGGATTGTCAGCCATGCGTGTCATGCCCCACGCTTGACGATCGTGGCCGCCTCCGGCAAGCCCCGCACGTTCAAGCCCGGCAAGCGAACGCGGGAGACGATGATGAGTTCCGGGGACCGGATCGCCCCCGCCGCGGCCTTGGCCGCGGCCCTGTCCGAGACGGCGGGGGCGATCGAGAGCCTGCTCGATCTGCTCTTGCGGGCCGAGCCGGAAGGCGGCGAGATCCATCGCCCGGCCCGCCTCCTCGCCGCGATGCGTCATGGCTCGCTCGGCGGCGGCAAGCGCCTGAGGCCGTTCCTGGTGGTGGAGACCGCCAGGCTCTTCGGCGTGCCGGCCGCGCAGGCGCTGCGCGCAGGCGCCGCCGTCGAGTGCGCGCACTGCTATTCGCTGATCCATGACGACCTGCCGGCCATGGACGACGACGATACCCGCCGCGGCCGGCCGACCGTACACCGGGCCTTCGACGAAGCGACCGCGATCCTCGCCGGCGACGGCCTGCTGACGCTCGCCTTCGACGTCATCGCCGACCCGCGCACCCATGCCGACGGCGAGACGCGCGCCGCGATCGTCCTCCTGCTCGCCCGCTCGCTCGGGCTCGGCGGCATGGTCGGCGGCCAGATGCTCGACCTCGCGGCCGAGGGGCGCTTTCCGGAGGATGGCGGGTCCGGGCGGCTCGGCGAATTCGAGATCCTGCGGCTGCAGGCGATGAAGACCGGCGCGCTCCTGGCCGGCAGCGTCGCGATCGGCGCCCGCCTCGGCCAGGCCGACCCGGCGCGGACGGCCGCGCTGGAGCGCTACGGCAAGGCGCTCGGCGCCGCCTTCCAGGTCGCCGACGACATCCTCGACGTCGAGGCCAGTCCCGAGCAGATGGGCAAGGCGACCGCCAAGGACGGGGCCAGGGGCAAGGCGACGCTCGTCGCGGCGCTCGGCCTGGAGGCAGCCAAGCGCGAGCGCGACCGGCTCAGCGGGGAGGCGATCGCGGCGCTCGACCTGTTCGGGCCGGAGGCGGCGCTGCTGCGCGCGGCGGCGCTGTTCACCGCGCAGCGCAAGAGCTGAAGACGCTCTACGTCATTGCGAGCGAAGCGAAGCAATCCAGGAGCGGCAGAACTCCACGTCCCCCTGGATTGCTTCGTCGCTGCGCTCCTCGCAATGACGGGATCGCCGTCAGACCGTGACCTGCGTGCCGACCTCGACGACGCGGCCGGTCGGGATCTGGAAGAAGCTGGTGGCGTCGGTCGCGCTCTTGGTCAGGCCGATATAGAGATTGTCCTGCCAGACCGGCATGCCCGATTGCGGCGACGGCTTGATCGAGCGGCGCGACAGGAAGAACGAGGTCGACATGATGTCGAACTTGAAGCCCTGCTTGCGCAGGATGGCGAGCCCTTTCGGCACGTTCGGGCTCTCCATGTAGCCGTAGATCATCTCGACGCGCCAGAAATCGTCGGTGATGCGCGAGAGCCTGACGCGCTCGCTCTCGGCGACGCGCGGAGTGTCCGCGGAACGCACGGTCAGGATGACGTTGCGCTCGTGCAGCACCTTGTTGTGCTTGAGGTTGTGCAGCAGCGAGGCCGGCGCCGTCTCCGGATCGCTGGTCAGGAACACCGCCATGCCCTTGACGCGATAGGGCGGGCTCTTGGTCAGCATCCCGACCAGCTCGAGCAGCGGCACGTCGGTCTTGCGGGTCTTGTCGAACAGGATCTGGGTACCGCGCACCCAGGTCCACATCAGCACGACCAGCGCCGCGGCGAACAGCACCGGCACATAGCCGCCGCTCGCCAGCTTCAGCAGATTCGCCGAGAAGAAGGCCACGTCGATCACGAGGAAGGGCAGCACCACCGCGATCGCCGCCGCCAGCCCCCAGCGCCAGCCCTTCCAGATCACGATGAAGGCGAGCAGGGAATCGACCACCATCGCCCCGAACACCGAGATGCCGTAGGCATGCGACAGGTTGGACGAGGTCTTGAATGTCCAGACCAGCAGCAGCACCGTCAGCAGCAGCAGCACGTTGATGCGCGGGATGTAGATCTGCCCGGACGTGTGCTCGGAGGTGTGCCGGATCTCGAGGCGCGGCAGCAGGCCGAGCTGGATCGCCTGCCGGGTCAGCGAATAGGCTCCGGTGATCACCGCCTGGCTCGCGATGATCGTCGCGACGGTGGCCAGGATGACGAGCGGCAGGATCAGCGCCGGTGGCGCCAGCTTGTAGAACGGATTGTCGATCGTGGTCGGATCCGCGAGGATCAGCGCGCCTTGGCCGAGATAGTTGAGCCAGAGCGCCGGGAAGACCAGGAATATCCAGGCGCTGCGGATGGGTCCGCGGCCGAAATGGCCCATATCGGCATAGAGCGCCTCGGCGCCGGTCACCGCCAGGCAGACGCTGCCGAGCACGGCGAGCGACAGGTGCGGATGGTCGAAGAAGAAGCGCACCCCGTAATAGGGGTTGATCGAGGCGAACACGCCGAGATCGTCGGCGATATGGTAGACGCCGAGCCCGGCGAGCGTCAGGAACCAGATCGTCATGACCGGACCGAAGAAATTGGCGACCTTGCCGGTGCCGCGGCTCTGCACCAGGAACAGCGCGATCAGGATCGCGGAAGCGATGGTGATGACGTAGTCGTCGAGCACCGGCGTCACCAGCTTCAGGCCCTCGACCGCCGAGAGCACCGAGATCGCCGGCGTGATCACCGCATCGCCGTAGAACAGCGCCGCGCCTGCCATGCCGAGGAAGAGCACGATGCCGCCACGCACCCGGCCCAGCGCGCGCTGCGCCAGGGCGACCAGGGTCAGCGTGCCGCCCTCGCCGTTATTGTCGGCCCGCAGCAGCACCACCACGTATTTCAGCGTCACCACGAAGACGAGCGACCACAGGATCAGCGAGAGCACGCCGATCACCGCCTCGCGCGGAAGCGGGCCGGTCAGCGCGACCTCGGCGCCGCCGCCATGTCCGCCGGCGGCCGCCCCGGTCGCGGCCAGGATCGTCTCGCGCAGCGCATAGAGCGGGCTGGTGCCGATGTCGCCATAGACGACGCCGAGGGCCCCCAGAGCCAGGGCGGCATAGCTGTGCGAGGAATGGCCGTTGCCGGCCGGCTCGTCGAGGCCGAGGCGATCCCCGTCCGCTTTCGAGGCCGGCGCATGCTGCTGGTCATGACCCATCAAGACGCTCCGCAGGTGCTGCGACGCAGCGAAAAGGCCGGGGCCTCTAGCACGGCATGTCTCGCAGGCAAAGACGCTAGAGCAAGTTCCGCGGGCGTGGGAGCCACTTTCATCGCGGTGCCCGCCTCAAAACGCCTGAACCGATTTAAAGGATGCGCAGGGGCGCTGCTCATTCCGCCGCGGCGGCGCGGGCACCATAGCGCCGCTCGACATAGGCCTCGACCATCGCCTTGAACTCGGCCGCGATGGCGGGCCCGCGCAAGGTCGCGACCTTCTTGCCGTCGACGAAGACCGGCGCGGTCGGAGCCTCGCCGGTCCCGGGCAGCGAGATGCCGATATCGGCATGCTTCGATTCGCCGGGTCCGTTGACGATGCAGCCCATCACCGCGACGTTCAGCGCCTCGACGCCGGCATAGCGCGTCTTCCACTCGGGCATGGAGGCGGCGATCCAGCTCTGGATGTCCATCGCCAGTTCCTGGAACACGGTCGAGGTCGTCCGTCCGCAGCCCGGGCAGGCCGCGACCAGCGGCACGAAGGCGCGGAAGCCCATGGTCTGCAGCAATTCCTGCGCCGCCTTGACCTCGAGCGTGCGGTCGCCGCCCGGCTCGGGCGTCAGCGAATAGCGGATCGTGTCGCCGATCCCGTCCTGCAGCAGCACGCCGAGCGCCGCCGAGGAGGCGACCAGCCCCTTCGAGCCCATGCCGGCCTCGGTCAGCCCGAGATGAATGGCGTAGTCGCCGCGCGCCGCCAGCATGCGGTAGACGGCGATCAGGTCCTGCACGCCCGAGACCTTGGCCGAGAGGATGATCCTGTCCCTGCCCAGCCCGATCTCTTCGGCGCGCTGCGCCGAGAGCAGGGCCGAGCGCACCATCGCCTCGCGCATCACCGCGCGCGCATCGAGCGGCCGCGCCGAGGCGGCGTTCACATCCATCAGCGCCGTCAGCAGTTCCTGGTCGAGCGAGCCCCAGTTCGCGCCGATGCGCACGCTCTTGCCGTGCCGGATCGCGAGCTCGACGATCTGGCCGAATTGCCGGTCCCGCTTGTCCTTGAAGCCGACATTGCCGGGATTGATCCGGTACTTCGCCAGCGCTTCGGCGCAGGCCGGATGGTCGCTCAGCAGCTTGTGGCCGATATAGTGGAAATCGCCGACCAGCGGCACGTCGATGCCGAGGATGTCCAGTCGCTCGCGGATATAAGGCACGGCGGCCGCCGCCTCGTCGCGGTCGACGGTGATCCGGACCAGCTCGGAGCCGGCCCGCGCCAGCGCCGCGACCTGCCCGACCGTCGCCGCGATATCGGCGGTGTCGGTGTTGGTCATCGATTGCACGACGATCGGCGCGCCCCCGCCGACCTGGACATGGCCGACCATGACCGGAACCGTGCGCTTGCGTGGCGCCGGCGCGGCGTCAGGTCCCTCGGGCAGGCAGGTCAGCGGCTGTTCGGTCATGTTCGGGTCCGGATACGGGCGGTCGGCGGTGCTGACGTAAGCGCGTCACGACATCAAGGCAATTCGATTGCCTATTGCCGGCTGCCGGCTGCCTCCTCACGGCAATGCTCGCAGCGGCCGACGATCTCGACCACCTGATAGGACGTCTCGAAGCGCCGCCCCTCGGCCATGCCCCGGATCGCCTGACGCATGGCGGGCGAGGAATCCTCATCGACCCCGCCGCACACCTCGCAGATCAGGAAGGCGACGGCCTCGTTGGCGCCATGGCCGTGCGGACAGGCGATGAAGGCGTTGCGCGAGCTCAGCCGGTGCACGAAGCCCTGCTCGACCAGGAAGTCGAGCGCCCGATAGATCGAGATCGGCGCCAGCCGGCGCCCGCCCGGCGGCGAGATCCGGTCGGCCAGGTCGTAGGCACCGACGGGCTTGTGGTCGGCATAGAGCGCCTCCAGCGCCTTGCGCCGGATCGGGGTCAGCCGCAGGCCCCGCTCGCGGCAGACCTTCTCGGCCCGGGCCAGGCCGGCGGCGGCGTGGCGGGAATGGTCGTGGGCATGCTGGCACAGGCCATGCGCATGGGCGTGACCATGCTCGTCGGGCTGCAATTTCGTCATGTTGCGTTGCAATAGCACATCGGGCACCTTCCGGCGACCCGCCGCGCCTGTTCCGACGCTGCGCCCGTCGCCCCAGCCAAGTTAAGCATTTCCCCGCCCAATGTCAGGAGCCGCTCCGATGTTCCTCAAAGACCGCACCGCGCTCGTCACCGGCTCGACCTCCGGCATCGGCCTCGCCTACGCCCGCGCCCTCGCCGCCGAGGGCGCCAATGTCGTGCTCAACGGCTTCGGCGAGCCGGATGCGATCGAGACCGAGCGCGCCGGGATCGAGAGGGAGTTCAAGGTCAAGGCGCGCTACTCCGCCGCCAACATGACGAGGCCCGACGAAATCGCTGCCATGGTCGCCGAAGCCGAGGCGGAGTTCGGCGCGATCGACATCCTCGTCAACAATGCCGGCATCCAGCATGTCGCCCCGGTCGACGAGTTCCCGATCGAGAAATGGGACCAGATCATCGCGATCAACCTGTCCTCCGCCTTCCACGCCACCCGCGCCGCCCTGCCGAAGATGAAGCAGAAGGGCTGGGGCCGGATCATCAACACGGCGAGCGCCCACGCCTTCGTCGCCTCGCCGTTCAAATCGGCCTATGTCGCGGCCAAGCACGGCATCGCCGGCTTCACCAAGACGGTGGCGCTCGAGGTCGCGACGAGGGGCATCACCGTGAACGCGATCGCGCCGGGCTATGTCTGGACGCCGCTGGTCGAGAAGCAGATCCCGGACACGATGAAGGCCCGCAACCTGACCAAGGAGCAGGTCGTCAACGACGTGCTGCTGCTCGCCCAGCCGACCAAGGAATTCGTCACCGTCGAGCAGGTCGCGGCGCTCGCCGTCTTCCTCTGCAGCGACGCCGCCAGGTCGATCACCGGCGCGACCCTGCCGATGGATGGTGGCTGGACCGCCGCGTGACCGGCCGCAAGCAGCGCACGGTCCCGCAGGTCAAGGGCCTGGCGGGACCGAAGGCCGAGAAATCGGTCAACCTCGCCCTCCAGGGCGGCGGCGCGCACGGCGCCTTCACCTGGGGCGTGCTCGACGCCATCCTCGCCGACGGGCGGATCGCGATCGAGGCGATCACCGGCGCCAGCGCCGGCGCGATGAACGCGGTGGTGCTGACCGAGGGCTGGCTCGACGGCGGCAGCGACGGCGCCCGCGCGGCGCTGGAGAATTTCTGGCGCCGGATCAGCGTCGACGGCAAATATGGCGGCTCGGAGCGCTCGCTGCTCGACACCATGCTCGGCGCCTGGGGCAACGGCCATCCGCCGGGCCTGATCTGGTTCGAGCTCCTGTCGAAGGTGGCGAGCCCCTATGACGTCAACCCGCTCAACATCAATCCGCTGCGCGGCGTGATCGCCGACCTGATCGACTTCGACAAGGTCCGCGGCTGCGCCGACGTCAACCTGTTCATCTCGGCGACCAATGTCCGCACCGGCAAGATCAGGATCTTCACCCGCCAGGAGCTGAGCGCCGACCACCTGATGGCCTCGGCCTGCCTGCCGATGGTGTTCCAGGCGGTCGAGATCGCCGGCGAGGCCTATTGGGACGGCGGCTACATGGGCAATCCGCCGCTCTTCCCGCTGTTCTACGAGTCGAGCTGCGACGATGTCCTGCTGGTGCAGATCAACCCGCTCGAACGCCGGGAATTGCCGACCAACGCGAGGGCGATCCAGGACCGGCTCAACGAGATCACCTTCAACGCCTCGCTGCTGCGCGAGCTGCGCGCCGTCGACTTCGTCACCCGCCTGATCGACGACGGCAAGCTCTCGACGAGCGACTACAAGCGCGTCCTGATGCATCGCATCGACGGCGGCCTGCCGCTGGCGCAGCTCACCTCCTCCTCGCGCCTCAACTCGGAATGGAATTTCCTGCTCGGCCTGCGCGACATGGGCCGCGTCGCGGCCAAGCGCTGGCTCAAGCGCAATTACGCCGCCATCGGCGTGCAGGGGACGCTGGATCTGAAGGAGGCGATCTCGTAAGGCGGAAGCAGGCGGGCTTGTCCCGCACAGGCTAGGCCCGAGCTTGCCAGCCGCGACATGCGACGGCAATCTCGGCCCTCACGGTTCAGCAATGTATGCCGGAGCATTCTCTCGTCGGGCAGCAGGACAAGGGAAGTCCAGGAACATGATCATCGACGACGAGAATGCCGGTCGCGGCAGGATGGATGGGATCGCCCCGCTCGGGCGCCGGGCGCAGCTCAGCCGCCGCTCGTTCCTGGCCGGCTCGGCCGCCGGTCTCGGCGCGCTCGGGCTCGGCGGCTGCACGACCGACGGCATGAGCCTCGCCGAGGCGCAGAAGCTCTACGGGCCGGTGCCCGAGGAGAAGTTCCCGATCCCGGCGATCGACGTCAGCAAGGTCGATCCGAAATACTTCCGTCGCAAGGTCGCCTACGACACCAAGGAAGCGCCCGGCACGATCATCGTCGACCCCGGCAATTACTATGTCTACCGCGTCGAGGGTGACGGCACCGCGACCCGCTACGGCGCCAATGTCGGCCGCGACGGCTTCCGCTGGAACGGCGACGCCTATGTCGGGCGCAAATCCGAATGGGCGACCTGGACGCCGCCCAAGGAGATGATCAAGCGCCAGCCGGAAGCCGCCAAATACGCCCGCGGCATGCCCGGCGGCCTCGACAATCCGCTCGGCGCGCGCACGCTGCATCTCTACCAGAACGGCGCCTATACGCTCTACACGATCTACGCCTCGCTCGACGCCGAATCGATCGGAAACGGCATCACCAGCGGCTGCATCGGCCTGCTCACGCAGGACATGCTGCACCTCTACGACCAGACGCCGGTCAAGACCAAGGTGGTGGTGCTGCCGGCCTGAGGCTGCGCCTGAAGACGCTGAACCGGCGCTGGACGAGCGCGAGCAACCCTCTTCTGAAAGGAGAGGGTTGTCGGGCTCCCTCGCTCAATCTCGCATCGCCAGCCGCCACACCGAACTCTTCTTGATCTCGGAATCCTCCAACGCCCGCGTCACCGGCACCTGATAGGTCGCGACCTCGGCGAGCCTGTCCCTAGGCAGATAGCTGCGGCCGGGGTCGCCGATCAGCACGGTCGCGCCACGCCGCGACAGCCCCGAGAGCCAGTCGATGACCCGCGCTGCCAGCTCGCGCTCATAGCAGATGTCGCCGGCGAGGATGACGTCCCAGCCCTGGTCGAGGCCGAGGAGATCCTCGAGCCGGGCTTCGACGGCAACCCCGTTCGCCTGCGCATTGAGCCCGATCGCCGCGGCGGCGAAGGCGTCGATATCGGCCGCGATCACCTCTGCCGCGCCGGCCCTGGCTGCGGCGACGGCGACCAGGCCGGAGCCGCTGGCGAAATCGAGGACGCGGCGGCCGCGCACGACCTCCGGATGGTCGAGGACATAGCGCGCCAGCGCCTGCCCGCCGGCCCAGGCGAAGGCCCAGAACGGCGGCGGCAGGCCGATCGTCGCCAGTTCCTCCTCGGTCTTGTGCCAGAGCTCGGTCGCCTCCTCGGCGACGTGGAGCGAAATCTCCGGCGTATGCGGCACCGGCAGGAGCCGCGTATGGGCCCGAATGAAGGCGAGCCGGTCCAGCCTGGCATCCACCGCGCTCACGCGACCAGGTCCGCCTGGCGCTGCCCGAGCAGGGAGCGGTAGAGGCCCTTCACCCCGTCCATCACGTCGCGCTCGGTATAGCCGGCGAGCAGGCGCTCGCGCGCGCTCGCGCCCATGCGCTCGACCCGTCCCGGCGAGGCCGCCAGGGTCACCAGCGCCTGCGCCAAGGCCGCGATGTCGTTCGCCGGGACGACGAAGCCGTCCTGCCCGGTGCGGACGAAGGAGCGGCAGCCCGGCACGTCTGTGGTCAGCAGCGCCCGGCCGCAGGCGGCGCCCTCCAGCAGGGTGCGCGGCAGGCCCTCGCCGCCGCGTGAGGGCAGGCAGCAGACATGGTGCCCCCGCCAGACGCCCTCGATGTCCCGCGTCGGCCCGGCCCAACTGATCCCCGGCCGCGCCGACCATTCCCGCAAGGTCGCCTCCGGCACCGCCTTGGGATTGGACGGGTCGGGCGCGCCATGCAGCGTCAGCTCGACGCGTGCGCCCTGCCTGCGCGCCAGGCTCACCGCCTCGACCGCGAGGTCGATCCCCTTCGACCAGAGCATGCGGGCGACGAGCGCGACCTTGAGCGGCGGCTGCGGCGGCATCGGCTCGGGCATCAGGATCAACGGGTCGACCCCGGCGCCGCCGACGATCGCGACCTTGGTCTCGTCGGACGGATCGAGCCCGAGCGTGACCGGATCGTCCGGATTTTCGAACAGGAAGCGCACCAGCGGCCCGTCGATCGCCTCGCGCAGCCAGAGCCTGGCGGCGAGCCGCGCCGCCTCGGCGACGGCGCCCTCGCGCGCGCCGAGGAAACCGAGCCCGGTCAAGGCGTAGACCCGGCGCTCGACCCCGGCGAGGCGGCCGGCCAGGCCGGCGAGCGCGATCGGCTTGAGCGCGATGCAATGCAGGATATCGGGCTTTTCGCGCTCGATCAGCCGCTTCAGCGCCATCACTTGCCGAAGGAGCGCGACCGGCGAGAGCGAGCGCCGCTCCGCTTCGAGCGGGATCAGCCGCGCGCCTGTCGCCTCGATGACGCGGCGGTGGCTGCGCTCGCGCGCGATCACCGCGACATCGAGCCCTATTTCGCCGGCAGCTCGCGCCATCGGCAGGAAGTGGGAGGCGAAGAACCAGTCCTCGGTGGCGACGAAAAGCAGCTTCTGGCGGGCCATGGCGCGCATCAGGCCGATGCCGCGCCGAAAAGCAAGCGCATAAGCGGGCCGGGAGGCAGAGCTGCCATGCCCTGCGGTTGCTGGACGCATGGCCCCGCGCTTGCCAGAAAGGGCCCGGACTTCCCCTCCAGCGAGACGAAACATGGACAATCGCAACGACCTCTGGCGTCACGTCGACGCCAGCAAGCAGCGCTTCATCGAACTCAGCGACCGGGTCTGGGCCATTCCCGAGGTCTGCTACACCGAGAAGCGCTCGGTCGCCGAGCATGTCGCCGAGCTCCGCCACCAGGGCTTCCGCGTCACCGAGAACGTCGCCGACATCCCGACTGCGGTGATCGGCGAGGCCGGCGAGGGCGGCCCGGTCATCGCCTTCCTCGGCGAATACGACGCGCTGCCCGGCCTCAGCCAGGAATCGGGCGTCGCCGAGCATCGCGCCATCGAGGCCGGCGGCCACGGCCATGGCTGCGGCCACAACCTGCTCGGCTCGGCCGCCCTGCTCGCGGCGACGGCGATGAAGAACTGGCTCGCCGAGAACAAGCTGCCCGGCCGCGTCCGCTATTACGGCTGCCCGGCCGAGGAAGGCGGCGCCGCCAAGGCCTTCATGGTCCGCGCCGGCGCTTTCGAGGATGCCGACATCGCGATCTCCTGGCATCCGAGCAGCTTCTGGGAGGTGACCCCGCCGCTCTCGCTCGCCAACACCCGCGCCGACTTCGTCTTCACCGGCCGGGCCTCGCATGCCGCGGCCTCGCCCGAGCTCGGGCGCAGCGCGCTCGACGCCGTCGAACTGATGAATGTCGGCGTCAACTACATGCGCGAGCACATGCCGAGCGATGCGCGCGTCCATTACGCCCTGCTCGACACCGGCGGCATCGCCCCCAATGTCGTCCAGGCCCATGCCCGCGTGCGCTATTCGATCCGCGCCCGCGACCTGCCCGGCATGCTCGAGCTGGTCGGCCGCGTCAAGAAGATCGCCGAGGGCGCGGCCTTGATGACCGAGACGACGATGGAGATGAAGATCGTCAGCGCCGTCTCCAACGTCGTCGGCAACGGCCCGCTGGAACAGGCGCTGCAGGGCATCATGGAGGAGCTCGGCCCGCCGCATTTCGACGAGGCCGACAGGGAGTTCGCCCGCAAGATCCGCGCGACCCTGTCGCAGAAGGACATCGACGCCGTCTGGCGCGCGATCGGCGTGCCGAAGACCGAGGCCGAGCTCGCCGATTTTACCGTGCCGCTCGATTCGCCGCGCAATCCGGCGATCGGCTCGACCGATGTCGGCGATGTCAGCTGGGTCGTCCCGACCGTGCAGGCGCATGCGCCGACCGTCGCGATCGGTACCCCCTTCCACACCTGGCAGGTCGTGGCGCAGGGCAAGATGCCGGCGGCGCACAAGGCGATGGTCCAGGTCGCCAAGGCGATGGCGGCGACCGGGGCCGCCGTGCTGACCGATCCGGCGCTGATGGCGGCGGCGAAGGCCGACTTCCAGAAGCGCGTCGCCGCCGATGGCGGCTACACCTCGCCGATCCCCGCCGAGGTGAAGCCGCCGCTGACCATGTCGACCGGCGGCTGATTCCGCCGCGAAAGCTCCATCGTCGTTCCGGGCCGGGCGCCTTTGGCCTGCCCCGGAACGACGGCGCAGCGCGTTTCCAGCGCGACGGGCATGAAAAGGGCCCGCCGGACGGACCGGCGGGCCAGGATGTCGGGCCGGGGAGGAGGCCCTGGGGAAGCTCAGTAATAGGTACGGCAGACGCGGCGTGTACCGATGACCTCGCCGTAATAATTGACGCGGTCGACGAGGTGGCAGCGGCGGACAGGGCCGTAGGCCGGCACATAGCCGTCGTCATAATAGCCATAGGCCGGGCCGCTGGCGGCGCCGGCCGCGAGGGCGCCGAGGGCCAGGGCCCCGACCACGCCGGCGCCGATCGCGGCACCACGGTAATAGCGCGGACGCGCCTCGGCATCGGCGGCGAAGACGGACACGCCGAGCGTGAGGGCGGCGACGGCAGCGGCGAGGCTCTTCTTGGTGCGGGTCATGTTCGTTCCTCCGATTGGGTAGCCGGGTGGCGAACGGCTCGCCATGCCCGGGCCTTGTCGGCTGCAGGAGCGGAATCGCGCATTCGCCTAAAAAAGCCGCGAAATGCCGCGAGGTTCCATCGGGAGCACCGTGCGGCGGCTTGCCGATCCGCGCCGGATGTCGTCGGATCGCCCGTCCCGAGCGGAGAACCAACGCCATGAGAATCGCACGGCTCGCTCTCGCCATCGGCTTCGCCGCTTTGCTCGCGGCCCCCCTGCGGGCCGGGCAATGGGCGAGCAGCTACACCACCCATGATTATGCGAAATGCCGCAAGGACAGGGGCGATGGCGATCCGGTGGCGGTGCATCGCTGCGCCGGCAAGGCGGGCATCGCGGTGGTCTGGACGGCCGACGACGACGCCTCGGCCGTCGGCTTCGGTCCGAACCCGGCCGAGGAGGCCATTCTGCCCGACATTGGCTTCTTCGAGGCCGGCAGGACGATCGAATGGCGTGGCCCGAAAGGCGGCCGTCCGCAGGCGGCGATCCTGCGCTATGCGACGGGCCGCAGCGTCGGCAGGCTCGACGGCGCCCGGCTCGTCGTCTACCGCCTCGATGCCGGCGGCCATTCCTGCATCATCGGCAGCGTCGATGCCCGCAAGCCGGCCGCCAATGCGGCGGCACGGCGGCTGGCCGACGAGAGAGGCCCGTCGTTCCGCTGCGGCCAGGACAGCCGCTCCGACCGCTAGACCGCCGCAAATAAAAAGCGCCGCGGAGACGCGGCGCTTCCTGCAGGACAGGGGTTCGGAGCGGCGCTCAGCGGCGCTTACCGGCGACCCGCATTTCCATGTACTGGACGGCTTCGAGCAGGACGCGACGCGGCCGCTCGGCATCGCGCTTGGCCTGCTCGGCCTTGCGCAGCGCCTCGCGCTCGGCCTCGGCCTGGCGCTCGGCCTCCTCGCGGGCTGCCCGCTCGAGGGCAGCGATGCGCTCGGCCTCCTGACGCTCCGCCTCCTTCTTGGCCTCGCGCTCGGCGCGGGCCGCAGCGATGGCCTCACGCTCGGCCCGACGCTGCATCATCACCGGATCGTCCGGCCCGGGACGCGCCTTGAAGCGCTCGAGCAGGGCCTTCTTCGCGTTGGCGGAGTTGGCTTGGCGATCGGTGAAATGGCGGTCGTTCGGGTTCTTCAAGGTGGGCCTTCTCGGGGTTACGCGGGCAAGGATGCCGCTCGCATGCTGCGCTTACGGCAACTCGCGAGGTTTTTGTACTGAAATCAGCGCTGGGCCGCTGCGCCGGCAGCGCGGGGCTTGATCGCCTTCGGCTTCGGCGCGGCGATCAGTCCTTCGCGCTGCGCCTGCTTGCGGGCGAGCTTGCGGGCGCGGCGGACAGCCTCGGCCTTCTCGCGGGCGCGCTGCTCGGACGGCTTCTCATAGGAGGCGCGGCGCTTCATCTCGCGGAACACGCCTTCGCGCTGCAATTTTTTCTTCAGAACGCGAATGGCCTGATCGACATTGTTGTCGCGCACGAGAACCTGCATCCGTTTCTCCAGCTCGCAGGATGTGAAGGAAAAAGGGTCAGGCGCAGCCCGACCCTTTGGGATTTGCGCGTCGCGGTACCAGAAATCGGCGGCGAGCGCCACCCCCTATCTATCCTCTCATGCGCATGGCCAACCCGCGGCAGGCAGCCTTAGGGGCTCGCGCCGCCCCCGTCGCGCCGGGCGCCGGCCCGAAATCCCGGTGCAGTGGCGCAATGCGCCCACGCTGCTTTACAATGCCGGCAATTTAGCCAAGGAACGGCGACGGGCGTCATTCCGCCCACCGAGAAGCCCGGTCCTGCCCCGTGAACCTGCCCGCCCTCGATCAGTTCCGTCGCATCGTCGTCAAGGTCGGCTCCTCGCTGCTCGTCGACCGGGCGCAGGGACGCCTGCGCCATGCCTGGCTCGCCGCGCTCGCCGAGGATCTGGCGGAGCTGCACGGCCGCGGCGCCGATGTGCTCGTCGTCTCCTCCGGTGCGATCGCGCTCGGCCGCACCGTCCTGAAGCTGCCGGCCGGCCCGCTCAGGCTCGAGGAAAGCCAGGCCTCCGCCGCGGTCGGCCAGATCGCGCTCGCCCGCAACTGGTCCGAGGCGCTCGGCCATCACGGCCTCAACGCCGGCCAGATCCTCCTGACTCTCGCCGACACCGAGGAGCGCCGGCGCTATCTCAACGCCCGCGCGACGCTGGGCCGCCTGCTCGACCTGCGCGCGGTTCCGGTGATCAACGAGAACGACACCGTCGCCACCTCCGAGATCCGCTATGGCGACAACGACCGGCTCGCCGCACGCGTGGCCACCATGGCCGGCGCCGACCTCCTGGTGCTGTTCTCGGACATTGACGGGCTCTACACCGCCCCGCCCCTGTCCGACCCGGACGCGCGGCACATCCCGGTCGTCCCGGCGATCTCGCCCGCGATCGAAGCGATGGCCGGCGGCGCCGCCTCGGAGCTCTCGCGCGGCGGCATGCGGACCAAGATCGAGGCCGGCAAGATCGCCACCGCCGGCGGCGCCCACATGCTGATCGCCGACGGGCGCGCCAAGAATCCGCTGCGGGCCGTCGCGGAGGGCGCCCGCTGCTCCTGGTTCCTCAGCGCCTCGACGCCCGCGACAGCGCGCAAGACCTGGATCGCCGGCTCGCTCGAGCCGCGCGGCACGCTCCATGTCGACGACGGCGCCGCGCGGGCGCTGCGCGGCGGCGCCAGCCTGCTGCCGGTCGGGGTGACCCGGGTCGAGGGCGCCTTCAGCCGCGGCGACGCGGTCGTGATCCGTGCCGGCGACGGCAGCGAGCTCGGTCGCGGCCTCGTCGCCTATGACGCGGACGAGGCGGCGCGCGTGCTCGGCAAGGCCTCGCGCGAGATCGAGACGGTGCTCGGCTACCCCGGCCGCGCCGAGATGATTCACCGGGACGACATGGCGCTGCGCCTCGGCTACGATCCGGGCCCGTGAGTGAGCTTCAGGAATGACCGACAAGAGCGCCAGGCGCGTCCCAGCGCCCGACAATGAGAACGGCGACATCGCCGCGCTGATGAGCGGGCTCGGCCGGAGCGCCCGTGCCGCGGCGCGTCAGGTCGGTACGGCGCCGGCCGCGCAGCGCGACCGCGCGCTGCTTGCGATGGCTGTCGCCTTGCGCGAGCGCGCGCCCGCCATCCTCGCCGCCAACCGGCAGGATCTCGCCGACGCACGCGCCGCCGGCCTCGCCGCCTCCCTCATCGACCGGCTCGCTCTCGACGAGGCCCGCCTGGAGGCGATCGCCCGGGCCGTCGCCGACATCGCCGCCCTGCCCGACCCGGTCGGGCGCGTGCTGGCGAGCTGGACGCAGCCCAACGGCCTCCTCTTCGAGCGCGTCGCCACCCCGCTCGGCGTCATCGCCGTGATCTTCGAGAGCCGCCCCAACGTCACCGCCGATGCCGGCGCGCTTTGCCTGAAGAGCGGCAATGTCGCGATCCTGCGCGCCGGCTCCGACAGCTTCCGCAGTGCCGGCGAGATCGCCGCCGCCATGCAGGACGGACTCGCCGAAGCCGGCCTGCCGCGCGCGGCGATCCAGCTCGTGCCGAGCCGCGACCGGGCCGCCGTCGGCGAGATCCTGAAAGGGCTCGGCGGCGCCGTCGACGTCGTCGTCCCGCGCGGCGGCAAGGGGCTGGTGGCCCGGGTGCAGGCGGAGGCGCGCGTGCCGGTCTTCGCCCATCTCGACGGCAACAACCATGTCTATGTCCACGGCGCGGCCGATCTCGCCATGGCGCGCGCGATCCTGCTCAACGCCAAGCTCCGCCGTACCGGCGTCTGCGGCGCGGCGGAGACCCTGCTGGTCGACGCCGCCTGCGCCGCGACGCATCTGAAGCCCCTGGTCGCCGCCCTGCTCGACGAAGGCTGCGCCGTGCGCGGCGACGCGGCGACGCTGGCCGTCGACCCCCGCGTCACCCCGGCGAGCGAGGACGACTGGCGCGCCGAATATCTCGACCGCATCATCGCGGCGAAGGTCGTCGCCGGCCTCGATGCCGCGATCGCGCATATCGAGACCTATGGCTCGCACCATACCGACGCGATCGTGACCGACGACGGGACGGCGGCGGCCCGCTTCCTGGCGGAAGTCGATTCGGCCATCGTGCTGCACAACGCCTCGACGCAGTTCGCCGATGGCGGCGAATTCGGCTTCGGCGCGGAGATCGGCATCGCCACCGGGCGCATGCACGCGCGGGGGCCCGTCGGGGTCGAGCAGCTCTGCTCGTTCAAGTACCGGGTCCACGGCCGGGGCCAGGTCCGCCCGTGAGCGCCGAGGAGCTGCGCCTGCCGCCGCACGCCCCCGGTCTGCGCATCGGGCTGTTCGGCGGCACCTTCAACCCGGCCCATGACGGCCACCGCATGGCGAGCCTGACCGCGCTGCGCCGGCTCCAGCTCGACCGGGTCTGGTGGCTGGTCACCCCCGGCAACCCGCTGAAGGACAACCAGGCCCTGCCGCCGCTCGCCCAGCGCGTCGCGACGGCCCGCGCGCTCGCCGACCACGGCCATATCCACGTCACCGGCATCGAGGCGACGCTGCGCACCCGTTACACCGCCGACACCTTGCGCCAGCTGATGCGGCGTTGTCCGGGCGTGCGCTTCGTCTGGGTCATGGGCTCTGACAATCTCGCGAGCTTCCACCGCTGGAACGAATGGCGCACCATCGCGAGGATGATGCCGATCGCGGTGATCGACCGCCCGGGCTCGACGCATCGCTCGATCGCCTCGCCCGCCGCCAACTGGATGGCGCGCTGGCGGCTGCCTGAGAACCAGGGAGCGGCTCTGCCAGTGCGAACTCCGCCGGCCTGGATCTTCCTGCACGGGCGACGGTCGGACCTGTCCTCGACCTATCTGCGCGAGCGCGCCGAAACCAATTGAATTCGGCCCTTCCGGCGCCTAAATTAGCGAGGTCGCGCCCTGAGCGCGTCGTCACGTGAGGATACGGCTCTGAATCGCCCATCCACCGGCGAAGCGGCCTCGGCGCCGCCCCCCGCGCCCGCCATGACCGAGAACCCCGCCGCGAGCAGCATCGCGCTCGCCCTCAAGGTCCTGGACGACATGAAGGCCGAGGACGCCACGGTGATCGACCTGGTCGGCAAGACGTCGCTGGCCGACGCGATGATCATCGCCTCCGGGCGGGTCAACCGCCACGTCGCCTCGATCGCCGAGAGCCTGGTCGAAGCCTTCAAGAAGGCTGGCCACGAGACGCCGAAGGTCGAGGGCTTTCCAGCCTGCGACTGGGTGCTGATCGACACCGGCGACCTGATCATCCACATTTTCCGCCCGGAAGTGCGCCAGTTCTACAATCTCGAGAAGATGTGGGGCGCGGACCGGCCGCGTGAACGCCTCGTCGGCTGAGCCGCGGAGCAACGGATCGAACGTGGAATCCGGTCTTCAGGGTCGCCCGGCACCTGGACGGAAGGCCGGACCGTCGGATTTGCGTCCGAACGGGCGCGGGACGGCTTGACGTGCGCCTGTCCGTCATCGCCGTCGGCCGCCTGAAGGACGGGCCGGAACGCGATCTCTGCGCACGGTACCAGGAGCGCGCCCAGGGCCTCGCCCGCGGGCTCGGCTTCAGCGGCCCGGAGATCGTCGAGATCGCCGAAAGCCGTGGCCGGCGCACCGAGGAGCGCCGCCGCGACGAGGCCAGGCTGATCGGCGAGCGTCTGCCGCCATCGGGCCTCGTCATCGCCCTCGACGAGCGCGGCGCGAGCCTCGACAGCGACGCCTTCGCCAGCCGCCTCGCCACGGCGCGCGACGCCGGAACGCCGGCCGCGACCCTGCTGATCGGCGGCGCCGACGGGCTCGATGCGCCATTGCGCGAGCGCGCCGCCTGGGTGCTGTCCTTCGGGGGGCTGACCATTCCGCACCAGATCGTCCGGGCGCTCGTGCTCGAACAGCTCTATCGGGCGATGACGATCATGGCCGGACATCCCTATCATCGCGCATGATCCGCCGCTCCCGGCCCCTGATTCGCGCAAGCGCCGCCGCTTCCCCTTTTCCCCCTGGCGGCAGATGGGGGCGGGGAATGCGCCCCTGCCTGCTGGCGATGCTTCTGCTCGCCCCGCTCGCCGCCGGGGCGCAGACGCCGCCAGCCCCCGAATCGGAGCAGGCGGCCCGCGACACCGAGCAGAAGCGCGAGGAGAAGCGCGCCCGCGAGGCCGAGCTCAAGGCGATCGAGGAACGCCTCGCCGGCAATGCCGCGGCCCGGGCCAGGCTCGAAGCCGAGATGACCGGCATCCGCGCCGACCGGACCAGGCTCAACCAGGCCCTGCTCGACACGACAGCGCGCGCGCAGGCCGCCGAAGGGCGCATCGCCGGGCTCGAACAGCGCCTCTCCCTGCTGCAGACCTCCGAAACCGCGATCCGGCGCTCGCTCGAGAGCCGGCGCGGACTGATCGGCGAGGTGCTGGCCGCGCTCCAGCGCATCGGGCGCCGCCCGCCGCCCGCCGTGCTGGTGCGCCCCGAGGACATCCTCGAGGCCGTCCGCGCCTCGATGCTGCTCGGCGCCGTCGTCCCGGATCTGCGCCAGGAGATCGCGATCCTCGGCACGGATCTCGCCGAACTGGTGCGGCTGCGCGAGCGTATCGCCGAGGAGCGCAGGGCGATCGCCGCTGAGATGGAGGAACTGGCCGGCGAACGCCAGCGCCTGGCCTCGCTGATCGAGGCGAGACGCGAGCGAGAGACGAGCGCCGCCCAGGACATCGAGGCGCAGCGTGCCGCCGGTGGCGAACTCGCCGCGCAGGCGAGGACATTGCGCGACCTGGTCGAGCGCATCGAAAAGGACATTTCCGCCACGACCCGCGCCGCCGAGGCGGCGCGCCGGGCTCTGGAGGCCGAGACGCAGGAACAGCGCCAGCGCATGGCCCAGCTCGCCTTTCGCGATCCGGCGCGGCTCGCCCCCAAGGCCGCCTTCCAGGAATTGCGCGGCATGCTGCCCCTGCCGGTCGCCGGTTCACAATTGCGTGGATTTGGCGCGACCGACGAGGTCGGAGGCCCGACCCGCGGAATTTCGCTTTCCACCCGCCCCAATGCCGTGGTTTCGTCACCTTCGGATGGCTGGGTGGTTTATGCTGGACCGTTCCGCTCCTTCGGCCAACTCTTGATCCTCAATGCCGGCAATGGTTACTATATTCTTCTGGCGGGCATGCAGCGCATCGACGTGTCGTTGAACCAGTTTGTGCTGGCGGGAGAGCCGGTTGCGATGATGGGCGAGACCGCGGAAGCGGCCGCGACGAATGTGGGAGCGGGGGCCGGAGAGCCGGTCCTCTATGTCGAGTTCAGGAAGGACGGCGTCTCGATCGATCCGACGCCGTGGTGGACGAAATCGCAAGGCGAAAAGGTTCGCGGATGATGCGCAAGGTTTCTCTCGTTCTGGTCGGCGCCATCGCCGGCGCGGGCCTCACCGGTGTCGCCACACAGACGAAGCTGTTCTCGTCGACCAGCGCGGTCGCCGCCTCGGCCGAGGTCTATCGCAGCCTCAACCTGTTCGGCGACATCTTCGAGAAGATCCGCACCGACTATGTCGAGAAGCCCGACGAGCAGAAGCTGATCGAGGCCGCGATCAACGGCATGGTCTCCTCGCTCGACCCACATTCGGCCTATCTCGACGCCAAGAGCTTCCGCGACATGGACATCGACATGCGCGGCCAGTTCGGCGGGCTCGGCATCGAGGTCACGATGGAGGACGGCGCCCTCAAGGTCGCCAAGCCGATCCGCGACACCCCGGCCTCCAAGGCCGGAATCCTGGCCGGCGACATCATCCGGCAGATCGACGGCGACGAGGTCAAGGGCCTGAGCCTCAACCAGGCCGTCGAGAAGATGCGCGGCATCATCAACACGCAGGTGAAGCTCAAGATCGAGCGCGCCGGCAAGAGCGAGCCCCTCGAGTTCACGCTGACCCGTTCCAACATCGTCGTCCCGGCGGTCGAGGAGCGCGTCGAGGGCGATGTCGGCTATGTCCGCATCGGTACCTTCAGCGAGCAGACCTATGAGGGCCTGCGCAAGGCGCTCGACAAGGTCAACGCCGAGATCGGCGTCGACAAGCTCAAGGGCTACGTCATCGACCTGCGCAACAACCGCGGCGGCCGGCTCGACCAGTCCGTGCTGGTCTCCGACGCCTTCCTGGAGCGCGGCAAGATCGTCTCGACCCGCGGCCGCAATGCCGAGGAAACCCAGGTCTTCAATGCCAAATCCGGCGACCTGGCCAAGGGCAAGCCCGTCGTCGTGCTGATCAACGGCTCCTCGGCCTCCGCCGCCGAGATCGTCGCCGGCGCCCTGCAGGATCACAAGCGCGCCACCATCATGGGCTCGCGCTCCTTCGGCAAGGGCTCGGTCCAGACCGTCATCCGCCTGGGCGACAATGGTGGCCTGCGGCTGACCACGGCGCGCTACTACACGCCCTCGGGCAACTCGATCCAGGCCAAGGGCATCTCGCCGGACATCGAGATCATCCAGGACGTTCCCACCGAGTTGAAGGACAAGGTCGAGAACAAGGGCGAGGCCTCGCTCAAGGGCCATCTGCGCAATGGCGACGGCAAGGAGGAGCAGGCCGGTTCGCCGTCCTATGTCCCGGCCGACCCGGCCAAGGACACCCAGCTCGCCGCAGCGCTCAACCTGCTGCGCGGCAAGAAGGACGTGGCCTTGCCCGCCACGCCGGCGCCCGCGCCGGCCCCCGCTCCGGCTCCCGAGGCCGGCAAGTCCAACTGAGCGGCGCGCCGGCCGGCGCCCCCGCGGGATGTCTCGACACTTGTGCAACGGCCGCAGGAGATTGTTTTCCCTGCGGCCGATTGACGATTGATTCCCGCCCGAATCATCCGACTCTAGCGGCGCGGACTGATTCGCGTCCGCTGTGACGTCGAAGAGGACGGCGCCTCTTGGCCGGATTGCCGCTCAGCGAACTCGACCAGCCGCTCGGGCAGGCGAAGCGTGGCCGCGCGCCGCGCCCCTATGGGCGCTGGCTGCGGCGCGGCCTCGCCAGCGCGCTGGCGGTCGTCTTCGCCGGACTCGCCCTCTACGCCGCCGTGAAGCGCGATCCCGACGGCGGCGAGCCGATCGCCACGGCCATGATCCGCCAGGGCGCCCCCCCGTCGGCCGATATCGCCAAGGCCCCGCCCGAGCCCGCTGCGCGCGACGACAGGCACGGCCCGGCCAGCGCCAGCCAGCTCGAGACCGAATCCGGGGTCACCGTGGTCAGGCCGGGATCGGAGGCGCCCGGCGCGATCGTCATCACCATCCCCGACGACGGCGCGGTCAGGCTCGCGCCGGCACCGGACAAGCGCCTCATCGAGCGCACGCGGCACGGCCTGCTGCCCAAGGTCGGCCCCGACGGCACGACGCCGGCCCAGATCTATGCCCGTCCGCTCGGGCCGGCATCCGCCGGCAAGCCGGCCGGCCGGATCGCCATCCTCGTCGGCGGCCTCGGCATCAGCCAGAGCTCGACCAGCGAGGCGATCACGCGACTGCCGGGCACCGTCTCGCTCGCTTTCGCCCCCTATGGCGCCGAGCTCGAGAAGACGGTTCAGCGCGCGCGCAGCGAGGGCCACGAGGTTTTCCTGCAGGTGCCGATGGAGCCGTTCGACTATCCCGACAACGACCCCGGCCCACACACCCTGCTCACCGGGCCGAAGGCCGCCGACAATCTCGACCGATTGCAATGGGCGCTCGGCCGCTTCACCGGCTATGTCGGCATCGTCAACTTCCTCGGCGGCCGGCTGACCGCGGACGACATGGCGCTGACGCCGCTGCTGCGCGAGCTCGCCGGGCGCGGGCTGATGGTCGTCGACGACGGCTCCTCCCCGCGCAGCCTGCTCGCCTCCGCCGCGGCCAAGGCACAGATCCCCGCGCTCAAGGCCGACCTTGCGCTCGACACCCTTCCGCGCGCCGAGGCGATCGACAGGGAGCTCCAGCGTCTCGAGACGCTCGCCCGCGACCAAGGCGCGGCCGTCGCCACCGCGAGCGCCCTGCCGGTGACCATCGAACGCATCACCCGCTGGGTCCGCACCCTGGAGGCGAAGAACCTCGTCATCGTGCCGGTCAGCGCCGCCCGCGGCTTCCGCACCCCCTCGACCACCGGCTCGCTGCGATGACGAAACCTCCCGCCGGCTACCGCCCCTGCGTCGGTCTCGCCCTGTTCAACGCGCAGGGGCTCGTCTTCATCGGCCGCCGCGCCAATCGCAGTCAGCGCGAGCATGTCGCGCCGGGGCATGAATGGCAGATGCCCCAGGGCGGCATCGACCCGGGCGAGCAGCCGATCGAGGCCGCCTATCGCGAACTGCGCGAGGAGACCAATGTCGCCTCCGTCTCGCTGCTCGCCGAGGCACCCGGCTGGCTGAGCTACGACCTGCCGCGCGAGATCGGCAAGGAGGCCTGGCGCGGCCGCTATCGCGGCCAGGCGCAGAAATGGTTCGCCTTCCGCTTCGAAGGCGACGAGAGCGAGATCGACATCCTCAACCCGGTCGGCGGCCACAGGCCGGAATTCGACGCCTGGCGCTGGGTCGAGCTGGCGCAGACGCCGGAGCTGATCATCCCGTTCAAGCGCGAGGTCTATCGCGAGGTCGCACGCCTGTTCGCCGGGGTGGCGCGCTGAGCGCCCACAGCGGGAGCGGCACCGTCACGAAACGCTTACATGACGGTTCGATTCTGCACCGATGACCGATTCGGTGCAGAGACTCTATGCCGCCGTCCGCGCAGCCCGCGCCCGCGACCCCGCCCTGTCGCGAACCGCCAGGCTGGTCCGCCACGGCGTGCCGAAAATGGCCAAGAAGCTCGCCGAGGAGGCGGTCGAGGTCGGGATCGAGGCGGTGCAGGGCGACCGCCGGGCCGTCGTGCGGGAAAGCGCCGACCTCGTCTACAACCTCGTCGTGCTCTGGAGCGGGCTCGGCATCCATCCGAGCGAGATCTGGCGCGAAATGGACCGGCGCGAGGCGCTCTACGGCATCGCCGAGAAGGTCCGGAAGTCAGGAGCGCGCGGGCACATCGCCGCACCGGATGCAAAAGCGGGCGGCGGCGATGCGGAGCCGGCTTCTGCGACGACAGCCCTCCTGCACGGTGGGCAGGGTTGACGCTCGCCTGCTGCTCCGGCTGGAAGCGGAAAGCGAACGAACTCGACAGAACAGGCTTGCCAAGCGCGGCGCGAGCCGTTAAGTCCGCATCCGTCAGCCGGTGGCGGCCTTCAAAACCGCTTCCGCTGTCACGCGCCCGTAGCTCAGCTGGATAGAGCATCAGACTACGAATCTGAGGGTCAGAGGTTCGAATCCTTTCGGGCGCGCCATTCTCTCTCTCGCGGTCAGGCGAGACTTGCCGGAAACGGGCCTTGGGGCGCCGCCGGTTCCCAATGTTCCCCCGCCGCCGTTCCAGGCCCCTGCACCTCGCCTCCGGGATCGATAGCGCCGGAGCCGGCTTCGACCGGGCGATCCGCCGGGTCGGCGTCTCTGCTTCTCGCTGGATCACGCGGCATTTGGACGATTCTGTCCAAATTCAGATAGCCTGATCGACTCCAATAGTTTGGAGCATGCTCGGCGCGAAAGGCCGTTGCCACTTTTTCGCAGCATGCTCCAGGTCCGCAGACGATCCGACCAACCGGCGTACGGTTGCGGCCACGGCACCGCTAGAGACCGTTTTGCCGATCAGATTGATCCAATCTGATCGGATCCGGCTCTACGGCGCCGGCGGCGTTCCATGGGTGTGGAAGCTCTCGATCGTCTTGAGCCCCCAGGCCTGGCCCTTCTTCCGCTCGGCCTCGGTCCAGGTCACGGTTTGCCAGTCCGGATCGAGGATCAGGCGCGCGCCGGCATTGGCGATCTCGACCCGGTTGCCGGCCGGCTCGTAGACATAGAGGAAGAAGGTCTGCTGCACCGCGTGCTTGTGCGGCCCGGTCTCGATGAAGACGCCGTTCTCCAGGAACAGGTCGGCCGCCTCCAGGATGTGCTCGCGCTGGTCGACCGCGTAGGTGACGTGATGGAAACGCCCGCGCGCCGGCGTGTGGTCGCGCGTATAGGCGATGTCGTAGCTCTTGTTGTTGACGGTGAACCAGCAGCCGCCGACCTCGCCGGAATCCAGCACGATCTGCTCGGTCACCCGGCTGCCCAACGCCTTCGGGATGAAATCGCGAATCGCCGCCACGTCCTGCGCCAGCAGGTTCAGATGGTCGAGTCGGCGCACCGCACAGCCGCGGCCGTGGTTGCGCTGCGCCTGGTTCTTGAGCGCCGGCCTCTCGCCCTCGGGCGCGACGTATTTGTCGGTGTCGAAATAGATCTCGAAGACATGGCCGTCGGCATCGCGGAAGCGATAGGCGCGGCCATGGCCGAGATCGCCCGGAGTCCAGCCGATCCCGGCTCCCATCGCCTCGATCGCGGCGACGCGGCGCAGCAGCCCCGCTTCGCTCGAGGCGCGATAGCCGACATGGCCGACGCCGGTCGTCTTCGCCGCGGTGAGCTTCAGCGTGTGGAACTCGTAATCGTCGAAGGCGCGCAGATAGACGCTGTCGCCCTCCCGCCCGCTCTCCGTCAGCCCGAGGATATCGACAAAGAAGTCGAGGCTCGCCTGCGGCTTGTCGGTGAAGAGCTCGACATGGCCGAGATGGGCGATGTCGAAACAGGGCTCGCCGCTCATCCCCAGACCTCTTTCGCGACCTCGACGATGCGCGACAGCTTCGCCCATTGTTCTTCCTCGGCGAGGACATTGCCCTCCTCGGTCGAGGCGAAGCCGCATTGCGGCGACAGGCAGAGCTGCTCCAGCGGCGCGAATCGCGACGCCTCCTCGATCCGGCGCTTCAGATTGTCCTTGCTCTCGATCGCGCCGAATTTCGAGGTCACGAGACCGAGCACCACCTGCTTCTCGCCTCTGGGCAGGAAGCGCAGCGGCTCGAAGCCGCCGGAACGGTCGTCGTCCCACTCCATGAAGTAGCCGTCGACATTGATCTCGTTGAAGACCATCTCGGCGACGGGCTCGTAACCGCCCGAGGCGATGAAGGTCGATTTGAAATTGCCGCGGCAGGTATGGGTGGTGATCACCATGTCGGCCGGCTTCGCCGCCGTCGCCGCGTTGATCACGTCGCGATAGATGAAGATCAGCCGGTCCGGATCGTCGCCGCGCTCGGCCAGCATCTTGCGCTGCTCGGGATCGCAGAAATAGGACAGGCTGGTGTCGTCGAGCTGGAGATAGCGGCAGCCGGCATCGTAGAAGGCCTTGATCGCCTTGGCATAGGCCTTGCCGAGATCGTCATAGTAGTCCTCGATCCTGAGATAGGCGCTCGGATCGATCGCCTTCCGTCCGCCGCGATAATGCAGCATGGACGGGCTCGGAATGGTCATCTTCGGCAAGCGGCTGGTCACCGAGGCCAGGAACCTGAAGTGCGCCAGATGCGGATGGTCGTCAGGGAAATCGAGCTTGCCGGTGACTCGCACCGCATGCCCCTTGGTGCTGACGCCCTTGAACTGGATGCCTGAATCGGTCTCGAAGCTGGTGACGCCGGCAAGGCCGTCGAGGAAGTCGAAATGCCAGAAGGCGCGGCGGAATTCGCCGTCGGTCACCGCCTGAAGCCCGACCTCCTCCTGCTTGCGCACGAGCGTCCTGATCTCCTCGTCCTCGATCGCGGTCAGCTCGGCCTGGCCGATCTCGCCGGCCGCGAGCCTGGCGCGCGCCTGCTTGACCGGCGCGCTGCGCAGCAGGCTGCCGACCATGTCGGCCCGGAACGGCGGCTTCTTCCTCTGTGTCATGACGTCTCCTCCCGGTTGCTGATGGTCACGCCGCGGCAGCGAGGCCGAGGTGATGTTCGAGCCGCTCCGGCTCGGCGATGAGCGCAGCACTGCGCTCGGCGAGAACCACGCGGCCGCGCTCGAGGATGATGGCCTCGTCCGTCAGCGCCAGGATCTTGCGGGCATGCTGCTCGATGACGATCGCCGCCAGGCCCTCGTCGCGGAACAGGCGCTTCAACGCCCGCAGCAGTTCCTCGACGATGATCGGCGCCAGCCCCTCGGTCGGCTCGTCGAGCAGCAGCAGCCTCGGATTGAGCACCAGCGCCCGGCCGATCGCCAGCATTTGCTGCTCGCCGCCGGAGAGCTGGTCGCCGAGATTGGCTTTGCGCTCCGCGAGGCGCGGGAACATCGCGAAGACGCGGGCGGTATCCCACGGCCCCGGCCGTGCGACGGCCGTCAGGTTCTCCAGCACCGTCAGCGATTTGAAGATGTTGCGCTCCTGCGGCACCCAGCCGATGCCGGCATGGGCCCGCTGTTCCGGCGAGGCGGTGGTGAGGTCGCGCCCGCCGAGCACGATCCGTCCGCCGCGCCGGCGGGTGACGCCGATGATGCTGTTCACCAGCGTCGTCTTGCCGACGCCGTTGCGGCCGAGCAGGGCGAGCGAGCGCCCTTCGGCAAGCGCGAGGTCGACATCGAACAGCACCTGCGCCTCGCCATAGCCGGCGCTCAGCCTCTCGATCGTGAGCAGCTCAGACATGGGCGGCCTCGCCGAGATAGGCGGCGCGCACGGCGGGGTCGCGCGCCATAGCCTCCGGCGTACCCTCGGCCAGGACGCGCCCGTTGACCAGCACAGTGATGCGGTTGGCGAAGCGGAAGACGAGATCCATGTCGTGCTCGATCAGCAGCACGGAGACATCCTCCGGCAGCGCCGCCACCGTCGCCATCAGCTCGCGCCGCTCGGCCTCGGGCACGCCGGCGGCCGGCTCGTCGAGCAGCAGCACGCTGGGCCTCGCCGCGAAGGCGGCGGCGATCTCGATCTGACGCCGCCTGCCATAGGGCAGCGTCGCGATCGGCCGGTTCATGATGTCGTCGAGCTTGAAGCGCGTCAGGATCTCGGCGGTTTCGGCGACCAGCGTCGCATCCCGGTCGAGCGTGCGGAAGGGACTTCTGCCGCGCCCGAGCCGCTCGCTGGTGACGAGTGCGATCATCTCCAGCGGCGTCATCGTCGCGAAGAGCTGGTTGATCTGGAAGGTGCGCGCGAGGCCGCGTTTCACCCGCGCCTCGGGAGGCAGCGCCGTGATGTCCTCGCCCATCAGCTCGATCCGGCCCGAGGACGGCCGGAGCATGCCGGTGAGCTGGTTGACGAAGGTCGTCTTGCCCGCCCCGTTCGGACCGATCAGCGCATGGCGGGCGCCTTTCGCCAGCGCGAAGTCGACATGATCCGTCGCGGTAATGCCGCCGAAGCTCTTGCACAGGCCGAAGGTCTGGAGCGCCGCGCTCATCGGGCCGCTCCCCTGCCGAAGCGGGCGACGCGGCCGACGACGGCCCTGACCGCACCGTGGATGACCTCGCGCCCGCCGAGCACGAAGAGCACGAGGAAAAGCCCGATCCAGAACATCCAGTATTGCGGCGTGAGGCTGGCGATCCCGTCCTGGAGCAATTTGAAGGCGATCGCGCCGACGAGGCCGCCATAGAGATAGCCGGCGCCGCCGATGATCAGCACCAGCATCAGGTCGGCGGAGCGATGGAAGTCGAGCACGTCGAGCGAGACGAACTGCGTGGTCTGGGCGAGCAGCGCGCCGGCCGCCCCGGCATAGGCCGCGGCGAGCGCGTAGACGGCGGCGAGGCGGCGCCCGTTCGGCACGCCCGAGGCCGAGGCCCGCAGCGGGTTGTCGCGGATGGCGCGCAGCGAGAGCCCGAAAGGCGAGCCCACGACCCGCCGCGCCACCAGGAACAGCAGGAAGAGCACGCTGAGCGAATAGAGATAGGCGGTGCGGCCGAAGAGGTCGAAATCGAACAGGCCCAGCACCGGGGCCATCATGATGCCCTGCAAGCCGTCGGCCCCGCCGGTCACGGAGGCGAAGGAGTTCGCCAGCTCGTAGAGGATCAGCGCCACGCCGAGCGTCACCATCAGGCGCGTGAGATCGCTCCCGCGCAGCACCAGCGGGCTGGTGGCGAGCCCGAGCAACCCCGCCGCCGCCATGCCGCAGGCGAGGCCCGCGAGCGGATCGGCGGTCACGTGCCGGGCGAGCAGCCCGGCGGCATAGGCGCCCATGCCGAGAAAGGCGGCATGGCCCAGCGAGACGATGCCGGCATAGCCGAGGACCAGGTCGAGCGAGAGCGCAAACAACGCCAGGATCGCCACTTCGTTCAGCAGCAGCAGCTGGCCCGGCAGCAGCAGGAACGCTGCAAAGGCCGCGAGCCAGAACAGAAACTCGGCCGGATACCAGCGGCGGCCGGCACGGAGCGCCTCGCGGACCCGCGCCTCGAAGGCCGCGGCGCTCATGCCCGCCCCCTCGCGAACAGCCCATGCGGCCGGATGATCAGCAGCATGACCATCAGCGCATAGATGATGAAGGCGCCGAGCTGGGGCACGAGATACTTGCCGAGGACATCCGCCAGGCCGAGCAGCATCGCGGCGAAGAACGGGCCGGTGATGCTGGAGGTGCCGCCCACCGTGACGACGATCAGGAAGTAGATCATGAACTTCAACGGAAAGGTCGGATCGAGCCCCATGAGCTCGATGCCGAGCGCGCCGCCAAGCCCGGCCAATCCCGAGCCCAATGCGAAGGTGACGGCGAACAGCCGGTTGACCGGAATGCCCAGACCCCGCGCCACGCGCGCATCGTCGACCGCGGCTCGCAGCCGGCTGCCGAAGCGCGTGCGGGTGAAGCCCCAGTGCAGCGATATCGCGAGCAGCCCGCAGATCGCGATGACGAAGAGCCGGTAGCGGCCGATGCCGATGCCTGCGATCTCGAAGCGCCCCTGCAGCCAGGCCGGCAGGCGGATGAACTGCTGGGTCGAGCCCATCAGCCAGTCGGTGCCGGCCACCGCCATGAAGACCAGCCCGATCGAGAACATCACCTGGTCGAGATGGCTTTTCGCGTACATCGGCCGGTAGACCAGCCGCTCCAGCACGATCCCGACCAGCGCCGCCGCCAGGAAGGCGAGCGGCAGGCTGGCCAGGAAGGGCAGGCCGAGGCGCTGCATGGCGAGCACGGCGACATAGCCGCCGAGCATGGCGAAGGCGCCGTGGGCGAGGTTGACGAAGTTCATCAGCCCCATCGTCACCGAGAGCCCGCAGCCGAGCACGAACAGCACCATCCCATAGGCGATGCCGTCGAACAGGATGGTCAGCATGCGCCGCGTCCCGGCCCGGCGCGAAAGCCCGCCCCCTGCCCCGTCGTCACTTGCGCGCCTTCACCGGGTCCTTGACGTTCGGGATCGTCGCGAACTCGACATTGTGGAGTTCGGAACCGACCTTCTGCGTCTTGCGGACATAGACGTTCTGGATGATGTCGCGTGTCTCGGGATCGATCCTGACCGGTCCGCGCGGGCTCTCCCAGGAGGCGCCCTTCATCGCCGCGATCAGCTTCTCGCCGCTGGCGTCGCCCTTCGTCGCCTTCAGCGCTTCGGCGACGAGCCGCATGCCGTCATAGCCGCCGACCGCCATGAAGTTCGGCCGCATGCCGGGATTGGCCTTCTGGAAGTCCGCCACGAAGGCCTTGTTCGCCGGGCTGTCATGGGCGGCGGAATAGTGATGTGTCGTGATCGCCCCGAGCGCGACCTCGCCGATGCCTTCGAGGATGTCGTCGTCGACCACGTCGCCCGGCCCGATCAGCTTGATTCCGGCCTTGTCGAGCCCGCGTTCGACGAACTGCTTCATGAACTGTGCCCCCACGCCCGAGGGCACGAAGACGAAGAGCGCATCCGGCTTGGCCTCCGAGACGCGCTGCAGGAAGGGCGCGAAATCCGGGTTGCGCAGCGGCACCCGCACGCTCTCGACCGAGCCGCCCGCCGCCTTGAACTTGCCGGCGAAGGAGGTCTCGGCGTCGATGCCCGGCCCGTAATCGGTGACGACCGTGAAGACCTTCTTGATGCCGTTCGCCCAGGCCCAGTCCGCCATCGGCTCGGAGGCCTGCGGCAGGGTGAAGGAGGTGCGCACGATATAGGGCGAGGCCTCGGTGATCGAGGCGGTCGCCGCCGCCATGACGACTTCCGGCACCTTCGCCTGCGTCGCGATCTGCGCCGTCGCCATGGCGAGCGGCGTCAGGCCGAAGCCGGCCAGAACCGAGACCTTGTCGTTGACGACGAGCTCCTGGGCAAGGCGGCGCGTCGCGTCGGCATTGCCGGCATCGTCCTTGAGGATGACCTCGAGCTTGCGCCCGCCATGGACGGCGCCCTCCCTGGCGAGGAAGAGCTTCACCGCCGCGTCGATCTGCCGGCCGGTCGAGGCGAACGGCCCCGTCATCGGCAGGACCAGGCCGATCTTCACCGCCTCCTGCGCCAGCGCCGCGCCGTCGGCCGAGGCGGCCAGCGCAACGCCGAGAATTCCTGTGAGAACCATCCTGCGATGCGTCATGTCGTTCCTCCCGAGAGTTGTGTCCGATCCCCGTTTTCGGGTTCTTCTGTGCTCAGTCGTCTTCCCCGTCGCGATAGACGAGGCCTGCCTTGGCGAGGCCTTCGCGCATAGCGTACATGTCCAGGCCGAGTTCGCCAGCAGCCAGGCGTCTACGCTTTTCGTCTTCATTGGCTTCGCGCTTGCGGCCGGCGGCCGCCACGGCCTCAGCCTCCAGCCGCGGCACCACGACGACGCCGTCATCGTCGGCGACGATCACGTCGCCAGGATGGACGAGCGCCCCGGCGCAGACCACCGGCACGTTGACCGAGCCGAGCGTCGCCTTGACCGTGCCCCTGGCCGAGATCGCCCGCGACCAGACCGGGAAGCCGATCTGCGTGAGCGTGCGCACGTCCCGCACCCCGGCATCGATGACGAGGCCGACGCCACCGCGCGCCCTGAGCGAGGTCGCGAGCAGGTCGCCGAACATGCCGTCCGTGCTGTCGGCGGTGCAGGCGACGACGAGCACGTCGCCCGGCTGCACCTGCTCGATCGCGACATGGATCATCCAGTTGTCGCCGGGCTGGGCCAGCACCGTCACCACCCCGCCGGCGATCTGCGCGCCGGCATAGATCGGCCGCATATAGGGCTTCATCAGCCCGCTCCGCCCCATCGCCTCATGCGTGGTGGAGACGCCGAGCGCGGCGAGATCGGCCATCGTCGCGGCCGGCGCACGCTTCCTCGTGCAGATCACGACCGGGTTCATGCCAGCGCCTCCAGCGCTTCCGGGAAGAGCCGCTGATAGGCCTCGCCATAGGTCATCGCCTTGCCCGAGTTGCGGCCGCCCTGCATGCCGCGATTGAGCGCGACGCGGGTGTAGTATTCCCAGAGATGCTTCTGCGCCGCGAGGATCTCGAACGCCCGACGCTTCTGCTCCCAGACCTCGTCGATGTTGAGGATGATGGTCGGCTTGAAATTGCACTGCTCGGGCTGGTGCGGCTCGAACAGGAAGACGGGTGGGGCGGCATAGGCGCGGCTGGGATCGGGCCTGTGCCCGGCCGCCTGCGCGATGATGCGCGCCTCCTGGGCGAAGCGCGCCGCCTCGGGATGGTCGACATTGTAGGGGTCTTCGAGCGCGTGGGTCAGCACGAAGCTCGGATTGAGCGCGTGGAAGATGTCGATGGCGCGGTCGAGCATCTCCGGGCTCGTCCGGAGCGGATAGTCGCCGGCGTCCATGAACTCGATCTCGGCGCCGAGCAGCGCGGCGGCGGCTTCCGCCTCCTCGCGGCGCTGCGCCTTGACCTCCGCCATCTGCACCCCGGCCTTCTTCCAGGCGAACTGGCTCTCGCCGCGCTCGCCATAGGACAGGCAGAGGATCTTCACCCGCATGCCGCGCCTGGCGTGCAGCGCGATGGCCCCGCCCGCCCGCCAGACGAAATCGCCGGGATGGGCCGTGATCACCAGGCCTGTCTTCTGGGCGCTCATCGAAACGCGATCCTCCCTCGTCATCTCGAGCTTACCGGTACGGCCGCGCGCCCAGCCGTGACGCCGGCGGGAACGAAAGCCTGCCCCGCCATCAGGATGCGCGCGGTGCGCAGCAGCCCCGCCCGCTCGATCACCGGCCGCTCCGTCGTTCCGCCGACCGTCAGCCTCACCGTGAACTCGCCGGTCGGATGCTCGACGCAGAGCGAGCGCTCGCGGCCCGCCGGCATCGCGGCGACGGAGGCGGCGGGCGAGCCCGGCAGCACGGCCGCGGTCGCGACCGTCACCGCCGCGAAGACGCCGATCGAGGCATGGCATTCATGCGGGATGAAGCTGCGGGTGCAGAGCGCTCCGCCGGCCTGCGGCGGCGCCACCAGCGCGATCTTCGGCACGACCTTCCTGGCGACGTCACCGAGCTTCATCAGCGGCCCGGCCATGAGGCGGATGGCCTCGATCCGGGCCTTCAACGCCGTATCCTCGTTGAGCTGGTCGCGCGGCTCGTAGCCGGTGCGCCCGAGATCGGCGGCGCGCAGCACGATCACCGGCATGCCGTTGTCGATCAGCGTGCAGGGTACGCCCTCGATCACGTCGACGACGTTCCCGCTCGGCAAGAGCGCCCCGCAGACCGAGCCCTCGGCATCGAGGAAGCCGATATCGATCGGCGCGGAAGTCCCCGGAACGCCATCGATGCGCGCAGCCCCCTCGGCGCTCGCCTGCCCGTCCGGCGTGTCCATGGCCAGGTCGGCGATCGTGCCGGTGTTCAGCGTCCTGACCCGCACCGTGGTGCGCGCGCCATTCGCCCTCACCAGCCCGCGGGCCAGCGCAAAGGGGCCGACCCCGGCGAGGATGTTGCCGCAATTCGGCGTCGTGTCGACGCTCGCCGTCTCGATGCCGACCTGCGCGAACAGGAAGTCGATATCGCAGCCGGGCTCGCTCGAGGGCGAGACGATCGCGACCTTGCTGGTCAAGGGATGCGCCCCGCCGAGGCCGTCGACCTGGCGCCTGTCGGGCGAACCCATCACCGCCAGCAGGAAGGCATCGCGCGCGGCGGTGTCCGCGGGCAGGTCGTCGCGCAGGAAATAGGCGCCTTTCGAGGTGCCGCCGCGGATCAGCATGCAAGGCACGGCGATCTGGCCCATCGCCTCACTCCGCCGCCTTGATGCCGGCGCGAACGATGACGTCGCGCCAGAGCGCCAGCTCTGAGCCGATCAGCCTGCCGAAGCCCTCGGGCGTCTCCGGGCGGGCGATGGCGCCGTCCTTGGCCAGGGCGGCGGCGAAGTCGGGCTGGCCGAGCAGCGCGTTGATCTCGCGGTTGAGCCGCTCGACCACCGGCCGGGGCGTGCGCGCCGGCGCCACGAGCCCGTACCATTGCACCGCCTCGAAATCGGGCAGCCCGCGCTCGGACAGCGTCGGCAGGTCGGGAGCGAAGCCGACGCGCTCGCGCCCGGCGACGCCGAGCACCCGAAGCTGGCCGCCCTCGGCCAGGGGCAGCACGGCCGGCCCGCCGGTGAGCGTGAACTGGATGTTGCCGGCGACGATGTCGTTCACCGAGGGCGCCGTGCCGCGATAGGGCACATGCGTCGCCTCGATCCCAGCGCGATGGCAGAAATAGGCGGTGGCGATATGGGCGGCGCTGCCCTGCCCGCCCGAGGAGTAATTCAGCTTGCCGGGGTTCGCCCTGGCGTAGGCGATGAACTCGGCCAGGGTCTTCGCCGGCAGCGTCGGATTGATCGCCAATATGTTCGGCAGCATCGCGACGAGCGCCACCGGCTGGAAATCCCTGACCGGATCGTAAGGCACATTGGCGTAGAGCGAGGGCGCGAAGGCCAGCGTCCCGATATGGCCCATCATCAGCGTATGACCGTCGGGCTCGGACTTCGCGACCTGCCCGGCCGCGGTCATGCCGCCGGCGCCGGGCCGATTCTCGATCACGAAACCCTTGCCGGGAATGATCTGTTCGAGCCTGCTGGCGATCACCCGTGCCAGCACGTCGGTACTGCCGCCCGGCGTGAACGGCACGACGATCCGGATCAGCTGGCTCGGCCAGCCCTGCTGCGCGCGCCCCAGCCCGGCGGAGCCGGCGAGCCCGAGCCCGGCCAGCACGGAGCGTCGGTCGAGCCTCATCATGCACCTTCCTTGCGGCGGGCGCCGCGCTGCTGGGCCTCGGCGACGGCGGCGGCGAGCCCGGGATTGAGACCGGCCGCCGCCAGCATCTCCGCGGCCTCCCGCATCTCGGCGGCCCGGCGCACGCCATGCGTCGCGACACGCTCGCGCATGTCGGCGGCGAGCGCCTGGAAATCGATCGACGGAAAAGTCGCGTTAAGGCTGGCGAAGACCGGGTCCCCGACCTCCCAGGCTGCACAGGCGGCAGCACAGTCGACCATCAGCGCCTCCAACCCCTTGATCACGATCGAGCGGCAGAGCTTCATCGCCGAGGCCCGGCCATAGATCTCCGAGACCGGCGTCAGGTTCATGCCGAGCCCGTTGAGCGCTTCGGAGACGGGCTCGGCCTTCGGGCCCCCGCTGAGGATCGCGACCCTGAGGCCGGGCTTCAGCACCGGCGCCATCACTGCCGCCTCGACATAATCGGCGCCGCTGGCAGCGACAGCCTCGGCCGCCCGCTGCTTGGTCGAGGGCGCCGCCGAGTTGACGTCGACGAAGACCTGCCCGGGCTTCAGCCAAGCCGCCGCCCCGCGCGCCACCGCCTCGGCGCGGTCGGCTGTGACGGCCGAGAAGACGAAGGTCGCGCCCGAGCAGGCTTCCTGCGCCGAGGAGGCCCGGACGACGCCGAGTTCTTGCGCGGCGGCTTCCAGGCGGCCGCCGGCCGCGCTGCCGAAGAGCAGATCATAGGCCCGGACGGCGACGCCTTCATTGGCGAGAAGCCCGCGCGAAAAGGTCTGGCCGACCTCGCCGAAGCCGATGAAGGCGATCGCTGCCCTATTGGCGCCTGCCATCGCTGGCCTCTCCTCGTGCGTTTCATCCCAGGCCGAGGAAAGGCCAGACTCGTTCTGCCATCAAATGATAAGAATGCAGCGATTGATTATTTTCGCTCATCTCGCCAGGGCGCGATGCTGCGCTTCAGCGCCTGGCTCAGCAGCGTCATCAGGTCACGCGTCACAGGCCGCAGCGGCACCGATTTGCGCGTGATGATCCCGAGCGTCCGCGTCACCGCCGGCGAGCGCAGCGGCACCGCCACCAGTTCGCCGGCATCGACGACGTCGAGCGCGAGCTGCGGCACCACCGCATAGCCGATGCGTGAGCGCACCAGGCCGACCGCTGTGACGACGCGCTGGACCTCGTAGCGCCAGGTCAGGCTCTCGCGGCGGGCGCCGAGCGCATCGTCGATCAGGATGCGGTTGCCCGTCTCGGCGCTGATCCGCACCAGCGGCTCGCCCTGCAATTGCGCCCAGGTCAGCGAGCCCGCCTGCGCCAGCGGCATTGAGCGATGGCTGACGAGCACGAAGGGCTCCTTGACCACCGGCTTCAGCTCGAGGTCCCAGCGATTGGCGGCGACGATGGTGACGCCGAACTCGGCCTCGCCGGACTGGACCTTGTCGGCGATCTCCGAGGCCGAGTTGTCGTGGATGCGGACACCGACGCCGGGATGGCGCGCGGCGAAGGCGGCGATCACCGCCGGCATGCAATGCACCGCCACCGTCGGCAGGCAGCCGAGGGAGACCTGCTCGTCGCCCTCGCGCAGCTCGACCCTGACCTCGGCGATGGCGAGGCCAAGATCCTCGAAGACGCGCCGCGCCCGCGGCAGCAGCGTCGTACCCGCCGCAGTCAGCGAGACCTGGCGCGTCGTCCGCAGGAACAGCGGCGTGCCGAGCGATTCCTCGAGCTTGCGGATGCGGTGGCTGAGCGCCGTCTGCGACAGGTTGAGATGCGAGGCGGCGGCGCGGAAGCTGCCGCGCTCAGCGATGCTGATGAAGGCCTGGAGACCAAGGACGTCGGCGCGCATGTCCTTTGCTAGTGCATGCTGCGAAAATCTGGCAACGGCTTTCCACGCCGCCCGCGTTCCGAACGATCGCGATCCCGCGGCCTTCGACGGCAGGGGCGATATGCCGGCCATGTCAGGCGCCCGCGAGGCCGCCTGCACCTTGCTCCGCCTCGACGAGATACTCGATGTGCCGCCGTCCCGACGCGCCCGTGCGGATCGCGACCGCGACGCCGAAAATGCGCTGGATCGCCTCGGCGGTCAGGACCTCGTCCGGCGGCCCCGCCATCTGCAGCCGCCCTTCATGCAGCAGCGCGATCTCGTCGCAGAACATGGCCGCCAGGTTGAGATCGTGCAGCGCCATGATGCAGGTGATGCCGAGGCGGCGGACCAGGCTCAGGATCGAGAGCTGGTGCTGGATGTCGAGATGATTGGTCGGTTCGTCCAGGATGAGCTCGCTCGGCTCCTGGGCGAGCGCCCGGGCGATGTGGACGCGCTGGCGCTCGCCGCCCGAAAGCGTGTGCCAGGACTGGTCGTGCCGCTCCGAAAGCCCGACCCGCGCCAGCGCCTCGGTCACGGCCGCCTCGTCGGCGGCAGTCCAGGATGCCAGCGCGGCGCGATGCGGCGTGCGGCCCAGCCGCACCACGTCGCAGACGGAGAGCTGGATCTCGGTCGCCGCCTGCTGCTCGACGAAGGCGAGGCGCCGGGCGAGCTCGCGCCGCGCCAGCGCGGCGATGTCGCGCCCGTCGAGCGTGACGACCCCGCTCGCGACGTTGCGCAAGCGGCACAGCAGCCGCAGCAGGCTCGACTTGCCGGAGCCGTTCGGCCCGATCAGGCCGAGCACCCGACCGGGAGCCGCCTGCAGCGTCACCCCGTCGACGATGATCCGGCCGGCGGCGCCCCAGCACACCTCATGCGTCGCGAGCGTCATGAGGGCCGCCGCGCGCGATGCAGGATGAGGGCGAAGACCGGCGCTCCGAACAGCGCCGTCACCACGCCGATCGGCAGGATCTGCTGCGGGATCAGCACGCGCGACAGGATGTCGGCGAGGATCATGAAGATCGCGCCGACGACGAGGCAGGCCGGCAGCAGGCGGGCATGGCCGGAGCCGACGAGGAAGCGCGCCGCATGCGGGATGATCAGCCCGACGAAGCCGACCGTGCCGATGATCGAGACCATCGCCGCCGTCATCACCGCGGTCGTGGCGAAGAGCACCACCTTCACGCGGGTGACCGCGACCCCGAGCGCAGCGGCGGCGTCGATGCCGAAGGCGAAGGCGTCGAGCGCCTTGGCGTGCAGCATGCAGACGGCGAAGCCGACAAGGGCGACCGGCGTCGCAACCCATAGATCCGGCCAGCGCACGCCGCCGAAATTGCCGAGCAGCCAGAACATAACGCCGCGCGCCTGCTCGGCGCTGGCCAATGTCGTGACGATCGTCGCGGTGGCGGCGTTGAAGAGCTGCGAGGTGGCGACGCCGGCGAGGATGACGCGATCGCTCGCCCCGCCGGCGCCCGTCGCCAGCAATGCCACCACGGCGAGCGCGGCGCAGGAGCCGACGAAGGCGCCCGCCGAGAGCGTCAGCGCGGTGCCGCCGATGCCGACGCCGAGAATGAGGACCGCGACGGCGCCGGTCGAAGCCCCGGCCGAGATGCCGAGGACGTAAGGCTCCGCCAGCGGATTGCGCAGCAGCGCCTGCAGGATCGCGCCCGACAGCGCCAGCGCGCCTCCGCACAAGCCGGCCATCAGCGCGCGGCTCAGGCGATAATCGAAAATCACGCCCTGCTGGATCGCGCTCACCGGCGCATCGAGGCCCAGCAGCCCGTTGCCGAGCGCCCGCAGGGCGGTGTCCAGCGGGATGCGCATCTCGCCGATGGTCACCGCCAGCGCCACGGACAGGGCGAGCGCCAGCACGGAAGCCAGCGCGACGGCGATCCGCGCCGGCCAGTTCGGGCCGTGGGCAGCGTGGCTCAAGGGGAAAGGCCGAAGCCGGCGATCGCCCTGGCGAGGGTCTCGATGCCGTCCACGGTCTCCAGCCCGGCCCGCGTCGCCCCGACATCCATGATCACGATGCGGTTGTTCTTCACCGCGTCGAGCTTGCTCGCGACGGGATCGGTCCTGAGGAAGTCGAGCTTCTTCTCGATGTCGTCGGCCGGAAAGCGCCGGCGATCCATCTTCACCGCGACGATCACCGCGGGATTCGCGGCAGCGATGCTCTCCCAGCCGACCAGCGGCCATTCCTCATTGGTGGTGATGACGTTGCGGGCGCCGAGCTTCGACAGGATATAGGCCGGCACGCCGTTCTTGCCGGCCATGAAGCCGTCGCCCTTGATGTCGCGGCTGGAGAACCAGACCACGACCGGCACGTCCCTGGCCTTGAGGCTGGCGACGGCCGCGACCGCCTTGTCCTCGCGTGCCTTCAGTTCGGCGACAAGGGCTTCGGCCCGGTCGGAAACGTCGAAGATCTGCCCGAACTCGCGGATGTTGCGGTAGACCAGCTCCATCGTGAACATCTGGGTGCGGATCCCGTCGCCCGCGCCGGAATTGTCCTTGCCGACGCAATCGGCCGGCGAGACGTAAGTCGGCACCTTGACCCTGGCGAACTGCTCGCGCTTGCCGACGATGCCGTTCGGCCCGACATGCCATTCGAACATCGCGGTGACGAGGTCGGGCTCCTGGGCCAGCACCGCCTCGAAGCTCGGATCATTGTCGGCGAGGCGCTTCACCTTGGCGTTGACGGCTTCGTAGGGCTTGGCGACCGGCGAGAACCAGACTGCGGTCCCGACCACGCGATCGCCGAGGCCGAGCGCGTAGAGGATCTCGGTCTGCGTCTGGCCGATCGCGACGACGCGCTTGGGCGGCGCGGCGAAGGTCACGCTCTCGCGGCAATTCTCCAGCGTCAGCGGATATTGCGTCGGCGCGGCGACGGCTACGCCTGCGAGGACAATGCCGAGGAGGGCCGCGCCAGATAGCTGCAGCAGGCGGACGAGATTGCACGCGGTCGGCACGAGGGACGCTTCCAATGTAACGTTATTACATTGCCCATAGGATGGGCCGTGGCCGGCCGTCAAGCGCCCCGCGCAGGTGCGGGCGGCGGTCTTCGCGAACATGGATCTCATCGCTCCCCGAGATGATGGAGGGGAGCTGCGCAGCGGCGTGGACGAATGGAGGCACCGCCGCCATCGACACACACCTCCGGAACACCCCGTCCGAAAGACGTCTTCGACGACCGGGGCAGGTCTCCTGGCTCGCGGGTCGGTGCCGCTTCCGCCCGGCCTTCCCGGCGCGCGGCGCCAGTGGACGATGGACGGAGAGCTCGCCGCTCACAGTTGCGGGGGCAGCTTCGGCTTCGGCGCATGGCGCCCCACCGAATTCCCTCTTAGCTCCGGGAATGACCCGGAGAACCTCGATCGCGGTCAGCCTATAGGCCCGCTCCCCGCCGTCAAGCGACCAAGCTGCCGGCGGACGAAGCCGGCAGGCTGGACGGCGTCACCCGCCCGCGGCGTAACCCGCCCGGTCGACGGCGTTGACGGCGCGGACTTCCCCGGCCGGCGCGCCAGCGGCGCCCGTCCGCGGTCGCAGGCGGATGCGCCGCGGCTCACCCGGCGCGAGATGGAACCAGTTCCTCTCCGGCCGCCAGCCCTCGTCGACGATCTCGACCGATTGCGCGAAGCGCCGGGCCGAGAGGACGAGGCTCCATTCGTCCCCCTCGCGCTCCAGCTGCGCGTCTAGCCCGCAATGACGGCGTTCATGGCCGCGCCCGAGCGGGAAATGGAAGGCCTCGGCCAGCACCGCGCCGCTCGCGGCGTCGCGCAGCACGGCCGAGGTCACCTCATGGCCGGGCGGGCCGAAGCGGTAGGCGAAGGTGATGTCGAAGAAGCGACCGATCAGCTCTGCAGCCGAAAGGGTCGTCGCCGCGCGGGGAGCGAGCGCGAGTTCGCGCTTCGCCTTGACGACGGCGACCTCGCCGGCGCGCCAGCAGCTCAGTTCGACCGTCGCCGCCAGGGGCTCCGGACGCTCGTTCAGGACGTGCAGGGCGAGGCCGTTGACGCCTTCGTCGGTCATCGCCAGCTGGACCGGCCGGAAGGCGCGGGCGAGCCCGTGCCAGGCCGATTTGGGTTCGCCGTCGCTGGCGATCACGCCCCAGCCGGCGCCGGCCTGCAGATCCTGCAGCAGCCAGACCAGCGCGCCGCGGGTCGGCGAGCCCGGCCGGCGCCATTCCGCGAAGGTCTCCTCCATCACCTCGGCGACGGTCGCGCGCGACAGGGAAAAATAGCGCTCCGGGTCCTCGCGCCGCAGCCGCGCCGGCTCGAGGCCGTAGAGGCGTTCGAGATAGTGGTCGCGCACATCCTCGAAATCCCAGGAGGCGCCGGCGTCGCGCGGTACGGCGCGCTTCCACTCGGGATGATGCGTGATCGCCGGCGGCCTGCCGCCGCGCAGCGAGACCTCCTCCGGCACATTGGCGAAGGCGAGGCACTCGGCCGCGAAGCGGACCTGGGCGCGGCGGGCATCGTCGAGGCCGCGCATATAGGCCCCGACTCCGTAATAATGCGTCACACCCTTGTCGGCGCCGAAGGGCAGCGGACCGCCGGAGGGCGAGTTCGGGACATAGGCGATGTCGGGGCGACAAGCGGCGACCGCCTCCGGCAGAACCTCGTCGAAGACGGGGCCGGACCAGGCCTCGGGCGGCGCGCCCAGCATGGCCGATTGCTGGAAGACCTCGCTGCCGCCGCAGAGCACGGCGAGGCTGGGCGAGCCCTGCGTCCTGCCGAGCAGCGCCTCGGCCTCCGCCGCGATCGCCGCGCGGAAGCGGGCGTCGCCCTGCGGATAGTCGAAATTGGCCAGCATCATCTCCTGCCAGACCATGATGCCGAACTCGTCGCAGAGCGCGAAGAAGGCGTCGTCCTCATAGGTCATCACGCCGGGGAGACGGACCATGTTCATCCCGGCCTCGCGCGCCAGCCTGAGCCAGGGCTCGTAGGCGGCGCGGCCGCCGGCCAGCATCGTCACGTCGGCATTGCTCCAGCAGGCGCCGCGGCAGAACACCGGCACGCCGTTGACGACGAGGCCGAAGCCCTCGCCATCGGCACCGTGTTCGACGTCGAGCGAGCGGAAGCCGATGCGGCCGAGTTCGATCGTCTCGCCATCGAGCAGGAGCGTGAGCGCGTGCAGGGCGGGCTCGCCATGGGTGTGCGGGAACCAGGGCGCGACGCCGGGCAGGGATAATGCGCCGGCTAAGTATCCGCCGCCTTCGGCATGCAGAGCAGCCTCGCCGTCCCCGCAGCGGATGGTGGCTGTCGCATTCCGTTCGGCGGAAGCGCCCGCCAGCGCGACCCGGAGCGTGACGGTACCGATCCGCCCATCATAGCACGTGCGCAGATCGACGGTTTCGATCCTCGCCGCGTTCGCCTCGCTCTCGATCCGCAGCACCGGCCGATACGGCCCGGTCGGCAGGCCGGGCGGGCACCAGCCCGGCATCGAGCCGAGCGCGCTGGTGCGGTACCAGCGCAGCCCGTTGGGCTGGATCATCGCCGGCCGCCAGCGCGAGCGCCGCGGGGCAGCGGCGAGCTTGGGCGCCAGGGCGCGGAAGCATAGGGCGATCTCTGTCCCCGCCGGACAGTCGACGGCGATCTCGACCGGAGCGAACATCGAGGCGCTGTCGGCCTGCTTCACGCCGCCGACCCAGATCTCCGTGACGGTCGCGAGCCCCTCGAAGCGCAAGCGTCCGGCCAGAGCCTCGGTCAGCCGCGTGCGATACCAATGATCCTGCCGGCCGATCGCCTCGGCGCTGGCGTCGTCGAGCCGGCCGAGGCTGCGCAGCGTCCCGGCGACCGTGCCCGGCACGGCCGCCTCCCGCCAATCCCCATGCTCGGGGAGATCGGCCGGATTGGCGACGGCATCGGCCGGGGTTGCGAGCCAGGACCAGTCTCCGAGCGGCAGGACCCGTTCGCCGGTGCGCGCCACGATGCGGGCCATGGCTCAGCCGGGGAAGCGCTGCCCGAGCGCTTCGCTGACCTGGTCGTGCTCGCCGACCAAGCCGGCGAGCGTCGCGTCGAAGCGCTCGAAGCGCTTCTGCTTCATCGCCCGGGCGAGATGGAACTGCGCCACCTTGGCGCCCTCGGCAAGGCGCAGCGAACCGTCGCGGGCAGCCTCCAGCCCGTCGACCGACTGGCCGAGCCAGGAGAGGTGGCTGGCGAGCAGCTCGAAATTGGCGCCGAGCTGGCGCAGCGTGTTGAAGGCATAGTGATGGAAGGCCGCGCCGGGCCGCTCGGCCAGTGCCTCGGCCTGCTGGGTCGCCACCGCCCGGAAGGCCGCGACCGGGTTGTCCTGCGGCCGGCGCGCGACATGGCGGGCGAGCAGCGTCAGCGCGCTCGCACGCAGGGCACCGTCCTCCGGCCGATGCCGCGGCAGCCGCACCATCTCGGCATAGGGGAAGAGCGTATCCGCACGCATCTGCCCCGGCAGCAGCCGGAACAGCCCGTCGAAATCCTCGCCTTCGGCCCGGTGCAGGCCGTCATTGTGGAAATAATCGAGCTCGCGCGCGGCGCGGTCGATCCGGTTCACCGCGATCGTCGTCTTGCCATGGCTGTCGCGATAGGAGACGCCGCGCGTATCGGGCATGTAGAAGGAATCGAGTTCGAGCAGCACCAGCCGGCCGAGCGCGATCTGCTGCTCGATATGGCCGATCAGATCGTCATAGAGCGCAAGCTCCGTCACCCTCAGGCCGTAGAGCGCCTCGAGATCCTCGAGCGGCGGCTTGAAGAAGGTGAACTGGTCGCCCTCGAAATCCTGCGTGATCGTGAAGCCGAAGGCCGCCGCGGGCTCCAGCCTGAGCGCGTGCAGGATCTCGATCCAGAGATCGGCATAGCAGTTGGTCTGCGGCCAGTGCCGCTCGCCGGCATGCATCGCATGCCGATCATAGCCGAGCGGATCGACCGGCAGGAGCCGGCCCGCCGGGGCGGCGGGCGCGGCGATCTTTTGCTGGGCCGTCATCGCGCTCACGGCCAGAGCACGTCGCGCACCGCCGCCGGCCAGCGCGCGACGTCGTAGCCATGGTGCTTGAACAGAGCGAGCGCGACCCGCTCCATGCCGAAGCCGACGCAGGCGGTGTGCGCGGTCTCGCCCGCCGCGGTCCGGATGCCCCAGGTCGTGCCGAAATGATCCTGATGATAATTGAAGGAGAGGCAGGCGGTCGGCTTCTCCTCGCTCTCGATCGGGATCAGCAGCTCGAACTTCAGGCGCTGGTCGCGCTGGTTGTTCGCCAGCATGCGCCCGGCCCGGCCGAAGAACGGGTCGTTGGCGACATCGACATGCAGCGGCACGCCGAGCGAGGCCATCATCGCCTGGCCGCGTTCGAGCCAGAGCGCACGGAACTCCGTGACCTGCTCGGGCGTGCCGAAGCGGACATATTCGCGCATGCGGAAGAGCTGCATCCGGGCCGGGTCCTTCGAGGGCTCGTGGCGGAAGCAGTAGGATTGCAGGTCGAACAGCGCGCCGTCGGACTTGAGCGGGCCGCGCTTGGCGACGACCGGATAGAGCGGATAGCAGGCGGCCGGGGTCAGCACGACCTCGGTCGAGATCTGCCCGTCGGTCCAGTCGACCCCGTCGGCCACCTTATGCAGCAATTCGGCATGGGCGCGCTCGTCGCCGGCAAAGGAATGCACGGTGCCGGCAAGCTGCGGGAAGCTCTTGAGATAGCCGCTCTTCTCGAAATGCTTGCGGCTCATCGCCGGAGGAAAGCGCACGATCTCGGCGCCGTCCCGGCCGCCATGGCGGGTGATGAGGTCGTCGAAGCGGGCGATGACCTCCTCGAACAGGCCGCTGCGGCCGTAGAGGCCGTCGACGCCGGTGTCGATCAGCAGGCCGCTATCGATCAGTTCCGCGAGGAAACCCTGCGGCTGGGAGCAGTTCTGGCACATGCGATCACCGGGAGAGGCTGGGGTCGTGCTTGTAGACGGCCAGCAGGTTGGAGGTGTTGCCGAGGATGCGGTCGTTGTTGATCATGATCGGCGCCGAGAGCGCGTCGCGCATCAGCCGCGCCAGGCTCGCCGGGCTGTCGTTGCGATAGCCCTGGATGCCGCAGATCAGGAAGGCCTGCATCACGATCTCGCCGACGCTCTGCGAGGCGACGACCTTGATGCTGTTCATCGCCACGACGAAGCCCATCGAGGAGAGCTCGTCGACATCGTCGCGGGCGCGCTCGTAGCGGTCGAGCCCGGCGACGATCAGCGCCTTGAACTGCTGCAGGCGGGCGAGCAGCTCGGCGAGGCGCAGCGCGCTCGGCGGAGTCGAGCCCGGCCGCTTGCGCGCCTCGCTGCGCACGAACCCCTCGGCGCGGGCCACCGCCTCGGCGGCGATGCCGTACCAGACCGAGGCCCAGAGCAGATGCGCGTGCGGCAGCATCGACTGCGCCGCGATCTCCGCGAACGGCACCGGGATGATCTGTTCGGCCGGCGCCCGGCCGGCGAAGGTGAAATTGTCGGAGCAGGTGCCGCGCATGCCCATCGTGTCCCAGACCGCGCTGCGCTCGAGCCGGTACTGGTCCCTGGTCAGGACGGACATGACCTGGTCGGAGGGCGGCGCCTCGGGCGTGCGCCGCGAGGTGATCAGGATCGCGTCCGCCTGCGCGCCATAGGAGATCAGGCAGCCTTCCTTCTCCAGCGTGAAGTCGTCGCCGTCGCGCACCACGCCGCAGACCGAGGAGCGCAGGTCGCCGCCGACGCCGCCGCCTTCGGTCGTGGCCGAGGCGAGCAGCAGCTGCTCGCCGGCGATGCGCGCCATGAACGAGCCGTGCCAGGGATCGTCGCCGCAATGCACGACCAGGCTCGACGCCTTGATCTGGTGCATCGCGTAGATCATGCCGGTCGAGCCGCAGGCCTGGGAGAGCACCGCGCAGATCTCGGCGATGGTCGAAAGGCTCGCCTCCTCGCCGCCCTGCGCCGCCGGGATCATGATGCCGAGCAGGCGCTCGCGCTTCAGCGCCTCGAAGGCCTCGTGCGGGAAACGCGACTTCGCGTCGACGTCGCCGGCGTGCTCGGCCGCGATCTTCGCGACCTTGCGCGCCTTGGCGACCATGGCCCTTTCGGCCTCGGCGCGCGCACCGGGAATCTCGGCGGAAAGCTGGTAGCCGGCTTCTGCCAGACGGGCGAGCGTCGTCATCAGACGTGCTCGCTCTGGATCGCGCGGATCGCGCTCTCGATCGCGGCGATCGAAGCGAAATTGCGCCGGTTCATCATCGTGTCGGGGAACTCGACCTCGAAGGCCTCCTCGAGCGCCATCATCAGCTCGACCGTGCCGAAGGAGGTGAGGCCGGCATTGTAGAGATCGGCCTCGTCGCCGAGCGTGGCGACGTCGACCGGCAGCTTGCCGGTGGTCCCGAGGATTTCGCGGATCCTGGTCTTCATCTTTCGTCCTGCCTGTCCCGTATCGCTGGCGGCCGAGATGGCCGCGAGGCAGCCAAGCCGCGGCACGGTGAAGTGCGCGGGCGCGAAGGCCCGCTCGCGGATCGCCGTGAAGCGTTGTTTGGCTGGTTTGACGCCGTGTTCTTCTTGGCTGCAACGTAGCGCTCAAATTTTAATGTTGCCTTGCGGCCGCTGTAGAAATCCCGCTGTAATCGCTCGACAGGCTGACCTTTGGACATGTGGTAAACGCCATCTTGCGCGAATACTCGCGCGCATTGGTCGAATCCCGTTTACGATGTTTTAGGATTTGGCCGGCCTGCACCGGCGAAACGCTCGATTCCCGAGGCTCGTTTGCATTATCTCCTCTCCGTCGGGACATGGGTGGCAGGGCTGCCCCCTTGGAGACGGTGAATGACGACCTTCGGATCGAGGCTGGCCGAGCACGACGGCGTGGGCCCGGGATTCGATGCCATGCGCATCGTGCTCGCGCTCTCGGTTCTGTTCAGCCACACCTTGCTGCTGTGGCCGACGGACCCGGCCCGTCAGGTGGTGCCGGTCGTTCCCTTCGCGCCGCTCCAGCAATGGGCCTTCGATTTCGCCATCCTGCCGATGTTCTTCGCGCTGAGCGGCTTCCTTGTCGCCGGCAGCGCCGAGCGGCTTTCGCTCGGCCAGTTCGTGATCAATCGCGGGCTGCGCATCCTGCCGGCGCTCGCGGTCGAGATCGGCCTGTCGGCGCTGGTGCTTGGACCGCTGCTGACGATCTACGGCCTCTGGCAATATCTCGCGGACCCGCTCTTCGCGCGCTACTTCCTCAATATCCTCGGCGTGATCCAGTACGAGCTGCCGGGCGTCTTCCTCGGCAATCCGCAGCCCAACATCGTCAACGGCTCGCTCTGGACGGTGCCGCACGAGGTCACCTGCTACGCGGTCCTCATCCTGTGCATCGCGACGGGCCTGTACCGGCACCGCCTGTTGATGCTGCTGGCGACGCTGGCGCTGTTCGCCACCTCGATCATCGTCTTCTCCTGCGGCCGGCTCGGCATCGCGCTGCCCGCCCAGGGTGCGCTGAACTACGTCTTCGTCACGCGCGGCGCGGCCCGGCTGGTGCCGCTCTTCCTGATGGGCATGCTGCTCTACCAGTATCGCGACCGCATTCCCTATCGCTTCGGCTACGCCATGGCGGCGATCGTCGCCTATGTCGCGATCGCCGCCCTCGGCGCGCCGGAGTGGATCGCCAACCCGATCTTCTCCTTCGTCTCGGCCCCGCTCTTCGCCTATGTCGTCAACTATGCCGGCTTGTCGCGGACCATGGTCCTGCCGTTCGCCTCGCGCGGCGATTATTCCTACGGCATCTATCTCTACGGCTACCCGCTGCAGCAGGCGATGATCCAGACCATGCCCTGGATCGACGACCGCGCCGTCTTCTTCGCCTGCTCCGTCGCCGCGGCCGGGCTGATGGCGGCCTTGTCCTGGCACCTGATCGAAAAACCGGTGCTGCGCCTGCGCCGAAAGTTCTCGCTGACCGCGCGCATCCACACCGCGCCTCCGCCGGGAAGCGGCCGCGACGAGAGCGGCAGGAGCCGGCCGCCGATTCAGCCGGCGGTGGCGGCGGAATAGGCCGGTGCCGCGGCAGCTGTCGCGGCTGGTGCCGGTTCGGCGCCCGCATCGGCGTCGCTCGATCCGGTCATGAACCAGAGCAGCGCCGCAGTCTTGATCGAGTACACGGAGTCGCTGACGATCATCAGCAGGCAGATATAGGTCGCGACGCAGACCTTGAACCGCCAGGCCCTTGGCGAGCTTTCCGGCGCGAAGATGAACAGGCTCCAGAAGCCGATCGCGCCCAGAAGCCCGATCTGGTTGAGCGAATAGGCATAGCCGGAATCGGAGAGGAAGGGCTTCTCCGGCGACAGGCCCCAGACCGCCTCCGGCGACAGCGAGGTCACCAGCTTCGCGGTCCAGAGCAGGCGTCCGGCGAAATTGTTCTGCCAGGACACCTCGGCGCTGGTGAAACCGTAGACCGCGAGCCCGGTCAACATGACGAAGGGCGCGGCCAGCCAGACGAAGCGCGGCGTGATCGGCGCCGCCAGATAAGCCGCGGTGGCGGCGATGCAGACATTGGCGCCGAAGCGCGAATCGCTGAGGACGACCGCCGTGAGGCCGGCCGCCATGGTCAGCCAGCGCCTCGCCATTTCCGGACGATTGAGCGTCCAGATGTAGAGGATCGCGCCGAAATTGCCGGTCGAGATCGGCTCGAGAAAGACCGAGGAGGCGCGGTGAGGCCCGAGGAACGGCAAGAGCGTGCGCGCATCCGGCCTGAGGCCGCTGGCGAAGAGCGCGCCGGTCTGGCTGCTGACCTCGCTCGGCGCCACCGTGCCGCGGGCGACATAGTACTTGATGATGTTGAAATAGCTCACATAGGCGTCGAGCGCGAGGAACTCGAACAGGCCGAAGGCGACGACGACGAGTCCGCTGAGGAAGGCGGCGCGGTCGGCCAGCCTGATGTCGTTGCAGCTGCGCCCGAGCAGGTAGAAGGCGATCGGAATCAGGAAATCGCGCACCGCCTTCGGGTCGATCAGCGGGCGCATCGCCATCAGCAGGGCCGCATAGGAGAAGAAGACCGCCAGCAGCAGATAGGGCGCGGCGTTGCGACCGAGCCCGAGATAGAGTGCGGTCGCGACCAGCACCACCTCGCAGCCCATCACCATGGTGTCGTTGATGCCCATGACGTTGGTGTTGATGAAGCACAACGCCATGTTGAAGGTGAGCGCGCCGAGGAGGAGCGCGACGGGCAGGGTCGGGAGCGGTCGAGCCGTGTCGGGACCGCCCGCCATGGCAGCCGGCGCGCTCACGCGGCCGCCCGCGCCGGGCGGCGCAGCCAGCGCGCGGCGAGGCCGCGCGCGCCCGCCGCCGCCTCCGGCACGACGAGCGCGACGATATGCTCGCCCTGCGGATCGATCGCGGCCGCCTGATCGACCAGGCTCCGGGGGGTCTCGCCGGCCAGTTCGGTCGCGAGCACGATCGCGTCCGGCCGCGCACTCGCCCTGCCGTCCGGCGCCGGAGCCTGCCGCATGACGATGAAGTTGCGGCGCCGTCCCGAACGGGGCGCGACGGTCGCGGCCGGCTCGATCCGGCGGATGTTCATCTCGCGGCCGGCGGCTCCGTCCTGGCAGAGCAGCACGCTCTCGCCATGCGCCGCCAGGCTGTTGGCGAGGTGCTCGGCGAGCGCGGCCTGGGTTTGCTCATCGGCCGACCCGGCGATCATCACCGAGGCCGGCAGATGCGGGCCGAGCGTCTTCTGCAGCAGCCGCGTGACGGGAAGGAGCGCCGCCTCGCGGCCGGCCGGCGCGGCGGGCAGCGAGACCACCGTGGCGACGCCGATCGCCCGGCCGGCGGCCTCCGGCGTCAGCGGCTTCGGCGCGTCCGGCAGGAGGCGCGATCTCGGCAGCCATTCGAGCAGGTAGGCGATGCCCAGCCCGGCGCAGGCGCCGAAGAGGAGCGCCGCCGCCAGCACGAGCGAGGCAGGCGGCTTGCTGGCCACGGCCGGCGCCACCGCCTCCGACAGCATGCGCGAATTGTTGGTTTCGATCCGCTTCTGCTGCTCGAGCTCCTTGGCGCGCTGCAGCGAGGCGCTGTAGACCGCACGCACGGCCTCGGCCTCGCTCTCGAGCTGGCGCAGCTTGATCTGGGCGGCGCCGCTGACCTCCTGCGACTTGGTCAGCTCCGTCGCCCGCTTCCTGAGATTGGCGAGGTTGCCCTCGGCCTGGCGATAGCCTTCCTGGATCGTGGCGCGCAGGCGGGCCAGTTCGCCGGCGAGCAGCCGGCGTGTCTCCGCGAGCTCCGCCCGGATCTCGATCAGGCGCGGATGCTGCGGCGCGAGCGTCTGCGCCAGGCTGGCCGCCTCGCGCGCGCTCTGGGCGTATTGAGCCCGCAGCGAGGTCATCACCGAGGAGGTGAGGGCTTCCGGCAGCGTGTCGGAGAGCGGGTCGCCATTGCCGTAGCGCGCCAGCTGGTCGCGCCGCGCCTGCTGACGCGCGACCTCCGCCTCGGCCTGGCTGATCTGGGCGTAAAGGTCGCGCAGCTGCTGCGAGACGATGAGCCCGCCCTCGCCGGTGCTGACCAGCCCGTTCTGGCTGCGGAAGGCCTGGACCGCCCGCTCCGCCTCGTCGAGCTGCGTGCGCAGGCCGGCGATCTGCCCGATCAGCGTGGTGTTGGCACGCTCGACGACGGCGCGTCGCCCTTCATTGCCCTGCCGGAAATAGACCTGGGCCAGCGCGTTGGCGATATCGGCGGCCCGCTGCGCCTGCGGATGCGAGACGATGATGCGGAAGACCAGCGAGTTCTCGACGCGCTGGATCACCACCGCCTTCTTCAGCGCATCGACCGTCTGCGCCAGGCGCTGCTCCGGCGTCGGCTGCAACAGGCGGCCGAACAGGCGCGAGAGCAGGCCGGCCGAGCCGCCGAAAGCCGGGTCCTTCTCGAGATCGAGCTCGTCTATGACCTGGCGCAGCACGCCGGACGAGGTCATCACCAGCGCCTGGCTGTCGACATTGGCGAAGTCGATCGAGGCCGAGGTGTCGGTCCGCACGATGTCCTTCCCGACGACCTGCAGCGCCTGCGGGTCGACGAGCAGCTCCGCCGTCGCCCGATAGACCGGGGTCTGCACCGAGAGATAGGCCAGCGCCAGCAGGAGGCAGAGCCCGGCGCTCGCCGCCACCAGCCAGCGGCGGCGGCTGAGCAGCTGGAGCAGTTCGGGCAGGCTGAAGGCGGCAGAGCGCCGGCCCGGCGCCGACGCGTCGTCTCTTCCTCCTGCCTCGAGCGCAGCCGGCACCGCAAATCTCCTCGATCCGTGCCGTCCCAGGGCGTCCACCGCGGATGCGCCGCCGGGCCCGGCTGGATTCCAGCGGCATCCTGCTCAGGCATGGTTAATATTTCGGTAACGGCACAATTACATATTGAATGAAGTATTCAACGCGAATGGTCTTTTAAAATTAACTACTTTGGTAAAGTCGGCGACTGAGGAATTCCTTTCCAGCCTCCGCAGTGATAGTTCAATATTTACGAAAATTGGCTTGGGCGAAGCCACGCCATGCCGAAGCGTTCCTGATCCGCGCAGTCCCGTTCATGCCCCGTTTACAACAGGAAGAAATCCCCGAACGGCGCCAACCTTTGCTTAGCCCGCGCCGGATATCCCTGCCATGGGAGCAGACCGGCTCAGCAAACGCGCCGTGACGAGGACAGGTCCAGACCGTATGCGAATCCTGATGGCCTGTGCAGCATTCCCGCCCTTCATCGACGGCGGCGGGCCGATCTCGGCGCTGATCGTCGCCAAGCTCCTGCGCGCCGCTGGCCACGATCTGACGGTGATCAACGTCGCCGGCGAGGATCGGCACGAGATCTATGACGGCGTGCCGGTGCATCGGCTGCGCTCGCTCAACATCGACTGGAACTACCGGCTGCCGCGCCCGGCCTGGAAGAAAGCGCTCTGGCACGCACTGGAGAACTTCAATCCGCGCGCCTTCGTCGTCATGCGGCGAGAGATCGCGCGTCTGCGCCCCGACATCGTGCTGACCGACTCGATCGAGAACATCAATGTCGCGACCTGGGCGGCGGCGAAGAGCTGCGGCGTGCCGGTCGCGCATATCCTGCGCAGCACTTTCCTGCTCTGCTGGAAGGGCAGCATGTGGCGCGGCGGCGACAATTGCGCGCGCGCCTGCGCCTCCTGCCGGGCGACCTCCTACGGCAAGAAGCTCTCCTCGCGTTTCGTCGACGCGGTGATCGGCGAGACACGGTTCATCGTCGGGCGCCATCTCGAGCACGGCTATTTCCCGAACGCGACGACGCACGTCGTCCCCGGCGCGATCGCGCCCGTGCCCGGAGCTGCACCCCGCCCCGCCCCGTCGCCGGAGCGGCCGCTGCGCGTCGGTTTCATCGGCGTGCACGACCCGGTCAAGGGCCTCGACACGCTGGCTGCGGCGGCCCACAGGCTGGTCGGGGAGCCGGTCGAGTTCCTGATCGCCGGGACCGGCCAGAGCGATTACGCCAAGGCGCTGCCGGAGCGCTTCCCGTCGCGGAACACCCGCTTCCTCGGCTGGGCCAAGCCGGATGAATTCCTGCCGGGGATCGACATCCTCGCCGTCCCCTCGCTCTTCCGGGAGCCGTTCGGCCGTGTGGTGATCGAGGCCTTCGCCCACGGCGTTCCGGTGATCGGCGCCCGGTCTGGCGGCATTCCGGAGACGATCCAGCCGGGCGTCAGCGGCGCGTTGTTCGAGCCCGGCGACGATGCCGCGCTCGCCGGGGAGATCGCGGCGCTCGCCCGGGACCGCGCGCTCGTCGCCAGGCTCTCGGCCGGAGCGCTCGAAGCAGCCGCGCGCTATGCGCCCGAGCGCATCGCCGCGGCCTATGCCGCGGTCTTCAACAGCCTGCTCCGCGAGCCGGCCGAAGGCGCGCTCCTGCAAGCCGGGGAGGCGCGCCCGTGAAGGCTCTGCTCGAGCTGGCCTGGATCGGAGCGGGGCGCTTCCTGCCCGCCTTCTCCTCGCGCTTCAGCAGCACCCTGCTGAGCTTCTTCGTGCTGCTGGTCGCCAGCCATTTCCTGCCGACGCAGGAATACGGGCTCTACGTCTTCCTGTTCTCGATCGGCAGCGCACTCGGGCTCATCGCCGTGCTCGGCCAGCAGATCCTGGTGGTGAAGCACTACCGGCGGACCGAGCCCACCGGCCATCCGCTCAATCAGGCGCTCGTCGGCGTCAATGCCCGCTGGCTCGCCCTCGGTTGCCTCTCGCTGCTGGCGGCGGCGTTGCCGCTCCGGCTGTTCGCGGAGCGGCTGCCGCCGACCTATCACTATCTCTGGCTCGCCCTCGTCTTCGCCGCCATCTTCGCGCTGAGCGAATACCTGCAGAACTATTTCCGCATCCATGGCCGCATCAACATGTCGCTGGTGCCGCGCGAGATCGTCTGGCGCGGCAGCTCGATCCTGCTCATCGGCGGCGCCGGCCTCGCAGGGGTCCTGTCCGGCGGCGCCGGCGCGATGGCGATCGTCACCGGCCTCCTCGCCGCGACCACGCTCTACCAGGGCGCCGCCTTCCTGCGCGGCGAGGGGCTCGGCTGGCTGCGGGCGGGCCACCAGATATCCGCCGAGACGCATGCGGACTGGCGCCGCGAGAGCGGCTATTTCATCGCCAACAACGTGCTGAACTCGGCCTCCGCCTATCTGGAGACCATCCTGATCGGCGTGCTGCTCGGCCTCGACCAGGCCGGCTTCTATTTCGTCGCCCTGCGCATCGCCATGCTGCTGACCCTGCCGGTCGCGGCGATCGATACCGTCGGCATTCCGATGATCGCGGCCCGCTTCCAGAATTCCGACACGGAAGGGGCGCAGCTACTGATCGGGCGGCTCTCCTTCGCCAGCTTCTGCATCTCCCTCGCCGGTGCGCTGGCGCTCGCCGTCGTCGCCCCCTTCATCCTGCACCTGTTCAATCCCGACTTCGTCCGCCATGCCGACGTCCTGAGCGCGCTCTGCGTGCTCGCCGTCTCGCAGGCCTTCTTCGGGCCCGGCTCCTGGCTGCTGATGATCGGCGGCGGCGAGCGCTTCTTCCTGTTCGCCCGGGCGATCATGTTCGTGCTCTATCTCGGCCTGCTCTACGCCCTGGCCCGGATCGGCGGCCTGATGGGCATCGCCATCGCCGGGCTCCTGTTGAGCACCGCCTCGAACCTCGCTGCCTGGTACTGGATCAAGCAGAAATGGCGGATCGACAACATGGCGACCGCCTTCGTCCGCCCCTTCCTCTTCGGCGGCGCGCCCGAGGACACGTCCGCCGCGCTGCCCGGCGGCGGCACCAGCGAAGGAGCCGGTCGATGACCGCAGCGACCGCCCGCATGCACGCCCCTCGCCCCGATCCGGCGCCGGTCTCGCCTTCGCCCTTCGGCACGCCGGTGACCTTCGGCCGCAGCATGGGGGTTTTCCATCCGGGCCATGCGCCGGCCGCGGTGCTGATGCTCGGCGCCGTCGGCTATGAGGAGCTCTGCCTGCGCGCCACCTGGCGCAGCCTGGCGCAGGCGCTGTCGGAGAAGGGGGTCGCCTGTCTGCGCTTCGATTATCCCGGCCAGGGCGACGCTCAGGAAGCGGCCGACCCCCAGGGGCTGGACGACTGGTTCGAGACGGTCCGCACTGCCGCGGAACTGCTGCGGCACGCCAGCGGCTGCGAGCGCCTGATCCTCGTCGGGCAGGGGCTCGGCGGCACGCTGGCGCTGCATCTCGCCGACCGCCTGGGGCCGGTCGCCGCGGCCGTGCTGATGGCGCCGGTCGGCAACGGCAAGCGCTATCTGCGCGAGCTCGCGGCCTGGTCGCGCATCGTCTCGGACCGGATCGGCATCGGCGCCGACCCCGACGACGACACCCGCTGCGCCGTCGCCGGACTGCGCATCGCCCCCGGCCGCCTGCCGGGCATCGCCGCGCTCGGAACGGCGGCGGTCGAGCGGGCGCCCGCGTCACGGGTCCTGCTGCTGGCCCGCCCCGGCCATGGCGGCGACGCGGCGCTCGCCGACAAGCTCACCGGCCTCGGCGCCGCCGTGACGCGGCGCGACTACGAAGGCTACGAGACGCTGACGACAGACCCGACCGCGGCGCGCCCGCCTGTGGCGACGATCGCTGGCATCGTCGACTGGATCGCCGAACGGGCCGCCGCTCCGGACGCCGCATCGCCGGGATCGCGACGACCGCTGCAGCTTCCCCCCGCGGAGGGCGTGCTCGGCGACGGCTTCGTCGAGCGGCCGCTTCGCTTCGGCCCGGACGGGCGGCTCTTCGGCGTGCTCTGCGAGCCGCTCGGGCAGGCTGCGCCGGAGCCAATCCTGTTCGTCAATGCCGGCCGCGACTATCATATCGGCTGGGCCCGCGTCAGCGTGAACCAGGCGCGGGCCTTCGCGGCGCGCGGCATCGCCTCGCTGCGCTTCGACGCCAGCGGCATCGGCGACAGCCCGGCCGCAGCGGACGGGCCGGAGGAGATCCTCTATTCGCAGGCGCAGATCGACGATGTCCGCCTCGCCATCGACGCACTCGCGGCGCTGGGCTTCGCGGCGCCGATCCTGATCGGGCGCTGCAGCGGCGCCTATGCCGCCTTCAACGCCGCCGTCGCCGATGCGCGCATCCGGCGCCTGGTCATCGTCAACAACGAGCGCTTCGTCTGGGACCCGGACGAGAGCGTCGAGGATGCGATCCGCTATTCGCATCGCAGCGCCGGCGATCTCGGGGCGACGCTGGCGCGCAGGGACGGCCTGCGTCGCCTGCTCACCGGCAAGCTCCGCGTCGGGCCCGCCGGACGCTACCTGCTCTATCGCTATCGCAAGCGGCTCTCGGTCAGGCTCGCGCCGGTGCTCGGCCGCCTGACCAAGCATGGCCGGCTCCGTCACGAATGCCATCGCCGCTTCGCCGTGCTCGCCGGCCGCGAGGTCGAGCTGTCGCTGATCTATGCCGAGGGCGATGTCGGCCTGGCCGAGCTCCAGACCTATTTCGGCGAGGCGGGCAAGGGCCTTGCCGTCTACCCGAACGCCTCGCTGACGATGCTTCCCGACGCCGACCATAATTTCACCCATCTCGCGGCCGGGCGCCGGCTGCTCGACGCGCTCCTGCGGATCGTCGCGCCATGAGGCTGCTCGCGCTCGCCTTGGCGCTTGTCGTCGCCCAGCCGGTCCGCGCGGAACTCTGCCTGCGCGGCGTCAATCTGTCGGGCGCCGAATTCGGCGATGTGCCCGGCAAGGTCGATACCGACTATACCTATCCGGGCGAGGCCGCGATCCAGCGCCTCGGCAAGCTCGGCATGAGCGCCGTGCGCCTGCCCTTCCGCTGGGAGCGCATTCAGCCGGCGCTCAACGGCCCGCTCGACATCATGGAGCTCGCCTATCTCGACCAGACGGTTCGCCGGATCGAGGAGGCCGGGCTCGTCGCCATCCTCGACCTGCACAATTTCGGCTACTACGCCGGCAAGCAGCTCGGCTCGCCCGGATTGCCGGCCGCCACGCTCGCCGATGTCTGGGGCCGGCTCGCCAGGCACTATCGCGACAGGTCCCGGCTCGTCTTCTCGCTGATGAACGAGCCCTACGACATCCACAGCGCGGACTGGGCGAGAATCCAGAACGCCGCGATCGCCGCGATCCGCAAGGCCGGCGCGGGGCAATTGCTGCTGGTCACCGGCACGGCCTATGGCGGTGCCCATAGCTGGACCTCCGATCTCCCGGTCGGCAACAACGGCCGCGACCTGCTCGGCGTCGTCGACCCGCTCGACCGCTACGCCTACGACTTCCATCAATATCTCGACGCCGACTATTCCGGCCGCGCCCCGGAATGTTCGGCCGCCGCCGGGGCGCTGAAGGCGATCGACGACGTCACCGCCTGGCTCGAGGCGCACGGCCGTCGCGGCTTCCTCGGCGAATTCGCGGCCTCGAACCGTCCCGAATGCCTCAAGGCCCTGCGGCAGATGGTGGCGAAGCTCGACGCCAGCCCGCGGCAATGGCTCGGCTGGGCCGCCTGGGGCGCCGGGCCCTGGTGGCCGGCCGACTATCTCTTCAACCTCGAACCGACCTCGGCCGGCGAACGCCCGCAGATGAAAGTGCTGATCGAACGCCTCAAGGCGAGGAAGCCGGCAGCCATCTGCGGCAGGGAGGCCAGATCGTGACCGCTCCCTTCGCCCACCGCCCGGTGCCCGCCGTTCCACCGGGGACCCGCATCGTCCATGTCGTGCGCCAGTTCCTGCCCAATCGCGGCGGGCTCGAGGATGTCGTCGCCAATCTCTGCCGCGCCCAGCTCGCTTCCGGCCTGCGTCCGTCCGTCGTCACGCTCGACCGGCTGTTCTCGCGCCCCGAGCTGGTCCTGCCGGCGAGCGAGGTGATCGACGGCATCCCCGTCACCCGCATTCCCTTCCGCGGCTCGACGCGCTACCCGCTCGCCCCGTCGGTCTTCGCCCATCTCCACGAAGCCGACCTCGTCCATGTTCATGCGATCGACTTCTTCTTCGACGCGCTCGCCTTCGGCTGGCTCCTGCATCGCAAGCCGCTCGTCGCCACCACCCATGGCGGCTTCTTCCATACCACCGACTTCTCCGGGCTGAAGACGCTCTGGTTCAACGGCCCGACCCGGCTTTCGGCGCAGGTCTACCGCGGCATCGCCGGCTGCAGCACCAATGATGCCCGCCTGTTCGAGCGGCTTGCGCCCGGCAAGGTCCGTGTGATCGAGAACGGCGTCGATCTCGACAAGTTCGCCGGCGCCTCCAGCCCCGAGCCGCAGCGCCGCCTCGTCAGCCTCGGCCGCTTTTCCAAGAACAAGCGGCCGGATCGGCTGATCGCCACCATGGCGGTGCTGGCGCGGCGCGAGCCGGCCTGGCACCTCGACATGATCGGCGTCGCCTCGGACTGGACCGAGGAGGCGCTGCGGACCGCGATCGCCGCCGCCGGCATGGAGCGCAACGTCTCGCTGCATCTCGGCCTCGACGACGCCGCCGCCCGGCAGGTGATGAGCCGGACCTCGCTCTTCGTCTCGGCCTCGGAGTTCGAGGGCTTCGGGCTCGCTCTGGTCGAGGCGATGAGCGCCGGCCTCGTGCCGATCGTCCAGCCGAACGCCGCTTTCGCGGGGCTGGCCGGCAAGTTCCCCGTGGTCCGCACGGTCGACTTCGCCGACCCCGACGAGGCTGCGGCCGCGGTCGAGCAGGCCCATGCCGATCTCGTCCACTTCCCGGGCACGACACGCCCGCGCCTTTCGGACCTCGCCTCTTATTCCTGGTCCGAGGTCTCCCGCCGCTACCTCGAGCTCTACGCCGCCGCGCTCTGAGTCGGCGAAGCCGTCACATCGCCTCCGGGACGATCGACCCCCTTGCGCGCAGCCGGCTTCTGCTCTTGTAATAGTGGATACAGTGATACAGGCGCTGGCCGGCCGGCGGCGGACAGGGAATCGACATGAGCTTCGCCTCGAGGATGACGGCCGCGACGGCGCAGGACGAGGCCTATCGCGCCATCCTGCAGGACATCCGCTGCGGCCGCCATCAACCCGGGGAGCGGCTGATCCCGGAGACGATCGCCCGCGAGCTCGCCATGAGCCGCATGCCGGTGCGCGAAGCGCTCCAGCGCCTCGCCAATGAAGGCCTCGTGGTGATCCGCCCGAACCGCGGCTGCGTCGTCGCCGGTCTGACGGTCGAGGAGATCTTCGAGCTCTTCGAAATCCGCTCCGTGCTCGAAGGGCTGGCGGTGCGTCTCGCCATGCCGCGCTTCGACGCCGCCGCGCTGGCCGAGCTCGACGACCACCTCGCCCGCATGCGCCGCGCCGGCGAGGCCGGCGGCGCCGACTGGCTCGGCAGGCACCAGGCCTTCCACGCCTATATCTGCAGCCTGAGCGGACGCCCCAAGCTGATCGCCCAGATCGCAGCGCTGCACATCGCGGTCGAGCCCTATATGCGCGTCTGGCTCCATCACGTCTCCCAGCCCGCCCATGCCACCGAGCGCCAGGACGAGGTCGTCGAGGCGATCAGGACCGGCGATGCCGAGCATGCCGAGACGGTGATGCGCGAGCATGTCATGCGCACCGCGCCGCGCCTCGCCGCCTTCCTGCGCGGCCGTGGCGAGGCGGCCGGAATGCAGGCGCCCCTGCCGGCCGACGCGCGACTCTGAACCGAACCAAGCAGCGACCCGCCAGAAGGCCGCGCGCCCGGGAACGCCCGAGGTCCAACACAGAACGAGGGGATCATCGATGGATCGACGCCAGTTCCTGAAAGCCTCGGCCGCTGCGGCCCTCCTGCCGGCAGCGCCGCATCTCGCCACGGCGCAGGACGCAAGGACCCTGCGCTTCGTGCCCTATTCCGACGTCGCGATCATCGATCCGATCTGGACCAACGGCTATTCGACCCGCACCCATGCGCTTCTCGTCTGGGACACGCTCTACGGGCTCGACGACCAGTTCCGGCCCCAGCCACAGATGATCGAGGGCCATGTCGTCGAGGAGGACGGCAGGCGCTGGACGCTGACATTGCGGCCCGGCCTCGTCTTCCATGACGGCAGCAAGGTGCTGGCGCGCGACGCCGTCGCCTCGATCCGGCGCTGGGGCGCCCGCGACACCTTCGGCCAGGCGCTGCTGGCCGCGACCGACGAGCTCTCGGCGCCGGACGACCGCACCATCGTCTTCCGCCTGAAGCAGCCCTTCCCGCATCTGCCGGCGGCGCTCGCCCGCCCGAGCGCGCTCGTCGCGGCGATCATGCCGGAGCGCCTCGCGCAGACCGACCCGTTCAAGCAGATCCCCGAGGCGATCGGCAGCGGCCCGTATCGTTATCTCACCGCCGAGCGCATCGCCGGCGCCCGCCATGTCTATGCCCGGCATGAGGCTTATGTTCCGCGCCCGGGCGGCACGCCGAGCTTCACCGCCGGCCCGCGCACGCCCTATCTCGACCGCATCGAGTTCACCATCATGCCGGATGCCGCGACCGCGGTCTCGGCGCTCCAGACCGGTTCGGTCGACTGGGTCGAGCAGCCGATCATCGACCTGCTGCCGCTGCTGCGGAAGGACCCGAACATCGTGGTCGAGGTCAAGGACAGGACCGGCATGGCCGGACAGCTCCGGCTCAACCACCTGCAGCCGCCCTTCAACAACCCGGCGATCCGCCGGGTCATCCTCCAGGCGATCGATCAGGAGGAGTGCATGAACGCGGTCTGCGGCGGCGATCCGCAGATCGAGCGCGGCAGCATCGGCTTCTTCCCGAACAACTCGCCGATGGCGTCCGACGTCGCGGCCAAGGCCCTGAAGGGGCCGAAGGACTTCGGCAAGCTCAAGCAGGAGCTCGCCGCGGCCGGCTACAAGGGCGAGCGCGCCGTCTTCCTCGCGGCGCAGGACGTGCCGCGCATCGCCCTGGTCTGCGACGTCGCCGCCGACGCGCTGCGCAAGATCGGGGTCAATGTCGACTTCGTCGCCGCCGACTGGGGAACCGTCCTCCAGCGCATCAGCAACCGCAACCCTGTCGAGCAGGGTGGCTGGAGCTGCTATGTCACCTACTGGTCTGGGCTCGATCTCGGCTCGCCGGCGACCAGTTCGCCCCTGCGCGGCAACGGCGCCAAGGGCAGCCCGGGCTGGCCCGACAGCCCGCAGATCGAAGCGCTGCGCGCCCGCTTCCTGACCGCCGGCGACCCGGCCGAGCAGAAGGCGATCGCCCGCGAGATCGAGCTGCAGGCGATGCAGGATGTGCCCTATGTCCCGGCCGGCCAGTACCTGCAGCCGGTCGCCTATCGCAAGACCCTGACGGGCATGCTGAACGGCGTCCCTGTCTTCACCAATCTGCGCAAGGGCTGACCGCCCTGCGCCTCCTTCCCCAGAAGGGCCGGCGATCGACGCCGGCCCTGTTCCACGAAAGCCTCTTTCATGCGTGATCTCGAGCTTCCCGGTCGGTCCCTCGCCATCAGCCGCAATGCGATGGCGGCGACCTCGCATCCCGCCTCGACGCTCGCCGCGCTCGACGTCATGAAGGCCGGCGGCACTGCCATCGACGCCGCCATCGCCGCCTGCGCCGTGCAATGCGTGGTCGAGCCCGGCTCGACCGGGATCGGCGGCGACTGCTTCGCGCTCTATTCGCGCGGCGGTTCGACCGACATCCTCGCCTATAATGGTTCGGGCCGCACGCCCGCCGCGGCGACCCTCGACTGGTATCGGAAGGCCGGCATCGCCACGCTGGAGCGGCATTCGCCGCATGTCGTCACCGTGCCCGGCGCGATCGATGCCTGGACGCGGCTCAACAGGGACCATGGACGCCTGCCGCTGGCGGAGGTCCTCGCGCCCGCCATTGCCTATGCCCGCGACGGCTATGCACTGACGCCGCGCGTCGCCTACGACCTCGCCGCCCAGCGCGAGTTGCTGGCCAGGGACGCCAACGCCGCCGCGACCTTCCTGGTCGACGGTCAGGCCCCGTCGGCGGGCACCGTGCAACGCCAGCCGGCCCTCGCCGCGACGCTCGAAGCGATCGGCCGCGAGGGGCGCGACGCCTTCTATCGCGGCGAGATCGCCAGGGAGATGGTCGCCTACCTCGAGGCCGCCGGCGGCCTGCACACGCTGGAGGACTTCGCCGCGGCCGAGGGTGAATACGTCACGCCGATCAGCGCGAGCTTCCGCGGCCGCACAGTCTATGAGTGCCCGCCCAACGGCCAGGGCGTGATCGCCCTGCTGATCATGAGGATCCTCGAGCGCTTCCAGCCCAAGGGCGGCCCGCTCGCCGTCGAGAACCTCCACATCGAGCTGGAGGCGACCCGGCTCGCCTATGCCGCGCGCGACCGCTTCCTCGCCGACCCCGCTGGGGCGCAGGTGCCGGTCGAGCATCTGCTGTCGGACAAGCTCGCCGGCGAGCTCGCCGGCATGATCGATCCCGAGCGCGCGCTCGATCCACTGCCGGTCATCCCCGGCGGCGCCGAGCACAAGGACACGGTCTACATCAGCGTCGTCGACAAGGACCGCAACGCCGTCTCCTTCATCAACTCGATCTTCTCGCCCTTTGGCAGCGGGCTGATGACCGGCAAGTCCGGCGTGCTCTTCCATAATCGCGGCCAGAGCTTCGTGCTGAAGGAGGGACATCCCAACGCGATCGCGCCGCGCAAGCGCCCGATGCACACCATCATTCCGGGCATGCTCGCCGAGGGCGGCCGCGTCGTCATGCCCTTCGGTGTCATGGGCGGGCACTACCAGGCCATGGGCCACGCGCACTTCCTGGCGAAGTTGTTCGACCACGGCCTCGACCTGCAGGAGGCGATCGACCTGCCGCGCCTCTTCCCGCTGCCGGGCACGAAGACGGTCGAGGCCGAAGGGCGCCTGCGCGACGGCGTCGGTGCGGCGCTCGCGGCGCGCGGCTTCGACGTTCAGCCGCCGAAATCGCCGATGGGCGGCGCCCAGGCAATCTGGATCGACTGGGAGAAGGGCACGCTGACCGGCGGCTCCGACCCGCGCAAGGACGGCTGCGCCCTGGGGTATTGAGGGCAACGCGAGGCCGCCCTGCACGCGGCGGCCTCGACAGCGCCGGCGATCCGGCCATGCTTCTCTCCACAACAAGTCGAGGGAGAAGCGGGCATGGCGGGCGAGGAACCGAAAGGGCGCGGCATCGCCGGCGGGTTGACCAATTACGGCGATCCGGACTTCGCCGCTTATCTGCGCCGCTCCTTCGCCCGCTCCATGGGCTATTCCGACGAGGCCCTTGGCCGCCCGATCGTCGGCATCGCCAACACCTATAGCGGCTTCAACAACTGCCACCGCCACTTCCCGGAATTGCTGGAGGCGGTGAAGCGCGGCGTGCTGATGGCCGGCGGCCTCCCCGTCGAATTCCCGACCATCTCGCTCGGCGAGGTCTTCCTCAATCCGACCAGCCTGAAGTTCCGCAATCTGATGGCGATGGCCACTGAGGAGATGATCCGCGCCCAGCCGATCGACGCGGTCGTGCTGATGGGCGGCTGCGACAAGACCGTGCCGGCGCAGTTGATGGCGGCGCTCTCGGCCAATGTCCCGGCCGTCCAGCTCGTCGCCGGGCCGATGTCGACCGGCCGCCACAAAGGCGAGCGGCTCGGCGCCTGCACCGATTGCCGCCGCTTCTGGGCCCGCTTCCGCGCCGGCGAGATCGGCGAGGCCGAGATCGAGGCGGTCGAGGGCCGGCTCGCCACCACCGCCGGCACCTGCGCGGTGATGGGCACGGCCTCGACCATGGCCTGCATCGCCGAGACCCTGGGGCTCGCCCTGCCGCGCTCGGCCGCCATCCCCGCCGTCCATGCCGACCGCCTGCGCTGCGCCGAGGAGAGCGGCAGGCGCGCCGTCGCCCTGATCGGCACGAAGGAGCTGCTGCCCCGCCGGATCGTCACCGAGCAGGCGATCGAGAACGCCTGGCGCGTGCTGCTGGCGATCTCGGGCTCGACCAATGCCGTCGTCCACCTCACCGCGATCGCCCGCCGCGCCGGCATCAGGGTCGACCTCGATCGTCTCAACCGGCTTTCCGACGAGACGCCGGTGCTGGTGAACCTGAAGCCGGTCGGCGACAACTACATGGAGGACTTCTTCGCCGCCGGCGGCGTCCCCGCCGTACTGCGGGAACTGCGCGACCTGCTGCATCTCGACTGCCTCGGCGTGACAGGCCGGACGCTCCGCGAGCTGATCGACGCGCCCCTCGCCGACCAGGTCGACCGCGCGATCATCCGGCCGCGATCGGAGCCGGTCGACCCCGATGGCGGGCTCGTCGCCGTGTTCGGCTCGCTCGCCCCGCGCGGTGCCATCGTCAAGCGCGCCGCGGCCGAGAAGCGCCTGCTCGAGCACGAGGGCCGCGCCGTGGTCTTCTCGTCGCTGGACGACCTCTCGGCCCGCATCGACGATCCCGACCTCGAGGTCGGCCCGGACGACGTCCTCGTCCTGCAGAATGCCGGCCCGAGGAGCGCCGCCGCCATGCCGGAAGCCGGCTATCTGCCGATCCCGCGCAAGCTCGCGGCCAGAGGCGTCAAGGACATGGTCCGCATCTCCGACGCCCGCATGTCCGGCACCGCCTATGGCGCGATCGTCCTGCATGTCGCGCCGGAAGCGGCGGTCGGCGGCCCGCTCGCTCTGGTCCGCACCGGCGACCGCATCCGGCTCAGCGTCGCCGAGCGCCGGCTCGACCTGCTGGTGGACGAGGCCGAGCTCGACGCGCGCCGGGCCGCCCTGCCGCCGGCGCCGGCCAGGCAGCGTCGTGGCTATGACCGGCTCTATGACGAGCACGTGCTCCAGGCCGATGAGGGCGTCGATTTCGACTTCTGCTGAGGCGCGCCATGGCGAAGCACCTGACGAAGCTTCGCGGATCGCAACGGCCCGATGCCGCCGGAGTGGTTGACCCGCGGCGGATTTCCGCCAGCAATGCGGCCTCATCAAATCAGTTCGACGAGGCCACCATGAACAAGCACGTCTCCGGCATCGATGCCGCCAAGCTCGACAGGCTGGCGCAGGTCGCGGTCAAGGTCGGCCTCAACCTGCAGCCGGGGCAGGACCTGTTCCTGACCGCGCCGGTCGCGGCGCTGCCGCTGGTCAGGCGGATCGCCGAGCACGCCTACAAGGCCGGCGCCGGCCTCGTCACGCCGATCCTCTCCGACGAGGCGCTGACTCTGGCGCGCTACCGCTTCGGCCAGGATGCCAGCTTCGACCGCGCCCCCTCCTGGCTCTACGAGGGTGTCGGCAAGGCCTTCGCGGCCAACACCGCCCGCCTCGCCATCGTCGGCGACAATCCGATGCTGCTCGCCGGTCAGGATCCGGCCAAGGTCGCGCGCGCCAACAAGGCGAACTCGATCGCCTACCAGCCGGCGCTGGAGAAGATCGCCAATTTCGACATCAACTGGAACATCGTCTCCTATCCCGGCGCGGCCTGGGCCCAGCAGGTCTTCCCCGGCGATGCCGAGGAGGTCGCGGTGGCCCGCCTGGCCGAGGTCATCTTCGCCGCCTCGCGCGTCGACCGCGACGACCCGATCGCCGCCTGGGCGCAGCACAACGCCGCTTTGGCGCAGCGCACGAAATGGCTGAACGGCCAGCGCTTTTCCGCGCTGCATTTCACCGGCCCCGGCACCGACCTCACCATCGGCCTCGCCGACGGGCATGAATGGGAAGGCGGCGCCTCGACCGCCAAGAACGGCATCACCTGCAACGCCAACATTCCGACCGAAGAGGTCTTCACCACCCCGCATGCCCGCCGCGTCGAGGGGCATGTCTCCTCGACCAAGCCGCTCTCCTATCAGGGCACGCTGATCGACGAGATCCAGGTGCGCTTCGAGGCCGGGGCGATCGTCGAGGCGAGGGCGAGCCGCGGCGAGGAGGTGCTGAACAAGGTGCTCGACACCGACGAGGGTGCGCGCCGGCTCGGCGAAGTCGCGCTGGTGCCGCATTCCTCGCCGATCTCGCAGAGCGGCATCCTCTTCTACAATACACTCTTCGACGAGAACGCCTCCTGCCACATCGCGCTCGGCCAGTGCTATTCGAAGTGCTTCGTCGACGGCACCAGGCTGACGCCCGAGCAGATCGCGGCCCAGGGCGGCAACAAGAGCCTGATCCATATCGACTGGATGATCGGCTCCGACGAGATCGACATCGACGGCATCAAGCCCGACGGCAACCGCGTTCCGGTCTTCCGCAAGGGCGAATGGGCTTGAGAGGAGCTTGTCGTCATTGCGAGCACAGCAAAGCAATCCAGCTTCGCGCCCGCTGCCCCTGGATTGCTTCGTCGCTGCGCTCCTCGCAATGACGGGGAGCGCGAGCTTGCATCACCCGCCTTGGTCGATCCGCGCCAGCGCCACCTCGATCGCGGCGAAAATCTCCTCGATCTCCGCGGGCGCGATCACCAGCGCCGGCGACAGCACCAGCGTGTCGCCGGCATTGCGGATCAGCACGCCGGCATCGAGGCAGAGCCTGCCCACCTCCCCGCCCCTGGCGCCGTCGGCATCCGGGCGCGGCGCGAGATCGATCGCGCAGAGCAGGCCGGCGGTGCGGATATCGACGACATGGGCCGAGCCCTTCAGCCGGTGCGCCCGCTCCTCCCAGAGCGGCAGCACCTCGGCGAGCCCGCCCAGGATGTCCTGCTCGGCGAAGACGTCGAGCGTCGCGAGGCCCGCGGCGCAGGCGAGCGGATGGGCCGAATAGGTATAGCCGTGGAAGAGCTCGATCGCCTCGGGCGGGCCGGCCATGAAGGCCTCGTAGACATGGCCGGCGACGAGGACGCCGCCCATCGGTACCGCGCCGTTGGTCATGCCCTTGGCGCAACACATCAGATCCGGCCTGACGCCGTAGGCTTGCGCTGCGAAGGGAGCCCCCAGCCGGCCGAAGCCGGTGATGACCTCGTCGAAGATCAGCAGGACGCCGTGCCGGTCGCAGATCGCGCGCAGCCGTTCGAGATAGCCCCTGGGCGGCGGATAGACCCCGCCCGAACCCGTCACCGGCTCGACGATGACGGCCGCGACCGTCTCGGGATCATGGATCTGCAGCAAGGTCTCCAGCTCCTCCGCCGCGGCGAGCCCGCCCTCCGGCCGGCCGCGCGAGAACGCCATGGTCGCGCGATCGTAAGGCAGGGGCAGATGCGCGACATCCGGCAGCAACGGCCCGAAGGCGGCCTTGTGCCGGCCGATGCCGGAGACCGAGAGCCCGCCCCAGCCCATGCCGTGATAGCCCTTGGCCCGGCCGATCAGCTTGGTCCGCGAAGCCTGGCCGCGCGCCCGATGATAGGCCCGCGCGATCTTCAGCGCGGTATCGACCGCTTCCGAGCCGGAATTGACGAAGAAGACATGCTCGATGCCCTCCGGCGCGATGTCGCAGAGCCGCGCCGCATAGGCCCGCGCATCGGGATGGCTCATCTTGAAGGAGGAGACGAAGTCGAGCCGCCCGGCCGCAGCGCGGATCGCCTCGGTGATCCTCGCCTGGCCGTGCCCGGCGTTGACGCACCAGAGCCCCGCCATGCCGTCGAGCACGCGCCGCCCGTCCGGTGTGACGTAGTGCATGCCCTCCGCCCGTTCGAACAGCAGCGGCGCCTGCCGGAAGGCGCGCATCGGCGTGAACGGCATCCAGAACGCGTCGGGAGCGTTGTCGAGGCGGTTTCCGGGGGCAAGCGCATGCGCGGTCATGGCGGGGTCCTCGCTATGGATCGCCGCACGATGTCTTTCTTTAGCTCAAAAGACAATAGTGAGAAGGCCAGTCTTGACCAGGACCTTCCGACCTCCTCAGCCCTCATCCTGAGGAGCGCTCCGCAGGAGCGCGTCTCGAAGGATGCTTCAGCTTCCTCCCGAACCGCCTGGAGCATCCTTCGGGACGGTCGCTGCCGCGACCTCCCCAGGATGGGGGCTCAGAGAAACGATACGGTCAGCCCAGCCCGTCCGGACGGCGCAATTGCATCGCGCGCTGGAGATGGCTGCGCATCAGCGCGCTGGCGAGCTGGAGATCGCCGGCTTCGATCGTCGCGAGCATCTGCAGATGCTCGCGGCAATTCACCACGACGCGCTCATAGCCATAAGTCCAGTCGTAATTGGACAGACGCCGGAGCTGGTTCTGGCGGCGCACGGCGGAGTGGATGAAGCGGTTGCCGGAGGCGGCCGCCAGCCCCTCGTGGAAATCGGCGTTCATCTCGTAGAAGCCGATCGCCGAGCTCTCCTTCCAGGGGAGCGACAGGGTCAGCTCATGCCGTGCCCGCATCTCGTCGATCCAGGCCTGGTCCAGCACGAAGCCGGGCTCGAGGAACACCATCGGCTCGATCAGCAGTCGGAAGCGATAGCGCTCGTCATGCACCGACTGGTCGCGCGGCTCGTGCAGGAAGCGCCAGCCATAGCCGCGCTTGCGCTCGACCATGTCGAGATCGGCCAAGCGCGCCATCAATCGCTGCACCTCCTGCCGGCCGAGCTCGTAGCGCCGCATCAGCTCGAGCTCGGAAATCTCGTCGGGCAGGCGCCCGCCATGGCGGTCATGCGCCACCCTGACCATGGCGAGCTCGGTCGCGTCGACGCTCGCGCCCGAATCGCCCGACATCTCCGGCGCACTCAACAGCTCGACGCCCTTGTTGGGGTGCCGGCGCACCAGCCCCTGCCGGGCGAGATGGTCGATCGCGGCGCGAACCGGGGTGCGCGAGACGTTGAGGCGCCGCGCCGCGCTGTTCTCGTTGAGCCACGCGCCCGCTTCCAGCCCATCCTCCCGGACCATGCGGAGGATCCGCTCCGCAATGTCCTGCTGCAATCGTGTCGGCGTCGTCATTGCAGGGCTCTTGATTGTCTTAGTTTGAAATGAAATACAATATTGACTGACACAGCGCCAGTGCGATGCGGAGACTTGGTCATGACCCCGCCCTTTCCCTTCGTCGATGTCTCCGGCACGCCCTATGAGCGCGGCCGCCAGCATGGTGCGGCGGTGCCGCAGCGCGTCAAGCGTTCGATCGAGCTCTATGGCGGGCAGCTCGGAGATCTCGGCTACGGCGCCGCCGCCAAGTCGCGGCTGATCGGCGAATTCGCCCGCGAGATCGAGGCCTACGGCAAGCACTATGTCGAGGAGATGCGCGGCATCGCCGACGGTGCCGGCGTCGCGCTGGAAGACGTCATCATGATCAACGCCCGCACCGAGGTGATCGCCAAGGCGAGGCTGGAGAAGAACAGGCCGGTCGAGGTACAGGAAGAGCTCGACGATGGCTGCACCGGCGCGATCATCCTGCCCGAGCGCAGCGCCTCGGGCGAACTGATCCACGGCCAGAACTGGGACTGGAAGGCCGAATGCGCCGAGACGGCGATCGTGCTGCGCGTGCGCCGCGCGGACGGACCGGACTTCCTGACCTTCGTCGAGGCCGGCGGCCTCGCCCGCTGCGGCATGAACGCGGCCGGCATCTCGATCACCGCCAATTATCTCGAAAGCGAGCGCGACTTCACCCAGACCGGCGTGCCGCTCGCGCTGATCCGCCGCAAGGTGCTGGAGCAGGAGCACCTCGCCTTCGCGATCAAGGCGGTGGCGACGACCCCCAAGGCCTGCTCGAACAACATGATGCTCGCGACCGTCGCCGGCTTCGGCATCGACTTCGAATGCGCGCCCGACGCCGCCTTCCCGCTCTACCCGCAGGACGGGCTGATCGTCCACGCCAACCACTGGGTCGGCCAGGTCGCGCTGACCAAGCTCACCGATACCGGCACGCCGCGGGTGCCCGAGAGCTTCTACCGCGACTGGCGCGTCAGGAAGCTGCTCGACGAAGCCGGCCGCAAGCTCACGGTCGCCGATCTCAAGCAGGCCCTTTTCGACGACTTCCTGAGCCCGCACTCGGTCTGCCGGCCGCCGCGCCTCAACGACACCGGCAATCTCTCCGCCACCGTCGCGATGGTGATCATGCAGCCGGCGAGGGGCACGATGGAGGTCGCGCCGCTGCCGGCCCTCAACCGCGGCTTCACCCGCTACAGCCTCGCCGACGAGCCGGTGACGCTGGCGCAGGCCGCCGAGTAGGGCGGCCAGGACAGCGTCGAAGCCGAACCATAAACAAGGGGAATCCGCCGATGCACAGCCGACGCCGCCTTTCCCTCGCCCTCGCCGGACTGGGCCTTGTCGCCGCGGCCACCTCGCCCGCTGCGGCCACGGCCCTGCGGGTCCATCTCAACGCCGACATCCGCAGCATCAATCCGGGCGTCAATCGCGACGACAACACCGACGCGGTCGTCCTGCACATGGTCGAGGGCCTCGTCGCCTATGGCGAGGATTCGGCGGTGAAGCCGCTGCTGGCCGAGACGATCGCGGTCTCGCCGGACGGGCTCGGCTACACCTTCACTCTGCGCAAGGGCGTGAAGTTCCACAACGGCGCCGAGCTCACCTCCGCAGACGTGGTCTGGAGCTGGAACCGCTATATGGATCCGAAGACCGACTGGCGCTGCCTGTCGGAGTTCGACGGCCGGGGGCGCGCCAAGGTCGAGGCGGTCACGGCGCCCGATCCGGGAACGGTCGTCTTCCGGCTCGACAAGCCGAGCTCGCTCTTCCTCGCCAACCTCGCCCGCACCGACTGCGCAATGACCGCGATCCTGCACAAGGATTCCGTGAAGGCCGACGGCTCCTTCGACAAGCCGGTCGGCACCGGCCCCTACAGCTTCGGCGAGTGGAAGCGCGGCGAATTCGTCCGCCTGACCCGCAACGCGGCCTATGCCAGCCTGCCGGGCGCGCCCGACGGCTATACCGGAGGCAAGCGCCCGCTCGTCGACGAGGTCCGTTTCGTGGTGATCCCGGACGGCGCGACCGCCAAGGCGGCGCTGCTGCGCGGCGACATCGACATCGTGCCCGACGTCGCCAATGCCGAGGTCAAGGAACTCAGGAAGGATCAGCGCATCGGGCTCTCGATCACGCAGAATATGGGGCTGGTCGGCATCCTCCTGCAGACGCGCGATCCGCTGCTCGGCAACGTCAAGCTGCGCCAGGCGATCGCGGCGGCGCTCGACACCGAGGAGCTGGTCGCCCAGGTCACGGACGGGCTCGGCAAGCGCAACAACTCGATCGTGCCGACGATGTCGTCCTATTACGGCTCCGTCCAGGCCAGGGGCTACGAGTACGACCTCGCCGCCGCCCGGAAGCTGCTCCAGGAAGCCGGCTACAAGGGCGAGCCGCTGGTGATGCTGGCGAACAAGCGCTACCCGCAGAGCTTCGATGCCGCCGTGGTGGCGCAGCAGATGCTCCAGGCCGCCGGCATCAACGTCCAGATCGAGGTGCTCGAATGGGCGACGCAGCTCGACCGCTATTCCAAGGGCAATTACCAGCTCCAGGCCTTCCCTTATTCGGCCAGGCTCGACCCAGCCCTCTCCTTCGAATCGGTGACCGGCCCGAAGGCGACCCAACCGCGCAAGGTCTGGGACAATCCGGAGGCGCAGGCGCTGCTCGACAGATCGATGGTCGTCTCGGACAAGGCGGAACGGCAGAAGCTGTTCGACGAACTGCACCGGCGTTTCATCGCCGATGTGCCGATGGTGATGCTCTATAACGGCATCGATGCGGGCGCCTTCGGCAAGCGCATCAAGGGTTACACATCCTCGATCCTGTCCAAGCCGCGGCTCTGGGAGGTCGCGGTCGCGGATTAAGCCGCGCCGTTGGCCTCGATAAGGTCCTTGATGATGTGATGGCTGGTGAGCGCGGCCAGGCGCTCGCCATCTCCGGCGCGGATCGCCGCGACCATCGCATGGTGCTCGGCATCGCTCTCGAGCAAGGCCCGATGCGAGGCCCAGATCGTGACCGCCGAGCCGCGCGAGCGGTCGCGCAGGCTCCAGATCGTCTCCGCCAGCACCGGATTGCCGCAATGCTCGTAGATCAGGCTATGGAAGGCGCGATTGATCTCGCTCTGCTCGACGCGCGTGCCGCTCTGGACAGCGCGGCTGAACTCGTGAGCGAGCGCTTCGAGCCTTGCGACCACCTTGTCGTCCATCCGGCCGATCACCAGGCGGGACGCAGCGGTCTCGAGGATGATGCGGGTGTCGCGGATCGCCCGGTAGGTCTCGAGATCGATCTCGGTCACCCGGTAGCCACGATTGGGCACGTGCTCGATCGTCTTGCGCACGGCGAGCTCGTCGAGCGCGGCGCGGACATCGAAGCGCGTCGCCTGGAAGGCCTCCTCCAGATCGATCTGCCGCAGCCATTCGCCCGGCCGATAGGCTCGGACATGGATCGCCCGGGCGATCTCGTTGGCGAGTTCGCCCTTGGCGCGCTGACGGGTCTTTGGACGGGTGGCCATGACTGGTCTCTAGAGCATCGAAGCGACGCTTGCGAGCCGGCTCGCTCACCTCGCGCACAGCCGAAACTCCTGTCGAATCCGGCTTGCAGGGCCGAATATAACATGCAACAAAATTGGCGCCAATCTTACAGCCAATCAGGAAACCTGCATGACCGCTCCCGCCGCAACGCCCGCCAAGCAGGACGACGCGGCGGCGATCGCCCGCGCGCTCTACGATCTCGGCCCGACGCCGGTGATCGCCTGCAGAGCCGACCCGCGCTTCAGCTATTGCCTCTATGTGCCGAAGACGCTCGGCAAGGGCGGGCAGGCGCCCGAGCTCGTCGTCACCATGCACGGCACCGGCCGCGGCTTCACCGGCTATCGCGACGCCTTCCAGGCGTTCGGCCGCTGGAACAATTGTATCGTCCTCGCCCCGCTCTTCCCGATCGGCGTAATGGGCGACGGCAACCGCAACGGCTTCAAGTACATGCGCGAGGGCGAGGTCCGCTACGACCACATCCTGCTCGCCATGGTCGAAGAGGTCGCGCAGCATTACGGCGTGCGCTTCGACCGCTTCGCCCTGTTCGGCTATTCCGGCGGGGGCCATTTCACCCACCGTTTCCTAATGCTGCAGCCTCAGAAGCTCTGGGCCGCCTCGATCGGCGCGCCGGGCTCGGTGACCCTGCTCGACCCGACGCGCGACTGGTGGGTCGGCACCCGCAACATGGCCGAACTCTTCGGCACCGCCCCCGACATCGAAGCGATGCGCAAGGTCGCGGTGCAGATGATCGTCGGCGCCGCCGATCTCGAGACCTGGGAGATCACCCACCAGCCCGGCAGCGCCAGCTGGATGCCGGATGCCAACCATGCCGGCGTGAACCGCCCGGAACGGCTCGACAGCTTGCGCCGGAATTTCGAGGAGCACGGCATCACGGTGCGCTTCGACCTGGTGCCGAACATGCCGCATGACGGGCTGAAGGCCGTCTCGCGGGTGGAGGACTTTCTCGCCGACGTGCTCGCCAAGCGCCGATCCGGCGCGGCGAAGGCGGCCTGAGGCCGCCTGGACCGCGAACAGCGAGGAGAACGACCATGAACCGCCGGCTCACCTGCGCCTTCGCTCTCCTCGCCCTCGCGAGTCCCGCTACGGCGCAGACGATCAATGTCGCGCTCAATGCCGACATCCGTTCGACCAATCCGGGCGTCAACCGCGACGACAACACCGACGCCGTCGTCCTGCACATGGTCGAGGGCCTGGTCGGCTATCGCGAGAACGGCGCGGTAGCGCCTTTGCTGGCAGAGAAGGTCGCCGTCTCCTCTGATGGGCTGACCTACACCTTCACCCTGCGCCAGGGCGTCAAGTTCCACAACGGCGCCGAGCTCACCTCGGCCGACGTCCTGTGGAACTGGACCCGCTACATGGACCCGAAGACCGACTGGCGCTGCCGGTCGGAATTCGACGGCCGCATCGGCATGAAGGTGACCGGCGTCACCGCACCCGATCCGTCGACCGTGGTGATGAGATTGGAGAAGCCGAGCGCGCTCTTCCTCGACACGATGGCGCGGACCGACTGCGCCATGGTCGCGATCATCCACAAGGACTCGCTGAAGCCGGACGGCTCCTTCGACAAGCCGATCGGCACCGGCCCGTTCATGCTCGGCGACTGGCGCCGCGGCGAGTTCGTCTCGCTCAAGCGTTTCGATGCTTACGTCTCGCCACCCGGCGACAAGCGCGACGGCTATGTCGGCCGCAAGAACGCCTTGGTGCCGGAGATCAAATTCCTCGCCATCGCCGACGGCGCGACCGTCAAGGCCGGCCTGATCTCGGGCGCGCTCCATGTCGCCGACATCCCGGATTCCGACCTGCCGGAGATGCAGAAGAGCAACAGCGTTCAGGTCGTGACCGCGCCGAGCGCGACCAAGCACGCTTTGCTCTTCCAGAGCCGCGATCCGCTGCTGTCGGACGTCCGGATGCGCCAGGCGATCGCGGCGGCGCTCGATCTCGACGAGCTCGTCGCCCAGGCCTCGAACGAGCTCGGCAAGGTCAACAACTCTGCCGTCCACATGGCCTCTCCCTATTACGGCGAGGTCCAGCGCCAGCGCTACGATCACGATCCGGCCCGGGTGAAGAAGCTGCTCGCGGAGGCCGGCTACAAGGGCCAGACGATCAAGCTGATCGCCAACAAGCGCGCGACCGTGCCGAGCTTCCCGGTCGCGGTGGTGGCGCAGGCGATGCTTCAGGCGGCCGGCATCAACAGCGAGATCGAAGTGCTGGAATGGGCGACGCAGCTCGACCGCTACAGCAAGGGCAACTACCAGATGATGTCCTTCAGCTATTCGGCCCGTATCGATCCGGCCCAGAGCTACAACCAGTTCAGCGGCGCCAAGGACACCTACCCGTCCAAGGCCTGGGACAGCCGCCGCGCCGACGAGCTGATCGAGAAGGCGACGATCACCGCTGATGAGGCCGAACGGCAGAAGCTGTTCGACGAGCTCCACAAGCTCATGCTCGCCGATGCGCCGCTGATCTTCCTCTACAACCAGGTCGATACCGCCATGGTCTCGAAGCGCCTGCGGGGCTTCGCGCCCTGGGTCGCCTCGAAGCCGCGGCTCTGGGAGGTCGGCCTCGCCGATTGAGCCGTCGCGGGCGCGACGGCTGATCATAACGACAAACGAAAAACGACAGGGGACCGAGATGAAGTATCTGTTTACGCCGGCGGCCGCCCTCCTCGCCACCGCCGCCTTCGCCGCGCCGGCCGCGGCGCAATCCATCACCGTCGCGGTGGCCGCCGACATCCGCAGCAACAATCCCGGCGTCAATCGCGACGACAACACCGACGATTTCGCGCTGCAGCTGGTCGAGGGCCTGGTCGGCTACAATGAGGGCGGCGCGGCGACGCCGCTGCTCGCCGAGAAGGTTGAGCTCTCCGCCGACGGCAGGACCTACACCTTCACCCTGCGCCAGGGCGTCAAGTTCCACAACGGCGCCGAGCTCACCTCGGCCGACGTGCTGTGGAGCTGGAACCGCTACATGGACCCGAAGACCGAGTGGCGCTGCACCTCGGAATTCGACGGCCGCTCCGGCCTGAAGGTCGAGGAGGCGACGGCGCCGGATGCGCGCACCTTCGTCATGAAGCTCGACAAGCCGAACGCGCTCTTCCTCGACACGCTCGCCCGCACCGACTGCGCGATGACCGCGATCCTGCACAGGGATTCGGTCAAGGCCGACGGCAGCTGGGACAAGCCGATCGGCACCGGCCCCTACAAGTTCGGCGAGTGGAAGCGCGGCGAATATTTCACCATGACCGCCTTCGAGGGCTACAGGTCGCCGAAAGAAGGCGGCAAGGCCGATGGTTATGTCGGTTCCAAGCGTCCGCTGCTCAAGGAGGTCAAGTTCCTGATCGTCAAGGACCCGGCGACGGTGAAGGCCGGTCTCGTCTCCGGCGCGCTCGACCTGGCCGAGATCCTGCCGAGCGACGCGGCCGAATTGAAGAAGAACCCGAAGCTGGTGGTGGCGGCCGAACCCAATGCGGTGCGCCATGTCTTCCTGATCCAGACCAGGGACGCGGTGATGGGCAACCAGAAGCTGCGCCAGGCGATCGCCGCCGCGCTCGACATGGAAGAGATCGTCGCCGCCTTCTACAACGACCTCGGCAAGCCCAACACCTCGCCGATCTATTCCGGCTCCAGCTATTTCGGCGAGGTCGAGAAGAAGGGCCACGCCTATGATCCGGCCCGCGCCAAGAAGCTGCTGCAGGAAGCCGGCTACAAGGGCGAGAAGATCGTGATCCTCGCCAATAAGCGCCCGGTCGTGCCGAGCTTCCCGGCTGCGGTGGTGGCGCAGCAGATGCTGCAGGCCGTCGGCGTCAACGCCGAGATCGAGGTGCTGGACTGGGCGACCCAGCTCGATCGCTACAACAAGGGCAACTACCAGATGCAGTCCTTTTCCTTCTCCGCCCGCTTCGACCCCGCCATCGCCTTCGAGCAGTTCTCGGGGCCGAAGGAGAAGCAGCCGCGCAAGGTCTGGGACAATCCCGAGGCGCAGAAGCTGATCGACAAGCTGTTCGTCACCTCCGACCGGGCCGAGCGCCAGAAGCTCGTCGACGAATTGCACAGGCGCGTCATCGACGAGGTGCCGATGATCTTCGCCTTCAACGGCCTCGACATCGTCGCCCATTCCAGGCGCGTGCAGGGCTTCAAGCCGTGGCAGTCGAAGCTGCGCATGTGGGAAGTGACACTGGCGAACTGATCGCGCCCGTACCGTCCGCACAGCGGGAGGAACCGATGCTGCGCTTCGCGCTGACGCGCATCCTGATGTCCGTGCCGACATTGCTGATCGTGTCGGTCTCGGTCTTCGCTTTGATCCGCCTGATCCCGGGCGATCCGGCCTCGCTGATGCTGGGGGATCTGGCGACACCGGCCTCGATCGCCGACCTGCAGGCCAGGCTCGGCCTCGACCAGAGCCTGCCGGTCCAGTTCGGCATCTGGTTCGGCAATCTGCTGAAGGGCGATCTCGGCCAGTCGATCAACTCGCAGCAGGCGGTGCTGCCGCTGATCCTGCAGCGCTTCTGGATCTCGGCCCAGATCGTGCTGGTCGCGGTCGCGCTCGCCAGCCTCGTCGCCGTGCCCGCTGGCGTCCTCGCCGCCTGGAAGCAGGATTCCGCGCTCGACCTGTCGCTCGTGGCGGCCGCGACGCTGCTGCTCTCGATCCCGACCTTCTGGCTCGGCCTGCTGCTGCTGCTCTTCTTCGGCCTCAGGCTCGAATGGCTGCCGGTGGTGGGCTATGTCTCGATCGCCGAGAATCCATGGGCCGGCCTTCTCTACCTCGTCATGCCGATCATGACGCTGTTCCTGCACGAGATCGGCGTGATCCTGCGCATGGCGCGCGCCTCGACACTGGAGGTGCTGCGGCTCGACTACATCACCCATGCGAGAGCCAAGGGCCTGAGCGAGGGCGCCGTGCTCTGGAACCACGCCTTCAAGAACGCATTCGGCCCGACCTGGACGCTGATCGGCCTGGTGCTCGGCAATCTCCTGGGCGGCATCGCGGTGGTCGAGACGGTCTTCACCATCCCCGGCCTTGGCCGCCTGCTGGTCGATTCGATCTTCGCCCGCGACTATCCGGTGATCCAGGGCTGCATGCTCTTCGTCGCCTTCACCTATGTGCTGGTCAATCTCGTGATCGACCTCTGCTACCCGCTCTTCGATCCGAGGGTGACGGCGCAATGAGGCTTCCCGCTCCGAACGCCCTGGTCGGCGGCACACTGATCGGCTTCCTCGGTATGGTCGCAGCGGTCAGCGCGCTCTGGACGCCCTACGATCCGCTCAAGCTCTCCTTCCGCGCCAAGCTCGCTGCACCGTCGGCGACGCACTGGCTCGGCACCGACGAGTTCGGCCGCGACGTGCTCTCGCGGCTGATGGCGGGCGCCGCCACCTCTGTCTGGATCAGCCTGCTAACGGTCGCGCTCGCCGTCTCGCTCGGCACGGTGATCGGCCTGTTCTCCGGCTATGTCCGGGGCTGGGTCGACCGCGCCGTCATGGCCTTCAACGACGCGCTGCTCGCCTTCCCCGGCATTCTCCTGGCGCTCGGCCTGCTCGCGGTGGTCGGCGCCAACAAATACGGCATCATCCTGGCGCTCGGCATCGCCTATGCGCCTTCGGTCGCCCGCATCGTGCGCGGCACCGTGCTCTCGCTGCGCGAGCGCGAGTTCATCGCGGCCTCGCGGGTGATGGGCAATTCGGAAGGGTTCACCATGGCCCGCCACATCCTGCCAAACTGCATCGCGCCGCTGACCGTGCTCGCGACCTCGATGTTCGGCTGGGTGCTGCTGGCCGAGAGCTCGCTCTCCTTCCTCGGCCTCGGCGTGCCGCCGCCGGCGCCGACCTGGGGCAACATGCTGGCGGGCTCGCGGCCCTATATCGGCCAGGCCGTCTGGCTCGGCATCTTCCCCGGCCTCTGCATCTCGCTGACCCTGCTCGGCATCAACCTGCTCGGCGATGCGCTCCGCGACAGGCTCGACCCGCGGATGAGGGGTGCGCGATGACCGCCACCAAGCCATTGCTCGAAGTCGACGACCTCACCCTGCGGATCGGCGCAAGCGGCCGCACCGTCGTCAACGATATCAGCTTCTCGGTCTCGCCCGGCGAGATCGTCGGCATCGTCGGCGAATCCGGCTCGGGCAAGACGCTGGCGGCCCGCGCCGTGATGGGCTTCATCCCGCCGGCGGTCCGCCTCGTCTCCGGCTCGATCCGCTTCGACGGCGAGGAGGTCACGACCATGGCGCAAAAGCGCCTGCGGGCGATCCGCGGCGCCAGGGTCGGCATGGTCTTCCAGGAGCCGATGACCTCGCTCAACCCCTCCATGCTGATCGGCCGCCAGCTCGAGGAAGGGCTGGCGCTGCACCGCAAGCTCGACGCCGCCGGCCGGCGCGCGCTCATCCTCGACATGCTCCGGCGCGTCGGCATCCGCGATCCCGAGGGCGCCTTCGACGCCTATCCGCACCAGTATTCCGGCGGCATGCGCCAGCGCATCATGCTGGCCTCGGTGATGCTGCTGAAACCCGCGCTGCTCCTCGCCGACGAGCCGACCACCGCGCTCGACGCCGTCGTCCAGCGCGACGTCATGGAGCTGATGGTCGGTCTGACCAGGGAGAACGGCACCGCCGTGCTCCTGATCTCGCACGATCTCGGCATGGTCGCGCGCTATTGCAGCCGCATCGTCGTGATGTGCCAGGGCGATGTCGTCGAGCAGGGCAGCAGCGAGGACATCCTCGCCCGGCCGCAGCACCCCTATACCCGCAAGCTGCTCGCCGCGATGCCGCATCGCGAGCCTGCCCGGAACCTGCCGGAGGCGGCGACGCCGCTCGTCTCGGTCGATGACCTCGTCGTCGACTATGGCGGCCGCCAGGGCTTCTTCCGCAAGGAACAGGGCAAGCGGGCGCTGCACGGCATCAGCCTCTCGGTGAAGCCGGGCGAGGTCGTCTCGGTCGTCGGCGGCTCGGGCTCCGGCAAGACCACGCTCGGCCATGCCATCGCCGGCCTGATCAGGCCGAGCGGCGGCGAAATCCGCTTCAACGGCAAGCCGATCGACCGGAGCGACTCCGCCTGGTGGGACTACCGGCTGAACTGCCAGATGGTCTTCCAGGACCCCTATTCCTCGCTCGATCCGCGCATGACCATCGGCGAGCTCGTGGCCGAGCCCTTAAGGCTGGTCGAGGGCATGGGCGCCGCCGAGAAGAAGGCGCGGCTGCAGGAGGTGCTGGCCGAGGTCGGCCTCGGCGACGGCTTCGCCGAGCGCTACCCGCACGAGCTCTCCGGCGGCCAGCGCCAGCGCGTCGCCATCGCCCGCGCCGTCATCCGACGGCCGAGCTTCGTCATCGCCGACGAGCCCGTCTCGGCCCTCGACGTGACGGTGCGCGCGCAGGTGCTGGAACTCTTCGCCGAATTGCAGAAGAAGCACGGCTTCTCCTGCCTGTTCATCAGCCACGACCTCGGCGTGGTCGAGCAGGTCTCCGACCGCGTCGTCGTCATGCATGAGGGCCGCATCGTCGAGGAAGGCACGCGCGACCAGATCTTCGACGCCCCCCAGCACGACTACACCCGCAAGCTCCTCTCCGCCGTGCCCGGGCTGGAGAGTACGAAGGATGGCGGCGTCAGGCTGTTCTGGCGGCTGCCGGAGCCGGCGTGATGAAGGGCGCGGGGAACCCCTCTCCCATGCGGGAGAGGGGTTCCCCGCGCCTCATTTCGGGGCGACTACCGGTTCGTATGAAAGGATGAAGGTCCGTAACATGAAGAACGGAATGATCGTCGCCCCGCAGCCGGAGGCGGTCGAAGCCGGCGCGGCCGTGCTGGAGCGCGGCGGCAATGCGGTCGACGCGGCGATCGCCTGCGCCTTCATGCAGGGCGTGGTCGATCCGCTGATGTGCGGCATCGGCGGCTTCGGCTCGATGCAGCTCTACATGCCCGGCAAGGGCGTCCACGAGATCGTCGAGTTCTATGCCCGCGCTTCCTATGCGGCGAAGCCGGACATGTGGCAGGACAAACTGCGCGGCCAGTCGCGCGACGGCTTCGCCTTCCTGCTCGAAGGCGGCATCAGCGAGTTCGGCCATCTCGCCGTCTGCACCCCCGGCAGCGTCAAGGGCTATGACCATGTACTCTCGCGCTTCGGCACCATGGATTGGGCCGATGTGATCGCCCCGGCGATCCGGCAGGCGCGCGAGGGCGTGCTGGTACGCCCGCACATGCACTGGTTCTGGTCGCAGGACCAGAGCGGCTCCGGCCAGGTCAACACCGCAGACAAGCTGCGCTACGGCGAGACCGGCAAGCGGCTCTATTTCCGCCCCGACGGCAGCGTTAAGCGCCCCGGCGACGTGATCGTCAACGCCGACATGGCCAACACGCTGGAGCGTCTGGCCAAGGGCGGCGCCGACCTGTTCTACCATGGCGAACTCGCCGAGGAGATCGCCGCCGACTTCGCGGCGCATGGCGGGCTGATCTCGCGCGAGGACCTCGCCCGCTACGAGCTTTCGGTCGCCGAACCGATCTGGGGTTCCTATCGCGGCCACCGCATCGCGACCTCGCCGCCGCCGGCGAGCGGCATGTCGATGCTGCAGATCCTCAACATGCTCGAATCCTTCGACATCGGCACGCTCGTCCATGGTGGCGCCGAGCATGTCCGCCTGCTTGCCGAGGCGATGAAACGCATGACCATCGACAAGGACGAGTTCATGGGCGACCCGGCCTATGTCGACGTCCCCGTCGCACGCCTGATCTCGAAGGAGCATGCGGCGGAGCAGGCCGCCGGCATCCGCCGTGGCGAGCGGGCACAGGTGAAGCGGCTGGAGCGCTCCTCCCAGCGCGAGACCACCCATGTCACCGTCGTCGACAGGCACGGCAACGCCGTCGCGCTGACCCATACGCTCGGCAGCCCGTCCGGCGCGATCACCGAGGGGCTCGGCTTCATCTACAACGGCACGATGAGCCGCTTCGACCCGCGTCCCGGCCGCGCCGGCTCGATCGCGCCCGGCAAGCGCCGCTCCTCCTCGGCGGCGCCGACCATCGTCTTCAAGGGGGACCGGCCCTTCATCGTCATGGGTGCGCCGGGCGGCAGCTATATCGCCCCGGCCATGGCGCAAGGCATCATGAACGTCATCGATTTCAGGATGTCGATGCTGGAAGCGGTGGCGGCGCCGCGCGTCATGGCCGTCTCGAATTCGATCGATATCTCAAACCGCATCCGCCGCAGCGTCGAGGCGCAGCTCACGGCCGACGGCTACGACGTCAAGCGCTCGGCCCAGAGCTATCCCTTCGCCGCCCTCCACGGCGTCAAGATCGAGGACGGGCTTTGCACCGGCGGCGCCGACCCGCAGCGCGACGGCATGGCGATCTCGGTGCCGGGGTAAGCGCTTCGCCTCTCCCCTTGCTGGAGAAGGTGGCCCGAAGGCCGGATGAGGGGTCGCGCATGGTCTACCCGCCATGCTCGCCCTTATGGCGAGCATCCACGTCTTGAACACCACATCGCAGGAAGGAAGACGTGGATAGTCGGGACAAGCCTGACCCTGACGAGAAAGCGTCACGAGACCCCTCACCCTAACCTCTCCCGCAAGGGGGGAGGGGACTTAACCCAGCGCGATCTGCAGCGGATCGACCGAGATCGCCCGCTTCAGCGTGCGCAGGCCGAAGGTGGTGCGCGACTGGCGCAAGCCCGGCAGCCGGTAGATCTTCTCGCGCAGGAAGCGCTCATAGTGCTCGGTACCGCTGACCACGGCCTTGACGAGATAGTCGTAATCGCCGGTGACGAGATGGGCCTCGACCACTTCGGGGATGCGCGCCAGCGCCTCGCCGAAGCGATCGAGCAGCTTGTCGTCGTGCTTGTCGAGCGTGATCTCGATGAAGACGACATTGTCGAGCCCGAGTGCGCGGTGGTTGAGCACCGCGACATATTTCTCGATCGCGCCGCTCTCCTCGAGCCGCTTCACCCGCGTCCAGCAGGGCGAGGGCGACAGACCGACCTTCTCCGCCAGCGCATTGATCGTCAGCCGGCCATCCTCGTTGAGCGCCGAGAGAATGCGCCGGTCGATCGCGTCCAGCTCGTCGCCACGCCGCGCCCTGCTCGCCATCGAATGAATTTCCCGCCAAGCGTTGTGTAGGCAGAATAATCGTCCGCTCCGAGGTGAATCTCAAGGTCATTTCAGCAAGAAATCGACAGATCTGCACCCTAGCATGCCCGAATAAGGACGGCATCCGGGCGAGCGCGCCCGAAAGACCCGCCTTGCGGCCGTCGCCGCTTGGCGGAATGCTGGACGGGACGAGCAAGGGCATGTTCCGCAAGAGTGGACGCCACTTTTGCGATCGGAACATCCTCAACTTGTTGATTTGCGCGAGTTCTTTCGTTCGGCCGTGCCGAACGGAAGGCGCGCGGGGAGCGTGGACATGACAGATTCCTCACCGCTTCGGTTCCATGTTCCCGTTCCCGCCAGCCGCCCCGGCGAAAAGCCCGACTTCTCCCATGTGGTGATCCCCAAGGCCGGCTCGGTGCAGCGCCCGCCGGTCGATGTCGACCCCAGGGAGATCCGCGATCTCGCCTATTCGATCATCCGCGTGCTCAACCGCGAGGGCGAGGCGGTCGGCCCCTGGGTCCCTGACCTCTCCAGGGACGAGCTGATCCGCGGACTGCGCCATATGCTGACGCTGCGCGCCTTCGACGCCCGCATGCAGATGGCGCAGCGCCAGGGCAAGACCTCGTTCTACATGCAGCACACCGGCGAGGAGGCGGTGAGCTGCGCCTTCCGCATCGCGCTCGGCGAGGGCGACATGAACTTCCCGACCTACCGCCAGGCCGGGCTGCTGATCGCGCACGATTACCCGCTCGTCGACATGATGTGCCAGATCTATTCCAACGAGCGCGATCCGATGAAGGGCCGGCAATTGCCGGTGATGTATTCCTCCAAGGCGCACGGCTTCTTCTCGATCTCGGGCAACCTCACCACCCAGTTCGTCCAGGCCGTCGGCTGGGCGATGGCCTCGGCGATCAAGGGCGACACCCGCATCGCCGCCGCCTGGGTCGGCGATGGTTCGACCGCGGAATCGGACTTCCATGCGGCGCTGGTCTTCGCCTCGACCTACAAGGCGCCGGTCGTCCTCAACGTCGTCAATAACCAATGGGCGATCTCGACCTTCCAGGGCATCGCCCGCGGCGGCTCGGGCACCTTCGCCGCCCGCGGCCTCGGCTTCGGCATCCCGGCGCTCCGGGTGGACGGCAACGACTACCTCGCCACCTACGCCGTGGCGCAATGGGCGGTCGAGCGCGCCCGCCGTAATCTCGGGCCGACCCTGGTCGAATACGTCACCTATCGCGCCGGCGCGCATTCGACCTCGGACGACCCCTCCGCCTACCGGCCCAAGCACGAATCCGACGAATGGCCGCTGGGCGACCCGGTCGTCCGGCTGAAGCATCATCTGATCGCGATCGGCGCCTGGACCGAGGAGCGCCACAAGCAGGCCGAGGCCGAGATCCTTGCGACCGTGATCGCCGCCCAGAAGGAAGCCGAGAGCTTCGGCACGCTGCACGCTGGCGGCAAGCCCTCCTCCCGCGACATGTTCGAGGATGTCTACGCCGAGCTGCCGCCGCATCTGCGCCGCCAGCGCCAGCAGATCGGAGTGTGACGCCATGCCCCGCATGACCATGATCGAGGCGATCCGCTCGGCCCTCGACGTCTCGATGGGCCGCGACGACAATGTCGTCGTCTATGGCGAGGATGTCGGCTTCTTCGGCGGCGTCTTCCGCTGCACGCAGGGTCTCCAGCAGAAATACGGCGTCACCCGCTGCTTCGACGCGCCGATCAGCGAGCTCGGCATCGTCGGCACTGCGATCGGAATGGCCGCCTATGGCCTGCGCCCCTGCGTCGAGATCCAGTTCGCCGACTACATGTATCCGGCCTATGATCAGATCGTCTCGGAAGCCGCCCGCCTGCGCTACCGCTCGGCCGGCGACTTCACCTGCCCGATGGTGATCCGCATGCCGACAGGCGGCGGCATCTTCGGCGGCCAGACCCACAGCCAGAGCCCGGAGGCCCTGTTCACCCATGTCTCGGGGCTGAAGACGGTGGTGCCGTCCAATCCGCGCGACGCCAAGGGGCTTCTGATCGCGGCGATCGAGGACCCCGATCCGGTGATCTTCCTCGAGCCGAAGCGGCTCTATAACGGCCCCTTCGACGGCCACCACGACCGGCCGGTCACGCCCTGGTCGAAGCACGAGCTCGGCGAGGTCGAGGACGGCCATTACACCATCCCGCTCGGCAAGGCGGCGATCCGGCGCGAGGGCCGGGCCGTCACCATCGTCACCTACGGCACCATGGTCCATGTCGCGCAGGCGGCCGCCGAGGAGACCGGGATCGACGCCGAGATCATCGATCTGCGCACCCTGCTGCCGCTCGATCTCGACGCGATCATCGCCTCGGTCGCCAAGACCGGCCGCTGCATCGTGCTGCACGAGGCGACGCTGACCTCGGGCTTCGGCGCGGAGCTGGCCGCGCTCGTGCAGGAACACTGCTTCTACCACCTCGAGGCGCCGATCATGCGCGTCACCGGCTGGGACACGCCTTATCCGCACGCCCAGGAATGGGATTACTTCCCCGGCCCGGCCCGGCTCGGGCGGGCGCTGCGCGAGATCATGGAGGCACGCTGATGGCCGAGCGCATCATCAAGCTGCCCGATGTCGGCGAGGGCATCGCCGAGGCGGAGCTGGTCGAGTGGCACGTCAAGGTCGGCGACATCGTCCGCGAGGACGACCTCATCGCCGCGGTGATGACCGACAAGGCGACGGTCGAGATTCCCTCCCCGGTCGAGGGGGAGGTCACCTGGGTCGGCGCCGAGATCGGCGACACCGTCGCGATCGGCTCGGCCCTGGTCAAGCTCGAGGTCGCCGGCGCAGCCAAGGCCGGGGAGCCGGCCGAGGCTGAAGCGCCCGCCGAGCAGCCACAGGAGGAGCCCGCCCCGGTCCCGCCCGCCACGCCAGCTTCGGCGCCTGACGCCGCCCCCAGGCGGATGCCGACGCCCAAGCCCGCTCCGGCCCGCCCGGCGCCGATCGCCGCCGCGCCCGCGCCGCGCCGTGCCGCCGGCGAGAAGCCGCTCGCCTCGCCCGCCGTCCGGCTGAAGGCGCGCGAAGCCGGCATCGACCTGCGCCAGGTCCAGGGCTCCGGCCCGGCCGGCCGCATCACGCACGAGGACATCGACGCCTTCCTCCAGCGCGGACCCGAGGCCCCGGCCGCAGGCGGACTCGCGCGGAAGACGGCGGTCACCGAGGTCAAGGTCGTCGGTCTGCGCCGCCGCATCGCCGAGAAGATGGCGCTGTCGAAATCGCGCATCCCGCACATCACGATTGTCGAAGAAGTCGACGTCTCCGCTCTCGAAGATCTGCGCGCGGCCCTCAACAGGAAGCCGACCGCCGAGCGGCCGAAGCTGACGCTGCTGCCCTTCCTGATGCGGGCCATGGTCAAGGCGCTCGGCGAGCAGCCGGGCCTCAACGCTCTCTATGACGACGAGGCCGGACTCGTCCGCCAGCATGCCGGCATCCATATCGGCATCGCGACGCAGACGCCGTCCGGACTGGTCGTGCCGGTGGTGAAGCACGCCGAGGCGCGCGACCTCTGGGGCTGCGCCGTCGAGCTTTCCCGCCTCGCCGAGCGCGCCCGCGAGGGCGGCGCCAGCCGCGACGAGCTCACCGGCTCGACCATCACCATCACCTCGCTCGGCGCGATGGGCGGCATCGCCACCACGCCGGTGATCAATCATCCCGAGGTCGCGATCGTCGGCGTCAACAAGATCATGGTCCGCCCGGTCTGGGACGGCGCCACCTTCGTGCCGCGCAAGATGATGAACCTCTCCTGCAGCTTCGACCACCGCGTCGTCGACGGCTGGGACGCCGCCGTCTTCGTGCAGCGGCTGAAGGAGCTGCTGGAGACGCCGGCAACCTTGTTCGTGGATATGTGATGTCGATGGATCCCTTATCGCACGCTGCGGGCGCCGCCGTCATTGCGAGGAGCGTCAGCGACGAAGCAATCCAGGAGGACCTAGGGCGAGCCCCCCTGGATTGCTTCGCTGCGCTCGCAATGACGGCGGAGCCGGATTGCGACGATCTGGTCGACGGGAGCCCATCATGACGGACATCACCTGCAAGCTCCTCGTCATCGGCGCCGGCCCCGGCGGCTATGTTTGCGCCATCCGCGCCGGCCAGCTCGGCATGGACACCGTCATCGTCGAGAGCGGCAAGCTCGGCGGCAGCTGCCTCAATGTCGGCTGCATCCCCTCCAAGGCGATGATCCATGTCGCCGAGGAGTTCGAGAAGGCGGCCCATGCCGCCGCCGGCAAGACGCCTTTCGGCCTCTCCGTCGCCGAGCCGATGCTCGACCTGAAGCAGGCGGTCGCCTGGAAGGACGGCATCGTCCAGCGCCTCAACAACGGCGTCGCCGGCCTGCTCCGCAAGGCCAAGGTCAAGATCGTCCACGGCCAGGCCCGCTTCCGCGACGGCAAGACGGTGGCGGTCGAGACCGAGACCGGGCCCAAGATCATCAAGGCCGAGACGGTGGTGATCGCAACCGGCTCCGTCCCCGTCGAGCTGCCCTTCCTGCCCTTCGGCGGCAATGTGATCTCGTCCACCGGAGCACTGGCGCTGACCGAGCTGCCGAAGCGCCTCGTCGTGGTCGGCGGCGGCTATATCGGGCTCGAGCTCGGCACCGCCTTCGCCAAGCTCGGCAGCAAGGTCACCGTGGTCGAGGTGCAGGACAGGATCCTCCCGCTCTACGACGCCGAATTGACTGCGCCGGTCGCCAGGAGCCTGGCGGCGCTCGGCGCCGAGGTTCTGCTCGGTGCCAGGGCCCTGGGCCTGACCGCCAGGGGCGACGGCCTGCGCATCGAGACGGCGGACGGCAAGGAGCGCGAACTGCCGGCCGACCGGATCCTGGTCACGGTCGGCCGCGCCCCCGCAACCGGCACACTCGGCCTCGAAGAGCTCGTGCTCGACATGGACGGCCGCTTCATCCGCATCGGCGAGCGCTGCGAGACCTCGATGCGCGGCATCTACGCCATCGGCGACGTCACTGGCGAACCGATGCTGGCCCATCGCGCCATGGCGCAGGGCGAGATGGTCGCCGAGATCGTCGCCGGCGAGCCGCGGATCTGGGACAAGGCCGCGATCCCGGCGATCTGCTTCACCGATCCCGAGATCGTCTCGGCCGGCCTCTCGCCGGCGGAAGCGAAGAAGGCTGGTTTGGAGGTGAAACTCGGCCAGTTCCCCTTCACAGCGAACGGGCGCGCCATGACCCGCCATGGCGAGGCCGGCTTCGTCCGCGTCGTCGCGCGGGCCGACAACCATCTCGTCCTCGGCATCCAGGCCGTCGGCCAGGGCGTCTCGGAGCTCTCCGCGGCCTTCGGCCTCGCCATCGAGATGGGCGCCAGGCTCGAGGACCTCGCCGGCACCATCCACGCCCATCCGACGCTGGGCGAGGCCTTCCAGGAATCCGCGCTGAAGGCTCTCGGCCACGCGCTGCACATCTGACCGGCCGGCGCGCGGCCGGCGCGGGGCGGCTCCCCGCATGGCGAGGCTTGACGCAGCGACGCAAGCCGCTTCGACTGATGGCACGGGCCATGCTTGGCCCGCCTGCCGCGCCGGAGCCAGCCGCCTTGACCGAACCCTGCGACCTTAATGCCGTCACCGCCCGCCGTCTGATCGGCGAGAAGAAGCTCTCGGCCTCCGAACTGCTCGAAAGCTGCCTTGCCCGCATCGATGCGGTCGATCACGCCGTCAACGCCATGGTGGCGCGCGACGACGAGCGCGCCCGCGCCGTGGCCAAAGCGGCCGACGCGGCGACCATGCGCGGCGACGAATTGCCGGCCCTGCACGGCCTGCCGATCGGCATCAAGGATCTCGAGGATGTCGCCGGCCTGCGCACCACCTATGGCAGCCCGCTCTTCGCCGACCATGTGCCAGCGAAGGACCAGGGCATCGTCGCCTCGGTGCGCCGGGCCGGCGCCGTCATCGTCGGCAAGACCAATACGCCCGAATGGGGCGCCGGCGCCAACACCCGCAACGCCGTCTACGGCGTCACCGGCAATCCGTTCGATCCCTCGCGCTCGGCCGCAGGCTCCTCCGGCGGTTCGGGCGTCGCGCTCGCCACCAACATGGTGCCGATCGCCACCGGCTCGGACACGGGCGGCTCGCTGCGCAACCCGGCCGCCTTCAACGGCATCGTCGGCTTCCGCCCGACGCCCGGCCTGGTGCCGAGCGACAAGCGCCCGCTCGGCTGGAATCCGCTCTCGGTGCTGGGCCCGATGGCACGCACCGTGCCCGATCTCTGCCTGCTGCTCTCGACCATGGTCGGCGACGACGCCGTCGATCCGCTGGCGACGACCATCCACGGCAAGCGGGTCCGAAAGGCCGAGGATTTCGCCCGGCCGGCGCCATGCGACCTCGCTTCGTTGAAAGTCGCGATCACCCCGGATTTCGGCTTCGCCCCGACGGAGAGACACATCCGCGAGGTCTTCGCCGACAAGGTCGGCCGCTTCAGCGCGGCCTTCGCCGTCGCGGCGGAGGCGACGCCGGATTGCACCGGCACCGACGAGACCTTCGAGGTGCTGCGCGCCGTCGCCTTCCTCGCCGGGCAATATGAACGGGTCCGCGACATGCCCGACAAGGTCGGCCCCAATGTCCGCGCCAATGTCGAGGAGGGCCTGCGTTACGGTGCGCTCGACGTCACCCGCGCCCTCAAGCAGCAGACCGTGCTCTATCACAACTGGCAGCGCTTCTTCGAGACCTACGATGTCATCCTGACGCCGGCGATCACCCTCTCGCCGCGGCCCTGGTCGGAGCTCTACCCTGCCGAGATCGACGGCAAGCCGACGCGCACCTATTTCCACTGGCTCGCCATGGCCTATGCGGTGACCACGGTCGGCCATCCGGCGATCTCGCTGCCGGTCGGGCTCGATCGCGACGGCCTGCCCTTCGGCCTGCAGATCGTCGGCCCGCGTGGCGGCGACGCCAAGGTGCTTGCCGTCGCGGCCGCGCTGGAGCAACTCTTGGCCGGCGACCCGCTGACGGCGCGTCCCGTGCCGGACATCGCCAGGCTGAAGGCGGCGCCGAAGCTCGCGGACAGCCCGAACTTCCTCGGCTTCGACTAGCCCAGGACCTGCCCGACGCGAGAAACGGCACATCGACCCAGGTTCACCTGGTACCGGCTGCAAGCATAAGAGGGGAAGATCAGATGAAACGTCGTCAGTTCCTGCAGGGCACGGCCGCCGCCGCCCTGTTCGCGCCAGCGCTGGCGCGCGAGGCCTCGGCGCAGGCGCCGAGCCCAACCGTGCTCAGGATGGCGCCGCAGGCGAACCTCACCTCGCTCGATCCGATCTGGACCACCGCAACCGTGACCAACAATCACGGCTATTACGTCTTCGACACGCTCTATGGCGGCGATCTCAACCTGAAGCCGCAGCCGCAGATGGCCGAGGGCCACGAGGTTTCGGCGGACGGCAAGGTCTGGAAGATCAGGCTGCGCGAGGGCCTCGCCTTCCATGACGGCCAGCCGGTCCGCTCGGTCGACTGCATCGAGAGCCTGAAGCGCTGGGGCCAGCGCGACCCTTACGGCCAGCTGCTGCTCAAGGCGGTCGAAGCCTGGAACGCCCCGGACGAGCGCACCATCGAGATCAGGCTGACCCGGGCCTTCCCGATGATGCTCGACTGCCTGGCCAAGGCCGACAACCCGCCCTTCATCATGCCCCAGCGCCTGGCCAAGACCGACGCGACCAAGCAGGTCACCGAGATGATCGGTTCGGGCCCCTACAAGTTCGTCGCCGGCGAATATGTCACCGGCAGCCGCGTCGTCTACGAGAAGAACGAGGCCTACAAGCCGCGCAGCGAGCCGCCGAGCCGCAATGCCGGCGGCAAGGTCGCCCACTTCAAGCGCGTCGAGTGGCCGATCCTGCCCGACCCGGCGACGGCCGCGGCGGCCCTGACCAAGGGCGAGATCGACTGGTGGGAGCGCCCGCTCGCCGATCTGCAGCCCCTGCTCGCCCGCAGCCCCGACATCACCCGCGAGGTCATCGACAAGAACGGCCGCGGCGCGATCATGCGGCTGAACCATCTCCAGCCGCCGTTCAACAATCCGAAGGTCCGCGCCGCCATCCGCCTCGCCGTCAACCAGGAAGATTATATGCGGGCGAGCCAGGGCGACGACACCACGGCCTGGCAGCTCTGCCGGAATCTCTGGTGGCGCGGCACCCCCTACTACACCGGCGAGATCGAGGACCTGATGCCGCAGAGCCTCGACAAGGCCAAGGCGGCGCTGAAGGACTCAGGCTACAATGGCGAGAAGGTCGTGATCATCAATCCGACCGACTTCCCCGATATCGGCCCGCTCGGCGACGTCACCTACGAGCTGCTGAAGTCGCTCGGCATGAATGTCGAGATGATGGCCAGCGACTGGGGCACGGTGATCCAGCGCCGCAACAGCCGCGAGCCGGTCGAGAAGGGCGGCTGGAGCATCTTTCACACCACCGGCGCGGCGGTCGGCTGGGGCAACCCGGCTTTGTCCAATCTCGTCCGCGGTCCGGGCGAGAAGGGCTGGTTCGGCTGGTGGACCAACGCCAAGGCGGAGGAACTCGCCGAGCAGTGGCTCTACGCGCCGGACGAGGCCAGGCAGAAGGAGGTCGCGGTCGCGCTCGGGCGCCTGGCGCTGGAGGAATGCGCCACGATCCCGCTCGGCCAGTTCGTCATCAAGACCGCCTACCGCAAGAGCCTGACCGGCATGCTGCCGGGCTCGGCGCCCTATCCCTGGGGCCTGAAGCGGGTGTAGCGCTCCGCCGTCATGCTCGGGCGGCGCGCTGCGCCGACCCGAGCATGACGAATGCTACGACGCCGCCACGGCCGCCGACCAGGGCGAGGCGGCGTCGCTGATGCCGTCCTGTTCCCCTTGCCCGGCCCGCACCATGTTCGGGCAGGCGAAGTTGAGCGGCAACACGCCGTGCTCGACCACGCTCAGCGGGCCGGCGGCGGCGAGCGCGGCGAGCGTGCCCTCCGGCAGGCGCGCATCGGCGCTCGTGCCATCCGGTCCGGAGACGTCGATGCGCGGCTGATGCGCGGCATCCTCCAGGCTCATGCCGCAATCGAGGGTGAAGGCCAGCATCTGGTAGACGCTGGCGAGGATGCGCCGCCCGCCCGAGGCGCCCGCTCCATAGCGCGGAACGCCGCCGTCGGCCGGCGTCACCACCACGGGACACATGTTGCAGAGCGGGCGCGCGCCCGGCGCGATCGCATTGGCGCTGCCGGGGCGCGGATCGAACCACATCATCCCGTTGTTCATCAGCACCCCGGTCTCGGGCAGGACGAGACGGCTGCCCATCGACGAGAGAAGGGTCGTCGTCAGCGCGACGATGGTGCCCTCGCCATCGACCACCGTCAGATGCGTCGTGCAGGTCTCGGCCGGCTCCTTGGCCATCTGTGCCGCGCCCAGCCCCGAGAGCCGGCTGGCATAGGCTTCGCGCATCACCTGCGAGAGCTTGACGAACCAGGCCGAATCCGGCCCGCCCGCCGGCGGCGGGCTGCCGGCCATGCCCTCGACCACCGCCTGCAGGGTCGGCGCCGCCGTCAGGCCTCCGGCGGTATGGATGCGGTGCGTGCCGCGCCAGTCGATCACCGGCGCCTCGCGCACACTCGCCCGGCAATCGGCCAGATCCTGCGCGTCGACCACGCCGCCGGCCCTGGCGATGTCGGCGGCCAGCCGCGCCGCCAGCTCGCCGCGATAGAAATCGTCGAGCCCCGCCCTGGCGAGATGCTCGAGCGTCGCGCCGAGATTGCCGAGCCTCATGAAGCCCGGCACGCCCTGATAGGGCGGCACCGGCGGCAGCCCGTCCGGCAGGTAGATGCGGGCACTTTCCTCGTAGAGCCGCAGGATCGAGGCTGAGGAAGCGATCTTCAGCGTCGTGTACCAGTCCTGCGCCAGGCCGCGCTTCGCCAGGCCGATCGCCGGCTGGAGCAGCTCGGAGACCGGCATGCTCGTCCCGAACCTGTCCTTCAGCGTGGCGTAACCCGCGACGGAGGACGGGATGCAGAACGAGAGCGGGCCATGGATGTTGCGGTCGCCGACGACGCCGGGCCAGGCGAAGAAATCGAGCTTCATCTCGCCGGTCAGCGGATAATCGGCAGGATCGGCCCGCCGGGACGCGACCGGGCCGAAATCGACGACCTGCGCCCGGCTTTCGCCTGCCTTCAGCACGACGCCGAAGCCGATGCCGCCGAGGCCGCTGTTCCAGGGCTCGACCGCGGCCAGTGCGAAAGCGGTCGCCACCGCGGCGTCGGCGGCGTTGCCTCCCGCCGCGAGGATCGCCGCGCCGGCCGCGGCCGCCTCGTGGTTCTGCGAGACGACGATGCCGTTGCGGCCGCGCGCCGAAGGCTTGGTCAGGCTCCAGTTCTGGGTGCGGTAGGCGCGGGCGCGGTGCGGTTCGGCGATGGTCATGACGGTCTCGTGCAGGGCGGTGACGACCGTCATCGTGGCACGCCGTTCCGGGGAGGTCACGGGCCGGCGATGCGGGACGGGGCCGCGCCTTGCGCCGGTCTGGCCGGGCGCCGGCCGGCCGCGGTCCCTGGAGCCGGATCCGATCGGATTGACTCAATCTGATCGGTGAATCCGGCTCTCACTTTTAGCCTGGAGACCGTTTTACCGATCAGCTTGCGGTGCAAGCTGATCGGAACGGGCTCTAATGCGCCTGGCGATCCTCGCCGGGCAAATGCACCATCGCCTTGATCGGCAGATGGTCGGAGGCGAGCCGCGACAAGTCGGTGTCGTGCAGATCGACCTGCGCGATCGTCTCGGCCGGATAGGCGACGATGCGGTCGAGCGCCCAGATCGGGAAGCGCGAGGGGAAGCTCGGGATCGCCGCCTGCAGCGGCCCGAATTTCGGTGCCAGCCCGTGCAGGCTCGACTTCTTGCCGACGCGCCACTCGTTCAGGTCGCCCATCAGGAAGATCGGCCGGCCATCGGTCGGCTTCGAGGCGGAGATCAGCGTTTCGACCTGGCGCGAGCGCGAATGGCGCAGCAGGCCGAGATGCGCGGCGACCACCCGGATCGAGGCGCCGCGCACGGTCAGGTCCGCGATCAGCGCGCCGCGCGGCTCGACACCGGGCAGCACGAGCTGCCGGGTCGCCGTGACGGCGCCGTCGCGGAAGAGCACGACGTTGCCGTGCCAGCCATGGCCCTGCCAGACGCTCTGCACCGGCACCGGCGTCAGCCCGGTCCGGCGCTCGAGGCGGGTGAGGTCGAGCAGCCCGGCGCGTTCGCCGAAGCGCTGATCGGCCTCCTGCAGCGCTACCACGTCGGCATCGATCTGCCTGAGCACCTCGATGATCCGGTCCGGGTCGAAGCGGCGGTCGCGTCCCACGGCCTTGTGGATGTTGTAGGAGGCGATCCTCAGCTCGGCAGCCGGCGGCACGCTCGCCACGGCCTTGTGGCCGACGGTCTCGCGCGTCCAGCTCGATATCTGCGGCGGGCGCAGCGCCCTGATCCGGCGCAGACCGCGCCCTTCGAACTCCAGCATCCGGCCGGCATCTCCAATCGTTCGCCCCCGCTCGCTAGCAAGAGCCCTGCCATGATCAATTCCTGACGCACTTTGCGGTTCGATCGGCCGAGGGCGAACGACTCGCGCGGAACAGCGTTAGCGGAAAGTTCCGGCCGGTGCAGCCCTTCGAAAGACGGGTCGCCGCCGCGCGATCGCCGTCGCGATGGCGACGGCGGGCGGCCGCTTTCTTGCCCCGCCCGCCGAACGCGCGCCGCTACGTCGCGGCGGCAGGATCGGCGACCGGCTGGACCGCCTCGGCTGCCGCGGGATTGCGCACCAGGCGAGGCGCGGTTGCATCGAGCAGCGGCAGTGCCGCGGCGCCGAGCGCTGCCGTGAACTGCCCCGTCGTGCCGCGCTGGACCCGCGGAACCGAACGCTCGCCGCCTCTGGCGACGGCGAGCGGCAGCGGCGCAGCCGCCGCGATCAGCGCGTCGATGACGCTGTCGGGCAGGGCGCCGCCGAGCACGATCGTCTCCGGGTCGAACAGGCTCTCCAGCATGGCGAGCACCGGCGTGAGCAGGGCGCCGGCCTGCGCGATCCAGCCCAGCACCGCCGGATGGCCCTCCGCCTGGAGCCTGGCGATGCCGGCGGCGTCGACCGGCCCGATACCGGCCAGGCGCAGCGCCTCCTGCAGCGCCGGCGGCGAGACATAGCGCTCGAGGCAGCCCCGGCGGCCGCAGACGCAGGGCAGGCCCTGCGGAACCGCCGGGAGATGGCCGATCTCGCCGGCATTGCCGAAGGCGCCGCGATAGGGCTCGCCGTCGAGCATCAGCCCGAGCCCGAGCCCGAGCCCGAAATAGACCAGGCAGACATGCCGCAGATTGCGGCCGACGCCGTAGAGATGCTCGCCGACGGCCGCCGCCGTCGCGTCGTTCTCGATCGTCACCGGGGTGCCGAGCGCCGCGCTCATCAGTGCCGTCACGTCCTGGCCGGTCCAGCCCGGCAAGGCGGTCGAGCCCACGGTGAGCGTGCCCTGGAAGTCGAAGGGACCCGGCATCACCACGCCGCAGCCGAGCAGGCGCTCCGGGATATCCGCCCCGGCCCGCACCTGCGCCAGTTCCTGCGCCGCGACCATCTGCACCGCCTCGACCGCCAGGTCCGGCAGCGGCGCGACGCGGCGCGCCCTGACCTCGCCGGCGAGGTCGACCAGCACGGTGGTGACATGGTCGGCGGCGATCTCCATGCCGGCCGTGACGCCGCCGGCGGCGTTGAGCGCGAAGTCGACCGGGGGCTGGCCGCGCGCCGTGCGCCGGCGGCCGAGCTCGACGAGGAAGCCCTCCTCCAGCAATTCGGCGACGATGTTGGAGACTGCCTGCGCCGTCAGCCGGGTCAGGTTGGCGATGTCGGAGCGACCGAGCCGGCCATGCTGGCGCAAGGTCTCCAGCACGACCCGCCGGTTATGCCGGCGCGCCCGCTCGGGATTGGTCCCGAGGGCTGCGCTGTGGGCGGCTGGCGGCTTGCGATGCGGCATCGGGAGGCTCGGCTCTGTCTCGGCCCACAGGCTGCGACGGCGATTAATCCAACTCAAGTGAATTAATTGGTTGACAGCCGCGGGCCGCCGGCAAAGCATGGCGCGGGATGTCCGGCCGGCCGGGAGCCGATGCAGGCGGGCGTCGCAACCAGACGGGGGAGGTAGAGATCATGCGCGGCCTTCGCGGATTGTTCCTGGGCCTGGCGATGTCGGTCGGCGCGATCGCCGGAGCCCGCGCCCAGGCGGTCGAGATCGAGTATTGGCAATACGTGTTCGACGCCCGCATCAAGGCGATGAACGAGCTGATCAAGCGCTTCGAGGCCGCCAACCCGACCATCAAGGTCAAGCACACCACCTTCCCCTATGCCGACTACCAGACCAAGATCGCCGCGGCGGCGCCGGCCGGCCAGGGTCCCGACGTGGTCCAGCTCTTCTATGGCTGGGTCGACAACTTCATCGCCGGCAAGGTCATCCGGCCGCTGCCGCGCGACGCCTTCCCGCCCGAGATGATCGAGAAGGAATTCTACCCGATCGTCTCGGCGATGAAGCGCGAGGGCGAGTATTACGGCCTGCCGACGGCGGTGCGCTCGCTGGCACTGTTCTACAACAAGAAGATCTTCCAGGAGGCCGGCCTCGATCCGGCCAAGCCGCCGAAGACGCTCGACGAGTACCTCGATGCCGCGAAGAAGGCGACGAAGCGCGACGGCGCCGGCAACATGCTGCAGGCCGGCGTGACGCTCGACATGCCCGGCCAGGACTATCATTGGTGGCGCGAGGTGCTGCTGCGCCAGATGGGCGGCAAGCCCTATTCCGATGACAACAGGACCGTCGCCTATGACAGCGAGGCCGGCGCCAGGTCGCTCGCCTGGTATGCCGACCTCCAGCGCGTCCACAAGGTCGGGCTCGCCGGCTTCATGGACGAGGGCCAGGCCGCCTTCCGCGCCGGCCGCGCCGCCATGACGATCGACGGCTCCTTCCGCCTCGGCGCCTTCGGCGGCATCAAGAATTTCGAATGGGGCGTCGCCGAGCTGCCGGCCGGCCCGGACGGGACGAAGTCCAACTTCGCCAGCTACTGGGTCAACGCCATCACCACCAAGCCTTCGGGCGAGAAGCTGGAGGCGGCAAAGAAGTTCATGGCCTTCGTCACCTCGCCCGAGGCGATGCAGCTCTGGCTGGAGTCCGTCGGCGAGTTGCCGGCGCGCAAGGCGGTGGCCGAGACCGAGAAGAACCTCGGCCACCCGGTCTACGGGCCGTTCCTGAAGGCGCTGAACTACTCGCAGGCGACGGTCTTCGTCGACGAGATGCCGCAGCGCCAGGTCATCCTCGACATGGCCAACCGCGTGCTGCTCCAGAACCAGGAGCCGAAGGCGGCACTCGCCGAGGCGGCCAAGGCCGAGCAGGCGATCCTCGACCGCTTCTACAAGAAGTGAGACCTGTCGGGATCAATACCGTCATTCCGGACAAGCAGCGACAGCCGCGCAGCTCCGGAATCCAGCGTAGCGCGCAGCCCTATGATGGATTCCGGGCCTCCGCTTCGCTCCGCCCGGAATGACGGGCGGATGGATCAACGGACCTCGCGCAGATGAGCCTCTCGACACAGGACGACAGGGCGCAAGGCCGCCTCTGGCACGGCCTCAGCCTGCGGCAGAAGCAGGTGGCCTGGGCCTGGGCCTTCCTCGCCGTGCCGATCCTGTTCTACGGGCTGATCCGGTTCTATCCGACTCTCGAGGCCTTCGTGATCTCGACGACGAAGTGGAACCTGATGACGCCGCCGAGCTTCGTCGGGCTGGCGAATTTCGAGCGCCTGCTCGCCGATCCGGTGTTCTGGAAGGTGTTCGGCAACACCTTCCTCTACCTCGTCATCGGCACGCCGCTCAGCCTCATCCTCGCCTTCGTCATCGCCTATCATCTCGACCGCGTCCGCTTCATGCACGGCTTCATCCGGGCGCTGTATTTCCTGCCCTTCCTGACCACGGCGGCGGCGATGGCCTGGGTCTGGCGCTGGTTCTACCAGCCGGTGCCGATCGGCCTGTTCAACAATCTGCTCGCCGGCTTCGGCATCGCCCAGCAACCCTTCCTGCGTTCGACCACGCAGGCGCTGCCGGCGGTGCTGGCGCCGGCGATCTGGGCCGGCCTCGGCTTCCAGGTCGTGATCTTCCTCGCCGGCCTGCGCGCCATCCCGACGACCTATTACGAGGCGGCGCGCATCGACGGCCTCCCCGATCTCGCCATCCTCAGGAAGATCACGCTGCCGCTGCTCAAGCCGACGATCATCTTCCTCGTCGTCTTCTCATCGATCGGGTTCCTGCGGATCTTCGATCAGGTCTACAACATGACCAGCCAGACCAGCAGCGATCCGGGCGGGCCGCTGAACGCGACCAAGCCGCTGGTGCTGATGATCTACCAGACCGCCTTCTCCTCCTTCGACATGGGCTATGCCGCGGCGCAGACCGTCGTGCTCTTCCTCGTCCTGCTCTGCGTCTCGCTGCTGCAGCTGCGCCTGCTGAGGGACCGCTGATGAGCGCGACAGCCTCGCCGCTCTCCGGGCGGATCGAGCCCGGCCGCATCCTCGCCTGGCTGCTGCTGTTCGGCGGCGGCCTGATCATGGTGACGCCGCTCGCCTTCATGTTCGCGACCTCGCTGAAGGATTCCTCCGAGATCTACGATCTCGCCTTCTTCCCGGCGCATCCGACGCTCGACAACTACGTCGCCGTTCTCTCGGACGGCCGTTTCCTGCGCTGGTTCGCCAACTCCTTCGGCATCGCGACAGCGGTGACGCTCTCCAACGTCTTCTTCGACAGCCTGGTCGGCTACACCCTGGCGAAGTTCCAGTTCCGCGGGCGCTATCTCGTCTTCGTCGCCATCCTCTCGACGCTGATGATTCCGACCGAGATGCTGGTCATCCCCTGGTACGTCATGGCCAAGAACTTCGGCTGGCTCGACAGCTATTGGGGCATCATGTTCCCCGGCATGATGACCGCCTTCGGCACCTTCCTGATGAAGCAGTTCTTCGAGACGGTGCCGAACGATTTCCTCGAAGCCGCCCGCGTCGACGGGCTCGGCGAGTTCGCGATCTTCTGGCGCATCGCCATGCCGCTGGTGACGCCGGCGCTGTCCGCGCTCGCGATCTTCACCTTCCTCAGCAACTGGACGGCCTTCATCTGGCCGCTGATCGTGACGACGAGCAAGGAACTCTACACGCTCCCCGTCGGACTCACGAGCTTCGCCGTCGAGGCGCAGGTGCAATGGGAGCTGATCATGACGGGCGCGGCGCTGGCGACCCTGCCGACGCTCACCGTCTTCCTGCTGCTGCAGCGCTACATCGTCCGCGGCGTCGTGCTCGCCGGATTGAAGGGATGAGTTCGATGACCGAACCCGCGGACCCCCGCGTCAACGACAGATCCGTCTTTCCCGATCCGGTCTACCGGGAGACGGTGCTGCGCCCGCTCTTCGACGGCGCCAGGACGCATCATGTCGAAGGCTTCCGCGCCATCGACCGCGCCCATCTCGTCATGCTGGCGGAGACCGGGATTCTTCCGCAGGAGACAGCCTCGCGCATCGCCTGCGCCCTGCTCGCGATCGAACGCGAGATCGATCCGGCGGCGCTGAGCTATACCGGCGAGGTCGAGGACTATTTCTTCCTGGTCGAGGCCGAATTGCGCAAGCGCCTCGGGCCCGATGACGACGGCCGGCTGCATACCGGCCGCTCGCGCAACGACATCGACCATACCCTGTTCAAGCTGGCGCTGAAGCCGAGGCTCGACGGCCTTGCCCGCCGACTGCGCGCCGTCATCGCCGCTGCGCTGACGCTGGCCGAACGCGAGAAGGCGACGCTGATCGTCGCCTATACCCATGGTCAGCCGGCCCAGCCCTCGACGCTCGGCCATTACCTCTCCGCCGCGATCGAGGTGATGCTGCGCGACCACCGGCGCCTGATGCAGGCGCGCGAACTCATCGACCTCTGCCCGCTGGGCGCCGCCGCGATCACCACCTCGGGTTTCCCGCTCGACCGTCATCGTACCGCCCATCTGCTCGGCTTCGCGGCGCCCTTGCAGAACTCCTATGGCTGCATCGCCGCGGTCGACTACACGACGGCCGTCTTCAGCGCCGTGGAACTGGTGTTCCTGCATCTCGGCCGGCTGATTCAGGACCTGCAGTTCTGGACCGCCTTCGAGGTCGGCCAGATCTACGTGCCCAACGCCTTCGTGCAGATCTCCTCGATCATGCCGCAGAAGCGCAATCCGGTGCCGATCGAGCATCTGCGCCATTTGTCCTCGCAGACGGTCGGCCGCGCCCACCTGGTCCGCGACATCGTCCACAACACGCCGTTCACCGACATGAACGACTCGGAGGGCGAGACGCAGGAGGCTGGCTACCAGGCCTTCGAGAGCGGCGGGCGCGTGCTCGATCTGCTCGCCGCGCTGCTGCCGACGCTCTGCGTCGACGGCCGCCGCGTCGCCGAGACCGTCCGGCGCTCCTGCATCACGATCACCGAGCTCGCCGACACGCTGGTGCGCCGGGAGGGCCTTTCCTTCCGCGCCGCCCACGAAATCGCCTCGGCGGTGGCGCGGGCCGTCGTCGCCAGGGATGGCGACCTGCCGCGCGATGGCTACGAGCCGTTCCTGGAAGCCTTCCGCCACGCCGCCGGCCGTGAGCCGGGCCTGAGCCGCGAGGCGTTCGGCAGCGCCGTCTCTCCGGAGAACTTCATCGCGGTGCGCGAACGCTTCGGCGGGCCGGGGCCGAAGGCCCTGGGCGAGGCCCTGGCCGGCTATCGGGCCGAGCTGACAGCGGCACAGGAGGCCGCCCTCGCGCTCGCCGGCCGCGAGGACGCCGCGCGTCGCGAGCTCGACGCGGCCTTCGCCGCCCTCGCAGGAGCCGCCTGATGGCCGGGATCGCGATCGAGAAACTGGTCAAGCGCTATGGCCAGACCCAGGTCGTGCACGGCCTCGACCTCAATATCCAGGACGGCGAATTCGTGGTCTTCGTCGGCCCCTCCGGCTGCGGCAAGTCGACGACCTTGCGCATGATCGCCGGGCTCGAGGAGATCGACGGCGGTACGATCGCGATCGGCGGCCGCATCGTGAACCGGCTCGAGCCGAAAGAGCGGAACATCGCCATGGTGTTCCAGAACTATGCGATCTACCCGCATATGAGCGTCGCCGAGAACATCGCCTTCGGCCTCTACACCGCCGCGCTCGACAAGGCGCAGAAGCGCAGGCGTGTCGAGGAAGTCGCCGAAGTGCTCGGACTGACGGCCCTGCTGGAGCGCCGCCCCTCCGCCCTGTCCGGCGGCCAGCGCCAGCGCGTGGCGATCGGCCGCGCCATGGTGCGCGACCCTGCCGTCTTCCTGTTCGACGAGCCGCTCTCAAACCTCGATGCGCAATTGCGCGCGCAGATGCGGCTCGAAATCAAGCGCCTGCACCAGCGGCTGCGCACCACCATCGTCTTCGTCACCCACGACCAGGTCGAGGCGATGACGCTGGCCGACCGGATCGTCGTGATGCGCGACGGCCGCATCCTCCAGGTCGGTGCCCCTATGGCGCTCTACGAGAAGCCGGCCGACGTCTTCACCGCCCGCTTCATCGGCTCGCCGACGATGAACATCGTGCCGGCGAGGGCGACCGCGGAGGCTGGCAGCAGCAGCTTGCAGCTCGGGGAAACGCCGCTCGCCTGGTCCGCGGCCCTCCCCACGGATGTCCTTGTCGGCGTCCGGCCGCAGGAACTGCGCGTACTGGAACACGGCGAGAGCGCCGATCTCGTTCTCTCCGGCAGCGTCGCCGTGGTCGAGCCGCTCGGCCCGGAGACCTTCGTCCATGTCGAGGCCGAGGGCGGATTGCTGCTCGCCTCGGCCCCGGCCCGGAACCCGCCCGCCGTCGGCAGTGCCGTCAGGCTCGGCGCCGCGGCCGCGGCGCTGCACCTGTTCGACGCCAAGAGCGAGCGCGCCTTGTGATCTCCGCGCGGCCACGGCCGGACGGGCTCGTGCTCAGCACCGGCCGGCTCTATTGCGATCTCGTCTTCCGGGGGCTGGCGGCGATGCCGCGTCTCGGCGAAGAGCGCTTCGCCGAGGATGTCGCGATCGTCCCCGGCGGCGGCGGCTTCATCACCGCGGCCCATCTCGCCGGGCTCGGGCGGCCCGCGGCCCTGCTTTCGCGCCTCGGCGAGGACCCGCTTTCGCAATCGCTCCTGCCGGCGCTCGCGGCCAGCGGCGTCGATCTCGCCTTCCTGGAGCGCGCCGCCGATGCCGGCCCGCAGCTCACCGTCGCGATGGTCCGGGACGGCGAACGCGCCTTCCTCTCGCGCCGCGCCGGCCGGGCCCGCCCGGCGACGCTCGCCGCCGCCCTCGGCGATGTCCGTGCCACTCATCTCCACGTCGCCGAATTCGCGACGCTGGCCGAGATCCCGCATCTGGTCACCGACGCCAGGCATCACGGTCTCACGGTCTCGCTCGACCCGAGCTGGGACGATGCCCTGATCCGCTCGCCCGATCTCGTCGCGCGCTGCAGCGGCGTCGACATTTTCCTGCCGAATGCGTCGGAGGCGCGGGCGATCGCCGGTTGCGACGATCTCGACGCGGCCGGGCAGCGGCTCGCGCAACATTTTCCGCTGGTGGCGATCAAGGACGGCGACGCCGGCGCCCGTCTCCATCGGGTCGGCGCGAGCCTGGCGCTCCCCGCCGCGGCCTGCCGGGCGGTGCTCGACACCACCGGCGCGGGCGACGCCTTCAATGCCGGCTTCCTCGCCGCCTGGCTCGCCGGGCGGTCCCCCGAACGCGCCCTCGCCGAGGGCATCGCCTGTGGTACGCTCTCGGTCGAGAATGTCGGCGGCGCCGGCCACGCGCTCGATCGGCGCCGGGTCGCCCGCATCGCCGACCAGCTGCTCGAGACGCCGCTGCGACGCCATGGCTGAGGCCCTGCTCACCCGCGAGGCGACCGAGGTCGCCGCCGTCGCCCGCCGCCAGATCGCGGGGAACGGCGCCATCATCGCCGATCTCGTGCAGCGCCTGCACATCAAGCGGCCCGCCTTCGTCGCGACCTGCGCGCGCGGCTCCTCCGACCATGCCGCGACCTATGGCAAATACCTGATCGAACGGACGCTCGGCCTGCCGGTCGCCTCGCTCGGCCCGAGCCTCGCCTCGGTCTATGGCGGCGAGCTCGATCTCTCCCGCGCCATGTTCATCGCCGTCTCGCAATCCGGCCGCAGCCCCGACGCGCTGCTGCTGACCGAAGCGGCGCGGCGCGCCGGGGCGCTCGTCGTCGGCTTCGTCAATGACGAGGCGTCTCCGCTCGCAGGCATGGTCGACGTGCTCCTGCCATTGTGCGCGGGGCCTGAACACAGCGTCGCCGCGACCAAGAGCTTCCTCGCCACCTGCCTCGCCTTCCTCCATCTGGTGGCGGAATGGGCGCAGGACCAGGCCTTGTCCGGCGCTCTGGAGCAGGCGCCCGAGGCGCTCGACGCGGCCGGATCCTGCGACTGGAGGCCGGCGCTGCTGTCCTGGCGCGACGCGCGGAGCCTCTACGTCATCGGCCGGGGCCTCTCCTTCGGCATTGCCCAGGAGATCGCGCTCAAGTTCAAGGAAACCTGTCGCGTCCACGCCGAGGCCTTCAGCGCCGCGGAGGTCCTGCATGGACCGCTGGCCCTGGTCGGTCCCGGCTTCCCGGCGCTGGCGCTCGACCCTGGCGACGAGGGCAGCGAAAGCGTCGCCGCCGCCGCCGCGGCCTTTCTCGGGCTCGGCGCCGATCTGCGCTATGCCGGCAGCCGGGCCGGCGCGGGACAAGGCTTGCCGCTGCCGCCCGGCCTGCCGGCCGCCTTGCAGCCGCTGGCGCAGGTCCGCGCCTTCTACGGCGCCGTCGCGGCGCTCGCGCGCAGCCGCGGCCTCGACCCCGACTGCCCGCCCAACCTGTCCAAGGTGACGCGAACGGTCTGAACGATCTACCTGCCCAGCACCAGGTTCGGCAGCCAGGTCGTCAGCGGCGGCCAGAGCGTCACCGCCAGCAGCACCGCCAGCAGCGGCAGCAGCCAGGGCACGATCGCGCGCGACATCGCCTCGAAACTGATCTTCGCGATCTTCGAGGTGACGAAGAGCACGACTCCGACCGGGGGCGTGATCGTGCCGATCATCAGGTTGAGCACGAAGATCAGTCCGAACTGGATCGGGTCGATGCCGAATTGCGCCGCAGCCGGCGTCAGGATCGGAATCAGGATCAGCATCGCCGCCAGCGCTTCCATGAAGCAGCCGACGAAGAGCAGCAGCAGGTTGACGATCAGCAGGAAGACGAAGGGATTGCCGGCGAGATCGACGATCATCGGCCCGACCGTCTGCGGAATGCGCGAGATCGACAGGCACCAGCCCAGTGCCGCCGCAGTCATCACCAGCGCCAGCACGACCCCGGTGGTCTCGACCGTCTGCACCGCCAGTTCCGGCAGGTCGTCGAGCGAGAAGCTCCTGTAGACGAAGAGGCCGAGCACGATCGCATAGGCGGTCGCGACCGCGGCGGCCTCCGTCGGTGTGAAGATGCCGGCCATCATCCCGCCGAACAGGATCACCGGCGTCATCAGCGCCCAGTGCGCCTCCTTGTAGGCGGCCCAGAGCTGGGCGCCCCCGGGGAAGGGATGGCGCGGCAGGTCCTTCTTCCGGGCGACATGGACCACCATCGCCATCAGCGCGCCGGCCATCAGCAGGCCGGGGATGACCCCGGCCAGGAACAGGCCGCCGATCGAGACGTCGGCCGAGACGCCGTAGATCACCATCGGCAGCGAGGGCGGGATGATCGGCCCGATCGTCGCCGAGGCGGCCGTGATCGCCGCCGCCGTTTCCGGATCGTAGCCCTCGTCCTGCATCGCCTTGATCTCGAGCGTGCCGACGCCGCCGGCATCGGCCACCGCCGAGCCCGACATGCCGGCGAAGATCACGCTGGCGAGGATGTTGGCGTGGCACAGGCCGCCGCGGAGCCAGCCGACGCAGGCCGTCGCGAAGGCGAAGATCCGGTCGGTGATCCCCGCCGAGTTCATGATGTTGCCCATCAGGATGAACAGCGGCGCGGCGAGCAGCGGGAAGGAATTCGCCGACTGCGCGATCTTCTGCGGGACGATTCCGAGCGGGAAGGCGCCGAAATAGGCGAAGGCGATGGCCGCCAGCCCCATCGAGACGAAGAGCGGCACGCCGAGCAGCAGCGCGGCGAACCAAACCGGCAGGAGCTGCAGCATCAGAGCGCTCATAGCGGCTGCGTCCCCGGCTCGGCGTCCTCGACCCTGCGGCCGGCGACGACGACGCCGATCTCGGCCAGCGCCTGCAGGATCAGCGCCAGCCCCGCGAGCGGCATCACCACGTAGAGCGCCGCGCTGGTGATCGGCAGGGCGATCGATTCGACGTCCCAGGTGCGCTCGATCAGCCCGAAGGAATAGCGGATCAGGATCGCGGCGAAGACGATGATCGCGGCTTGCGTCACGATCTCCAGCATGCGTCCGGCCGGTTTCGGCAGCAGGTCGGCGAAGACCGTGATCCGGATATGCGAGCGCCGCCGCGCCGCGATGATCCAGCCGACGAAGCCGGTCCAGACAAGGAGGTACTGAGCCAGCTCGTCGGTCCAGGCGAGCGGAGCGTTGAGCTGGCGCGAAGCGACGCCGAGGAGAACCGCGACGAGCAGCGCCAGCAACAGCCCGACGGCGGCCGCGCGCACCAGGCGGTCGGTGAAGGCGACGAGGGATTTCATGAGCGTCCATGATGAGGGCGCGGGATCCCCTCTCCCGGATGGGAGAGGGGCAGGGGAGAGGGATCGCCGCGGACCAAGGGGGTGAGGTGGCGCCGTTGCGCCTTCTGCGGTGAGGGCGGGCCGTTCTCCCATCCGGGAGAAAGGTTCCCCGCGCCTGTCCCGGCCATCGCCGCGCTCTCTACAGCGCCGCGAGCGCGTCCCAGGTGCCCTTGCCCCATTTGCTCTCGAACTGCTTGGGCAGGCTGGCCAGCACCGGCTTGCTGAAGCTCTCCAGATCGGGCTCGGTCACGCTCATGCCTGCGGCCTTCAGCGTCGCGACCAGGCTGCCCTCCTGGCTCGCGAGCTCCGCATCCTGCCAGGCGACGCCGTTGGCGATCGCCGCTTCCAGGATCGTCCGGTCGGCATCCTTCAGCCCCTTCCAGAAGTCCTGGTTGATGACGATCAGGCGCGGCGTGATGATGTGGCCGGTCAGGATCAGATGCTTCTGCACCTCCTGCAATTTGGCGCTGTGGATGGTCGGCAGCGGGTTCTCCTGTCCGTCGACCGCGCCCTGGCTCAGCGCCAGATAGAGCTCGTTGAAGTTGACCGGCGTCGCCTTGGCGCCCCAGGCCTCGACCATGGCGCGGAAGGTGTCGACCGGCGGCACGCGCAGCTTGAGGCCGGCGACGTCGGCGGCGCTCTTCACCGGCTTGGAGCCGGTGGTGAGATGGCGCTTGCCGTAATAGGTCACCGCCGCCATGCGCATGCCGCGCTTCTTGACGAGCTCGTCGTTCATCTGGGCGAAGACCGGCGCCTTGGCGACCTTGGCCATATGCCCCGGATCGCGCCAGAGATAGGGCGCCTCGATCACGGAGAGCTGGGGCAGGAAGGAGCCGAGCGCGGCAGCGCCGTCCGTGGTCATGGTCAGCGCGCCCGAGGCCACCGATTCCATCATGTCCTTGCCCGAGCCGAGCTGCCCAGCCGGGAAGGACTGGATGTCGATCCGGCCCGCGGTCTTCTCCTTCACCTCCTTGGCGATGCGCTCGACCATCTGCACCTGCGGATGCGTGGTCGGCAGCATCTCGCCCCAGCGCATCACCGTCGCCTGCGCGCGCAGCACGGTCGGCATCGCGAGCATGGTGCCTGCCGCCGCGGAACCGGCGAGAAAGGCGCGTTTCGTCAGCTTCGTCATGGTCGGTCTCCTCCCAATCTGGCCGGTTCTCCGGCTCGATTCACGTTCGAATACAGCTCGATGGGCTTCCGCCCGTTCAGGGCCCGCCGTCATTCCGGGACAGGGGCGTTTCCATGCGGTCTCCCGTCAGTAGCTCATCGCCCGGGTCCGGGCGTTGTTGATGTGCTCGCTCATCGCGGCGGCGGCCTTGTCCGGATCGCGCGATTCGATCGCGGCGATGATCTTGAGGTGGTCCTGCATCACGGGGACCAGGATATGGTTCTGGATGCGCGTCTCGTACTGCCGGATCAGCCGGATCTTCAGCCAGGTGACGCGGAAGGCCTGGCTGACGATGTCGTTGTCGAGATGGTCGATGATCGCCTCGTGCATCCGCCGGTCGACATCCTCGGCGTCCTCGATCAGCCTCTCGTCGCCGCCGGCCTCGGCCCGGCGAATGATCGCCTCGTGCCGTTCGCGCTGCTCGGCGATCTCGGCGTCGGTCGCGGTCTGCGTATAGGCGACGGTCGCCTCCTTCTCGAGGAAGAGCCGGAACTGGAAGGCATTGCGGATCAGGTTGAGGTCGACATGGGCGACCTGCATGCCGCGTTGCGGCACGGTCTTGATCAGCCCTTCCGCCTCGAGCCGCGGGATCAGCTCGCGGATCGCGCCGAGCGGAAAGCCCGTCATGGCGACGAGCTCGCGCTGGGTCACGAACTGGCCGGGCCGGATTTCGCGCGCGAGCAGCCGCTCGGTGAAGCTGGCATAGGCCCGCTCCCTGAGCTTCAGCGGCTCGCCCTCGCGGTCCGGCTCGGACTGGCTCATCTCGTCTGCCTCCCTCAGGCGGCCCTGGCGCGGGTGATCCGGTCGAAGGCGGCGCAGAGCGCCTTGCGCTGGCTCTCGTCGAGCGCGGTCAGCGGCGCCCGCATCGGGCCGTAGCCGTCGTCGCCATGGAGATGGCCGACCAGCGCCTTCACCGCCGGCAGCACCGGATAGGAGCAGATCTCGTCGACCAGCGCGTTCACCACCGCGTCCTCGGCGCCTTCGTACACGATCGGCCGCAACAGGTGAGGCACCAGGTTGGCGACGCCGCAGATCGAGCCCTGCGCCCCGGCGCGCACCGCGCGGCCGAGCAGACGCTCGTCGCCGACGAGGATGGCGAGCTCGCCATGCGCCTTCAGGAAGGCCTCGGTCGTCGGATAGTCGCAGGAGGAATCCTTCACCCCGGCCACGACCCCCGGGAAGGCCGTCTTCAGCCGCCCGACCAGAGCGACCGAGATGTCGACCGCCGTGACCGAGGGGATGTGGTAGAGGATGGTGTTGCGGGCCGATGCGCCAAGCTTCTCGAAGAATTGCGAGAACCAGGCATAGAGCCCTTCGTCGCCGACGCCCTTGAAGTAGAAGGGCGGGGCGACCAGGAGGCCCTTCGCGCCCATGTCCAACGCCGTCCGCGCCTGCTCCACCGCCGCGCTCAGCGAAGCGGCGGCGACACCGGCATAGATCTGCCTCGCCGGGTCGATGCCGGCGCCGACGAGCGCGCCGAGCATGGCGGTGCGGGACGAGGCGCCGAGCGCGGCGCCCTCGCCGGTGGTGCCGAACAGGGTGACGGAGTCGCAGCCATTGGCGAGCACATGCCTGGCATGGTGGACGAGCCGCGGCAGGTCGACGGCGCCGCCCTCCCGCATCGGCGTGGTGATGGCGCAGGAGAGGCCGAAGCGATCGGGATTCAGAGCCATTGCAAGAAGTCTTTCCGTGAGATGTCCGACTGGGATGATGGGGAGATCAGGCGCGCGACGAGGCCGTCGCCGGCGATGTCAGCCATCCTTGAGCCCTCCGGCGGAGAGGCCGGCGACGATCTCGCGCTGGGCGAGAACGGTCAGGAGCAGGACGGGCAGGGTGACGAGCAGGGCGGCGGCGGCGAGCGGCCCCCAGGAAATCTGCTCGAAGGTCAGCGAGTTGTAGACGGCCGAGGGCAGCGTACGGCTCGCCTTGCCTCCTAACACCACCGAGAAGATGAAATTGTTCCAGGAGAAGATGAAGGCGAGGATGCCGCCGACGACGATCCCGGGCCGGGCCAGCGGCAGCGCGACATGGCGGAAGGCCTGCCAGGTCGAGGCGCCGTCGATGCGCGCGGCGTCCTCCAGCTCCATCGGCACGTTCTCGAAGTACCCGATCATGATCCAGACGATGATCGGGATGGTGATGACGAGATGGGTGATCACCAGCGCGGTGATGGAGCCCACCAACCCGGTCATCTGGAACAGCAGGAAGAGCGGGATCAGATAGGAGAGCGCCGGCGTCATCCGCGCGACCAGGATCAGGATCGCGAATTTGTGCGCCTTGCCGCGGGCGATGCCGTAGCCGGCCGGCACGCCGACCGCGAGGCCGATCAGCACCGCACCGCCGGTGACGAGGATCGAGTTCCAGAGATAGAGCGCGAAATTGTTCTTCTCGAACACGTCGAGATAGTTCGCCAAGGTCGGCGGGCTCGGGATGAACACCGGCGGGAAGGCGGTGTTGTCGAGTTCGTTCTTCAGCGAGAGCGAGATCATCCAGAGGAAGACCAGCACCGCCGGCGAGACCAGCACGAAGACCGAGGCGTAGAAGCCGAATTTCGTGGCGAGGCGCTTCACGGCTGCGCCCTCCCCTCGGCATCGCAGAGCCAGGCGCCGTCATCCCGGACGCAGCGAAGCGGAGCTCCGGGATCCATCGTAGAGTGCGGAGCTCTGCGATGGATCCCGGGACGACCTTCGGCCGCCCGGGATGACGCCGCGTGTGAGATGGCGCGAAGAGAGCAGATGCCGATGCCGTAAGCGCGCTTCATCACGCGTTCCACTTCGACTTCTGGCGCGCGTAGAGCAGCAGCAGCGACAGCATGATGATGATCACGAAGAAGATCACCACGACCGCCGAGGCGTAGCCGATCTTGTAGAACTGGAAGGCCTGCAGATAGAGGAAGATGTTGAGCGTCTCCGACGAGGTCCCCGGCCCGCCCTGGGTGATCACGAAGATCGTGTCGAACGCCTTCAGCGCGTCGATGGTGCGGATCACGATCGCCACCATGATGAACGGCCAGACCAGCGGCAGCGTGATGTGCCGGAACATGTGCCAGGCATTGGCGCCGTCGATCAGCGCGGATTCGTACGGCTCCTTCGGCAGGCCGGCCAGGCCGCCGAGCACGATCAGCATGACCAGCGGCGTCCAGTGCCAGACCTCGACCAGGATCAGCGTCGGGATCACCGTATTCGGCGAATAGACCCAGGCCTGCGGTCCGATGCCGATCAGCGAGAGCAGGTAGTTCAGCACGCCGAGCTGGGGATGGAACATCATCGTCCAGACCAGCGCGACCGCGACCGGCGTCGCCATCATCGGCATGACGAAGATGGTGCGCAGCAGGCCGCGGAACGGGAATTCGCGATGGAAGACCAGCGCCGCGGCCGTGCCGAACAGGATCGGCAGCACCACCGCGAGCACGGTGTAGTAGAAGGTATGCCCCATCGACTCGATGAAGCGCGGATCGCGGGCGAGTTCGACGAAATTCTGCAGGCCGACGAACTCCTGGCCGCCGCCGATCTTCCAGTCCTGCGTCGACATGTAGAGCGTGAACAGCCAGGGGAAGACGATGACGCTGGCGACGATCAGCACCGCCGGCAGGGAGAACAGCCAGTAGCGCGGCGTGAAGTCCTGCGAATCCGCCGCGGGGATCTGTGCCGGGCTCGCAAGGCTACTGGCTGGCAGGGTGGTGCTGGTCATTATTGGCTCTGGAAGCTCACACCGTCATGCTCGCCCTTGTGGCGAGCATCCACGTCTTGAACACCGTCCTGGCCGCAGGAAGACGTGGATGGTCGGGACAGGCCCGACCATGACGCGTTCGGCGGCCAAGCTCGGCTCAGCCCTGCTCGCTCTTGACCAGCACCGGCGCGAAGGCCTCGGTCGCCTTCTTCAGCTCCGCCGCGACGTCGGCGCCGCCGATCATGTTGGTCAGCGCCACGCCGAAGACGTCGCGGAATTCGGTGACCGGAACGATCTGCGGCAGCGCGGCGCGGGCGATCTTGGCCGAGTTCAGCAGGCAGTCGAAATACTGCTTCCCGAACTTGGATTTCTCGATCGTTTCCTTGTCGAGATAGGCCGAGGAGCGGGCCGGCGCGCCGGCGCCCGCCTTCAGCATGGCGAGTTGCTGGGCCCTGTTGGTGATGAACTGGATATAGAGCCAGGCCGCTTCCTTCTTCTGGGAGCCGCGCGAGATGCCGATGCCGTCGCCGAACATGCCGGCATGATGCGCCTTTGGGCCGGGCGGGGTGACGCCGTAGCCGACCTTGCCGACGATGCGCGATTTGGTCGGGTCCTCGAGCGGGGTCGCGAAGCCGATGCCGTCCAGCCACATCGCGGCGCGGCCCTGCATGAAGGTCGTCTGGCATTCGTTCCAGTTGAAGCCGACCGCCCCGGCGGGACCGGTGTCCTTGTTGAGCTTCTTGTAGAGCTCGCCGGCCCAGATCGCCTCCGGTCCGGCAGTCTGCAGCTTGCCATCGGCCGAGGTGGTCTCGACGCCCTGGCCGAGCAGGAGGCAGGCCCAGACCGGGACGTTCGCGTTCTTCAGGCCGCGTGAGACGAAGCCGGCGACGCCCTTGGCCGGGTCGTGCAGCTTGGCGGCGGCGACCGCCATCTCGTCCATGGTCTTCGGGAAGGCGACGCCCTTCGCGTCGAAGAGCTCCTTGTTGTAGTAGACCATCCAGTAGTCGACGAAATAGGGCAGCGTATCGAGCGCCCCGTCGGCCTGGCGGGCATAGGCCACGGCGCCGGCGCCGAAATCCTCGAAATTGAAGTCGGGCGAGGTCAGCGAAGCGTCCTTGATCATGGGCGAGAGGTCGGCGAACCATTTGCCCTTGGCGGCCATGCGCTTCTGCACGTGCAGCGAGATCGCGCTGACGTCGAAGCTCGGCTTGCCCGAGGCGAATTCGATCACCGCCTTCTGGCGCTGCTGCTGCTCCGGCACCTGCTCGGAGGAGACCTTGATGCCGGTGAGCTCGGTGAACTCCTTCTCGGCGGCCTGGAACAGGTCCGAGCGCGGGTTCTTGACCAGCAGCACGTCGATCGACTGACCGGAGAAGCGCTTCCAGTTGAAGCCGGCCTGGGCTCGCGCCTCGCGCAGCACCAGCGGCGAGGCGATGGCGCCTGTCGCGCCGAGCGCGGCTGCGCCGCGCAGCAGGCCGCGCCGCGTCGGCTTCAAGATCTCGGTCATGGACGTCCTCCCTGGATTGATGCGCGGCCCTGGCTGGCCGTCTTGATCCGTTCCGACGGGGTTCATCCTTGCCCGCGGCTGCCGGAATGCTGGGCAGGCTAGTCCGGATCGAACATGGTTGCAAGCTGACATGTTGGTGTGCACATACTGCCGCGACACGGCCGAGCACCCGGTTCCCGATGACCCTTTGCACGCTTCCAGCCCGACCTCTCGGCCGCTCCGGCATCACGGTCACCGCGCTCGGCTTCGGCGGTGCGCCGCTCGGCGATCTCTATGCCCGCCTCGACGAGGCGAGCGCGGTCGCGACCGTCGAGGCGGCGCTCGCGGCCGGCGTCGATCTGGTCGACACCTCGCCGCTCTACGGCCACGGCCTCTCCGAGCATCGCATCGGCTCGGCCTTGCGCCGCTCGGGACGAAAGGATGTGGTGATCTCGACCAAGATCGGCCGGGTCGCCGAACCCTTCGCCGGCCGGGGCGACGGTTCCGGCTATCTCGGCGGCCTGCCGCACGGCCTGCGCTTCGATTATTCCTATGACGGCGCCATGCGCTCGCTCGAGCAGTCGGCGCTGCGCCTCGGCGTCGGCCGGCTCGACATCGTCCTGATCCACGATGTCGATGTCTGGACCCATGGCGCGGGCATGATCGAGCAACGCTTCCGCGAGGCCATGGACGGCGCTTATCGCGCCCTCGACGATCTGCGCGCCTCCGGCACGGTCGGTGCGATCGGCGTCGGAGTCAACGAAGCCGAGATGTGCGAGCGCTTCGCCCGCGCCGGCGATTTCGACACGATGCTGCTTGCCGGGCGCTATTCCCTGCTCGAGCAGCCGGCGCTCGCCTCCTTCATGCCGCTGGCTCGGGAGAAGGGCATCGGCCTGCTGCTCGGCGGCGTCTTCAACTCCGGAATCCTCGCCACCGGGCCTGTCGCCGGCGCCAAGTACAATTACCGGCCGGCGCCGCCCGGGATCCTCGCCCGCGTCGCGGCGATCGAAGCGATCTGCACGCGCCATGACGTGCCGCTGCGCCGAGCCGCCCTGCAGTTCCCGCTCGGCCATCCGGCGGTGGCGAGCCTGGTCATGGGCGCGGTCGGGCCGGAGGAGGTCGCGGACCAGATCGCCGAGCTCTCGGCCCCGGTCCCGGCCGCCCTCTGGGCCGAGCTGAAGGGCGAAGGCCTGCTCGGCGCCGACGTTCCGGTTCCGGCGTGACGCCATGCGGATCGACGCGCACCAGCACTTCTGGCGTCTCGCGCGTGGCGACTATCGCTGGCTGACGCCGGCGCTCCTGCCGATCTATCGCGATTTCGGTCCCGCCGATCTCGCCCCGCTGCTCGCCGAGCACGGCATCGCCCGCACCATCCTCGTCCAGGCGGCGCCGACCGAGGCCGAGACGGCCTACCTGCTCGACATCGCGGCGGCGACGCCCTTCGTCGCCGGCGTCGTCGGCTGGACCGATTTCGGCGCGCCGGACGTGGCCGAGCGCATCGCGGCCCTGGCCGGCGATCCGCTGCTGGTCGGCCTGCGGCCGATGGTCCAGGACATCGCGGAGGACGGCTGGCTGGCGCGTCCCGCGCTGGCGCCGGCCTTCGCGGCGATGACGGCGCACGGGCTCGTCTTCGATGCCCTGCTGCTGCCGCGCCATATCGCGCCGATGCTCACGGTGCTGGAGCGGCATCCGGACCTCACCTGCGTCATCGACCATGGCGCCAAGCCGAACCTCGTCAGCGGCGACATCGCCGCCTGGCGCCACGGCATGACGGCGCTCGCCGCGTATCCCCGCCTCGTCTGCAAGCTCTCCGGGCTCGTCACCGAGGCGGCCGCCGACTGGACGATGGAAACGCTCCGGCCGGCAGTCGAGCACCTCCTCGCCGTGTTCGGGCCGGACCGGCTGATCTTCGGCAGCGACTGGCCGGTGGTGACCCTGCGCGCCTCCTACGGCCAATGGCTCGAGACCGCCGAGGCCCTGCTGGCCGGCCTCGACGAGGCGCAGCGCGCCGCGATCTTCGGCGGCAATGCCCGCAACCTCTATCTCTCGCAGCGCGGACGCGGCTGACATGCTGAAAGATATCGACCCGATCCTCTCGGCCGACCTGCTCTGGATATTGGCCGCCATGGGGCATGGCGACGATCTCGCGCTCGTCGACGCCAACCACCCGGCGGAGACGATCGCGCGCGCCACCAGCAGCGGCCGGCTGGTGCGCTTGCCGGGCCTCACCATGGCACGGGCGGCGCGCGCCATCCTTTCGGTGCTGCCGATCGACGATTTCGAGCCCGAGCCGGCGCGGCGCATGCTGGTGGTCGGAGATGCCGCCGCGGTCCCGGAGGTCCAGCATGAGGTCCAGGCGGAGCTCGACCGGGCGCTGGGCCGCCCGCAGCCCCTCGCCGGCATCGAGCGCTTCGCCTTCTATGTGGCGGCGAAGCAGGCCTTCGCCGTGGTGCAGGTCGGCGATCCCCGTCCCTATGGCTGCTTCCTGTTCCGCAAGGGCGTCATCGCCGGCGCGCCGGGCTAGGCAAGCTCGCTGCCTCTGCGCCAGTAAGGCAGGTCGCATGACAGGGCCGGCGGCGACGGGCGGAACCGGGCGCCGCGTTGCGCCGCAAGACCGGCGCGATGAACGCGGCGAAGATGGTGCCCCTGGCCGGGATCGAACCAGCACTCCTTGCGGAACTCGATTTTGAGTCGAGCGCGTCTACCAATTCCGCCACAGGGGCCCAGGAGCCGGATGTTCCATCATCGTGGTGCCTTGCGTCGCGATGATGGAACTGAATCCGTCTCCCGCTTCAGACAGAGCAGGATGCGAAAAACCGGTTTCCGGTCTTTCGCATCCTGCTCTGGCGGGCGCGGCGGACTATAGCGATCGGCAAGGGCCGGTCAATCTCGTGTGATCGCCCGTTCCCGCCGCATCGGCCCCATGGACGGGCGCCCCGGCAGCCGCTAAGGGGCGGCGATGTTCGAACGCCTCTATCTCTGGACGCTCTCGCTCGCCGCCCGCCGCAGCGCTCAGGCCTGGCTCGCCGTCGTCGCCTTCATCGAGAGCTCCTTCTTCCTGATCCCGGCCGATGTCCTGTTCGTGCCGATGGCGCTGGCCAGGCCGGAGCGGGCCTATCGCCTGGCCCTGATCGCGACCGTCTTCTCGACGCTGGGCGGCATCGCCGGCTATGCGCTCGGCTACTACGCCTTCGACGCGCTGGCCCGGCCTGTCCTCGCCTTCTACGGCAAGCTCGACGCCTTCGAGCAGTTGCGCGCCTGCGCCGGCCCGGACATGACGCTGCTCCTGCTGACCACGTCCGGCCTGGCGCATCTGCCGCCGATCAAGGTGGTGACGATCCTGGCCGGCGCCGTCCATATCGGGCTCGGCTTCTTCGTCGTCTCCTGCGTGCTCGCCCGCGGCGCCCGCTTCCTCGCGCTCGCCTTCCTGCTGCGCCATTACGGCGAGACCATCCGGCACTTCATCGAGAAGCGGCTGAAGCTCGTCGCGCTCGGCAGCGCCGCGCTCCTGATCCTGCTCTATTTCGGCCTCAAGCTGCTGACAGGCTCGGGCCAGCTCCTCTCCTGCTGAGTATTCCATGACCGGCTTCCTCGCGCGCCCCCTCGCCGATCCCCGCCGCCTGATCGCGCTGATCGGCCTCGCCAGCCTCGCGCTGATCGCCGGCGCCTGGTTCTTCGAGCTCGTGCTGCACCTGCGGCCCTGCAAGCTCTGCCTCGAACAGCGCGCGCCGCACTATGCCGCGATCGCCTTCGCCGCGTTCGCCCTGCTCTTCGCCCGCTCGCCACGCCTGCAATTCGCGGCATTGGCCGGCCTTGCTTTGCTGATGGCCTGGAGCACCGGTCTCGGCGTCTACCATTCCGGCGTCGAGTGGGGCTTCTTCGCCGGGCCCAATGATTGCGGCGGCGCGGCGGCACCGGCGGCCGCCGGCATGCAGGACTTCATGAAGCAGCTCCAGACGACCCGCGTCGTCTCCTGCACCGAGGCCGCCTGGCGCTTCCTCGGCCTCTCGCTCGCCGGCTGGAACGCGCTGGCCTCGCTCGCGCTGCTCGGCCTGGCGCTGCTCGGCCTGAGGAGCCTTTCGCAGGATCCCGGCCGGTCGCGCGCCTGAACGGCGGGACCGGAGCCGGTTCCGGGAGCCGGGGCGGCGCTCCGCTTCATAACCTCACAGAATACGCCATCCCCGATTTCGACTTGGACAGACTGGGAGGACGGCCCCCACAATCGCCCCAAGAATGGTCGAGGGGATGAATCGATGAAAACGCATGTCGCCGGGCTTGCGGGCCTGATGCTGTTCGCAGGCCTGCAGGGGCAGGCCCTGGCCGAGGAGACCGTTCTCAGGGTCAGCTCCGGCGCCAGCAACGTCACCACCCTCGACGCCCATCGCGCCAGCGCGACCGACGACAAGTCGCTGATCGGCTGGCTCTACAACGGTCTCGTGCGCTTCAAGCCCGGCAGCGCCGATCCCAAGGACCTCGAGCCCGATCTGGCCGAGCGCTGGGAAACCTCCGCGGACGGCAAGGTCTGGACCTTCCACCTGCGCAAGGGCGTCAGGTTCCATGGCGACTGGGGCACGCTCGACGCAGACGACGTCGTCTACTCGCTGCAGCGCGCCGCCGATCCGAAGCGCTCGACCTTCTCCTCGGACTTCTCGGCGATCGGCAAGGTCGAGAAGCTCGACGACCTCACCGTCCGCGTCACGCTGAAATATCCGGACGTCAATTTCCTCGGCCGCGTCTCCAACTACCATGGCGGCAACATCGTCAGCCGCAAGGCCGGCGAGGAGCTGGGGGACCGCTACGGCGCCAGGCCGGTCGGAACCGGCCCCTTCACCTTCGTCGAACAGGTGACCCAGCAATATGTGAAGCTCGCCGCCAATCCCGACTATTTCCGCGGCAAGCCGAAGATCGACACGATCATGATGCGAGCCATCCCCTCCGACAGCGCGCGCGAGCTCGCCTTCACCTCCGGCGAGCTCGACCTGTTCTATGGCAAGCGCGAGCAGCGCTGGGTCGATGCCGCCCGCCGCCGCCCGGGCTTCAACGTCGAGATCTTCCGGCCCGGCGAGTACCGGCTGCTGCACATCAACCGCAGCCAGCCGCCGCTCGACGACATCCGCGTGCGCCGCGCCATCGCCGCCGCGATCAACGTCGACGATCTCGTGCGCTATGTCGGCAAGGATGTCGGGCCCAAGGGCTGCTCCGTCGTCCCGCCCGGCTATCTCGGCGAGGATTGCTCGGTCGGCTACGGCTTCGACCTCGCCAGGGCCAGGGCCCTGCTGGCGGAGGCCGGCCACAAGGACGGCATCGCCATCAAGGCGATCGTCTCCAACATCTCGGCGCAGCAGCCCTTCATGGAGATCATCCAGGCGCAGCTCGCCAAGGCCGGGATCAAGCTCGAGATGCAGGTCGTCGACCACGCCACCTATCAGAGCCAGAGCCGCAAGGATCTGAGCGGCCTCGTCTTCTACGGCGCGGCCCGCTTCCCGATCGCCGACACCTATCTCAGCGAGTTCTTCCACTCGCGCGCCACCGTGGGCACCCCGACCGCCGCCACCAATTTCTCGCACTGCGCCGTCGCCGACAAGGAGATCGAGGATGCGCGGACGGCGCCGGATGCCGAGGCCCAGAAGGCGCTCTGGAAGGAGGCCCAGCGCAAGATCATGGACGATGTCTGCGCGATTCCCCTGTTCGAGCTGCGTCAGGTCTGGGCCCGCAGCGACAGGCTCGATTTCGGCTACGAGCTGAAGGGCGCGCTCAATCTCGCCCCGCCGATCACCGAGAAGACCACGCTGAAGCCGCGCTGAGGGGTCTCGCGTGGAGGCGGTACGCCGGCTCGCGGCCTATGTCGCCAAGGCGCGCGAAGACCCGCTGGCCGACGATCTGCGGGAAGCGGCTTGTCGGGTCGTTCTCGATCTCGTGGCCGCGGCGCTGCCCGGGATCGATGCGCCGGGCCCGCGCGCGGTCCGGCGCGTAGCCTCGGCGACGACGGCCGGCGGAACCCTTCCCATCTGGTTCACCGGGCAGCGGGCTGGCCTTGCCGGCGCGATCTGGTGCAACGCCTCCGCCGCGGCGGCGCTCGATCTCGACGACGGCCACCGCATCGCACGCGGACATCCCGGCGCGGCAATCGTTCCGGCGGCCTTCGCCGCGGCCGAGGAGTCCGGCGCGACGACGGAAGAACTGCTGCGGGCGATCGCCATCGGCTACGAGGTCGGCCTCGCCGTCGGCGCGGCTCGGCGCTTCTACGCGAATACCGGGATGTGGTCGGGCTATGGCGTCGTCGCGGCGCTGGGCGCCCTCAGGCGGACGCCGCCGGACGTGCTGGCCCATGCCTTCGCCATCGCCGGCATCAGCGCACCGAATCAGCTCCATGCCGGTGCCGGCCCGCTCTTCCCGGCGCAGGAGGGCAACGACGTCAAGGAAGGCATCGCCTGGTCGAGCCTGACCGCGGTCAACGCCCTCCTCCTCGCCGAAGCCGGGCACAGCGGGCCGCTCGCCCTGCTCGATCAGGCCGAGCACTTTCGGCTCGAGCAGCTCGGCGACGGCCTCGGCCGGCAGCGCTACATCGCCCGCAACTACATGAAGTTCCATGCCTGCTGCCGGCATGTCCATGCGCCGGTCGACGCCCTGCTCGGCCTCGCCGCGGAGCATCGGTTCGCGCCCGAGAGCATCGAAGCGATCGAGGTCGCGACCTATGCCGGCGCCCTGCGCATCGCCAACCGGCCGCAGCCCGGCGGCTTCACCGACATCCAGTTCAGCATCCCCTACTGCCTGGCGCTCGTCGCGATCGACGGGCCCGGCGCCCTGCTGCCGCTGACGGCGTCGGCGCTGGATCGCCCCGATGCCGTCGCCCTGGCGCGGAAGGTCTCGCTCCACCTCGACCCCGAGCTCGACGCCCGCTTCCCGGCGCAGACGCTGTCGCGCGTCACCGTCCGCAGTGCCGGGCGCGCGTTCACCTCGCCGGTGACCGCGCCGCGCGGCGAAGCGAGCGCGCCGCCCTCCTGGTCCGAGCTCGAAGACAAGTTGCGGCGGGCAAGCCGCTTCGCCGCAACGCCGGCTCAGCAGGATCAGCTGATCGGGGCCTGCCGCCGGCTGCGCGACGGCGATCATGCGCCGCTGCTCGGCGCACTCGCCGCGATCAGGCTGGATTCGGCGTCAGGATAGTCCGCGAGATCTCAGCCGCCGCCTCGCGCGCGCTCGCGAGGAAGGCATCGACCAGCCTGGCGTTGCGGCTGTCGCGGTTGCGGCAGAGCTGGAAATCGAGCTGAAATTCCGGCTCGAAGCGGCGGATCGCGATCCTGTCGCGCAGGCCGCCGACGATCAGCGGATGCACCAGCGAGACGCCGACTCCGGCCGCGACGAATTCGCAGAGCGTCGGCGAGACGTTCGCCACCATGACCACCTCAGGCGTGACGCCATGGCTCTCCAGGACCCGGCTGATGCTGCGATTGGTGTGGCTCTCCGGATCGAACGAGACGAACGGGACCCCGGCGAGGTCCGCCGGGACGATGACCTCCTTCGCCGCGAGCTCATGGCCCAGCGGCAGGATGCAGACGACCGGATGCCCCATCATCGGCTCGGCATCGACGTAAGGGTTGTCGACCGGGGCGATGATCAGCCCGACATCGAGCTTGTGCGTCACGAGGGCGTCGGCGATCCATTGCGAGCTGCGCGACTGGACCGAGCAGAACACACCCGGCTGCCGCGCCAGGAAGCGCGAGGTCGCCTCCTGGATGAACGATCCGGAGAGCGCCGGCATCACGCCGATCAGGAGCCGGCTCTGCTCGTCGCGCCGGATCGCCTCGACCGCGTTCTCGACCTGGCGCACGCCGGCGAAGATCCGGTCGATCTCCTCGTAGAGCCGCATGCCGCGCCGTGTCGCCACCAGCCGGCCCTTCACCCGGTCGAACAGGCGCAGGGCCGTATCCTCCTCCAGATGCGCGATCAGCTTGCTCATCGCCGGCTGCGAGACGTTCATCATCTCGGCCGCGCGGCTGACGGTGCCGTATTCGATCACCGCCTTGAAAGCCTCGACCTGGCGCAGATTGAGCCGCCTTACCATCGCATAACCCTGAGGAATAGAGCTGAGAGAAAAACGACTTTGACGAAATACAATATCGCTCCCTAACGTCGGAGCGCGAGAGGGAATTTCATGCGGCCGGACATCGTCGTCATCGGGGGAGGAACGGTCGGCGCCGCCATCGCCTACGGCCTCGCCGGCAAGTGCAACAAGGTGCTGCTGCTCGACGGCGACGACGGCGACTTCCGCGCGGCGCGGGCGAATTTCGGGTTGGTCTGGCTGCAGGGCAAGGGCCTCGGCATGCCGGCCTATCAGGCGCTGACGCGCGCCAGCATCGCGCTCTGGCGCGGCTTCACCGAGCGCCTCGAGGCCGAGACGGCGATCGATCTCGCCTATGAGCAGAATGGCGGCCTCGCCTTCTGCCTGGGCGAGGACGCCTTCGAGAAGCGCCGCCTCGACCTGCTGCGGCTCCATAACCAGCGCGGCGACGGCGAGCCGGATTGGGAGATGCTCGACCGCCCGGCGCTGGAGCGCCTTCTGCCGAAGGTGACGCTCGGCCCCGACGTCGCCGGCGCCAGCTTCGGGCGGCATGACGGGCACGCCAACCCGTTGCGGTTGCTCGCGGCCATGCATGCCGGCGTGCTGCGCCATGGCGGCGCATTGCGCCATCGCGCCCGGGTCCGGCGGATCGAGCCGGCCGGCACCGATTTCAAGCTCACGCTCGACGGCGAGACGCTGGTGGCGCCGCGGGTCGTCATCGCCGCCGGCCTCGGCTCGCCCGAACTGGCCCGGCAGGTCGGGCTCGACGTGCCGTTGCGCCCGGAGCGCGGCCAGGTGCTGGTCACCGAGCGGCTCGAACCCTTCCTGCCCCTGCCGGCGAGCGGCCTGCGCCAGACCGGCGAGGGCACGGTGATGATCGGCGCGACCAAGGACGATCCCGGCTTCGACGTCTCCACCACCGGCGAGGCCGCGGCGAGGCTCAGCCGCAAGACGGTGCAGATCGTCCCGGCGCTCGCCCGGGTCGGCCTCGTCCGGCAATGGGCCGGCCTGCGCATCATGACGCCGGACAGCTACCCGATCTATGCGCAGTCGCAGAGTCATCCCGGGGCCTTCGTCGCGCTCTGCCATTCCGGGGTGACACTCGCGGCCTTCCATGCCGAGGACCTCGCCTCGGCCATCGCGGCGGGCAGCCTGCCCGGGCGCCTGTCTCCCTTCCATCAGAGTCGGTTCGATGTTCCGCAAGCTGCATGACCCGGGACCGCAGGCGGTCACCATCTTCATCGACGGGCGCCCCGTCGTCGCGGAACCGGGCGAAAGCGTCGCCGCCGTGCTGCTGCGCCAGCAGGAGGGTTGGAACCGGACCACGCCGGTCTCGCAAAGCCCGCGCGCGCCCTACTGCATGATGGGCGTCTGCTTCGAATGCCTGGTCGAGATCGACGGCCAGGGCTCGGTGCAGAGCTGCCTGACGCCCGTCGCCGCCGGCATGCGCATCGCCCGCCAGCAGGGGCGCCGGAGCCTGTCGGCATGAGCGAGCATACCGATCTCCTGATCGTCGGCGCCGGCCCCGCCGGCATGGCCGCCGCGATCGCCGCCCGCCGCCACGGTCTGTCCGTCCGCCTCGTCGACGAGCAGCCGGCGCCCGGCGGCCAGATCTGGCGCGGCATCGAGACCGTCGCCGCGACGCCGCGCGCGGCGCGGCTCGGCGAGAGCTATCTTTCGGGTGCCGACCGCGCCGCGGCCTTCCGCGCCTGCGGTGCTCTGTACGAACCGGAAAGCCAGCTCTGGCAGATCGAGCCGGGCTTCCGCGCCTTCATCACGCGGGGCGGCAAGGCCCGCATCGTGACCGCAGAGGCGATCATCCTCGCGACCGGCGCGCAGGAACGGCCGGTGCCCTTCCCCGGCTGGACGCTGCCGGGCGTTCTGACGGTCGGCGCCGCGCAGATCCTGCTGAAGACGGCCGATTCCGTGCCGGAGAAACCGGTCTGGATCGCCGGCTGCGGGCCGCTGCCGCTGCTCTACATGACCCAGCTTCTGGCCGCGGGCGGCCGGATCGCCGGCTTCCTCGACACCACCGCGCGCGGGCGCGTCCGAGCGGCCCTGCGCCATCTGCCGCAGGGGCTCGGCCGTCTCGGCGATCTCATGAAAGGGCTGTCCTGGTCGCTGGCGCTGCGCCGGGCCGGCATCCCGACCATTCGCCACGTCACCGAGCTCGTCGCCGAGGGCGAAGGCCGGCTCCAGCGCCTGCGCTACCGCGCGGAAGACGGCCGCGAGGCCGAAGTCCCCGCCGAGGTGCTGCTCGTCCATGAGGGCGTGGTACCGAATATCCACGCAGCGCTCGCGCTCGGCTGCGCCGTGCGCTGGCATGCCGGCCAGCATTGCTATGTCCCGGTGCTCGACGCCTGGGGCGAGACCACGCAGGCCAATATCTTCATCGCCGGCGACGGCGCCGGCATCGGCGGCGCCGAGGCGGCCGAACCGCGCGGGCGGCTCGCGGCATTGCGGGTCGCCGCCAGGCTCGGCCGGCTCGATGACGCCGCGGCCGAGCTCGCCGCCGCCCCGGAGCGCGGCGCCCTTTCCGGCGCGCTCGCGCTGAGGCCCTTCCTCGACGCGCTCTATGCGCCGCGACCGCAGCTTCATGCACCGCCGGACGAGACGCTGGTCTGCCGCTGCGAGGAGGTCACGGCCGGCGAGCTGCGCGCCCGCGCGCTCGAGGGACGGCCCGGCCCGAACCAGCTCAAGGCCTTCACCCGCGCCGGCATGGGCCCCTGCCAGGGCCGGCAGTGCGGCTACGCCATGGCCCATATCGTCGCCGCCGCGCAGGGCCGCCCCGTCGAGGAGGTCGGCTTCTACCGGATCAGGCCGCCATTGAAGCCGGTCACGCTCGGCGAGCTCGCCAGCCTCGACGAGCAGGAACCGGCGGCATGAGCGAGGCCACATTCGACGTGGTCGTAATCGGCGGCGGCCTGCACGGCCTCTCCGCCGCGCTCCACCTGGCGCGCGCCGGGCGCAAGGTCGCGCTGGTCGAGCGGCGCTGGACCGGCCGCCACGCCTCCGGCGCCACGGCGGCGGGCGTGCGCACGCTCGGCCGCGACATCGCGGAGATTCCGATCTCGCTCGAGGCGATGGCGATGTGGCACCGGATCGAGACCATCGTCGGCGACGATTGCGGCTTCCATGCCCATGGCCAGATCCGCGTCGCCGAGACGGCCGAGCACATGCCGGCCCTGATCGAGCGGCAGGCCCGCACCCGCGCGCTGGGATACGATCATGAGGAGCTGATCGACGCCGCCGAGCTGCGCCGCCTCGTGCCGGCGCTGAGCCCGCATTGCGTCGGCGCGCTGGCGGCGCGGCGCGACGGCGCCGCCGACCCGCACCGCACCATCGCCGCCTTCCGCCGCACCTGCGAAGCCGCGGGCGTCGCCATCGCCGAGGGTTGCGGCGTCGAGGCGGTCGACCGGATCGGCGGCGACTGGCTGCTGATCTGCGGCAGCAGGCGCTTTCGCGCGCCCCATGTCGTCAACGCCGCCGGCGCCTGGGCCGGCCGGCTCGCCGCCCTGTTCGGCGACGTGATCCCGCTCGGCGTCCGTGCCTCGATGATGATCGTCACCGAGCGGCTCGCGCCCTTGCTCGATCCCGTGGTCAGCGTCGTCGGCCGTGCGCTCTCCTTCAAGCAGGCGAGCCAGGGCACGCTGGTGATCGGCGGCGGCCTGCAAGGCTCGGCCGATCTCGACGCTGAGCGCAGCAGCGTCGATTTCCGCCGGCTCGCCAGGGGCGCGCGCGCCGCCGGCGATCTCTTCCCCGCAGTGCGCGCGGTGCGGATCGCCCGCTGCTGGACCGGCATCGAGGCGGAAACCCGCGACCATATCCCGGTGATCGGCCTCTCGCCGAATACGCCCGGCCTCGTTCATGCCTTCGGCTTCTCCGGGCACGGTTTCCAGCTCGTCCCGGTCGTCGGCGCCATCCTCGCCGAGCTGGTCTGCGAAGGCCGGTCGCGCCGCGAGATCGCCGCCTTCGCCCCGGGGCGACTGATGCAGGAAAGGGCGGTGGCATGATCGGCTACCTGGTCAGGCGCATCCTGCTCGCCATCCCCACTCTGTTCGTGATGCTGACCGCGATCTTCGTGCTGGTCCGCCTCGTGCCGGGCGACGCCGCCTCGGTCATCCTCGGAGACCAGGCCAGCGCCGCCTCGCTCGCCGCGCTCCGGGAAAAGCTCGGCCTGGACCAGCCCGTCCACGTCCAATATCTCAGCTTTCTCGGCAAGATCCTCAGCGGCGATTTCGGCGAGTCGCTGTCGAGCGGGCGCAGCGTCCTCCGCGAGGTGCTGCTCGTCCTGCCCTCCACGATCGAGCTCACCGTCGCCGCCATCGCGATCGGCCTCCTCTTCGGCCTGCCGCTCGGCATCGCCGCGGCGCTCGCCCGCAATGGCTGGGTCGACTATGTCTCGCGCGTCGTCTCGCTGGTCGGCCTGTCCTTCCCGGCCTTCGTCTCCGGCATCCTGATGCTGATCGTCTTCGCCATCCAGCTCGGCTGGTTCCCGGTGCTCGGCAACACCAGCGGCGCCGGCAGCTTCGCCGAGCGCATGCGGGCCCTGGCGCTGCCGGCGCTCAATCTCGGCATCATCATGACCGCCTATGTGATGCGCGTGACCCGCGCCGCCATGCTCGGCGTGCTGACCGAGGACTATATCCGCACCGCCCGCGCCAAGGGCGTCGGCCCGTCCCGGCTCGTCGTCACCCATGCCCTGCGCAACGGGCTGATCCCGATCATCACCGTGGTCGGGCTCTATTTCGGCACGCTGATCGGCAATTCCGTGCTGACCGAGATCATCTTCAACCGGCCCGGCCTCGGCAAGCTGATCATCGGCGCCCTCAACGCCCGCGACTACACGCTGCTGCAGGGGCTGATGATCATCTTCGCCATCTGCGTGATCGTCGTGAACACGCTCACCGACCTCGCCTATGGCCTCGTCGACCCCAGGGTGAAATACTCATGAGCGCCGCCGACGCCCCCGTCGCGATCCAGCCCGGCGGGCTCTGGCTCGCCTTCACGCAGAACCGGCTCGCCTGGGTCGGGCTCGTCCTGCTGGCACTGATCGTCTGCGTCGCGCTGTTCGCGCCCTGGCTCGCCCCGCACGACCCGCTCGAGCAGAACATCGTCGCGCGGCTGGAGCCGCCATCCGCCGAATTCTGGCTCGGCACCGATTCCTATGGCCGCGACGTGCTCTCGCGCCTGATCTACGGCGCCCGCATCTCGCTGTTCGTCGGCTTCGTCGCCATCCTGATCGCCATGCTGGTCGGCACCGCGATCGGCGTGCTCGCCGGCTATGTCGGCGGCGTTTTCGACCAGCTCGTCATGGGCGTGCTCGACGTGCTGCTCGCCTTCCCCACCCTGCTGCTCGGCCTGATGATCGCCGCCATGCTCGGCGCGAGCCTCGAGAACCTGATCATCGCCATCGCCGTGACCGAGGTCGCCCCCTTCGCCCGCGTCGCCCGCGCCCCGACGATCACGCTGCGCCAGCGCGATTTCGTCGAGGCCAGCCGCTCCTATGGCTGCGGGCCGTTCCGGATCATGACGCGGCACATCCTGCCGAACATGATCTCGGACGTGGTGGTGATGAGCTCGCTCTGGCTGGCTTCGGCGATCCGCACCGAGGCCTCGCTCAGCTTCATCGGTCTCGGCGTGCCGCCGCCGGCGCCGACCTGGGGCGCGATGATCCGCGAGGGCTTCGAGAACATCCTCGACGCCTGGTGGCTCGCGGTCTTCCCGAGCCTCGCCATCCTCGTCACGGTGCTGGCGCTCAACCTGCTCGGTGATGCCCTGCGCGACGCCTCCGATCCGCGCTCGCGGTCGCGCTGACCGCCGGCGTCAGGGCTCCAGCTCGGAATCCCAGTAGAGATAGTCGAGCCAGCTGTCGTGCAGGTAGTTCGGCGGGAACAGCTTGCCGTTGCGGTGCAGGTCGTTGATCGAGGGCGCGAACGGCTTCTGCATCGGGATCATGCCGACCGTCGTCGGCATCTTGTCGCCCTTCATCAGATTGCAGGGCGAGCAGGCCGCGACGACGTTCTCCCAGGTGGTGAGCCCGCCCTTGGAGCGCGGCACGACATGGTCGAAGGTCAGTTCGTCGCGGGTTCCGCAATACTGGCAGGAGAAGCGGTCGCGCAGGAAGACGTTGAACCGGGTGAAGGCCGGGGTGCGTGACGGCTTGATATAGGTCTTGAGCGAGACCACCGAGGGCAGCTTCATGTTGAAGCTCGGGCTGCGCACCACGGTGTCGTATTCGGAGACGATGTTGACCCGGTCCATGAAGACCGCCTTGATCGCGTCCTGCCAGCTCCACAACGAAAGCGGATAATAGCTCAACGGCCGGAAATCCGCGTTGAGCACCAGCGCCGGACAACCGTCCGGCGAGGCCATCGGATGCATCACATGCGCCGTCACCCGTATCGCGCCTCCGCTCGTTGGGCCGCACGAATCCTGTAACGCATCAATGTAAGCGCGAGACGACAGGAATGTGAAGCGGCGATGTTGCGGCGCGAATACGCAGGCGGCGGCCGTCATTTCCGGGCGGCGCGCGGCGCGGCCCGGGAGCTCTCAGGCAGAAAAGACCGGCGTCCGGAGTGCCCAGCGCGAGGCGGGCGGACGATCTCAGCGCGTCGGGATCGGCTTTTCGCCGCGATAATCGTAGAAGCCGCGCTTGGTCTTGCGGCCGAGCCAGCCGGCCTCGACATACTTCACCAGCAGCGGGCAGGGCCGGTACTTCGAATCGGCGAGCCCGTCATGGAGCACCTGCATCACCGACAGGCAGGTGTCGAGGCCGATGAAGTCGGCGAGCTGGAGCGGGCCCATCGGGTGATTCGCGCCGAGCTTCATCGCCGTGTCGATCGCCTCGACCGAGCCGACGCCTTCATAGAGCGTGTAGACGGCTTCGTTGATCATCGGCAGCAGGATGCGGTTGACGATGAAGGCCGGGAAATCCTCGGAGACCGACGCCGTCTTGTGCAGCCTGGCGACGAACTCCTTGGCGAGCTCGAAGGTGTGGTCGTCGGTGGCGATCCCGCGGATCAGCTCGACGAGCTGCATCAGCGGCACCGGGTTCATGAAATGGATGCCGATGAAGCGCTCGGGCCGGTCGGTCGCCGCGGCGAGCCGCGTGATCGAGATCGAGGAGGTGTTGGAGGCGAGCAGGGCGTCCGGCCGCAGATAGGGGCAGATCGAGGTGAAGATCTTGCGCTTCACCTCCTCGCTTTCGGTCGCGGCCTCGATCACCAGGTCGCAGGAGCCCAGATCCTCGAGCTTCGGCGCCGAGACGATGCGCGACATCGCGCTGCGGCGGTCCTCGTCGGCGATGGCGCCCTTGGCGACCTGCCGGGCCATGTTGCCGTCGATCGTCGCCAGCGCGGCGTTGATGCGCTCCTCGGCGATGTCGTGCAGCTTGACGTCAAAACCGGCGACGGAGGCCACATGGGCGATACCGTTGCCCATCTGCCCGGCGCCGATGATGCCGACGGTCTTGATCTGTTGGTCCATGTGACGCTTCTGTTCCCGCGGGAGCTGGCGCGGGCGGCCGCGTGGCCGCCCGCAGGGAGGCCTACTTTCCAGCTTTCTCGAGCTCTTTCTCGAGTTCCGGCATGATGGTGAAGAGATCGCCGACGAGGCCGTAATCGGCGACCTGGAAGATCGGCGCCTCCTCGTCCTTGTTGATGGCGACGATGACCTTGGAATCCTTCATGCCGGCGAGATGTTGGATCGCGCCGGAGATGCCGACCGCGACATAGAGCTCGGGCGCCACCACCTTGCCGGTCTGGCCGACCTGCCAGTCGTTCGGGGCGTAGCCGGCGTCGACCGCGGCGCGCGAGGCGCCCATCGCGGCGCCGAGACGGTCCGCCACCGGCTCGATCACCTTGGTGAAGTTCTCGGCCGAGGCGAGCGCCCGCCCGCCCGAGACGATGATCTTGGCCGAGGCCAGCTCCGGCCGGTCGGACTTCGCGACCTCTTCGCCCTTGAAGGAGGAGATGCCCGGATTCGGTGCCGCCGCGACGGCCTCGATCGGGGCCGAGGCTGCGCCGTCGCCGGCGGCGGCGAAGGAGGCGCCGCGCACGGTGATGACCTTCTTGGCGTCGCTCGACTGCACCGTCTGGATCGCGTTGCCGGCATAGATCGGCCGCTCGAAGGTGTCGGCCGAGACGACCCTGGTGACTTCCGAGATCTGCATCACGTCGAGCAGCGCGGCGACGCGCGGCATCACGTTCTTGCCGGTGGTGGTGCCGGGCGCGACCAGCGCATCATAGCCGGGCGCGAGCGAGACGATCAGCGCCGCCAGCGGCTCGGCGAGGCGATGCTCATAGGCCGCATCGTCGGCGAGCAACACCTTCTCGACGCCGTCGAGCTTGGCGGCGGCTTCCGCCACGGCCTTGGCATTGAGGCCGGCGACCAGAACATGGACCGGAGCCCCGAGCGCCTTCGCTGCCGTCAGCGCCTTGCGGGTGGCCTCGTTGAGGCTCTTGTTGTCGTGCTTGGCGAGCAGAAGGGTCGTCATCACAGCACCCCGGCGGTCTTGAGCTTGGAGACGAGTTCGGCGGCGCTGCCCACCTTGACGCCGGCGGAGCGCCCGGCCGGCTCGGCCGTCTTCAGCACCGTCAGGCGCGGGGCGATCTCGACGCCGAGCGTCTCCGGCGAGGTCTCGTCGAGCGGCTTCTTCTTCGCCTTCATGATGTTCGGCAGCGAGGCGTAGCGCGGCTCGTTCAGGCGCAGATCGGTGGTCACGATCGCCGGCAGCTTGAGCGAGACGGTCTGCAGGCCGCCGTCGACCTCGCGGGTGACCTCGGCCGAACCCGCGTCGAGCACCACCTTGGATGCAAACGTGCCCTGCGGCCAGCCGAGCAGCGCGGCGAGCATCTGGCCGGTCTGGTTGCAGTCGTCGTCGATCGCCTGCTTGCCGAGGATGACGAGTTCCGGCGTCTCCTGCTCGACGATCTTCTTCAGCAGCTTGGCCACGCCGAGCGGCTCGACGGTGGCGTCGGTCTTCACCAGGATGCCGCGATCGGCGCCCATGGCGAGGCCGGTGCGGATCGTCTCGGCCGCCTGGGCCGGCCCGACCGAAACCACGATCACTTCCGTCGCCTTGCCCGCTTCCTTCAGCCGCAGCGCCTCTTCGACGGCGATCTCGTCGAACGGGTTCATCGACATCTTCACATTGGCCAGCTCGACGCCAGACCCGTCGCCCTTCACCCGGATCTTCACGTTGTAGTCGACAACCCGCTTTACTGGCACAAGTATCTTCATCAGGGCTTCACCGGTTACGGAGAGATGCGGTCGGATGGCGGTCCGCCGGCGACGGCGATGCCCGGCATCGCGACACTCGGCTGAAATGCGGACGGACCGTAGCGACGGGAATTTGCGCTTGTCAACGCCATGAAAGTCACGGCGCCCCGCGCAGGCCGCGGCCGAACAGACGCAGTTCGCCCCGGATCAGGAGCGGCGTCAGCGCCGCGCCGGCGCCGAGCCCGCCGAGATGCGCCCACCAGCCGACGGCGTCCTGCTGGTCGAACAGCGCCGAGAGCAGCTGGAACAGGATCCAGGCGCCGAGCGCGTACATCGCCGGGATGTGCAGCGGGATCGCCTTGAAGGCGAGCCCCCAGACGCGCACGCGCGGATAGAGCATGAGGTAGGAGGCGATCACCCCCGAGATCGCCCCGGATGCGCCGATCAGCGGCTGTTCCGACTGCGGATTCATCAGCGCGTGCAGCAGCGCCCCGGCCATGCCGCAGAGCAGGAAGAAGACGAGGAAGCGCAGATGGCCCATCGCATCCTCGACATTGTCGCCGAAGACCCAGAGGAACAGCATGTTGCCGATTAGATGCGCGACGCTGGCATGGAGCAGCATGCCGGTCGTGAGCGTCAGCCAAGGCGGCGCCCGGAGCAACTCGTGCGGCAATTGCGCCTCGCCGAACAGCACCGCTGGAATCGTGCCGAAACCGGCCATCACCGCGATCTCGCTCCCCTCGCCGGGCCAGTGCGTCAGCATGAGCCGCAGCCCGATGCAGAGCGCGATCAGCGCATAGGTGACGTAGGCGACCCGGATGAAGCGCATCGGCACGCCGTCGTGCAATGGCACGAACATCGGACTACCGGTTCTGGCCGGGCGTCCAGAGCACGTCGCCCCCGGCCCTGGCGTTGAGGTGGCGCGAGGCGACGAAGAGGAAGTCCGACAGCCGGTTGATGAACTTCAGCGCCGGCGCCGCGACGCGCTCGCCCTCGGTCTGCGACAATTCGACCATCAGCCGCTCGGCCCGGCGGCTCACCGTGCGGGCGAGGTGCAGATGCGCCGCCGCCGGCGTGCCGCCGGGCAGGACGAAGGAGCGCAGCGTCCCGAGCGGCCGGTTGAGCCGGTCGATCTCCGCCTCGAGCCGGTCGACCTGCGCCTCGACGATGCGCAGCGGCTCGAAGGCCGGCTTCTCGCCGGTCTCGGGCGAGGCGAGCTCGGCGCCGAGATCGAAGAGATCGTTCTGGATCCGGCCGAGCATCGCGTCGAGCTCGGCATCCTCGCCGGCGCAGTGCAGCCGCGCCAGGCCGATGCAGGCATTGGTCTCGTCGACGGTGCCGTAGGCGGAGACGCGCAGATCGAATTTCGGCCGGCGCGCGCCGGTGGCGAGCGCCGTCGTGCCGTCGTCGCCGGTGCGGGTGTAGATGCGGTTGAGAACGACCATGGCTGAGTTATAGCGCGGCGGGGCGCCGGCGGAAGGGGCAAGCTCACGCATTCGCCAGCGGCAGGAGGCCCGGCTCCTTCAGCGTCTCCAGCGCGATCTCCGAGCGCACGCGCGCGACGCTCTCATGCGGCAGCAGCACCTCGTTGACCAGCCGCGCCAGCTCCTTCAGGTCGCCGACCGCGACTTTGAGCATGTAGTCGGCCTCGCCGGTCAGCGCATGCGCCTCCAGCACGGAGGGCGTCAGCTTGACCAGGTCGCGGAAGCGCCGGGCATTGTCGCGCGAGTGGGTGTTGAGCGCGACATGGATGAAGACGGTGACGGAGAGGCCGATCGCCTCCGGGTCGATCAGCGCGCGATAGCCGCGGACGATGCCGGCGCTCTCCAGCGCCTGCCGCCGCCGCGAGACCTGGCTGGCCGAGAGGCCGACCCGCTCGGCGAGCGCGCCATTGGTGAGCGAGGCGTCTTCCTGCAGGGCTGCGAGCAGGCGCCGGTCGAAAGCGTCGATCTGCGACATCCGTGAGATCCTTCGCCCAATCATGCATGATCGATGCAAAGGAAGCCCGAGGGCGCAGGATTTTGCAAACTTTTCGCCATCCCGCTGCGCGAGCATTGGTTCAATCACAGATCGAGGAGACGCAGCATGGGACCGTTCCCGCACGATTCAGCCCCGCCGGCCATCTCCGATGCCAATCCGATGGGCACGGACGGCTTCGAGTTCGTCGAGTTCGCCCATCCCGAACCCGAAAAGCTCGGCGCGCTGTTCGAGACCATGGGCTTCACCAAGGTCGCCAGGCACCGCTCGAAGAAGGTGACGCTCTACCGCCAGGGCGACGTCAATTTCATCGTCAACGCCGAGCCGGAATCGTTCGCCCAGGGCTTCGCCGCCGAGCACGGCCCCTGCGCCTGCGCCATGGCCTTCCGCGTCGTCGACGCCAGGCACGCCTTCGACCGTGCGGTCTCGCTCGGCGCCGAGCCCTATGAGACGAAGGTCGGCCCAGGCGAACTGCAGATCCCGGCGGTGAGGGGCATCGGCGGCTCGCTGCTCTATTTCGTCGACCGCTATGGCGAGAAGGGCTCGATCTACGATGTCGATTTCGAATGGCTCGGCGAGACCGATCCGCATCCGGAGCAGGCCGGGATGTATTATCTCGACCACCTCACCCACAACGTCCATCGCGGCCGCATGGACCATTGGGCCGACTGGTATGGCGAGCTCTTCAACTTCCGCGAGATCCGCTTCTTCAACATCGAGGGCAAGCTGACCGGCCTGATCTCGCGGGCGCTGACCTCGCCCTGCGGCAAGATCCGCATCCCGATCAACGAATCCCTCGACGACAAGAGCCAGATTGAGGAGTACCTGCGCGAATACAAGGGCGAGGGCATCCAGCATGTCGCGCTCGGCTCGCGCGACATCTATGCCAGCGTCGAGCAGCTCCGCCGGAACGGCCTGCCCTTCATGCCGTCGCCGCCCGACACCTATTACGAGAAGGTCGACGGCCGCGTGCCGAACCATGGCGAGCCGGTCGCCCGGCTCAAGGCCAACGGCATCCTGATCGATGGCGAGGGCGCGGTCGCGCTCGGCGAGAAGGCCGGCCGGATGAGCAAGGTGCTCCTCCAGATCTTCTCCGCCACCGTGGTCGGCCCGATCTTCTTCGAATTCATCCAGCGCAAGGGCGATGACGGATTCGGCGAGGGCAATTTCCGCGCCTTGTTCGAGTCGATCGAGGAAGACCAGATCCGCCGCGGCGTGCTGAAGCCGCAGGCGGCGGAGTGAGTTCGGCGTCATTCTCGGGCGAAGCGAAGCGCAGACCCGAGAATCTCAGGACGAGAAGGCGCTGGCCTGCACCCTCTCCGGCAAGAGATGCTCGGGTCTTCGCCCGAGCATCACGCGCTTCAGTCACGCCGCCAGCCGCGGCGCCGCCATCGCCTCGCGCAGCGCCTGCGCGAAATGGCGCGCCGCGACGCCCGCCTGCGGCGCGATCACCAGCGCGACCGAGAGGTCGAACAGCGCCGGCAAATTCTCGGACGGCTCCAACCGACGCAAGGAGACCGGCGCGGCGCTCTCGGTGATCGCGGTGACGCACAGCCCGGCCTCCACCGCCGACAGCAGCCCGGCCATGTGCGAGGAGGAGAACACCAGCCGATGCGGCCGCTCCGCCGCCTGCAGGGCGCCGAGGATACGCGGGCGGGCCCGGCAGCCTTCGTTGAACAAGCCGAGCGGCAGCACCTCGCTGAGCTCGGGCCGGTGGCCGCGGGCCGCGACCCAGACCAGCGGTTCGCGCCTCAGCCTCTCGCCCTTCGGCCGGCCGGGATCCTGGGTGATGACCGCGAGATCGAGCTCGCCCGCCGCCACCGCCGGCTCGATCCGTTTCGACAATTCGCAATGTACCGCGATCTCGACGCGCGGATGCGCCTCGGCGAAGCGCACGATCAGCGGCCGCAGGTAGGCGTCGACATAATCGTCCGGCAGGCCGATGCGCAGGCGCCCGACGGCCTTGTCGCCGTCGAGCTCCGCCCGGGCCTCGCGCTCGATCGCCAGCAGGCGGCGCGCCTGGGCGATCAGGCGCTCGCCGGCCTCGGTCGGCACGACGCCGCGGCGCGCGCGCTCCAGCAGCTGCCGGCCGAGCGTGGCTTCGAGATCCTGGATGCGGCCCGAAACCGCCGATTGCGTGCGCCCGAGCCTGGCGCCCGCCGCGGTGAAACCGCCCGTCTCGGCCACGGCGACCAGCATGGCGAGCGCGTCGAGATCGAGATGGCTGGCCATCGTTGTTCCATCGGAAACAGAGATAGTTAAATCAATATAATCCGTTTTTCCGATTGCAGGAAGCGTCCTATATCGACGGCCGGATCATCAGCCTTCCAGATCGTGCACCCATGTCCGCCCCGAGCCTGTCCGTGTCCGACCGTCCCGCCGCGCCGGCGCTCGCCATGTTCCTGGCGCTGCTGCTCGGCGCGACCTGCATCGGCTTCTCCGGCATCTTCGTGCGCTTCGCCGATGTCGGCCCGGCCGCGGCCGGCTTCTGGCGCATGGTCTTCGCCCTGCCGGTGCTCGCCGCCTGGATGGCCCTGGAAGCCGCCGGCGACGGCGCTCGCGGCGTCAAGGCCGGCGCGATCCTGCCGATCGCGCTCGCCGGCCTCGCCTTCGGCGTCGACGTCGTGCTCTACAACGCCTCGCTCGGCTTCACCTCGATCGCCAACGCCTCGCTGCTCGGCAATCTCTCGCCGGTCGGCGTCATCCTCGGCGGCTGGCTGCTGTTCCGCGAGAAGCCGACACGGCGCATCCTCGGCGCGCTGCTGCTCGCCATCGGCGGCGCCGGCCTGCTGGTGCTGCCGAAGCTCGGCGCGGCGGCGCCGCTCTCCGGAGCCGGCCTGTTCGGCGACGGCCTCGCCGTTGGCGCCGCCTTCTCCTATGCGGCTTATATCCTCGCCGTGCGCCGCGCCCGCAATCGCGCCGCCGCCGGACGGATCGGCCTGATCTCCAGCGCCATCTGCGCCGCCTTCTGTCTCGTCGCCGCGCTCGGCCTCGGCGAGGCGATCCTGCCGCGGAGCCTGACCGGCTGGCTTGCCGTCGCGGCCCTCGGCCTGATCTCGCACGCCATGGGTCAGGGCCTGATCACGCTGGCGCTCGGCCATTACGGCGCCGGAGCCGCTTCCCTCGTCATGGTCTGGCCGGCGCTGGTCTCGGTGCTCGCCGCCTGGGCGATCTTCGCCGAGCAGCCCTCGCCGGCCCAGGCCTTCGGCGGCGTCGCGATCCTGGCGGCGGTGCTGATGGTGCGCAAGGGATAGGGCCTGCCGCGCCGCAGGCCGCGGCGGCACGGTCTCAGATCCGCGGCGCGTATCGCAGGATCACCGTGCCGTTCTCGAGCGGCCGCGACTCCAGCAGGTCGAGCCGCTGCCGCTCGCCGCCCGGCTTGAAGAAGAGGGTGCCCGCACCGAGCCGGACCGGCACCACGGCCAGCATCAGTTCGTCGATCTGCTTCTCCCGCAGCAGCGCATCGCAGAGCTGGGCGCTGCCGAAGATCAGGACGTCCTTGCCCGGCGCCGCCCGCAGCCTGGCGATCTCGCCCGCGATGTCGGCGGTGACGCGCGTGTTGTTCCAGTCCGAGCTCGTGATCGTGCGCGAGGCGACCAGCTTGGGCAGGGCGTTCATGTAGCGCGTGACCTCGCCGTCCTCGGCGGTGGCGCTGGTCCAGTACGCCTTCATGCCGTCATGGGTGACGCGGCCGAAGACCAGGCATTGCGCCCGCTTGCCGAACTCCTTGCTGAGGGCGTCGAGCTCCTCGCCCCAGGCGTCGTTGTGGAACGAGAGGTCCCACTTCTCCGTGCCCTCGAAATAGCCGTCCAGCGTCACGAGATTCCAGACGATCACCCTGGCCATCGCATCCTCCCTGGCGCCCTCTCGGCGCAGTTCGACTGCTTGCGAACCGCAAGCAGTATCGTGCTAACGAAACCGGTTGCAGATTGCAAGCGGAAATCGCGCACGGATCGCCGGGCCTGGCCGGGACCGGCGCCAGAACGATCAAAACCGCTCCTGAGACGTTTAGCCGGCAGGAGGACAGATCATGACACGACATCACCTGGCGAAAGCGTTGGCTGCGGCGGCGCTGCTGATCGTGGCGCAGCCCGCCGCAGCTCAACAGGAGGCCGAGCGTGACGAGAGCGGCTTTCTCAACTCTCTGGAAGGTCGCTTCAGCGGCAATGGCACGCTCCGGAATGCCGATGGCGGCAGCCGCTCGCTGACATGCCGGTTCGACGGCGACCAGCAGGGCACGCGCCTCAGCCTCGACGGTCGCTGCAGCACCGCCGCCATCTTCAGCGCGACGATCCGCATCGACCTGCGCCACGATCCGAAGAGCGGGCGCTATGCCGGCACCTTCAGGGAGAGCACCGGCACGGTCGCGACCTTGTCGGGCGAGCGCCAGGGCCAGCGCCTCACGCTCGCCTTCAACGAGACCGCCGAGAGCGTCCGTCCGAACCCGCCGGCGACCCTGACGATCGCGCGCCAGCCGAGCGGGGTCGCGCTGACCCTGCGCGGCAGCCAGCCGGGGAAAGGGCAGAACCTCGACCTGTCGCTGAAGGAGGATTGATCGGCGAGGCGAAGCGCGCCAGCCCCGAGGCGGGCGCGGCCTCTCACTCCGCCGCCAGTCGCGGCGGCGGCGGCTTGCCCGCCATCGCCTTGGCGCTGGCTTCGCCCGGCGTCTCCTCGTCGCTGACCGCGGTCCAGCTGCTCTCGTCCTCCGCCTTGCCCAGGAAGCGACCGAACAGGAAGCCGGTCAGGCGCCCGAGATCGTCCATCACCACGTAGAAGGACGGCACGAAGACGAGCGAGAGCACGGTCGAGACGATCAGGCCGCCGATCACCGCGATCGCCATCGGCGCACGGAACTCGCCGCCGTCGCCGACGCCATAGGCGGAGGGAAGCATGCCGGCCGCCATGGCGATGGTGGTCATCACGATCGGCCGCGCGCGCTTGCGGCCCGCCTCGAGCAGCGCCGTCGTGCGGTCCTTGCCACGCGCGACCTCCTCGACCGCGAAGTCGACCAGCATGATCGCGTTCTTGGTGACGATGCCCATCAGCATGAGCAGGCCGATATAGACCGGCATCGAGACCGGGTTATGGGTGGCGAGCAGCGCGATCACCACGCCGCCGAAGGAGAGCGGCAGCGAGAGCAGGATCGTGATCGGCTGGAAGACCGAGCCGAACAGCAGGATCAGCACCGCGAGCACCAGCATCAGGCCGGTGGTCATCGCGGTGATGAAGCCCTCGACCACCTCGCCCTGGATCTCGGCGTCGCCGGTGGCGGCGATGCGCACGCCCTCGGGCAGGCCCACCTCCTTGACGATCTCGTGGAACCGCTCCTGCGCCGTGCCGAGCTCGAAGCCGCGCTTCAGGTCGGCCCCGATCGTGGCGCGCCGGACCCGGTCGTAGCGGTCGATCGAGGATGGACCTTCGCCGAAGCCGATCTCGGCGACCGCCGTCAGCGGGATCGAGACGCCGGCGGTATTGACGACGCGCAGCGCCGCGATGTTGCGGATGTCGGCGCGGGCGGCCTCGTCGAGCTGGACACGGATCGGCACCAGCCGATCGCCGGCGTTGAACTTGGCGAGGTTGGGGCCGATGTCTCCGATGGTGGCGACGCGCAGCGCCTCGGAGATCGCCTCGGGCGTGACGCCGAGGCTGGCGGCCTGCTCCAGCTTCGGCGTGACGCGCAGCTCCGGCCGGGCGAGCGAGCCGGCCGAGGCGACGTTGAGGTAGCCGTCGACCTTGCGCATGCGCGCCTCGATCTTGGCCACCGCCTCGTCCAGCGCCTCGCCATCCTTCGACAGGATCGAAAAGGCCATCTCGCGCTCGCCGCGCTCGTTGACGTACCAGGCGCGCACGTCGGGGACGCTCGCCAGCTTGTCGGCGATGGTGACCTTGAGCTCCTTCTGGGGCACGTCGCGCTCGGCCTTCGGCGTTAGCATGACGAACACCGCGGCGCGGCGCACCTCGCGCTGGCCTGTCGGCGAGGCGCCGCCGAGCACGAAGACGGTCGTCACCTCGGGGATCTCGCGCAACTTGTCGACGATCCTGTCGGTGGCGACGGTCGTGTCCTCCAGCGTCGCGCCGGGCGGCAATTCGACGCTGGCGACGATGCGGGCGGTGTCCTCCTCCGGGAAGAAGCCGGTCGGCAGCAGCGCCGTCGCCTGGATCGAGGCGAACAGGAAGCCGAAGCCGGCGATCAGCGTCAGATAGGCCGTGTTGAACGGCACCCTGCGCCATCCTCCCGAGCCGTCGCGGCGCGGCAGCACCGGGATGCGGCGCTTCCTCAGCGTGGCCTCGAGCAGCCAGGCGTAGCCGCGCATCACGAAGCCGTCTTTGGGCTCGTGGTGCTTCATCGGGCGGAACAGATAGGCCGCCATCATCGGCGTGATCAGGCGCGCGACCAGCAGCGAGAACAGCACCGCGACGGCGACCGTCAGGCCGAACTGCCGGAAATACTGGCCGGCGATGCCGCCCATGAACGAGACCGGCGCGAAGATCGCGACGATGGTCAGCGTGATCGCGATGACCGCGAGGCCGATCTCGTCGGCCGCCTCCATGGCGGCGCGATAGGGCGATTTGCCCATCTTCATGTGCCGCACGATGTTCTCGATCTCGACGATGGCGTCGTCGACCAGGATGCCGGTGACCAGCGTGATGCCGAGCAGGCTGACCAGGTTGAGCGAGAAGCCGAGCAGCTCCATCGCCCAGAAGGTCGGTATCGCCGAGAGCGGCAGGGCGATCGCGGTGATCAGCGTCGCGCGCCAGTTGCGCAGGAAGGCGAAGACGACGAGCACGGCCAGCGCCGCCCCTTCCATCAGCGTCTCCATCGCCGCCTTGTAATTGCCGTAGGTGTAGGCGACGGCGTCGTCGATCGGCTTGAGCGCGATGGTCGGATAGCGCTTGTTCAGCTCGGCGATCCTGGCCGCGACCACCTCCTTGACCGAGAGCTCGCTCGCGCCTTTCGAGCGGAACACGGCGAAGGCGACCACCGGCTGCTTGTTGAGGCGGCCGAAGACGCGCGGCTCGGAATTGGCGTCCTCGACGCGGCCGAGCTCCTTCAGGCGCACCTCTCGCCCGCCGGTGAGCTGGATCTTGCTCTCGGCCAGCTCGGCGACGGTCCTGGCGCTGGCGAGGGTGCGGATCGCCTGCTCCTGGCCGCCGACCTCGCCGCGCCCGCCGGCGAGGTCGACATTGGTGGCGCGGATCTGGCGGTTGACCTCGCCGGCCGTGGTGCCCAGCGCCAGCAGCCGGTCGGGATCGAGCGAGATCCTGATCTCGCGATCGACGCCGCCATAGCGTTCGACCCGGCCGACGCCCTTCAACCCCTGCAATTCGCGGGCGACGACGTCGTCGACATGCCAGGAGAGCTGCTCCAGCGTCATGCCGGGCGAGGAGGCGCCATAGGTCAGGATCGACTGGCCCTCGACGTCGATGCGCTGGATCACCGGCTCGTCGATGGTGCGCGGCAGCTCGGCGCGGATCTTGGCGATCGCGTCCTTGACGTCGTTGACGGCCCGGTCCGTGTTCACCTCGAGCCGGAACTCGATCATCGTCACCGAGGAGCCGTCGGTCAGCGTCGACATCACGTGCTTGACGCCGGTGATGTTGGCGACCGCGTCCTCGACGCGCTTCGACACCTGGCTCTCGAGCTCGGCCGGCGCGGCGCCGGACTGCGTCACCGTCACCGAGACGAAGGGCACGTCGATGTTCGGGAAGCGCGTCACCGGCAGCTTCGAGAACGACAGCAGCCCGAGCACGCACAGTACGACGAAGAGCAGGATCGCCGGAACCGGCTTGCGGATCGACCAGGCGGAGACGTTGACGTTCATCCCAGGGCTCCCGATCCCGTCAGTCCGCCGTGACCGGCGTGATCGCGTCGCCGTCGCGCACGAAGGTGCCGGCGCGGGCGACCACGCTCTCACCCTCGGCGAGGCCGGAGACGATCTCGGCGCGCCCGCCGCCGACCAGGCCGAGCACGACCTTCCTGGTCGTCACCCGCCCGTCCTTCACGGCCTGCACCATGGCGCCGCCGCGCGCATAGGTGATCGCCGAAAGCGGCAGCACGAGCGCGGTCTTGCGCCCGGTCTCGATCACGCCTCGCGCGAAGGAGCCGACGGCGACCGGCGGGTTGCCGGTGAGCGACACGCGCAGCCGCCCGAGCCGCGAGGCCTTGTCGACCTCGGGCGAAATCAGCCGGATCTGGCCGGCGAGCGGCTTGTCGGCGCCGGCCGGCGTCACCGCGACCGCCTGCCCGAGCTTGAGATTGGGCAGCTCGACCTCGGCGACATCGGCTTCGAGCTCGATCGCGCCGTCGGCGATGATCCGGAACAGCGGCTCGGCCGCCGCCATCGTCGCCATGGCGCCGAGCTTGGCGCTGCGCCGGCTGACGATCCCGGCCTTCGGTGCCTTGATCTCGGTGCGCGCCAGCCTGACCGCGATGTCGCGGCCTTGCGCCTGCGACAAGGTGAGATCGGCCTGCGCCATCGCCAGCGCCTGCTTGGCCGAGTTCAGCCGCGCCTGCGCCGCTCGCGCCGCGGCGGAGCGCAGATCGAAGGTCTCCAGGCTGGCATTGCCGCTGTCACGCAGCGCCTTGGTCCGGTCGAAGGCGTTGTTGGCCTGGACCAGATTGGCCTCCGCCTCGACGATCTGGGCCTTGGCCTGATCGATCGCGGCCTCCGCCTTCGCGCTCTGCGCCTCGTTCTGGGCGCGCTGCACGTCCAGCGTCGTGCGCGAAAGCCGCGCCAGCACCTGGCCGGCGGCGACATGGTCGCCCTCCTCGGCGAGCAGCTCGGTGATGACGAAGCCGTCGACCTCGGGCGCGACCAGCACCTCTTCGCGCGCGATCATCGAGCCGGAGACGACCACGCTCTGGACGATCTCGGCGCGCTTGACCGAGGTCACCGTGATCGCGGGTCCGGCGGAGGGCGCCTGCTGGGTCGCGGCCGAGGCCGGCGCCTGGGCAAGAGCGGCCACGGGCGCGCTCAGGAGCGCGACGAGCGGCGGCAGGATCAGGCTTTTGGGCGAGACTGGCATGGTCGGTCTTCGTCTTACGGGGTTGGCTCGCCGGCGGACGGCAGCAGCATGGTCTGCGCCAGGCCACGCATCGCGGCGAACAGGGCGTCGGCGCCGGCAACGGCGTCGAAGTCGGGATCGACGGCGCGTCGGCAGAAGAAGCCGTCCGCCATCATGAACAGCGCCTGCAGGAAGCGCGCCTGATCGAGATTGCTCGGCAGCTCTCCACTCGCCTTGGCGGCCTCGACGGCCGCGCCGAGCCCTTGCTCGACCGTCTCGTCGAAGCCGGCACAGATGCGCGCCATCTCGGGCGTGCGCGAGGCTTCCGCCCAGATCTGCACCGCGATGATCGCCTTCTCGCGCGGCTTGCGCGTCATGTGCTGGCGGCCGAGCGCCTCGAGCTGATCGAGCAGCCCGCCCCTCGCCGGGTCGAGCTGGGCGAAGTCGGCCGCAATCTCCATGCGGTCGCGCTCGCTGATGCCGGCGATGATCGCATCCTTGGAGGGGAAGTAGCGGTAGAGATTGCCCGGGCTCATCCCGGCTTCCACCGCGATCTCGTTCATCGTCGCCGCGTGGAAACCGGCGCGCGCGAAGACGCGCTCGGCCGCATCGAGGATGCGGACATGGCGTTCCGAAAGGACGCGCTCGGCGGAGAACGGGGTGACGACCTGCGACATGCCTGTTTCGAAGAATGAGAATGAACGTTCATTCTCATGCCGGAGCCCGGCGCGAAAGTCAATCGGCATCGTCCCTGCGGGTTGCATTGGCGGAAAGCTACTGACGAAAGATTGCACGGAGCATGCACGGCGCTGGCCCCGGCCATGCCCGTCATGGCCGACAATCCGCTTGCCGCAACGCCCGGCAAACCGCATCTTAAGACGCGATCCGGCGTGGAGAATCCGGTCTCGGGAGCGTCAGCGAACGTCGCGATGAACGATCTGTCCTATCGCTTCGAGGCCCGTCGCCGGCTCCGCACCCGCCCGGAGGCAGCGCCGCCGCGCAGGCCGGTGCTGATCGTGCTCCATCAGGAGCATTCGACCCCCGGCCGCGTCGGCCGCCTCATCGCCGAGCGCGGCCACACCCTCGACATCCGCAGGCCCCGTTTCGGCGACCCGCTGCCACCGACCATGCAGGGCCATGCCGGCGCGGTGATCTTCGGCGGGCCGATGAGCGCCAACGACCCCGACGATTTCGTCAAGGCGGAGACCGACTGGATCGGTGTCTGCCTCAGGGAGGAGGCGCCGTTTCTTGGGATCTGCCTGGGCGCACAGATGCTCGCCCGCCATCTCGGCGGGACCGTCTATGGCCATCCGGAGGGCCGGGCCGAGATCGGCTATTACCCGCTCAGCCTGACCGATGCCGGCCACGCCGACGCCAGGGCGAGCAGCTGCAACTGGCCGGGAACCGTCTACCAATGGCACCGCGAAGGCTTCGACTGCCCGCCCGGCGCCGAGTGCCTGGCGACCGGTGGCGATTTCCCGGTCCAGGCCATCCGCGCCGGCCGCAAGGTCTACGGCATCCAGTTCCACCCCGAGGTGACGCCGGCGATGATGTGCCGCTGGTCGGTGCGCGGCCATGAACGCACCCTGCTGCCGGGCGCGCAACTGCGCCATCAGCATCTCGACGGCTGGTACCAGTACGATCCGGCCGTGCGCAGCTGGCTCGACGGCTTCCTCGACCATTGGCTCGCCGAGCCTGTCCTCTCCCCGGACCTGACCAAGTGAACCGCAGCATCATCGTCCTCGGCGCCGGCATGGTCGGCGTCTCCTGCGCGCTCGCCTTGCAGAAGCGCGGCGGCAGGGTCACGCTGATCGACCGGCGCGAGCCCGGCCGCGAAACCTCCTACGGCAATGCCGGCTTGATCAGCCGCTCCTCGATCCTGCCGCTCAACAATCCCGGCCTGTGGAAGAGCCTGCCGAAATATCTGAGCAACCGGCATGCGGCGGTGCGCTATCGCTTCGGCCATCTGCTGCGCAACCCCGGCTGGGCCCTCGGTTTCCTCTCGGAAGCCAGGCCGGGGCGGCTCGGCCCCCGCGTCGCGGCGCTGGAAAGCCTGATCGCGCCGGCCCTGCCCCTGCACAAGCGCCTGATGACCGAGGCCGGCATCGCCTGGCGCCTGCGCGACAACGGCTTCCTCGAGCTCTGGCGCAGCGAGGCCGGCGCCGCCGCGGCGGAAGCGCGCCGGATCTGGCTCGAGGATCATGGCGTGCGCATCGAGGCGCTCGACCGCCAGGCGCTCTCGGCGCTAGAACCCGGCCTGAACCCGATCTTCTCGGCAGCGCTGCTGCACAGGGACAGCGCCTCGGTCGACTGGCCGGGCGCGGTGGTCGAGGCCTATGCCGGCCTGTTCGCCGCACGCGGCGGCACGATCCTGCGCGACGAGGTGACGGCCCTGTCGCGCCAAGGCGAAGGCTGGCGCGCTATCGGCAAGAGCACGCAGCACGAGGCCGACCTCATCGTCGTCGCGCTCGGTCCGTGGAGCGCCGAGCTGCTGCGACCGCTCGGACTGAAGGTGCCGCTCAATGTCGAGCGCGGCTATCACCGCCATTACAGGCCGGCGCAGGGGCGCTTCCTCAACCGGCCGATCTACGATGTCGAGGCCTCCTACATGCTGGCGCCGATGGAGCGCGGCCTGCGCCTGACCAGCGGCGTCGAGCTCGCCCATCGCGACGCGCCCGATGACCACGCCCAGATCGAGCAGGTGCTGCCGCGGGCGCGCGAGGCTTTCCCGCTGACGGAACCGGCCGAGGACGTGACCTGGCGCGGCGCGCGCCCGACCCTGCCGGATTCGCTGCCGATGATCGGGCAGGCGCCGCGCAATCCCGGCCTCTGGCTCGCCTTCGGCAACCAGCATATCGGCTTCTCGACCGGGCCGGTGACGGGAGAGATGCTGGCGGCCATGGTTTGCGGGGAGACGCCGCTCGCCGATCCCGCGCCGTTCAGGCCGGAGCGGTATCTGAAATAGCGTGGAAACGCGCCCGAGCCCGCCGAAGCGCCGCGGAAATTCGCCAGCGTGAGCCGACTGGCGTGGTTGGCGAGAACCGGAGCGGAGCGGACTTTCTGTCCGTGAGCACCGGAAGCGCAGCCAGCCGCGTCAGGCGGCCGCGCTCGCGGATTTGCGCCCCTCAGAGCTGGCGGGCCACCATCATCTTCTTGACCTCCGCGATCGCCTTGGCCGGGTTGAGGCCCTTCGGGCAGGCATTGGCGCAGTTCATGATGGTGTGGCAGCGATAGAGCCGGAACGGGTCCTCGAGATTGTCGAGGCGCTCGCCGGTGGCTTCGTCGCGCGAGTCGATCAGCCAGCGATAGGCCTGCAGCAGCGCCGCGGGCCCAAGATAGCGGTCGCCGTTCCACCAATAGCTCGGGCACGAGGTCGAGCAGCAGGCGCACAGGATGCACTCATAGAGACCGTCGAGCTTCTCGCGGTCCTCGCGGCCCTGCGACCATTCCTTTTCGGGCGCCGGCGTCGTCGTCTTGAGCCAGGGCTCGATCGAGGCGTGCTGGGCGTAGAAGCGGGTCAGGTCCGGAACGAGGTCCTTGACCACCGGCATGTGCGGCAGCGGGTAGATCGCGACCTTGTCCTTACCGCCGCATTCGTCGATGCCGGTGGTGCAGGCGAGCCCGTTCTTGCCGTCCATATTCATGGCGCAGGAACCGCAGATGCCTTCGCGGCAGGAGCGCCGGAAGGTCAGCGTCGGGTCGACCTTGTTCTTGATCCAGATGAGGGCGTCGAGCACCATCGGCCCGCAATCCTCGCGGTCGACATAATAGGTGTCGGTGCGCGGATTGGCGCCGGTATCCGGGTCCCAGCGATAGATCTTGAACTCGGTGACCTTGCTGGCACCGGCCGGCTTCGGCCAGGCCTTGCCCTCGGTCAGGCGGGAGTTCTGCGGGAGATTGAATTCGGCCATCGGTCAGATCGTCCTCAGTACACCCGCGCCTTCGGCTTGATGTATTCGATGTCGTTCGAGAGCGTGTAGGTGTGCACCGGCCGGTCGTCGAGCGTCACGGTGCGGGCCGTGTCGTCGATCCAGGCCAGGGTGTGCTTCATCCAGTCCTTGTCGTCGCGCTCCGGATAGTCCTCGCGGGCATGGGCGCCACGGCTTTCCGGGCGCTGCAGCGCCGAATCCATCGTGACGACCGCCTGGGTGATCAGGTTGTCGAATTCCAGCGTCTCGACCAGGTCGGAATTCCAGATCAGCGAGCGGTCGGTGGTGCCGATATCCTCGATCCCGGCCCAGACCTGGTGGATCAGCTTCGAGCCCTCCTCCAGCGTCTCGCCGGTGCGGTAGACGGCGCAGTTGGTCTGCATCGTCTTCTGCATGCGGTCGCGCAGCACGGCCGTCGGCGTGCCGCCCTTGGCGTTGCGGTACTTGTCGAGGCGGGTCAGCGCCAGGTCGGCCGAGTTCGCCGGCAGCTCCGGCTGCTTCTCGCCGGCCTTGACGACTTCAGCGCAGCGCAGGCCCGCGGCGCGGCCGAAGACCACGAGGTCGATCAGCGAGTTCGAGCCGAGGCGATTGGCGCCGTGCACGGAGACGCAGGCCGCCTCGCCGATCGCCATCAGCCCGGGCACGACCCGGTCCGGATCGCCGCCTTCCTTGGTCAGCACCTCGCCGTGGAAGTTCGTCGGGATGCCGCCCATGTTGTAATGCACCGTCGGCAGCACCGGGATCGGCTCGCGGGTGACGTCGACGCCGGCGAAGATCTTGGCGCTCTCCGAGATGCCGGGCAGGCGCTCGTGCAGGATCTTCGGGTCGAGATGGTCGAGATGCAGGTAGATGTGGTCCTTGTTCTTGCCGACGCCGCGGCCGGCCCGGATTTCCATCGTCATCGAGCGTGAGACGACGTCGCGCGAGGCGAGATCCTTGGCGCTGGGCGCATAGCGCTCCATGAAGCGCTCGCCCTCGGAATTGGTGAGGTAGCCGCCCTCGCCGCGCGCGCCCTCGGTGATCAGGCAGCCGGCGCCGTAGATGCCGGTCGGGTGGAACTGCACGAACTCCATGTCCTGCAGCGGCAGGCCGGCGCGCAGCACCATGCCGCCGCCGTCGCCGGTGCAGGTATGGGCCGAGGTCGCCGAGAAATAGGCGCGGCCATATCCGCCGGTCGCCAGGATGGTCTGCTGCGAGCGGAAGCGGTGCAGCGTGCCGTCGTCCAGCTTGAGCGCGATCACGCCGCGGCAGGCGCCGTCATCGTCCATGATCAGGTCGATGGCGAAATACTCGATGAAGAACTCGGTGTTGTAGCGCAGCGCCTGGCCATAGAGCGTGTGCAGCATGGCGTGGCCGGTGCGATCCGCCGCGGCGCAGGTACGCTGGGCCGGCGGGCCGTTGCCAAACTCCGTGGTCATGCCGCCGAAGGGGCGCTGGTAGATCTTGCCGCCCTCGGTGCGCGAGAACGGCACGCCCCAGTGCTCGAGCTCGTAGACGGCGGCCGGCGCGTTGCGCACGAGATACTCGATCGCGTCCTGGTCGCCGAGCCAGTCCGACCCCTTGACGGTGTCGTACATGTGCCACTGCCAGGTGTCCTTGCCCATATTGCCGAGCGAGGCGGCGACGCCGCCCTGGGCCGCGACGGTGTGCGAGCGCGTCGGGAAGACCTTGCTGATGCAGGCGGTGCGCAGGCCGGCCTGCGAGCAGCCGACCGTGGCGCGCAGCCCGGCGCCGCCGGCGCCGACGACGACGACGTCGAAGGTGTGGTCGGTGATGGCGTAGGCCTGTCCGGCATAGGCCGGCGTGGCGCGGGAGCGGGTGATCGCCATGATCAGCCTCCGAACGAGATCTTCAGGAGCGCGAAGGCGCAGGCGGCGCCGACCGCGATCGCGAAGAAGGTGTTGGCCATCACGGCGACGATCTTGGCGACCTCGTGATGGACGTAGTCCTCGATGATGACCTGCATGCCGATGCGCATGTGCACGGCGCCGGACACGACGAAGAGCAGCATCAGGATCGCGACCTGCGGCTTGGCCAGCGTCGCGAGGGCGGCGGCATGGGGCTTGCCGATCAGCGAGAGCACGACGCAGAGAAAGCCGATCGCGAGGACGAGGTTCGCGACGGCGGTGACGCGCTGCAGCCAGAAATGGCCGGTGCCGGACTTGGCGGAGCCGAGGCCGCGAACGCGGCCGAGCGGGGTGCGCATCGAGGAATGGGAGAGCATCGGCATGTTCCTCAGCGCGTCAGGGCGACGATCCAGACCAGCAGGGTGAGCCCGCCGGAGACGACGACGCTGTACTTCGCCAGGTTCATCCGGGCCTGCGGGCTGTAGCCATGGCCGAGATCCCAGACGAAATGGCGGACACCGCCGACCATGTGGTGCAGCAGCACGAAGGTGTAGCCGAAGAGCACGAGCCGGCCGAGCAGGGAGCCCGCGACCGCCTGGGCGGTCTCGTAGGCGGCCGGGCCGGACGCGGCGGCGATGAGCCAGAGCGCGATCAGCAGGGTGCCGCCATAGAGCGCCACGCCGGTGGCGCGGTGGGCGATCGACATCGCCATGGTCCACGACCAGCGGTAGATCTGCAGATGCGGTGAAAGCGGGCGCGCCGCCGGTCTGACCTCGGCCAAGTTGAAGACTCCCGACCTTTCGAAGCTCACCAAGCGAAGATCGCTTGGTATCGTTCTAGAGTGAATGGCTCTCTAACGAAACCACGCCCCTGCTGCAATGCGGCAGGGATCGGCGCGATTACAGAAATCGAAATCTGTAACTTCGTCCCCGCCGATCGCCCCACGAGCCCGGCCGGCGAAAACCGCCTAAAGCCGGACAAGCGCCCCTCGCTGCCTGCCGCAGAACCGTATCGCACAGGACGAGGATCATCCATGAAATTGGGCATGAGCCTTCCAAAGTTCGACGCCGAGCTGAACACCGACACCTGCGATCCCTACAACAACGCCGAATTGACCCTGACGCTGAAGCTCGGCTTCCGGCAGATCAATCCGGCGGGCGGCGCGGCCGAGGGCACCTATCACGATTATGGCCGCGCGACCGAACCGACGCGCAAGATCGTCAAATGGACGGTCGGCAGCTGGAATCTCTGGCGGAAGAACTTCGTCGACACCGCGGCCCGCTTCTGGAACGGCAAGTTCTGGCTCTCCAACAATTTCCCGGTCTACGAATTCGAGAAGAGCGGCACGAAATACCGGCCGAACATCTGGTGCCGGCTGAAGATCGAGGATCGCGACGTCGCGCTCGGCGGCCACCATCACGTCATCGACGTGGTCCGGCTGCACAGGAGCGAGACCTGGTTCGGCTCCCATGCCAAGCTCTACGACAGCCTCGACACCAATTCGGTGCAGAAGGGCACGAGCAGCAAGGGCAAGGCGATCATGCAGCGCGCCCACGTCCACGAGGTCGGCCATCTCCTCGGGCTCGGCCATGTCGACATCGGCAAGGCGCATTGCCCGCCCGGCGGCGACACCAATGCGACCGATTGTTACGGCGTCGCCGACGTCGACAAATATTCGGTGATGGGCCAGGGCATGCAGTTGCGCCTGACCCACGCCATGCCCTGGCGCAAGGCGATGGTCACGCTCTCGGGCAAGGGCAATGCGCTGACCGCGACCGATTGGGAGGCGAAGATGCAGCGCATCTATCCACGGATCCCGTCGGAGGTGGCAACCAACGCCATGCTCACGCACCGGCCCCTGCGCAAATGACGGGCGCGGGAGCCTTCCGAACCGCCATGATGCGAGCCCTCTCGCGAAACCTCGCCATGGTCATTCTCGTTCTCAGCGGGATGGTCGGCCTGCTCGGCCCCGCCCACGCCACAGGAAAGCGCTGCCAGATGAACGCGATCGAACGCTCCAAATGCATCATCGAGGCGATCCTCGCCGATATCAGCCGCACCTACAGCCAGGTCGGCGGCGGCGGGATCAGCGCGATCAAGCAGAACTCGACCACCTCCTTCACCGTCTCGATCTCGCAGGAGGAGCGGGTCGACCTGCTGACCTACGAGGCGACGATCGACGGCAGGGGCAAGGTCAGCGTCAGGAAGACGGGCGAGGGCACGCAATCGCCCTGACGCTCCCGCGGCCTCAGCGCGGCAGCAGCACCCAGCAGTCGAAATCGAGGATCACGCCGTCGGCATACTGGTCGGCGTGCTTCAGCGGGTGCTCGTTGCAGGGCAGGTTCTTGGTCGCGACGAGGCGCAGGCGCAACGCGCCGACATCCTCGCGCCCCGGCACCGCGGCGGCATCGAGCACCTCGCTCCAGGCATGGACGGTGTCGCCGGCGAAGAGCGGCGCGACATGGCGCCCGCCATTGATCGCGGCGATGTGGAAGGCGTTGCCGAGCCCGTTGAAGGACAGGGCCCGCGCCAGGCTGATGACGTGGCCGCCATAGATCAGGCGCTTGCCGAAGCGGGTCTCGCGCGCGCCATAGGCATCGAAATGCACCTTGGCGGTGTTCTGGTAGAGCCGGGTCGCGAGCTGGTGCTCGGCCTCCTCGACGGTCATGCCGTCGACATGGTCGATGCGCTCGCCCGCCTGGTAGTCGCCCCAGCGGAAGGGCGAGCCGGCGAGCGCATCGTCATAGGCGGCCAGATGCAGCGGCGGACAGCCCTCCCCGAGCGCCTCCGGCGCGACGCTCGTCGGCAGTTCCGGCACCAGCTCGAACTCGGCCGGCGTGCCCGGCCGGCGTTTGCGCACCAGCACCCATCGGGCATAGCTCAGCACGATCTCGCCATGCTGGTTGCGGCCGATGGACCGGACGTAAACGATGCCGGCGTCGCCGCCCGAGGTCTGCTTCAGGCCGATCACCTCGGACGTGGTCGACAGCGTGTCGCCCGGGAAGACCGGCCTGAGGAAGCGGCCATCGGCATAGCCGAGATTGGCGACCGCATTGAGCGAGATGTCCGGCACCGTCTTGCCGAAGACGATGTGGAAGACGAGCAGGTCGTCCACGGGCGCTTGCGGATAGCCGATCGCCCGGGCGAAGGCGTCGGAGGACTGCACCGCGAAGCGCGGGCCGTAGAGCGCCGTGTAGAGCGCGACGTCGCCCGCCGCCACCGTGCGCGGCGTCGCATGCGGAATCGTCTCGCCGAGCCGGAAATCCTCGAAGAAGCGGCCCGAACTGGTCTTGCTGGCGATCTCGGACATCGGCGTGCTCTCGCGGCGGGCCGCCATTGTGCGCTGCCGCGAGGCCCGGCGTAAAGCCGCACCGAAGTCTAAGCCCGGTGGAAGTCGCGCGGCCTCAGGCCGGCATGGAACCAGGTGATCAGCGAGTAGATGTCGTAGACCGGCAGCCCCGTCGCCGCCTGCACCGCCGCCGCATAGGGCGGCATGTTGGTGCATTCGAGCACGATGGCGCCGACTTCGGGATGCTCCGCGACCAGGCGCCGGGCGGCCGCGACCACGTCCTGCTCCGCGAGGTCGATGTCCATCTCCTCCTTCTCCGCCTTGATCAGCACGCGGAAGAATTCACGGCCGCCTTCGGTGCCGGCCACCGGCGTGTCGGCGGGGACGCCGACGGCGGCGAGATGCTGCGGCGTCAGGGTCGCGGCCGAGACGGTGACGAGCCCGACGCGCTTGCCGGGCGGCAGGGTCGCCTGCACCCAGGGGACCTGCATCAGCGAGGAGGTCGCGACCGGCACGCTTACGGCAGCGGCCAGTTCCTGCTGAAACAAGGAGAGGAAGCCGCAATTGGTGGTGATCGCCTCGGCGCCGAGACGGACCAGTTCCCGCGCCGCCGCGACGAAATCGGGCAGCAGCCCGGTCGCGCCTTGCAGCACCACCTTCTCCGGGCTCGCGCCCGAGACCACCCGGTAGAGCACCGGGAAGGGCCAGGTCGCGGCATTGCCCATGTCGCCCAGGATGCGCGGAAAGCGCGCCTCGAGCATGAGCACGCCGAGCGGGGCGCCATAGACGGCCTTGCCGCCCGTCGCGATGCCGCGCCCGCTCATGCCGTGATCTCGGCGAGCTTGATGAGATCGACATTGCCGCCGCAGACCAGGACGCCGAGACGCTCGCCGGGTTGCGGCTTGTAGGAACCGGCGAGCAGGGCGCCGAGCGCCGCGGCGCCGCCCGGCTCGACCGCGAGGCGGAAATCGCGCCAGAGCACGCGCTGCGCCTCGGTGATCGCCGCATCCGGCACCAGAGCGACATGGTCGATCGTGTCCTTGCAGACGTCGTAGACGAGTTGCCCGACATTCCGGGCGCCGAGCGAATCGGCCGCGACCGAGGCGACAGTGACGGTGACCGGCCCTTTCGCCTCCAGCGCCGCCTGCAGCGCCCGCGAGCCTTCCGGCTCGACGCCGACGACCTTGACATCGGTGCCGGCGAACCATGCGGCGATGCCGGAGATCAGCCCGCCGCCGCCGACCGCGACGAGCACCGTGTCGAGATCGGGCTCCTGCCTCTGCCATTCGCGGCCGAGCGTGCCCTGGCCGGCGATCGTCTCCCTGGCGGAGAAGGGATGGATCTTCAGCGCACCGGTCTCGGCCACGAACCTGTCGCAGGCGGCCTGGGCGTCGTCATATTGCGCCCCGCCGATCCGGACGTCTGCGCCGAAGCGACGGATCGCCTCGACCTTCGCCGCCGGCGAGATCTCGGGCACGAAGATCGTCGCCTTCACGCCGCGCTTGCCGGCGGCATAGGCGACGGCGGCGCCGTGATTGCCGCCCGAGGCGGCGGCGACGCCGGCGGCCGGCACGTCGAGCGAGAGCAGGTTGTTGAAGGCGCCGCGCGCCTTGAACGAGCCGGCGTGCTGCAGGCATTCGAGCTTGAGCGAGACATCGGCACGCGAGTCGAAGGCGCCGGTGCCGAGCCGCATCACCGGAGTGGTGCGGACATGGCCGGCGATGCGGTCGGCCGCGGCCTCGATCATCGGGCGCGGCACGGGCTTCTCTGTCATGGCTGGGTCCTGGGCGAGGGAGCGATCAAAGGTCCAGATCGCGATCGGTAGACCGTGGCTATCGCGTCCCGGCGGATCGGGGAAGGGCTTGCCGCGCCCGGCGGCAATGTGCCGGGCGACGACCAGCGCCGCGAGCGCGTCGAGGAGATCATCGGCAGCAGCGCCCTGCGGCGGCCGGGCATGAACGATCCCGGCCGGCAGCCCTGCCGCCAGCAGCAGCGCACGGCGCTCGGCCATCCCCGCCGGATTGACCGCGCCCTTGATCTTCTTGGGATGGATGAGCGGGGCGCCGCGCATGGTGCGGAAGGCGAGCTCGGGATGCGTCTCGAAGATGCGCTCGCGCCAGCCGGGATCGGCGCGCAGCAGCGCGTCGATCTCGCGGATGCGCGGGAAGAGATGGAAGCCCTGCTTCGAGACCTTGCGCGGCGGCTGCGATGTCGCCAGCGCCATCTCGCATGCCGCGGCATAATCGGCAGCGTGGACCGCGCTGCGCGAGGGGATCGAGAACACCGAGGATTGCCGCTCCCCGAGCAGGGCACGCACCGCCTGTTCCGGCCCGCGCCCGGAGCCGGCGATCCGATCCGGCAGGCCGATCGGCATGTCGACCGCGATCAGCCCAAGCACGGGTGCCCCAGCGAGCAGAGCGCTCCAGTTCGGGAAGACCCGGAAAATTGGTGATTGCGCGCCCGACAGATCGCAGAAGGCCGCGATCCAGCCCGCCTTGCAGCCGTCGACACCGGCGATCCAGCCCATCGCAGCCCCCGTCATCCGTCTTTCGCAGAACTGACATTGCATTGCGGCGCGATCTACTGTGCACTGCAGCGAACCCGGCGACCCGCAATCCGGAGAGACAAGATGACCGATATCCGCCCGCGCCGCAGCGTCCTCTATATGCCGGGCTCCAATGCCCGCGCCCTGGAGAAGGCCCGCGAGATCGCCGCCGACGCGCTGATCCTCGATCTCGAGGACGCGGTGGCGCCGGACGCCAAGGATCTGGCGCGCGAACAGGTCTGCGCCGCGGTCAAGGCCGGCGGCTATGGCAGGCGCGAGCTCGTGATCCGCACCAACGGCGTCGATACGCCCTGGTTCGACGCGGATCTCGCCGCTGCGACCGAGGCCGCGCCCGACGCGATCCTGATCCCGAAAGTGTCCTCGCCCGAGACGCTGGTCGAGATCGGCCACCGCCTGACCGGCCTCTGGGCCAGGCCGGAGACGCGGGTCTGGGCGATGATCGAGACGCCGCTCGCCATCCTCGATTGCGAGAGGATCGCCCGCGCCGCCCGCGATCCCGTCACGCGCCTCGCCTGCTTCGTCCTCGGTACCAACGACCTCGCCAAGGAGACGCGCGCCCGCTTCGTGCCGGGCCGCGCCCCGATGCTGCCCTGGCTGACCACGGCGATCCTCGCTGCCCGCGCCCATGGCGTCGACGTCATCGACGGCGTCTTCAACGACCTCAAGGACGAGGCCGGCTTCCGCGCCGAATGCGAGCAGGCGCGCGATCTCGGCTTCGACGGCAAGACCCTCATCCACCCGAACCAGGTCGGGGTGGCGAACGGCGTCTTTGCGCCGGAGGAGACCGAGCTGGCGCGTGCCCGCGCGATCATCTCCGCCTTCTCCGAGCCCGAGAACGCCGACAAGGGCGCGATTCAGCTCGACGGCCGCATGGTCGAGCGCCTGCATGCCGAGATGGCGAAGCGCGTCGTCGCGCTGGCCGAGGCGATCGCAGCCTGATCGCCCTCTCCGTCATGGTCGGGCTTGTCCCGACCATCCACGCCTTCCTTCGGATAGTGTGGTTCAAGACGTGGATGCTTGGCACAAGCCCGAGCATGACGCGAAAACTGCCCGACGGCGGTGCCCACTGAGGCCAAACGAAAAAGGCCGGGAGCGCGCTCCCGGCCTTCTCGATTCCGTCCAGCAGGCTCGGCTCAGGCCGCCTTGCGCTGCTCGAACACGCCCTTGAACTCACGCAGCTGCACGAGCTGGTCGTGCAGGCGCTTCTTCTCGGCCTCGTCATGCGAGCCGGCATGGCGGGTCTCGGCGGTGATGATCTCCTGATCGAGCACGGCGCCGTCGACGTCCTCGATGAAATGCGCGAGCTCGGCCAGGATGGTGACGCTCGTCGCGTTGACCTCGGCGAGGCCGCCCGAGACGAAGAATTCCTTGCCGTTGCTGGTGTCGGTCTGGACCAGGACGATGCCCGGCTTCAGCACCGCGACGACCGGGGCATGACCGGCGAGCACGGTCATCTCGCCCTCCACCGACGGCACGATGACGCTGACGGCGTCGCCCGAGAACAGGATGCGCTCCGGCGAGACGAGTTCGAATGTGAAAGTGGCCATCGCAAATCTCTCCAGGCTCGTCATGGTCGGGCTTGACCCGACCATCTCTGAAACCAGTGTCTTCTCGTCCAGAGATTCTCGGGGCAAGCCCGAGAATGACGCGTGTCACGTCTCCCGGCCGGCGAACCGGCCGGAATGGCCCGTGAACCTTACGCAGCCTCGGCGGCCAGGCGCTGGGCCTTCTCGACCGCTTCCTCGATCGAGCCGACCATGTAGAAGGCCGCTTCCGGCAGATGGTCGTACTTGCCCTCGACCAGGCCCTTGAAGCCCTTGATCGTGTCCTCGAGCGCGACCAGCTTGCCCGGCGAGCCGGTGAATACTTCCGCGACGTGGAAGGGCTGCGACAGGAAGCGCTCGATCTTGCGGGCGCGGGCGACGGCGAGCTTGTCCTCTTCCGAGAGCTCGTCCATGCCCAGGATCGCGATGATGTCCTGCAGCGCCTTGTAGCGCTGGAGCACCTGCTGCACCTGGCGGGCGACGGCGTAATGCTCCTCGCCGACGATCGCCGCCGAGAGCATGCGCGAGGTCGAGTCGAGCGGGTCGACCGCCGGATAGATGCCCTTTTCCGCGATCGAGCGCGACAGCACGGTGGTGGCGTCCAAGTGCGCGAACGAGGTCGCCGGCGCCGGGTCGGTCAGGTCGTCCGCCGGCACGTAGATCGCCTGCACCGAGGTGATCGAGCCCTTGGTCGTGGTGGTGATGCGCTCCTGCAGGTTGCCCATGTCGGTGGCGAGGGTCGGCTGATAGCCCACCGCCGAGGGGATGCGGCCGAGCAGCGCCGACACCTCGGAGCCCGCCTGGGTGAAGCGGAAGATGTTGTCGACGAAGAACAGCACGTCCTGGCCCTGGTCGCGGAAGTGCTCGGCGACGGTCAGGCCGGTCAGCGCGACGCGGGCGCGGGCGCCCGGCGGCTCGTTCATCTGACCGTAGACCAGCGCGCATTTCGAGCCCTTGGCCGAACCGCCATGCTCCTTCGGGTCCTTGTTGACGTTCGACTCGATCATCTCGTGATAGAGGTCGTTGCCCTCGCGGGTACGCTCGCCGACGCCGGCGAACACCGAGTAGCCGCCATGCGCCTTCGCGACGTTGTTGATCAGCTCCATGATCAGCACGGTCTTGCCGACGCCGGCGCCGCCGAACAGGCCGATCTTGCCGCCCTTGGCGTAGGGCGCGAGCAGGTCGACGACCTTGATGCCGGTGACGAGGATCTGCGCCTCGGTCGACTGCTCCGAATAGGTCGGAGCGGGCTGGTGGATGCCGCGGGTGTCGGCGGCGCCGATCGGGCCGGCCTCGTCGACCGGCTCGCCGATGACGTTCATGATGCGGCCGAGGCACTCGTCGCCGACCGGAACCGCGATCGGCGCGCCGGTGTCGGTGACCGCCTGGCCGCGGACCAGACCCTCGGTCGAGTCCATGGCGATGGTGCGGACCGTGTTCTCGCCGAGGTGCTGGGCGACCTCGAGGACGAGGCGGTTGCCGAGGTTCGTGGTCTCGAGCGCGTTCAGGATCTCCGGCAGGGCGCCGTCGAACTGCACGTCGACGACGGCGCCGATGACCTGCGAAACGCGGCCGGTGCCGGTGTTGGCGGGCTTGTCGGTCTTGGTCTTGGTAGCGGCTTTGGCCATGGTTCGAACCTCGGATTCGCTTTCGGCGTGTCGGGTGGCCGGCACGCCGGCCCAAAGTTAGGCGGTTAGAGCATGATACCGAAAACTGGGCACCGGTTTTCGGCCGGCATCATGCGCTCTTCTCAAAAACTATAGCGCTTCCGCGCCGGAGATGATCTCGATCAGTTCCTTGGTGATCATCGCCTGACGCGAGCGGTTGTAGATCGTCGTCTGCTTCTTGATCATCTCGCCGGCATTGCGCGTGGCGGAGTCCATCGCGGACATGCGCGCGCCCTGCTCGGAGGCGGCGTTTTCGAGCAGCGCCCGCAGCACCTGGACCGTCAGGTTGCGCGGCAGCAGCGTCTCGAGGATCTCGCTCTCTTCCGGCTCGTAATCATAGACCGCGTCGGTCGTCTTCGCGCCGGCCGGGATCTCGGCCGGAATGATCTGCTGCGCCGTCGGAATCTGCGAGATCACCGACTTGAACTTCGAGAAGAACAGCGTCGCGACGTCGAATTCGCCATTGGCGAAGCGCGTCAGGATGTTCTGCGCGATCGCTTCGGCATTGGCGAAGCCGAGCTGCTTGTAGGCGCGCAGGTCGACGAGCTCGATGATATCAGCCGCGAATTGCCGGCGCAGGATGTCATAGCCCTTCTTGCCGACGCAGATGATCTTGACCGTCTTGCCTTCGGCCTTGAGCGCATTCGCCTTGTCGCGGGCGAGACGGGCGATCGAGGAGTTGAAGGCGCCGCACAGGCCGCGCTCGGCCGTGCAGACGACGAGCAGCTGGACCCTGTCCGAGCCCGTGCCGGCGATCAGCCGCGGCGCGCTGCCGTTGGCGAGGCCGCCGGCGAGATTGGCGAGCACCGCCTCCATGCGCTCGGCATAGGGACGGGCGGCCTCAGCCGCCGTCTGGGCCCGGCGCAGCTTCGCCGCCGCGACCATCTGCATGGCCTTGGTGATCTTCTGCGTCGCCTTCACCGAGGCGATGCGGTTGCGTAGGTCCTTGAGGGACGGCATCCGGTCTTGATCCCCTATCCGTCACTGCCGGGGCAGCGACGAAGCATCCAGAACTGGCGCGCAGCGGGGCTGGATTGCCTCGCTGCGCTCGCAATGATCAGGCGAAGGACTTGGCGTAGCCCTCGACGATCTCCTTCAGCTTCGCGGCGTTCGCGTCCGAGAGATCCTTCGAGGCGCCGATCTCGTTCAGGAGGTCGGCATGCTTGCTGCGCACGAGCGAGAGGAGGCCGTCCTCGAAGGCGCGCACCTTGCCGACCGGCAGCGGGTCGAGATAGCCGTTGACGCCGGCATAGATCACCACGACCTGCTCTTCCATCTTCAGCGGCGAGAACTGCGGCTGCTTCAGCAGCTCGGTCAGGCGGGCGCCGCGGTTGAGCAGGCGCTGGGTGACCGCGTCGAGGTCGGAGCCGAACTGGGCGAAGGCGGCCATTTCGCGATACTGCGCGAGCTCGCCCTTGATCTTGCCCGCGACCTTCTTGGTCGCCTTGGTCTGCGCCGAGGAGCCGACGCGCGACACCGAGAGGCCGACGTTCACCGCCGGGCGGATGCCCTGGTAGAACAGGTCGGTCTCGAGGAAGATCTGGCCGTCGGTGATCGAGATCACGTTGGTCGGGATGTAGGCGGAGACGTCGTTCGCCTGCGTCTCGATCACCGGCAGCGCCGTCAGCGAGCCGAGGCCGGCGGCCTCGCCCATCTTGGCGGCGCGCTCGAGCAGGCGGGAGTGCAGGTAGAACACGTCGCCCGGATAGGCTTCGCGGCCCGGCGGGCGGCGCAGCAGCAGCGACATCTGACGGTAGGCGACGGCCTGCTTCGACAGGTCGTCATAGATGATCACGGCGTGCATGCCGTTGTCGCGGAAGTACTCGCCCATCGAGCAGCCGGCGAACGGCGCCAGGAACTGCATCGGGGCCGGGTCGGAGGCGGTGGCCGCCACGACGATGGAGTACTCCATCGCGCCGCGCTCCTCGAGCACCTTCACCAGCTGGGCGACGGTCGAGCGCTTCTGGCCGACGGCGACGTAGACGCAGTAGAGCTTCTGGCTCTCCGGCGCACCTTCGACGTTCAGCGGCTTCTGGTTCAGGATCGTGTCGAGCGCCACCGCGGTCTTGCCGGTCTGGCGGTCGCCGATGATCAGCTCGCGCTGGCCGCGGCCGATCGGGATCAGCGCGTCGATCGCCTTGAGGCCGGTCGACATCGGCTCGTGCACCGACTTGCGCGGGATGATCCCGGGCGCCTTGACGTCGACGCGGGCGCGCTGGGCCGCCTTGATCGGCCCCTTGCCGTCGATCGGGTTGCCGAGCGCGTCGACGACGCGGCCGAGCAGCTCCTTGCCGACCGGCACGTCGACGATGGCGCCGGTGCGCTTGACGGTCTGGCCTTCCTTGATCTCGCGATCCGAGCCGAAGATGACGACGCCGACATTGTCGCTCTCGAGATTGAGGGCCATGCCGCGCACGCCCGTCTCGAACTCGACCATCTCGCCGGCCTGGACCTTGTCGAGGCCGTAGACGCGGGCGATGCCGTCGCCGACGGAGAGAACCTGACCGACCTCGGTGACCGAGGCTTCCGAGCCGAAGTTCGAGATCTGCGACTTCAGGATAGCGGAGATTTCAGCGGCGCGGATGTCCATCAGCCGACCTCTTTCATGGCAAGACGAATAGAATTGAGCTTGGTTTTCAGGGACGCGTCGACCATGCGCGAGCCCATCTTGACGACGAGGCCGCCGATGATGGCCGGGTCGACCTTGACCGAGACGTCGACATCCTTGCCGGCGACCTCCTTGAGGGTCGCGGCGATGTCCTTGAGCTGGGCGGCCGAAGGCTGCTCGGCGAGCGTGACCTCGGCGCTGACCACGCCCTTGGCCTCGGCGACCTTGGCGCGGAAGGCGCGGATCATGCCCGGCAGCGCGAACAGGCGGCGCTTGCTGGCGACGAAGCCGATGAAATTGGCGGCCAGCCCGGTGATGCCGGCCCTGGCGGCGAGCGCGGTGACGGCGGCGACCTGATCCTGGGCCGAGAAGGCGGGGCTGCCGATCAGGCGCCTGAGATCGTCGCTCTCGGCGATCATCGCGCTGAAGCTGCCGAGATCCTTGGCGACGGCATCGACCGTCTTGGCCTCGCTGGCCAGCTCGAACAGAGCCGTCGCATAGCGCTCGGCCACGCCCGAGACAGGGGACTGTTCCTGCGATCCGCCCTCGGCCACGCTCTCGCTCTCTCTTTCAAGGGACCGCTCCGGCGACCTTCTGGCGAAGGTGGAGTGCACGGCCCCGACGCTGCGATGATCAAGCGCACGACGGTCCTGTTCCAGGGCTTTCGGCGCTTGGATTGCGGCGGTGCACTAGCATGGGGTTTCAGGGGGCGCAACCGACGAAACACCCGCGTCTCATGCTTTGGATGCGGTCGAAAGCAGCAGCCGGCGCAGGTCTGCGCCGGAGCCCCGCGCGAGCCTCGCCCGCTCAGAGGAAGCTCTGCGGATCGACGTCGACCGCGACCCTGACCGAGCCCTTGGGCCGCGGCGCCCGTCTCAGCCACGCCCGCAGATAGTCTTGCAGGTTGATCTCCCTTGCGGTGCGGACGATCAGCCGCATGCGGTGGCGCCCGCGCAGGATGGCGAGCGGCGCCTCGGCCGGCCCGAGCACGGCGACGCCGGCCGGAGCCTCGGCGCAGCGGGCGAGCGCCCGCGCATGGGTCTCGGCCTCTGCTTGCGAATTCGCCGAGACGATCAGCCCGGCGAGCCGGCCGAAGGGCGGCAGCCCGGCGGCCTCGCGCGCCGCCGTCTCTGCGGCGTAGAAGCGTTCGGGATCGCCCGAGATCAGCGCCTTCAGCACCGGGTGGGTCGGGTCATGCGTCTGCAGCAGCGCCCGCCCCGGCTTCTCGCCACGCCCGGCCCGTCCGGTGACCTGCCTGAGCACCTGGAAGGTGCGCTCGGCGGCGCGCGGATCGCCCGAGGTCAGGCCGAGATCGGCGTCGATCACGCCGACCAGGGTCATGCCGGGAAAGTTATGGCCCTTGGCGACGAGCTGCGTGCCGATGACGATGTCGAACTCGCCCTGCGCGACCGCCGTCAGTTCCTGCTTCAGGCGCTCGGTCCCGCCGGGGAAATCGCTCGAGAGCACGATCGCGCGCGCCTGCGGGAACAGGGTCGCGACCTCTTCGGCCAGGCGCTCGACGCCCGGACCGCAGGCGACCAGGCTCTCCGGCTGGTGGCAGGCCGGGCATTCGTGCGGCCTGCGCTCGACATGGCCGCAATGATGGCAGACCAGCGCCCGCCTGAAGCGGTGGTCGACCAGCCAGGCCGAGCAGTTCGGGCACTGGAAGCGGTGGCCGCAATCGCGGCAGAGCGTCAGCGGCGCATAGCCGCGCCGGTTGAGGAAGAGCAGCGACTGCTCCTTCGCCTCGAGATTGGCCTCGATCGCCTTGACCAGGCCGGACGAGAGCCAGCTCCCGCGGTCCGGCTTGTCCCTGCGCAGGTCGATCAGCCCGAGCGCGGGCAGCTCGCGCCCGCCATAGCGCTCCGGCAGCTTGAGATGAACGTAGCGGCCGCGCTCGGCATTGACCCTGGTCTCCAGCGAGGGCGTCGCGGAGGCCAGCACCACCGGGGCGTTCTCGATCCTGCCGCGCACCACCGCCATGTCGCGGGCATGGTAGGCGACGCCGTCCTCCTGCTTGTAGGCGGCCTCGTGCTCCTCGTCGACGACGATCAGCCCGAGATCCTTGTAGGGCAGGAACAGCGCCGAGCGCGCACCAGCCACGACCAGGGCCTCGCCCCTGGCGATCGCCGCCTGCAGGCGCTCGCGCCGCCGTCCGCTCACCCCCGAATGCCACAGCCCCGGCCGGACGCCGAAGCGCGCCTCGAACCGGTCGATGAACTGCGCCGTGAGCGCGATCTCCGGCATCAGGATCAGGCTCTGGCGTCCGAGCCGGATCGCCTCCGCCACCGCCTCGAAATAGACCTCGGTCTTGCCCGAGCCGGTGACGCCCTCGAGCAGCGCGACCTGCCAGCACTGCTTGCGCACGAGACTCGCCAGCGCCTCGCCCACCGCCTGCTGATCGTCGGAGAGCTGCGGCCGGGCGTGATCGGGATCGGGCCTTGCCGCGATCGCCTCCTGCGGCAAAGCCTCGACCGAGAACGTGCCGGCATCGACGAGGGAATCGATCACCGCCGTGCTGACCGAAGCGGCCTCGGAGAGGGCCGACTTGCCGATCAGCAGCCCGCCCTCTGCCGCGGCGATGGCGCGCGCCCGGGCCGGCGTCATCCGCGCCGGCGGCGCACCGGCGAGCCTGACGCCGAGCTTCGGCCGCTCCGGCGTGTCGTCGGGCGGGCGGCGGAGCGCCAGCGCCAGCACCGAGCCCTTGGCGGCGAGCGTGTACCAGGCCACCCAGTCGACCAGCTTGCGCAGCGCCGGATCGAGCGGCGGCAGATCGAGCTTGGCCGAGACCTTCTTGAGGTTGCCGCCGCGGCCGGCGCCCGCCTCCCAGACGACGCCGACCGTCTCGCGCGGCCCGAGCGGCACCTGCACGACATCGCCCGGCGCGAGGCTGAGCCCCGCCGGAACTGCATAGCTATAGGCCTGGTCGAGGCCGAGCGGGATCAGCACCTCGACCGTGCCGCCGCCCTGCCCCTCGTCGAGCGCATCGTCCATGCGCCGCTTCTAGCACTGATTCGGCGCTGCGGCCGGGCCGGAGCGCGATCGGAGCCGGTTCAGGCCGCCGCGGGCTGGCGCCGGCCGAACGGCAGCACCTTCCACAGCATCGCGCCCCAGAGCAGCAGCGTCAGCACGCCCAGCGTGCCCGCGATCGGCCGGTCGAGGAAGCCGATGAAGGAGCCGTTCGACTTGATCATCGAGCTCATGAAGTTCTGCTCGAGCATCTCGCCGAGAACGAGGCCGAGGATCAGCGGCGCGACCGGGATGCCGTGCTCCTCGAGCAGCCAGCCGAACACGCCCATCACCACCATGAGCACGACGCCGTAGAGCGAATTGGTCATGGCGAAGGAGCCGACCATGCAGAAGATCAGGATGACCGGCAGCAGGATGTTGCGCGGCACCCGCAGGATCTGCTTGGCCGACTTGATCGCCGCCCAGCCGAGCGGGAACATGATCAGGTTGGCGAGGATGAAGATGATGAAGACGGCGTAGATCAGCTCCGGCGTCTGCAGGAACACGGTCGGCCCCGGATTCATGCCCTTCATGTAGAGCACGCCGATCACGATCGCGGTGATCGAGTCGCCGGGGATGCCGAAGACCAGCGCCGGGATCCAGGCGCCGCCGAGCGCCGAATTATTGGCCGAGGTCGAATCGACGATGCCCTCGATATGGCCGGTGCCGAACTTCTCCGGCTCCTTCGACAGCTTCTTCGAAACGGCATAGGACACCCAGGCCGCGATGTCGGCGCCGGCGCCCGGCAACGCGCCGATCACCGTGCCGATCACCGAGCCGCGGATGAAGTTCTTCCAGTATTTGCGCGTGACGCCGCCGAGGCCGGCGAACATGTTGCCGACGCTCTGCTGCACCATCTTGCCGGCCTTCTCCATCGTCACCGCGCCGCGCAGCAGCTCCGAGACCGCGAACATGCCGATCAGCGTCGGGATGAAGTTGATGCCGGAGAGCAGGTCGACATTGCCGAAGGTGAAGCGCGGCTGGCCGGCGGCCGGATCGATGCCGATGCAGCCGATCGCGAGGCCGATGAACAGCGAGAGCAGGCCCTTGAGCGGATCGCCCGTGCCGATGAAGACTGCGCAGGTCAGGCCGAGGCAGGCGAGCCAGAAATATTCGAAGGAGGAGAAATTGATCGCGACCTCGGCCAGGACGGGCGCGAGCACGATCAGGATGATCACGCCGAAGATGCCGCCGAGCACCGAGAAGACGAGGTTGACGCCCATGCACAGGTCGAGCTGACCCTTCTTGGTCATCTCGTAGCTCTCGTCGGCATAGGCCGCCGAGGCCGGCGTGCCCGGCATGCGCAGCATCGCCGCCGGGATGTCGCCGGCGAAGATCGCCATCGCGGTCGCCGTCACGATCGCGCCGAGCGCCGGCACGGGCGACATGAAGAAGGTGACCGGGACCAGGAGCGCGGTCGCCATGGTCGCGGTCAGGCCGGGCATGGCGCCGACGAACATGCCGAAGACGGCCGAACCCATGATGACGGCCAGGACGTAAGGGTCGAAGACCAGGCCGAAGGCGGTTGCGACTGCGCTCATCCCCGCCTCCTCAGAGCACGCTGTCGAGGATGCCGCGCGGCAGCGGCACGCGCATCATCGAGCCGAAGAACCAGTGCACCAGCAGCGTCATCGTGGCCGCGACCACGCCCGCCGTCAGCGGCCTGACGCCGAACCAGAGGAACAGCACGAGCTGGATCAGGAAGGCGCAGGGGATGAAGCCCAGCGGCTCGGAGGCGACGACATAGAACGCCATCGCCGCGAGCATCAGCGCGAAGGACGCCACGCGGCGGGGGTTGCCGGTCCAGTCGTCGGGCTGCAGCCAGCGGCCTCCGGCCGCCCGTTCGCGGAGACCGCGAACGATCAGCAGCGCCGAGCAGCCGATGATGCCGGCCCCGATGATGCGCGGGAACAGGCTCGGCCCATATTGCTGTCCCGGAAAGGCGGGGAACGAAAAGGTCATCGCGATCATGGCGGCGGCGATCAGCAGGAACGCTGCCCCGACGACGGCGTCGTTGAAACGCATGCAATGTCTCCATCCGCCCGCGCGCATGCTCCGCGCGGGTCGGGGCCGGCTCGTCGCCGGCCCCTCCAATGAACAGGTTGGTCAGGCCTTCTTGGCCAGGCCCGCCGCGCTCATCGCCGCCGCCATCGCCTTGTCGCCCTCGGCCATGAACTTGGTGAAGCCGGCCTGGTCGGCGAAGGTCATGCCGAAGCCGCGGGCATTCATGAAGTCCTGGAACTCCTTGGAGTCGTAGGCCTTCTTCAGCTCGGCGATCAGCTTGGCCTGGATCTCGGCCGGCAGCCCCTTCGGCCCGGCGATGCCGCGCCAGGCGCCGACCGAGTAGTTGATGCCGAGCGTCTCGTTCAGCGTCGGCACGTCCTTGAACTGCGGATTGCGCTCCTTCGCCATGATGGCGAGCGATTTCGCCTTGCCGGCATCGATCATCGCCCGGCCCTCCGGCACCGAGCAGGTGACGATGTCGACGCCGCCGGCCGCCAGATCCTGCATCGCCGGAGCCGCGCCGTTGGACGGCGCCCAGGCGACATGGTCGGGCTTCAGGCCCATCGCCACCAGCCAGCCGATCAGCGCCAGATGCCAGATGCCGCCCTGGCCGGTTCCCGAAGCCTTGAACTTGCCTGCCGGCGCCGCCTTGATCGCCTCGGCGAGGGCCTTGATGTCCTTGTACGGGCTCGAGGTCGAGACCTGCACGCCCGGAGGATCCTCGTTCATCAGTGCGAGCGGCGTGTAGCTCGTCGGATTGAGGTCGGTCAGGCCCTGATGGTGCATCATCGTGATTTCCACGGTGATCATCCCGATCGTGTAGCCATCGGGCGCCGCGGTCGCGATCGCCGAATGGCCGACCACGCCCGAGCCGCCGGTGCGGTTCACCACGTTGAAGGGCTGGCCGAGATTCTTCTCGAGCAGCGACGCGATGATGCGCGCCGTCGCGTCGGTGCCGCCGCCGGCGCCCCAGGGGCAGACCAGGGTCACCGGCCGGTTCGGCCATTGCGCCTGGCCGATCGCCGGGCGCGCGATCAGCCCGGTCGCGCCGGCCGCGGCCGCGCCGGCCAGGACCGAACGTCTGCTGATTTTGCTCATGTTGGGCTCCTCCCGTTCAATCGATTTAAAACTTGAAAGCTTCTTCGCCTCGCGGCGCGGCTTCCTTCGCATCGTCCGCTATCAGAGCCGATTGCCGTTGGCGAGGCAACCGTCTTTGCATGCAGTATGCACGATGCTGCCCGGCCGGCCTCAAAGTGCGCAGCTGACAGGCACGACGCTCTTGCCGGCGGCCTCGGCGATCGCGCCGGTGCTCAGCTCCCCGGCCGCCGCGGCAGCGCTCGCCTTGAGGTCGGCCTTCTCGAGCATCGCCCGGAGCTGCGCGACGCCGGCGATGGCGTGATTGCGCTGCGGCGCGACCCCGGCGATCAGCGCCTTGTCCGGCGGGTTGGCGGTGACCAGCCCGGCCAGCCGGCCGTGCCGGTCGAAGACCGGGCTGCCGGCGCCGCCGGGTTGCAGCGGCGCAAGCACCGCATCGCTCGCGACCTCGCCCGGCAGCGCGACAGCGATGCGCCCGGCCGCGGTTCCGTCATAGGCCAGCACCACCACCGCCTCCCGCCCCGCCGGGGCCGCGTCCCGCAATCCCGGCACGGAACCGGAGGCCAGCCCCGGCACGTCGAGCAGCGCGAGGCCGCTCGCCTGATCCTGCAGCCGCAGCTTCGCCGGACGCGCACCGACCTTGAGCCCCTTGCAGGGATCGACCGCGGCCCGCGCCGTCAGCACGAGGTCCTTGCCGACGACGAGGCCGACCCCGAAGCGCTCGCTCGCCGGCTGCGTCGGCGCGGCGGTCACCGCGGGCGCGCCCGGCACCGGCGTCGGGGCGGGCGCCGATCCGCTCGGGAACGGCTCGAAACTGTCGGCGATCGCGGTCACCACCTTGTCGAAGGTCGGAGCCAGCGTCTTGTCGTAGCCGACGGAGAAGCCGCGCAATCCGCTCGGACCGAGCGCCTGTCGGCGGAAGAACCGTCCGGTCGGCGTCTCGCCCGCGACCACGAAGAAATTCGGCTGCAGCAGCTTGTAGGTGACCTTGCGCTGGACGTTCGGATTGACGGCGATCGCCCGCTCGAAGAGCGCCTGGAGCGGCTCGCTCGCCGGCGCCGCGCTGACATCGAGCGTGATCCGGCCGTCGGCGCTCTGCCAGCGGCTGCCCCCGGCGGCCGTCGCCTCGCGCTTCGGCAGGAGCTTCTGCGGGATGCCGATGCGCACCCCGGTCGGCTGGTCGGTGATCACGGCGAAGCCCGCCGCCTCGCGCGCCGTTCTGGCGAGCCGCGCCAGCTCCTGCCGCTCGGCCGGCGTCAATTGCCCGTCGGGCTGGCCGCGCCCGGCCTTGAAGCCGTTCACGGCACGGAAGGTCAGCGGCCCGAAACTCCCGGTGGCGGCGCTGTTGAGATGCCCGGTCCAGATCAGGTCGGACTGGATCGCCTTGCGCTCCGCCTCGGGCAGGGCGGAAAAGCTCTGCGTCGCCGCGGCCAAGCGCGGATCGGCCGCCTGCTGCGCCTGCGCGACCCCGAGGCAGGCGAGGAGGCCGGCGATGCCGATCAGCGCGGGAACCTTGAACACGAGCATCTCCGTCCTTCTCAGACCGCGCCGCGACGCGGCGCCATTCAGCGTCAGCCCTGCCGTATAGGCAAGAGGGCAACGGCATGAGGCCGAAGCGATCCGCCTCTGGCCCATGGGCCCCCCGGGGCGATAGCCCAGGGCGAGAGGCGAGAAGGGCTCAACCGATCGCAAGCCGAGTTGCGCCTGACGCCCCCGGTGCTAGCTTCGCGCGACGCGACCTGACCAACCGTCATCGCGTCGACGTTATCGCGGCCGCAATCGGGCCGCCCGCCTTCGGAGACCGAGCCATGCGCCATCTCGTCCGTCTCGCTTTCCTGCTCGCCCTGACTGTCGCCGCCGGACCCGCTTTCGCCCAGAAGGCCTATGTCCGGCCCGATCTCGCCAGCGACGGCCAGCGCCTGGAGGAGCGGCTGAAGCGCGAGGTCTCCGTCGGCCAGCGCCCCTTCGCCACGCTGCTGCGCGACGGCAATGCCGCACTCAACCGCGGCGACGCCCGTGCGGCGCTCCCGCTCGCCAATGCCGCAGCCATGGCCGATCCCGCCAATCCCGGGGGCTGGCGTCTGATGGCGCAGGCGGCGAGCGGAATCGAGCCGCGCGACTATCGCGAGCGCTACGAACTGCGCGAGCGCGCGATCAGCGCCGCCTATCTGGCCTATCAGCGCTCGACCTCCCGCAATGACGAAGCCGCCTCGCTCGGCGTGCTCGCCCGCGTCTTCGAGAAGCACGAGCTCTGGCGCCCCGCGCTGACCACCTATCGGCTCAGCCTCGACCTCGCCGACAGCGCCTCGCTGCGCAGCGACTACGAGGCCCTGCGGGCCCAGCGCGGCTTCCGCCTCCTCTCCAACAAGGTCGATTCCGACGCGGCGAGCCCGCGCGCCTGCTTCGAGTTCTCCGAGCCACTGGCGCGCGGCCGCGTCGACTTCGCGCCTTACGTCGCCGTCACCGGCAAGGGCGATTTCGCCGTCAGCGCCGAGGAGCGCCAGCTCTGCGTCGACGGCCTGCGCCATGGCGAGCGCTACGGCTTCGTCATCCGCCAGGGCGTGCCCTCGGCCATCCCCGACGAGAAGCTGCTGAAATCGGCCGATTACGAGGTCTATGTCCGCGACCGCGCTCCCTCGGTGCGCTTCACAGGCAAGAACTACGTGCTGCCGCGCACCGGCCAGCAGGGTGTGCCGGTCGTCTCGGTCAATGCCGACGGCCTCGATCTCGAGGTGATGCGCATCGGCGACCGCAACCTGATCGGCTCGGTCCATTCCGAGGACTTCCTCAGCCAGCTCGGCAGCTACAGCGCCGGCCAGATCGCCTCCGACAAGGGCGCGAGCGTCTGGAAGGGGACGATGGCGGTGAAGTCCGAGCTCAACAAGGACGTCACCACCGCCTTCCCGGTGCTGGAGGCGGTCGGCCAGCTCCAGCCCGGCGTCTACGTCATGTTCGCCAAGCCGAGCGGCAGCGCCAGGACTGCGAGCTCGTCGGACAGCGACGGCGACTATGACTACGACGGCACCACCAGGGCGACGCAATGGTTCGTCGTCTCCGATCTCGGCCTGACGTCCTTCTCCGGACCGGACGGCGTGCATGTGCTGGTCCGCTCGCTCGCCGACGCCTCGCCGGTCGCGAACGCCGAACTGCGCCTGATCGCCCGCAACAACGAGGTGCTGGCGACCGCCCGCACCGGCCGCGACGGGCATGCGCGCTTCGACGCCGCGCTGGCCAAGGGCCAGGGCGGCAATGCGCCGGGCCTCGTCACCGCCAGCCTGGCCGAGGATTACGGCTTCCTCGACCTGAAGCAGACTGCCTTCGACCTGTCGGACCGCGGCGTGAAGGGCCGCGTCGCCCCGGCCGGACTCGACGCCTTCCTCTACACCGAGCGCGGCGTCTATCGCTCCGGCGAGACCGTCTACCTGACGACGCTGCTGCGCGACGCCAAGGGCGCCGCGGTCACCGGCCTGCCGCTGACCCTGGTCGTCAAGCGGCCCGACGGCGTCGAATATCGCCGCCGCCAGGTCGAGGACCAGGGCGCCGGCGGGCGGGCCCATTCGATCCCGCTGATCTCCGGCGCGCAGACCGGAACCTGGCGCGTCCAGGCCTATTCCGACCCGAAGGGCGCCGCGATCGGCGAAGTCTCGTTCTTGGTCGAGGACTACGTCCCCGAGCGGCTCGAGCTGACGCTCGCCCCGAGGAAGCCGGTCCTGCAGGCCGGCGAGCCGGCCGAGATCGACGTCAATGCCCGCTATCTCTACGGCGCGCCCGGCTCCGATCTCGACGTCACCGGCTCGATGACCGTGCGCTCGGCGGGCGAGACCGCGATTCCCGGCTTCTCCGGCTACGAGGTCGGCCTCACCGACGAGGCCTTCGAGCCGCAGCAGAGCGAATTCGAGGACGCCGCCAGGACCGGCGCCGACGGCAAGGTCACGATCGCCAACCCGGTCGCCGAGCCCGAGACCAACCGGCCGCTCGAGGTCGAGCTGACGGTCCGCGTCGGCGAGCCGGGCGGACGCGCCATCGCCCGCTCGCTCACCTTGCCGATCGTGCCCAAGGGCGCCGCCATCGGCGTGCGCAAGGCCTTCAAGGAGGGCGAGCTCGGCAACGGCCAGACCGCCACCTTCGACGTGATCATGGCCCATGGCGACGGCCGCCGCATCGCCCGCCAGGGCCTGAAATGGACGCTGTCCAAGGTCTCCCGCAACTATCAGTGGTTCTACCAGGACGGGCGCTGGAACTATGAGGGCGTGAAGACGACGCGCCGGGTCGCCGATGGCGAGGTCGCCGTCGCCGAGAACGCGCCCGCCCGCATCTCGGCCCCGGTGCAATGGGGCAATTACCGGCTCGATGTCAGCGCCGACGGCGCCGAGGCGACCGAGACCAGCGTCTCCTTCAATGTCGGCTACGAGACCGAGAAGACCGCCGACCAGCCCGACGTGCTCGACGTCGCCCTCGACAAGCCGTCCTATGCCAATGGCGAGAGCATGCAGGTGCGCCTGACGCCGCGCTTCGCCGGCAAGGCGACGCTGGCGGTGATGAGCGACCGCGTCGCCGAGCTCCGCACCGTCGACGTGCCGGCCAATGGCACGACCGTGACCATTCCCGCCAGATCGGACTGGGGCGCCAGCGCCTATGTCGTGGTGCTCGCCCATCGCCCGATGGACAGCCAGGCCCAGCGCATGCCCGGCCGCGCCATCGGCCTCGCCTGGTTCAGCGTCGGCAAGGAGGAGCGGAGCCTTGCCATCGATCTCGGCGCGCCCAGCCTCGTGCGTCCACTCTCGACGCTCTCGCTGCCCGTCAAGGTCGCGGGCGCGAAAGCAGGCGAGGACGCCTTCATCACCGTCGCGGCGGTCGATGTCGGCATCCTCAACCTGACCCGCTTCGAGAGCCCCGATCCGAGCAGGTACTTCTTCGGCCAGCGCCAGCTCGGCCATGAGCTGCGCGATCTCTACGGCTATCTGATCGACGGCATGCAGGGCGTGCGCGGCGCGATCCGCTCCGGCGGCGACGCCGCCCCTCAGCTCAATGGCGAGGCCCCGACGCAGGAGCCGCTGGCGCGCTATTCCGGCGTGGTCAAGCTCGAGCCGGACGGCACCGCCAAGGTCGACTTCGAGCTGCCGGCCTTCAACGGCTCGGTCCGCGTCATGGCCGTCGCCTGGAGTGCCGGCCGCACCGGCCAGGCCAGCGCCGACGTGTTCGTGCGCGACCAGATCGTGGCGCAGGCGACGCTGCCGCGCTTCCTGGCGCTCGGCGATCAGTCGCGCTTCCATCTGCAGATCGACAATGTCGAGGGTCCCGCCGGCTCCTACCTCGTCGATCTCGACGTCAGGGGCCCGGTGGTCGTCGCCGCCGACGCGACCCGCCGCAGCATGACCATGGCCGCTGGCGCCAAGAGCGCGCTGACCATTCCGGTGACCGCGGCCGGGCTCGGCCGTGCCTCCTTCGACGTCAGGATCACCGGGCCGAACGGCATCAGCACGGTGCAGAACCTCGCCGTGCGCGTGCAGCCCTCGACCCAGACCATCGCGCGCCGGATCGTGCGGCCGATCCCAGGCGGCGGTTCGCTCACCGTCTCTTCGGACCTGATGGCCGACCTCGTGCCGGATTCGGGCGCCGTCTCCGTCTCGGTCTCGCCCGTCGCGGCGCTCGACGTGGCGGCGATCCTCAAATCGCTCGACCGCTATCCCTATGGCTGCACCGAGCAGACGATCAGCCGGGCGCTGCCGCTGCTGGTCGTCAACCGGCTCGCCTCGATGGAGCAGCTGGCGCTCGACGGCAATGCCGACGAGCGCGTCAACGCCGCGATCGAGCGCGTGCTCGCCCGCCAGGGCAACAACGGCTCCTTCGGCCTGTGGGGCGTCGGCGGCGATGACCTCTGGCTCGACGCCTTCGTCACCGATTTCCTGACACGTGCCCGCGAGCGCCAGTTCGCGGTGCCGCAGACGGCGTTCAACATGGCGCTCGACCGCCTGCGCAACCAGGTCGTCAACACCAGCGAGATCAACAAGGAGGAAGCGGCGGGCATCGCCTATGCCCTCTATGTGCTCGCCCGGAACGGGCGGCCGGTGATGGGCGATCTGCGCTATCTCGCCGACAACAAGCTCGGCGATTTCGGCTCGCCCCTCGCCCGCGCCCAGATCGGTGCCGCGCTTGCGCTGCTCGGCGACCGCACCCGTGGCCGCACCGCCTTCGGCAGCGCGCTGGCAACTCTGCAGCAGACCAGCGACGACGGCCTGTCGCGCGCCGATTACGGCTCGCGGCTGCGCGACGGCGCCGGCATCCTCACCCTGATCGCCGAAAGCAATGGCGAGCGCGCCGATCTCTCCCGTGCCGCCGACCTCGTCCAGAACGCCCGCCAGAGCGCGCGCTACACCTCGACGCAGGAGAACATGTGGATGGCGATGGCCGCCGCGGCGATGACCAAGGAAGCGGAAGGCATGGCGCTGACCGTCGACGGCGCCGAACGCAAGGGCGCCTTCTACCGCACCGTCCCGCAGGCGGCGCTGGAGGCCAGGCCGCTGGTGATCGGCAATCCCGGCACCGCCTCGGCCAATGCCGTGATCACCGTCTCCGGTATCCCGGCGATGCCGGAGCCGGCATTGAACCAGGGCTTCGCACTGGAGCGCACGCTCTTCACCATGAAGGGCGAGCGCGTCGACCCCGCGCGCCTGCGCCAGAACGAGCGCTATGTCGTCGCGCTCAGGGTCACCGAGCCGGCGGCGCGCTATGGCCGCCTGCTGCTGGTCGACCCCGTCCCGGCCGGGCTCGAGATCGAGAACGCCAAGCTGACCGAGGGCGCCTCGGTCGAAGGCCTCGCCTGGCTGAAGCAGGAGGTCTTGCCTGTGCACACCGAGGCGCGCGACGACCGCTTCGTCGCGGCCTTCGAGCGCAGCGGCGGCCGGAACGATCAATTGTCCTACACGGTCGCCTATATCGCCCGGGCGGTCTCGCCCGGCCGCTACGTCCAGCCCGCGGCGGTGATCGAGGACATGTACCGGCCCGACCGCTTCGGCCGGACCACCTTCGGCACGGTCGAGATCTCGTCGGCGCGGTGACCCCGTGACGGCGCGACCGGACGAGCGGGATGCGACATCACCCCTGCGGGAGAGGCTTGGGGTGAGAGGTCGCGCCACGCTCGATCGCTGGCGCCTCGTCTCGAAAATCATCGGAAACGTCTCGCGCCCCCTCATCCGGCGCTTCGGGCCGCCTTCTCCCGCAGCGGGAGGAGGGAGGCGCGCCTGGCCGCGCGGGCTTGCCTGTGTTGGCGCGGGCGCCGCTGCGCTCATAGCCGGCACCGCCGCCGCCCTCTCCTGGTACGCCTCCAGCCTCCCGCCGCTGGACTTCGCGGCCGCCCGCGACCGCTCGACCGTGGTGCTCGACCGCGAAGGCAAGCTGCTGCGCCCCTTCGTCACCAGTGACGGGCGCTGGAAGCTGCCGGTCGGCGCCGGCGATGTCGATCCGCGCTACCTCGCCATGCTCAAGGCCTTCGAGGACAAGCGCTTCGACGACCATGCCGGCATCGATCCGCTCGGCGCCTTGCGGGCGGCAGGACAGATGCTGGCCCGTGGCCGCATCGTCTCCGGCGGCTCGACCCTGACCATGCAGGTCGCCCGCCTGCTCGAGCCGCGCCAGGAGCGCTCGCTCGCGGCCAAGCTCAGGCAAGCGGCGCGGGCGATCGCGCTGGAGCGGCGCTTCGGCAAGACCGAGATCCTCGACCTCTATCTCACCCTCGCCCCCTTCGGCGGCAATCTCGAAGGCGTGCGCGCCGCAAGCTTCGCCTATTTCGGCAAGGAGCCGAAGCGGCTCTCGACCGCCGAGGCCGCGCTCCTCGTCGCCCTGCCGCAATCGCCGGAGACGCGCCGGCCCGACCGTTTTCCCGAGGCCGCGCGCAAGGCCCGCGAGCGCGTGCTCGCCCGCGTCGAGGCGGCGGGGCTGGCGACGCCGGACGAGGTCGCCGCCGCGCGCGAGGAGCCGGTGCCGACGGCGCGCAGGCCTTTCCCGAACCTCGCCCCGCATGTCGCCGAGCAGGTCGTCGCCGCGACGCCGGGCGAGCGCAGCCAGCGCCTGACCATCGATGCGCGCTGGCAGGCCAGCCTGGAGCAGCTCGCCCGCGAGCGCGCGATCGGGCAGGGGCCACAGCTCTCGATCGCCATCCTCGTCGCCGACAACGAGACCGGCGAGATCCGCGCCTCGGTCGGCGGCGTCGATTATTTCGATGCCGGCCGCGCCGGCGCGCTCGACCTGACGCAGGCGCTGCGCTCGCCCGGCTCGGCGCTGAAGCCCTTCATCTACGCCCTCGCCTTCGACAACGGCCTCGCCCATCCCGAGACGATGCTGGAGGACAGGCCGACCCGTTACGGCCTCTACGTGCCGGAGAATTTCGACCTCGGCTTCCAGGGCATGGTCAGCGCCCGCAAGGCCTTGCAGCTCTCGCTCAATCTGCCGGCGGTCGAGCTGCTATCGGCCGTCGGCCCGCAGCGCTTCCTGTCGCGGCTGAAGGATACCGGCGCCGCCATCGCCATGCCGAAGGACGGCGGCGCGCCCGGCCTCGCCATCGGCCTCGGCGGCCTCGGCATCACGCTCACCGACCTGACGCGGCTCTATGCCGGCCTTGCCCGCGGCGGCGAGGTCGTGCCGCTCAGGGTGAAGGCACAGGCGAGCGGGGCCGCGCCTTCTTCCTCGCCACCGCAAGCGGGAGGAAGGGAATCGTGGCGCCTCGTCGAGCCGGTCGCCGCCTGGTATGTCGCCGACACGCTGCTTGGCGCGCCGCCCCCGCTCAACGCGCCGCCGGGCAGGATCGCCTACAAGACCGGCACCTCCTATGGCTATCGCGACGCCTGGGCCGTCGGCTTCGACCGCAGGCACACGGTCGGCGTCTGGGTCGGCCGGCCCGACAACGGCGCGGTGCCCGGCCTGGTCGGGCGGATCGTCGCGGCGCCGATCCTGTTCGACGCCTTCGCCCGCATCGGCCTCGATACCCGCCCCTTCGTGCAGCCGCCGGGCACGATCGCCGCCAGCAGTGCCACGCTGCCGCCGCCGCTCCGGCATCTGCGCCAGGACGTGCCGAAGACGGTCGCCGCCCTGGCGACGCCGGGCCTCAAGCTCGCCTTCCCGCCCGAGGGAGCCAGGATCGACCTCGCCGCCTCCGCGGTCGACGGCGCCCCCCAGCTCAACCTCAAGGTCTCCGGCGGCGTCGCCCCCTTCACCTGGCTGGTCGACGGCGCGCCGGTGATGGCGGCGGTGAAGCGCCGCGAGGCCGCCTGGCAGCCGCCCGGCAAGGGATTCGTGCGGATTTCCGTGATCGACGCCGCCGGCGCCAGCGAAAGCGTCTCGGTCAGGCTGCAGTAGACAGAGCATTTTCGAGCGAAGTGGATACCGGTTCGCGTGAAGAAAATGCGATAAGAGGAAAGTTCAGCCTCACTCGATCTTAACGCCGCTCGCCCTGATGATCGGCGCCCAGCGCTCGATTTCGGCCCCGACGAAGAAACGTAGCCCAGCCGGCTCCTGCAATTCGGCCGAGGGGATCTCGGCGCCGAGCTCGTTGAGCTTGGCCTTCACCGTCGCATCGGCAAGCGCCGCCTTCAGCGCTCCGTTCAGCTTGGTAACGACAGGCGCGGGCGTATCCTTCGGCGCGAACATCGCGTTCCAGACCTCGACCTTGAAACCGGGCACGCCGGCTTCCGTGCTGGTCGGCACATCCGGCAGCGCCGTCGCGCGGGCAGTCGAGGCGACGGCGAGCGTCTTGATCGTGCCGGCGCGATGCTGCGGGGCGACATTCACCGCCTGGTCGCAGAGATAGTCGACCTGACCGGCGACGAGATCGTTCATCGCCGGGCCGGTGCCGCGATAGGGCACGCCATTGGGTTTCACCCCGACGACGGTGTTGAACAGCAGGCAGGTGGTGTGGCTGACCGAGCCGACACCGGCATGGGCGTTGCTCGCCGTCTTCTCGTTCGCCTTCACCCAGGCGACGAACTCGGCGAGCGTCGCGCTCGGATGAGTCTTGCGCACGGTCAGGAAAATCGGATTGGTGTTGACCAGCCCGACCGGGGCGAAATCCTCGACCGGCCGGTATTTCAGGTTCGGGTTGAGCGAGACCGCCGCCGCATGCGTGCCGGTATGGCCGATCAGGATGACATGGCCGTCGGCGGGCGAGGCCATCAGGCGCTGCCCGGCGAGTGTTCCGGCGGCGCCGACCGCGTTCTCGATGATCACCGGCTGGCCGAGCGTGCGGCTCATATGCTCGCCGACCAGGCGCCCGACCACATCGGTCGGCCCGCCAGCCGCGAACGGGATCAGCATGGTGACCGGCTTGCTCGGGAAGGTCTGCGCCTGAGCGAAGGAGGCCGAAGCCGTGCAGGCGGCGAACGCCGCAGCCCTGAGCCAGAAACCAGTGCCTGTCCTCATGCCGTTCCTCCCGTTGATGTCACGGACGGCACCTGAGTTCTCGCTCATTGGGCACCGCCGCCGCGACGGTTAGCGTCGGGCGGCGGCGAAAGCGAATAGACGTTTCCGCTAAGGGCTATCCGGATATCCTCTATCCGGGATCGAGGAGCGGGTGCGCTCCTAAACCAATTGCGAGGCCGATGCAGCGCGTCACGCCCGACCCTGTGCCGAGCACCCACGTCTTGAACACCGCATTCGATGAGTGAAGACGTGGATGGTCGGGACAAGCCCGACCATGACGGCAAAGACGCAGGTGTTATTCCGCCGGCTGCGGATGCGCCTCGACGGTTGCATGGCGCGAGCCGTGCTTGCTCCTGGCGAGATAGCTGTAGGCGACCGGCACGACATAGAGCGTGAGCAGCGTGCCGAAGGTCATGCCGCCCACGATGACCCAGCCGATCTGCGAGCGGCTCTCGGCGCCGGCGCCGTGGGCGAGCGCCAGCGGCACCGCCCCGAGCACCATCGCGCCCGTGGTCATCAGGATCGGCCGCAGGCGCAGCTCCGCCGCGTCGACCAGCGCGTCGAGCATCTCCCGTCCTTCCTCGCGCAGCTGGTTGGTGAATTCGAGGATCAGGATGCCGTGCTTGGTGATCAGGCCGACCAGGGTGATCAGGCCGATCTGGCTGTAGACGTTGAGCGTGCCCCCGGAGAAGTAGAGCGCCGCCAGGGCGCCGGTGATCGAGAGCGGCACCGAGACCATGATCACCACCGGGTCGACGAAGCTCTCGAACTGCGCCGCCAGCACGAGGTAGATGAAGCCGAGCGCCAGCAGGAAGACGAGCAGGATCGACGAGCCCGACTGCTTGAACTCGCGGCTCTGGCCGGAATAGTCGGTCTGGAACGAGGCGGGCAGCACCTTGGCGGCCGCCTGCTCGAGCACGTTCAGCGCGTCGCCGAGCGAATAGCCCGCCCCGGGCACCGCGGTGATCGTCGCCGACCGCAGCTGGTTGAAGCGGATCAGCTCCTTTGGCGCGACGTTCTCCTCGATCTGGACGAGGCTCGACAGCTGCACCGCCTGGCCGCCCCGGCCCATCAGGTAGATCGATTGCAGCGCCTGCGGCGTGCTGCGCTCCTGGCCCTCGACCTGCAGCATCACGTCGTACTGCTCGCCGTTCATGTTGAAGCGCGTGACCTGGCGCCCGCCGAGCAGCGTCTCCATGGTGCGGCCGATCACGTCGACGCCGACGCCGAGATCGGCGGCGCGCTGGCGGTCGATCGAGACCTTGATCTGCGGCTTGTCGAGGATGAGGTTGCTCTCGATATTGGTCAGTGCCGGATTGCCCTGCACCTCCGCGATCAGCCTGTCGACGTTCTCCTTGATGGTGACGTAAGGGTCGGAGGAGCGCAGCACGAACTCGACCGGCTTGCTGTTGGCGCCGCCCTGGCCGAGCGAAGGCGGATTGGTCGCGAACAGGCGGATGCCGGGGATCTGCGACAGCCCCTTGTTGATCTCGGCGACGAGGTTCTGCTGCTTGCGCGTGCGCTCCTCCCACGGCTTGAGGCGCGCAAACGCGATCGCCCGCGTCACATCGGGGAAGCCGACGATGACGAGATAGGTCTCGACCTCCTGGATCTTGCTGAAATACTCCTCGACGCGCCGGGCATAATCGGCGGTGAAGGCCATGGTGGCGCCTTCCGGCGCGACGCCGATCGCGGTGATCGTGCCGCGATCCTCGACCGGCGCCAGCTCGGAACGCAGATTGGTGAAGAAGAAATAGCTGCCGCCGGCGACCAGCAGCGCCAGCAGCACGATCACCGGCCGGATCGCCAGCGCAAAGCGCAGCGAACGGCGATAGCCGCCGGCGAGCGCCTCGAAGAAGCGCTCCAGCAGGTTGTAGACGACATTGTGCCGCTCGTGATGGCGCAGCAGTTTGGCGCACATCATCGGCGTCAGCGTCAGCGCGACGAAGCCCGAGACCAGCACCGCGCCGGCCAACGTCAGCGCGAATTCGACGAAGAGCTTGCCGGTGCGGCCGGTCGAGAACGCCATCGGCGCATAGACCGCGACCAGCGTCAGCGTCATCGCGACGACGGCGAAGGCGATCTCGTTGATGCCCTTGATCGCCGCCCTCGTCGGCTCCATCCCGTCCTCGATGTGGCGATGGACGTTCTCGAGCACGACGATCGCGTCGTCGACGACGAGGCCGATCGCGAGCACCATCGAGAGCAGGGTCAGCGTGTTGACCGTGAAGCCCATCGCATACATCAGCGCGAAGGCGCCGATCAGCGAGACCGGGATGGTGACGAGCGGGATCAGCGTCGCGCGCAGCGAGCGCAGGAACAGGAAGATGATCAGCACGACGAGGACGACCGCCTCGCCGATCGTGGTGTAGACCGCCTTGATCGAGCGATCGATGAAGATCGAGGTGTCGTAGGAGGTCGCGATCGACATGCCGTCCGGCAGGTCCTCGCGGATGCTCGGCAGGGCGGCGACGACGCCCGAGGAGACGTCGAGCGGGTTCGCCGTCGCCTGCTTGACGATGCCGATCGTCACCGAGGGCTGGCCGCGGAACCAGGCCGCGTTGCGCTCCTCCCGGGCCCCGAGCTCGACCTTGGCGATGTCGCGCAGCTTGACCGGGAAGCCGCTGGCGTCCTTGACCGTGATCTCGCGGAACTGCTCGGGCGTGTTCAGGCTGGTCTGCGAGAGCACCGTGAACTCGCGGTCGTTGCTCTCGATCCGCCCGGAGGGGATCTCGACGTTCTGCGCCCGCAGCGCCGCCTCGACCTCCTGCACGGTGATGTTGTAGGCGGCGAGCCGGGCGCGATCGAGCCAGATCCGCATGGCGTACTGGCGCTGGCCGAGGATGCGGACCTCGGCGACGCCGGTGATGTTCTGGACCCGGTCGGCGATGAAGCGGTCGGCGAAGTCGGTCAGCTCCAGCGGCGAATGCCGCGAGCTGGTCAGCGAGAGATACATCACCGGCTGGGCGTCGGCCTCGACCTTGGCGATGATCGGCTCGTCGATCTCGTCGGGCATGCGGCCGCGCACGCGGCTCACCCGGTCGCGCACGTCGGAGGCCGCGACGTCGGGATCGACGTCGGGGCGGAAGCGCACCGAGATCTGGCTGCGCTCCTGGCGGCTGGTCGAGGTGATGGTCTCGATGCCCTCGATGCCGGCGATCGAGTTCTCGAGGATCTGGGTGACCTGCGTCTCGATGATCTCGGCGCTGGCGCCGCGATAGGTCGTCTGCACCGAGACGATCGGCTCGTCGATATTCGGGTATTCACGCACCGTCAGCCGCGTATAGGAGACGAAGCCGATCAGCACGACGAGCAGGCTCAGCACGGTCGAGAGGACCGGCCGCCGGACGAAGAGTTCGAACAGGCTCATCGCTGCACGGCGCCCGGCAGCGAGCTGGTCTGGACCGCGGCCTTCTCCTTGATCGCGACGGCGGCGCCGTCGCGCAGGCGCATCTGGCCGGCCGTGACGATCTGCATGCCGGCCTTCAGGCCCTTCACCACCTCGACCTTGCCGCGCAGCCGCTTGCCGAGCTCGACCGGCATGCGTCTGGCCTTGCCGTTCTCCACAATGAAGACGGTCTTGCCGACGCCGTCGGGAACCACCGCGGTCTCCGGCACGATCAGCGCATTGTCGCGACGATCGACCACCACGGTGACGCGGGCGAACAGGCCCGGCCTCAGCACGAGATCGGCGTTCGGCACGGTCGCCCGCAGGCGCACGGCCCGGCCGTTGATGTCGACGACCGGGTCGATCGCGAAGATCTGGCCGGTGAACGGCCGCTCCGGAACGGCATCCACCCTGAGCTGGATCGGCTGGCCGACCTTGAGCTGGGTCAGGAAGACCTCGGGCACCCGGAAATCGACCTTGATCGGATCGATATTGGTCAGCGTGATCAGCTGCTTGCCGATCGAGACGTAATCGCCGACGCCGACGGAGCGCAGGCCGACCACGCCGGTGAACGGCGCCTTGATCGTCGCCAGCGCGAGCTTGGCCTGGACGAGCTGGAGGCGCGCCTCCTGCGAGGCGAGCTGCGCCGTCGCCTGTTCGAGCGCGACCTGCGTGCCCGCGCCGCGCTGCACCAGCGAGCGATTGCGGTCGTGCGTGTCGCGGGCGAGCGAGAGATCCGCCTGCGCCTGCTTCAGCTCGGCGTCGAGGATGGCGGTGTCGAGCATGACCAGCGGCTGGTCCTTTTCGACCCGCTCGCCTTCCCTGAAGCCGAGCGCGACGACGCGGCCGGCGATCTCGGGCGCGATCACCACCGATTCGTCCGCCGCCAGCGTGCCGAGCGCCTCGACCTCCTCGTTGACCGAGGCGAGTTCGATCGTGCCGACCTCGACCGGGATGCCGGCGCCCTGCGCCGGACCGGCGAGCTGCGCCGGTTGGCCGCTGCCCTTGAGATGGTTGCGGTAGCCGTAATACCCGCCGCCTGCCAGCCCGGCGATCAGGATGAGGAGGAGAAAACGCTTCATCAGGCTGGACGCTCCGGTACCGCGGACATAATCTAGACTGGACGGTCTAGTTTGATAACCACCCTTTGAGGGCGGAAGCGTGACGGAATGATCGATGCACGGACGCGGTAGCGCCACCGCTGCAGAAGCAAGACCGATGCCGGCCGAGAGATCCCGGCCCGACAAGCACTGCGCGATCACCCGCGCCGCCTCGGAGATGTTCCTGGCGGAAGGCTTCGAGCGGACGAGCCTCGACCAGATCGCCCAGCGTGCCGGCGTCTCCAAGCAGACGATCTACAGCCACTTCGCCGACAAGCAAGCCCTGTTCCGGGCGATCTGTAGCGAACTTACTGAAAAACTGACGATTCCGCTACGTCGTCCGGCGAGCGAGGCCGGTGATCTGCGCGCCGTCCTGCTGCGGCTCGGAGAGGACGCTCTGGCGATGATGCTGCACCCCGCCGCGCTCGATCTGCACCGGCTGATCGTCGGCGCCGCCGCGCGTTTCCCGGAACTGGGCCGGGCCGCCTACGAAGCGGGCGCGGCCAGCATGATCGCCGATCTCTCCGCCCTGCTGGAACAGCGTTCACGATCCGGTGATGGCTTTGCGCGCTCGCTCGCGCCCGAGGAGGCCACGGTGCTGGCCGAGCAGTTCATCGGCATGCTGCGCGGCTTTCACCAGGTGCGCGGCCTGCTCCGCATCGCCCCCGTCTCCGCGACGGAGCGCCGGGCCTACGTTTCCGCCTGCGTCGACCTGCTGCTGCGCGCGGCCTGAAGCCCCGCCGCCGGAAGCGCGGCATGGTTGACGGCGGATGACCGGGCGGCGCGCCATCTGTCCCGAAACGGGCCTCCTGTCACGGCCCTGTCATCTGCCCCCGATACCGCATCGTTCCGCAATCGCGGGAGAGCGTTGATGCTGCGTATCGAGGGTCTGACCAAGCGTTTCGGTGGCAAGGCCGCCGTCGACAACGTCTCCCTGTCGATTCCGCGCGGCGAGATGGTCGGCATCATCGGCCGCTCCGGCGCCGGCAAGTCGACGCTGCTGCGCATGCTGAACCGCCTCGCCGACGCCGGCGAGGGCCGCATCCTCAGCGGCGACCGCGACGTCACCGCCCTGCGCGGCGCCGCGCTCAGGTCCTGGCGGCGCGACACGGCGATGATCTTCCAGCAGTTCAACCTCGTCGGACGTCTCGACGTCCTGACCAATGTCCTGCTCGGGCGCCTCAACCATCGCTCGGCACCGCTGACGCTGGTCAAGAGCTTCTCGCAGGACGACAAGGTCCGCGCCATCGCGGCCCTCGAGCGGCTCGACATGGGCCATCTGCTCGCCCAGCGTGCCGAGACCCTGTCCGGCGGTCAGCAACAGCGCGTCGCCATCGCCCGCGCCCTGGTGCAGGAGCCGAAGGTCATCCTCGCCGACGAGCCGATCGCCTCGCTCGACCCGCGCAACACCCAGGTCGTCATGGACGCGCTGTTCCGCATCAACCGCGAGGACGGCATCACCGTCATCTGCAATCTCCACCATCTCGACATCGCCGCGAAGTACTGCGACCGGCTGATCGGCATGGCGGCCGGCAAGGTCGTGTTCGACGGCCCGCCGCACGCGCTCACCAGCGAGCTCGCCGCCGATCTCTACGGCATCGAGGCCAAGGACGCCGGCGCCGAGGCGCTCGACGCGCTCGAGGCCATCGCCAGCGCGGAAGCCAAGCGCGCCAAGCAGAACGCCGCCTGAAGCAGCGGCCCGCGCCGGGCCTGCCGCACCTGCGACCCTTCACGCCGATCTTTCAAAGGAGCACCACCATGCTGACCCGTCGTCTCACGCTCACGCTCGCCGCCTGCGGCCTCGCCGCGACGCTCGCCGGTCCCGCTTTCGCCCAGGACTGGAAGGCCAAGTACCCAGAGCTGATCTTCGGCATCATCCCGGCCGAGAACGCCTCGGGCGTCGTCGAGCGCTACACCCCCTTCGTGAACTATCTCTCGAAGGAGCTCGGCACCAAGGTGACGCTGCGCATCGCCAATGACTACGCCGCGATCATCGAGGGTCAGCGCGCCGGCAACATCCATATCGGCATGTACGGCCCGGCCTCCTTCGCCCGCGCGCTGATGACCGGGGCCAAGATCGACGCGTTCGCGATCGAGACCAATCTCGACGGCACCAAGGGCTACTACTCGGTCTTCTACGTGAAGAAGGACTCGCCGTACCAGAAGGTCGAGGACCTCAAGGGCAAGAATCTCGGCCTCGTCGACCCGAACTCCACCTCCGGCAACAACGTGCCGCGTTTCGTGCTCGACGGCATGAAGATCGATCCGGAGAGCTTCTTCTCGAAGGTCGTCTACACCGGCAGCCATGAGAACGCGGTCATCGCCCTGCAGCAGGGCACGGTCGACGTCGCCGCCAACTGGTGGAACGACGAGCAGGAATCGAACCTGCTGCGCATGGACCGCAAGAAGATGGTCAAGGCGGACGATTTCCGCATCATCTACAAGTCGCAGCAGATCGTGAACTCGCCGATGGCCTATCTCAGCGAGCTGCCGGAGGAGCTGAAGGCGAGGATCCGCGACGCGGTGCTGAACCTCGCCACCAAGGACAAGGCCGCCTTCGACAAGATCTATGAGGGCAAGCAGGGCCCGCTCGTCGCCGTCGACAACAAGGCCTACGACCCGATCATCGAGCTCAACAGGTTCGTCGACGCGCTGCGCAAGAAGAAGTCGTCGTGAGCAGCTGTCTGCTCGGGCTCGCCCCGAGCATCTCCTGACCGAGATTCTCGGGTGTGCGCCTCGCGCCGCCCGAGGATGACGCCCAGTCCAGGACCGGTGCTGGCCGGTCCTGCGACATGTGTGGAAGCGCTCCCATGACGCTCGCGATCGACCGCAACGCCCCCGCCATCGCCGCCCATGCCGATCGCTATCGGCGCCAAATGGCGGCGAGGCGCCTGCGCACCCTGCTCGGCGCGCTGGTCTTCCTCGCCTGCGTCGTCCTCGCCGCGTTCGGCGCCGAGGTCGACCCGGCCAAGTTCGCGCAGAACCTCTGGCGCTTCCCGAAATACATCTACGAGACCTTGCCGACCTTGCGCCTGTCCAGCCTCGGCGCCGACCTCGCCGAATGGTACTGGGGTCTCAAGGGCTGGCTGAAACTGCTCTGGCAGACCGTTCTGATCGCCTATGTCGGCACCGTGCTCGGCGCCGCTGGCGGCTTTCTGCTCTGCTTCACCGCCGCCGCCAATCTCGGCCGCTCCGCCTGGGCGCGCTGGGCGACGCGCCGTTTCCTAGAATTCTGCCGCACCGTTCCCGAGATCGTCTTCGCGCTGATCTTCGTCATCGCCTTCGGCCTCGGCCCGCTGCCCGGTGTCCTCGCCATCGCGATCCACACCATGGGCGCGATGGGCAAGCTCTTCTCCGAAGTCGTCGAGAACATCGACATGAAGCCGGTCGACGGGCTGACCGCGACCGGCGCCGGCTGGTGGCAGACCATCCGCTTCGCGGTGGTGCCGCAGGTTCTGTCGAATTTCGCCAGCTACGCGCTGCTGCGCTTCGAGATCAATGTCCGCGGCGCCTCGATCATGGGCTTCGTCGGCGCCGGCGGCATCGGCCAGGACCTGATCGAGGCGATCCGGAAATTCTACTTCACGGATGTCAGCGCCATCCTGCTGCTGATCATCGTCACGGTGATGCTGATCGACTTCGCCACCGAGCGGCTGCGCCATGCGCTGCTGAGCCTGGAGCACGGCAAATGACGCTCGCCCTCTCCGCCGCCGACCGCGCCGCGCTGATCGCCCGGCACAGGGCCGCGATCGACGGCTCGCTCCGGACGAGGCTCGTCACCATCGCGGTGATCGCCGGCCTCGCCGGGCTGTTCCTCTACGGCGTCGCCTCGCTCGAGGCCTCGCTCTGGAAGATCCTGGCCGGCTTCGCCAATCTCGGCAGCTTCGTCGCGCTGATGCTGCCGCCCGATCCGGGCTCGCTCGCCCGCGCCGTCATCTTCGTCAAGGCGCTGTTCGAGACGATCGCCATCGCCTTCCTCGGTACGGTGCTGGCCGCGGCCCTCGCCTTCCCGCTCGGCTTCCTCGCCGCCAGGAACGTCGTCGCCAACCGCGTCGTGCACTTCTTCGCCCGGCGCTCGCTCGACACGGTGCGCGGCGTCGACGCGCTGATCTGGGCGCTGATCTGGATCAACGTCGTCGGCCTCGGGCCCTTCGCCGGCATGCTGGCCATCATGACCAGCGATCTCGGCGCCTTCGGCAAGCTGTTCTCCGAGGCGATCGAGGCGGCCGACAGGAAGCCGGTCGAGGGCGTCGCCTCGGTCGGCGGCGGCAGGGCGCACGAGATCCGCTTCGGCCTGATCCCGCAGGTGCTGCCGGTGATCGCCAGCCAGGTGCTCTACTACATCGAGTCGAACACCCGCTCCTCGACCATCATCGGCATCGTCGGCGCCGGCGGCATCGGCCTGCATCTGGCCGAGACGATCCGCACGCTCGAATGGCAGCAGGTCTCCTTCCTGATCCTGCTGATCCTGGCGGCGGTGACCGCGATCGACTTCCTCTCGAACAGGCTGCGCTTCGCCATCATCGGCAAGCGGGCGAATTGACGAGGCCCCCCGGGGCTTCAGTTCTGGCCCGGGCTGCGCCGCGGCACCGTCGCGAGCCATGCCGCGAGGTCCTTCGCCCAGAACTTCGCCATGCCCGTGGTGCCGTGCCCCCGCGTATCCTCGCTCGCCGGGATCAGCAGCAGCCTGGCATTCGGCAGGCGCTTCAGCTCGCTCTCCATGATTCCGGTCTCGGGCGGATTGCGCTCGTCATCGGCCGAGTTGATCGCCAGCAGCGGCGCCTTGATCGCCGCCAGCTTCGGCGAGGGATTGTAGTCCCGTGACGAATCCCATTGGTAGAGAAAGTCGTTGGCATCGGCGCTGAACGGCGCTTTCAGCCGGTCGTCGAGCAGCTTGTCGGCGGCCTCGCGCGTCGGGGCGATCTTCTGATAGGCGAGCGTGCCGCCATTGGTCGCAATGCCGAAGAAGACGTTGGCGACGCGGAAAGCCGCGGGCTGGACGGAATAGTCCCCGCCCTTCCAATCGGGGTCGTTGCGGACGGCGTCGATGATCATCCGCCGCATCATCCAGTTGCGGCTCGACATCTCGGTCGGCTGCGACGCCATCGGCACCAGCGCATCCATGAAATCGGGGTATTTCACGCCCCACATCCAGCTGTGCATGCCGCCCATCGAGTTGCCGAGGACGAGGCGGACATGGCGGATGCCGAGGCCCTCCTTCACCAGCCGGTACTGCGCCTCGACCATGTCGTCGTAATTGTAGCGCGGGAACTTCGCCCGCAGGCCATCGGACGGCTTCGACGACGAGCCGGCGCCGATCGCGTCGGGCAGGATGATGAAGTATTTCGTCGCGTCGAGCGCCTGGCCGGCGCCGAAGAGCTCGCCGGCGAAGCCCGGCGTCAGCATGCTCGCCGCCGAGCCGGCCGTGCCGTGCAGGATCACCACGGGCTCGCCGGACGGTTCGCCCACTGTCGCATAGCCCAGCTTCAGCTCAGGCAGCGTCTCGCCGCTGCTGAAGCGGAAATCCTTGATGGTGAAGCTGCCGCGCTTGGGCGCCGGAAATTCGGCCGCCGAGGCCAGCCAGGACAGACAGCAGAACGCGGCGACGACCGCCGCGCGCAGAGGCGAGATCGCGATGCACATTGGCGTTTCCCCTTCGGCCGGCACGATCACGACGTCGCGCTCATCGGCTCCGGCCGAGCATCGCGCCGCGTCCCGCGGCCGGCAAGGCGAAAGCCGCGACAGCGCGATCACCAACCGGCGCGCGGTGCCTCAGTCGCCGAAGGGTTCGACCACCATCTCCATCCGCTCGCCGGCGAAGACGCTGTTGACGATGTGGATCGGCGTCAGGTCGGGCAGCGCGTCGATCGCGTCGGAGGTCAGCACCGCTGCGCCCGGCTCGATCCTGAGCAGCGCCGCCTCGCGCTCGCCGGCGAGCCGCGCCGCCAGCCGGGTCGAGCGCCGGACATAGTCGGGAATCCCGCAGGCCCTGAAGGCGGCGGTGATCGACGACCCCGCCCCCGTCAGGACCTGGTCGAAGCGCGGGAAGCGTTCGGCGCAAAGATAATGGATGCCGGTCCCGACCGGCGTGCCCCCGGCCCGGCTCAGGGTCTCGATCGCCCAGAGCGGCGTTCCCTGCGGCACGCCGAGCGCCTCGCAATGCTGCGCCTCTCCGGCGACGATCTCGGAGGACAGCACCGCCCCGCTGACGGCGATCCCGGCTGCGCCGAAATTGGTGCGCATGCTGACCCGGCGGCCCAGCTTGTAGGGGAAGCGCGGCGCCGTCACCTGCGTGCCGCGTCCGCGTGACACCGTCACCAGCCCGCGCTCGGCCAGATGCCGGAAAGCCTGACGCACCGTGTGCCGGTGCACGCCATAGCGCTCGGCCAGCGCGACCGAGGCCGGCAGCGTGTCGCCGGGTACGTATTCGCCCTGCTCGATCGAAGCGGCGAGCGCATCGGCGATCCGCCGCCAGGCCGTGCCGCCATCGCCGCCCTGATTGTCCGGCATGCCGCCCGTCATCAAAATTTCATCCAAAATGTATAGACCTTTTGAACCGGTGTTCATATTATAGTCTAGACATTCAGAATTGGCGAGAGGCCGACACGGCATGACCGAAACCGCGACACGTCAGCATTGGATGGCTGTCCTCGCACGCGCCACGCAAGGCGAGATCGACGCCCTTCTGCAGCAGGCGGGACCGTTGCCGACGCATGAGCTGCTGAAGGCGCCCGAAACCGGCACCGTCATGGTCGAGGGCCGCGCCGGCGGCGCCGGCCGCCGATTCAACCTCGGCGAGGCGACGGTGACGCGCTGCGTCGTCCGGCTCGACAGCGGCGCGATGGGCTTCTCCTACGCACTCGGCCGCGACGGGCGCAAGGCGCGGCTGGCGGCGATCACCGACGCGCTCCTCCAAAGCGAGACCGATGCCGGCCCGCTGCGGCGTGGCGTGGCGCTGCTGGCGGCACGGCAGCGGGCGGCACGCGAGCGCGCCTCGCGCAAGGCGGCCGCGACCAAGGTCGATTTCTTCACGCTGGTCAGGGGCGGCTGATGGCTCACGACGACACCCGCATCGGCGCCGGCTTCGCCGATCCGGTTTTCCAGTCGCAAGGCGCCTTCCGTGCGTTGCTGGCGGCGCTCTCCGAGCCGGGCCTCGCTCGCGACCTCGGCCATGCCGTCGACGCGCCGCCGGGGCTTGCTCAGGCGACCGCGGTCGCGCTGCTGACGCTCGCCGATTACGAGACGCCGATCTGGCTGCCGGCCGCCCTGCGCGACGGTCCTGCCGGCGCCTGGCTGCGCTTTCATTGCGCCGCCGCCCTGGTCGACGATCCCGCCCGCGCCGCTTTCGCCGTGATCGACGGCGCTGCGCCCGAACCGCAGCTCGCTTCCTTCAACGCCGGCGACGATCAGTTCCCGGACCGTTCGACCACCGTGCTCGTCCAGTGCGCCGGGCTCGACGGCGGCGAGACGGTCACGCTCGCAGGGCCGGGGATTCCCGGCCGGCGCACGATCGCTCCAGCCGGCCTGCGCGCCGGCTTCTGGGCCGAGGTCGCGGGCAACGCCGCGCTCTACCCGCTCGGCGTCGACCTGCTGCTGATCCATGGCGCCGAGGTCCTCGGCCTACCGCGCTCGACGCAGATTCTGGAGACCCGCTGATGCCCCGCCGGGAGCTTTACTGATGTATGTCGCGGTCAAGGGCGGGGAAGCCGCCATCCTCGCCAGTCATGATCTCGTGGCCGAGGCGCGTCGCGGCGACGAGAGCGTGCCGGAACTGGCCGTCGCCCAGATCCGCGAGCAGATGGGCCTGGCCTGCGCCCGGGTCATGAACGAAGGCTCGCTCTACGATCCCGACCTCGCCGCGCTGGCGCTGAAGCAGGCGCAGGGCGACGCGATCGAGGCCGCCTTCCTGATGCGCGCCTACCGCACCACCCTGCCGCGCTTCGGCTCCTCCGAGCCGCTCGACACCGCCAGGATGGCGATCCGCCGCCGCGTCTCCGCGACCTACAAGGACCTGCCCGGCGGCCAGGTCCTCGGCCCGACCTACGACTACACGCACCGGCTGTTCGATTTTTCGCTGACGGAACCGCGACCCGCCCCCTCTCCACCCGCGGGAGAGGGTTGGGGTGAGCGGTCGCGCGACGCTGCCGGCACTTCGCCTGCAAGAGCCGCCAACGATTCCGGCCTGCGCAACCCTTCATCCGCCCCTTCGGGGCACCTTCTCCCGCAAGGGGAGAAGGATAGGGAGCCCCTCGACTCGCAGATGCCGCGCGTGCCGGACATCCTCGGCGCCGAAGGGCTGATGGAGGAGGAGGCCCCGCCCGAAGGCGATCCGCGCCCCTTCGATCTCACCCGTGAGCCCGTCACCTTCCCGGCAGAGCGCGATGTCCGCCTGCAGGCGATGGCCCGCGGCGACGAGGGCTTCCTGCTCGGCCTCGGCTATTCCGTCCAGCGCGGCTTCGGCGGCAACCATCCCTTCGTCGGCGAGATCAGGGTCGGCGAGGTCGCGGTCGAATTCGTGCCGGAGGAACTCGGCTTCGCCGTCGACCTCGGCGAGATCACGCTGACCGAGTGCCAGATGGTCAACCAGTTCGCCGGCTCCAAGGACGTGCCGCCGCAGTTCACCCGCGGCTACGGCCTCTCCTTCGGCCACAGTGAGCGCAAGGCGATGTCGATGTCGCTGGTCGACCGGGCGCTCAAGGCCAGGGAATTCGGCGAGGCGGCCGACTATCCGGCGCAGCAGGACGAGTTCGTCCTCTACCACTCCGACAATGTCGAGGCGGCCGGCTTCGTCGAGCATCTGAAGCTGCCGCACTATGTCGATTTTCAGGGCGAGCTCGAACTGATCCGTCGCATCCGCAAGGAGCGCGAGCAGCGCCTTGCCGAGCAACAGGAAGCCCTGCCGGAGGCCGCGGAATGACCCTGCACCAGAGCATCACCGAGGATACGAAGCCGGCTTACAACTACGCCTATCTCGACGAGCAGACCAAGCGGATGATCCGCCGCGCCTTGCTCAAGGCGGTCGCGGTGCCCGGCTACCAGGTGCCGTTCGGCTCACGCGAGATGCCGCTCGCCCGCGGCTGGGGCACCGGCGGCATCCAGGTCACCGCGGCGATCATCGGGCCCGACGACACGCTCAAGGTCATCGACCAGGGCGCCGACGACACCACCAACGCCGTCTCGATCCGCCGCTTCTTCGAACGCACCGCCGATGCCCGTACGACCGAGGCGACCGAGGAGGCGACGATCATCCAGACCCGCCACCGGATCCCGGAGGCGCCGCTGAAGGCCGGCCAGATCATGGTCTACCAGGTGCCGCAGCCCGAGCCGCTCAGGAAGCTCGAGCCGCACGAGGCCGAGACGCGCAAGATGCACGCCTGGGCCGAGTACGGGCTGATGCAGGTCAAGCTCTACGAGAACATCGCCCGCTTCGGCGAGGTGACCACGACCTACGACTACCCGGTCATGGTCAATGGCCGCTATGTGATGGCGCCGTCGCCGATCCCGAAATTCGACAATCCGAAGATGCAGATGTCGCCGGCGCTGCAGCTCTTCGGCGCCGGCCGCGAGAAGCGCATCTATGCGGTGCCGCCCCACACCAGCGTGCGGAGCCTCGATTTCGAGGATCATCCCTTCCGCATCCAGAGCTGGAACGAGCCCTGCGCGCTCTGCGCCGCCGCCGATTCCTATCTCGACGAGGTCGTCATCGACGACCAGGGCGCACGCATGTTCGTCTGCTCCGACAGCCATCACTGCGAGACCCGGCGGGCGGAAGGCCATCGCGGCGCGATGCTCGCCGACGCCTCGGCTCTGCATCTGGTCGAAGACGAGGCCAAGCCATGAACATGCAGGTCAATCCGCAGGAACTGACGCTCGATCCCGCCCCGCTGCTGTCGGTCGCAGGCGTCAGCCGCTTCTATGGCGAGCGCATCGGCTGCGCCGATGTCTCCTTCGATCTCTGGCCGGGCGAGGTGCTCGGCATCGTCGGCGAATCCGGCTCGGGCAAATCGACCTTGCTGCGCTGCCTCGCCGGCATCGACAGGCCCGACGCGGGGCAGGTGCTGTTCCGCGGCGGCGCAGAGCCGCTCGACATCTATTCGGTCGCCGAGCAGGAGCGGCGCCGGCTGATGCGCACCGCCTGGGGCATCGTCCATCAGAACCCGCGCGACGGCCTGCGCATGGACGTCTCGGCCGGCGGCAATGTCGGCGAGCGGCTGATGGACAACGGCGCCCGCCACTACCGGAAGATTCGCGAGGCGGCGCTCGACTGGCTGCAGCGCGTCGAGATCGCCGCCGGCCGCATCGACGACCGGCCGCGCCAGTTCTCCGGCGGCATGCAGCAGCGCCTGCAGATCGCCCGCGTGCTGGTTTCCGAGCCCAGGCTCGTCTTCATGGACGAGCCGACCGGCGGCCTCGACGTCTCCGTCCAGGCCCGCCTGCTCGACCTGCTGCGCGTCCTGGTGCGCGATCTCGGCCTCGCCGCGATCATCGTCACCCACGACCTCGCCGTCGCACGCCTGCTCACCGACCGCCTGATGGTGATGAAGGACGGTCATGTCGTCGAGCAGGGCCTGACCGACCAGGTCCTCGACGACCCCCATCACGCCTACACGCAATTGCTGACCTCGGCGGTGCTGACGGTATGAGCACGCATCCGAACCTTACCGTCATTCCGGGGCCTCGCGCAGCGAAGAGCCCGGAATCCATGAACACGGAGCTCGCCGGATCGGTCTTCAGCCGTCATGCTTCGCCTTCTGCCGACAATGTTCATGGATTCCAGGCTCGGGCCGGAGTTTACCCTTGGGCCGACCAAAGGTCGGACCCGAGGAGCCTGCCCCCGAAAGACGCGGAGCCTTCGTCACATCCTCGTCACCGCGCCGGCACAAGGCACTGAGCCCATGACCACGATGATTCACGTCGAGAACGTCGCCAAGGAATTCACCCTGCACAATCAGGGCGGCGTGCGCCTGCCGGTGTTCGACAACGTCGACTTCACGGTCGCCGCCGGCGAGGCTCTGGTGCTGGCCGGCGCGTCCGGCGCCGGCAAGTCGAGCCTGCTGCGCATCCTCTACGGCAATTACCGGCCGACCTCCGGCCGCATCGTCATCACCCATGCCGGCCGCCCGGTCGACATCGTCAGCGCGGTGCCACGCACCGTGCTCGACATCCGCCGCCGCACGCTCGGCTTCGTCTCGCAGTTCCTGCGCGTCATCCCGCGCGTCTCGGCGCTCGACATCGTCCGCGACCCCTTGCTCGCCCGCGGTGTCTCGCCAGAGGAGGCGAGCGAGCGCGCGAAAGCCATGCTGGCCCGGCTCAACCTGCCGCAGCGACTCTGGGAGCTCGCCCCGGCGACCTTTTCCGGCGGCGAGCAGCAGCGCGTCAACATCGCCCGCTCCTTCGTCGATCCCTCGCCGATCATGCTGATCGACGAGCCCACAGCCTCGCTCGACGCCGGCAACCGCGACGTCGTGGTCGGGCTGATCGCCGAGGCGCGCGAGCAGGGTTCCGCCATCGTCGGCATCTTCCATGACGAAGCCGTGCGAGAGTCTGTCGCGACCCGCTATCTCGACATCACCGAATTCCGGAAGGCCGCCTGATGTCCACCATCCTGACCAATGCCCGCCTGATCCTCGAGGACGAGGTCGTCACCGGGACCATCGCCTTCGACGAGAGCGGCATCCTCTCCGTCGACCAGGGCCGCTCCTCGCTGCCCGCGGCGATCGACGCCCAGGGCGACTATGTCGCGCCCGGCCTCGTCGAGATGCACACCGACAACATGGAGAAGCACTTCATGCCGCGTCCCAAGGTCTTCTGGCCGAACGGGCTCGCGGCGGCTTTGGTCCATGACGCGCAGATGGCGGCCGCCGGGGTGACCACCGTCTACGACGCGATCTGCGCCGGCACGCCCTTCTCGGCCAAGGATTATCGCAAGGACATCTTCGCCGACGTGATGGCGGCGCTGCGGGTCGGCACCGCCGAGGGCGTCTTCCGCATCGACCACCGCATCCATATGCGCTGCGAGCTGACCAGCCCCGACCTGCTCAGGGACATCGAGCCCTATCAGGACGATGCCCTGGTGCAGCTGGTGTCGCTGATGGACCATACGCCCGGCCAGCGCCAATGGCGCGACATCGCCCATCTGCGCACCTATTCGCTCGGCAACGGCAAGACCGAAGCCGAGTTCGAGGAGGACGTCGTCGTCCGCCAGCGCGAGGGCGCCGAGAATGTCGGCAGGAACTGGAGCGCCGTGGTCGAGATGTTCAAGGCGCGCGGCATCCCGATCGCGACCCATGACGACACCACGGTCGAGCATGTCGAGGCCGGCATCGCCTCAGGCGCGGTGATCTCCGAGTTTCCGACCACGGTCGAAGCCGCCGAAGCGGCCAAGCAGCGCGGCCTCGCCACCATCGCCGGGGCCCCCAATGTCGTGCGTGGCGGCTCGCATTCGGGCGGCGTCTCCGTGGCGGAGCTCGCCGAGAAGGACCTGCTGGACGGTCTCTCCTCCGACTATGTCCCGGCGAGTCTGCTGCAGGCCGTGCTCAAGCTCAGCGACGGGCATGGCATCGCCCTGCCGGCGGCGATGGCCAAGGTCACCTGGAAGGTCGCCGACATCCTCGGCCTCGAGGACCGCGGCCATCTCAAGCAGGGTCTGCGCGCCGATCTCGTGCGCTTCCGGGCGCTGGGCGCGACACCGGTGATCGCCGCCGTCTGGTCGCAGGGACGGCGGGCCTTCTGAGCGCAGCATGACCGGATCCGCGCCGCGCTACGCGCTCTACTACGCCCCCGCCGCCGACAGCGCCCTCTGGCGTTTCGGCAGCGCGACGCTGGGCTATGACGCCGCCGCCGGCGCGGATGTCGCGTTCGCGATCCCGCCGGGCTGCGAAGGGCTCGGCTGGCCGGAGGCGACCGCCGAGCCGCGCCGCTACGGCTTCCACGCCACGCTGAAGGCGCCGTTCGAGCTCGCCCATGGCCGGAGCGAGGGGGCGCTGCGCGCCTTCGCCCGCAACTATGTCGCCGGGCGTCCGCCGGTCCGGCTCGCCGGGCTCGCCGTCAACGCGCTCGGCCGCTTCGTCGCCCTCACCCCGTCCGAGCCCAGCGACGAATTGCAGCGCTTCGCCTTCGACATCGTCCAGGCCTTCGAGCCGTTCCGCGCCCCGCTCTCCCAGGCCGATCTGGCGCGACGCCTGCAGAGCCCGCTGACGCCGGCGCAGCGGGCCTATCTCGAAGCCTATGGCTACCCTTATGTCGGCGACGCCTTCCGCTTCCACATGACCCTGACCGGCTCTCTGCCGGACAGGGAGGTCGCCCCGGTCAGGACGGCGCTGGCCGAGGCTTACGCGCAGGCGGTGCCGCCCGGCCCGGCGCTGATCGACCGCGTCGCCATCTTCAGGCAGGCGAGCCGCAGCAGCCGCTTCGTGCTGCTCGACACCATCCCGTTCGGCTGATTCATCGTCCAAGGAAGCCCGTCATGGCAGGCAAGAAGCTCGGGCTGGACCCCGTGATCGATCCGACCGCCAGGGTCCGCGACGCCGTGCTCGGCCGCTATACCGAGATCGGCGCCCGCACCTCCTTCGCGGAATCGAGGCTCGGCGACTATTCCTATGTCGTGAACGATTCCGACGTCATCTACACGACCATCGGCAAGTTCTGCTCGATCGCGGCGCATACCCGCATCAATCCCGGCAACCATCCGATGCAGCGGGCGAGCCAGTCGCACTTCACCTACCGCGCCAGCGCCTATTTCGACGACGCGCAGGACGAGGCCGCCTTCTTCGACTGGCGCCGCTCGACGCCGGTGACGATCGGTCACGATGTCTGGATCGGCCACGGCGCCATCGTGCTCGCCGGCCGGAATGTCGGCACCGGCGCCGTGGTCGCCGGCGGCGCGGTCGTCACCAAGGACGTGCCCGACTACACCATCGTCGCCGGCAACCCGGCCCGCATCGTCCGCCGGCGTTTCCCGGAGGGAATCGCCGCGCGGCTGCAGGCGCTCGCCTGGTGGGATTGGGAGCATGCGCAGCTGCGCGCCGCGCTCGACGACTTCCGGGCGCTGCCGGTCGAGGCCTTCCTGGAGAAATACGAGGGCTGAGGCTTCCCGTCATTCTCGGGCGGAGCGCAGCGCAGGCCCGAGAATCTCCTGACAGGGAAGCCCGGTCTGCGCCCGGGCATGACGAGCGCTGAACGTCAGCCCTTCGCCGTCTTCGCCCGCTCGATCGCCTCGACGATCAGCTGCTTCGCCTTGGCGGCATCGCCCCAGCCGGCGAACTTCACCCATTTGCCGGGCTCCAGATCCTTGTAGTGCTCGAAGAAATGCTGGATCTGGTCGAGCGTGATCTGCGGCAGGTCGGTATAGTTCTTCACGTTCTCGTAGCGCTTGGTCAGCTTCGGGACCGGCACCGCGATGATCTTCTCGTCGCCGCCGCCCTCGTCCTCCATCATCATCACGCCGATCGGCCTGACCGCGATATAGGCGCCCGGCACCAGCGGACGGGTATTGGCGACGAGAACGTCGCAAGGATCGCCATCTTCCGACAGGGTGTGCGGGATGAAGCCGTAATTCCCGGGATAGCGCATCGGCGTATAGAGGAAGCGATCGACGAACAGCGTGCCGGCCGCCTTGTCCATCTCGTATTTGATCGGTTCGCCGCCGATCGCGACCTCGATCACGACGTTGACCTCTTCCGGGGGATTCTTGCCGATGGCGATGGCGTCGAGCCGCATGTATCTGACCTGTCGATGACGAAACTTAGGCGGCCTTATGCGCGTTCGCAGCGCAAAGGCCAAGCCCGGCTTTTAGTCGGAAGGGGTTACCGATTTGCGCCGTGCCGGCGCCGCTGCTATCGGGCCGGCATGACAGGTGCGATTCCATGCTGAACCGCTGGCGGCGGCCGGAAGACCGCTATGCAAGGCGCCTGGCGCGGATCGCGCGCTGGGACCGCCCGCTGCGCGGGCGGCTCGACCGCGCCCGCGCCTGGGCGAACATGCTGCTGGTCGACCACGGCATCTTCCGCCTCGCCTATCTCAACGCCCATCGCGTCACGCCGCAGCTCTGGCGTGCCGCCCAGCCGGCCCCGACCGACATCGCCTGGTTCGCCCGCCAGGGCGTCAAGACCATCGTCAACCTGCGCGGCGGCCGCGAGCACGGCGCTTGGCCGCTGCAGAAGGAGGCGTGCGAGCGCCATGGCATCGCCCTGGTCGAGTTCGTGCTGCGCTCGCGCGGCGCGCCCGAGCGCGACACCATCCTCGCCGCGCCGGCCTTCTTCGACGGGCTGCGGACGCCGGCGCTGGTGCACTGCAAATCCGGCGCCGACCGGGCCGGCTTCTTCGCCGCGCTCTATCTCCTGGTGCACGAGAAGCGGCCGCTCGCCGAGGCGGTGTCCGAGCTCTCGCTGCGCTACGGCCATTTCCGCTTCGCCAAGACCGGCATCCTCGACGCCTTCTTCGAGGCCTATGCCCGCGAGGGCGCCAGCAAGGGCACGCCCTTCCTCGACTGGGTCGCGAGGGATTACGATCCCGAACGGCTCGAGCGCGACTTCAAGCCCGGCTTCTTCTCCTCGCTGCTCGCCGACCGGCTGATCCGGCGCGAATAGCTGGAGCCCGTTCCGATCAGCTTGCGGTGCAAGCTGATCGGAAAAACGGTCTCCAAGCTAAAAGTGAGAGACGGATTCACCGATCAGATTGATCCAATCTGATCGGATCCGGCCCTAGCCCAGGGCGGGCCGCTCCGTGCCGATCCCGGTCCAGGTCAGGCGCAGATGGAGCAGGACCCGGGCCAGCGAGACCAGTCCGATCGCTGCGAGAAGGGCCGGGGACAGGCTGCCGAAACCCCAGATCACCAGCGCCGCCGCCGCCAGCGCCAGCGCATTCGCCGTCATCTGGCTGCGCGGGCGCGACGCGAGCGCGCCCATTTCCTGCAATGGCCCCACCAGTGCGCTGCAGCCGTAGAACAGCGCCATGATCGCCATCACCTCGCCGAGGCCGCCCCATTTGGTGCCGTCGAGGACGATCTCGTCGGCGCCCATCGCGACGACGGCGATGGCCAGGAACAGCGTCGCCACGACCGCGACCATGCCCAGCGTCAGAAGGCGCGCCCGCCTCTGGCGGTCGCGGCCCTGCTGCTTGCGCAGATCGCTCATCACCAGCGGGATCGTGACCGCGCCGAACATCTGCGTCGGCATTTCGAGCAAGCGCGTCGCCAGCGCCACATGCGCCGCCAGCACCGCATTGGTCGCCATCGGCAACGCCAGCAGCGGCGCCACCGAGAAGCCGAAGGAGAGCAGCGCCGACGGCAGCAGATAGGTCGGCGCGCTCCGCCATTCCCAGCCCGATTCGATCAGCTCGGCCCGGGACCAGCGCGAAGGATGCATCAGCGGCAGCAACGAACGCCGCCGGCGCCAGGCCACATAGCCCGCGGCGACGGCATGGCCGAAGGCGTCGGCCGCGAACAGGGCCAGTGCGGTCGGCCCGAGCGGCCAGATCAGCAGGATCATCATGCCGGGCTGGACCAGCGCCTGGACGATGTTGCTGTTGCCGATCGTGGCCAGGTCGCCCTCGGCCGTCGCTTCCGCCAGGATCAGCCGGATCGCCGCCCGGCTCGCCAGAGAGATCAGGAACAGCGCGCCGAAGCCGCGCAGCAGCCAGCCTTGCGCCGCCGCGAACAGGATCGCCACCGCCATCGTGCTCAGGACCACGGTGCCCGCGGCGAGCGCGAGCCGGAAGGCCCGTCCGAGGCGCAGCCGGTCGCTGTTCTGGAAGAAAACGGCCTCGAAGCGCAGCAGCGCCGCGATCGAGACGAAATTCGCCAGCGCCGCGAAGATCGCGAAATCGGCGAAGACCTTGGGCGGACAGAGCGTCGCCGCCAGCAGCAGGCCCCAGACCGAGAGGAAACGCGCCTGCAGGAAGCGCAGCGCCAGCATCACCCCGGCGCGCAGGCCGGCGCGCCTGGCGAGCGACGACAGCACCGACCGCGGTCCGGTCGCTGCCTGCGTCAGGCCGATCAGGTCCTTGGTCAGGCCGACCCTGGTCAAGGCAAGCTGCGCCGCCATATCCGCGCCCTCAGCCGGAAGCTCGGTCAGGTCGTCTGCGCCTGCCGGCCGGCCACGGCGCTCACCTGTCGGAATCCCGGCGCGATCGAGCGGATCGATCACGTCACATCGCTCCGCAGGCAGGAGGCTGCGCCGCTTATGGTTAACGACTGGTAAATCCCTGACCATCCATGGTGTCGCCGATCCGCATCGGTATCGTCCGGCTTATGGCGGAAAAGTGGCGATTGACGTCATCCGTCAGGGATTAGACTGCGGCCTTACGCCCCTGCCCGTGGGGAAGGATCGCCGTGGCGAGCGGAGCCTCCTGCGTCCTCTCGGCAGGCCCGACCGGGCTGTGCTCAGGCGAAGTCGCGCTTCAGGGCCTCGAAGCGGGCCACCTGGTCGGGGAGGAGCTCGCGCTCCGCGTCGCGGCGGACGAAGACCTTGAACATCGCCTCGCCCGCGCCGTTGAAGAACTGGACCGAGCAGGAGCGGCGGCCGTGGAACTGGCGGTCGACCAGATAGATCGCCGTGCAGTTGCCGGCCTTGATGTGACCGCCGATCGGGCTGTCGCCATGGATGTTGTAGTAGCCATGGCCGAAGGAGCCGACCGGCAGCGCCCCCTCGCATTCGAGCACGATGTCGGGCGTGTGCACGATGAAGAGCACCGTGCCCCAGCCGGCGAGCTCGCGCCAGAGTGCTTCGAAGCGCTCGGCCGCGATGAAGCGGCGCTGCTCCGCGGGGGTCGCTTCCAGCACGGCGAGCGTCGGGACGCCGTGCTCGCGGGCGAGCGCCTCGATCACCCCGTCCGGCTTGGCGGCGAGCGCCGCCCGGACCTTCTCCATGGCTTCGGCGGACACGGCCGGCAGCGGCGCTTCGGCGAGCGACATGGTGCTCACGCCCTCACTCGGCCGCCTGCCGCGGCAGATGCGGATTGCGCTCGGTCAGGATCGTCTCGAAACCCTCGAATTCGGGATGGCCGAGATAGAGCGGCTTCGGCCGCGGCTGCCCGGCATTGCGATGCGAGTCGCGGAACTGCTCCGATTTGGTCCAGGCGGTGAAGTCCTCCTTCGAGGCCCAGCTCGTATGCGAGGAGTAGAGCGTGTGATCGTCTCTCTCCGGCCCCTTGAGCAGATGGAAGGCGATGAAACCCTTCATCTCGTCGAGGCGGGTCTTGCGCGAAGACCAGATCGTCTCGAAAGCCTCCTCCTCACCCTTGACGACCTTGAAGCGGTTCATGGCGATGAACATGGGAGAATCCTCGGCAGGTCCGGTGTGCGTGATCGCGACTCGCGCCGCTCTTGACCCTCAATAGTAAAGCCGCATATCACCGTCAACAACGGCTTGATGATCATTGTTTTGAATGATTTCAAACTGAGCCAATACTTTGGAATGACTACGAGGTATGCTGGGCGTCGACCCACGTACAGCACGCTCGTCTCACTCTACGAGGGCCGACCATGGGCATTCTGCAAACGCTCGCGCCGTCCTTGCCCGCCGGTCTCGCGGCCAGGCGCCTCGGCCGGGAGATCACCGCCGCGGCGCTGCTGTCCTGCCTGGCGGCAGCGGGCCTGATCGGGGTGCCGGAGCGGTTTGGCGGCCTCGTCGCCACCGCCCGGGCCCAGGGCGCGGAGCGCATCGTCGCCGCCGGCGGCGTCGTCACCGAGGTGCTCTACGCCCTCGGCCGGCAGGACCGCATCGTCGCCGTCGACACGACCAGCCAATGGCCCCCCGAGGCGCTGAGGGACAAGCCGAATGTCGGCTATCTCCGGGCGCTCTCGGCCGAGGGCGTGCTCTCGCTCAAGCCCTCGCAGGTCGTCGCCGTGGAAGGCGCCGGCCCGCCCGACGCGCTCGCCCTGATCAAGGAGGCGGGCACGCCGATCACGATGATCCCGGAGGCGCTGACACCGGAGGCCGTCGTCGCGAAGATCGCCGCGATCGGCAAGGCCGCCGGCGCCGCCGAGCCGGCGCAGCGGCTGGCCGCGACGGTGAAGGGCCGCTTCGACGAGCTGGAGCGGCTGCGCGCCGGCCTGCCCGGGCACAAGCGCGTCCTCTTCGTGCTGTCCCTGCAGAACGGACGCACCATGGTCGGCGGCAGGAACACGACGGCCGACGCGATCATCGCCCTTGCCGGCGGCGTCAATGCCGCGAGCGCAGTCGAGGGCTTCAAGCCGATGACCGACGAAGCGATCATCACCGCGGCTCCCGACGTCGTGCTGATGATGCGCCATTCCAGCGCCCACAATGCCGGGCCGGACGAGCTCTTCGCCATGCCTGCCTTCTCGCAGACGCCGGCGGCGAAGCGGGGAGCGCTGATCCGCATGGACGGCCTCTATCTCCTCGGCTTCGGCCCGCGCACGCCGAACGCGGCGCGCGACCTGATGGCCGAGCTCTATCCCGAGGCCGGGGTCGCCCAGCTCTCCGCCGCCAGATGACTCTCGCCATGAAGCAGGCGCCGAGCGCGAGCACCGCCGCGCTGGCCGGTCTCGCCGCCGGCCGCCGACGCAAGGGGCTCATGGCCGCGGCGGCCCTGCTCGGCCTCTGCCTGCTGCTGATGCTGCTCTCGCTCGGTGCCGGCGCCTTCGCGATCGCGCCAGGCCGCGTCGCGGAGATCCTGCTGGCGAAGCTCGGCTTCGGGGCGGCAGATCTGCTCGACAGCCGCGAGGCGCTGGTCGTGCTCAACATCCGCATGCCGCGCCTCCTGCTCGGCGCTCTGGTCGGGGCCGCGCTCGCCATCTCCGGCGCGCTGATGCAGGGCCTGTTCCGCAACCCGCTCGCCGACCCCGGCCTGGTCGGCGTCTCCGCCGGCGCCGGTCTCGCCGCCGCCGCGACGATCGTGCTCGGCGACCGCCTCCTCTCGGGCTTCGCGACGAAGCTGCCTTTCGCGGTGCTGCCCTTCGGCGCCTTCTTCGGTGGGCTCGTCTCGACGCTGGCGCTCTATCTGATCGCGACCCGCCAGGGCCGTACTTCGGTCGCGACCATGCTGCTCGCCGGCGTCGCGCTCGGTGCGCTCGCCGGCGCCCTCACCGGCCTGCTCGCCTTCGTCTCCGACGACCGGCAGTTGCGCGATCTCACCTTCTGGTCGCTCGGCAGCCTCGGCGGCGCGAGCTGGACCAAGCTCTCGGCGGTGGCGCCGATCGTGCTGCCGCTGCTGCTTGCCGTGCCGCTCCTGGCCCGCGGCCTCAATGCGCTGATGCTCGGCGAGGCCGAGGCCTATCATCTCGGCGTGCCGGTCCAGCGCATCAAGGCGCTCGCGATCCTGCTCGTCGCGCTCGCGGTCGGCGCCAGCGTCGCCTCGGCGGGCGTGATCGGCTTCGTCGGCATCGTCGTGCCGCATCTGATCCGCCTCTCGGTCGGCCCCGATCACCGCCTGCTGCTGCCGCTCTCGGCGCTCGGCGGGGCAGCCTTGCTGGCCGGCGCCGACATCGTCGCCCGCCTCGTCGTCGTCCCGGCCGAGCTGCCGATCGGCATCGTCACCGCCTTCATCGGCGCGCCCTTCTTCCTCTGGCTGCTGCTGCGCCGCGGCCGGATCGCGGAGCTCTGAGCATGGCGATCCTCGAAGCGGCAGACCTGTCGTTCTCGGTGCGTGGCGGCACTTTGGTCCGCGGCGCCTCGCTCGCGCTGGAGCAGGGCACGACCACGATCGTGGTCGGCCCCAACGGCGCCGGCAAGTCGACCCTGCTCAGGCTGCTGACCGGCGAGCTTTCGCCCTCGCGGGGCATTGTCCGCATGGATGGCGCCGCCCTGGCGCGGATTCCCGCCTGGGAGCTCGCCTGCCGCCGCGCCGTGATGGTCCAGAACCAGCGCCTCGCCTTCCCCTTCAGCGTCTACGAGGTCGCGCGCCTCGGGCTCGAAGGCGTCGGCCGCGCGCAGCCGCGCGCCCGCAAGGGTGAGATCGTCGCGCGGGCGCTCGAGACCGCGGGGGTCGTCGGCCTCGCCGGGCGCCAGTACCAGACCCTCTCCGGCGGCGAACAGCAGCGCGTGCAGTTCGCCAGGGCGCTCTGCCAGCTCGAGGCCGGCCGCAGCTTCGCCGAGCGCCAGATCCTCTTCCTCGACGAGCCGATCGCCAGTCTCGACCTCTGCCACCAGCTCTCGCTGCTCGATGCCGCCCGCGCCATTGCCGCCGACGGAGCGGCGGTGCTGATCGTGCTGCACGATCTCAACCTCGCCGTGACCTATGCCGACCGGCTGGTGGTGATGCACGAGGGCGCGATCGTCGCCCAGGGCGAGCCGTCGACGATCCTCGACGACGATCTCCTGCGCGGCGTCTTCCGGGTCTCGCTCTCCTTCAGCCGCCTGCCGCCGGCCGGCCAGCCCTTCCTGCTGCCGCAGCAGCATCTTTCGGCACGATAGCGCGGCGGGGCGCGACAACTTTGCGGTTGTGCGCTGCGACGACAGGTCTATAGCGGGCGCTCCGCGCCCTCCCGCCCGACCGGGCGAGCGGCGCATCGTCGACCATCGAGCGCACCATGAATCTCCCCACCGACCGGCTCTCCTTCCCGAAGGACCGTCTCCGCGTCCTCCTGCTCGAGGGCATCAACGATTCCGCCGTGGCCGCGCTGCAGCAGGCCGGCTACACCAACCTGACCCGCCTGCCGAAAGCGCTCGACGAGGCTCAGCTCGTCGCGGCGATCGAGAAGACGCACATCCTCGGCATCCGCTCGCGCACCCAGCTGACCGAGCCCGTCTTCGCCGCCGCCAAGCGCCTCTTCGCCGTCGGCTGCTTCTCGGTCGGCACCAACCAGGTCGATCTCGATGCGGCGCGCCTGCGCGGCATTCCGGTCTTCAACGCCCCCTTCTCCAACACCCGCAGCGTCGCCGAGCTGACCATCGGCGAGATCGTCATGCTGCTGCGCCGGATCCCCGACCGCTCGCGCTCGGCCCATGAGGGCGGCTGGGACAAATCGGCCAACGGCTCCTTCGAGGTGCGCGGCAAGGTGCTCGGCATCGTCGGCTACGGCAATATCGGCAGCCAGCTCTCCAACATCGCCGAGGCGATGGGCATGCGCGTGATCTTTTACGATCACACCGATCGCCTGCGCCACGGCAACACCGAGCCGGTCGACAGCCTGAACACCCTGCTCGCGAACAGCGACGTCGTCTCGCTGCACGTTCCGGAGACGCCCGCCACGCACGGCATGATCGGCAAGGCCGAGATCGCCGCGATGCGGAAGGGCGCCTATCTCATCAACAATTCGCGCGGCACGGTGGTCGATCTCGATGCCCTCGCCGAGGCCCTGAAGAGCGGCCATCTCGCCGGCGCAGCGGTCGACGTCTTCCCGAAGGAGCCGGCCTCGAACAGCGAGCGCTTCATCACCCCGCTCCAGGGCCTGCCCAACGTCATCCTGACCCCGCATATCGGCGGCTCGACGGAGGAGGCGCAGGAGCGCATCGGCGCCGAGGTGGCGCGCAAGCTGGTCGACTATTCCGATGTCGGTTCGACCGTCGGCGCGGTGAATTTCCCGCAGGTGCAGTTGCCGGCGCGCCCCGCCGGCACCCGCTTCATCCAGGTCCAGCGCAACGCGCCCGGCATGCTGCGCCGCCTCAACGACGTCTTCGCCAGCCGCAACCTCAACATCGCCGCCCAGAATTTCCAGACGGATGGCGAGATCGGCTATGTCGTGATGGAGGCCGATCCGGTCGGCGAGGTCGCGCGCGAGATCATCGAGGAGATCCGTGCCCTCGACGGCACGATCCGGGCGCGGCTGCTCTACGAGCGCGGGTGAGCGTCACCCGGCCGTCTTCAGCCCGATGATCCCGGCGAGCACGAGCGCGATGCAGGTCAGCCGCATCGCCGTCGCCGGCTCGCCGAAGACGAGGATGCCGACCAGGACGGAGCCGGCCGCGCCGATCCCGGTCCAGACCGCATAGGCGGTGCCCAGCGGCAGCACGTCGAGCGCCTTGACCAGCAGGACGACGAAGACCACGAGCAGGACGGCCGAGGCCAGCGCCCAGGGCGGGTCGCGGAACCCGTCCGCCTTCTTCATCGCGAACGCCCAGGCGACGTCGACGGCGCCCGACAGGATCAGCATGATCCAGGCCCAGCCCGTCGTCATGACGCCCTCGCGAAGCCACCGGCCGATCCGGCGAGCCGGGCCGCGAACGTGTCGGCGAGCGCGGCCAGCCTCTCCTGCGTCCGCTCCCGCGCCGTGGCGATCGCATTCTGCGGCCCCATGGTCGGCCCCTGTCCGACGACCGTGATCTCGCCGAGGCCGATGAAGCGCAGCGCCGCCTCGAGATAGGGCGTCGCCAGGTCCGGGCGGCCCCAGCTCGGTCCCTCGCTGTAGTCGCCGGCGCTGGCGACGATCGCCAGCGTCGGCCGCGCGCGCAGGAGCGGCGAATAGCCCCGCATCGGGTCGAAGCTGAAGGCGAGCCCGGGCTGCGTCACCAGGTCGATCCAGTGCTTGAGCTTGTAGGGGATGCCGAAGTTCCACATCGGCGTCGCGATCAGGACGAGATCGGCCGCGTCGAGGCGGGCGACCATCGCCTCGATCGTCCGCCACGCGGCGGCCTCGTGCGGCTCCAGATCGCGGCCGGCGAGCCGGGCGTATTTCGCCGCCAATGCGGCGCCGTCGAATTCCGGCAGCTCGGTTCGCCAGAGATCGAGGCTGTCGACCGCCAGGGCCGGCAGCTTGTCGCGCAGGCGCGACAGAAAGCCGCTCGCGGCGGCGAGCGAGACGGAATCGTTCGGCCTCGGCGAGGCCTGGATGAAGAGCAGTTTCGGCATCGGTCGGTCTCCGGCGGCGGCAGCATCGGCAGGTGCGGCCCGGGTCCGATTTGGATTGCGCCGGTGCAACAGGAAAGGCTTGCAGTGCGAACCGGTTTCGCATCAATGCGAAGTCATGCTCACGCATGACGATCTCGCCCTCGTTCTCGCCATTGCCGAAGGCGGCAGGATGAAGCGCGCGGCGGAGGTTCTCCAGACCCATGCCGCCACGATCTACCGGCGGCTGGAGGCGCTCGAGCGCCGGATCGGCGGCCCGCTCTTCGAGCGACGGGACGGACGGCTCGTCCCCGCGGAGCGCGCCGAGGCGATCGTGGCGGCGGCGCGCGACGTCGCGAATCGGCTGGACACCCTGAACCGGCATGTCGCCGGCCAGGACGACCGGCTCTCCGGCACGCTCTCGATCACCACGACGGATACGTTGCAGGCGCTGGCCATGCCCGTGATCGCTGCCTTCGGGCGCACCCATCCCGGCCTCGACCTGCGCGTCGGCATCGCCAATGCCATGGCCGATCTCGGCCGCAACGAAGCGGACGTCGCCATCCGCCCGACACGCGCGCCGGGTGAGGCTCTGGTCGGCAGCCGGCTCGGCGCCTTCGACTATGCGGTCTACACCCGGGCGTCCCGCGCCCTGCCGGCACCCGTTGCGATGCTCACCGCCTCGGCGGGCTGGATCGTCTATGGCGGCGCGATCGCGCAGGCGCCGGCGGCGCGCTGGCTGGCGGAGACCGTGCCGGCGCAGAATCGCATCGCCACCGTCGACGCCATGCTGGCGGCGGCCCTGGCAGCGCGGAGCGGTGCCTATGCCTTGCTGCCGAGCTATCTCGGCGACGATCCCGTCTTCGGCCTCGCCCGGATCAGCCCGCCGATCGCGGCGCTGCGCTCTCAGGTCTGGCTGCTGACCCATCCGGACCTGCGCCATGCCGCGAAGGTCCGAGCCTTCATGGACGGCGCCGGCAAGGCCTTGCGCAAGGTGCTGCGCGAAGCCTAGAGCACGCTGCGAATCTAGGCGACGCCCAGCGCCAGCAGGTCGTGGACATGGACGAGGCCGACCGGCTTGTCGTCCGCATCGGCGACGATCAGCGCGGTGACGCGCAGCCGGTTGACCGTCTCCAGCGCCTCGGCCGTGAGCGCGTCCGGCGCGATCCGGCGCGGTTCCCTGGTCATCACGTCGCGCGCCAGGCGCCCGCCCCAGCCGGCGCCGAGCTTGCGGCGCAGATCGCCGTCCGTGACGATTCCGGCGAGCCTGCCGTCCGCATCGATGACGATGGCGCAGCCGAAGCCCTTGGCGGTGATCATCGCGACGACATCGGCCATCGCCGCGGTCTCGCCGACGATCGGCAGGCGCTCGCCGGCATGCATGATGGTCGCGACCGTCTTGAGCTGCGCACCCAGCTTGCCGCCGGGATGGTAGACGTAGAAGTCCTGGCGCGAGAAGCCGCGCGCCTCGAGTAACGCGACCGCGAGCGCGTCGCCGAGCGCCATCTGCATCGTCGTCGAGGTCGTCGGTGCCAACCCGTTCGGGCAGGCCTCCTGCGCCTTCGGCAGCACCAGCGCGATGTCGGCCTCGCGGCCGAGCGCGCTGTCGCGATTGGCGGTGATCGCGATCAGCCCGACGCGAAAGCGGCGGGGGTAGCCGACGATCGCCGAGAGCTCGACCGCCTCGCCCGACCAGGAGAGGGCGACGACGACGTCCTCGGGCTGCACCATGCCGAGGTCGCCATGGCTCGCCTCGGCCGGATGGACGAAATGCGCCGGCGTTCCGGTCGAGGCCAGCGTCGCCGCGATCTTGCGGCCGACATGGCCGGACTTGCCCATGCCGGTGACGATGACGCGGCCGCTGGCGGCGCGGATCATCTCGACGGCGACGGCGAAGGGTTCGGCGAGGCCGTTGCCGATCGCCTCGTGCAGGGCGTCGAGCCCGGCGCGTTCGGTGGCGAGGGTGCGGAGGGCGGAGGCGCTGATGGTCGCGGTCATGGAGCGCGGCTCTAGCATGGCGGACGCCCGCCTGACCACCGGCGCGGCGGCGTTGACGCGGCATTAACCCTCTTCGTTCTAAGTCCGTTAACCATGCGCGCTTTCCCGGCGCGCGAGAGCCTTTGCCGCGCCGGAGCAGCGTCCGCCCCGTGTCCCGTTTCGCCCAGATCTGCTGGCTGGCCGGCGTCGCAGGCTGCTGCGGCGTCGCCGGGCTGACGTCCTGGTCCGGGCAGGCTGCGGCGCAGACGCAAGCAGCGGACATGGCGCGCTCGCGCCCCCCGGCCTTGCGGACCGGCACGCCCGATTATGTCGCGCAGAGGCAGAATCAGCCCGCAGGCGCCGCCTCGGCCTTGCCGGACGCCGCAGGTGAACCGATCGCCCCGCCTCGGGGCCGTTCCAGCGCGATCTCGCGCGCCCAGCCGCCGCGCGCCAGCCAGCCGGTCCAGTCCCCGCGCCTGCGCGGCGTCACCCAGCGCCAGTTCCATGCGCCGCAACCGGTGGTATCCAATCTGCCGCCGGAGCTTCCGCCGTCGCCCCAGCCGCGCCGGCGCCGGCCGCCGGAGGACGATCCTTACGCGCCGCTCGGCCTGCGCGTCGGCAACGTCGTGCTGCGCCCGGCCATCACCGGCTTCGGCGGCTATGACAGCAATCCCTCGCGCACGGCCGGCCAGGTCAAGGGCTCCCTGTTCAGCCGGGCGGAGGGCGAGCTCGGGATCCAGTCCGACTGGAACGTCCACGAGCTCACCGGCCTGCTGCGCGGCGGCTACAGCCGCTACTACCGCGACGAGACCGCCTCCCGGCCGGATGCCGAGGGCAACATGTCGCTGCGCCTCGACGCGACGCGCGACACCCGCATCCTGCTCGAATCGCGCCTGCGCCTCGACACGCAGCGCCCGGGTTCGCCGGACCTGACCGCCGCCGTCCAGGGCCGGCCGATCACCTGGGCCTATGGCGGCGCGGCCGGCGTCACCCATGATTTCAACCGGCTGCAGCTCACCCTGCGCGGCGCGGTCGACCGCCAGGACTACGAGGACGCCGAACTGAGCAACGGCCAGAAGCTCAGCCAGGCCGACCGCAACCAGACGCAATACGGCCTGCGCCTGCGCGCCGCCTACGAGGTCACGCCCGGCTTCAAGCCGTTCATCCAGGGCGAGATCGACACCCGCCAATTCGACCAGAAGGTCGATTCCAGCGGCTATATGCGGTCCTCCGACGGCTACACCGCCCGTCTGGGCTCCAGCTTCGAGATCAGCCGCCTGCTCTCCGGCGAGGTCTCGGTCGGCTATCAGGACCGCAAATACGAGGATGGCAGGCTGAAGAACCTGCGCGGCATGGTCGGCGATGCCGCCATCCTGTGGACGCCGACCCCGCTGACCACGGTGACGCTGCGCGGCACCTCCGAGCTCGGCGACACCACCATCGCCGGCTCCAGCGGCACCACGGCACGGCGCGTCAATCTTGAAGTGGCGCACGCGCTGCGCCGCAACCTCACCGTCACCGGCTTCGCCAGCTATGGCCGCACCGACTATGAGGGCCAGGACCTGCGCGAGGACCTGTCGACCATCGGCGCACGGCTGGAATACAAGCTGACCCGGACCTTCTCGGTCCGCGCCAGCTTCACCCATGAGCGCCTGAACTCGACCAATCCCGGCTCGGACTACACCGCGAACGTCGCGCAGGTGGGGCTGCGGGTGCAGTTCTGAGGGCTCGGCGCGGCCTTATCGTTCCAGCAGCCGCTCGATCTCGCCGCGCAATTGCGGGCCGAGATCGCCGCGCTCCAGCGCATAGGCGATATTGGCGGCGAGGAAGCCGATCTTCGAGCCGGTGTCGTAGATGTCGCCGTCGAAGCGCACCGCGAAGAACTTCTCCTGCCGGGACAGCGCGATCATCGAATCCGTGAGCTGGATCTCGCCGCCCGCGCCCTTCTCCTGCCTGGCGAGCAGGTCGAAGATCGTCGGCTGCAGGATGTAGCGGCCGGTGATGTGCAGGTTCGACGGCGCCGTGCCCTTGGGCGGCTTCTCGACCATGCTGTGGATCTGCGAGACCTTGGCCCTGGCGTCGGCGACGCCGACGATGCCGTATTGATGGGTCTGGTCGTCGGGCACGGGGGCGACGGCGATATGGTTGCCGCCATGCTCCTCATAGGCCGCGATCATCTCGGCGAGGCAGCCCTTGCCGCCATGATGCAGCATGTCGGGCAGCAGCAGCGCGAAGGGTTCGTCGCCGACGATGTCGCGCGCGCACCAGACGGCGTGGCCGAGGCCGAGCGGAGCCTGCTGGCGGGTGAAGCTCGCCGTGCCGGCGGCGGGCAGGTCGTGCTTGAGCGCCTCCAGCTCCTTGGTCTTGCCGCGCTTCGCCAGCGTGTCGTCGAGCTCGTAGGCAATGTCGAAATGGTCCTCGATCACGCCCTTGTTCCGGCCGGTGACGAAGACGAAATGCTCGATCCCGGCGGCGCGCGCCTCGTCGACCACGTGCTGCACCACCGGCCGGTCGACGATCGTCAGCATCTCCTTCGGAATCGCCTTGGTGGCGGGCAGGAAACGGGTGCCGAGACCAGCGACGGGAAAGACCGCCTTGCGGATTTTCTTGATCATGCGCGTCCATCTCGCGCGCCTTCGGCGCACGCCTGCTGAGGTCGGAGGGCTTTCGGGAGGAGCCGGCTTCGCCCCGTTCACGCCGGCCGTTCGAAGGCTGGCCCGCGATTCTGGCGAAAGCCGGGCCGGTCGGTTCTCGATACCAGCCGCGCCTTGCCGAGACGTCAACGCTTTCCGCCTCCGTCCGGCTTGCCGGGCTCGCCGTCATTCTTGCATGGCTTCACTACGGCGAAGCCGGAGATTAGCCATGCCTCGTCGCTAGCATGGTCCGCAAAAATGGAAACCACGTTTGCGACAAGAACATGCTCCAGGGGCTTGCTGCGCGACTTCTGATCGCGCGGCCGGAGCCGGCCGGGCGGGAAGCGTGTCAGGCTGGTTCGAACTGTCGTGATTCCGTTCTATGCCGACAGCGTGACGAGGAGACGAAGATGGCGATTCTGGTTTCAGGCGGTGCCGGCTACATCGGCAGCCACATGGTCCTCGAGCTGCTCGACCGAGGCGAGACGGTGGTCGTGCTCGACGATCTCTCGACCGGCTTCTGGTGGGCGGTGCCGCAGGAGGCGACCTTCGTTCAGGGCGACATGGGCGACCAGGCGCTGGTCGAGCGCACCATCGCCCAGCACGGCATCAGCGAGATCGCGCATTTCGCCGCGAAGATCGTGGTGCCGGACTCGGTGTCCGATCCGCTCGGCTACTACCACAACAACACCGTCAAGACGCGCGCCCTGCTGGAAAGCGCCGTGCGTGGCGGCGTCGAGCGCGTGATCTTCTCCTCGACCGCCGCCGTCTACGGCGAGCCGCCGGTCTCGCCGGTGCCGGAAGAGATCGCCCTCAACCCGATCAATCCCTATGGCCGCTCCAAGCTGATGAGCGAATGGATGCTCGGCGACGTCGCCCGCGCCCATGGCCTGAGCTATGTGGCGCTGCGCTATTTCAACGTCGCCGGAGCCGACCCCAAGGGGCGCTCGGGCCAGTCCAGCGCCAACGCCACCCATCTGATCAAGGTCGCGAGCCAGGCGGCGCTCGGCCAGCGCGCCGGACTTGACATATTCGGCACCGACTATGCGACGCCGGACGGCACCTGCATCCGCGACTACATCCACGTCACGGACCTCGCCCGCGCCCATCTGGCGGCGCTCGACCATCTCCGGGCCGGCGGAGGCAGCCTGACCCTGAACTGCGGCTATGGCCGCGGTTATTCGGTCAAGGAGGTGGTCGAGGTGGTGAAGGAGGTCTCGGGCGTCGATTTCCCGGTGCGGTTGTCGCCGCGCCGCGCCGGCGACCCCGCCTCGCTCGTCGCCAAGGCCGACCGCATCCGCGCCGAGCTCGGCTGGCGGCCGGAACATGACGATCTGACCGAGATCGTCACCCAGGCGCTGGCCTGGGAGGAAAGCCTGCGCAAGCGCAATGCGAGCTGACCCTTCGGGTTTGCGGCGCCCGGATTTGGCACGCCGTTAACCCATGGTTAACCTCGTTCGGGCGCTGTGGTGGACGCAACCAGCGCCCGAGCCAGAGGAGCAGCCATGCGCCCCTTAACCGTTCTCGCCTTCGCCGTGGCGCTCGGCCTCGGGCCGGCGCTCGCGCAGACGACGGGCTCGATCAATCCGGCGCGGGCGCAGGCAGCCAAGCCCGAAGCGCGCCCGGCCGCACCCGGCTTCGACGGCTTCCTGCGCACCCTCTGGCCGCAGGCGCAGGCGCGCGGCATCTCGCGCCGGACCTTCGACCTCGCCTTCCAGGGCCTGACGCCCGATCCCTCGATCGTGGCGCTGACGCGCAAGCAGTCCGAATTCGTCGCGCCGATCTGGAGCTATCTCAACAGCGCGGTCGGCGGCGCCCGCATCTCGCGCGGCCGCGAGATGCTCGAGGCCCATGCCGGCGTGCTGGCCCAGGCCGAGTCCCGCTACGGCGTGCCCCGGGAGATCATCCTCGGCATCTGGGGAATGGAGACCAATTACGGCTCGTTCAAGGGCGACAAGGACGTGATCCGCTCGCTCGCGACACTGGCGAACATCCGCTATCGCGGCGACTTCTTCCGCGACGAACTGCTGACCGCGCTCGAACTGATCGAGAAGGGCTATGTCGAGCGCGGCGAATTGCGCGGCTCTTGGGCCGGCGCGATGGGCCACACCCAGTTCATGCCGTCGAGCTATCTGAAATACGCCGTCGACCAGACCGGCGACGGCCATGCCGACATCTGGACCTCGACCAGCGACGCCATCGCCTCGACCGCCAACTATCTCAAGGGCTATGGCTGGATCCCCGGCCTGCCCTGGGGGATCGAGGTCGTGGTGCCGGAAGGCTTCGACCACAACCTTTATCGCGCCGGCTTCTCGGCCTTCCGCTCCGCCGGAGTGCGTCGCGCCGATGGCGGCGCGCTGCCCTCCTCCGGCGAGGCGCGGCTGTTCTATCCGGCCGGCCATACCGGCCCGGCCCTGCTGCTCACCGCGAATTTCGACGTGATCAAGAAGTACAACTCCTCGGACGCCTATGCGCTCGCGGTCGGCCATCTCGGCGACCGCATCATGGGCCGACCCGCTTTGCAGGGCGAATGGCCGCTGAAGGCGCCGCGCCTCGACAAGGCCGGGATCACCGACGTCCAGCGCCGGCTCAAGGGCCTCGGGCTCTACAGTCACGACGCCGACGGGCGCATCGGCACCGGCACGCGCGAGGCGGTCAGGCAATACCAGCTGCGCGTCGGCATGCTTGCCGACGGCTATCCGACGCCGGCCCTGCTGGCGCGGATGAAGGCGCCACGCTGACGAAACGGGCGATCGCGACTATATTGGCCGGCGGCGCCTCCTGACCGGCGCCGATCGAGAGCACGATGCGCGCGCGTTCGCTCTTCATGGTTCTGGCCTCGACCCTGCTCGTGCTTGCGACCGGCGGGCCGGTCTCGGTCGCGCAGAACCCGGTACCGCCGGGCCGGATCCCCTCGGCGCCGCCGCAGGGGCGCAGCCTGTTCAACCTGTTCTGGCAGATCCCGGAGCGGCCGGCGGCACAGCCGCGGCCGCAGCAGCGCCAGCGAGTCGCGCCGGCCCAGCGCCGGGCGCCGGCCCGGGTCGTCGTCCGCGACGATCCGGTCATCCCCAAGGTCGACGTCAACCACCATGTCCTCGTCATCGGCGACACGCTGGCCGGGCAGATCGCCGAAGGGCTGGAGGACAGCCTGGGCGATCGCGCCGACGTCGCGGTGCAGAGCAAGGCGAAGGCCGATAGCGGCCTGGTGCGCAGCGACTTCTACGACTGGCCCAAAGCGGCCGGGGAGCTCCTGGCGGCCGATGCCAAGGTGGTCGTCGGCGTCGTCATGCTCGGACCGAACGACCGTCAGGTGATCCGCGAGGGCGAGATCACGCACGAGCCGCTGAGCGAGCGCTGGCTCCAGCTCTACAGGGCGCGGATCGATGCCGTCGCCGCCACCTTCGGCGAAAGGCGCGTGCCGCTGATCTGGGTCGGCGCGCCGCCGATGCAGAATCCGCGGCTCTCCGCCGATCTGATCACGCTGAACGATCTCTTCCGCAAGGGCACGGAAGCGGCCGGCGGTCAGTTCGTCGACCTCTGGGGCGCCTATGTCGACGGTGAGAACCGCTACACCGCGACGGGCCCGGACGTGAACGGCCAGATCGCCAAGCTCCGGCTCGGCGACGGCGTGCACTTCACCAGGGCCGGCGCGCGCAAGGCCGCGCATTTCGTCGACGTCGTCATCCGCCGCATCCTGGAACAGACCCCGACTCAGAACGTCATCGCGCTGCCGGCCCCCGCCGAGGCGGGCGGCACGCCTGGACCGGCACCGCAACCCGGCGACGTCGAGCGCCTGATCGAGCGCATGGTCAGCGGCGCGCCGGCCGAGCTGCCGCTCGTCCCGGTCGCCCCGCCGAGGCCGCTCGCCGGCCCGATCCTGCCCCTCACCGGTTCGCTTCCCGGCAGCGGCGGCGGCGCACTGATCGCCTCGATCCAGGAGGCGCGCGGCCGGGGCGAGGTCGCGGCCCAGCTCGAGCGCATCTTCGGCCAGGGCATCGCGCCCGAACCGCGGCCGGGGCGGGCCGACGATTTCCGCTGGCCGCGGCCGAACTAGCTGCTCAGCCCAGCTGGAACCGTTCGAAGCGCTGCATCTCCTCGTCGACCTGCCGCTTCAGCTCGGCAGACGGCTCGGGCTCCAGCCAGGTCCATTGCTGCACCAAAAGCTTGCGCTCCGCCCGGTCGGTCTTGAGATCGGCGATGGCGACGATGCGCTCGCCCGCCAGCACCGGCAGGCCGAAATAGCCGAAGACGCGCTTTTCCTTCGGCAGATAGGCCTCGAACAGGTGGTCATAGCCGAAGAACAGCCTCAGCCGCTTGCGCTGGATGATCAGCGGATCGAAGGGCGAGAGGATGTGGACGAGCTCGTCCCCGGGCGATGCCGCCGATTCCAGGACCTCCGGCGTCGCCCAGTGCGGCACCTTCTCGGCCCCCTCGATCGTGACCGGCACAAGTTCCTTGCGCCTCACCCGTCCAGCGATCAACTCGGCGACCGCCTTCTTGCTGGGCGCGTCGAGATGGCAGACGGAATCCAGGCTGACGACACCCTGCGCACGCAGGGCGCGGTCGAGCTTGTAGACGGCGACCTGGCGCTCCGACGCCGGCGTCGGGGCCTTCTCCCAGCCGAAATGCCGGTCGATCAGCTCATAGGTCTTGAGCATGCCGGAGCGGGCCGAGATCGCGAGCTCGCCATCGTAGAAGGCGCGTTCGAGCAGACCCTTGGACGGCTTCTTGCTCGCCCACAGATGCGTCTTCTCGACCAGCACGTCGGTGTCGATGTCGCGGATGGTGAGCGCGCCGTCCTTGCGGATCCGGCGCAGCAGCTTGCGCGTCTCCTCGCGGCTGCCGACCGCGGCCCAGCGCTTCGGCTCGGCGCGGTGCGCCTTCATCGCCGGCAGGAAGTAGCGGAAGTCGGAGGTCGGCACATAGGACAGCGCATGGGTCCAGTATTCGAACACCGACTTGTCCTGCGATTGCGCCTGCGCGAGATCGTCGCGGCGATAATCGGGAATCCGGCTGTAGAGGATATGGTGGTGGCAGCGTTCGACCACGTTGATCGTGTCGATCTGCACATAGCCGAGATGGGCGACCGCGGCGGCCGTCGCTTCGGCGCCCGAGCCGAAGGGCTCGCGCCTGTCGAGCCTCTGGGCCTCGAGCCAGATCCGGCGCGCCTTCGCCTTGTCGAGCTTCAGGATGTTTCGCGGTCGCATCGCCATGGCGGGACGCTAGCCATGCCGTGGCGAAAGGTTAAGGCACGTCCCCGCCACCTGCTGACATATCATGGCGGTGGCCTGCACGGGGGTTAGCCCGCCGCCGACAGCGCCTGTGCCAGCGCCTCCGGGGTCAGCTCCGCCAGTCCCGCCTGGACCTTGAAGGCCCTGGTCTTCTCGCCGGGCTTCATCACCAGGATCACCGTCTCGGTGCCCGGGCAGGCGGGATCGGCGCAGAGGATCTCGTTGACGGCGACCACGGCATTGTCCGGCAGGCCGAGCAGGTCGCGGACCTGGCGCTTGACCTGCGCCGAGGCATCGGGCCCGGCGGCCTCGCGCTTGCCCCTGCCGAACAGGCCGAAGCGCATCGCCGCCTTCAGCCGGCCGGAAGGGTCAGCACGCCGGCCGCGCCGTCCTCGGTGCCGAAGGCGAGGCGCTTGCCGAGCTTGTCCCAGGCGAAGGCGGTGATGCCGCTGCCGCGCTGCGCCGGCCGCACCAGGAGCTCGGAGGCGTCGGTCAGGCGAACCAGCAGGATGCAGCCGTCATCGTAGCCGACGGCGAGCACCAGCGCCTTGGGATGGAAGGCGACCCGCGTGACCTTGGCGTGGCGCGCCCCGCATTCGCGCGGCGCCTTGCCGGTCGGCCCCTCGCCCTGGAAGGGCCAGACGATCGCGGCATCCGCCCCGCTGGAAGCGAGCCAGAGCCCGTCATGCGACCAGGACAGCGAGCGCGGCTTGGCGGGATAGCCGGTCATCCGCATATGGCTCGGCTTCTCGCCGAGGCGCCAGCCATGCAGCGCGTTCTCCTGCATCGAGGTGACGACGAAGCGCCCGTCCGGCGACCAGGTCACGTCGAGATGCGAACCCTTCCATTCCAGAAAGTCGGGCCTGGCCTCGGTATTGGGATACCAGAGCAGCACGCCGTTCATCTGCGCGACCGCGAGGCGATAGCCCTTCGGCGCGAAGGCGAGCCCCTGCGGCGTCGAGGCGACCTCGAGCGACCTCACCTTGCCCTTGTCGTCGCGGGCCTGGACATCGCGGCCGCTGTTCCAGGCGATGCTGCCGGAAGCGGACACCGCGACGGCGTCGATCCAGCGCCGCTTCGGATCGCGCGCCAGCTCCTCCGGCTCGCCATCGCCTGCCGTGGCGACCACACGGCCGTCGTCGCCGCCGCTGATCAGGCGCGTACCGTCCGAGGCGACGCAGAGCAGCCCGCCGCCATGCGCCGCGACGCTGGCGGCTTCGCCGTCGCGCCAGCGCAGCACCCGCCCGTCGGCGAGCGCGAGCGCCAGCGTCTGCTTCAGCCAGACGGCGCCGACGACATGCTCGCCGGGTTCGATGGGGACGACATGCTCGCGCAGCGAGACCGGCTTGGTGATGGAATCCATGGTGGTCGATCTAGCAAAGAACCCGAGCGGAGGCGACCGCGTCTTTCCGGGGCATCGCGAGGCGATGTGCCGGCAATCCATGAACACCACCGCCGAACAGCACGAGCTCGATCGTTCTTCGCTCGCACCCGCAAAGCCTGGTGTTCATGAGCTCCGGGCTCAGGCCTGCGGCCTGCCCGGAATGATGGAGGCGTTCAAGCCGCGCAGGCCGTGAACCCCTCGCGCAGGGCGGCCTCGTCGAGATCGCGGCCGATGAAGACGAGCCGGGATTCGCGCTTCTCGCCCGCCTTCCAGTCGCGCTGCAGGTCGCCGTCGAGGATCATGTGCACGCCCTGGAAGACGAAGCGGCGCGGCTCGCCCTTGAAGGCGAGGATGCCCTTCGAGCGCAGGATGTTCGGCCCCTGGGCCTGGCTGACATCGTTGATCCACGGCATGAACTTCTCCGGGTCGACATCGCCGGGCACGGTCAGCGAGATCGAGCGGACATCCTCGGAATGATGGTGATGGTGGCCGGACTCGAGGAAGTCCGGCTCGATGTCGAGGATGCGGTCGAGATCGAAGGCGTTGCGGTCGAGCAGGCTCTCGACCGGCAGGTCGCAGCGCGTCGTCTTGTGCAGCTTGGCATAGGGGTTGATCGCGCGGATCGCCGCCTCGACCTCGGTCAGTTCCTCGGGCGTGACGAGGTCGGTCTTGTTCAGGATGATCACGTCGGCGAAGGCGATCTGGTTCTTCGCCTCCGGCGCATCCTTCAGCCGGTCCTTCAGCCACTTCGCGTCGGTCACCGTCACCACCGCGTCGAGCTTGGTCGCGTCGCCGACATCCTGGTCGACGAAGAAGGTCTGCGCCACCGGCGCCGGATCGGCGAGGCCGGTGGTCTCGACGATGATCGCGTCGAACTTGCCCTTGCGCTTCATCAGCCCGTCGAGGATGCGGATCAGATCGCCGCGCACGGTGCAGCAGATGCAGCCATTGTTCATCTCGAACACTTCCTCGTCGGCGCCGACCACGAGGTCGCCGTCGATGCCGGTCTCGCCGAACTCGTTGACGATCACGGCGAACTTCTTGCCGTGGTCCTCGGTGAGGATGCGGTTGAGGAGCGTGGTCTTGCCGGCGCCCAGATAGCCGGTGAGCACCGTGACGGGGATCTTCTCGGACATGGAATCGACCTGGTTGGCGGCGCTGCTGCGATCGCGGCCCGGTCAGGCCGGGCCGGCGCCGAGCGCCTTTTCGATTTCGCTTATATTGTGCTTCATCATCGCGATGTAAGTCCCGGCCGGGCCGTCCGCCGCCGAAAGCGCGTCCGAATAGAGCCGCCCGCCGATCTTCGCCCCGCTCTCGCGCGCGATCTGCTCGGCGAGCCGGGGATTGGTGACGTTCTCGAGGAAGACCGCAGGGACCTTCTGCGTCTTGATCTGGCGGATGATGCGCGCCACGTCGCGCGCCGAGGCTTCGGCCTCGGTCGAGACGCCCTGCGGCGCGATGAACTCGATGCCATAGGCCTTGGCGAAATAGCCGAAGGCGTCGTGCGAGGTGATCGCCTTGCGCCGATCCGCCGGGATGCGGGCCACGCTCGCCTTGATCTCGGCCTCGAGCGTATCGAGCTTCGCGAGATAGGCGGCGGCATTGGCCTCGTAGGCCGCCTTGCCTGCCGGGTCCGCCACGATCAGCGCATCGCGGATATTGCCGACATAGAGCCTGGCATTGGCGACGCTCTGCCAGGCATGCGGGTCGGCGCCGCCATGGTCGTGGCCGTGATCGTGACCGTGGTCGTGCTCGTCGGCCATCTTCTGCGGCGTGATGCCCTTCGTCACCGTGGCGACCGTCGCCTTCGTGCCGGAGGATTTGACCAGCCGCGTCAGCCAGCCCTCGAACTTCAGGCCGTTGACGACCACGAGCTTCGCGCCGGCCAGGGTCTTGGCGTCGGCCGGCGTCGGCGAATAGACGTGCGCGTCGCCGTCGGGTCCGACCAGCAGCGTCACCGCGACCCGTTCGCCGCCGACTTCGCGCACGAAGTCGCCGAGAATCGAGAAGCTCGCGACGACCGGCAGCTTCCCGGCCGGAATCCCCTGGGCGAGGGCCTGCAGCGGCAGGGCCAGGCCGGCGGCGAGGCACAGGAAAAGGGAACGGCGGTTCAGCATGGCGGCTCTCGCGCTATATGAAACAGTATAACATAACTAGCGCTGGAGATGGCCGCTCGGCAAGAGCCGTCGCGCAAGCCCGCCCTGCAAGCCGAACAGGAGCGAGCCGAGATAGAGCGTGCCGGCCGCGAGGATGATCGCCGGCCCGGCCGGGAGATTGCTGCCGGCGGCATAGGAGGCGACGAGCCCGGCATAGCCGGAGGCCATGCCGAACCCGCCCGCCAGCAGGATCAGCCGGGTGATGTCGGCCGTCCAGAAGCGCGCCGCGGCGGCCGGCAACATCATCAGTCCGACGGCGAGCAGCGTGCCGAGCGCATGGAAGCCGGCGACGAGATTGACCACCACGAGGCCGAGAAAGGTCAGGTGGACGATGCCGCCCGAGCCGCTGACCGAGCGCAGGAAACCCGGATCGACGCATTCGAGCACCAGCGGCCGGTAGGCGAGCGCCAGGACGACCAGCGTCAGGCTGGCGACCCCCGAGAGCAGCATGAGCACGGCGTCGTCGAGCGCCAGCACATTGCCGAACAGGACATGGAAGAGGTCGACCGCCGAGCCGCGCAGCGAGACCAGGGTGACGCCGAGCGCGAGCGAGATCAGGTAGAAGGCGGCGAGCGAGGCGTCCTCCTTCAGCACGGTCAGGCGCGCCACGGCCCCTGCGGCGAGCGCGACGGCGAAGCCGGCGACGAGCCCGCCGAGCGTCATCGCCGGCAGCGAGAAGCCGGCGACGAGATAGCCGAGCGCCGCGCCGGGCAGGATCGCATGCGCCATGGCGTCGCCGGTCAGGCTCATCCGGCGCAGCATCAGGAAGACGCCGACCGGCGCCCCCGAGACCGACAGCGCGATCACGCCGATCAGCGCGCGGCGCATGAAATCGAACTCGGCGAAGGGGCCGATGAGGAGGTCGTAGAACATCGGCCTTGTCTTTGCTCGGGCCGCTCAGGCGGCGCAGGGCGCGGCGTGGCTGTCGAAGGCCTCGACCATGCGGCGTGCCTTGAGCAGATTGTTCGCCGTCAGCACCTCGCCGGTCTCGCCCCAGGCGATCGCCTCCCGCGCCAGCAGCAGGGTCTGCGGAAAGGCGCGCTTCACCGTCTCGATATCGTGCAGCACGGCGACGACGGTGCGGCTCTCGCCATGCCAGCGCTGCACCAGCGCGAGCAGGTCGGCGCTGGTGCGGGCGTCGATCGCGGTGAACGGCTCGTCGAGCAGGATGATGTCCGCGTCCTGCAGCAGGAGCCGCGCGAACAGGGCGCGCTGCATCTGCCCGCCCGACAGCGTGCCGATGCCGCGGGTCTCGAACCCGGTCAGGCCGACGGCGGCGATCGCGGCCTCGATCCGGCCGCGCTGGCGCAGGCCGATGCGGCCGAACAGGCCGGCCGACCCCCATAGCCCCATGGCGACGAGATCGTAGACATGGATCGGGAAGGAGCGATCGAGCTCGGCCGATTGCGGCAGATAGGCGAGCCGCTCGCCTTTGGCGAGCGCGATCGTCCCGTCGAGCGGGGACAGGGCACCGGCGATGCCCTTCAACAGCGTCGACTTGCCGGCGCCGTTCGGCCCGACGATCGCCGTCAGACTGCCGCGCGCGATCTCGCCGGAAAGATGGTGCACCGCCGGGTGGCGGTCATAGCCGAGCGTCAGATCGCGGAAACGGATTGCGGACACGGGCGGACTCTACTCTCGTTCACGCGATCACGGCGAGGGTCGCCGCCCACAGGACCAGGATCAGGCCGAGCGCCAGTCCGAGCCGCTGCCCGGCCGAGAGTCGCAGCAGCGACCAGCCGGGCGCTTCGGCGACGGGACGACGCGGATGGGCGTGATCATGAGCCATCCGGAATGATATAGTATTACGTTCGGTCGAAGACAAGCTTGCCCGGCCAGGGACGCTGCGCCCGAACCGCATCTCATGGCTGCGGCGATGGCTGCTCCCGGTCCGGCGCCGGTGCGAGGGAGCGGGCCGGGGCCAGCCACTCCGTCACCGCGCGGCGCCCGGTCTCGGTGAGCGCGTAGAGTCCGCGCTCGGAGCGCTCGAACCAGCCGTAGACGTTCCGATGCAGGATCTTCTGGGCATCGGGACAGGAAGGCTTGAGATCGCGCGGCCGTTGCGGGCCCGCCTTCATCGCGGCGGCGCAAGCCAGCGCCTGCTGGCGATAGGCGGTCATGATCGGCTTGCGCGTGCTGCCGCCTGCGGCCGGATCGCCCCGGCGGCGCCGGTGCTCCTCCACCAGCCTCGACCGCCGGCGCGGATTCGTCCGGGGGGCCGGCGCCGCCGGGGAGACCAGTATGGCGATTTCGCCGGTCCTGCCGACACCCAGCAGGCCAAGGCCGAGGCGCCGGCAGAGATTGCGATATCTCGGATCGCTCTCGCGCCCCTTGCCCTTGGCCGAGAGCTGCGCCGCGAGCCAGACTTCGTCGCCGACGCTCATCCGGTCCACCCCTTGCAGCACGAGCTCGAGGTTGAAGGTCATCTTCAGCTCGCCGATCACCAGCACCGTCGGATCGTCATCCCGAAGCCCGACGAGATCGCAATGGCCGACCTCGCCCTTGACGCTGTAGCCCAGGCCTTCGAGGAAGCGCTTGACCGGAAGATAGAGCGAGGTTTCCACGAGGGCATCTCCGGACAGGCCGACGACGCGATATGCCACGCAACTCGTTTCGGAGAAGCAAACACCCTTCAGGCACGCGCACGGCGTCCTCTTGGCCGGGGCCTCCGAGGCAGGCTGATCGAACCCGATCTAGCCCGGCCAGTACTGGTACAGCCAGGTCTCGGTCAGCACCTTGTCGCCGCCACGCAGGAAGCAGCGCATCTCGACCGGATCGCTCCCCTCGACGGTGAGGTCGAACTGCGCGCGCCAATGCCCGGGCACGTCGTTCGGGACCGCTTCGGAGAAGATGTAGGAGAAGGTGCCGCGCGAGGTCGAGAGCACCACCTCCGGCTTGACCCCGAACGGGATGGCCTCCAGCGCCGGCCCCTTGAACTCGACCATGAACTTGCGCACGCCCCTGGGGCGCACCGTGCCGGGCTGGCCGCCATTGCCGAGCCGGGTCGCGACGACGCGGCCGAGCGCGGGCGGGAAAGGCTCGTCCGCCAGCCAGTGCAGGCGATAGCGGAAGCTATAGGCGTTGCCGGCGCGCGCCGGGGCCTCGGGAACCCACATCGCGACGATGTTGTCGTGGATCTCGTCATCGGTCGGAATCTCGACCAGCTGGACAGCGCCCCTGCCCCATTCGCCCAGCGTTTCGACCCAGAGGCTCGGCCGGCGCTCGTAGAAGACGCCATCCAGATAATGGCCGGTCTCGCGGTCGCGCTGCATCAGGCCGAAGCCCCGCGGATTCTGGTCGACGAAGGCCGAGGCGATGGTACGGCGCGGATTGTTGAGCGGCCGCCAGGCTCGCTCGCCGCTGCCGGTCCAGAGCGCGAGCCCGTCGGAATCGTGCACCTCCGGCCGCCAGTCGACCATGGTCGACTTGGCCGTCTCGGAATACCAGTACATCGAGGTCAGCGGCGCGATGCCGAGCCGCGCCACGTCCTTGCGCAGGTGCAGCTCCTGCTCGATCTCCATGACGACGCCCTTGCCGCGATGCATGCGGAAGCGGAAGGCACCGGCGACGCTCGGCCCGGAGAGCAGCGCGTAGAGGATCACATGCTCGGCCGCCTCCGGGGGGGTCTCGAGCCAGACATGGGTGAAGTCGGGGAATTCCTCCGGCCGGTCGGCGACGGCGGGGTCGACGGCGAGGCCGCGGGCCGAGAGCCCGTACTGGTAGAGCTCGCCGATGGCGCGGAAATAGGAGGCGCCGAGGAAGGCGACCCAGTCGTTCTTCTGCCAGTCCAGTTTCTCGCCCTTGCGGCCGGGATGGCCGGAGCGGCTTTCCTGGAAGCGGAAGCCGGCGAAGCCGGCGCCCGGCGGCAACTGCTTGGCCGGAGAATCGGCCGGCATCTCGAAATAGCCCTCGTCGTAGACGATCTCGCGCGCCTGGCCGTCGTCGAGCACGAACATCCGCACCGGCTTCTGGAAGTAGCGGCCGAGATGGAAGAAGGTCACCGGCCAGGGCGAGGGCCCGTTCGCCCAGAGCGCCAGCTCCGGCTTGAACCTGATCTTGCCATGGGCGTCGTAGTCAATTCTGTCGAGCACGTCCGGCTTCGGGTTCGGCGGCGCCTCATAGGGCCTGCCGGCGAGATCGCGCGCGCGCGCCTTCAGACCCTCGAAGGAGAAGGCTTCGCCCGCGCCGAGCTTCAGCCCCTGCTGCGCCAGCGCCGCTGCGGGGAAGCCCGCCGCGGCGAGGGCGGCCGTGCCGGCGGCGCCGGCGAGCAGCGTGCGGCGGTCGATCAGGGGCATGGTCGGCTGTCGCGGCTGCATCGTGCGGGCGCTCCGTCGGGAAAGGTTCGCTGGAAGATGGTGTTCCCGGCTAGCCTGTCCAGCCGGCGAGGGCAATCTCCGCAGCTTCCTGGCCGCAGCAGGGCGGAATTCGCGCGGAAAGGCGGCGTGCTCTCCTCTTACCCATTGGCATGGCTTCCCTTTCCGCCCGCAAGCGGCCTACAACAGCGACAGCCCGGCCGAAGCCGGGACGCAAGCACCTGTTCCTCGGGAGGATTCATGCCTGTTTCGCTTCGTCGCCGGGCCATGGCCGGCATCGCCGCCCTCGCCCTCGCTGCCGCGCCCGTCGCGGCCCGCGCCCAGGACTTCGTCAATGTGCTGACCGGCGGCACCTCCGGCGTCTATTATCCGCTGGGGGTCGCGCTCTCGAAGATCTACGGCGAGAAGATCCAGAACGTCCGCCCGACCGTGCAGGCCACAAAGGCCTCGGTCGAGAACCTGCAGCTGCTGCAGCAGGGCAAGGGCGAGATCGCCTTCACCCTCGGCGATTCCCTCGACGCCGCCTGGAAGGGCGACGAGGAGGCCGGGTTCAAGAGCCCGCTGAAGAAGCTGCGCGGCATCACCGCGATCTATCCCAACTATGTCCAGATCGTCGCGTCCAAGGACAGCGGCATCAAGACGCTTGCCGACCTGAAGGGCAAGCGCCTCTCGGTCGGCGCGCCGAAATCCGGCACCGAGCTCAACGCCCGCGCCATCCTCGCCGCCGCCGGCCTGTCCTACAAGGATCTCGGCAAGGTCGAGTACCTGCCCTTCGCCGAATCGGTCGAACTGATGAAGAACCGCCAGCTCGACGCCACCCTGCAATCGGCCGGCCTCGGCGTCGCCTCGCTGCGCGACCTCGCGACCTCGGTCGAGATCACCGTCGTCGAGGTCCCGGCGGCCGTGGTCGACAAGGCCGGCGCGCCCTTCGTCAAGGCGACGATCCCGGCCAACACCTATACCGGCCAGAGCGCCGCGGTCCCGGCCGCCGCCGTCGTCAACTACCTCGTCACCCATGAGGGCGTGAAGGAGGAGACGGTCTACCAGATGACGAAGGCGATCTTCGAGAACCTGCCCGACCTCGCCGCCGCCCACGCCGCCGCCCGCGCGATCAAGCTCGAGAGCGCGCTCGAGGGCATGCCGGTGCCGCTGCATCCCGGCGCGGCGCGCTATTTCAAGGAAAAGGGGATGAAGGTCGGCTCCTGATCAGTCCGGCGATCGAAAGCATGAGCGAGGCCGGTCCGTCCGGCCTCGCTTTTTCTCATCGAAGCACGTGAACGCCGCCGAGGCGCAGGAACGGGGAACGGACATGAGCAGCGCAGCGGGAAGGCCCTTCGCCGTTCCGGACAATGCCGGCGTCCCGACGGAGAAGCCCGAGCAGTTCGTCGATCCCGAGCACGGTTTGCCGGCCGGTTTCGGCCCCGGCTGGCAGGGCCGGCTGCTGTTCTGGATCGCCGTCGCCTTCTCGCTCTTCCAGATCGCGACCGCCTTCAACGTGCCGCTCGATCATCGCTTCATCGGCGTCTCGATCATCGACCTGCTGCGCGTGACCATGGCGCTCTGGATCGGCTGGATCGCGCTGCGCAAGGTCCGGGGCAAGCCCGCCGGTGAGACGCTGCTCGCCTGGTTGCCGCTCTTCGTGATCGTCGAGCTGCTCGCCCGCTTCGGCGGCTCGGTGCCGAACCAGATTCTGCGCACCCTGCATGTCGGATTCCTCTGCCTCGTCGCCGGCGGCCTGCTGGCGCAGCACAAGAGCGATACGCGCCTGAAAACGATTGCCGCCTGGATGCTGGCCGGCACCGGTTTCGCCGTCGGCCTCTATCACTGGTTCCTGTATGAGGAGCTCGTCGCCCGCGCCGGCGAGGTGACGCAGTCCGACCTCGTCGTCGGCATCACCGCCATCGCCGTTCTCTTCATCATCTGCTGGCGCTTCATGGGCCCGGCCCTGCCGATCGTTTCAGGCCTGTTCCTCGCCTATTGCCTGTTCGGCAACTATCTGCCGTCCCCGCTCAACCATCGCGGCTATTCGCTCGACCAGGTGATCGAGCACATGGCCTTCGGCACGGAAGGCATCTACGCGACGCCGACCGGCGTCTCCGCCACCTTCATCTTCCTGTTCATCCTGTTCGGCTCCTTCCTCGAACGCGCCGGGATGATCCAGCTCTTCACCGACATCGCCATGGGCCTGTTCGGCTCGGCCCGCGGCGGCCCCGCCAAGGTCGCGGTGTTCTCCTCGGCGCTGATGGGCACGATCTCCGGCTCCGGCGTCGCCAATGTCGTCTCGACCGGCCAGTTCACGATTCCGCTGATGAAGCGCTTCGGCTATCGCGCCGCCTTCGCCGGCGGCGTCGAGGCGACCGCCTCGATGGGCGGCCAGATCATGCCGCCGGTGATGGGCGCCGTCGCCTTCATCATGGCCGAGACCATCGACGTGCCCTATGCGGCGGTGGTCCAGGCCGCGATCGTGCCGGCGATCCTCTACTACGCCGCCGCCTTCCTCGCCGTGCATCTGGAAGCCGGCAAGCGCGGCCTCATCGGCCTGCCGAAATCGGAGCTGCCGAGCGCCGGCAAGGCGCTGGCGACGAAATGGTACCTGATCCTGCCTCTGGCGGTGCTGGTCTACCTGCTCTTCGCCGGCTACACACCGCTGTTCTCCGGCTCGGTCGGCCTGGCCCTCACCGTCGTGCTCATTCTCGGCGGCTCGCTCGCACTCGGCATCGGCGCCATCGCGATCAAGGTCCTGTTCTGGGTCGGCCTCGGCCTGCTCTGCGCCTTCTTCTTCTGGTACGGCATCCTCGTCATCGTCGGCATCGTGGTCGCGCTCATCCTCGCCAATCTGTTCACCAAGGGCGGGGCCGAGACGGTCGCGGCCTGCCGCGAGGCACTCGCCGACGGCGCACGCCAGGCAATCCCGGTCGGCGTCGCCTGTGCGGTGGTGGGCATCGTCATCGGTACCATGACCCTGACCGGCGTCGGCACGATCTTCGGCAATGCGGTGGTGGCCGTCGGCCGCGATTCGCTGTTCCTCGCCCTGGTGCTGACCATGATCGTCAGCCTGATTCTCGGCATGGGCATCCCGACCATCCCGAACTACATCATCACCTCGTCCCTGGCGGCGCCGATCCTGCTCAAGCTCGGCGTGCCGCTGATCGTCAGCCACATGTTCGTCTTCTATTTCGGCATCATGGCGGACCTGACGCCGCCGGTCGCGCTGGCGGCCTTCGCCGCGGCGCCGATCGCCAAGGAATCCGGCTTCAAGATCGGCTTCCAGGCGGTGAAGATCGCAATGGCGGGCTTCGTGATCCCGTTCATGGCGGTTTACGATCCGGCCCTGATGCTGCAGCCGGTCCAGGGCGTGAGCGGCACGGCCTATGCCTTCGCCGCCGCCTACATCATCGGCAAGACGCTGCTCGCCATCGGCCTGTGGGGCGCAGCCACGATCGGCTTCCTGAAGCGCGAGATGGCGCTGTGGGAGCGGGCGCTGGCCGCTGCGGCCGCGGCCTTCCTGGTGCTGGCCCTGCCGGTGACCGACGAGATCGGGTTCGCCCTCGCCGCCCTGCTCGTCGGGCTGCATTTCTGGCGGGCCAAGGCCGCGGCGCACCCGGCGACATGAGCATCTGCCTCGCCGCCGGGGCACTGGTGATCTCGCTCGGCGCGAGCGAGATCACCCTCGCCTGGCGGCATTCGGTGCAGAAGACCGTGTGGGAAGAGCTCTGGCGGGAGACCCCGCAGGGTCTCGTCGTCGTGGAGGCCCGCATCCAGGGCTCCGGCGCCGGCATGGAGCCGCCCGACGGCGCGACGCTGGCCGACGGCTTCTGGCGCTGGCGGCCCGCCTTGCCGCCCTTGCCCGAGCTGGCGATGCGCCGCTCCGGCGCCACCGCCGACTGGCGGGTCTGCGTGGACGGCCGCTGCCGCTCGCTCGACGAAGTATTGCCGCCCCAGGCCGACCCGGTGGTGATGAGGCCGTGCCGCTGAGCCTCAGCCGCGCGCGCTCAGGCGCTCGATCTTCACCACCCGGCGCATGAAGCTCAGCAGGCCGTAGGCCGCGAACACCGAGAACAGCGCCATCAGCGCGTAGGCGACGACGTGGCCGAGCTCGAACAGGCCGGCGAGCGCCCAGCCCGACGCCAGCGCGACGCCGAAGATCTCGACCGCGATCAGGATGGCGAGCGAAACCACCATGATCACGTTGCGCCAGTTGGTGCGGCCGGCCGCCATGCTTTTGCCCTCGGAGCTCATGCATGCACCGCCTAGCCTAGCCGGCGGCGGCATGCAACAAAATCGCGCCCGCCCGGACATGGTCCCGCCCGACTCGCACGACAAGAGCCTGATGCCCGATTCTCCGGTCTTCGCCGCCGCGGCCGTCGCCGCCCCCCACCGCCTCGCCTCCGAAGCCGGCCGCGCCGTCCTCGCCGAGGGCGGCAACGCGATCGAGGCCATGGTCGCCATGGCGGCGACGATCGCCGTCGTCTACCCGCACATGAACGCGATCGGCGGCGACGGCTTCTGGCTGGTGCACGAGCCTGGCGGCAAGGTCCACGCCATTGAGGCCTGCGGCGCGGCCGGCAGCCTCGCCACGATCGAGCGCTATCGCGAGAAGGGCCATGACGTGCTGCCCGCCCGCGGCCCGGACGCGGCGATCACCGTGGCCGGCGCGGTCGGCGGCTGGCAGGCCGCGCTCGCCCTGTCGGGCAGCCTCGGCGGCAGGCTGTCCCCCAGGGACCTGCTTGCCGACGCCATCCGGCATTGCGCCGAAGGCTATGTCATCTCCGATTCCGAGCTGCGCACCTGGCCGCAGGAGGTCGAGGCGGTGAAGGCGGCGCCCGGCTTCAGCGAGTTCTTCTGGCCGGGCGGAGAGCGGCCGAAGGCCGGCGACCGCAGGAGAGCGACCGCGCTCGGCGCGACGCTGGAACAGCTCGCCCATGCCGGGCTCGACGATTTCTATCGCGGCGACATCGGCCGCGAGCTCGCCGACGATCTCGGTCGCCTCGGCGCCCCCGTGACCCGCTCCGATCTCGAGGCCTTCCGCGCCCGCCCCGTCCAGCCGCTGTCGCTGAAGCTGCCCGGGCTCACCGTCTACAACCTCCCGCCGCCGACCCAGGGCCTGACCGCCCTGATGATCCTCGGCATCTTCGAGAGGCTCGGCGTCACCCGCCCCGAGAGCTTCGATCATCATCACGGGCTGGTCGAGGCGACGAAGCGGGCGCTCGCCATCCGCGACAGGACCGTCACCGACCCGGCCTTCATGGCGGCCGACCCGGCGAGTCTGCTGACCGAGGCCGCGCTGGAGCGCGAGGCCGCGAAGATCGACCGCCGGCGCGCCGCGACCTGGCCGTTCCGCCCCGGCGAGGGCGACACGGTCTGGATGGGCGCGATCGACGGTTCCGGCCTCGCCGTCTCCTATATCCAGTCGCTCTACTGGGAATACGGCTCCGGCTGCATCCTGCCGAAGACCGGCGTCAACTGGCAGAACCGCGGCGTCTCCTTCTCGCTCGACAGGAACGCACTCAACCCGCTGACGCCCGGGCGCAAGCCCTTTCACACGCTCAACCCGCCGCTCGCCCGCTTCGACGACGGGCGCCTCGTCAGCTATGGCTCGATGGGTGGCGACGGGCAGCCGCAATTCCAGGCGCAGATCCTCTCGCGCTATCGCTTCGGCCAGGGCGTCGCCGCGGCGGTCGACGCGCCGCGCTGGCTCTTCGGCCGCACCTGGGGGGCCGGCTCGATCTCGCTCAAGCTGGAGAGCCGCTTCGACCCGATGCTGCTGGCGCGGCTGACCGCCGCCGGCCACCCGGTCGAGGAATACAGCGAGGCCTATTCCGACCAGTTCGGCCATGCCGGCATGCTCGTGAAGCACCAGAAGGGCCATGTCGAGGCGACCCACGATCCGCGTTCGGACGGCGACGCCAAAGGGCTCTGACCAGAATTCGAGGGGGACTCTGACGGCCTATGATCGAGAACGACCCGTTCCGCTGCTTCGTGCCCTATCCGCAAGCGGCGGTGAAGCATGCCTCCTCCGGCCCCCTCGAAGGGCTGACGCTCGCGGTCAAGGACCTGTTCGACGTCAAGGGCTATCCGACCGGCGCCGGCTCGCCGACCGTGCTGGCGCTGTCGGGCATCAAGCCCAGGACGGCGCCGATCGTGAAGGCCTTCCTCGATGCCGGCGCCCGCTTCGTCGGCAAGACCCATACCGACGAGCTCGCCTTCTCGCTCAACGGCAAGAACGCCCATTTCGGCGCGCCCATCAATCCGGCCGCGCCGGGCCGCATCACCGGCGGCTCCTCCTCCGGCTCGATGGCCGCGGTGGCCGGACGACTAGCCGATATCGGCCTCGGCTCCGACACCGGCGGCTCGATCCGCGCCCCGGCGAGCTATGGCGGCCTGTTCGGCATCCGCCCGAGCCATGGCAGGCTTTCGCTGAAGCGCGTCTGGCCGCTGGCCGAGAGCCTCGACACCGCCGGCTTCTTCGCCCGCGACGGCGAGGTCTTCGCCCGCGCCGCCAATGCCGTCCTCGGCCGGGACCGCGTGACCCTGCCGGAGGTGCCGCGCCTGCTGCTCGCCGACGATCTGTTCGCCCAGGCCGTGCCGGAGGCCGAGCGCATCCTGCGCAATGTCGTGCAGCGCATCGTGCCGATCCTCGGCCAGCCCGAGAGCGTGCGCGCCGTACGCGACATGGATGCGCTCTACTGGGCCTTCCGCTGGATCCAGGGCCGCGAGGCCTGGCGGGCGGACGGCGCCATGATCGAACGCCATGCGCCGCCGCTCGGCCCGGGCGTCGCCGAGCGCTTCGCCTTCGGCAAGGCGGTCAGCGACGCCGAGTTCACCCGCGGCGAGAGCGTGCGCAAGGCGTTCCGCTCGAAGCTCGCCCGTCTCCTCGGCAGGGACGGCGTGCTGCTGCTGCCGACAGTGCCCGACATCGCGCCGCTCGTCGCTGCCGGCGAGCCCGAGCTCGATGATTTCCGCAACCGTGCCCTGCGCCTGCTCTGCCTTGCCGGGCTGTCCGGCTTCCCGCAGATTTCGGTTCCCGTCGCCCATCGCGACGACGCCCCGCTCGGGCTGTCGATCATCGGGCCGAAGGGCTCGGACAAGTCGCTCGTCGCCTTCGCCGTCAAGCTCGAGCGTGCGGCGCGGATCAGGCTGGCATAGGGTCGCAAGCGGCTCGCAACGGCAGCGCGGGAAGAGGAGGACGCGATGAGCGGCCACGATCACCACCACGATCACGACCACGAGCACGACAACCACTACACGCCGATCCAGGCGCGGGTGAAGGCCCTGGAATCGCTGATGGTCGAGAAGGGCTATGTCGACCCGGCCGCGCTCGACGCGATCATCGACACCTACGAGACCAAGATCGGCCCGCGCAACGGGGCCCGCGTCGTGGCGAAGGCCTGGAGCGACCCGGCCTATGCGGAGCGCCTGAAGGCGGACGGCACCGCCGCCGTCGCCGAGCTCGGCTATGGCGGGCGCGGCGGCGAGCACATCGTCGCGGTGTTCAACACGCCCGAGGAGCACAACCTCATCGTCTGCACCCTGTGCTCCTGCTATCCATGGCCGGTGCTCGGCCTGCCGCCGGTCTGGTACAAATCGCCGCCCTACCGCGCCAAGGCGGTGATCGACCCGCGCGGCACCCTCGCCGACTTCGGCGTGACCCTGCCGGAAGGCCAGCGCATCCGCGTCTGGGATTCGACCGCCGAGACCCGCTTCATCGTCATTCCGATGCGCCCCGAGGGCACCGAAGGCTGGACCGAGGACGAGCTGGCCTCGATCGTCAGCCGCGACTCGATGATCGGCGTCGGCCTGCCCGGCGCGGCTTCAGCGGAAGCATAGCGGTCTTGCGTCGAAGCCCGCGCCAGAACCAGAGATTCAGGAGGACCGGCGATGAACAGCGCCCATGATCTCGGCGGCCAGATGGGGTTCGGCCCGGTCGTTCCGGAGAAGGACGAGCCGGTCTTCCATGCCGACTGGGAGAAGCGGGTCCTGGCGATCAACGTCGCCGCCGGCGCGATGGGCGCCTGGACGATCGACGGCATCCGCCATGCGAGAGAGAGCCTGCCGCCGGCCCAGTATCTCTCGTCGAGCTATTACGAGATCTGGCTGGCGGCGCTCGACAAGGTGCTGGTCCAGCACGGTTTCCTGAGCGAGGAGGAACTCGCCTCTGGTGTAGCCGGCAGCGCGCGCAGGGAACCCAAGCGTGTGCTCAAGGGCGAGGAGGTGCCGGCCGTGCTGCGCCGCGGCTTCCCTTATGAGCGCGAGGCGAAGGCACCCGCCCGCTTCACGGTCGGCGACAAGGTCCGCACCGTCGTGATGCACCCGCAGCACCATACTCGCCTGCCGCGCTATGCCCGCGGCAAGCAGGGCGTGATCGAGCGCGTCACCGGCTGCCATGTCTTCCCGGACACCAGCGCCCATGGCGCGCCCGAGACGGCGCAATGGCTCTACACCGTCGTCTTCACCGGCCCCGAGCTCTGGGGCCGCGACGCCGACCCGAGCTCGAGCGTCAGCATCGAAGCCTGGGAGAGCTATCTTGAGCCGGCCTGACACGGACCTCGCCGAGGCGCTCGCCGCCGGCACGCCGATCCCGCGCGACGCCGACGGCCCGGTCTTCGCCGAGCCCTGGCAGGCGCAGGCCTTCGCCCTCGTCGTCGCCCTGCAGAACCGCGGCATTTTCAGCGCCGACGAATGGGCGCAGGCACTCGGCGCCGAAATCCGCGAGGCGCTCGCGCATGGCGGCTGCCGCGACGGCTCGGACTATTACGAGCGCTGGTGCGAGGCGCTGGAGCACCTTCTGATCGAGAAGGGCCTCGCCTCGCAGACGAACGTCGATGCCCGCGCAGCCGCCTGGGAGCGCGCCGCCGAGGCGACGCCGCATGGCAAGCCGATCCTCTTGGAGAACGATCCGCTGGCGGAGCGCTGATCGCGGCTTTGCATCCCCGTCACGAAGCGCGACTATCCCGGCAACGCCCGATGAACTGGGCAGCCGGAGGAGGATCGCGATGAGGACCGCAGTGATGGCGTTCGCAGCCGCAGCGCTGGCGACGACGGCTGGGGCCGCCGACCCCGCGCTCAACACGCTGCTCCCGAAGCTGACGCGCGCAACGCAATGGACGCAGAAGCAGGCGATCGAGCTGCAGTTCCCGACGCACCATCCGCAAGGCATGGTCAAGATCGGCGACGCCTTCTTCATTTCCTCGGTCGAGATCAGGAAGCCGACGACGCGCTATGCCGAACCGAAGGACGGCTATGACCGTGACACCGGCGAAGGCGCCGGCCACCTCTTCAAGGTCGATGCCCAGGGCAGGCTCTTGGCCGAGATCACACTTGGCGAGGGCGCGATCTACCATCCCGGCGGCATCGACTTCGACGGCAAGGATCTCTGGGTCCCGGTCGCCGAATACCGGCCGAACAGCCAGTCGATCGTCTACAAGGTCGATCCGCAGACGTTGAAGGCGACCGAGGTCTTCCGCTTCAAGGATCATGTCGGCGGCATCGTCCACAACACCGACGGCAAGTCGCTGCACGGCGTCAGCTGGGGCTCGCGCCGCTTCTACGCCTGGCCTCTCGGCGCCGACGGCAAGGTCACCAACGCCGATGCCGCGCCGGAGAGCCTGCGCGTCGCCAATCCGGCGCTCTATATCGATTATCAGGATTGCCATTATATCGGCATGGGCCGGATGCTCTGCTCCGGCCTGAACAACTACCGCGCCGGCAAGGACGGCTCGGTCTTCCGCCTCGGCGGCTTCGAGATCGTCGATCTCAAGGACAATCGCCCGGTCTTCCAGCTGCCCGTCGAGCTCTGGTCGCCATCGGGCCTGCCGATGACGCAGAACCCGTTCTGGGTCGAGCCGGCGGGCGAGGGCGTGCGCGCCTATTTCATGCCGGACGACGACAAGTCGACCCTGTTCGTCTACGAGGCCGCGGCGAAGTAGAGCCGATTCGTGCGCCCTTGTTCGTCAAGGTCGGGCTGTCCCGACCATCCACGTCTTCATTCATCGAATGCGGTGTTCGACGCAAGGGCGAGCATGACGGTGTAGTCAGCTCCCCTGCCCGGCCGCCCACAGGCCGAGGAACAGCGCCGTGCCCAGCACCGCGACGAACGCCGCCGCCAGCACTTCGAGCCCAGCGATGATGCGCGCGCCCCGGAGCGAGCCGCCGCCGGCGAGACGCAGCGCCGCGAACTTGAAGAACACCGCCAGCACCGCCAGCGCCCCGGTGGTCAGCGCCGTGCCGAGCGCCATGGCGAAGGTGGCGGCGATGCCGGCCCAGAGCAGCCCCTGCGCATTGGCGAAGACGAGGATGATCAGCGCGCCGGCGCAGGGCCGCAGGCCCGCCGCCAGCACGACGCCGGCCATCTCGCGGACCGAGCGCAGGCCCGAGACCTCCTCGGCGCCGGGCATATGGGCATGGTCGCAGGCGGCGGCGTCGTGCGCCCCCCCGCCACCGAGCGCGGCGAGATTCCCGGCCTTGCGCCAGAGCACGTAGAGCCCGACCAGCGCCACCAGCGCGAAGCTGCCCTGCTCGATCACGAAGGTGGTCGAGGCCATCGTCTTCGCCGTCGCGTTGAGCGCCAGCGTCAGCGTGCCGACCAGCCCGATCGCCACCAGCGCCTGCACCAGCGCCGCGGCGAAGGAGAGCGCCAGCCCGCGCCTCAGGCTGCGATTATCGGCGACGATGTAGCCCGAGATCACCGCCTTGCCGTGGCCGGGGCCGGCGGCATGGAAGACGCCATAGGCGAAGGCGAGTCCGAGCAGCCCGGGCAGCGCCGCCGGCGATTGCGCGATCCCCTTCAGCGTCGCCGTCAGTTCGCGATAGAAGCTCGACTGCCAGGCGAGGATCACCGCGCCGATGCCGCTCGTCGCCGGCAGCGCCTCGCGCGGCAGCGCCGTGCCGAACGGGTTGCGCGGCGGCGGGGGCGGCGGCGGAAACCAGAGGCTGGCCAGCCAGGCGACCAGCCCGAGCGCCCCGGCGACCAGGGCCAGCGCCAGCAGTGCGACGAGCAGCTGGCGCGGCCAGCGCGGCAGGCCCGGCGCGGCAGGTGCGCTCAGGGACATGCCACCAGCGCCCGTGTGGTGACCTGATAGGCGCTCATGTCCGGCGTCGCGGTGATGTCCTCCTGCGCCAGGCGCTGCTGCGTCGCCGCGTCGAGCTTGGGCGGGCGCATGATCCGCACTATGCAGCCCTTCGGCGCGTCGCGCGCCGTCACCGCCTCGGCTTCCTCGCCGATCTCGAAGGCGACGAAATAGGTGGGATCGCCGATCTCGATGCCGAAGGAGCGGTTTGCCCGCGCCGGCTCCTTGAGCGGCAGCGTATAGGTCAGCGTCAGGATCTTGTTCTCATAGGCGAGCGAGGCCTCGCTCGGCGTGCCGAATTCCTGCACTTTGCCATTCGCTTTGGCGATGGTGAAGAAACCGACATCCGGCAGCGATTCCATGTTGACCTTGGCGAGCTCGGCCAGCTCGTCCGAGCTCAGCTTGCCGTCGCCGTTCTTGTCGAGACCCTGGACCATATAGGCCGAATAGGCTTCGTCGAAGCTCCAGCGATGGCGGAGCGCCCTCACCGCGCCATCCGTGCCGTAGAGGATCTCGGTGCGCGAGGTGACGAAGACATGCGGATGGGCCAGCGCCGGCAGCGCGAGGCCGAGCCAGGCCAGGAAGGCGGCGAACAGCGTCGGAAGCGGCGAGTAACGCGGCACGCGGCAATTTCCTCGAATCTGCGGCGAATCCGGCCGAGCCTTCATACAAAAGCGCGCCTCCCGCGCCTACCCCGCAATCTCTTGGCGGAGGCTCGGCCGGCATCGCTCGCAAAGGCGGCCAAATCGCGGCGTAAGCGGCCTCGACCAGTCTGGAATCACCCCGGAGTGATTTGACGATCGCGAGCCGGTTATGTCAGCCTTGTTGACATAATATCGGATTGGAGACCGGCGATACCGGTCCCTATAGTCGACTGGAATGCGATCGTCGGGAGGTCGGCCATGGCCGGTACGCAGCAGACTTCGCAGAGCGCCGCGGCAGCCGAACCCGGACTCCGGGCCGTCGCCCTCGACGACAAATACGACCTCTCCAAACGGCAGATCTTCCTCACCGGCACGCAGGCGATCGCCCGCATGCTGCTCGTCCAGCACGAGCGCGACCGGCGCGCCGGCCTGAACACCGCCGGCTTCGTCTCCGGCTATCGCGGCTCGCCGCTCGGCGGCCTCGACCAGCAGCTCGCCCGCGCCCGCAAGCAGCTCGCGCCCGCCAACATCGTCTTTCAGCCCGGGCTCAACGAGGACCTCGCCGCGACCGCGATCTGGGGCACGCAGCAGGCCGAGCTCTCCGGCGAGGGCAAGTACGACGGCGTCTTCGCCCTCTGGTACGGCAAGGGCCCGGGCGTCGACCGCACCGGCGACGTCTTCCGCCATGGCAACATGGCGGGCACCTCGCGCCATGGCGGCGTGCTCTGCCTGATGGGCGACGACCACACCGCCGAATCCTCGACCAACGCCCACCAGACCGAGTTCGTGCTCGTCGATCGGATGATGCCGATCCTCAACCCGGCCGGCGTCCAGGAGATCATGGACTATTCCCTGCACGGCTTTGCGCTCTCGCGCTTCGCCGGCGTCTGGGTCGGCCTGAAATGCGTCAAGGACAACATCGAATCGACCGCCTCGGTCGACGGCTCGGTCGACCGGGTCGGCATCACGGTTCCCGACGACTTCGTCATGCCGCCGGGCGGGCTGAACATCCGCCGCGAGCTCGACTTCCTCGACCAGGAAAAGCGCCTGCATCTGCACAAGCGCGCCGCCATCCTCGCCTATCTGCGCGCCAACCGGCTCAACCAGACCATCCTCTCGGGCGGGGCGGCGCCGCGCATCGGCATCATCACCGTCGGCAAATCCTATCTCGACGTGCGGCAGGCCCTGGAGGAGCTCGGCCTCGACGAGGTCCGCGCCAACGATCTCGGCATCCGCCTGTTCAAGGTCGCCTGCCCCTGGCCGCTCGATCCCGACGAGCTCAAGGCCTTCGCCGCCGGGCTCGACCTCGTCATGGTCGTCGAGGAGAAGCGCTCGCTGATCGAGGTCCAGCTGCGCGAGGAGCTCTACGGCACCGCCCACCAGCCGATGGTGATCGGCAAGAAGGACGAGACGGGCGACTGGCTCTTCCCGGTCCATGGCGCGCTCGATCCCAACGACATCGCCGTCGCGCTCGGCGCCCGGCTCCTCCAGTATCGGGACGATCCTGCTTTGCGATCCCGTCTCGAGGAGATCGCCGCGGCGCAGGGCAGGCTGGCCGAGGCGCAGGAGGTCGCGAAGCGCACGCCCTATTTCTGCTCGGGCTGCCCGCACAACTCCTCGACGATCGTGCCCGAGGGCTCGCGCGCCTATGCCGGCATCGGCTGCCATTACATGGTGCAGTGGATGGATCGCGACACCGCCGGTTTCACCCAGATGGGCGGCGAGGGGGCCAACTGGGTCGGCGAGGCGCCGTTCTCGACGCGCAAGCACGTCTTCCAGAACCTCGGCGACGGCACCTATACCCATTCCGGCTCGCTCGCGATCCGCTGGGCCGTCGCGAGCGGCGTCAACATCACCTACAAGCTGCTCTACAACGACGCGGTCGCGATGACCGGCGGCCAGCAGGCCGAAGGGCACCTTTCGCCCGACCAGATGGCCCGCCAGGTCGCGGCCGAGGGCGTCGCCCGCATCGCGGTGGTCTCGGACGATCCGGACAAGTACCCGGCCGGCACGCTCTGGCCGCCCGGCACCACCCTGCACCACCGTGACGACCTCGACGCCGTCCAGCGCGAGCTCGCGACGGTTCCCGGCGTCTCCCTGCTGCTCTACGACCAGACCTGCGCCACCGAGAAGCGCCGCCGGCGCAAGCGCGGCGCCTATCCCGATCCGGACAAGCGCGTCATCGTCAACGAGCTGGTCTGCGAGGGCTGCGGCGATTGCGGCGTCAAGTCGAACTGCGTCTCGGTGCAGCCGCTCGAGACCGAGTTCGGCCGCAAGCGCCAGATCGATCAGTCGAACTGCAACAAGGACTTTTCCTGCGTGAAGGGCTTCTGCCCCTCCTTCGTCACCGTGCACGGCGCGCGGCCGAAGAAGGCGGAGATCCCCGCGCACGACGCCTCCGCGCTCGGTGCCGGCGATCTGCCCGAGCCGCAGGTCCCGGCGCTCGACCGCAATTTTGCGATCGTCGTGACCGGCGTCGGCGGCACCGGCGTCGTCACCATCGGCGCCATCCTCGGCATGGCCGCGCATCTCGAAGGCAAGGGCTGCGGCATGATCGACATGGCCGGCCTCGCGCAGAAGGGCGGCGCGGTCTTCAGCCATGTCCGCCTCGCCCCCACTCCGGACGAGATCCACGCCATCCGCGTCGCCGCCGGCCAGGCCGACCTCGTGCTCGGCTGCGATCTCACCGTCACCGGCTCGAAGAAGGTGCTGGGCGCGATCCGCCCGGGCCGCTCCGCCGTGGTCGTCAACACCGCCGAGGCGATGCCGGGCGACTTCACCCGCAACGCCGATTTCTCGCTGCCGACCGAACGGCTGAAGCGCGCGATCCTGGCGGCCGCCGGCCGCGACAACACCCATCTCGTCGATGCGACGGCGGCGGCGACGACCCTTCTCGGCAATGCCATCGCCGCCAACATGTTCATGCTCGGCTATGCCTGGCAGTTCGGCGCCGTGCCGCTCTCCCGCGCCGCGCTGCTGCGGGCGATCGAGCTCAACGGCGAGGCGGTCGCGATGAACCGGCAGGCCTTCGAGCTCGGCCGCCGCGCCGCGCACGATCCGGCCGCGCTCGCCTCGGTCCTCGCCGAGGCCAGGGCGCCGACCCCGGCCCGCCGGATCTCGCAGACGCTCGACGAGATCGTCGCGCGCCGTGTCGACTTCCTCACCGGCTACCAGAACGCCGCCTATGCGGCGCACTATCGTGATCTCGTCGAGACGGTCCGGATGAGGGAGGCGAGCATCGTCCCCGGCCAGAGCGCGCTGGCCGAGGCGGTCGCCCGCTATCTCTTCAAGCTGATGGCCTACAAGGACGAGTACGAGGTCGCCCGGCTCTACAGCGACGGCGCCTTCCGCAGGCAGCTCGCCGCGACGTTCGAGCAGAGCAGCGCTTCCGGTCAAAAGCTGCGGCTCGAATTCCATCTCGCCCCGCCGCTGCTCGCCAAACGTGATCCGCATACCGGCCTGCCGCGCAAGCTGAGCTTCGGCCCGTGGATGATGGGCGCTTTCGGCCTGCTGGCGAAGCTGAAAGGCCTGCGCGGCGGTACTTTCGACGTGTTCGGCTATACCAGCGAACGCCGGACCGAGCGCCGGCTGATCGCAGATTACGAGGCGCTGATCGCCGAGATCCTGGCGAAGCTGACCCCCCAGAGCCACGCGCTCTGCGTCGCGCTCGCCGCGATCCCCGAGAAGATCCGCGGCTTCGGCCACGTCAAGGAGCGCCATCTCATGGCTGCCAAGGCCGAGGAGGCCGAATTGCTCAAGCGTCTGCGCGACGGCTCGGTCGCCGCGTTGGCAATGCCGAAGGCGGCGGAATAGGCGCACGAACATTCAAGACCTGCGGCGGCTTTCGCTGCTTTCCTTCGCAAGCGCTCGAGAGCCGCGGAGGGTGATCATGGACGGTCTGGCCGGGTTCCTGATCGCCGGGATCGCCCTCACCGGCAGCCCCGGTCCGGCGACGCTGAGCCTGACCGCAACGGGCGCGGCTTTCGGCCTGCGCCGCGGCCTGGCCTATGGCGCCGGCATCACGCTCGGCATGCTCGCGGTGATGGCGCTGACCGCGGCCGGCGTCGTCGCCTTCATCCTGGCACTGCCCGGTCTCGCGCCGCTCGTCACCATCCTGGTGGCGCTCTATTTCCTCCACCTCGCCTTCCGCATCGCGACCGCGCCGCCATTGGCCGAGGCTGGCCGCGACTCGGCCGCGCCGTCCTTCGCCGCCGGCGTCGCGCTCTCCCTGGTCAATCCGAAGGGCTATGCGGCGATGGCGGCCTTGTTCTCCGGCTTCGCGCTGCTGCCGCAGCAGCCGGCGGCCGAGGCCGGCCTCAAGATCGGCTTGCTCCTGCTCGTGATCGCCGCGGTCAACATCGTCTGGCTGCTGGCCGGCTCGGCCCTGACCGGGCTGTTCCGCGATCCCCGGAGCAACCGCGTCGTCAATCTCGTCTTCGCCGCGCTGCTGCTCCTGTCGCTCGCTGCCGCGATCAGGCCGTGAGCGGCCGGCGGCCAGGCTGCTCGAGCCGGCCGAGGAAGGGCCGGATCAGCGCCACGACCTCGTCGAGATGGGTCTCCAGCAGCCAGTGGCCGCCATCGAGCAGATGCAGTTCGGCTTGCGGTAGGTCGCGCAGATAGGCACGGGCGGAGCCCTCCGGCATGTAGCCGTCCTGCGGGCCCCAGACGATCAGCGTCGGCGGCTGGTGCTCGCGCAGATAGGCCTGGTAGCGTGGGAACCAGTCGAAATTCTCTTTCCAGACCTCCATCAGCCCGACGCTGATCTCGCGCCGTTTCGGCGTGTTCATCAGCGGCCAGTGGAGCTTCCAGAGGTCGGGCGGGATGCGATTCTCGATCTCGGGACCGACCTCGTTGAGGAACTCTTCGCGAAAGCCCCGCTCGCTCACCGCGTCTTCCAGCGTCCGGCGGCCCTCCGGCGTCGGCCTGCGCCAGTATTCCTTCATCCCGGCGTATTTCGGCCCGAGCGCATCCTCGTAGATGTCGCCGTTCTGGATGATCAGGCCGGTGATCCGCTGCGGTGCCCGCCGGGCGAGCTTCAGCCCGATCCAGGTGCCGTAGTCGTGCAGGTAGAGCGCGAAGCGGGTCAGGTCGAGCCGGTCCGCGAAACGCTCGAGCAGCCGCGAATAGCCTTCGTAATCATAGCTGAAATCCTCCGGCGTCGCGCTGTAGCCGAAGCCGGGATAGTCGGGCGCGACCAGCCGCCAGCGATCGGCCAGGGCCGGTAGCAGGTTGCGGAACTCGTAGGACGAGCAGGGATAGCCGTGCGGCAGCAGGAGGACGGGTGCCTCGGGAGGCCCGGCCTCGCGATAGAAGATCTCGACCCCGTCGACCTCGATCGTGGCGTGGCGGACACCCGGCTGGTGATTGCTGGTGACGACCGCGTCCTGCATGGCTGGCGCTCCCTGCTCTGGCGAGGAAACGCACGGCGCGGATGGCGGTTCGCCGGGGTGGCGCGCCCGGCTTGAGTTTGCGATCGACCGGGCCGCATAGTGATACCATGCGCTTGCACGATCGAGGGGCCGGCGAGTCTTGATTTCCGAGGATGAACTGCGCCGCATCGCCATCTGGTCGCACGACCTCGCGCCGGAGGAGTTCGAGGAGGCGCGGCGCGGCACGACGACCAGGGTCTACGGCAAGGGCGCCTATGTCTGCCATGTCGGCGACCGCCTCGAATCCTGGACCGGCGTCGCCGACGGCCTGCTCAAGATGAGCACGACCTCGCGCAGCGGCAAATCGGCGACGCTCGCCGGCCTGCGCGGCGGCGCCTGGTTCGGCGAGGGCACCATCATCAAGAACGAGGCGCGCCGCTACGATCTCGTCGCCCTGCGCGAAAGCAAGGTCGCGCTGATGCGGCGCCAGACCTTCTTCTGGCTGTTCGAGCATTCGGCCGCCTTCAACCGCTTCCTGGTCCACCAGTTCAACGAGCGCCTCGCCCAGTTCATCGGCCTCGCGGAATACGACCGCATGCTCGGCGCCACCGGGCGCCTCGCCCGCAACCTCGCCTGGCTGTTCAATCCAATCCTTTATCCGAGCCAGGACCGGACGCTGACGATCTCGCAGGAGGAGCTCGGCCTGCTCGCCGGCATCTCCCGCCAGATGGCGAACCAGAGCCTTGCCCGGCTCGCCGAGCTCGGCTTCATCAAGGTCGGCCACAACGAGGTGACGATCCTCGATCTGGAGCGGCTGGCGCGGTATGAGGGGTAGGGGGATGGAATCCGCACCGGTATCCTCTCCGGAGCGCGTCGGGTCCCGGACATCTGCAGTGACCGTCGCCCCAGCCTAGAGTTCGATGACATAGCTCCGTGCTGATCGTGCGCGCGCCGATACGCGCTCTGGTTGCCACCAGATCACGCCCTCGCTACGCTGCGCCACCGATCGGTTGAGGATGACTCTCGCGATGAATTCGACGGGACGGGGTCGCGGCGGCAGCCCTCGCTTGGCCGGGCGCCTGCTCGTCGCGGTCATGGCATCTGCCGTGCTTCCAGCCACTCGGAGCCTGGCGGCGGATACCGTATTCACCGGGCAGCAGACGGCGAGCGGCCAGCTCAGCGCTCAACAATTCGATCGAATTCTATTTTACGATCAAAGCAGTGCCGGCACCTCCATAATCGATAACGGCGGGACGGTGAACTTCTATAACAACAGCACTGCCGGAAATGCGTTTATTTTCAACAGACACATGTTTGGCGCCGGAACCGTCACCTTCTACGACAATAGCTCGGCAGGCAACGCGACCCTGCCATCTCAGGGATATTTGATATTCACCGGTAATTCGACCGCAGCGAATTCGATAATAAATAGAACATTTGAAGCTTTCTCGTTCGAATTTCGAGAGAACAGCACCGCTGAGTATGCAACCATTGCCTCAGCTTTTCCGCTGTATTTCAAGGATAATGCCACAGCTGGAAATGCTCAGATCGAGAACGGTAGCGAGATCTATTTCTCCGGCAACAGCAACGCAGGCAATGCGGCAATCACCAACACCTATATGCGGATGGGAACTTATCCTCTCGTCGACTTTTCAGGCACATCGGGCCCGAATGGGAACGGCAAGGTATCCCTAGGCTCGATTTCGGGAATCGGCGTCGTCAATCTCGGCAGCAACGAGCTGACTATTGGCGGGAATAACCGATCAACGACGTTTTCCGGAGTTTTTGGAGGCTCTGCTGGCTCCCTGGTCAAGGTCGGCACGGGCACCCTGACCTTGACCGAAGTCAGCCTTTACACCGGCAATACGACTATTCAAGAGGGAACACTGGAAGTCAACGGCGGAATCTCCAGTTCGAACGTAATTGTCAACGGAGGAACGCTATCCGGATCCGGCCAGATCGGGTATCTGCCATATAACGCGAACGGATCGAATGTTTATGTCAATGCAGGCGGGACGATTGCACCCGGCAGCTCGATCGGGACCTTGACGATCAACGGTAACATAACCTTCGCAACCGGCTCGGCCTACCAGGTTGAAGTCAATGCAAGCGGTCAGGGCGACCGGCTCAACGTCACCGGCAGCGCGACGATCGCCGGCGGCACGGTGCAGGTGCTGGCCGAGAACGGCAATTATTCGGAGTCGACCAGTTACACGATCCTGACCGCCTCGGGCGGGGTCAGCGGCACCTTCAGCAATGTGACGTCGAATCTGGCCTTTCTCACTCCGTCGCTGAGCTATGGCGGCCAAGACGTCATCCTCAGCATGTCGCGCAACGGATTCACCTTCGCCTCGATCGCGCAGAGCGCCAATCAGGCGGGCATCGCGCGCGCGGCAGAGGCGCTGGGTGGCGGCAATTCAATCTACAACGCCCTGATCGGCGCCACCGCCGGCGAGGCCCGGGGCGGCTTCAATCTGCTCTCGGGCGAGGCGCATGCCCAGGGCATCAGCGTGATGATCGACGAGAGCCGATTGGTACGCGAAACGATCCTGGGCCATCTGCGCGGACCATTGCTGACCGCTCCCGCTAGCCAAGTCGCAGCGAGCTTCAGCGCCGATCTGCCGGGCCGCAAGGGCGCGGTCGTGATGCCGGCCCCGCTGCCGCAGCCGCGCTACGCGCTGTGGGGCAATGCTTTCGGCGGCACAGGCACCACGGACAGCAATGCCAATGCCGCCAGCCTCAGCCGCCGCAGCGGCGGCGCCCTGCTCGGCGCCGATTTCATGGTCCATGACGCGCCCGGCTCCGCGCTGAAGCTCGGCGTCGCCGGCGGTTACAGCCAGTCGCGCTTCGATCTCGATGCCCGCTTGTCCTCGGGCAAGCTCGAGAGCGGCCATGTCGCGCTCTATGCCGACGCCCGCTTCGGCCAGCTCAGGCTCGATACCGGCGCCGCCTATAGCTGGTCCGAAAGCGACATCCGCCGCCAGGTCCAGCTCCGCGGCTTCGGTGACCTGTTGCGGCTGCAGCGCTCCGGCTCGGTGACGCAGGGCTTTGCCGAGCTCGGCTACGCCTTCGCCTTCAGCGGCTTTGCGCTCGAACCCTTCGCGCAGCTTGCCCTGATCCGGGTCTCGACCAATGCCGGTACGGAGCGTGGCGGCGCCGCAGCGCTGCGGGTGTTCGGCAGCGACCAGACGCTCGGCTTCACCACGCTCGGCCTGCGCGCCGAAGCGCAGCTCGGCGCGATGCCGCTGTTCGCCCGGGCCATGCTCGGCTGGCGCCACGGCTTCGGCGATCTCACGCCACAAGCCAGCACCGCCTTCGTCGCCGGCACCACAATGGCCCGCGTCTTCGCCGCGCCGATCGATCGCGAGGCTCTGGTAGCCGAGGCAGGGCTTGACTGGCGCATCTCGCAAGCCGCCACGCTCGGACTGACCTACTTTGCCGCGGCGGGCGAGCGCTCGCGCGACCACGCCCTCAAGGGGAGGGTCGAGCTGCGCTTCTGACGGCAGCGAAAACCGTCGTCGCTTCGGCTTCTTCCAAGGCCAGTTCCGATGTCTCTCTTGCCGCGAATCCTCGCCTTCACCCTCTTGGTCTCCGCCGTCGGAATGTCTTGCGGTGACGCAGGAACAGGGCGTTCTCGGTGCTTTCGCCGACGTCCCGGTCTTCGTTGAGTCGGCCCATGCGCGAGGCCGCTCCTGCGACGACCTATTGTGCCGCAGCAGGAGTTGGCCTTTAGTCTTGAGTCTTGCGAAGTCTTCCGTTCACAAATTTCCCGGCTTGCAGACAGAATCCCGAAATCCGGCAGTGGATTTTCAAACTGGACTGGTCTTGAACAGGGGAGACGTCCGATGTTGAAGCACATGAGCGTGATCGCGGCGGTTTCACTCGCCTTGGCTTGCGCGGGCTGCGCGACGGGTCCGACGGTCACCAGCGAGACGGTCATCGTCGCCGGTGTCGGGCCGGTGGACGTCGAGCGGCTCGATGTCGAGGTCGCCGCCGTCAACCCGGCCGAGCGCATCGTCATCGTCAGGCAGGGCCGCCAGACATGGCCCGTCGCGGTGCCCGAGGTGTTCGGGAACCTTCAGAACATCAGCCCCGGTGACAGGGTCGAGGTTCGCCGCGTCGAAGGCGTGATCCTCGGAGCCAAGCGGGCGCGGAAGGGCGCCAAGCCTGCGATCATCTACTCGGAGGCGGCCGCCGACTCCTCCTTCCAGAACCTGCCGGAAAGATATGTCGTGCGATCGCTGACGGTGACGGCGAGGTTCGACAAATTCGATCCGGCGACGAATGTGGTGAACTATGTCGGACCGGCAGGAGCGCGGACCCATACCGTGTCGGATCCCGACATCCAGAACGATCTCCGCCGCCTGAAGCGGGGCGACATGGTCGAGCTGACCTTCGCCGAGGCCTTCCAGCTTCGGAAGCACTGACTCGCCGCTTGCCGCCGGATCTCGACACATCAGGCGCGACTTCGATCCGAAGGGGAGCAGGGATCGCGCCTGCCGCGGCAGGAACGCCGGCGGCCAAGGGCTGGAAGGACCCGCCCGCCGGCGGCGCTACGATCCTCCGGCCGGAGAAAAGAAGCACAGCAGCTCCCCGGCATCGTTCATGCACAGATGAAAGAACCCGTCCGGCGACAGGCGGGCCTTTCCGTAGGGGATGTCGAGGACTGCCGGCTGGCGCCGCTCCGTCGGCCACATCGGATGCCCGCCCGGTGCGATCGTCACGACGACGCCGGACGGCGTCTCGCGCACGGCGGCCGCCTCGATCCGGGCGCAATCGGCCTCCGAGCAGCATTCGAACGGATAATCCCAGCCGCTGGCCGCCCGATGCGCGCGCGTATCGCTCGCCCCTGCGGCGAGCAGCATCGCGATCGTGATCGAGCCAAATGGACGCATCGGCTGGTCCTCGCGTCGCGCCATCGGCCTGAACGCGCAGCTCGGACAGACAGCGCCGGCCCACTGAAACCGGCGCCTGCGAGCCTTGCGAAGTCGGGAAATTCACCCGGCAAATCGCGGGGCCGAAGGCCAAGCGAAACCTCGGCGGGACAATAGCGCCTCAAACCCATCTTGTCTGTCAAGTGGCTTCTTGCACAGCGTCGGGCCACCTGCAAAGCTTGCATGATCGCAGAAGAGCCTGGTCCGGTCAGCTTGCACGGCAGGCCGATCGGAACGGGCTCGGGGACTTCCGAGTCCGACAAACCCGCGGCAGACGGGGCGACAGGGTGGAGACGACGATCGTGGCAAGCGCAGCCGCCGGCCAGGCGGACACCTTTCCCAAGCTCCTGCTGCGCAATGCGCGGCAACGCGGCGGGCGCACGGCCTTCCGTCACAAGGATCTCGGCATCTGGCAGTCCTGGACCTGGGCCGAGGTCGCCGAGCAGGTCCGCGCCTATGCCAAGGGCTTCGAGCAGCTCGGCCTGAAGCGCGGCGAGAAGGTCGCGATCATCGGCTACAACCGTCCGCGCCTGTATTGGTCGATGGCCGCGGCACAGTGGCTGGGGGCGGTCCCGGTGCCGGTCTATGCCGACAGCGTCGCCGACGAGATGGCCTATGTGCTCGACCATGCCGGCGCGGTCTTCGCCTGCGTGCAGGATCAGGAGCAGGTCGACAAGGTGCTCTCCGTCGCCGAGCGCCTGCCGGCGCTGCGCCACATGCTCTATGACGAGCCGCGCGGCCTGCGCGACTACGATCACGCCAAGCTGCACGACATCGGCGAGGTGATCGAGTCCGGGCGCACCGCGCTCAGGGATCCGGCGGTCTCGGCTGCGCATGACCACGAGATGGAGCAGGGTCAGGGCTCCGACCTCGCCATCATCCTCTACACCTCCGGCACGACCGGGCGGCCCAAGGGGGTGATGCTCAGCCATTTCAACGTCATCACCGCCGCCGAGATCGGCTGCGCCTTCGACGGGCTGAACGAGACCGACGAGATCATCGCCTATCTGCCGATCGCCTGGGTCGGCGACCATGTCTTCTCCTATGCGCAGGCGATCATCGCCGGCTTCTGCGTCAACTGCCCGGAGAGCCCCGACACCGTCGTCGACGACCGCCGCGAGATCGGCACCACCTATGCCTTCGCGCCGCCGCGCGTCTTCGAGACCATGCTGACGCTGACCATGGTGCGCATGGAGGATGCCGGCCCGCTGATGCGCAAGCTGTTCCGTTACTTCCTCGGCGTCGCCAAGGCGCATGGCGAGAAGATCCTGAACGGCGAGCCGGTGCCGCTCGGCGCCCGCCTGCTCTACAAGCTCGGCGACATCCTGATCTATGCGCCGTTGCGCAATCGCTTCGGCCTCACCAACATCAAGGTCGGCTACACGGCCGGCGAGGCGATCGGCCCCGAGCTCTTCCGCTTCTATCGCTCGATCGGCGTGAACCTGAAGCAGCTCTACGGGCAGACCGAGGCCGGCGTCTACATCACCATGCAGCCGGACGGCGAGATCAAGGCCGACACGGTCGGCAAGCCGGCGCCGCAGGTCGAGATCAGGATCGCCGACAATGGCGAGGTGCTCTACCGCTCGCCCTCGATCTTCCGCGGCTACTACAAGGACGAGGAGAAGACCGCCGAGACGATGACGGCGGACGGCTATGTCCGCTCGGGCGATGCCGGCTTCTTCGACGAGAGCGGCCACCTCAAGATCATCGACCGCGCCAAGGATGTCGGCAAGCTCAGCTCGGGCGAGCTCTTCCCGCCGAAATACATCGAGAACAAGCTGAAGTTCTATCCGAACATCAAGGAAGCGGTCGCCTTCGGCCAGGGCCGCGACTACGCCACCGTCGCGCTCAACATCGACCTGACGGCGGTGGGCAACTGGGCCGAGCGCAACAACGTCGTCTACGCCTCCTATCAGGAGCTCGCCGGCCATCCGCTCGTCTACGATATGATGGCCGAGCACATCGACGAGGTGAACCGCTCGCTCGCCGCCGAGCCGATGATGGGCGGCGCCCAGATCAGGCGCTTCCTGATCCTGCACAAGGAGCTCGACGCCGACGACGGCGAGCTCACCCGCACCCAGAAGGTCCGCCGCGGCTTCATCGCCGAGCGCTACGCGCCGCTGGTCGAGGCGCTCTACAACGGCGCGACCGAGGCCGACATCTCGACGGAGGTGACGTTCGAGGACGGCCGCAAGGGCGTGATCTCGGCGACCGTCAAGATCCGCGACGCCAAGATCTATCCGGTCACGGCGCCGGTGGCCGCCCGGGCGGCGAAGGAGGCGGCATGAACGCGCATTCCACGGACATCGCCGGCGATCCGGTCACGCAGAAGGGCGAGGCGCTGCTCTCGGTCGAGAACGTCTCGCTGCGCTTCGGCGGCGTGAAGGCGATCACCGACGTCTCCTTCGACATCCGCAAGGGCGAGATCCGCGCCATCATCGGCCCCAACGGCGCCGGCAAGACCTCGATGCTCAACTGCATCAACGGCTTCTACCATCCGCAGGACGGACGCATCACCTACAAGGGCGTGCGCCGCACCAGGGTGAGGCCGCACCAGGCCGCCGCCGCGGGCATCGCCCGCACCTTCCAGAACGTCGCCCTGTTCAAGGGCATGTCGACGCTCGACAACATCATGACCGGGCGCACGCTGAAGATGCGCAAGGGCTTCTTCTGGCAGGCGCTGCGGCACGGCCCCGCCATGGCCGAGGAGATCGAGCACCGCAAGGTCGTCGAGGACATCATCGACTTCCTGGAGATCCAGCACATCCGCAAGCTGCCGGTCGGCAAATTGCCCTACGGCCTGCAGAAGCGCGTCGAGCTCGGCCGGGCGCTCGCCATGGAACCCGAGCTGCTGCTGCTCGACGAGCCGATGGCCGGCATGAACCTCGAGGAGAAGGAGGACATGTGCCGCTTCATCCTCGACATGAACAACCAGTTCGGCACCACCATCGCCCTGATCGAGCACGATATCGGCGTGGTCATGGACCTGTCCGACCGCGTCGTCGTGCTCGAATACGGCCGCAAGATCGCCGATGGCACGCCAGGCGAGGTCAAGACCGACCAGCGCGTGATCGACGCCTATCTGGGAGTGGCGCACTGATGACGGCCGCAGCCAAGGAGCACCGCGCATGAGCGACGTCGCCGCGCAGCCTGCGCCCAATCTCCTCGCCAAGGGCTGGGTCAAGTCCGGCCTGATCGTGGCCGCCCTCGTCGTCGCCGCGATCGTCGGCGCGCGCCTCGACCCCTCCGGCACGATCCACGCCATTTTCGTCGACCCGTTCAACCAGATGGCGCAGGCGCCCGACCTGCTCGTCCAGACGATCTGGGAAGGGCTCGTCTCCGGCGTGCTCTACGCCCTGATCGCGCTCGGCTTCGTGCTGATCTTCAAGGCCTCCGGCGTCTTCAACTTCGCCCAGGGCATCATGGTGGTGTTCGCGGCGCTGACCCTGGTCGGCCTCTACGAGAAGGGCGTCCCGGCTTTCATCGCCGTCATCCTGACGCTCGGCGTGATGTTCGTCCTCGCCGCGACCATCGAACGCGTGGTGCTGCGCCCGCTGGTCAACCAGCCCGACATCATCCTGTTCATGGCGACCTTCGGGATCACCTATTTCCTGATCGGCTTCGGCGAATCCGTCTTCGGCGGCAATCCCAAGCAGATGATCACCGAGCAGCTCTTCCTGCCCAAGGGCGCGATCGACCTGAAGATGCTGGGCGGCATCGTCTCGCTGCAGAAGATCGACATCGCCGCGGCGATCATCGCCTCGCTGATGATCGCGGTGCTCGGGCTGTTCTTCCAGTACACCCGCATCGGCCGCGCCCTGCGCGCCGTCGCCGACAGCCACAAGGCGGCGCTCTCGGTCGGCATCTCGCTCAACCAGATCTGGGTGATCGTCTGGTTCACCGCCGGCATCGTCGCGCTGATCACCGGCATCATGTGGGGCGCGCGCTCCGACGTCTCCTTCGCGCTCGAGATCGTGGCGCTGAAGGCGCTGCCGGTGCTGATCCTCGGCGGTTTCACCTCGATCCCCGGCGCCATCGTCGGCGGGCTGATCATCGGCATCGGCGAGAAGCTCGGCGAGTTCTACTGGGGTCCGCTGATCGGCGGCGGCATCGAGAGCTGGCTCGCCTATTTCATCGCGCTCGGCTTCCTGCTGTTCCGGCCGCAGGGCCTGTTCGGCGACAAGATCATCGAGAGAATCTGATGATCGTCCGCATCAACCACGCCGTCGTTCCGGGGCGATCCGCAGGATCGAGACCGGAGCCCGTAACCGCAGGTGGCGCCGGCAACGGCGCGACCTCTTCGCCAGCGACAATGTTCATGGATTCCGGGCTCGGCACTGCGTGCCGCCCCGGAATGACGAGGTGAGCCCGTGTTCTACCGCGAAGCCGGCCAATACAAGACCAACTACGCCGCCGACATGGCCGTGTTCCCGCTGCGGCAGGACCGGATCGGCATCGCCGTCATCCTGCTGATCGCCTTCGTCGGCGTCCCGCTCGCCGGCAACGACTTCTTCCTCTCCTCGGTGATGATCCCGTTCCTGGTGTTCTCGCTGGCGGCGATCGGGCTCAACATCCTGACCGGCTATACCGGGCTGATCTCGCTCGGCACCGCCGCCTTCATGGGTGTCGGCGCCTATTCCTGCTACAAGCTCACCACCTTCTTCCCCGGCGTGAACATCATCGTCCTGATCCTCTTGTCGGGACTGTTCTCGGCAGCGATCGGCGTTGTCTTCGGCCTGCCCTCGCTGCGGATCAAGGGTTTCTATCTCGCCGTGGCCACGCTCGCCGCGCAGTTCTTCCTGCAATGGGCCTTCGTGCGCGTGCCCTGGCTGTTCAACTACAACGCCTCGGGCGCGATCGAGGTGCCGCAGCGCACGCTGTTCGGCCTGCCGGTCACCGGCGCCGCCGCGACGCCCGAGACGCGCTATTTCGTCTGCCTCGGCCTCGTCGTGATGCTGACCTGGCTGGCCTCGAACCTCGTTCACGGCCGGCTCGGCCGCTCCTGGATGGCGGTGCGCGACATGGACATCGCCGCCGAGCTGATGGGCATCAAGCTGCTCAACGCCAAGCTGATCGCCTTCGCCGTCTCGTCCTATTTCGCCGGCGTCGCCGGGGCGATGATGATCTTCCTCTGGTATGGCGGCGGCGAGGCCAACGACGTCTTCACCATCCGCCTCTCCTTCAACATCTTGTTCATGGTCATTCTCGGCGGCCTCGGCTCGCTGATCGGCTCCTTCATGGGCGCCGCCTTCATCGCCAGCCTGCCGACCATCATGAAGTTCGGCCTGCCGGCGCTCGGCGTGCCGCTCTCGGGCGCGACGGCCGAGCACGTCACCTTCATGCTGGTCGGCGCGCTGATCATCATCTTCCTGATCGTCGAGCCGCACGGGCTCGCCCGGCTCTGGCAGATCGGGAAGCAGAAATTGCGGACGTGGCCCTTCCCCTACTGACCAGCGCGCTTTCCGTTTGGCTGGAACAGCCAAACGACAGGAATTCGCGCAAGGTCAAAGGGGAGACGGCCCAAGGACAACGATTCGCCGCAGACCCTTCAAGCGGCGGACAAGCGAAGACGGGACGGCTCGGCCGGGCCCGGCAACCACGGAGGAAGTCCATGACGAAGAGCAGCATCATCAGGAGCGCCGCGCTCGGCGCGCTCCTCGCCGCCGGCGCCGTCGCCGGCCCGGCGAGCGCGCAGGACACGATCTACTTCTCCAACAACGCCTATCGCACCGGCCCGTTCTCCGGCTCGGGCATCCCGATCGGCGACGGCATGCGCGACTACATCACCATGATCAACGAGCGCGACGGCGGCGTGAACGGCGTCAAGATCATCTATGAGGAGTGCGAGACCGGCTACGACACCAAGAAGTCGATCGAGTGCTACGAGCAGGTCAAGTCGAAGACCATCGTCTACAGCCCGTGGTCGACCGGCGCGACGCTGGCCGCGATCCCGCGCGCCCATGTCGACAAGCTGCCGATCCTGTCCATGGCCTACGGCCTCTCGGCCTCGGCCGATGGCACCAACTTCCCCTGGGTCTTCATCCCGCCGCTGACCTATTGGGACGGGGCCTCGGTGATGGTGAAGCACATGGCCGCCGAGCTCGGCGGCCTGGACAAGCTCAAGGGCAAGAAGCTCGGCCTGATCCATCTCGACGCCCCCTTCGGCAAGGAGCCGATCCCGGTGCTCGAGAGCCTCGCCAAGAAATACGGCTTCGAGCTCAAGCTCTATCCCGTGGCGGCGGCCGACATGCAGAACCAGGGTTCGCTCTGGCTCTCGATCCGCCGCGACCGGCCGGATTTCCTCTACAACCAGGGCTGGGGCGCGATGAACCCGACCGCGGTCAAGGAGGCGATCAAGAACAACTTCCCGATCGGCAAGCTGGTCGGCGTCTGGTGGGCCGGCGGTGACGACGACGCCCGTGCCGGCGGCGCCGAGGCGAAGGGCTACAAGTCGCTGAACTTCAACGCGGCCGGCCAGAACTTCCCGGTGATCCAGGACATCCTCAAGCATGTCGTGGAGAAGGGGAAGAGCACGACGCCGAAGGAGAAGGTCGGCGAGAACCTCTACAATCGCGGCGTCTACAACTCGATGCTCGTGGTCGAGGCGATCCGCACCGCCCAGAAGCTGACCGGCAAGAAGGTGATCACGCCCGAGGACATGCGCCGCGGCCTCGAGAACCTGAATGTCGACGAGGCCCGGCTCAAGGAGATCGGCATGGCCGGCTTCGCCTCCCCGGTGAAGGTCAGCTGCACCGACCATTCCGGCCACCACAAGGCCTATGTCGCCGAATGGGACGGCACCAAGTGGACGCAGAAGGGCGACTGGATCGAGCCGATGAAGGACGAGGTCCGGCCGCTGATCGAGGCGAACGCCAAGGACTATGTCGAGAAGGCCGGCAACTGGCCGAAGCGGACCGAGTCCTGCGAGAAGTCGTCCTGACCTGAACGGCTGATGCCGGGCTTCCCTTCTCCCCTTGCGGGAGAAGGTGGCTCGGCCGAGCCGAGACGGATGAGGGTCGCGCCGTCCTTTCGGCGGCTGCGGTTCTCGGAACCGACCTGAACGCGCGGCGCGCCCCCTCATCCGGCGCTGCGCGCCACCTTCTCCCGCAAGGGGCGAAGGGGAGGAGCCGCGATGTCGAGCCTCGTCTTGGAAAACAGCCCCGCCGCCGCCGCGGCGACGGACACCATCCTGTCGCTCAACAACATCGAGGTGATCTATGATCACGTCATCCTGGTGCTGAAGGGCGTCTCGCTACAGGTGCCGCGGAAGGGCATCGTCGCCATCCTCGGCGCCAACGGCGCCGGCAAGACCACGACGCTGAAGGCGATCTCGAATCTGCTCAAGGCCGAGCGCGGCGAGGTCACCAAGGGCTCGATCGTCTTCAACGGCGAGCGCGTCGACAAGATGTCCCCGAACGAGCTCGTCCGGCGCGGCTGCATCCAGGTCATGGAGGGCCGCCACTGCTTCGGCCACCTCTCGATCGAGGAGAACCTGCTCACCGGCGCCTTCACCCGCCGCGACGGCAACGCCGCGATCAGGCGCGACCTGGAGAAGATCTACGAGCTCTTCCCGCGGCTGAAGCAGCGCCGCGGCTCGCAGGCCGGCTACACCTCCGGCGGCGAGCAGCAGATGTGCGCCATCGGCCGCGCCATGATGTCGAAACCGAAGATGATCCTGCTCGACGAACCGTCCATGGGGCTGGCGCCGCAGATCGTCGAGGAGATCTTCGAGATCGTCCGCCGGCTGAACGATCAGGAGGGCGTCTCCTTCCTCGTCGCCGAGCAGAACACCAACATGGCGCTGCGCTACGCCACCTATGGCTACATCATGGAGACCGGCCGCGTCGTCATGGACGGCGAGGCGAAGATGCTGCGCGAGAACGAGGACGTGAAGGAGTTCTATCTCGGTGTCGCCGAGGGCGCGAAGAAGTCCTTCCGCGAGGTCAAGAGCTACAAGCGCCGCAAGCGCTGGCTGTCTTAGTCCGGCCGCCGCGCGGGGCATTCCGGCCCATGCTCTATCTCGTCCTCGCCCTCTTCCTCCTCGCGCTGATCCTCGGTCCGCAAGTCTGGGTCCGCCACGTCATGCACAGGCACGCCGCCGACAGGCCCGATCTGCCCGGCACCGGGGGCGAGCTCGCGCGCCATCTGCTCGACCGCTACGGGCTGACGTCGGTGGACGTCGAGGCCATCGCCACCGGCGGCGACCATTACGACCCCGGCGCCCGCGCCGTGCGGCTGTCGCCCGGGAACCATGACGGCCGCTCGATCACCGCCGTCGCAGTCGCCACGCACGAGGTCGCGCATGCCATCCAGCACGCGCAGGGCAGCCGGCTCTTCGCCCTCCGCACCCGCCTCGCCCGCCTGCTCGGCACGGTCGACAGGATCGCCATGGTGATGCTGGTCACCCTACCGGTCGTGATGATCGTCGCGCGCGTGCCCGTCCTCGGCCTGGTCCAGTTCGGCGCCGTCGTCGCCCTGCTCGGTCTCGGCGTCGTCGTGCACCTGCTGACGCTGCCGGTGGAATTCGACGCCAGCTTCGGCAAGGCGCTGCCGATCCTCGGCTCCGACGGATATCTCCATCCGGACGACATGCCCGCGGCCCGCGGCGTGCTGCGGGCCGCGGCGCTGACCTATGTCGCAGCCTCGCTGACGGGGCTGCTCGACTTCCTGCGCATCCTGCGCGTCATCCGATAGACCGGTCCGCGAGGGCAAGAGCGATGAAGCAGCACTATGACGATCTCGAGACCCGTCCGCCCGAGATGCGCGAGGCCGACCTGTTCGCCAGATTGCCGGCCGTGCTCGCCGCCGCGCTGGCGACCCCGGGCTATGCCGCGCATCTGAAGGGCGTCGATCCGGCTGCCGTCAACGACCGCGCGGCGCTCGCGAAGCTCCCGGTGCTGCGCAAGGCCGAGCTGCCGGCGCTGCACAGGAACGATCCGCCCTTCGGCGGCTTCGCCACCGCGCCCCTCGGCTCCTTCGGCAGGCTCTTCACCTCGCCCGGCCCGATCTTCGAGCCGGAGGGCACCGGCATCGACCCCTGGGGCACCGCCCGCGGCCTTTATGCCGCCGGCTTCCGCGCGGGCGACGTCGTCCTCAACACCTTCGGCTATCATCTGACGCCCGGCGGCTTCATCATGGATTCCGCCGCGCGCGCTGTGGGCTGCGCCGTGATCCCGGCCGGCCCCGGCAACACCGAGCAGCAGATGGAGGTGATCGGCGCCTACCGGCCGAGCGCCTATACCGGCACGCCCGACTTCCTCAAGCTGCTGGTCGAGGCCGCCGACAGCCGCGGCGTCGACGCCTCCTGCCTGAAGCGGGCCATCGTGTCCGGCGCCGCCTTCCCGCCCTCGCTGCAGGCCTGGGTGCGCGAACGCGGCATCGACGCTTACCAGCTCTACGCCACCGCCGACATCGGCCTGATCGCCTACGAGACCGGCGCGCGCGACGGCATGGTTCTGAACGAGAACCTGATCGTCGAGATCGTCCGCCCCGGCACCGGCGATCCCGTCGCCGAGGGCGAGGTCGGCGAGATCGTCGTCACCAATCTCGATCCGCATCACCCGCAGATCCGCCTCGCCGTCGGCGACCTCACCGCGATCCTGCCGGGGATGAGCGCCAGCGGCCGCACCAACCAGCGGATCAAGGGCTGGCTCGGCCGCGCCGACCAGACCGCCAAGGTCAAGGGCATGTTCGTGCGACCCGAGCAGGTCGCCGAGATCGCCCGCCGCCACGCCGAGATCGCCAAGCTCCGCCTCGTCATCGGCCGCGCCGACGAGCTCGACACCATGACGCTCAAGGCCGAGATCTATGCCGAGCCGAAAGGCTTCGTCGACGCCGTCTCCTCGACGCTGCAGCAGGTGACGAAGCTGAAGGGCACGGTCGAGATCCTGCCGCTCGGCGCGCTGCCGAACGACGGCAAGGTCATCGCCGACGAGCGGCCGGTCGGATAGCCGTCACCAGGCCACCGGCTCCTCCCCCTTCTCCACCAGCCAGGCATTCGCCCGGCTGAACGGCTTCGAGCCGAAGAAGCCGCGCCGCGCCGAGAGCGGCGAGGGATGGGCGCTGGCGATGACGAGATGCCGGCTCTCGTCGATCAGGGCGCGCTTCGCCTGCGCCGGAGCGCCCCAGAGCATGAACACCACATGCGGCCGACGCTGCGAGATGGCGGAGAGGATCGCATCCGTCACCGCCCGCCAGCCGAGGCCGAGATGCGAGCCCGCCTGCGTCGCGCCCTCGCGCACGCTGAGCGCGGTGTTGAGCAGGAGCACGCCCTGCCTGGCCCAGCCGGAGAGATCGCCCCGGCCGATGGCCACGGCGCCCAGATCCTCGCCGAGCTCGCGGTGGATGTTGACGAGCGAGCGCGGCAAGGGCGCCGGCCCGACATAGGAGAAGGCGAGCCCGTTGGCATGGCCGGGCGTCGGATAGGGGTCCTGCCCGAGGATGACGACGCGCACCGCATTGAGCGGCGTCAGGGCGAGCGCCGCGAGGAAGCGCTCCGGCGCCGGCGCGACGACGTGGCCGGCATCCCGCTCGGCGTCGACGGCGGCGCAGGCCTGCATCACCGTGCCGTCGGCGAAGACGGGAAGATCGCGCCAGGAGGCCGCGGCGGGCGAGGCGAGGAAGGCGTCGAGCGCCGCGCAGAATCCGCTCACTTCAGGACGGCTCGTCCCTCGACCTTGGCGTCGACCGTGCCGAGCCGGCGCAGATAGACCATCACCTCGTTCGCCATCAGCTTGCCGTCGGTCAGGCCGATCAGCGTCCTGCCGCGGCCGAGCGCGCTGTAGCCGTCGCCGCCGGCGAGCATGAAGTTGTTGGAGGCGACCGTGTACTTGGCCGCGGGGTCGATCTCCTTGCCGGCGACCTTCACCGAGGTGACGCGCGAGCCCTGCGGCTGCTTGAGGTCCGCCTCGAAGGTCAGCCCCGAGACCACCGGGAAGCGTCCCGCGCCCTGCGGCGCGTCGCGCAGGCCGTTCTCGATCGCGTCCTTCACGTCCTTGCCGGTGATCTCCACCATCACCGTGGCGTTGCCGAATGGCAGCTCGCTCAGCACGTCGCGCCGCGTCAGCTTGTGGCCCGGCGCATACTGCTTGTTGGCGCGGATGCCGCCCGCATTGGTGATGGCGAGCTGCGCGCCGGTCGCCGCCCGGATCGCATCGGCGATCAGGTTGCCGATCGCGGTTTCCTGGGTGCGGATCATGCCCGTGCGCGAATCGAGCGGGGAGGCCAGCGTCGCGATCTCGACGTCGAGCTCCTTCGACAGCTCGGTCTCGTAGCCCTTCACGATGGCGGCGACCTCCGGGTCGGGCGTCGCGGCGCGGCTGTCGTTGACGCGGAAGGTCGGCGTCCATTCGACACGGCGATTTGCGCCCTCGCCCGAGACCTTGGCGGCGATGTCGATCGCGGTGACGTAATTGCCCTCCTCGTTCGACTCGACCATCACCACCTTGCCGTCATAGGCGATGGCGAGATCGTGGTCGTGTCCGGTGAGCAGGATGTCGACGACGCGCGAGCGCACGATCTCGTAGTCCATCGCCCGGTCGGCATGCGCCACGGCGACGAGGATGTCGGCGCCTTCCGATTTCAGCTTGCGCGCCTCGCGCCGCAGCGCCTCCATGGTCGAGGAGAACTTCAGGTCGCCCGGATTGGAGAGCTGCGGCGTCGGGTCGAAGGTGGTGCCGATCACGCCGACCTTGATCCCGCCGAGCTCGAAGATCTGCGAATCCTTGTGCCCCGGCAGGAGATTGCCGGCGGCGTCGCGGAGATTGGCCGCAAAGGTGGGATAGGTCTGGGCCGCAGTGAGCTTGAGATAATTCTCCTTGCCGAAGTCGAATTCGTGGTTGCCGGGGACGAAGACGTCGAGCCCCATCTTGTTCTGCATCGCGACGATATGGGCGCCCTGGTCGAAGCCCGACATCAGCGAGGGCGAATAGCAGTCGCCGGCATGGGCGAAGAGCAGCGGCACGCCGCGCGCCCGCTCGGCCTTGGCGATGCCGGCGACCCGGGCGAAGCCGCCCCTGCCCTTGTCGTCGCCCATCTTGTAGATGTCGTTGACCAGCAGCAGCGTGAAGCTCGGGGCGGGCGCCTGCGCCTTCGCCACCGGCGCGGTGGCGGCGAGAGCTGCGGGAGCGCCGAGGACGCGAAGCGCGTGGCGGCGGGTCATCTTGGTCATCGGCGCGAACCCCTGCGGTTTTGATGTCGAAGACTAGCAAGAGCCTTGCCGTCTTGCGAGACCCCGCTCACGCGATGTCGCACCCGGCGCGGCCCGACTGGACGAAACCCGTAACTCGTCTAAATCACAGGCGAACGAAAGCGGATGTGATGAACCTCGAGACCCGTTTGCCGCCCGACCACCCGAAGATCAGAAGCGGCCGCATCGGCGTGCTGCTGATGAATCTCGGCACGCCCGAAGGCACCAGCTACCGGCCGATGCGGGCCTATCTCAAGGAGTTCCTCTCCGACCGCCGCGTCATCGAGGAACCGCGCTGGAAATGGTGGCCGATCCTCAACCTGATCATCCTGTCGACGCGCCCGGGCCGGAAGGGCAAGGACTACGCCTCGATCTGGAACAATGAGCGCGACGAGGGCCCCCTCAAGACGATCACGCGCTCGCAGACCGAAAAGCTGGCGGAGCGGCTGAAGGGCCTCGCCGGCGACCGCATCACCGTCGACTGGGCGATGCGCTACGGCCTGCCCGACGTGAAGAGCCGGCTCAAGGCCTTGCTCGACCAGGGCTGCGACCGCATCCTTCTGGTGCCGCTCTATCCGCAATACGCTGCGCCGACCTCGGCGACCGCCTGCGACCAGGCCTTCCGCGCCCTGATGGAGATGCGCTGGCAGCCCACGGTGCGGGTCGCCCATCCCTACTACGCCGACCCGAGCTATATCGACGCGCTCGCCGCCTCGATCCGTGCCTCGCTCGCCAGGCTCGATTTCGAGCCGGAGGTGATCCTCTGCTCGCTGCACGGCATGCCGAAGGAATACCTGCTCAAGGGCGACCCCTATTATTGCCAGTGCGCCGTCACCGCCCGGCTGCTGCGCGAGAAGCTCGGCCTGTCGGAGGAGCGCTTCCGCCTGACCTTCCAGTCGCGCTTCGGCCCCGACGAATGGCTGCAGCCCTATACCGACGAGACGGTGAAGGCGCTGGCGCAGGGCGGGACCAGATCGCTCGCCATCGTCGCACCCGGCTTCTCGGCCGATTGCCTGGAGACGCTCGAGGAGCTCGACGTCGAGAACCGCGAGATCTTCCTGCACAATGGCGGCAAGGACTTCGCCTATCTGCCCTGCCTCAACGATTCCGAGGAGGGCATGCGGGTGATCGAGACCGTGGTGCGTCGGGAGCTGATGGGCTGGGTGTGAGGCAGGCGCGGGAAGCGCCCCCGCTTTTCCAGGGAGAAGGGGCTATCCGACCACGAAGCGCGTCACCGCCTCCACCACCGGCTTCGCCTGCAGGATGCGCCGGTGTCCTAGCCCGCTCGTCTCCTGCAGCGTCACGAACGGTCCGGCCGCCGCCAGGGCTTCGGCGTGGTGGAAGCCGAGCTCCCGGTCCTGCCGGTCGTGGATCACCAGGGTCGGAAGCCCGAGCGCGGCGAGCTGCTCGCGGCCTTCGAAAGCCTCGACCGGATTGCCGGCGACGCTGTGGATGCGTCGCTCCAGCGCCGCCTGGCCGCGCCGGCCGAGCCCGATCGTCGCGCCGAAATTGCGCGTGATCGTCGTGACCGAGGACGGCGCCGCGACCAGCGCGAGCCGGCCGGCCTTGACCCGCGGCTGGCCCGGAACGCTGCGCGCCAGCCCCGCCAGCGCGATCGCCCCGCCGAAGGAATGGCAGACGATCGCATGCACCGGCGCGAAGACGCGCGCCACGGCGGCGAGCGCCGCGACGCCGAGCGGGATGTTGAGTTCGGCGCCCGTCGAGGTGCCGTGCGCCGGCATGTCGAAGGCGACGACGCGGAAGCCCTGCGCCAGCAGCGGCGCGACGAAGGCGCTCATGAACGCCGCCTCGCTGTTCCAGCCATGCAGCAGGATCACCGTCGGTGCCGGCCCATCGCCATCTTGCAAGCGGGGCTCCGGTTCGAACAGATAGCTGCTGACCGTCCCGCACGGATAGGATACCGCCTGCCTGATCGCGGGCGCGAGCCGGGCGCGGGCGGCGATGATGGCTTTGCCGTTGCGGCTCTGTGGCCCGGGCGGACGCGGCGGGGTACAGAACAGCTTGAAGGCGGCGTGACCGGCGGTGCGTGGGGCGATGAAGCTGCCGATGCGGACGAGAGGGCGAATGACGCGAAGGGCTGCGCTGGGCATGACCGGAAATCCCGTTCGTTCAGTCTTGAACTATTATGTTCAGCCATGAACAAAAAGCAAGCCCCGATATCCGCGCCTGGAACTGAGCCGGCCGGCGCCGGCCGCTCCGCGCTGCCCTGGGATCTGCCCCGCTTCAAGAACTGGCTCGCGGTCGCCCGCATGCACCAGCTCTGGAAGAGGGTCTTTTCCGAGGCCCTGGCGCCGCTCGGCATTCAGCTCGCCCATTACGACGTGCTCGCCAACGTCTTCCGCACGCCCGGGCTGACCCAGCAGGCGCTGGCCGAGAAGCTGCTCGTCGGCCGCAGCGCCATGAGCATGCTGCTGCCCGAGCTCGAGCGGCGCGGGCTGATCGAGCGCCGCAACGACGAGACCGACCGGCGCGTGCGCCGGCTCTGGCTGACGCCCGAAGGCGAGGCGCTGACGCGCGCGGCGCTGGCGATCCACACCGCCAGGATCGAAGCCATGATGGGCGTGCTCAGCGACGAGGAATGCGGCAAGGTCGGCGAGATGATGTGGCGGATCGTCGGCCATCTCGAAGGCAAGCCGGCACGCGAGCCTGCGTCAGACGCCCGCAAGCCCACGCTCGAACCAGCCTCCCGGACCGGATTGGAGAGTTGAGATGAATCCCACTGGCTTCGACATCGTCGTCGTCGCACTGGTCGCGCTGGTCATCCTGACGATCGCCCTCGGCGTGCGCACCATCCCGCAGGGCTACAACTACACGGTCGAGCGCTTCGGCCGCTATTCGCGCACCCTGGGCGCCGGCCTCGGCCTGATCGTGCCCTATGTCGAGCGGATCGGCCACAAGGTGAACGTGATGGAGCAGGTGCTCGACGTTCCCTCGCAGGAGGCGATCACCAAGGACAATGCCGGCGTGCGCATCGACGCCGCCGCCTTCTATCAGGTGCTCGACGCCGCCAAGGCCTGCTACGAGGTCGCCTCGCTCGGCCAGGCGCTGATGACCCTGACCATGACCAATATCCGCACCGTGGTCGGCTCGATGGACCTCGACCAGCTGCTCTCGCATCGCGACGAGATCAACGAGCGGCTGCTGCGGGTGATGGACGCCGCCGCCTCGCCCTGGGGCGTCAAGGTCACCCGCATCGAGATCCGCGACATCCTGCCGCCGGCCGACATCGCCGGCGCGATGAACCGGCAGATGAAGGCGGAGCGCGAGAAGCGCGCCGCGGTGCTCGAGGCCGAAGGCCAGCGCCAGGCCGAGATCCTCAAGGCGGAAGGGCAGAAGCAGGCGCAGATTCTCGCCGCCGAAGGCCGCAAGGAAGCGGCGCTGCGCGACGCCGAGGCCCGGGAACGCCTCGCCCAGGCGGAGGCTACCGCGACCGCCATGGTCAGCGAGGCGATCAGCCGCGGCGACATCCAGGCCGCCAACTTCCTGATCGCCGAGCGCTATACCGACGCGCTGAAATCGATGGCGAGCGCCCATAACAGCAAGCTGGTGATCGTCCCGGTCGAGGCCGCGGCGCTCGCCGGCACCGTCGGCGGCATCGCCCAGCTCACCCGGGCGGTGTTCGGCGAGGAGGCGGCGGCGAGCCGGCGCGGCGGCTCCGTCCCCGCGGCCGGCCGGCCCGCGGAGGGCTGAGCATGCTCGACTGGTTCGCGTCCTTCGGCGGCTGGGCCTGGATCGTGCTGGGGCTGATCCTCGTCGGCGGCGAGATGCTGGCGCCCGGCGTCTTCCTGCTCTGGCTCGGCCTCGCCGCGCTCCTGACGGGAGCCGTGGTCGGCCTGACCAGCCTCGCCTGGCAGGGCGCCTGGCTGGTCTTCGCCGCGCTTGCGATCGCCAGCGTGCTCGTCGGCCGCGTCGTCACCCGCCACCGCAGCGAGGAACCCGACACCGCCTCTGGCCTGAACGATCGCGGCCGCCAGCTGATCGGCAGGGTCTTCAGGCTGGAGACCACCATGACCGGCGGTGAAGGCCGCATCCGGGTCGGAGATTCCTCCTGGCGCGTCACGGGCCCGGAATTGCTGGCCGGTACCGAGATCCGCGTCGTTCGCGTCGAGGGCGCCACTCTGGTGGTCGAGAAGGCCTGAGCCCCGACTCCGGCGCAGCATTCCGCAAACCCCTCGGAGCCGCTTAACGCACCGTTCACGCCAGCAGGACTCCGCCATGGACCGTGCCGGCCGGCTCCGTCATGACGGAGCCGGGACCGCTGGACGTCGGCTGGCCGGCGGGCCCGGAGGATTCCGTCATGAGCGTTCCGCACGGCCCGATCGACCTGCTCCTCGCCGCTCTGTTGTCGCTGCTGCTGGCGGCGATCGCAGCCGGCATCGCCATCGCCTGACCGGGGCTCGGCTCCGATTCATCATGAATCGACGGTTCACCATGCTGCTGAACCGCGGATTCACCGGCTGTCGCCCAGATGCGCCCGATATGTCGGGACTCGAAAGGAGACGGCCATGACGGACCGCAGCGGATCGATCGATCTCATCGCCGCCGCGGCGCTCTCGCTGCTGATGCTGCTGACGGCGCGCGTCGCCGAAGCCCGCGAGGTCGTCGACTTCCCCGATTATCGCTATCAGCCCGGCACCATCCTGATCCGCACCGGAGAGCGCAAGCTCTACTTCATCGCGGCGCCGGGACAGGCGCTGCGCTACACCATCGCCGTCGGCAAGGCCGGCAAGCAGTGGCGCGGCGTCAAATATGTCGAGGAACTCGTGGTCGAGCCGGCCTGGAGCCCGCCGGCCGAAGTCAAGCGCGACAATCCGCGGCTGCCGGACGTGATTCCGGGCGGCGCGCCGAACAACCCGATGGGCGCGCGCGTCATCGGCCTCGGCCCCGGCGGCCAATATGCGATCCACGGGACCAACAACCCGCGCTCGGTCGGCACTGCCGCGTCCTATGGCTGCTTCCGCATGCACAACAGCGACGTCATCGATCTCTATGCCCGCGTCCGCATGGGCACCCCGGTGGTCGTCACGCCCTGAGCCGGATCCGACCCGGAAAATTCCGATTTCCGCGGAGATTCCGGTCGCTTTTGGCGCTGGCGCCCCTCGCCTGCGGCCGGAAAGCCGGATATCGTTTTCCCGGGGCGCAAGGCTTGAGTCCCGCGCCTTCGAATCGATATGTCTCAGAGGGGTACCCGATGGATCATCTCGCCGACGTCAAGAAGTTCGCCAAGAAACCCGTCAACGAGGCCGCCCTCGCCGGCATGAGCAAGGCCTATGCGCTGGTGATGAGCAAGCCCGACACCCGTTACGTCGCTTGCACGGACCCCACCGAACTCGAGCGCGTCCGCGAGAACTTCCTGAAGAAGAAGCTCGGGCTGAAGGGCACGGACCTCGATGCGACCATCAAGGCGACCTGCGAGCACATGAAGGCCGACAACACCAAGTCGCGCCTGACCTTCTACTATCTGCTGGCCGAACATTACGGCAAGCTCGACGGTTTCGTGAAGAAATAGCCCCCGCCGGGCTTCGTTGCATGGCGCCCTGTCGGGCGCCATTCGCGTTTCCGGAGCCGCCGGCGAAAACCACGCAGAGCGCCCCAAGGCCGGAGCAGGAACGATCCGCTCTCGGGGATTTCGATGTTCACGCTCTCCCGCTCCGCTCTCGCCGGCCACGTCCAGACGCTCTTCACCCTCGCCGAGGCCGCCTTCGCCTCGATGATCGTCTTCGGCGCAGGCCTCGCCTTCGGCGCTACGATCGGGTTCTTTTGAGGCCGCCGTGCCGGGCGCGCCTGCGCCCGCCGCCGCGCCCGCCCGTCCGCATCTCGCGATCGGGCGCCCTCGTCAGAGCCGCCGGATCTCGCGCGATGCGCATCGCCGCCGCCTGAACGCCTCCACGCTCAGCGGTAGAGATCGGCGCGCGTCAACGGCAGGCCGGAGGCACCCTTGCGCCGCTTCGACACCAGCGTCTGGTTGACCAGCGCACCGCCGCGCTCGAAGGCGAGCGAGCACCCGGCCAGATAGATCAGCCACATCCGGGTCCGCTCCGGCCCGATTTCCGCTTCCGCCTCGGCCCGTCTGGCGTTCAGCCGCTCGAACCACAGCCGCGTCGTGCGCTGGTAGTGCTCGCGCCAGCCTTCGACATCGTGGACCTCGAAGCCATGGCGCTCGAGATTGGCGATCGACATGCCGAGATGGTCGAGCTCGCCCCCCGGGAAGATGTAGCGGACCAGGGCGCGGTATTCGGCCGGCATCTTGTTGAAAGCGCGCTCCGTCTTCTTGGCCCGCCGCGAGATCGCATGGTGCAGGTAGAGCCCGCGCGGCTTGAGCAGCCGGTTGACCGCCTGGAAATAGGTGGGGTGGTTGCGGATTCCGACATGCTCGAACATGCCGATCGAGGAGATCTTGTCGAACTCCCCCTCCATCTGGGTGAAGTCCTTGAGATGGAGTGTGACCTTGCCCTGCAGGCCGAGCGCCTCGACCCTGTCCCGTGCCAGCTTGAGCTGCTCCTCGGCCAGCGTCACGCCATGCGCCTCGACGCCATAATGCTGCGCGGCGTAGCAGACCAGCGCGCCCCAGCCGCAGCCGATGTCGAGCAGCCTGTCGCCCGGCTTCAGGCGCAGCTTGCGGCAGATCATCTCGAGCTTGTCGGTCTGCGCCCGCTCGAGGTCGTGATGATCCTGCGTGAAATAGGCGCAGGTGTAGACCATGCGCTCGTCGAGGAAGAGCCGGTAGAAGGCGTTCGAGACGTCGTAATGATGCGCGATGTTGGCCTTGTTGGTCGAAGGTTTGCCGTCGCGGGCGATCTCGTCGCCGCTGATATGCTCCACCGCCGGCGGCGCCTGCCCCGGCGCGAAGATGAAGCGCCTGACCACATCGAACACGGCAGCTTTGGGGATGCCGCGCGCCAGCCGGCCGACCTTGCCCTCGGGGCGTGCCGCGGCGAGATCGAAGATCGTGCCGTTCTCGATGGCGATCCGGTCGGCCACATGCAGGTGCAGCAGCGTGTCGAGCTTCGGCTTGCGCAGCAGCGCCGCCACGACGCCGGCGTCGCGGAGCGCGATCATCAGCCCGTCCGCCGGCCAGCCCGCCGGCACGCGCGAGCCGTCCCAGAGCGCAAAGCCGAGCCTGAGACCGAGTTTGTCATGGGCCTCGGTCAGGAGCCGCCGCAGCGCCTCGATCCTCTTGCCGTCGCTGGTCATGCCCTGCCTGTTCCCATCGTCGCGGGCGAACCTCTTAGCGCGGTTTCCGGCCGACCGGAATCGGGACGCCGGGCCGACGGGGACATGCGCTGCCGCCGCCTCCGGTTTAACAGGCGCTAATCTACGCGCAAAGCGTGTATTAGTTCAGCTAAACAACTGTTTGCTGTTTTTTAACGATACTTTGTTGTCATTCTGAGGTGGCCCGGTCGTGCCACATCAGTACGAAGGGGCAAATGTCATGTCGTCAGCGGATCAGCTCGATCGGCGGCTCGGTTTCATGCAACTCGATGGCGAGGCGCGAGGGCGCATCGCCGGTCTGGAGCAGACCATCCTGCAGGCGCTGCCCCGCGCCCTCGAGGCCTTCTACGCCCAAATCCAGGCTTTCCCCGAGACCAGGGCGTTCTTCAGCAGCCCCGCCCATATGGAGGGCGCCAAGAACCGCCAGCTTTCGCACTGGAACCGGATCGCCAAGGCCCAGTTCGATGCGGACTATGTCGATGCCGTCACCGCCGTGGGTCATGTCCACGCCCGCATCGGGCTGGAGCCGCGCTGGTATATCGGCGGCTACGCGCTGCTGCTGGAGAAGCTGCTCGCAAAGGTGCTCGAGGAGCGCTGGCCGAAGAGCCGTTTCGGCGCGAAGCTGCCCGGCGCGGCCGAGCGGAGCGCCGAGATCGGCGCCATCGTCAAGGCGACCCTGCTCGACATGGACTACGCCATCTCGGTCTATCTCGAAGCCTCGGAAGCGGCACGCGCGAAGGCCCAGGCCGAAATCCGCGCCACCGAGGAAGCCAAGGCCCGCGAGCGCGACAAGGCGATCGGCTATGTCAGCGCCGGAATGGCGGCGCTGGCGCGCGGCGATCTGACCTATCGCATGGCCGACGACATCCCGGCCGAGTACACCAGCATCCGCGATCACTTCAACGACGCCATGGACAAGCTCGGCGAGATGGTCGCGAGCATCAAGACCAGCTCGGCCGCCATCGCCGCCGCCTCTCAGGAGATCAACAGCGGCGCCAACGACCTGTCCATGCGCACCGAGCAGCAGGCCTCCGCCCTGCAGGAGACGGCCGCGACGACCGAGGAGCTCACCGCCTCGGTCAAGACCTCGGCCCAGTCCTCGCGCCAATCGGTGACGCTGGCGGACAACGCCTCCGCCGTGGCGCGCACCGGCGGCGAAATCGTCAAGGAGGCGATCGAGGCGATGGAACGCATCGAGGGCGCTTCCAAGAAGATCTCCGAGATCACCAGCGTGATCGACGGCATCGCCTTCCAGACCAATCTGCTCGCGCTCAACGCCGCGGTCGAGGCCGCCCGGGCCGGCGATGCCGGGCGCGGCTTCGCCGTCGTCGCCGCCGAGGTCAGGGCGCTGGCCCAGCGCTCGGCCGAGGCGGCCAAGGACATCACCGGGCTGATCGGCTCGTCCGATGCCGAGGTGGTCGAGGGCGTGCGCCTCGTCCGTCAGGCGGGAGAGACGCTGGAGAAGATCGTCGAGGCCTCGATGCAGGTCTCAGCCACCGTCAACGAGATCGCCGCTGCCGCGGGCGAGCAGGCCAACGGCATCGACGAGATGGCGCGCACCGTGAGCCATATGGACGAGATGACGCAGAGCAACGCCGCCCTGGCCGAGGAGAGCGCCGCCTCCGCCCGCGCCCTGCTGGATCAGATCGAGCGCCTGAACCGCTTCGTCGGCACCTTCCGCACCACCCAGGGGGAGGCGGCGCCGAACCCGGCCCGGCGCGCCCGGGCCGCCTGAGCACGCGCCTGCCCCGCCGCCGACGACGCCGCGGCCCGGTTCAGAAGTCGCTGGCGATGCCCTTCACTTCCCAGTCGTCATAGCGCACCGGCTCCAGCCCGCCGCGCCCGTCGATCTCCTTCTCCCGCCCGAGCTCGGCCGCCTTGGCGTCGAGCGCGGCGCGGCGCGCCTGCGCTTCGGCGAGCGCGCGCCGGGCCGCCGGCGAAAGCGTCTTGCCGGGCGCCGCCGTCGCATTGTCGTCGGTCTTCGTCGGCGCGGTCATGATCGGCCATTCTCTTGCAGGATCGGCATCGTCCCCACCACATAGGGACGAAACGCGCATCCGGCGAGAGGCTCGACGCCGGAACGCGACGACGCGAGGGGTTTGCGATGAACTATGTCCGCACCGGCATGCTGATGGCCGCGCTCACCGCGCTGTTCGGCGTGGTCGGCTACCTGCTCGCCGGCAGCGGCGGCATGCTGATCGCGCTCGGCATCGCGGTCGCGACCAATCTGTTCAGCTACTGGAATTCCGACCGGCTGGCGCTCGCCGCCTACAATGCGCACCAGGTCGACGAACGCTCCGCGCCCGAGCTGTACCGGATGGTGCGCGACCTCGCCCAGCGCGCGAACCTGCCGATGCCGCGCGTCTACCTCATCGACGAGGACCAGCCGAACGCCTTCGCCACCGGCCGCAATCCGCAGAACGCCGCCGTGGCCGCGACCACCGGCATCATCCGCACGCTGTCCCATGACGAGCTCGCCGGCGTGATGGCGCACGAGCTCGCCCATATCAGGAATCACGACACGCTGACCATGACGATCACCGCGACGATGGCCGGCGCGATCTCGACCATCGCCTCCTTCGGCATGTTCTTCGGCGGCGGCAACAGCGAGCACCGGCCGAACGTCGTCGTGCAGATCCTGATCGCCATCCTCGCCCCGCTGGCGGCGACGATCATCCAGATGGCCGTCTCGCGCTCGCGCGAATACGAGGCCGACCGCCTCGGAGGCGAGATCTGCGGCAACCCGGCGGCGCTCGCCGACGCGCTCGCCAAGATCGCCGGAGGCGTCGCCCATATCCCGAACGAGACGGCGGAGGCGAAGCCTGCTACGGCGCATATGTTCATCGTTAACCCGCTCTCCGGCCGCGGCATGGATTCGCTGTTCTCGACGCACCCCGACACCGGCAACCGCATCGCCGCGCTGATGGAGCAGGCGCGCGCCATGGGCCTCGCCGGCGCTCGCGGCAGCTTCCTCGGCGGCGCGGCCCGCAACCCGTTCGCCGGCGGGCGCGAACCCGGGCCCTGGGGCTGAGATGGCAGAGGTGCAAAGCCAGTCCTTTGGCGACGATGTTCCTGGTCTCGCCGCGCGCCGTCTCGCCGCGACGCTGATCGACGAGGTGCTGCGCGCCGGTACCGCGCTGGACGAGACCTTCGAGCGCTTGGCTGTTACGGCAGGGCTGGAGCCGGCCGATGCCGGGCTGGCGCGTGCGATCGCGACCGTCGCCTTCCGCCGCCTCGGCACGATCCGCGCGGTGATCGACGCACGGCTGGAGCGCGGCAGCCCGCGCAAGTCCGGCCCGTTCGAGCCGATCATGGTTGCTGCGGCGGCGCAATTGCTCTTCCTCGACGTGCCCGATCACGCGGCGGTCGATCTCGCCATCCGCCAATTGCACGAGGATGCCCGCTCGGCCCGTTACACCTCGCTCGCCAATGCAGTGCTGCGGCGCCTGGCGCGCGAGCGCGAGGCGATCCTCGCCGAGCTCGATCCGCTGACCGATACGCCGGATTGGCTGCGCGAGAGCTGGACGCGGACCTATGGCGCCGATGTAGCCACGGCGATTGCAGCCGCCCATGCCGAGGAGCCACCGCTCGACCTGACCGTCAAATCCGACGCGGCCGGCTGGGCCGCCAAACTCGACGGCATCGTCCTGCCGACCGGCTCGGTGCGCCTGCGCGGGCGCGAGGCCATTACCGCCCTGCCCGGCTTCGCCGACGGGCAATGGTGGGTGCAGGACGCCGCCGCCGCCCTTCCCGCCCGGCTCCTCAACGTCCGGCCCGGCGAGCGCGTCGCCGATCTCTGCGCCGCGCCCGGCGGCAAGACCGTCCAGCTCGCACAGGCGGGTGCTGAGGTCGTCGCGGTCGACCGTTCCGGCCCGCGCCTGCGCCGGCTGAAGGCCAATCTCGAACGGCTCGGGCTGAGCGCTGAGGTCGTCACCGCCGATGTCGCAGCCTTCGAGGCCGAGCCCTTCGACGCCGTGCTGCTCGACGCGCCCTGCAGCGCCACCGGCACGATCAGGCGCCACCCGGAGGTCGCCTGGACGAAGACGCCGCAGGACATCGCCAAGCTCGCCGCACTGCAGGCGCGCCTGCTCGACCGGGCGGCGCAACTCACCCGGCCGGGCGGGCGCCTCGTCTACTGCACCTGCTCGCTCGAACGGGAGGAGGGCGAGGCGCAGATCGAAGCCGCCCTCGCCCGCACGCCCGGCCTCGCGCGCGACCCGATCGGGCCCGCGGAGATCGGCCTGGCCGAGGCCCTGACGCCGCTGGGCGAATTGCGGACGCTGCCGCACCAGCTCGCCGGCGAGACGCCGCGGCTATCGGGATGGGCGGGATTTTACGCTTGTCGGCTGATCAGGCTATGAGTCGGGCGGGATTCGCCTCGACGGAGGGGCGGACGAGACGGCGGGGCAGCAGGATTCGTTGAGCGGCTGGTCGGAGCGCAGGGGTCTGGCACGGGCAGCCATCGGCAGGGCGGCGCGGCGCACGCGCGGCCAGATCGCCGGAGCAAAGCGGGCGCTCTGGCCGTTCGGCCGGCTGCGCACCGGCCGGCTGCTCTTCGCCCCGCATGATCTGCGCACGGCCGACCCGACCACGGCGAGCGACATCTACGCCGGTTATTTCGCCCTGGCCGGCCGCACCGCGAACTGCCACGGCGAATCGCCCTTCCTGATCGAGCCGCCGAGCGAGGCCTGGGCCGAGGCGCTGCACGGCTTCGTCTGGCTGCGGCATCTGCGCGCCGCCGACACGGCGATCGCGCGCGCCAATGCCCGCGCGCTCGTCGACGAGTTCATCGCCCGCCGGCACGACCGCGACGAGATCGCCCGCCGCCCGGCCGTGATCGCCCGGCGGCTGATGTCGTTCCTGTCGCATTCGCCGCTCCTGCTCGAAGGCGCCGATCACGCCTTCTACGAGCGCTTCATCCGCCATGTCGCGCAGACGACGGAGCGCCTCCAGCTCGCGCTCGCCGGAGCGGTCGAGGGCGCGGCGCGGCTGCAATGCCTGATCGCGATCTGCTTCGCCGCCGTCTGCCTCGACGGCCAGGAACGGCGCCTGCGCCGCTACGAGACGAGCCTCTCCGACGAGCTGGAGCAGCAGATCCTGCCGGATGGCGGCCATCTCAGCCGCAATCCCCGCATCATCATCGAATTGCTGCTCGACCTCCTGCCGCTGCGCGAGACCTTCTCGGCGCGCGGGCTGGAGACGCCGCGCAGCATCATCATGGCGATCGACCGGATGATGCCGCATCTCAAGCTGTTCCGGCATGGCGACGGCGCGCTCGCTTTGTTCAACGGCATGGGTGCGACGCCGCCCGACCTGATGGCGACGCTGGCGGCCTATGACGATGTCCGCGCCCGGCCGATCGAGCACGCCGCCTATTCCGGCTATGACCGGCTCTCTGCCGGAACCAGCATCGTCGTGGTCGAGGCCGGGCCGCCTCCGCCCGGCGCGAATTCGATCGAGGCCCATGCCGGCTGTCTCTCCTTCGAACTGTCGACCGGCTCGCAGCGCATCGTGGTCAATTGCGGCGCCAGCCGCTTCGGCTCGCCCGAGCTCAAGCTGGCGGCGCGCGCGACCGCCGCCCATTCGACGGTCACGCTGCACGATCGCTCGAGCGCCGTCTTCGGGCTGGTTCTCGGCGAGAGGCGGATCACGGCGGGGCCGGCCGATGTCCGCGTCGCGCGCCAGGACGGCGAGGACGGGCATGAATGGGTCGGCAGCCATGACGGCTACCGGCGTGCCTTCGGCACCATCCACACCCGCCGCCTGCTGCTGGCCCGCAGCGGCAGCCAGCTCACCGGCGAGGATGCCTTCAGCCCGCCCGCCGCGCTGGCGAGCCTGCCGGCGGCCGCGCGCTTCCATCTGCATCCCAACGTCCGGCCCAGCCTGATCCGCGACGGCGAGGGCGCGCTCCTGGCGCTGCCTTCGGGCGAGATCTGGGCTTTCGAGGCCTCGGGCCTGCGCGTCGGGCTGGAGGAGAGCATCTTCTTCGCCGCTGCCGACGGCCGCCACAAGACCGCGCAGCTCGTCGTCGAATTCGACGCTGTGGCGACGCCGCAGATCGTCTGGCGGTTCGCCCGTCTCGGAACGCCCGCGCAGCGCCCTGCCGCCGGCGCCGGGACGATCCGCCCGGACCAGGCCGAAGCCGAGCCCGATCCGCCGCTCTGACCTCCTGCAGCACGGGGCGCAGCGCCTTGTGCTTTGCAGCAAAGCCCGGGCGTGATAGGGCGCGCGCGAGCATTCCGCGCCTCGCGCCCATCAACCCGGGACCCAGCCCTCTCATGCCGAATGAACTCCGCCGCGTCGAACGCGCGCTGCTTTCCGTTTCCGACAAGACCGGGCTGATCGACTTCGCCCGCGCCCTCTCCCGCATGGGCATCGCCCTGGTCTCGACCGGCGGCACCGCCAAGGCGATCGCCGAGGCCGGCCTCGCCGTCACCGACGTCTCCGACCTGACCGGCTTCCCCGAGATGATGGATGGCCGCGTCAAGACGCTGCATCCCAAGGTCCATGGCGGCCTGCTCGCCATCCGCTCGCATCCTGAGCACCAGGCCTCGATGCTCGGCCACGGCATCGCCCCGATCGACCTGCTCGTCGTCAACCTCTACCCGTTCGAGGCGACGGTCGCCGCCGGCAAGCCCTATGAGGACTGCATCGAGAACATCGATATCGGCGGTCCGGCGATGATCCGTGCCGCCGCCAAGAACCACAACGACGTCGCCGTCGTGGTCGAGGCATCCGACTACGCCGCCGTGCTGGCCGATCTCGAGGCGCACAAGGGCGCGACCACGCTGAGCCTGCGCCGCAAGCTGGCGCAGAAGGCCTATGCGCGCACCGCCGCCTATGACGCCGCGATCTCGAACTGGTTCGCGAACGAGCTCGGCGATACCTCGCCGGCCTTCCGCGCGCTCGGCGGCAACCTCGCCGAGACCATGCGCTACGGCGAGAACCCGCATCAATGGGCCGCTTTCTACCGCACGCCCGAGCAGCGCCCCGGCGTCGCCACCGCCCGCCAGGTCCAGGGCAAGCAGCTCTCCTACAACAACATCAACGACACTGACGCGGCCTTCGAATGCGTCGCCGAGTTCGATCCCGCCCGGGCCGCCGCCTGCGTCATCGTCAAGCATGCCAATCCCTGCGGCGTCGCCGAAGGCGGCTCGCTGCGCGAAGCTTATGAACGGGCCCTCGCCTGCGACCCCGTCTCGGCCTTCGGCGGCATCGTCGCGCTGAACCGCAAGCTCGATGCCGAAGCGGCGAAGAAGATCGTCGAGATCTTCACCGAGGTGATCATCGCCCCCGAGGCCGACGAGGAGGCCATCGCGCTCGTCGCCGCCAAGAAGAACCTGCGCCTGCTGTTGACCGGCGGCCTGCCGGACGTCCGCAAACCCGGCCTGTCGCTGCGCACCGTCGCCGGCGGCTTCCTGGCGCAGGCGCGCGACAACGCCGTCGTCGATGACATGGACCTCAGGGTCGTGACCCGGCGCCAGCCGAGCCCGGCCGAGCTCGCCGATCTGCGCTTCGCCTTCCGCGTCGCCAAGCACGTCAAGTCGAACGCCATCGTCTATGCGAAGGACCTCGCCACCGTCGGCATCGGCGCCGGCCAGATGAGCCGCGTCGATTCCTCGCGCATCGCCGCCTGGAAGGCGGGCGAGGCGGCCAAGGCCGCCGGCATGCCCGAGAGCCTGGCCAAGGGTTCGGTCGTCGCCTCCGACGCCTTCTTCCCCTTCGCCGACGGCCTGCTCGCCGCCGCCGAGGCCGGCGCCACCGCCGTGATCCAGCCCGGCGGCTCGATGCGCGACGACGAGGTGGTCAAGGCGGCCGACGAGGCCGGCCTCGCCATGGTCTTCACCGGCCATCGCCATTTCCGGCACTGAGCGGGGAGACGCCGGCATGCACACCGTCAAGGTCATCGCCGCCGGCTTCGCCCTGCTCGGCGTGCTGCTCCTGATCGCGCCGCGGCTCGACACAAGCGGGCGTCATCCGATCGTCCTCGCGATGAAGCTGTTCATCCCGCTCTGGTTCGCCGTCTCGGTGATCAACCTGATCGTCGGCATCACCCGGGCCGGCTACGGCTTCCTGGAGGAGGTCCCGATCCTGCTCCTCGTCTTCGGCCTGCCGGCACTGGTGGCATCCCTGATCTGGTGGCGTTTCGGAAGGAATGTGCCGTGAGTCTCGAATCCGTCCGCGCCTTCTTCGCGCAGCACGCGCCCGACATCGAGGTCGAGCTCACCGAAGGCAGCAGCGCCACGGTCCAGCTCGCGGCCGAAGCCTTCGGGGTCGAACCGGCCCGCATCGCCAAGACGCTGTCGCTGCGGCTGGGCGAGCGCGTCGTCCTGCTCGTCGCCCGCGGCGATGCGCGTCTCGACAACCGGAAGACCAAGGCCGCGTTCGGCTTCAAGCCGCGCATGCTCGCGGCGGACGAGGTCGCCGCGATCACCGGCCATCCGGTCGGAGGCGTCTGCCCGTTCGGGTTGGCGGAGCCGCTGCCGGTCTATTGCGACGTCTCGCTCAAGACCTTCGACACGGTCCTGCCGGCAGCCGGCTCGACCCGCAGCATGGTCCGCATCAGCCCGGAGCGCATGGCCGCGCTCACCGGCGCAGAATGGGTCGACGTCTGCCAGGACCCCGCCGTCCAGGCCGCGGAATGACGCGACCGGCCGTGCCGACGATCGCCGTCAGGCGCGGACACGCTCGATCAGCGCCATGGCGGCGGCCGGATTGCGGACCTTGTCGCCGCTGATGACATAGAGGAAGACATCGCGCGGCGACCGGCGCGCGGCGGGCGCGACGCGTTCGAGATCCTCCGGCGTGCCGCCATCGGCCCAGTCCCTCGCGCGGCGGGCCCAGGCGTCGAGCTGCTGTGCCGGATAGCCCTCAGGCTCCGACTCCGTCGTGCCCATGATCCGCGCATAGACGAACGGCGCCGTCACGTCGGCGATCTGGGGGAAATCGGCATCGCCGGCAGTGATCACCGCGACGCCGTACTCCCGGAGGAGCGCCACGAAGTCGGGCGAGCGGAAGCTCGGATGGCGCACCTCGACGGCATGGCGCAAAGCGATGCCGTCGACCTCCTTCGGCAGCAGCTTCAGGAACGCCTCGAAATCCGCGGGATCGAAGGCCTTGGTCGCCATGAACTGCCAGTTGATCGGGCCGAGCTTCTCCTTGAGCTCGCTGATCCCCGAGGTCACGAACTTCTCGACGGAGGGGCCGGCCTCGGCCAGAACCCGGCGGTTGGTGCAGAAGCGCGAGCCCTTGAGCGCGAAGACGAAGCCGTCCGGCGTCTCGGCTCGCCATCGGGCGAAGCTCTCCGGCTTCTGCGAGCCGTAATAGGTGCCGTTGATCTCGATCGAGGTCAGCTTGCTCGCGGCATATTCGAGTTCGCGCTTCTGCGAGAGCTTGTCCGGATAAAACACGCCGCGCCAGGGCTCGAACACCCAGCCGCCGATGCCGATATGGATCCCGCCTGCCGCCTTGCTCATCGTCGTCATCCTCCGTGTCGAGCCGCCCGGCTCGTCGCTTCCCTTCGTTGTAAACGCCGGTGCCGACGCGAAGCGGCAGCATATCGAAGAGGCTCCCGATCAGGCGATCCGACCCGAATCTCCTGCCGAGGGGCCGAGGACGGGCGCAGCGCCCTCGCGCGCCCGCTCCGCCACGGCGGCACGCACTTCGCCGACGAAATCGAGCGCAAGGGCGGACCTGAACCGGCCGCTCGCCCAGACGACCCCGACATCATAGAGCACCGCGGGCCTGAACGGCCGCACCACGATGCCGCGCCCGCCGAACTCGAAGGCCGTGAACGCGTCGACGATCGCCACGCCCGCCCCGGCGGCGACGAGGCCGCAGGCGATCATGGACAGCGGCGTTTCCACGCGCGTCTGGCGCGTGATGCCGGCCGCCGAGAAGATCGCATCGATGCGGTACCGCATCGGCGTGGTCTGCTCCAGCGAGACGAAGGGCTCTCCGATGAAGTCCGGCGGCTCGAGCACCGGTTTTCGCGCCAGCCGATGGCCCTCGGGCAGGACCGCGACGCCGGCCACCGGCGTCATCAGCTCCACTTCGATATTGGGAAAGTCGAGCGGCCCCTGGGCGAAGCCGACATCGCAGAAGCCGCTCGCCACCCATTCGACCACCTGCGAGGAGATGCTGCCGTAGACCGCCGCTTCCAGGCCCGGCCTGTCGAGCATGAACCGCCCGACGATGCGCGGCAGGAAGCCGACATTGAACGTCGGCAGCGCCGCGATCCGCAGGCGCCCGGACTGGCCCTCCCGCAGGCTTTTCGCGGCCCGCTCGATGCGCTCCAGCCCGACGAACTGCCGTTCGACCTCGCGATAGAGCGACAGCGCCTCATTGGTCGGCATCAGCCGCGTGCCGCGCTTCGCGAACAGCTTCAGGCCGAGCGCATATTGCAGGTCGTGGATCAGCCGCGTCACCGCCGGCTGGCTGATGTGCAGCGCGTGAGCGGCCGCCGTCACCCCGCCGGTGACGATCACAGCGCGGAAGGCCTCGATCTGGCGCGGATTCAGCATGCTCCGGCCTCCGTCCAATCCATAACATTCCGGTATGAATCGCGCGATTCATTCGATTTGACCAGCTCGAAACTGTCGAAGACGCTGGCCCATCACTCGAAAACGAGGAGGGGAAGCCATGAAACTCGCCATCACATTTGCGCTTGCCGCCGGTACGGCACTCGCTGGCTCGGCTGCGTTCGCCCAGCAGAAGACGCTCTATGTCGCCGGCTATGGCGGCTCCTACGAGCAGACGATGCGCAAGGATGTCATCCCCGGCTTCGAGAAGCAGGCGAACGTCAGGATCGAATATGTCGCCGGCAATTCGACCGACACCCTCGCCAAGCTGCAGGCGCAGAAGGGCAACCAGCAGATCGACGTCATCATCGTCGACGACGGCCCGGCCTATCAGGCGGTCTCGCTCGGCTTCTGCGGGACGCTGACCGACGCCCCGATCTATGCCGACCTCGCCCCGGTGATGAAGTTCAAGTCGAACAGGGCCGTGGGTCTGGGCATGGTCGCGACGGGCCTGTTCTACAACAGGAAGGTCTTCGCCGAGAACAACTGGCCGGCGCCGACCTCCTGGGCCGATCTCAAGGATGCGAAGTTCCGCAAGAAGCTCGTGGTCCCCCCGATCAACAACACCTATGGCCTGCACGCGCTGGTCGCCTTCGCGCAGCTCGGCGGCGGCGGGGAGGCGAAGATCGAGCCCGGCTTCAGGACGATCAAGGACGAGATCAACCCCAACGTCCTCGCCTACGAGCCCTCGCCGGCGAAGATGACCGAGCTGTTCCAGAACGGCCAGGCGGTGATCGGCGTCTGGGGCTCCGGCCGCGTCAAGGCCTTCGCCGACACCGGCTTCCCGGCCGAGTTCGTCTATCCGAAGGAAGGCGGCTATGCGCTCGGCATCGCCGGCTGCCCGGTCGAGGGTTCGAAGAACGCGGCCGAGGCCAATGCCTTCCTGCAATACATGCTCTCTCCGCCGGTGCAGGTCGCCCTGGCGGTCGGCGGCGGCTCCGGCCCGGCCAATATGAAGGTCGTGCTGACGCCCGAGCAGCAGAAGGGCCTGCCCTATGGCGAGCAGGTCAAGGCGCTGAAGGCGATCGACTGGGATGTCGCCAACGACAAGCGCGAGGAATGGACGCGGCGCTGGAACCGCGAGATCGAGCGCTGAGCGCGCGCCTCGGCGGACCTCATCCGATGTCGCATCTCGTCCTCGAAGCGCTGGGCAAGTCCTACGGCGCCGTCGTGGCGGTGGAGGGGCTCGACCTCGCCGTCGAACGCGGGGAGTTCGTCTCCCTGCTCGGCCCCTCCGGCTGCGGCAAGACCACGACGCTGCAGATGATCGCCGGCTTCGTGCCGCTCGATCGCGGCCGCATCCTGCTCGACGGCGGCGACCTCGCCGCCGTCGCGCCCAACCGTCGCGGGCTCGGCATCGTCTTCCAGAGCTATGCCCTGTTCCCGCACATGACGGTGGCGGAGAACATCGCCTTCGGCCTCGAAATGCGTGGCGTCGGCAGGGCGGAACGCGAGAAGCGCACGCTCGAGGCGATGGCGCTCGTCGGTCTGAAAGGCTTCGCCGAGCGCTATCCGCGCCGCATGTCCGGGGGGCAGCAGCAGCGCGTCGCGCTGGCGCGGGCGCTGGTCATCAAGCCGGCGCTGCTGCTGCTCGACGAGCCGCTCTCCAATCTCGACGCCAAGCTGCGCGAGGAGATGCAGGGCGAGTTGCGCCAGATCCAGCGCTCGGTCGGCACCACCACGATCCTCGTCACCCATGACCAGCACGAGGCGATGGCGCTGTCCGACCGCATCGTGCTGATGAACCAGGGCCGGGTCGAGCAGATCGGCGCGCCCGATGCGGTCTATGGCCGGCCGAGCAGCGCCTTCGTCGCCAATTTCCTCGGCAAGACCAACATGCTGAAGGGCAGCGGCGACGGGGCGGGGCGCGTCCTGATCGACGGCTTCGCCATCGCGCTGCCCGGCGCCGGCCCGGGGCCGGTGGCGCTCGCCGTCAGGCCGGAGCGCCTCGTCCTCGCCGCCCCCGGCGCTCCCGGCTTCGGCGGCCGCATCGCCGGCCGCGTCTTCCAGGGCTCCTACTGGCTGCTCACTATCGAGAGCGCCGCGGGGCCGCTCACCGTGATGCGCGGCAACGACGGAACCGCCGTTCCCGCCGAAGGCGAGGCGGTGAGCCTCTCCTTCGCGCCGGGCGACGCCGCCCTGCTCGCGGACGGGGGCGCCTCATGAGCCTCGCCGTCACCGACCGCAGCGCACCCTATTGGCTCACCGCCCCCGGCCTGCTCGTCTTCCTCGGTCTCGTCATCGTCCCGCTCGGCATGACGGCGTTGCTCTCCTTCTACGATTGGGGGCAGTACAAGGGCATCGTGCCGGCGTTCACGCTGAAGAACTGGGCCGAGATCGCGACCGATTCCTATTTCTTCGAGGTTTTCCTGCGCACCTTCCGCATCGCGATCCTGGTGACGCTCGCCACCATCCTGATCGGCGTGCCGGAGGCCTACATCCTCAACCGGATGTCGCCCGGCTGGCGCAGCGTCTGCATGCTCGTGGTCATCGGCCCGCTGCTGGTTTCGGTGGTGGCGCGCACGCTCGGCTGGGCGCTGCTGCTCGGCTCGACCGGGCTCGTCAATCAGGGCCTGATGGCGCTCGGGCTGATCGGGACGCCGCTCGAATTCATGTTCACCGAGACCGGCGTCGTCATCGCGCTCACTCACGTGCTCGTGCCGTTCATGATCCTTTCGGTCTGGGCCTCGCTGCAGCGGCTCGACCCACAGATCGAGAATGCGGCGATGTCGCTCGGCGCCGGCTGGCTGACGATCTGGCGGCGCGTGATCCTGCCGCAGATCGTGCCCGGCGTGCTCTCGGGTTCGATCATCGTCTTCGCCCTGGCGGCGAGCGCCTTCGCCTCGCCGGCGATCATCGGCGGGCGACGGCTCAAGGTCGCGGCGACGCTCGCCTATGACGAGTTCCTCAACACGCTGAACTGGCCGCTCGGCGCGGCCGTCGCGACGCTGCTGCTCGTTGCGCTGGTCGCGATCATCGTCGGCTCGAACCGCCTGATCGAACGGCGTTACGCACAGGTGTTCGAATGAGACGGAACGGCCCGCTGGCGCTCGTCTTCCACGCGCTCTTCGCCATCTTCATGCTGGCGCCGCTCGCGATCGTCTGCCTCGTCGCCTTCACGCCCGAGGGCTATCTTTCGCTGCCGACCCGCGGCCCGAGCCTGCGCTGGTTCAGGGCGATCTTCGCCTATCCGGAGTTCCTGCGCGCCTTCAACACCTCGCTCTGGCTCGCCGCGCTGTCCTCGACCGTCACGGTCGCGATCGCGGTGCCGGCGGCGCTCGCCATAGCGCGCTACCGCTTCCCCGGCCGTGAGGCGATCACGGCGCTGTTCATGTCGCCGCTGATGGTCCCGCACGTCGTGCTCGGCATCGCCTTCCTGCGCTTCTTCTCGCAGATCGGCCTGTCCGGCACCTTCACCGGACTGGTGCTGAGCCATGTCATCGTCATCCTGCCCTTCGCGCTGCGGCTCGTGCTCGCCGCCTCCTATGGCATCGACCGCCGGATCGAACACGCCGCAATCTCGCTCGGCGCCGATCCGATGACGGTGTTCCGCCGGGTGACATTGCCGCTCATCCTGCCCGGCGTCGTCTCGGGCTGGCTGCTTTCGGCGATCAACTCCTTCGACGAGGTCACGATGACGGTGTTCATCGCCTCGCCCGCCACCACCACGCTCCCCGTACGGATGTTCCTCTACATCCAGGACAATATCGATCCGCTGATCGCGGCCGTTTCCGCCTGTCTCGTCGCGCTCACCGCGGCGCTGCTCTTCGCGCTCGACAGGCTCTACGGGCTCGACCGCCTCTTCGTCGGATCCGGAAAGGGCTGAACCCATGATCGGCGGCAACCGGAACGAGGGCGACGTCGCCGTCATCGGCGGCGGGGTGGTCGGCAGCGCGCTCGCGCTCGGCCTCGCCCGCGCGGGGGGGCGCGTCATCGTCCTCGACGAGGGCGACATCGCCTTCCGGGCCTCGCGCGGCAATTTCGCGCTGGTCTGGGTCCAGTCCAAGGGCCTCGGCATGCCGGAATATGCGCTCTGGACGCGTCGCTCGGCGCAGGACTGGCACGAGCTCGCCGTCCTGTTGCGCGACGAGGCCGACATCGATGTCGCCCACAGCCAGCCCGGCGGCTTCACGCCGTGCCTGTCCGAGCCCGAGCTCGACAAGCGGATCGGCGCGATGCGCCGCCTGCACAATCAGCCGGGCCTGTCCGACTTCCCCTATGAGGTGCTCGACCATGCCGAGACCAGGCGTCGCCTGCCCGAGATCGGCGAGGACGTCGTCGGCGCGCTCTACAGCCCGCTCGACGGCCATGTGAACTCGCTGAGACTGTTCCGCGCGCTGCGCGAGGCGGGCGCCCGCCGCGGCGTCGACTACCGGCCGAACCATGACGTGGAGGCGATCGCTCCCGGCGATGGCGGCTTTCGCATCCGCGGCTCCTGGGGCGAGATCGCAGCCGGCAAGCTCGTGCTCGCGGCCGGCCTCGGCAATGCCCGGCTCGCCCCGATGGTCGGACTGGAGGCGCCGGTGAAGCCGAGCAAGGGCCAGATCATCGTCACCGAGAAGACCGCGCCCTTCCTGCACAACCCGATGGTGACGATCCGCCAGACCGACGAGGGCGGCGTCATGATCGGCGACAGCCAGGAGGATCGCGGCTTCGACACGATCGTCGGACAGCCGGTGCTCTCGGTGATGGCCGAGCGCGCCGTGCGCACCTTCCCGCGCCTGGCCGGGCTCAATGTGGTGCGCAGCTGGTCGGCGCTGCGCGTGATGAGCCCGGACGGCTTCCCGATCTACGAGCAGTCGCAGAGCCATCCCGGCGCCTTCGTCGCCACCTGCCATTCCGGCGTGACGCTCGCCGCCAACCATGTCCTGACGCTCGCTCCGGCCATCCTCGCCGGCGAACTGCCCGAGGCGCTCGCGAGCTTTTCCGCACGGAGGTTCCATGTTCCGGCCAATGCGTGACGCCGAGGCGGGCGTCAGGCTCAGCTTCACCTTCGACGGCAGGCCTCTGACCGGGCGGGACGGCGATACGGTCGCCGCCTCCCTGCTGGCGAACGGCATTGCGGCCTGCCGCGAGACGCCCGTCTCCGGCGCGCCGCGCGCCCCCTATTGCATGATGGGCGTCTGCTTCGAATGCCTCGTCGTCATCGACGGCGTCGGCAACCGGCAGGGCTGCCTCGTGCCGCTGCGCGAGGGCATGCGGATCGAGACCCAGCATGGCCGGCGCCGGCCGGAGGAGGCGGCCTGATGCGCGCGATCGCCACGATCCACGACCTCGCCGAGCGCTACGATCTCGTCGTGGTCGGCGCCGGCCCCGCAGGGCTCTCCGCCGCCGCGCGCGCCGCCGAACTCGGCCTCGATGTCCTGCTCGTCGACGAGAACCCGGCGCCGGGCGGGCAGATCTACCGCTGCGTCACCACGACGCCGGTCGCCGACCGCACGGTGCTGGGCGCCGAGTACTGGCGGGGCGCGGACATCGTCGCGCGCTTCGAAGGCTCGCAGGCCGCCTATGCCGCACGCTGCACGCTCTGGTCGATCGGGCCGGACGAGGCGATGCCCGCGGGCGAGGCCTTCGAGCTCGGCCTCTCGCTCGACGGCCGCGCCCGGCTGATCGGCGCGCGGCAACTCATCCTGGCGACCGGAGCGCAGGAGCGGCCGTTTCCGATCGCCGGCTGGACCTTGCCGGGGGTGATGACGGCGGGTGCGGCGCAGATCGCGCTGAAGAGCGCCGCGATCGTTCCGGCCGGCCGCACCGTGATCGCCGGCTGCGGCCCCTTGCTCTATCTGCTGGCCGGGCAGCTCGCCGCGGCCGGAGCCGAGATCGTCGCGGTGCTCGACACCACGCCGCGCCGCAACTGGCTGAAGGCCGCGCCTGCGCTGCCTGACTTCCTGGGCTCGCCCTATCTCCTCAAGGGCCTGAAGCTGATCGCGAAGGTGCGGCGCTCCCTGCGCGTCGTCGGCGGCGTCACCGGGATCGCGGCCGAAGGCGCCGGCCGGATCGCCTCTGTCCGGTTCGAGCGCGGCGAAAGGGCCGGGACCATCGCCTGCGACACGTTGCTGCTGCACCAGGGCGTGATCCCGAGCGTGAACCTCGCCAATGCCGCCGGCTGCGCCCATGATTTCGACGAGGCGCAGCATGCCTTCGTCCCGCGCGTGGACGAATGGCTCGCCTCCTCGGTGCCGGGCATTGCCATCGCCGGTGACGGCGCCGGCATCGGCGGGGCCGAAAGCGCGGCCTTGCGCGGCGAGATCGCGGCGCTCGGCGCGGCCGGCCGGCTCGGGCGGATCGACGGCGGCGCACGCGACCGCCTGGGCGCGCCGATCCGCG